>JAOTVB010000043.1 GCA_029863605.1 Myxococcales bacterium | reverse complement strand
CATATCGCGGAAGATGTTCTTCATGCGCAGCAGTTTCCCGAAGTGAGCTTTTCTTCGTCCGAGGTGGAAGAGGTCGATGGCGGATTTCGCGTTCAGGGCTCGTTGAACTTGCACGGACAAGTCGGGACAATCGGCGCGGACATTCGTTCTGACGGCGGGCGATGGACCACGGAGGTCTCGATCGATCAACGGGACTACGGGATCAGGCCCTTTCGCGCTCTGTTCGGCCTGATTCGCATCAAGCCGGTTGTCCGGGTTCGGGTTTCGGTGCCGCAAGTCGCTCGTGAATGAAATGCAAAACTGCCGGAGTTCGCGAGCGAGTTCTACGAAGAAGACGAAATCGCTAGCTCATTGATATCCTAGCGGACGCGGAGGGATTCGAACCCACGACTTCTGCCTCCGGAGGGCAGCGCTCTATCCAACTGAGCTACGCGTCCATCCCGGTTTTTCCGGGGTAAAATGATTTCGGCCGACCGTCCGGAAAGCCCGATGCTAGTTATGGTGCCAGTTATTCGACCACTTTCAAGCTGTCGGTCGGCCTCCGAGCGAGCTCGCAGGGCCGCCGTGGCAGCGCGCTCGCGAGCGTTGAAGTAGCGGCTCGTCGTCCGCAGATCTTGGTGGCCCGCCACGGCCGCCACGGCGCCAACGCTCTCTGTGACCTCGGCGAGGTCTGTGAGCG
Source organism: Myxococcales bacterium (assembly GCA_029863605.1). Taxonomy (GTDB): domain Bacteria; phylum Myxococcota_A; class Polyangia; order Polyangiales; family Houyiibacteriaceae; genus SG8-38. Next base: position 6,661 of record JAOTVB010000043.1, on the reverse strand, counting down.
CGGCATGGCGCAGGTCTCGGAGCGAGAGGTACCGCGCCCGCTCTTGTCCGATCACCAGGGCGGCGGCCTTTCGCAAGGTCCGGCGGTAGTCATAGCGGCCAAAGATGAGGCCCTCGGCCGGGGCGATGGCTTCGAGCTCGGCGCGGGCAAGCGGTGTCAGTTCCAGAGTCCGCGCTTCGCCCTCTTTGTCGATGTCCGCAGTGATCCGGATCTCATGATCACCGAGGCGAAATTCGGCTCTCATCTTGAGCCCGACGGGCTAAGAGAGCGGGCGGAAACATACACACCGCACTACGATTGAATCGACGCCGCCACCGTAGGATGAAGGCCATCCAACCATGACCACTCCCGAGCAACGCAAAGCGCTCATCCGCAAGCTCCTGAAGGGCATCGAAACGGGCGATCCGGCTTCCGTCGCGGTCGTCGACGAGGCGAAATACATCCAGCACAATCCGCAGACGCACGAAGGCAGTGAAGGGCTGGCTGCGCTTTTTGCGCGTCTGTCAGAGACCAACCCCCGCGTGAACGTCGTTCGTGCCTTTGCCGACGGCGACTTCGTCTTCGCCCACACCGAGTACGACTTCTCCACACGGCGAATCGGGTTCGAGGTGTTTCGGTTCGAAGGTGACCGGGCGGTCGAGCACTGGGACAACATCCAATCTAGACGCGGGCCGAATCGGTCCGGTCACAGCATGGTGGACGGCCCGACGGACCCGACGGACCTGGACCGCACCGAGGCAAACCGCCGTCTCGTGCGGACCCTGTTAGAAGACGTACTGATCGGGCGCCGCCTCGACCGACTGCCGCGCTATTTCGATACGGAGCACTTCGTGCAGCACAACCCGGACCTCGAAGATGGGGTCACCCCCTTGAGGGCCGCGCTAGAAGCCGCGTCCGACGATGGCCCCGTAGTCTCCTATCAGCACATGCATCGCGTTCTCGCAGAAGGCTCATTCGTCCTCTCCGTCTGCGAAGGCACACTCGCCGGTGTGCACTCGGCCTTCTACGACCTCTTTCGCCTCGCGGACGGAAAGGTCGTCGAGCACTGGGACACGATCGAAGCGGTCGCCCCGAGGTCACAGTGGAAAAACCAGAACGGCAAGTTCTGAGTCCGAGGTTGTTGAGGGTTGATCCAAACGGCCCGCGGGATCCGTGCAGAAAAGCGAACCCTGCAGTCGGGGCGCTATCCGTCGTTTGAAAGCGGTAGCTATGGCCAGGCGGAGCCGCGCGGAACCGTCATGGGTCGGCCGTGCGTGGAGCTCCTGGTCCTCGAGGGGACCTTCGAAGCTGGCCTCTAGGTTCGACCTTTCTCACTCCACTTCGATGATGATGCTGAGTTGGCGTGTGAGTCGTCGCCACGAATCGGGCATCCCGTTGTCTTCGAGCTCACGAACGGACGCGATCACTTGGTGTGTGCCCCGCGCGTCCGGAACCCAGGATAGTGCGGGGCTAAAGCTTTGCCCGGGAGCCAAACTGCCCGTGATCCACGCAACCGTGCGCTCACCTGCCGGATCGACAAACTCCACCACGTACGCAAAACCAATCTCGGCTTGGCAAAGCTCACTTAGGTCGGCGACGACCTGCACTTGCGTCCCGAGAACGACCGTGGTGATCGGATTCATTTCAAGCGCGTGGACGACACGGACATTGGCAAAACCGACTGGAGAGTTGAGAAGTCCGTCGGTCTCCTCGTCGCATACGTCCTGCGTGCAAGACACGGCGTCGTCGTTGGTGGGTGCAACGCCAGCCTGACAATCGTCTTCAACGTCGCAGGTCTCGGTACCGTCGCAGAACAGGCCGTTGTCGCAGTTGACGTCGTTGGGCGCATTCGAGCAGTTGCCGTCACTGCACACATCGTCCGTGCAGTCGACGCCATCGTCGCAGTCCTCCGCGTCCTCGCAGCCACCGGTGCCGCCCGCGCCTCCAGGGCCGCCGGAGCCCGACTCCGAACAAGCGACGCACAACCCACCGGCGACTAGCACCATCGCGCTGGCCCACACCACACACGATTCCTTCATGGCCGCCTCCTTTCGAGGCGCCGCTTTTCGGCGACCGTTGCACGGTACTCGCCGCTTGCCTTTTTGGATATCACGAACTGCCGCCCTGCAGCAGACGCGACGAGAAAAGCCTTCGTGACAGCAGTCTCATGTAGGTGGACCCGTAGCAAGGGTGTGCCTGGCCTTCTCGAGTGCGTCTTGCGTCCCAGTGACGGCGAGCACGTCGCCGGCGAGCAGCTTCTCGCGACCCGTCGGCAGAATCACGTCGGACTGGCCTCGGTGAATGGCAACGCCGGTGGCGCCGGTCTGGCACCGTAGGTTGACGTCGGCCGCTACCAGATGAGCGGGATGAGCCGGTATCGAACTCGGGTCATGTACTCCGCATAGCCGGGCAGTGTGTCTCGAAGGGTTTTTTCCTCGACGAAGATGCGCGCGACGAGAGCGATGAGGACGATGGGCAATGCAAGCACGCCTGCGTAGCTTTCCAGCCAAAGAGGGAGGCCTGCGAGAAACGCGATGAACCCTACGTAGAAAGGGTGGCGTACGTGCGCATAGAACCCGGTGTCGACCAGCACGTGGCCACGGTCGGACTGCTCTCTGACGATGGGCAACGCGAACGCGTTCTGAATCAGTGTCGCGATGAGGAGGCCATACCCAGCAAGCGCCAAGACCGCACCGAAAACGGACATGCCCAGGGAAGGTGTTGGCAACAAGTGCAGGTGAAAGACATCGAGGGGGATGAAGGCAAGCCAGACAGCGAACGAGAGGATGATGAGAAACGTGATAACTCGGTCGGCCACAGGCTGAGTCTTCGCGACCGGCGGTTGGAGTCGAGCCTCGAGACTGGCAGGGGCGACGCGCGCAAGCGTGACGACCGAGACCGACATGACGACGCTGTAGGCCACCAGGAACTGGATCGCGCGCGGCCAGTGCCAGGTGCCAGCCGGAATCAACAACAGGGCCGCGAACAACGCGACTTGAAACAACCCTCCTATTAGACCCCTGACCATCAACATCGAATCCTCCGCGGTCTCAGAGCCAGCTCACCTCTTCCGCGGTGAGGCCGTCCTCTCTGAGCAGCCTATACTTGAACCGATAGAGCTCGTCGCCGTTCTTCCAGTCGGCGTTGGCTTCGTTGATTCGACGCTGCGTTCGGTTCTGCCTCTCCTTGAGTGGCTTCCCTCGGCATGTATCGTCGCTGGCGTGGGTCACAAAGGCCCCCTCTCTTAGCCCATGGGGACCATGTTCAGAACCGAATTGCACGGTACTAGCTGTTATGTCGACTTCCGAAAGAGCTCCGAAAGGCCGTTCATGGTTTCTCTCAGCCTCTGCTGGCGGGCTCTGGACAGCTCGGGGTAGACGAGGAGAATTGAAGCCAGGCAGCTACACAACCTCCTGCGTCTCGTTGATAAGGCACGGCGATACTCCCCTTTCCTTCGAAAACTTCATGCGGATCCGACCGCAATTGCCCGCACCACAACATGAAAACACTATTCTTCGGCGCCGGACCGCTCGGCCTTTTTTATGCGCACCTTCTCCACGACGCGGGCAAAGACGTCACGATCCTGGCGAGGGGGACCAAATACGATCTTATCCGAAATCGAGAACTCAAGCTGATCGACGGTTTCAGTCGTAAAACAACTGTTCCATCGCTGAAGGCGGTCGATCGTCTAGCGAAGGATGATGCCTACGACCTCGTTGTCGTCTTGGTTCGCAAGAATCGCATTCAATCGGTGATCGAGTCGCTAAGCGCGTCCCCAGATCTTAGAAATATCCTGTTCATGGGCAACAATGTCGCTGGATTTCAGACCTATCGTTCGGGGCTTCCCGACGAAAAGATCCTATTTGGTTTTCCCGGAGCAGGCGGCGGCTGGAAAGACCCCAAGAGCTTGGAGATTGTCGATCGCGAATCCCCGAAGAAGCGAAAGAGGATGCCAATTCGGATCGGCGAGATGGACGGCGTGGAAAAAGCGAGAACTCGCGAAATCCAAGCCTTGTTTGAGAGCAGCGGGATACCCGTGGAGTTGCTTGCAGACATCGACGGCTGGCTGAAGTATCACGCGGCGTTCGTGATTCCCATCGGATGCGCGATTTACCGGCATGGCTGTGACCTGGGAGCTCTTGCCGAGGACCAGGAGACGCTTCGCTTGGCGATTCGGGCGTGCAAAGAAGCTGGCAATGTCCTCAGAGATCTGGGTTACACCAGGCGGCAGCCCTTCAAGTTCAACCTGTTCTACTGGTTGCCTGAATCCGTGACGGCCAAGATGTTCCGGGGGATCTTCGAGAGCCGGTTCGCGGAAGTCGCCTTGGCGATGCACGCTGAGGCCGCGCGTGACGAATTCGAGCGGCTGGTTGCCGAGTTCAGATCGCTTGCCGAAGAGGCCGGCGTCGAGATGCCGAACTTCGACGGATTAAGCAGCTGCGTTTCATTAACTGTCTGAATGGAATGGTGTCTCAATCCAGCTCGGTTTCCGAAACCAACTCCTGTAGTACGCCAGCCACTTCAGTTCTCTTGGCCCATGGGGACCACTTTGAGAGCCCAATTCCGCGGTACTAGATGTTATGTCGCGTCGGGAACCGCTCGGAGAGCGGCTTTGTTTTGCCTATCTGCCGCGCTCGACGGTCGTGCGATTTCGCCTGGTGCGTCGACGAGAGCGCGAGAGCCACTTTCCTATAGGACGCGTACTTGCGCGCCTATGAAGCCCGACGGAAAGCCTTAGGCCGCGTCACGTCGTTTTCTGGCTTGGTCAAGATCGTAGGTCGCTTGCAGGTTCATCCAGAGTTTCGCCGAAGTGCCGAGTGCCTTGGCCAAATCGAGTGCCGCGTCTGCGGTCACTCCGCGCTTGCCTCGTACGAGCTCGTTGAGCCGTGCACGGGTCCACCCGACTTCCTCGGCAAACGCAGTCTGAGTCATCCCCAACGGCTGCAGAAACTCCTCGAGTAGGATTTCTCCTGGATGAAAAGGATTTTTGGGCTCCCTGACTTTCTTAGCCATTTCTTCTCCTCTACCGATGATAGTCGACTACCTGAACCTCGTATGCATCGCTGCCCTTCCACACGAAAACCACCCGCCACTGATCGTTGATTCGAATGGAATGCGAGCCCTTCCGCTTGCCTCGCAGGGCTTCGAGCTTGTTGCCGGGGGGAATGCGAAGGTCACGGAGCTCGGCTGCGTCGTGAATGAACAGGATCTTGCGCCTCGCAATCCTTCGAAGCTCCGGAGGGAACGATCGGGTAGCTTTGGTTTTTCTGTCGTAATAGAGATCCTCCGCAAGCTGATTGGCGAAACTAAGGATCATCTTGTTTTGGCATTATCATACATCGATAAAACCAGCAACCTCCGTGAATGGGAGGCACGTTCGGCATCGACCAGAGAGCCTGACCCACCCGAGAATTACGCGGTCTTCGCTCGCACGCTCACCACGCCCCACGCGCACTGGCTCCCTCTTCGCAATGCGGAACCGCCAGCCACCCAAGCACACGAATCCCCCAATAAAGCTCCCGCACCGACATGCACGGCGTTTCCGCCGGCCGAGCACTCCCGACAAGCGTCACGGAGGGGAGACCCCGGACCTCGCTCCTCCGACACCGACTGCTTGACGGGCGAGTCGTGAACGCAGACGCGCACGCCCTTGTCCATCGCTACCAATCAGTTGTGCGGTACAGCGTCTGCCTTCAGAGCGGTCGCTGTTTTGAGTACACCGGCGACCGAGTGTGTCGGAGCGAAGACAATTGTCTTTTGCCCTGGACCGACTGTGTTGAGGGTCGTTGTCAATTCAACGACCTCACGGTTAAGGGAATGCTCCCCATTCGGTGAAGCTTCAAGAACCGCCCCTGCGCCACGCCAACCGCCCTGCCATCTCCAACCCCCTCGCATGCTGCGCTCGGCCCGGTTAGCTACCGTGCTCACCGGCGCTCAGTAGCCCGCCCGCGAAAGAGCCGGATGCGGCTCGTTTCGTTCGCCTTGAAGGTGCTGTTGACGACGGCGATCGCTCCCACCTCGTTGACGGCGAGCTTTCGCATCAACAAGCCCTGCTGGCTGCCGTTGAAGCCGAACGCCGGATCGGCCGTGCCCGGCACGATCGAAGGCGATGCGAATGTCTCCCCTCCGTCGCTCGAATACGTCAACCCGAGTCCCCGGGGCTGGCCTCTCCGGTTTGGGAAGAGCTCCCAGATGACGTAAAGGCGGCCCTTACCGTCCAGACTTAATGCCGGGAAACTCACGCTCTCGAACTGCTCGGCATGCGGGCCTGCAATCTTCCTCGGTTCCTCGAACGTATTCGCGCCATCGATGAGCCGCGTGTAGCGCACGTGATATCGCCTGAAGGGGCCGGCAGCACTTTCTGCGTAAACGAGATGAACGGTTCCCTTGCCGTCCACCGCGAGCTTCGGCGCGTCGGCATGGCCGCCACTTTCGAAGACAATCTGCGGCTCGCCGAATGACCGGCCATCATCATCGGACTTCGCGAAACGAATGTCGGCGGCCCTCTCCTCTCCGACCGTCCAGGCAAGATAAATGGTCCCGTCGTCATTGACGGCCAGGGAGGGGCCGCGCGCGGGATTGGTGTCGTTCCCGCCGGCGACACGCAACGGATCAGAGAAGCTCTCACCCCCATCGGTGGAACGGCTGAACCACAAGGGGCCTTCGTATTCGGTCCAGGCGG
>JAOTVB010000042.1 GCA_029863605.1 Myxococcales bacterium | reverse complement strand
GGGCGACAAGGCCGTGGTCACCGAGGAGGGAGTGGTGCACGGATGGATCGGCGGAAGCTGTGCGGAGCCGACCATCAAGAAGGAAGCCGAGCTTGCGCTCTTAGATGGCGCTTGCCGCGTCGTTCAGATCACACCCGACGAGAGCCTTCCCAACGACCGGGAGGGCCTCGTCGTCGTCCCCATGACTTGCTACAGCGGTGGCGAGCTCGAGATCTACCTCGAGCCACATCGGGCGAAGCGAGAGTTGGTGGTGTTCGGCAACTCGCCGGTCGCGCAAGCGCTCGTCGAGCTCGGCGTTGCAGTGGGCTACATGATCACGGTAGTCGACACGACCGAGCGCCCTCCGCTCGAGGGCGCGACTGTGTTCACTTCCCTCGATGAGGTCGCGCTCAGGCGTCCGGAGGAAGCCGCCATCGTCGTCGCGACCCATGGGGTGTTCGACGAGGACGCGATCGCCAAGTCTGTCGAGCTTGCTCCGGGCTATCTCGGCGTCGTCGCAAGTCCGAAGCGTTTCTCTTCTCTTCAAGGCTCGATGCAGCGCCGGGGCGTCTCGCGAGAGGCGTGGGGTCGCGTCGATGGCCCGGCGGGAATCGATATCGGTGCCAAGACTCCACAAGAGATCGCCGTCAGCATCATCGCCGCAATCACCGCGCAGCGCGAATCGATTGCGGTGACGACCAAGCGACCTTCCGAGGCACCCCGACAAACGAAGGAACCGACGGGCACCGAAGGCCAAGGCCACTGCTGCCACGACGAATAAGAAGGGACTGTCCCCTTTATGGCTTTCGCAGGGTCTCGGTGACCTGAGCGAGCACGGATACCGCGATCTCTGCAGGGGAGCGAGCGCCGATCGGCAGACCGACGGGGCCTTTTACGCGCGCGAGCTCGGACTGGGAGAACCCTGCCTTTTCAAGCCTTCGGAGCCGTGAGGCATGGGTTTTCTTGCTGCCCAGGCAGCCGATGAAGAAGGCGTCGCTCCGAAGCGCGACTTGAAGGGCCGGGTCGTCGAGCTTCGGGTCGTGCGTGAGCGTGACTACGACGCAGCGCTGGTCCAACGAGAGCGCTTCCAAGGCCGCGTCGGGCCACTCGAGGTTCAAGGCGACGCCAGGGAAGCGCTCGGCTGCCGCAAACGACTCACGGGGATCGACGATCGTGACTTCGTAACCGGTGAGCGTAGCCATCGCCGACAACGGTTGGGCAATGTGAACGGCGCCTACCAAGATCATGCGGAGCGGTGGATTGAAAGGTTGGTAGAAAACCTGTGGAGCCCCTTCGGCGTCGGTGGTGATGCAGGCGTCCACCCGCAAGGCTCGCTCGACATCGATGCGTTCGGATTCGGTGTCGCCATCACCCCTGCGGAGCAGACGTTGCTCGCCGGTTTCGAGATCGGTCGCCAATAAGATGGGTCGTTTGGCTTCGATTTCGGCCAGTACCGTATCGAGAGTCCCGGTCTTCACTGCAACGGCTCCACGAAGATGCGGACGGTGCCCCCGCAGGCCAGGCCAACCTCCCATGCCCGCTCGTTGGTGACGCCGAATTCGAGAACCTTCGGGACACCCGACTTCATGACGCCAAGCGCCTCTTCGACGACGGCGCCCTCGACGCAACCCCCGGAAACCGAGCCCAAAAAGAAGCCGTCATCGCGAACGGCGAGGTGGCTCCCCGCGGGTCGCGGAGAGGAACCCCAAGTCTTGACCACCGTGGCCAGGGCGACACCGCAGCCTGCGAGTTTCCAGTCACGTGCGGCGACCAGCACTTCCATCTCGGAGTGGTTCGGCATCAGAGCCATACTACTGCCCGCGTCGAGGAGAGGCCACCGCGTCACTTGGTCTGCGGGTGACGAGACAAGAGCCTCGCCCACGACCACTCTTTGCTCCTTGCGCGATCTTCTTCCGTGATATTCTCGCCGGATGCGAACCATTTTGGTCCTTTGCTGCGCCCTGATGTTGGCGTCTCCGGTTGCCCAGGCCGACGCCGATACAAAATGGCATGGGCAAGCAGCAGGTGGAGGTGACTTCGGGCTAGTGCCTGACGTCAGCGGCTTCGGCTGGGCTCTCTTCCAAGCCACGAGGGCCGACATCGCCCGCGATGCGGACCTTCGCCTCTACTACAACACCGACACCATCGAAGTCGGGCTCGATCGTCTGTCGTTCGGCAAGAACTTCGAGTTCTCGGTCGCGTTGCGGGGAGAGATCTTTTTCTCTGGCTTGCTTCGCTACTACTACCAGCAAGGCCAGCGCGTCGGTGGGTTCGGCTTTAACGCAAGCTACGTGGTGCTCCTGCCCAAGATCCAGTGGCACTTTGCCGACCATCACACGCTCGAGCTCCTGACCAACCTCCGCTACTGGTTTTTCGGGAGCAACAATACCGATCCGACATATCTCCTTCCGGACAACACGTTCGTTTTCGAGCCGCGCCTGGGATACATCTATTGGGGCGTGACTTCGCCTTCCGAAGAGTGGGGCGCCGAAAGACTGTTCCCGCGGATCGAAGGGGTCGCAGTCGGCGTGTCGATCGGCGTCGATGTTCGCTCGAACATCACCCCGTGGGGCCTCCTCGATGGGCGCAATGACCCATCTAAAGGGATCTTGACGATCAACCAATGGCTCCGCGCGGGATGGCGTTTCGGCGATCGGTTTCGTCTAGAGCTGCAAGACACCGCCAACTGGGGTGAAAACCAAGACGACATCACGCGCTTGCGCGTGGCGGGCATGAACCCCTACGTCGTCATCGTACCTGGTCTGCCGTGGTCGGCGATCATCTCCGAACGCCTGTTCATCGCGCAGGTGAGCGGCAACATTCGCGTCAAGAAAAACAAACCACAAGAGATCGGGCTTTTGATTTCGGGCGGCACGGTGAACGATCCTTTCCGGATCGGCGAGCTCAAGGAATTCGGGGGCATCGGCGGCGTCGCGATCACGACCGATCTGCGGTGGGGGATCTGGCAGGTCTATGCGCGCGCCGGATACGCGTTTCCCGCCAACTGGATGGCGGACAATCCCTACTTCTCTGCGCTGGCAGGCCTCGGGGTCAATGCATTTTGAGCGATCGGGGTGGGGTTTCCGCCGGGCCCGTGGTATCAACTTAGGGTTATGATCCTACTCAATCCAAAGAAACATCAGCGAGCCTATCCCGACAAACGATCACGCGAAGTGATGCTCAAAACGATCGAGTTCTTCGAGCGCAAGGGCAAGGGCCGAATCAAAGACGACTATCACGCCCGGGTCTGGTACGCCGACTTCCTCGATTTCGTCAAAGAGGAACGGATCTTCGCGACGATGTGCACGCCTGAGGGATACGGCGCCGCCGATTCGCGTTGGGACACGTGGCGGGTCTGCGAGTTTGCCGAGATCTTGGGCTTTTATGGGCTTCAGTACTGGTACACCTGGCAGGTCACCGTCCTCGGTCTCGGGCCCATCTGGATGAGTGAAAACGAAGCGATCAAGAGGCGAGCGGCCAAGGCGCTCGAGCAAGGCGGGATCTTCGCTTTCGGGCTCTCGGAAAAAGAGCACGGTGCGGATGTCTATTCGACCGAGATGACCCTCACGCCGAAGGGCGATGGACGGTACACGGCGCGCGGAGGCAAATACTACATCGGCAACGGCAACAAGGCCGCGATCGTTTCGACGTTTGGAAAGCTCGCGGACTCGGGAGAGTATGTGTTTTTCGGCGTGGATTCGCAGCACGAAAAGTACAACTTGGTGAAGAACGTGTGCGCGAGCCAGAACTATGTCTCGGAGTACGCGCTCGAGGACTATCCCGTCACCGAGGCCGACATCATCGCCAAAGGCGACCACGCCTGGAACAGTGCGCTCAACACGGTCAATATCGGGAAGTACAACCTCGGATGGGCTTCGATCGGGATGTGCACGCACGCGCTCTACGAAGCGATCCATCACGCGGCCAATCGACGCCTCTACAACATGTACGTCACCGATTTTCCGCACGTGAAGCAGATGTTCACCGATGCCTATGCGCGCTTGGTGGCGATGAAGCTGTTTGCGCTCAGGGCGGCAGACTACATGCGGGTCGCTTCATCCGAAGACCGCCGCTATCTCCTCTACAATCCCATGGTGAAGATGAAAGTCACCACGCAGGGCGAGGATGTAATGAACCTGTTGTGGGATGTCATCGCCGCCAAGGGCTTTGAGAAAGACATGTTTTTCGAGCAAGCGGCCGTAGATATTCGCGCGTTACCGAAGCTCGAGGGCACGGTGCACGTCAATATCGCGCTCATCGTGAAGTTCATGGCGAACTACTTCTTCGCGCCCGGTGACTACGCCGAAGTGGCACGACAGGACCAGGCCGGGAACGACGATTTCCTCTTCGACCAAGGCCCGACCAAGGGGCTCGGCAAAATTCGGTTCCATGACTACGACATTGCGTACTCGAGTCGGGACACCGCGAACTTGGCGGTGTTTCGGGAGCAGATCGCGGCCTTCAAGAAGATGCTATTTGCTTCGCCACCCGACGAGGCGCAGCGCAAGGATATCGATTTTCTTCTCGCGGGAGGGGAGATCTTTGCGTTGGTCGCTTATGGGCAGTTGATTTTGGAGAACGCCAATATCTACGATGTTTCGGACGACGTGGTCGACCAGATCTTCGATTTCATGGTCCGAGATTTCTCGCGTCATGCGCTCAATTTGTATTCGAAGCCTTCGAGTAACGAGACGCAAATGGAGTGCTGTCTCGAGATGGTCCGCAAGCCGGTATTCGACGATGCACGCTACCAACGGGTCTGGCAGCAAGTGCACGAGCTCAAAGACGAATACGAAATGAATCCGTAGGCCTCGTCCACCGGTGCCCCGGACCGCACCGCCTTAGTCGCCGCAATCGAGTGAATCTCGTCCAGCACAAATACTCAACGAGTTCAAGCAATCGCCATAGTCTTCGCACACCAGACCCGTTGCGCCGCCGATACAGGCGACGTTCCCGCATATCGCCACGAGTGTGCTGGCGCATAGGGTGTTGCAGGAGAGTCCAGCACACCACGCTAGCTCCCCGTAACAGTTTGCACAGTCGGATGAGAGTTGGTCCGAAGGCTGCGCGTCTTGCTGAACGCACGAGCTAACGCAATCGACGAATCCAGCTCTATTGGCGACCTGGTTTACGCAATCGACCGCGCCGCATCTTGCGGCCTGATAGCGCAAGTTCGGCGTCGTCATTTGAATGACCTCGAGATCACCAGGATCGTTGTTGCAGGCGTCCGTGTTTGTGGTGCCGCCCGCTCCGCCCGCGCCTGACATGCCGCCGACGCCGCCTGACCCGCCGATACCGCCCGACCCGCCGACTCCACCCGTTCCGCCTGTGCCTGGTGTTGCGCCCGTGCCGGTGTTGCCGCCTGTGCCTGGCGCTGCGGGTGCCCCGTCTCCGCAGGCCGCCACCGAGGCAATCAAAGTGACCAGGCTGAGCAGACGGAGCACGTTCATCTACATAAAGCTAGCAAGCGCGGCCCCGTAAGGCACCCTGAAGAGCCGGGGCTAGCTTCGCGCTGGGTCTTGCTGATAGAAGCCGCGGAGCTGCTCGTAGAGCTCCGGATGGCGGTCTTTGAGCTCATGCGGTCTTTCGAAGAAGAGCTCGCTGACCACCGCGAAGAACTCCGCCGGATTCGTCGCGCCGTAGGGGTCGATCAGTGTTGGGAGGTGGTGGTCGAGGGCGTCGAGAAGCGCATTGTACTCATCACCGAGGACCCTTGCCCAGGCCAGGTACATCGAACGCTTTGGGAGCGTCGGCGCTCCAGGCCCAGCGGAGCTCTCCTCGTCGAGTTGATGGGCGAACTCGTGAAAGACCACGTTCTGGCCATCACGGACGTCGAACGCGCCCCGACGCACATCGTCCCACGACAACACGATACTCCCGTGCCTCCACGACTCACCAAGACGCGCCTCAGAGCCCTCGGTCATGATGAGCTCGTCATCGGCGTGAAGGCCCTTGGCGACGTAGGCATGCGGGTAGACCAGGATCGATCGAAGCTTGGGGTAGAAGTCGGTCTCTCGATGAAGTAGCAGCACACACGCCTGCGCTGCGATCGTCACTCGAATCTCGTCGGTGATCTCCAGGCCCCCACAGCCCTCGAACCGTTTCTCGTCGAGGAAGACCTGCATCAAGCCTTGGAGCTCAGATTGGTCCTCGCGCGTGAGCTTGGCGAAGTAGGGCACGTTCTCGCGCACGATCTCGAGCAACTCAGCCGAAAGCGCCTTTTTCATGAGCTCACGGCGGCGCTTCTTCTTCGAGGCAAACATCAGAGCACGATCCTCGCGTCCTAGGCCGCATCCATACTACGATTTCGTCGGCAGGGCTGGGGAATGGAGGTGACCAAACGACAGCATTGGAGACGCCTAGGGGGATTCGCCCTCGTGTTGGGGGTGGTTTCGTTGCTGACTACTTGGGTTGGGCTATCGGGCAGCTGGGTCGCTGACGACTGGCACATGGTCGACAACTATCTCTATGCCGACTGGGCCGAGCTCGGCGCGGTGTTCAAGCGCAACGCCGCCTATTACTTGTTCACCGACGACAAGGTTGGACCCTATCGGCCTGTGACGATGTTGACCCTGCTCGCAACGCATCTGTTGGCTCCGGAGCCTTGGCTTCACCATGCGGTCAGCTGGATGTTGCATGCGCTGACGGCGTTTCTGCTGTTCGTCGTTCTTCGACAACATTTGAGTCGCTACGCGGATGCATCCAAGGGAGTCGTCGATTCTGTCTCCGCGCTCTTCTCTGGCATCTTTTTGCTACATCCCGTTCACGTCGAGTCCTACGTCTGGATCAATGGGCGGTCGGATCTGTTGGGAGGATTCTGGCTCGTCGCGCTTGCGTTCCTGGTGGGCAGGGGCGCAAACGAATCTTCGCGTCGAGTCGCGTCTGCTGTAGTGATCGGCCTCGTCGCATTCCTCGGGGCGAGCTCGAAGCTGCCGTTCGCGATCGCGGCAGCGGCGATTTGGCTTGCCTGGGCCCTGCGCGACCGGTCTCCTCTCCGCGGGATCTTCGGTGCCGCCATCGCCGTTGGGGTCGGTGCGCATCTCGTTCTCAGGATGATCTTTGCGCCTTTCCGCGGCCAGCTCGGCACCTCCGATGACATCCTGCTCGATACCGGCGTTTGGTTGGCGCTTCCCAGGCTCTTTGTGCAAGGCATAGCATCGTTGATGGCGCTACGAGCCGAGGCCATGCAGTCTCTATCGTGGGTTCTCTTCGGCCCGTGGTCGTTTTACGATTGGGTCGGCCTGGTAGTGATTGTTCTCGCGCTCTTCGGCCTGGTGCGACGCCGCGACTGGTTCGGCTTGGTCTATTTCATCGGCGCTTTCCTCACGCTGGCGCCGGTCGCCGTGGTTTCACGCTCGTTTTGGATGGGGTTCGACCGTTATCTCTACATGCCCGCCGTTCTCCTCTTCCTTGCAGCCGC
>JAOTVB010000025.1 GCA_029863605.1 Myxococcales bacterium | reverse complement strand
CCGGCGACAACGTGAAAATGAAGGTCAACCTCATCACCCCGGCGGCGATGGAAGAAAAGCAGCGCTTCGCGATTCGTGAAGGCGGCCGCACCATCGGCGCGGGCGTCATTTCCAAGATCATCGAGTAGTGCGATGGTGGCGAAGCGAATGAGGACCCCGAAAGAAAGTGAGCGCAAAGAGAGGTAGGGTCGCGCTCGTTTGCGAGAAGTGCGGCGCGCGCAACTATCAGACCAGTAAGGCAAAGAAGACCGGTCCGCAGGAGCGGCTTGCTTTGAGAAAATTTTGTCGTAACTGCAACCGACATACGGAACACAAGGAAAGTAAGTAGAGCGAACTGAAGCGCCCCACCGCCCCCACACTGTCTCCGAAGGCCAGTAGCTCCAATTGGTAGAGCAGCGGATTCCAAATCCGCGGGTTGTGGGTTCGAATCCCTCCTGGCCTGCCGCGAGGAATGAACACGATGGCGATCACGAAAGAACAAGAAAAGGCGAGACCCACGGGGACGCTCGGCGTCGAGCGCTGGGTGCAGTTCTCGTACTTCGGTATCGCGATCACGCTCGCCTGGTTTCTCATCAAGAGCAGCACCGCGGTTTGGACTCTTCTCGCGGACACGGTGGATGCCGTTCCAGAGCCGAACGGTACCGCCATCGCCGTGGCGTCCGGTCTCGTGTCAGCGATTGCGGCCGCGATCACGTATCGCTCGGCGAAGATCCATACCTTCGTCACCGAAGTGTGCGTAGAGCTCTCGAAGGTGACTTGGCCTACGCGCAAGGAGACTTGGGGGCAGACGATCGTCGTTTTGATCGTCTCAGTCATAGCAGCGGTGATTCTTGGGGTGTTTGATACGATCTGGTCTACGATCACAGACTTGATCTACAACGTGTGAACGCGATGAAGTGGTATGTCGTACAGGCCTATTCGGGCTACGAAAACAAAGTGAAGCTCTCGCTCGAGGAGCGGATCAAGCAAGCCGGCATGGAAAGCCGTTTCGGGAACATACTCATCCCGAAAGAAAACGTGCAGGAAAGCCGTGGTGGCAAGCGTCGCCTGAGCTCGCGCAATTTTTACCCAGGCTACATCTTCGTGCAGATGGATCTCAGCGACGAGACTTGGCACCTGATCAAGGACACCCCAAAGGTCAACGGCTTCGTCGGGGGACGACACCCCTCTCCAGTTCCGGAGCGCGAGATCGCCGCGATCGAACAGCAAGTCGAGGAGGGCGCAGCCAAGCCCAAGCCCCGAGTACAATTCGAAAAGGGCGATCACGTCCGGGTCACGGACGGCGCCTTCGCAAACTTCACGGGCGCCATCGAGGAAGTGAACCACGAAAAGCACAAGGTTCGAGTCCTCGTGTCGATCTTCGGCCGTGCGACCCCGGTCGAGCTGGCCTATGCCCAGGTCGAAAAAACCTAGGCGATAGATTCCGACAGCCCCATCCCGTACCGGGACGAACGAAAGGACAGTCCCCCGTATCCCTAAGTGCTCATTAAATCTCGATAAAAGGGCACAGTCCCCCTTTCACAGAAATCGGCTTGCATTTTTCGTGCCTTGAGGCACAACTCGCCGCTCCGGAGAACCCCTGCGCCCATGAAAAAGGTCATCGGACAGATCAAACTTCAGCTTCCCGCAGGCAAGGCGAATCCCTCGCCCCCGGTTGGGCCTGCGCTTGGCCAGCATGGCGTCAACATCATGGGGTTCTGCAAGGAGTTCAACGCGAAGACGCAAAAGGATGCGGGCCTGATCATCCCGGTAGTGATCTCGGTCTATCAGGATCGCTCCTTCAGCTTCATCATGAAAACGCCGCCGGCCGCGGTGTTGATCAAGAAGGCCATCAATCTGAAGTCCGGCTCTGCGCGTCCCAACAAGGACAAGGTCGGCAAAATCACGATGGCGCAGGTCAAGGAGATCGCCCAGACGAAGTTACAGGACACCAACGCGGGCTCGCTCGAGACATGCATGCAGAGCATCATCGGCACGGCGCGTTCCATGGGGGTCGAGCTAGTCGACTAGCTCACGAGCGAGCGATCGCTCCCCTGCACCACCCAGGGCTTCATCGGTGGTAGGCGGCTTCGAGTCGTCGCAAGGAGCAAAATGAAACTCGGAAGAAAGCGCGCGGCTGCAGTTCAAAAGCCCGATAGAAACCATCGCTACCAGTTGGGCGAGGCGGTCGCGCTGGTGAAAGAGCTAGCGTTCGCCAACTTCGACGAGTCGGTAGACCTTGCGGTGCGGCTAGGAGTCGATCCGAAGCATGCCGACCAGATGGTCCGCGGTGCCGTCGTTCTGCCGCACGGCACGGGTAAGACCAACCGAGTTCTCGTCTTTGCCAAAGGGGAGAAGGTCGCCGAGGCCGAAGAGGCCGGTGCGGACTACGTCGGTGCGGACGACTTCGTCACGAAGATCAACGAAGGCTGGCTGGAGTTCGACACGGTCATCGCCACCCCCGACATGATGGGTCAAGTGGGCCGGCTCGGCCGCGTCCTCGGACCCCGAGGCCTGATGCCAAACCCGAAAGTCGGAACCGTCACCTTCGACGTCAGTAAGGCGGTGCGCGAGGCCAAGGCCGGCAAGGTCGAGTTTCGCGTAGAAAAGGCGGGCATCGTGCACGCGCAGGTCGGCAAGAAGTCGTTTGGTGAGGCGGAGCTCGCGGGCAACGTGAGGTCCTTGGTGGGCGCTTTGGTGAAAGCCAAGCCCGCAGCTGCGAAAGGCACCTATCTCCGCAGCATTACTCTGAGCTCGACCATGGGCCCCGGCATCAGGGTTGACCCCGGCACCATAGAGATGGAGGCGTAGTCGTGGGCCTTACTCGAGAACAAAAAGCGGCGCAGGTCGATTCGATTCGCCAGAGCTTCGACAACGCCACCGCAACGGTGCTGGTCGACTTCCGAGGTGTCAACGTCGAGATGATCACGAACCTCCGCGCACGCTTCCGCGAGGCGGGTGTCGAATACAAGGTCGTCAAGAACAATGTCATTCGCAAGGCGCTCGAGGGCTCGGCCCTCGCCGACGACGAGGAGTTCGCCGCCAACCTCATCGGCCCGACCGCGATCGCTTGGAGCTTCGAAGACCCCTCGATTGCGGCGAAGGTCATCAAGAGTTTCCGTAAGGAGTTCGCAGATGAGCTCCAGCCGAAGGACAGGCCCGAAAAGCTCCTCGTCAAGTGTGGTCTCCTCGAAGGCCAGGTCCTCGATGCCAAGCGTGTCGAGAAAGAGCTGGCGACGCTTCCAAGCAAAGACGAGATTCGCGCATCGCTGCTCGCGCAGTTGATGGCGCCCATGCAGAACCTGGTCGGCCAGATCAACGCGCCGGCCCAAAACCTCGCACTGGTTCTCGACGCCTATCGGCGCAAGGAAGCTGGCGAGTAACCCAAACCCAGATTTAGCCGTGTGGCACGCACGGTTAGCGGAGAGTCAACGATGGCAAAAATGAACGTAGAGCAGATGGCCGAGGAACTGAGCTCCTGGACCGTCATGGAAGTCGCGAACTTGGTCAAAGAGCTCGAGGAAAAGTGGGGCGTCTCGGCAGCACCGGCAGCGGTGGCCATGGCCGGTCCTGCGGCGGGCGGTGATGCGGCGGCGGCCGAGGAGCAGACCGAATTCGACGTCGAGCTGAGCGACGCCGGTGGCAAGAAGATCAATGTGATCAAGGCCATTCGCGAAATCACCCAGCTTGGCCTGGCGGACGCCAAGGCCCTAGTGGAGGCAGCTCCAAAGGTCGTAAAAGAGGCCGTTTCCAAGGAAGAGGCGGAGGAAGTAAAAAAGAAGCTCGAAGAGGCGGGCGCCAAGGTCACAGTTAAGTAACCCCATGGGGCTACGACTAAAGCCCGGTGCCGGGACTTGGCACACGGGCCCGACCGGGTTAATGTCCCGGCGGGGCGGTCCCGGTACGCGCAGCATAACAGTTCACGACTTTCCGCGAAGCGGTGGGAGGCCGAACGGTCTCCTTGCTGCATCTTTGTCTCTAAACACTTGGCTTTAAGGTTCCGGATGCCAGTTCGGCAGGAGTCTCACTAATGGCGGCGACGATTCAGACGAACTTTCGAATGCGACACTCCTTCGGGAAGATCGAGCACATCCTCGAAATTCCGAACTTGATCGACATTCAAAAGCGGTCCTACGACAAGTTCCTTCAGACGGACATGCCTAGGGACGACCGGGGCAACAGCGGTCTTCAAGGTGTGTTCAACAGCGTGTTCCCGATTCGTGACTTCAACGGGACGAGTGAGTTGGTGTTCAGTGGCTATACGCTCGAGCGGCCGAAGTACGACGTCGATGAATGTCGTCAGCGCGGGATGACGTATGCGGCCCCGATCAAGGTCACGATTCAGCTCATCATCTACGACAGCGGCGGCGATAGCACCGAGCGCGCCGTCCGTGACATCAAGGAGCAAGAGGTTTACTTCGGTGAGATTCCGCTGATGACCGTCAACGGGACATTCATCATCAACGGGACCGAGCGCGTCGTCGTCAGCCAGCTGCATCGCAGCCCAGGTGTCTTTTTCGACCATGACCGAGGCAAGACGCATTCGTCGGGCAAGTTGCTCTACCAGGCTCGCATCATTCCCTACCGCGGCTCATGGCTCGACTTCGAGTTCGACCCCAAGGATCTGCTTTACGTCAGAATCGACAGGCGCCGCAAAATGCCGGCAACGGTCCTGTTGAAGGCTCTCGGGTACAACACCCAAGAGCTCCTCAATTACTACTACGACACCGAGACGATCTACATCCTGTCGAAGGACCAATATGCCAAGTCGATCGAATACGAGCTCTTGCCAGGGCAGCGCGCCACGCACGACATCTCCGTCGGTGAGGACGTTCTAGTCCGCAAAAACCGGAAGTTTACGCGCGCCGCCATTCGCAAGCTCAAGTCCGCAGGGCTCGACTACCTGCCGATCGACTTCTCGGAGGTCATTGGCAAGGTGGCCGCCGAAGACGTCATCGACGAGGACACCGGCGAAATCCTCCTGGCAGTCAACGAGGAGGTCACCGAGGCACGCATCGACGCCCTTCGTGAGGCCGGGATCGACGAGTTCAAGGTGCTGTTCATCGACGGTCTGAACGTCGGCTCGTATCTTCGCGATACGCTCTTGGCGGACAAGGTACAGTCGCAGGACGAGGCGATTCTCGAGATCTACCGGCGCCTCCGCCCCGGTGACCCGCCGACGCTCGATACCGCGCGCAATCTCTTCAACAATCTCTTCTTCAATCCCGAGCGCTATGACCTGAGCCAGGTGGGCCGTCTCAAGCTCAACTACAAGTTCTATCGAGACGCCGAGGAGGAAGAGACGCCGGCACTCGATCACACGGTGCTCACCAACACGGACATCCTGGAGACGGTGAAGAACCTCATCGAGCTCAAGAACGGACGTGGCTCGATCGACGATATCGACCACTTGGGCAATCGCCGTGTCCGCGCGGTCGGCGAGTTGATGGAGAATCAGTATCGCATCGGCCTCGTCCGGATGGAGCGCGCCATCAAGGAGCGCATGAACATGTCTCAAGAGATAGAGACGCTCATGCCTCATGACTTGATCAACGCGAAGCCCGTCAGCGCCGTCGTCAAGGAGTACTTCGGCTCTAGTCAGCTCTCGCAGTTCATGGACCAGACCAACCCATTGAGCGAAGTGACGCACAAGCGGCGTCTGTCGGCGCTCGGCCCAGGTGGTTTGACACGCGAGCGCGCGGGCTTCGAGGTTCGCGACGTTCACACGACGCACTACGGCCGCATCTGTCCGATCGAGACGCCGGAAGGGCCGAATATCGGGCTCATTGCTTCACTTTCGACGTATGCGCGAGTGAACGAATACGGCTTCGTGGAGACGCCGTACCGCAAGGTGGAGGATGGCATCGTCCTCGACGAACACGTGCGTTGGTATTCCGCCCTCGAGGAAGAGGGTCACTACATCGCGCAAGCGAACGCGATCATCGACAAGATGACCCGTAAGCTCGAAGGTCAGCTCATCAGCGCTCGCTACAACGGTGAGTTCGTGATGGTGCCGCCGAGTAGTGTGCAGTTGATGGACGTGTCGCCGAACCAATTGGTGTCGGTCGCTGCATCACTGATTCCGTTCCTCGAACACGATGACGCCAATCGTGCGTTGATGGGTTCGAACATGCAGCGACAAGCTGTCCCTTGCGTGCGCACGCATGCTCCGATCGCCGGCACCGGCATCGAGGCCCGAGTCGCGCGGGACTCCGGTGTTTGTGTGGTGGCGCAGCAGGACGGTGTCGTCGAGTCGGTCGATGCAACACGTATCGTCGTCAAGGCCGAGGGCCTAGCGGGCGCGTTCCCCGACATCTACCGCCTCAACAAGTTCCAACGTTCGAACCAGAACACCGCATACAATCAGACACCGATCGTGCGACCCGGTGATCGCGTGAAGGCAAGCGATGTCATTGCCGACGGGCCGAGCACCGACCGTGGCGAGCTGGCACTTGGCCAGAATGTGATCGTCGCGTTCATGCCATGGGGCGGCTACAACTTCGAAGACTCGATCCTGCTCTCCGAGCGAATCGCGAAGGACGACGTCTACACCTCGGTGCACATCGAGGAGTTCGAATGCGTTGCTCGGGACACCAAGCTCGGCAAAGAGGAGATTACCCGCGACATCCCGAACGTCGGCGAAGAGGCACTCAAGGACCTCGATGAGTCCGGGATCGTGCGGATTGGCGCCGAAGTGAACTCTAGCGACATCCTGGTCGGCAAGATCACGCCAAAGGGCGAGACGCAGCTCTCCCCGGAAGAGAAGCTTCTTCGCGCAATCTTCGGTGAGAAGGCGGGCGATGTTCGCGATACTTCGCTCAAGGTGCCACCCGGGGTGACCGGTATCGTCATCGACGCCCGCGTATTCGCACGCAAGGGTACCGAGAAAGACGAGCGCTCCGCGCAAATCGAGGAGGCCGAGCGCGCCAAGCTCGAAAAGGACATGGCGGACGAGATCAAGATCGTTCTCGACTCCGCGCATGACCGCGTTCGGAAGTACTTCGTCGGCAATACGACGACTGCCAAACTCGTCGATGACAAGGGCAAAGAGCTCCTCGCCAAGGGTGCGAAAATCATCAGCGCGGACCTCGACGAGATTCCTCACAAGTACTGGGCGCATATCGAGGTCGAGAAGGACAAAGATAAAACCGACGCGATCCTCGAACAGGTCGACGACCAAGTCGACGCCGTGAAGATGCTCTTCCAAGAGAAGATCGACAAGCTTGGTAAGGGCGACGAGCTTCCTCCTGGCGTGATCAAGATGGTGAAGGTCTACGTAGCCATCAAGCGCAAGCTTCAGGTCGGTGACAAAATGGCGGGCCGCCACGGGAACAAGGGTGTCGTCAGCCGGATCCTTCCAGAGGAGGACATGCCGTACCTGCCCAACGGCAAGCCGGTCGACATCGTGCTGAACCCCCTCGGTGTTCCGAGCCGAATGAACGTCGGACAGATTCTCGAGACCCACCTCGGCTGGGCTGGCTACCTATTGGGTAATCAGCTCCAAGAGATGGTCGAGCGCAAGGCTTCGGCCGAGGAGCTCCGCGATCGCATTCGCGCGATCTTCAAGACTGGGGATGTCGTCAAGGTATTGGATGCGCTACCTGACGATGAAGTCGCCGAGCTGGCCAAGACCTGGAAGCATGGCCTTCAGCTCGCCACGCCCGTTTTCGACGGCGCCAGCGAGGAAGAGATCAAAGCGCTTTTGAACCTCGCCGGGGTTCAGGACAACGGCCAGACGGTGCTGTTCGATGGGCGCACGGGCGAGGCATTCCACGAGGACGTCACGGTCGGCATCATGTACATGCTCAAGCTTCACCATCTGGTCGACGACAAGATCCACGCCCGGAGCATCGGTCCTTACTCGCTCGTTACGCAGCAACCGCTGGGTGGTAAAGCGCAGTTCGGCGGGCAGCGTCTCGGTGAGATGGAGGTCTGGGCCATGGAGGCATACGGTGCTGCATATGCGCTCCAGGAGTTCCTGACCGTCAAGTCCGACGATGTGCAAGGCCGTACACGCATGTACGAATCGATTGTGAAGGGGGACTACACGCTCGAAGCCGGCCTACCGGAGAGCTTCAATGTCCTCATGAAAGAGCTTCAGGCGCTCTGCCTGAACGTCGAGTTGGTAGAGACGAGTCAACTGCGGCGCAGGTCAGACGACGTCCTTGCTGCGGAGGAAGAGTAAGTCATGAAGGATATCTTCAGCTTCTTCGAAAAGCCGAAAGATCCGCTGGCGTTTTCAGCGATTCGCATTTCGTTGGCATCGCCAGAAAAGATCCGCGAATGGTCGCATGGCGAGGTTCGTAAGCCCGAGACGATCAACTACCGTACGTTCAAGCCCGAGCGTGACGGCCTCTTCTGCGCCAAGATTTTCGGGCCCGTCAAAGATTACGAGTGCATCTGCGGCAAGTACAAGCGCATGAAGCACCGCGGCATCGTTTGCGAAAAGTGTGGCGTAGAGGTCATTCAGAGCAAGGTGCGCCGTGAGCGCTTGGGCCATATCACGTTGGCGACGCCGGTTGCGCACATCTGGTTCTTGAAGAGCCTACCTAGCCGTATCGGCGCGATCCTCGACATCACGCTCAAGGATCTCGAGCGGGTGCTCTACTGTGAGAGCTATGTGGTGCTCGACCCTCGGGAAACCCCACTCGAGCGCGGCGAGATTCTCACGGAGGACCGTTACCACGACATGCTCGACGAGTATGGCGACGATGCCTTCGAGGCCGGGATGGGCGGCGAAGCGGTGCTCGAAATGCTCCGCGACATCGACGTGCATGCGCTCGCCGAGCAGCTCCGGCTAGACCTCAAAGAGGCCACCAGCGAGGCGAAGCGCAAGAAACTCGCCAAGCGGCTCAAGGTCGTCGAGGCGTTCCGCGACTCGGGCAACCGCCCCGAGTGGATGATGCTCTCTGTGATTCCGGTATTGCCACCGGATCTTCGTCCGCTAGTTCCGCTCGATGGCGGACGCTTTGCAACGTCGGACCTAAACGACCTCTATCGTCGTGTCATCAACCGCAACAACCGTCTCAAGCGGCTCATGGAGCTCAACGCTCCCGAGATCATCATCCGAAATGAGCGGCGCATGCTCCAAGAGGCTGTCGATGCACTGTTCGACAACGGCCGTCGCGGCAAGACCATTACGGGTCCGAACAAGCGTCCGCTCAAGTCACTCTCCGACATGCTCAAGGGCAAGCAGGGCCGCTTCCGGCAGAATTTGCTCGGCAAGCGAGTCGACTACTCGGGTCGTTCGGTCATCGTCGTCGGTCCTGCACTCCGTCTGCACCAGTGCGGTCTGCCGAAGAAGATGGCGCTCGAGCTCTTCAAACCATTCATCTACAACAAGCTCGAAGAGCGCGGCTATGTCACGACCATCAAGAGCGCCAAGAAGCTCGTCGAAAAGGAAAAGCCCGAGGTTTGGGATATCCTCGAAGAGGTCATCACCGAGCACCCGGTGATGCTGAACCGTGCTCCGACGCTTCACAGACTCGGCATCCAAGCCTTCGAGCCGGTGCTGATCGAGGGCAAGGCGATCCGGCTTCACCCACTCGTATGCACCGCCTTCAACGCAGACTTCGACGGCGACCAGATGGCGGTCCACGTTCCGCTTTCAGTCGAGGCTCAGATGGAGACCCGCGTGCTCATGATGAGCACAAACAACATCCTCTCGCCTGCGAGCGGTCGCCCGATCATCAACCCCACTCAGGACATCGTTCTCGGGCTCTACTACATGACGCGCGAGAAACAGTTTGGGAAGGGCGCCTACCGTAAAGGCCAAGAAAAGGATGGCATCTTCACGGGAATCTTCGCGTCGTCCGACGAGGTCCGCATGGCCTACGACCAGGGTATGGTCGGCCTCCATTCTCGCATTCGATACCGCTACAACAGCAAGATTCACGACACCACGGTCGGCCGCGTCCTCGTGAGCGACATTCTTCCCGATGGGATGGAGTTCCCTTCGGTGAACAAGGTGCTCGACAAGAAGTCGTTGAGTTCCCTGATCGACGAGTGCTACCGCGCGAGCCGCAACAAGAACACCGTTCTTCTAGCGGACCGACTTCGCACGATGGGCTTCGAGATGTCGACCCGCGCAGGGATCTCGATCTGCATGGACGACATGATCATCCCGGATTCGAAGAAGGACGTGCTCGCGGAAGCGCAGGAGGACGTCACAACCGTCGTCGAGCAATACCAAGAAGGCCTGATCACGGATGGTGAACGATACAACAAAGTCGTCGATATCTGGGCCGAGGCCTCCGACCAGGTTGCCCGCGACCTGATGGACTCGATCGGGACGGACGAGGTCGTCAACCCGGAGACCGGGGAAAAGGCGACCCAGCCGAGCTTCAACTCGATCTTCATGATGGCCGACTCCGGCGCTCGTGGCTCGAACCAGCAGATTCGTCAGCTGGCCGGCATGCGAGGTCTAATGGCCAAGCCGTCTGGGGAGATCATCGAAACGCCCATCACCGCAAACTTCCGTGAGGGGCTGACCGTGTTGCAGTACTTCATCTCGACACACGGTGCACGTAAGGGTCTGGCCGACACCGCCTTGAAGACGGCCAACTCCGGCTACCTCACGCGTCGGCTGGTCGATGTCGCCCAGGACTGCGTCATCACCGACTACGACTGTGAGACGCTCGACGGCATCTGGGTGAGCAAGCTCGAAGAGGGCGGCGAGGTCGTCACGCCGCTTGGCGAGCGCGTTCTCGGTCGCATCGCGCTCGAGGACATTACCGATCCGGTCACCGACGAGGCTCTCGTCGAGGCCAACCAGGAGATCGACGAGGCTCGCGTAGCTCGTATCGAGGCGGCCGGCATCGAGCGCGTGCTGATCCGCTCCGTGTTGACGTGCCAGACGCGCCGTGGGGTTTGCGCCATGTGCTACGGCCGAGACCTCGGCCGCGGCTATGACGTGAATATCGGCGAGGCTGTGGGCATCATCGGTGCTCAGTCGATCGGCGAGCCTGGGACTCAGCTCACCATGCGGACGTTCCACATCGGTGGCGCTGCGGCTCGCGGTAAGATCGAGCAAAGCTCCATCGAGACGCGCTCGGGCGGCGTCGTAAAGTTCGACAACGCCAAGTTGATCACGAAGAACGACGGCACGGTGGTGGTCATGAACCGTCATGGTGCGGTCGCCGTCATCGACGAATCGGGCCGTGAGCGCGAGCACTTCACCCTGACCTACGGCTCGTTCGTCAAAGTGAAGGAGGGCGACAAGGTCGAGCGAGGCACCATGCTCGCCGAGTGGGATCCGTACGCCATTCCGATTCTCACCGAGGTTCCGGGTATGGTGAAATACGGCGACGTCGTCGAAGCAGTCACTATGGAAGAGAAGCTCGACGAAGTGACGGGTCTTTCTCGACGCGTCATCATCGAATCCCGTGACCCCAGCGCACGTCCGCGTGTTTCGATCAAAGACCCGCAGACCGGCGAGACCCAGACTACGGGGGTCGGCGAGAACATGGCTCGGTACTTCCTGCCTGTGGGTGCGAACATCATCCCTGCCGATGGTGCGACCGTCGAAGCTGGCGAAATCATTGCCAAGATTCCTCGCGAGACCACGAAGACCAAGGACATCACAGGCGGGCTCCCGCGTGTGGCCGAGCTCTTCGAGGCGCGCAAGCCCAAAGATCACGCGATCATCAGCGAGATCGACGGCATCGTCACCTTCGGTAAAGACACGAAGGGCAAGCGCAAGGTGGTCATTACACCGGAGGTCGGTGAGCCAAAGGAGTATCTGATCGCCAAGGGCAAGCACCTCACCGTGAAGGACGGTGATCACGTGCGCGCTGGCGAGCCATTGATGGATGGTCCCGCCAACCCACACGACATTCTCAAGGTCAAAGGCGAGAAAGAGCTTGCGGCATGGCTGGTGGACGAGATCCAACAGGTCTACCGACTGCAGGGCGTTGCGATCAACGACAAGCACATCGAGGTCATCGTCCGGCAAATGTTGCGTCGCGTGCGGATCAAGGAGACGGGTGATACCCGATTCCTTCCGGATGAGCAGGTCGAGAAGACGGAGTTCGAGCGCGAGAACGAGCGCGTGATTGCCAAGGGTGGGCAACCTGCCGTGGCGGAGCCGCTCTTGCTGGGGATCACCAAGGCGTCGCTGTCGACCGACTCGTTCATCAGCGCATCGTCGTTCCAGGAGACCACCAAGGTGCTCACCGAGGCTGCCATCAGCGGCAAGGTCGATGAGCTCCGCGGCCTCAAGGAGAACGTCATCATGGGCCGTCTGCTGCCGGCAGGTACCGGCCTTGGCGCCTACAACAAGATCGACATGGTAGTCGCGGACGACGCGGTGAAGCCCATCGTCCCCTCGCCGGCGGTTCTCGAGCCCGAGCCTGTAGCGGCCGCTGCGTCCGAAGAGTAAGCAAGCCGGAGTTTCGGTGTAGAGTCCTCGAATGGAAGCTCCAAAGAAGGGTTACCTGTTCGAGACTGATGAGCATCGGGCGCTTCGGGAGCAGGCACGGCGGTTCGCTGCGGCGGAGATCGCTCCTGACGCCCATACCTGGGAAGAAGCGAACGAATTTCCGAGGGAGCTCTACCTCCGAGCCGCGAAAGCTGGTTTTCTGGGTGTCGGGTATCCCGAGGAGCTCGGTGGTGACGGCGGAGATTTCAGCCACGCGCTTTGCGCTTCGGAAGAGATAGTCCTGGCTGGCAAGTCCGTGGGCACCTGCGTAGGTCTGGGTAGCCACGGTATCGCATTGCCGCCCATCGTGAGGTTCGGCAACGAAGACCAGAAAGAACGCTTCGTCAGGCCGACACTCTCCGGTAACAAAATTGCGGCGCTCGGCATTACCGAGCCCGGTGGTGGAAGTGATGTAGCTGCAGTTCGAACCAAGGCGGTACGAGACGGTAAGCACTACGTCGTCAACGGTGCCAAGACTTTCATTACCTCCGGCTGTCGCGCGGATTTCGTCACCACCGCTGTGCGGACGGGTGGGGAGGGTCACGGCGGTTTGTCGATGCTCGTGATCGAGAGCGACACCCCCGGCTTCAGTGTCTCCAGCAAGCTCAAGAAGACTGGATGGTGGGCAAGCGACACCGCGGAGCTCGTCTTCGAGGATTGCCGAGTTCCGGTTGGTAATCTCATCGGTGAGGAGGGCGCTGGCTTTCTCATGATCATGATGAACTTCGTCACCGAGCGCCTTTACCTCGCTAGCCAATGCGTTGCGATTGCCGAGCTCGCGTATCGGGAGTCGGTAGCCTATGCCAAGCAGCGGCAGGCCTTTGGCAAGAACCTCGCGGGCTTTCAGGTCATCCGCCACAAGCTCGCCGACATGGCGACCCAGATTGCCGCGGCTCGCGCCCTCACCGGCGAATGCGTCACGCGGTATCTGAGCGGCGAGGAGACGCCCTCTCTCGCGGCCATGGCGAAGAACGCCGCGACCGACATGTGTTCCGCGGTGTGCGACCAGGCCGTTCAGATTCACGGTGGCTACGGCTACATGCGCGAATACGTGGTCGAGCGCCTTTACCGCGATGCCCGCCTCTACCCCATCGGCGGTGGCACGCGGGAAATCATGAACGAAATCATCAGTAAAGTAGAGGGTTACTGAGACTCGCCTCTTCCGCCTAAGAGGATGCCGCGCTCCAGGGCATCCGCGGTCATGGCAGAGAGCTTCTCGACGAAGACGGGGCCGATTTCGGTGCCGTGCGCGGCTGCGACCTCTTGGACGGTTTCGGTGACGGGCTTGGTTGCCCGTGCCCAGGCTTCGACGAGGCTCGCGGCGAGAGGGTTGAGCTTCCACGGGACCGGCTCGTGGTGCCTGTCACGATAGACACAGACGATGCTGGGCTCTTCATCATAGCCTGAGGCGGGAGTCGGCTCGCGATGCACGGGATACGAAAGCCGCAAGACCTGCAAAGCCGGGTTGAGGACCGGGATGCGGTCGAATGCAAACTCGCTCGTTGGGATTCGATTCGGTGGCGCGTACCGCACATTCCATTTCGCGATTTCGTATCGCGCCAGGTCTGAGAGCCATGCTGGCTCCTGGTCGCGCCAGCGCGGGTGCGCAAACTCGAACAGCTCGTGAGGGATATGACGGAAGTATCGAGTCTTGGGGCCGCCAGTGGCCAGCCACTCGTCGATTGTCCGCCCAAAAGCCCCATCTCCCGCCACGCGCTTGGTGCGCGCCAATGCAACACCGACGACGTTGATCAATCTGCTGCGTACGAGGTCTCTGTATACAAGCCAGCGTTCCCTCGACCCCAAGGCAGCCAGGTCGGCTTCGCTCGGTTCGAGGTCGAAGCAAACGTGCTGCATCGCCTTGAGTTGGTCAGCTAGCAAGCTGATCTCCAGTTGCACGCTCGTAGATCGCCCACAGCTGATCGATCTCCACCAACAGCTCTTCCAAGGCCGGCACGTTGTTGTCGCGCTCGAGCAATACGGGGACTGGTCCTACCTTTCGCAACGCATACTCGAGAAGTCGGTAGACATCGTCGGGGACCGGCTCACCATGGGTGTCGATTCGGAGCCCGTCATCCCGTACCAAGTGACCGGCCACGTGGATCTGGACGACTCGGCCGACCGGGATTTTGTCGATGTAGGCCTCGGGATCAAAGCCGAAATTCCGTGCGTTCACGTAGACATTGTTGACGTCCAGCAGGAGCTTTGCGTCGGCCCGCTCGAGGACTTCAACCACGAATTCGGCCTCATCCAAACCATCGGCCGCCTCTGGCGCGTAGTAGCTGACGTTCTCGAGCGCGATGGGCACGTCGAGGGCGTCGCGCATTTCACAGATACGCTGCGCAGACGTCGCCACGGCCTCGTCTGTGAAAGGTAGCGGCAGAAGGTCATGGAAGAAGCGAGCGTTTGCCGCACCAATGCAGAGGTGCTCGCTATGCCACGGCACCTCGAGGTCGTTCAGAAAAG
This sequence comes from Myxococcales bacterium, assembly GCA_029863605.1. Taxonomy (GTDB): domain Bacteria; phylum Myxococcota_A; class Polyangia; order Polyangiales; family Houyiibacteriaceae; genus SG8-38. The sequence goes on along the minus strand of JAOTVB010000025.1, from coordinate 14,825 downwards.
CGCGAAGGTCACTCAGGTAGCCCTCATCCGCCGGCTCGAGCGCGCCAAAGCAAGTGCTCAGGCCATGCGTGACGACGGGCCAGTCCCTTCTCGCGAGGTCCAGAATCTCGGCGTAGCGCCCGCCGCGCTCGACGTAGTTTTCCGGATGAACCTCGACCCACGACACGCTCTTCGGTCGTCGTTCGAGGAACTCCGTCGCCAGGTCATAGCGAAGGCCGAGCCCAATTCCATTTACAGTTTCTGTCACTTTCGAAGACAAAGCCGCGACGACAATCGCCGCCGCGGCTTTCCATACCATGCCGCTCGAGGAGCAGCGCAAGCTCTCGTTATTTGGCGCCGCAGCTGCCTTCGCCGCACGAGGCCTCAGATGCTGCGTCCGCAGCGTCCCCCGCCGCCTCTTCAGCGTCTGCTGCAGCTGCTTCTGCGTCAGCCGCTGCCGCCTCGGCACCGGCTGTAACCTCAGCCGCGTCCGGACCGTCGTCCGACTTGCATGCTGCAGTCACGCTCAGCGCCGCCGTCGCCATTGCGATGATCGTGTGCTTGAGTGCTGAATTCATAGTTCTCTACCCTCTTTCATGTAAGCGCATCACTCGGGACTATCGTACGCCCGCGATGCAATGCGGCGATAGGGACCAATCCCGCACCCCCGCGTCTCAATAGCGCACGCTAGCCAAACGATTGGCGCGTCGCAAACCAAAAGCGTGTTGCGCATGACACCGGAGGATATGATCTTGCTGGCTCGATGTTTCGTGGGGCGCTACGATTGCCCCTGGGCGTCGGCGAATAATACCCCATAGATTCCATGTAGTTACGCGATGCATCAAGGTTGGAAATTCACGGTGCTTGCAGCATTGATGGGTTGTGTCCACGTCGCCTCCGTGCCTGCCGCCCTCGAGGGCACCCCGCGGGCTCGTTACACCGTTACAATCTTTGACAACTTCGATGGCGCGAGGGTACACGCTTGCTTCGACGGATTCGCACCGAGCTACCTCGCGTCCATGGACGCCGATGCGGCTCGCAGCCCGACTCGCGCTTGGTCCGAGCACGGTGTGCTCCACGTTCATGAAATGCGGATCGATCTCCCGACTTCTACAAAGGGGGTGTGCGTCTCTTACGAGACGCGCTTCGTCGACGAAGTCTTTCGCACCCGTGATTCGCGCGCCGTCGTCGTATCCCAGGCTCAATGGCTCTGGCGCCCAGAGCCCTTTCCCTCTGATCTCGACGCTTCCGTTTCAATCGCTTTGTCCTCTGGTGCTCGTGCTTCCCTTCCCTGGGCCCATGACGGTACGGTCTACTATCTCGGCCGAGGCGCATTCTATCGTGACGCCTATAACGTCTTTGGAGTCTTCTCGGAGGAAAGCTTCGCAGTGGCTGGCACGTCTGTCAGGGTCGCACGCCTAGGGCCTTGGCCCGTCTACGAGGTCACCCGCCAATGGCTCACGCGCGCGATCGGTGCAGTAGCGTCGGTTGGGCACGAGCTTCCGGTGGAACGGCTGCACTTCGTGATCGTCCCCGTAGACGGGGATGGGATGAGTCGTCCAGTCGCGTTTGGTATGGTTCGTCGTGGCGGGGGTGTGTCGGTCTTGCTGATTCCCTCTAGCACCGCGACGGTTCGACAGCTCGAAGCGGACTGGGTTACGATTCACGAGCTCTCTCATCTCTGGCTACCACGACTTCACCGTAAGGATCGGTGGCTCAGCGAGGGCATTGCCACCTATCTCCAAGAGGTCTTGCGTGCGCGGTGCGGTCTGCAGAGCGCGAAGATCTCTTGGGATCGCATTCGCGACGGCCTCGAACGCGGTCGTCGATCGGGCACCGGCCGAATCTTGACCAGTGAGAGTCGCGATATGAATCGCACGGGGGCGTACTACCGAGTCTATTGGGCAGGAACCGCCTTCGCGTTGGAAGCCGACCTGCGACTGAGACGCGAAAGTGCGGGAGAAATGACCCTTCTGCGCGCCCTCGAACTCGCACGACCCCGATTGTCCACCCTCCCAGGCGTCGTCGATGCTGAGGAGGTCCTTGCGGTGCTCGATGAGGTGAGCGGCTCGGATTTTTTGGTCGAGGTCGCCGCGCGCTACGCGTCGAGCGCCCGCTTCCCCACCACACGTCCTCTCGATGACCCAGCCACCAAACCGATCCTCAGAGAGATCATGAAGCCAGAACCCGACCGATGTGTCCTCAGCGTCGAATCGTCCCCATGATTCGGTCGCGTGGTTCAGGCTTCCTCTTGCCGATCTCGAAGCACTTGCTGACGCGTTTGGCACCGTCCTCTAGTCGCGACGGTTTGGACGAATAGAGCGTTGCAAGCTCTTGACCGGCCTCGACTCGATCGCCGCGGCGAAGGTGCAGTCGAATGCCTGCTCCTGGGTCCACACGATCCTCGGCTTGCGTGCGTCCTGCGCCCAACCCCATCGATGCGTAGCCGAGCTCGAGTGCATCGACTTCACGTATATAACCGGCGTCTTGCGCGATCACGGTCGACCGATGGCGGGCCACTGGCAGGCGATCCGGCTCGTCGACTACCCTTACGTCTCCCCCTTGAGCCCCGACGATCGCTTGCATCTTGCGGAGCGCCGTGCCGTCTCTCAGGACGGCTTGCTGCCGACGCATCGCTTCGGCTTTCGACTTCGTGAGGCCCGCGAGCCGCAGCATTTCTGCTCCGAGGGCCAATGTGATCTCCCGCAGATCATCGGGACCGCTATCATGCAAGACCTCGAGCGCCTCGATCGTCTCGACAGAGTTGCCGATCGTGTACCCGATCGGGCTGCTCATGTCGGTCAGCAAGGCGGAGACTCGTTTTCCGGCGAGCCGACCGACGCGTACCAGGCTGCGCGCGAGCTCTTTTGCCGACGACAAACTCTTCATGAAAGCGCCCGGTCCGACTTTGACGTCGAGCACGAGGGCGTCGATACCCTCCGCGAGCTTCTTCGAGAGGATGCTCGCGGTGATCAATGGAATCGACTCGATTGTGCCGGTGACGTCGCGAAGGGCGTAGAGACGCCGATCTGCCGGAGCGAGGTCACCGGTCTGTCCGATGAGGGCGCAACCGATCGTTCGTAGCTGCGCTCGAAACTCCTTCACGGACAGGTTGACGCGGAAGCCGGGAATCGCCTCGAGCTTGTCGAGCGTGCCACCGGTGTGCCCGAGCCCTCGCCCGCTCATCATCGGAACCGCCACGCCACAAGCGGCCATCATCGGAGCCAGGCAGATGCTGACTTTGTCGCCAACCCCGCCCGTCGAGTGCTTGTCGACCTTGGGAGCAGTCACGTCGGTCAAGCTCAACACCTTGCCGCTGTCGCGCATGGCCAGCGTGAGCGCCACGGTTTCCTCGAAGCTCATGCCCTCGAAGTAGACGGCCATCGCAAGCGCGCTCATTTGGTAGTCGGTCACCGACCCGTCCATGAACCCCGAGATCAGCACCTCGATTTCGTCTTTCGCGAGGCTGCCACCGTCTCGCTTGCGTACGATGAGCTCGGGCACCGACAACGATGTCCGCCGAGCCGGCATTACGACTTGCGCCGGGGCCGCCGGGGTTTCTTCTGTGTGCTTCGAGACCGCTGCCTCTTTCGGGCCTGCGTCGGTGCCTCCGCGACATCGTGGCGGACGAGCGAGCCGATGACGTCCCGACCCTGCACATTGGCTTCTTCGATCCTCACGGTGACCGGGTCGCTCATCGTGAAAATCTTCGACGTTCGGGCGCCGATCAGCCGTATGCCCAAGTCATCGGGCTCAAAAGTATCGCCGAGCTGCTCGAACGGAAGTAGCACGCTGACGAATGGCTCCTCGAGCTGAACGTAGAGCCCATAGGGCGCGAAGCCGCCTATTCTCCCTTCGAAAGTCTCGCCGACGCGTTCTTGCATGTAGATTGTGCGATAAACATCGACGACGTCTCTTTCGACGATCATCGCTCTTCGTTCGAGCTCGCTTGCCTGCGCCGCGAATCGCTGTAGGCGTGGTCGGAGAGAGGCGGCATCCAGACTGCGGTCACGAATCATGTCGCGCAAGATTCGGTGCACCAGCAGGTCCGGGTACCGACGGATCGGTGACGTGAAATGCAGGTAGTCTTTTGCTGCCAATGCAAAGTGCCCCAAGGTTGGGTCGGTGTCGTAAACTGCCTGCTGCATCGCCCTGAGTAGGAGGTATCGCAGCAGCGGAGCTTCATTCGTTCCCTCGATTCGACGGAGAAACTTGCTGAGCTGTTTGGGAGAGGCTGCGGCCTCTTCGTCGAGCTCGTAGCCGAACGACTTGGCCACCTGGCAGAACATCGAGATGCGCTCGGGGTCCGGTTCGCCGTGAACTCTGAACACCCCTGGAGCTGCGTGGCGCTTGAGATGCGCCGCCACGACCTCGTTCGTGATCAACATCATGTCTTCCACGATCCGGTAGGCCTGGCGAATCCCAGGGTCCTTTCGGGACTGGACGATCTCTTCCGGCTCACCGTCCGCATCGAGGACAATCTTAGGCTCGGGCAGATCGAAATCTAGGGAGCCCCGCTTGAGCCGACGCTGGCGAAGACGTTGCGACAAGTCGAGCAAGACCTTGAGATTGCCAACCCGCTTTTCGGCCGCCGGTTCGCGGACGCCGTGGCTGGTGAGGCCAAGCGCGCGCGCAACACCATCGTACGACAGCTTGCCGTGCGACCGCATCACGCCTTCGAAAATACGGTGTGAGGTCACATGCGCCTTGGCATCGAGCTGCATCTCTACCGCCATGCACAAGCGGTCCCGGTTGGGAAGTAGTGAAGCTAGGTCGGTGGACAGCTTCGGCGGTAGCATCGGAATCGCTCTATCGGGCAAGTAGATGCTGGTAGAGCGGGCGCTTGCCTCGCGGTCCATGGCGGATCCCTCGCTCACGTAGTGCGACACGTCGGCGATTGCGACGATGAGTCTGAATCCATCGCGCTCGCGCTTGACCCAAATCGCGTCGTCATGGTCGCGCGCAGTCTCCGGGTCGATGGTGACCAGGTCGGTGTCCCGGAGATCGACCCGGCGCTTCAACACGCTCCTTTCTACGCGTGAGGGAAGCGCAGCTGCTTCGAGCAGCACGTCTTCGGGAAATTCCTCTCGAATCCCTTCTCTGATCTTGATTTTCTCGACCTCGATTCGCGCGACACCCTCGGCCCCGAGCAGCTCCAAAATGCGAACCTCGGGCCGATCTTCACGCTTCTGGGGGAACCGTACGATCTCGGCCAACGCAACCTTGCCCTTCGCATCACGCTTGGGAGCCTTCCCGACCACTCGCATCGGACTGCGGAGGCGCTCATCGTCAGGTTCGAAGACTATGCCGCGCCCGCGCGCGTGGAGAGTTCCGGTCACTCGTGCCGCACGTCGTTCGACGACCCCTACGATGTGACCCTCGCGACCCTTCGCTGAAGGCTTCGCGCGCACTTGGACTTGGTCCCCGTGAAGAGCGGGGCCTACCGCGTCCGCCGGGATGAAGACGTCGGGGTTTCCGTCGTATATGTTTACGAAGCCGTAGCCCTGCCGCGTGATCGTGAGCCGACCTTCGAGCATGGGGGACATCGCTCCAGCTTCCGCGAGCCGCTCTTGTGCACGGCGCCCGCGCCCGCGGGTCGCCTGCTGCTTTTCGCGTCCGCGCTTCTTGCTCTTGGAGCCTGCGAGAGCTCGAAATCTCAATCCCGGCATCTCACCCACGACGTTGTCGTCGGCGAGCAGCAACAGCCGCCGGACGACTTCGTCCTTCGCGGCCCGGGAGACATCGAGTCGCCCACACAGCTCTCCGACGTGCATCGCACGCGGGGCATGTGCCTGCAGGACGCGCAGGATTTCATCTTTCTCAGGAATCTGTTCTTTCATTTCCTTTACCGTAGGGCGTGAACCCCTCCATCATCCGATCCGACGTAGAGTGTTCCGTCCGCTGCGATTTCTACCGAGGAATCGACGTCTTGGCCGATGTTGTAGCGCCAGAGAACCGAGCCGTTCGGATCGATGCAATAGAGCAAGTTGTCTTGTGAGCCTACGTAGATGCGCCCCTCAGCGTCGATTCGGGCCGATGCCCGCACTCTCCCGCCGGTGGCTACCTTCCAACGGAGCGCGCCCGTCGGCGCGATCGCGTAGACGTTGCCATCATAGGACCCCGCGACGATAGTGCCATCCCGCGCGATCGCAGGTGTAGCTCGTACCTCGTCGCCTGTCTTGAATCGCCAGAGAATTGCCCCGGATTCGTCGACCTGCACGATCTCGCCGCGTCCGGTGCCAACGTAGATCCGGCCCTCGTCGTCGACGGATGCGGCCCCTTCGATCGCTCCGCCGAGAGGCGTCTCCCAGGCTACCGAGCCGTCGGGTCGTAGTCCGATCAGCGAGCCTTCACTCGTCCCAATGACGATCAATTGGGCTGGATGAACGGCGGGGGCGCTTCGGACGTGGTTCGCCGTCGGCTTGTGCCAGTACAGTCGACCCAGGAGATCCACCGCAAGTGCCCCGTTCGCGACCAGGTATATTCGTCCGTCAGGGCCGAGCGTTGCCGAGGCGTCGACGACATCCTGAAGGGGAAGCTTCCATCTCGGTTGCCCATGCAGCGAAAGCGACACCAGCTCTCTTTGGTGCGTTCCGAAGATGATCGAGCTCCCAACCACGAGGGCTGTCGGGTAGATCTTTTGGCCCGCCGCGTATCGCCACTTCAGTGTTCCGTCGGGATTGAGGGCTACGAATTGTCCATCGAGCGATCCCACGTAGATGGTTCCGTCGTGCCCTGCGACTGGTGAAGCGAAGACTCTCGCGCCGGTTTTGTAAGTCCACACGGGAGATGGCAATACCGCTGGACCTAGATTCTCGCTTCGGCCTGTGTGTGCCGCGTCCCCCATGAACCCGTTTGCGCTCCTCGGAAATGCCCCGGCGTCCACGTCCCCGGAGGTTGGGTCTAAAGGCGGTATCGCCAGCTCGGTCAGGACTTCCTCGACGAAGCGACATCGCCCTTCGTGACAAATTCGGTCTGCCCGGCACTCCGTATCGGACATGCAGGGGGTCGAAGGACGCGAACGCGCGCCGCTGCACGCGGCCACTACCAACAGCGGGACCAGAGCCCCAAGAAGCCGCGAGGAGCGCAAAGCGCCCAACTTATACCATCGCCGATCCATGCTGAAACTTTGCCCGGCCTACCAAGTAAGCAGCCGAATCTCAGTGCCTTTCTGTACCGCGACGCGCCCGCCATCCGGGCTGATCGCGACGCTTCGGACCTCGCCAAGAACAGTGTCCCAATCTGACGGCCTCAGCCATAGCCCAGTCGCTTCGGTTTTCCAGTCTCGGACGACGATGCCCTGGGAGTGCGGAATTACGTAGCGTGAGCCATCGGGCGTGATCCGCGCGCCTCGAATAGGCGCCGGTAGCGGGCTTCCAGGAGCCAGGTCGATCGGACGGCCGGCGGGCTTGGCTAACGCATCGAGCGGCACGATCCGAAGTCGATCGCCCGTCGCCGCGAGAAGACCTTGGGGCGCCCACCCCAGCACCGCCCAATCGAAGGCTGACGCTGGACGATCAATCGGTGTCTTGCATGGGGTGCCGACAGCCGTCCTGTCGATCGGGACGCGGTGGGTGCGCTTTCCACGAACCGGTCGCACCTTCGCCTCGAAGCCTGCGCATGTTACCCGCACTCCATCGACCCGGAAACGACCTTCTGGATCGCGAATCGCGGGAAGCAGCTCCAATTCGGAAAGGCTCGTTCGTGCCCCCGTGCTGATTTGGATCTTGCGTGGTTGGCGCCCCCCGACCACGAGAGTGTCCGAATCGAGGAAGTGAAGCGAGGCGGGGCTGGTTTCGCTATCGAGTCGCTTCCAGGTTGCAGTACTCTTTGCTTTCGTGCGTTGCCAGGCCGCGTGAACCCGCTTTCGGTCTTCGGTAGTTGGTTGCGTGGCCGGATGAGCCCACCACCGCTGGAACTCGAGAGCCCGAACGAAATCGCCCTTCTTTATCGCGGCGGCCGCGGCGACTGTCGAAGCCCGTGCGGCGCCCGGTGAGCGCTGGCACTGAAGACCCTGGGCACCGGAGAGCCCGAGACGAGCCGCACCGCTCTCGCGACAAAATGCGCGAAACGCATCGAGCACTTGCACCGCGAGCTTCTCCGCACCGAACGCGTCGGGGCCGAGGATGGCCGCCGCTCGATCTGCGAGCTCCTGAAACGTGGCTTCGGGCTGTGAGGGGTCCCTGGCGAATCCACCGGGCCTGTTCAGCCAGGTGAGCGGCACCACCATCTCCCCGATCCGAGTGTCCGCGATCACATCGTCGTATCCGTCGGAGTCTTGATCCTCGATGCGAAGGGACAACTCGATCGGAACCCCGGAATCGCGGTTGGGCGGCAAGACCGTAATCCGTTCTCGTACCCGGGGTTGAGCCTCCACCGAGAGAACCCAGAAATTTTGGCGCGGGCCGGTTTCGCACGTGTGCTCGACTCTGACGCCGACCAGTGACTCGGAAAGCTGGCGTATCTCGGCTTTCGGCTCCAAGCAATGCCCTGGCACCATGAACGAGTCGATCGTGCGAGAGCTCACCGTCATCCCGCGTGGATAACCAGCCTGCAGCCGAATTTCTTCCGGACCCGCCGACACGACGAGGGCATCGATGACTTCGTTGTCATCCAAGTCCAAGCGGAGCGCCGTCAAAGCGTAGCCCGCATCAAGGACCATCGCCGACTCCTCGATGGGGACCTCCACCTGGCCAACCTCGAATACTTCTCCGACAGGCCAGCCCGGCGCCTCCTGCTCGGCTTCTTCCGTGGTTTCGGTCGTGCGGGTCTCCCCATCCTCGAGGCCGAATGGCACTTGTTTGCGGCCGGTGCAGCTCAGCGGCAGCAACATGAGCAAGGCGGCGAGGAACCGCGTCATCTGACGCCCGTTCATGACCGAGGGTTAGCACGCGGCTGTGTGAGGAGCCTCAAAAGAAACAGTCGTTCGGTCCGGGCACGCATATCGCGTCGCCGTCCGCGATCGGGCACGGAAGGCCAGAAGCAGGGCACAGGTCCTCCGCGTCGAGGCATCGAAAACCGCATAGACAGTCGCCGTCGACATCGCATGGCTCAAAACAGACCAAGGTATCGTCGACACCTCCTGCGACGCGCGACGGATAGCAGCTTCCATTTCGGCCGATCAGAGCTCTTGGGCAATCCGGTGACACCGGCCCTTCGGCGGCGCAGGTCACGGTGCAAATTGCATTCGTGTATGAGATGCCCGCGAAGTCCAAGGTCAGCTCCTCGCAGAGCTCGGCCGTCGAGACGCAGTTCTCCACGTTGAAGCAGGTGTCGTAGATGAACGATATGACATCCTGGCGGCACCCCTGCACGATGCAGAGCCCCAAGCATCCGATGGTCAATGGAAGCAAGCGAGAAACCATGGCCTAGTTTAGCCAGCGCGGCTCGTCGGCGCGACCCCCTGCGATCACGTCGAGAGAGCCCTTTTTCTTCTTGCGTTTGCGGCGTCGGCGCTTGCCCGGGGGCCGTCGTAGCCATTCGATGAACCCCATCCCGCCACCGATCGCACCCAGGTCGGCCGCGAAGGAGACCGCGTCGCCCGAGGTGATGAACATCAGGGCGCTCAACGCCAACACCAAGTAAATGATGTGGACCGGTTTCATGTCGATGACGCCGAAGAAGCTCATCTTGCCTTGGCCGCGGTAGGACCACGCAAACGCGGCAATCGAGCCGAGCAAGATCGCTTGGGCGCCAAACAAACGCTGTGGGGTCGACAAGAACAGGCCGACCAGGATGGCGAGGGTAGCCGACGAAAGAGCCGCAACCACACACAACTGAATCGTGCGCTTTTGGCCAAAGCGCTGCTCGAAAGGCGCGAGCATCCACCACAGAAAGAGCAGAGTAATCAGCATCGAAAACATGTATTGTGGCCCAGTCGGCGCGGCGAACACATGCGTAGCGCCCTGCCAGAGCGTGTGTACGCCGAGCTCAGCAGTGTTGAGGGCCAGGACATCGAAGATTGGAACGCCCAACCAGTTCTGCAGGAGGATCTGCGCGATCCAAGCAGCAAACAGAGCGATCAGGAGCTTCTTGACGAACGGCGTGAGTGGCGGAAAACGAAACACGTGTGGCTCCGGCTAACTAAAGTATGTCCGGGAGCGGACACTCGACGCCGCCATCCCCGGTTGCAAAATCGACCGGCAGGAGCTCCAGGAGGAGCTGGGTTCCACCGTCGATCGGAACGATGCCTTGGGACAAGATCGGGGAGCAATCGACGATGAAGTTCTGACTCGTGGTGGCCCGCCAGCGATATTTGTAGGGCCCCTCGCGGTCTTTGAGAATGGCACCCGTTCCGCCGCACCGACCGCGGGTGACGGTCAATGTGTCGAGAAAGGCCCCACCGTCGATCACGGTAGCATTGGAATCGGTCGCCGCGTCGCATTTAAGGGTGAACTCCGGCGCGGACCAGAATTCGGTCTCCACGTCGTCGATGATCGCAAGCTCGACAAGAGCGATGTCCTGGCAGGTCATCATGTTGGGGTTCTGACCTTCGACGAACCATTGGCCGCGCACTTGCACGTCGCAGCCCGAGGGATTGAAGCGCTCATCTCGAACGCAACCTGCCTCTAGCACGCCCCCCGTCAGCGCCATCAGGAGCACGAGCTTCGGAACCTTCATTGCCGACAGCCTATCGCGCCAAAAAAAGCAGTCAATTCGGAAGTTGACAGTGTTATTTCCGTGCTTAGCTTGCAGAAACGTCGGAAGGCGCGTTGGGTCCGCTGGTGGTGCCTAGTTCGCCGCGACGAATTGGCGGGCCTGTGTGCGCAGGCCCACGGAGGAGTGCATCATGCTAGTTCGATGGGATCCATTCGAAGAGATGAATCGCCTCCATGACCACTTCTTTGGTGGCAGGGGGCTCAACACGCAGCCGTTCCAGGTCGCGGTCGACATCCGCGAGGAAAACGACGCGTTTTTCGTCGATGCGGAGGTGCCAGGCCTTTCGGCTGAGGACGTCAACGTCGACGTCGAGAAGAACGTTCTCACCATCCGCGGCGAGCGGAAGGTAGAGAAAGAAGAGGGCGAAGGTAGCTACAAGCGTATCGAGAGGCGATACGGAAGCTTCTCGCGTTCGTTCACGCTGCCCGAGACCGTCGACGCAGACAATATCAGCGCCGATCTGAAAGATGGCGTGCTAGCGCTACGGCTTCCCAAAAAGGAAGCGCCCAGCCCGCGCACCATCTCGGTCAAGTCATAGGAGTCGCTCACGACCCCGCCTCCGCGGGGTCGTTTCATTTAACGGGATTGTCCCCTACTAGCTGAACACTTCGTCGAGCAGGAGCTGTTGTTCGAGCTTGTGGGATGCGCCGGAGCCGGTCGCCGGGCTCGCACTCTCCGGACGGGCGATGCATCGTAGCTTCAGGTCCGGGCCCAGGATTTCCGGTAGACGCGCGCGCATGAAGTACCAGGCGCCCATGTTCCACGGTTCCTCTTGAACCCAGACCAAGTCCACGTCGTCGGGGTAGGGCGCGAGGCGTTCCTGAAGCTCGGTGGCGCGGAGTGGATAGAGTTGCTCCATGCGCATGATACCGATGTCAGTCACCTCGTCGCGCTCACGTTGCTCGAGCAGGTCATAGTAAATTTTGCCCGTGCACAGAAGCAAGCGCCTCACCTTGGAGGGGTCGAGCGCTGGGTCGTCCGGGATGATGCGCTGGAACTCCCCATCGGCGAGCTCATCTAGGGAGCTCACTGCGCGACGATGCCTGAGCAAGCTCTTCGGGCTCATGATGACGAGTGGTTTGCGCCACGGTCGAAGCACTTGACGACGTAGGCAATGAAAGAGTTGCGCCGGGGTCGTCATGTTGACGACTTGCATGTTGTCTTCGGCGCACAGCAACAAGAAGCGCTCGAGCCGTGCGCTCGAATGCTCCGGGCCCTGGCCCTCGAAACCGTGCGGAAGGAACATCACGAGCCCACTCAGCCGGTGCCATTTGTCTTCGGACGAGGAGATGAACTGGTCGATGATCACCTGAGCGACGTTGACGAAGTCGCCAAACTGCGCTTCCCAGCCGACGAGCGCATCGGGAGAATCCAGCGAATAGCCCCACTCGAATCCCAAAACACCAACCTCCGACAGAGGACTATCGTAGACTTCCAAGTGGGCTTGGTCTGGGCTCAGGTGACCGAGACGCGTATAGCGACGTCCGGTCTTTACGTCGTAGATCACCGCATGCCGATGGCTAAACGTACCTCGACGCACGTCCTGGCCAGTGAGGCGACATCGATGCCCTTCGACGAGGAGGCTCGCGAACGCGAGATTTTCTCCAGTACCCCAGTCAACGCCTTTGCCGGTCTCCATGACTTTCCGCTGCTTGTCGAGGACGAACCGTTGGATGCGGGGATGCGGCGTGAACCAGTCCGGATAGCTCGTGATCCGATCGAGAAGCTCCATCAAGCGCTCTCTTGGCACCTTCGTATCGGCATCCGGGACGCTATTGTCGGGTCCACCCCTGTAGTCGGTCCAGAGGCCCAACATCGATGCGGGAATCAAGTTGTAGTTGCCATTGCTTCGCGTGTCCTCGAGGGCGTTCTCGAGGTCTTGATGACGACGTTTTTCGATTTCTTCCGCTTGCTCGTCCGTGATCTTGCCGGTCTTCTTCAGATGCTCGACGTAGACCTCGCGTACCGTGCGTTTCTTGTCGATCGCGGAGTACATCTGAGGTTGGGTGAACCGAGGTTCGTCACCCTCGTTGTGGCCGTACTTGCGATAGCAAAAGAGGTCGAGGACGACGTCTCCGTGGAACCGCTGCCGGTATTCGGTAGCGAGCGTCGCCGCTTGTGCGACCGCCTCTGGGTCTTCGCCATTCACATGGAACACCGGACACCGCAGCATTCGCGTGATGTCCGTACAATAAGCGGTCGAGCGTGCGTCTTCCGGGATGGTCGTGAAGCCGATCTGGTTGTTGATCACGACGTGGATCGTACCGCCGGTTTCATAGGCCTGAAGCCGGCTCAGATTGAGCGTCTCCGCAACGACGCCTTGGCCCACGAACGCCGCATCGCCATGGATCAAGAGCGGCAAGACCGTGATCCGATCGTGGTCCCCTTTGCGGTCCTGTTTGGCCCGCACACGTCCTTCCACCACGGGGTTCACGAACTCGAGGTGGCTCGGATTGAACGCCAAAGTCATGTGGATGTTTTTTCCGCCGACGGTCTTGCGGTCGAGCGAATACCCGAGGTGGTATTTCACGTCACCCCGGCCGACGTAAGCTTCGGGATCATCGTCCTCGAAGCCAGCGAATATCTCCCGAACGTTCATCTCCATGATGTTGACCATCACGTTGAGCCGACCTCGGTGCGCCATGCCGATGACCATCTCTTCGACACCCAGCTCGGAGGCGCGTTCCGTCAGGATATCGAGCATCGGGATCACACTTTCGCCGCCCTCCAGCGAGAAACGCTTGGCTCCGGTGTATTTGGTGTGCAGGAACTGCTCGAAAATCTCGGCGTCGGTGAGCTTGGTGAGGATGCGGATCTGCTGCTCGCGGCTCAGGTCGATGTGATTGCCGGTGCTTTCCATGCGCTCCTGCAACCAATCCCTCGCCTCGCGGTGTTCGAGGAATGTGTGTTCGACCCCGATGGTCCGGGCGTACGTGTCCCTCAGTCGTGCCACGATCGACTCGAGCGATTCCGTAGCGGGTCCGGCGAAGTCGCCCGTCGAAAAGATCGTGCCCGGCTCGACGTGGGCAAGCCCGTAGCGCTTCAAAACGAACTCGTCCGGCGGCGCTTCGGGCGCGCTGAGTGGATCGAGCTGAGCGAACAGGTGACCTCGTACGCGAAACGCATTGATCAGCGCAGATAGTCGGGCTTGGAGCTCCGTTGCCGCCAACACCTCGGAGGAAGGCGGAAACGAAGCTCGACTATCACTCTTCGGCTCTTCAGGGATGTGCGGCGCGAACGAGGCCTCCGCCGTTTCGGGAAGAAACAACGAGTTGCGGACTGCGGGCTCTTGCGGCTCGTGAGGCCGCAGGGGCGCTCCGTTCCCGTCGGTTGGCAGCGCAGCTGGGCTCAATGCGCCCGAAGCGGTGATCGGCGCGATGATCGTGCCCGCGCTCGAGATTTGCGGCCAATCTGCCGGTTGCAAGCCTTCGAAGTAGCGACGCCATGCCTCGTCCACGGCAAGAGGATTGTCCACCCACTTGAGGAACTGCTCTTCGACCAATCCTTGGTTTACGCCGAAATCTGCGGTCATCTCCGAGTCGTCGCCTCAGTCACCCTGGTCGTGGATCCATCGTAGCCGGTTCGTTTGCGTGGTGCTAGCAACTCGGGTGGTGGCTCCGCGAGACTTGGCGCATCATCGACGGCCATGACGCGGATCTTCATCGTTCTCTCGGGTTTGCTCGGGTTTGTGGCCGTCGCCCTCGGTGCGTTTGGCGCGCATGGCCTCAGGTCCCGTTTGGAGTCGCTGCCGGACAGCGCAAAGCGGCTCGAGTGGTGGAATACCGCGGCGCACTACAATCTGACCCATGCTATCGCGATCGCCTTTGCAGCGTGGCTCGTTCATCGGGGTGGGGGCGCTCCCGGAGCGATCGCCGGGTGGTCGTTCACCGCAGGCATCGCGCTCTTCAGTGGTAGCCTCTATGCGATGGCGCTCACCGGAGCGACGAAGCTCGGAGCCATCACACCCTTTGGCGGGTTGTTGCTGCTGCTGGGCTGGGCCGCCGTCGTCGTGGCGGGGCTGCGCCTCGGAACGGGCGACGGCTAGGTCAACGGACCTACCGCTGTTGCTGCTGTTGCCTGATCTGCTCTTGTAGCTGCCTCATGACTTCCGGCGGCAGTTGGGGCTGCTGCTGGCCTTGGGGCAGTCCTTGCATTGGGGGAGTCGGCGGCGGTGCCTCTTCGGACTT
>JAOTVB010000016.1 GCA_029863605.1 Myxococcales bacterium | reverse complement strand
TATGCGATGGCGCTCACCGGAGCGACGAAGCTCGGAGCCATCACACCCTTTGGCGGGTTGTTGCTGCTGCTGGGCTGGGCCGCCGTCGTCGTGGCGGGGCTGCGCCTCGGAACGGGCGACGGCTAGATCAACGGGCCTACCGCTGCTGCTGTTGTTGCTGTTGCCTGATCTGCTCTTGTAGCTGCCTCATGACTTCCGGCGGCAGTTGAGGCTGCTGCTGGCCTTGGGGCACTCCTTGCATTGGGGGAGTCGGCGGCGGTGCCTCTTCGGACTTCACAAACGCCTTTGCATCCGGTCGAAGTCGATCCGCTAGGTACTTGGACACCACGTAGATCGTCTCGCCGCCATTGAGGCGCAGGTAGAGCTCGGTGTCTTTGTCGGTCTTCTGGCCGATCTCGATCACGATGACCTCGGGCTCGGTCGTCGTGGGCGCCGGGTCTGCCCCGTCGCGGGCCTCTTCCGCAGATGCGGCGACGCGCAGAGTAATCGTCGCGTCGGGTTCGTTTAGGCCGGCACGTGCGGCGGAGACCTCACTCGGCGCGAAACCGGAGGCGGTCAGACGCGCCGCGGTCGAAACGAGACCCTCGACTCTCTTGGAATCGAAGTTTTTGATCGGCTTCTGCTTCGCAGCGGGGACCCATGAGCCCTCTTGGCGGCTGAACCGGAACGACCCGTTGTCGCTCTCGAACGCGATCTCTTGCACCGATTGGGCCTTGACGTCTGTGACCCGACGGTTGCGCCAGGTCTTTAGGTCCCGGTCAAAAGGGAAGCGTACCGACCCATTTACCGCAAACACCTCCGGCCGGTCGCCAATTCGGACCATCGTCACGCCATTACTGTATTTGCCAAGGCGAAGCTGAACTAGCGTTGCTTCACCAGAGCGCGCGACCACCTTGACCGCTTGAGCGTCGTCGACCTCGAGGCGTGCGTAGTTTTCCTCGCGGGTAGCCACCACCCCCTTCGGCGTCATCTCTGTCAGCCGATTCAGAGCAGACCGGACGTTGTTCGGGTCGGCGTCCGCCTCCAGTGGCACCGAAACGCGCCACTCGCCGTCCACCTTCGAGAGGACCACCACTTCGGTTCCGTCGCCTTTAGGACGCGTGATCTCAAGTGAAGTGACGGTGTCCGCGTCGATCTCTACCGATGGAAGCTCGGCCGCCTCGTCGGTGCCTGCGTCATCTCTCGTTCGCACCGCCCAGATCGTCGCGACGAGCAGCGCTACGAAGAGCATGGCTCCGATCGCGACACGGTTCTTGCGCAATTGCATCTCGAGCTTGCCCCTTGGTTAGAGTTTAAGCGTTTTCTTTTTGTTCGTGCGCTGTCGCCAACGAAGCAGGCCGAACAGCGCCACGAAGAAGGGAATGCCGAGGGTGTTCAACCATCGATAAGCGAGCTTCTTGGCCTCCCATGACTCGATGGCGGCCTTGCGTTCTTCGAGAGCGTCTTCGACACGAGTTTTGTCACCTTCTTCGGCCGCTGCCAGCACGGTGTCTTCGGCCACCAGAACGGAATCGGGGATGTCGAGGGCGGGTTCCTCGACGGTCTTTGCTCGAATCGCGATCAGGTCCGAGTCTGCCGCCAACCAGTCGATCGCATTGAGCGCCAGCGCGAGGGCTGCGTTCATTTGCACTTCACCACCTCGAGGCGGTGGCATGAAAGTGTCCTCGAGGAACGTGCTGGTGCCGGCGACCAAGATCCGCACATCGGCTTCCGACGCAATCGGCGCTTGAACTTGTGCTGCCCCTTCTTCGCTCACGGTTCCGGTGTACGCCGAGGGCAGCTTCCCCTCGATCGCCGCCATCAACGCGAACGGGCCCAAGTCCGCAGTCATCCGCCAGTCACGTGGGTCTCGCGGCTCGAGCGCAATCGACGGACCGTCCATCGTCCAGGAGTCGTCCGAGGAGCTCGCCAGCACTGTGAGTATTGCACCCTCTGGGGCTTCTCCGACTGAGAGTGGCGCTACGAACGGCAGCATCGGGGCGGCGAGACGGAACATGACCGGATGCTCGCGTTGTTCGTCGGTCAGCTGAAGCACCGGGATCGGAGGGTAAGGGACGAGGACCTGCAGTCCGAGGGGCCCGCGCATCGGTGCACGGCTGCATTGGGCGTCGAGCACGATCCGCGATTGCAACTCCACACCCCATGCGCTGACGAGACGCCCGACCTCCGAGCTGACCGCTTGGGCAGTAGGAGCGGAGCCGGCGAGGTCGACCGAAAGCGATCCACCAAAGATGCCGAGCGAGCCGCCTCGCATGACGTATTGATCGATGCGCCGAAGCTCGTCGGTGGTGAATGGCTCCTTCGGTCCGATGATCAGCAACGCCGCGAGGCCGGAATCGATCTCCTGAGACGCATCCACTGGCTTCATGTCGTAAAGCCGAAGTACCGAGCCCAAGCTCGAAAGGCCCTGCTCGAGCGTCGGGCTCCCATGTCCGGAGACGATTCCGACGGGCTTGCGCTCCCCGACCAGCTCTTTGATCGCCGAAGTGAGAATGTACTCGAGGCCAGTCGTGTCTTGCACGACGGGGATGGTCTTTTTGCCGTCGAGGTACGTGAGGACGATCCCACGGTAGCCTTCGACGACGGCGACCTGGTCCTCCTCGATCTTCTGGTGAGCCACCGGCTGGACCCCATCAGCACGCGCAGCTTGCTGCTTATCGGCGTCGTCGGGATTCACGAAATTGACCGCGATATCACCGTTCGACGCCGCGGCGTACTCCGCCAGTAGATCGCGAACGTTACGCTCGGTCGCGTTGAAAGGTGGGGGGAGGTTTTCGGTGAAATACGCCGTGATCTCGAGACGGTCATCGAGACTCGACGCGAGCCGCTTCGACCCCTCGGCGAGCGAAAACAATCGGTTGCCGGTGAGGTCGACGCGTGGCGATGGGAAATAGGCCGCCAACACATTCAGCAAAACGAGAATGCCGCCCACGATCAGCAGGAAGAAGAGCGATTCGCCGGCAGCGCGTTGTTGAACCTTAGAGGACATTCATCAACTCCAGCGACGCGATTCCAAAGCGCGAAATGCCAACGCCAGGGCGAAGGCGGTGACGGAGACGAAGAACAAGACGTCGCGCAGGTCGATCACGCCGCGCGCCATGCTCTGAAAGTGATAGTCGAAGGAGAGCCACTCGAGCACCGACGCGGCATTCGTCGGAAGAAGTGGCAGGAATTTATCCAGCACCCAGAAGGACACGCTCAAGGTGAGGGCGACGAAGAGCGCAATGAGTTGGTTGTCCGTCCAACTCGATGCCATCAAACCGATCGCGAGGATCGCCGAGCCTTGTAGAAGCAACCCGACGTATCCGCTGAGCACGGGCCCCCAATCCAGATGGCCAAGCGTCGAAACACTGATTGGGTAGAAGATCGTCAAGGCGAGCAGTACCGCATAGAGCCCGAACACCCCGAGAAACTTGCCCAAGATCACCTGTGCCTCGGTCACCGGCATGGTGATCAGAAGCTCGATCGTGCCCGTGCGCTTCTCTTCCGCGAGAAGGCCCATCGTGAGGGCAGGCAGCGCAAAGACCAGGATCAATCCGAGCCAGCGAAACATCTCGCGCGCGCTTGTGCGACCAAAGAGAAAGAAGGTCTTCCAGAAGAAGAAGCCCAATGTCAGCATGACGATACAGATGACGATGTAGGCGACTGGGCCGTTGAAGTAGCTCCGAAACTGGCGGGCGCCGATGGTGAGAATGTGCTTCACGAGGATCCCCCCGCGTTGCCGGTGGTGAGCTGCCGGAAAATGTCTTCGAGGTTCTCACCGCGCTGCTCGAGCCCGAGCAACACCAAATCTGCTGCCACTGCTGCCCGAAAGATGTCCGCGCGCAGGTCTTGATTGCCTTTGGGAACGAGCTCGATGACTATTTCGTCAGCTGTCGGTCCAATGTGCCCATCGACGCTTTGAACGCTTTTTATCGAGGAGAACACCTCGCTTACCTGTGAAGGGTTGCGGCCGTTCTTTTGAAGCGTGGCGATGAAACGCGGCTTGCCCGCGCGCGCTGCCAATTCCTCAGGAGTGTCATCCGCGACGATGCGCCCTTGCGAAATGATCAACACCCGGCCGCAGGTCACCTGGACCTCCGCGAGGTTGTGTGTCGACAGGATGATCGTGCGCTCGCGGCCAATCTCGCGGATGAGCTCGCGAATTTCGACGGCTTGGTTCGGGTCTAGGCCGCTCATTGGCTCGTCTAGGATGAGAACTGGTGGTTCGTGAATGAGCGCCTGGGCCAACCCCACGCGTTGACGAAAGCCCTTCGAGACCTCGCCGATGCTCTTTCCGATGACATCGCCAAGCGCGGTTTCCTCGACGACCGTGCGAATGCGCGAGTCGGCCTGCGCGCCGCGGAGCCCGCGCATCCGTGCGACGTACTCGAGGTATTCGAGGACGAGCATCTCGGTGTAGAGGGGAGTGTTCTCGGGCAGGTAGCCGATGGCTTGTCGAACGGCGATCGGGTCCTCGAAGATGTCCGCGCCGCTCACACGGGCCGACCCTTTGGACGGCGCGATGAAACAGGTCAAGATCTTCATGGTCGTGGTCTTCCCCGCACCATTCGGGCCTAGGAAACCGACGACTTCTCCGCGTTTCACTTCAAATGTTGCGTCTTCGAGTGCGGTTACCGAACCGTAATGCTTGGTCAGTCCCTGCGCCTCGATCATCACATCGCTCATAGTCTCCCTCGCGTGTGATCTCCCGGTGTTGTCTAGGGCTGGCCGATGGTAGCCCCGGCTTTAGGCATGTCAAGACAGCTCCGGCCCCAACAGCCAAGCGCTCAGGGTTATTCCGGGGTATCTGAATGGCGCGATTCTTCCGCGTGTTTGAGCTTGCAGACACTCATGGCACGATCCCTCATATGAAAAGCGATATGGCACTTCGGGGGGCCGTCGCACGGGCCCTGCCACGAGCGCGCACCGTCTTACGTCGGGTAGCGGATTTGTGGCCGTTGACAGCGCTCGGAGTGGCGCTCGCCATGGTGGCTTTCGTGGCCTTGTTCCGCTTCGGTTACGAAAAGCTCGACCTGGTTCTGCTCGTCCTCGGTTACGGGGGCGCTTGCCTGTTGGCAATCTCGACGATCGCAGTTTTGCTGACGGCTCTAGTGCTCAAGCTTCGACGTCGCCGCGCGATGCAGAGTTGGTCGACGTCTGTGTTCGAAACCGGACGCCCCTCGCCGACGGGTTTCGTGCTGCCTTCGCTCCGATGGTTGCCGTTGGTGCGCGTGCGCTGGCAGTGGTTTCGGCCTCCCGCGGTCGAGGTGGAAGGGCTTGTGGATGGTGGCCGACTCCGCGAGCAGATCGTCCTCCACGAGAGAGGTATTTTCGAGGTCGTGAGCCGTAGGATCCTCGTCGAAGATGCGTTCGGACTAGCGCGGCTCGCCCTTCGCGAGCAGCAGGCTGGCCCGATCGAAGTGCTTCCCCATCTCGGGGGTATTCGGCGCTTGCCCGTGCTGACATCGCTTACAGGGGGCGAGGACTACCCTCATCCGATGGGGCTCGAAGATGGAGACCGTGTGGAGCTCCGCCGATACGTCACCGGCGATCCTGCTCGATTCATCCATTGGAAGGCCTTCAGCCGTACACGCAAACTGATGGTGCGAATGCCGGAGCGTTCGTTGAGCCGAGCGCGGAGAACTGTGGCGTACTTGGTCACGGGCCCACACGACGAAGCCGCAGCTGCCGCGGCGCGTGCGGCCATCGAGGAAGAAGCACTCGGCAGCGATTGGCAGTTCGGCGCGGATGGAGCGCCCGAGCCCACTTCGGATCGAGCCGAAGCATTGCACAAAGTGATGACATCCGCGCAGTTCAGTGGTGATAGCGGAAGCGGCATGCGCCGTTTCCTGGCCGAGGTCGATCGGCAAGGTCCGGCCGCGTTGGTGGTGTTCGCGCCGCCCTCCGCGGGAACCTGGATCGGCGAGATCGCTGCGCTGACTCGACGTCGTGTCGGGCGTATCCGCGTCGTGATCGCGATCGATGCAGTAAACGATAGACAACCGCGCCCGCGCTGGCGCCGCTGGCTTCTCTCTCCGGTCGCCGAGCACGGCGTGACGCGCCTCGAGCTCGAACAGATCGGTCGAGCGCTTGGCCAGTTGCAATGCGAGGTCGTCATCATCGACAGAGTCACCGGAAGAATTCTCGGTGACGCTGCCCGCGTCACGACCTGGACGCAAAGGGCCGCATGACGACTCGCGCAACATCCGCGTCGCTCGTCGTTGGCGCTCTCACCGAAGCGGGACGGGCAGCCATTCACGGCCTGGCCTGGGCGGTGCTTGCGGCGACGATGGCACCGCCGGCCGCAGCGTTGGCGGCTTTCGGGGGTGGTTTCATCGGGAGCGTGCTCGGTGCCACGCTTGCGAGAACTCGGCTCCGTACCTCGGTCGTGGTGCTTGGAGCCATCGTAGCGATCGGCTTGGTCGTCTGGTTGCGCTGGGCTCTCATTGGCGGATCGACCCTAGCAGCTGTGATCGGCCCAATCGGCGCCATGCGAGCGTCCGCAATTCTCACGGCGTTGCTGTGTCCGGCAATCGTCAGCGTGACATTACGAACGTCATCTTCTCGTCGGGCGATCTTCGCCGTGCTCGAGCTATTGCTCGTCGCCGTCGCGTTCACGCAGCTGTTCATTCCCCATCGGAACGGTGCGATCAACCGACCTTTCTATTTGGCGGATTGGATCATCGCTCTCGGATGGGATCCCACCTGGCTCTTTCTGTTCATGGGAGGCGCCGCAACGGTGTTCGGATTGGTTCTCTTGTTGCAGGAGCAACGGTTCGGCCGTGCCTTGTTGAACCTGGGCGTAGTTGGGCTCCTGTTGGCCCTGATCGTCATCGCAACACCGATGGTCGGGATGCCTCCGCCCCCTCCTGGAGGTGGCGGACTCGGTCTTCGACCAAACGAGGCGCAAGGAAAGAAGGAGGACAAGGGCCAGAAACAGCAGCAACAGGGCCCCTCCAACAGCGAGCTCGAGTTCCGGAACAAGTACAGCGCAGGCGGTGCGCGCGTGCCCGTGGCCGTGGTGCTGTTCCACGACGACTATTCCCCTCCCAGCGGGGTTTACTACTTCCGCCAAGGCGCGTTCAGTCAGTACAACGGGCGCAAGCTGGTCACCTCGGGTCGGCGTGATGTGGACCGCGATCTGATTCCGCACTTTCCGACGCGGCCGTTCGAAATCACCGACGCACCCCCCACGAACGAAAATCGGGGTCCCCTCGAAACCACGATCGCCCTGATGGCGGATCACACGCAGCCTTTTGCACTCGAAGCCCCCGTCGAAGTCGAGCCGATGCAGAACCCTTATCCGAATCGGTTCCGTCGCGTCTATCGAGCCATCTCGGGAGTGCTGACCTCCGACTATGCGGCGATGCTCGACGGCGAGCTTGGTTCTCCAAAGTGGTCGAAAGACCAGTGGGCTCACTACACGGAGACGCCACCCGATCCGCGCTACGAGGAGTTGGCGGCAGAGATCGCCTCCGAAGTACCCCAGGAGCTGGCCGACAGCCAAGTCGCAAGGGCGTTTTCGGTGGCATCGTGGTTGGGTCGCGAGGGGATTTACAGCCTCAAGAACGAGCACAGTGGCGCCGAAGATCCCACCGCGAGTTTCCTCTTCGGAGACCTCACGGGTTACTGCGTTCACTTCGCTCATGCAGCGACATACCTCTTGAGGAGCCTCGGTGTCCCCGCGCGCGTCGCCACAGGCTACGCGGTCAGCGAGTCGGCGCGGCAAGGAGGCTCATCCCTTCTTCTGTCGGGTGCTGCATCTCACGCATGGCCGGAGATCTACATCGATGGGTTCGGATGGGTCGTGCTCGATGTCTATCCCGAGCGCGCGCTCGATCCACCCGAGCAGCCCATGGATGCCGACCTTCAGCGTCTGCTCGGCGAGCTTGCTCGGGGAGCCTCTCCGCTTCCCCTCTCCGCGACCGACCTCCCGAAGATCAGAGAGCTCGCGCGCCGCGTGACGATGACGATCGGCACCTGGCTCTTGATGTTTGTCGTAGCGGTGCTCATCTTTCTCTTCGGTGTCAAGGGATGGCGTCGGTTCGCGCCGGAGTGGAGCTCCACCGCAGCTCTTTCGCGGGTCGTGTATCGTGCGGAGCTCGACCGCATCGGAGAGGTGTCGGTCTTGCGCGCGCCCGGCGAATCGCGTGAGTCGTTCGCCACCCGCATTCGCGATCAAATGCCTGCATTCGAGCGCCTGACCCGCGCGCACATCGCATCGGCGTTCGGGCGCCATGAACCGGACTCGAGCTCGCTGCGCGAAGACGCCCTGGACGTTCGACGCGAGATTCGCCAGCGTTTTCCAGCGTGGAAGCGATTTTTGGGGTTCATCACCCCTTGGTCTTGGTTACGTTCAAAATGATGCCATCCTTTGGAGAGCCCGGAGCACAAATGCAACCAGCCATTCAGTCATCCCTAGAGGACTCCTTATCCGGGGCGCGCGAGGTCGCTGAACGACTTCGCGCCAGGCTGCGGGGAGCGGTCCGGGGCCGAGACGAAGTCGTCGAGCTCGTCCTCATCGCGCTTCTCGCCGATGGGCACGTGCTGCTCGAGGACTATCCGGGGTCCGGCAAAACGACACTCGCCCGCGCGCTCGGCAATGCGCTCGAAGGGCCAGAAGCCACCGCTGGGATTTCCGCCTTTCGTCGGATTCAGTTCACCCCAGACCTACTCCCTAGCGACATCACCGGGACCAACGTCTTCGACGTCGAGACCAGTCGCTTCTCCTTCCGACGCGGTCCGGTCTTCGCCCACATCGTGTTGGCCGACGAAATCAATCGCACCTCGCCCAAAGTGCAAGCAGCGATGCTCGAAGCCATGGCGGAGAAGCAGGTCACCGTCGACAACACGTCGTACCCGCTCGACGATTTGTTCTTCGTCATCGCGACGCAGAACCCACTCGATCTAGCCGGGACGTATCCTCTGCCGACGCCTCAGCTCGATCGCTTCCTATTCAAGGTCGAAATGAAGCACATCGATCGCGCATCGGAGCTCGAGGTGCTGGATCAATATCCGCGGGCAAGCCTAGAGGTCGCGCGCGACTTTCCGGGGGTCACGCGCGAGGAAGTCCTCGCTGCTAGGCGTCAAACTCGTTCGGCCGTTCACGTGGCGCCTGTCGTCAAGGAGGCCCTGGTCGATTTGGCACGGCTGCTTCGCGCCGATCCGCGGGTCCTGCAGGGAGCCTCGACCCGCGCGCTCGTGTTGATGCTTCCCGCTCTCCAGGCTCGCGCGGTGATTCACGGTCGCGACTTCGTATCCCCCGAGGACATCGAGGCCCTGGCGCCCTACGTATTCAAGCATCGATTGGAATGCGCCCCAGGTGTCGAAGACATCGATGCCCTCATCGCCGAGGTCGCCGCGGTGGAGATCGAAAAGCTCGCGAGGGCGAGCTTGCGTCGAAGGTGACCTCCCGATGCGTGCTTGTGCAGCACTTCATTTTGCGCTTGCGCTGACTACGGTTGGGCTTTGGGCATGCCACGCCTCCGCCGACGACATGGCGGACCCCTTGCTGCTCGAAGGTGAAGAGGCTTCGCCCGAGGAGGTGCTTCTGTGGGATCTCGTCCAACGGCAACGATATGTGAAAGCTCGAGATGCGGCCGAGAAGTTTCTCGTCGAGCATCCGAGCTCGTACGTCGGACATCTGGTTTTCGCTGAAGCCCAACACTACGGAGAGGCGAACTTCCCCAAGGCGCTCTTTCATGAGACGCGGGCATTGGAGCTTTTCGAGGCTCGGCATGGCGCCTCGCCGGTCCCGAGCCAGCCATGGCGGTGGCATGCGCGCATCCTGATCGCGCTCACGATGACTCATGGCAATTTGGAGCACTATGACGAGCAGCTCGATTTCATGCGCCAATACAACGAGCTTTACACGCCACAATTGAAGGCGGAGCTCGCGTGGCCGCTGATGAAGAAGCGGCAGTTCGCCGCTGCGCGCATCGCCGCCGAGGAAGGCCTCGCGACCGGCGACCCGTATCAAATCGAGCGGGCCAAAAACGCGCTATGCGCGGTCGAGTTCGAAGCGGGTGACGATGCCGAGAGCTATGAAGCCTGCCGCGACGCCGTCGAGTACGCTCGAAGCCAGTTTGGCAGCGCGACGGCGGTCGATCTCGGGAACTACGCCGAGGCGGCGAGGTCGATCTTTCGTTTCGACGAGGCGGAGCGTCTTCTCATGGAGGCCAGCAGGAGCGGGCTTTCGTGGTATGGAAACCCATGGCTAGAGCTCGCAGACCTCTACATGCGCGCGGGCCGCTTCGCGGAGTCGCTTTCTGCGCTGAGAGAAGTGCCTCGTCACCGCGCTGCTCGACCAGCTCACGTGAGGGATTCCGATCGTAACGAAGCCCGTCGGTCGTTGGCTGCCTTCCTGTTGTTGATGGGAAGACCCGACGAAGCCCTGCGCATCACGGACAAAGCTGTCGTGCTCCCCGATCGCCGTGCGCACAACAGCCGCGATCCGGAGCAGGATCGAAGTGTCGTGGCGCTGTTAGACCGCCAGGCCCGGCTGATGCTCGCGGAGATGACGATCGAGCGCGCGGTTGCCAAGCCTTTCCATCGGCGTTGGTGGGCGCATGCGAACGCAGCCTGGTTGCGTTTCCAAGCGTGGATGAGCGCCCGCCAGGCGGCAAGGTTTCTCGACGATGACTCTCGGTTGGTCGGAACGTTTGCGATCGGAACCGCCCGAAGCGCGGTCATGCCGCCGTGGCTGACCGGGGAGTTGATCCCTGTGCTCGGCCCCGGTGTGGTACGCGCAGCAATCGTTCGCGTGCGCTCCACGGACTCGAGGGAAGGCGCTTCTGCCTACTACGACGCGGTGCTTGCCGAGGTCGCTCTCGTACAAGGGCGCTACGATGACGCGATCGAGCACGCAGAGGGTGCGCTCGAAGGCCTGCAGCCGGGCGATGCTTTGCTCCGTGAACGCGTGAGAGCAGTACTGGCCAGCTCGCTTTCGGACCCGCGGCAAACCGCGACCCTGTACGAACAGGTTCTCGGCTCTGATCCCGGTCTGTTCAGACGCCTCGGCTGGGCGCTTCCCGTGAGGGTTGAATCCTCCGGCTCCGAGATCGACCGCGAGGTCGCCAAGGCGCTGCGTCGTTCGCCACGATTTGAGCCCTCGGACGACGGGTTGCGGATTCAAGTTCAGGGGGGCCAGGCCTGTTTGTTCGGACGAACCAGCACATCGTGGGGCTGCAGCCAAGTGGAGCTCGAAGAGAACGAAACCGGAAGCGCTTATCGGCAAAGAGTGGTGGACTCGTTTCACCAGACGATTTTCTCACCGCGGGTGGACCTGAGTCGCATCGACATCAATTCGCTGGACGGATCCAACCGGGTCACGCGCAACCCCTTGGATACGCTGCTCGAGCCTTAGCCAGTCAAAACGGGCTGGTCTTCGCCTGACGACTGTGCACTACTGCGCCTCGTGAACCGGACCTTGGCGCGCCTCACGCTGTTGGCACTGTTTCTCGGGAGCGTCTACGCGATCGGTCTTGCCACCGGCTTCAACGAGGAGGTCACCGTCGAAGGAATCCGCGCGTCGATGCGGGCTGCCGGGATTGGGGGCTTCTTCGTATTCGCGGGAATGTTCGCAGTCGGCCAGCTGCTCTACATTCCGGGCTTCGTATTCGTTGCCGTTGCCGGGCTGGCGTATGGTCCGCTTTGGGGGGCGGTGGCCTCGGTCATCGCTGCCACGATTTCCGTGGGGATTTCTTTCATCATCGTTCGAACGATCGGGGGGCAACCTCTCAAGGAAATCAAGACGCCCTTTTTCAAGAAATGGCTAGACCGCCTCGAAGAACAACCTCTTCGCTCGATGATCGTGATCCGCTTGTTCTTGTGGGCGATACCGCCGGTGAATTACACCCTCGCCATGTCCGGCGTCACGTTCCGCGACTACATGATCGCCGCGATGATCGGCATGACCCCGCCCTTCATCGTCATTTCGGTGCTGTTCGGCCTAGGCGTCGACCTACTCTAGCGGCGACGTCGGGTGAGGGGGATGCTGGTGTCGGGGATCGTTTCGTCGGCGGCGCCAGCACGTGCGAGCGCAGGCCCGGCGGCAAACGGTTTGGTTGGGGCCTCCGTCTGATCGTCCTCGGCAAGCTGTCGTCGGGCCCAGTGAATGCTCCTGGCGATTACGTCGGAGTCGGTAGGCTCTTCCGTCGTGCGGAGAAGGGCAGCGAGGTCACGCCCCATCGCATGCGCCGTGGGGTATCGGTCGTTCGCTTCCCGCTGAAGCGCTCGTCCGATGATCTCTCGGAGTCGGACAGGGATGTCTCGTCGCACTTCGGCGAGGTTGGGAATTTCCATGCCTCGAATGGTCCCGACCACTTTTAGGGGATCTTTACCTTTGAAAAGCTTTTCTCCGGCGAGAACCTCCCAGAGGACCACGCCGACGCTGAAGAGATCGGTCTGTGCGCTCGGGTCTGCCTCGTACGTGAGCTCCGGTGCCAGGTAAGCGATCTTTCCTTTCACGAAGCCGGGCTTCGTGATGCTGCTCCGGTCCATCGCGCGCGCGAGCCCGAAATCGGTCAGTTTCACCACGCCGCACTTACTGACCATCACGTTCTGGGGCGTCACGTCACGGTGAAAGATCGGAGCAGGGCTTCCGGTCGGGTCGACACGCACGTGGGCGGCATGAAGCGCTTTCAGTACTTCGATCCCGATGGCGGCGACGAGGTGCCAGGGGGTTTGCTGGCCGTGCTTGCGATGGGCTTGTCGCCATTCTGCAAGTGTGAGGCCATCGACCCACTCGAGAACCAAGTAATACTCTCCGGCGCGGTCGCGGTCGAAGTCGTGAATCTGGGCGATGTTCGGATGCTCGAGCTCCGATACGACGCGTGCTTCCTCGACGAACATCTTCAGGAACTCGGGGTTCTGACTCAAAGGGGCCAAGACGCGCTTGATGGCGATCGGGCGGACGAACCCTGCGGCGCCATGGGTCTGGCCACGATACACCTTGGCCATGCCGCCTTCGCCAGCGAGCTCGAGCACTTCGTATTTGCCGCCAAGAAGCTCGGCCATAAGGGTCTGACGCCTCAGCTTTGTTTAGCAGAAAGCACGGCGTCGAGTTCACCCTTCTCGTACATTTCGCGGACGATATCGCAGCCACCGACGAACTTACCCCGGACGTAAAGCTGCGGGATCGTTGGCCAGTTGGCGAACTCCTTGATCCCATGACGAATCTCCGGATTTTCCAGCACGTTCACGTCCTGGAAGTCCGAGCCGGCGCGGCGAAGGACCTCGACGACCGTGGCCGAAAAGCCACATTGCGGGAAGTTTTTCGTCCCCTTCATGAAAAGGACGACGTCGTTCGAGTCGATGATGCCTTGAATCTTTTCTCGGACGGAATCTTCCATGTTAACCCTCTTGCTTAGCCCAACTCTCGGGCGAGTAGGTCTTGAGCGCAAGTGCGTGGACGGGGCCCGCCATGAGCTCGCCTAGCGCTGCGTAGACCATCTGGTGCTGTTCGATGCGGTTTTTGCCGCTGAAAGCTTCGGATACGACGAGCGCCTCCCAGTGGTCTTTGGTGCCGGTGAGGTCCGTGACCACGAGGTGAGACACGTTCGCGACGCCCTTGCGAATCCTTTCCTCGAGCTCTTCTGCTTCAACCATCGAGTAGCCTCCAGAGAACGGTGATCGGTACGGTGGGTTGGGGTCGTTGTCAATCAGCGCATGCCAAACGAGCGCTTCACCGTCGGGCGCGACAGGACGATGATCGTGAACACCCCGAGAATCGTCCCAAACGGAAACATCAAGCACTCGCCCCAGCCGCTCAAATAACAAAACGTCCACCATCGGCGTTGGCGCAGCTTTAGCCCGACCAGAAAGAAGCCGATCGCCGTGACGACGACCAACACGAGGCTGAGAGCTACCAGCGTGATCACGAGGGTGCCGAGATCGTCCATCATCTCCATGGGGGCGCCAGCAAGAGGGTCGACTCCTGCTTGACCAGAGAGGTCTCCCATGGTTACCGCCATCTCGTCGGTGAGCCGTTCGGCGAGCTTGGCGCCTGCGAAGGCATAGCCCACCAGAGGTATCGCGCTGATCGCCGAGAGACCCGCCATGATGTAATGACCGATCGACAGCGCGCTCAAGTGCTCGGCGTCTTCGGCATTGTTCGGTTCCTCCAAGCGTAACCCCCTTCAAATCGTGCTATGCAGCTCCGCGATGGGCAAGGTCGCGCTCGTTTTTCCGGGTCAGGGCAGTCAAAAGGTCGGAATGGGCCGCGAGGCGTACGACGAATTCGAGGCCGCGCGCGAAGTTTTCGACGCTGCCGACGCCGCCCTTGGCGAAAGGCTATCGGAACTCTGTTTCGAAGGCCCCGAAGAAGAGCTGAAGCTGACGGCCAATACCCAGCCCGCGGTTTTGGCGACGTCGATTGCGCTCCTTCGTGCGCTCGACGTGCCGTTCGACGTCGTGGCTGGGCACAGCCTGGGCGAGTACTCGGCGTACGTCGCCGCCAGTGCGGTCGGCCTTGCCGACGCGGTGCGGCTGGTTCGAAAGCGGGGGATCTACATGCAAGACGCCGTCCCTTATGGCGAAGGCGCGATGGCGGCGGTTCTCAAAGCTGACCGCACATTGGTCGACCGGATCTGCGCGGAAGTCCCGGGGCTCGTCGAGGCGGTGAACTACAATTCGCCGCAGCAGATCGTGATCGCGGGAGAGACGGACGCGGTACGAGAGGCGGGGGCGAAGCTCAAAGAGGCTGGCGCCCGCGCGAGCTCTCTTCCCGTGAGTGCCCCGTTTCATTCGACATTGATGGAACCGGCGGAGCGACGACTCGCCGAGGACATCGAAGCGATCGCGTTTTCGGCCCCGAGGGTGCCCGTGTATGTCAATGTCGACGCCGAGCCCGTCACCGATGCAACGTCGGCGAAAGATGCGTTGGTCCGTCAGGTCAGTCGGCCGGTTCGCTGGGAAGACAGCGTCCGCCGCATGATCGCCGACGGCGTCTCCCTGTTCGTCGAGGTGGGGCCTGGCCGCGTTCTGAGTGGTCTTTTGGTCCGAATCGACCGAGATGTCGGGCGGCTCAGCGTACAGGGCCCCGCGGACTTCGCTGCGGCCCGGAACGCGATCGCCGAAGCCCGGGCGAGTTGATTCCGCGGTATTTTCAGGGATCTTGGAACTCCGCTGCGCCTGGGTTTGACCTGATTTTGAAATCTTGTAGAAACGCGCCGCCCGCCAAGCACTTCACCGAGACCGGGCGCGAATAGAGGTTCCGCGGATATGGACAAACTGATTTATGCAGCCCCAGCAGCGGGCGTGCTCGCTCTCCTTTTCGCCTGGTCGAAGGCCCAATGGGTCTCCAAACAGAGCCCGGGCGACACGAAGATGGTCGAGATCGCCGGACTGATTCAGGAAGGCGCCCTGGCTTTCCTCCGCGCGGAATATCGGGTTTTGACGATCTTCGTGTTGATCGTCGGTTCGGTTCTCGCGTTCGCGTACTTTGGAGACGCATCGCGTGGCTGGCAGATCGCGGGCGCCTTCGTCGTGGGCGCCTTGGCCTCGGCGACTGCCGGTTGGGCCGGGATGAAGGTCGCCACGAACGCCAATGTGCGCACTACCGCCGCGGCTCGTGACGGCTTGGCCCCCGCGCTCGCTGTCGCGTTCAACGGCGGCACGGTGATGGGCATGACCGTCGTCGGCTTGGCGACGCTAGGCCTTGGCGGGCTCTACATCCTCTTCAATGATGTCCTCGGTTGGGAGCTGACCCGAACCGTCAACGTGATCACCGGCTTCTCGATGGGAGCCTCGTCGATCGCGCTCTTCGCACGCGTGGGGGGCGGGATTTACACGAAGGCAGCGGATGTCGGCGCCGACTTGGTCGGCAAGGTCGAGTCCGGCCTTCCAGAAGACGACCCTCGTAACCCCGCCGTCATTGCGGACAATGTGGGTGACAACGTCGGCGACGTGGCCGGTATGGGTGCAGACCTCTTCGAGTCGTTCGTCGGTGCGATCATCGGCGCGATGGTGTTGGCGCTCGGCTTCAACGTGGTCTCCGAACGTACGTCGATCGGCCCGGTGATCATGCCGCTCGTGATCGCGGGGGCGGGCATCGTGTGCTCGATCGTCGGCACGTTCTTCGTGCGGACCAAGGAAGGCGGCAATCCCCAGCATGCCCTCGACAGGGGTGCCTTTGGTGCCGCCGGCGTGATGGCCCTCGCCACCTTCGGGATCGCGAAGTACATGTGGCCGGCCGAGGGGGCGACGAACCTCAAGGGTCAGCTCGTGACGTGGACAGACGTCGGCTACGCGACCGTCGCGGGTCTGCTCGCCGGCGTCGCGGTGGGTCTCATCACGTCGTACTACACATCGATGCACAAGCCCCCAGTCGATAGCATTGCCGAGCAGAGCAAGACCGGTACCGCCACGAACATCATCGCCGGCCTCGGCGTCGGCATGCAATCGACCGCATTGCCGATCCTCGTGATCGCTTTTGGCGTGGTCGTCGCAGCGAAAGTAGCTGGGCTCTACGGCGTCGCCATCGCCGCGCTCGGGATGCTTTCCACGACCGGCATTCAGCTTGCCGTCGATGCCTACGGCCCAATCGCCGACAACGCAGGTGGCATTGCCGAGATGAGCGGCCAGGATCCGAAGGTTCGCCAGCGCACCGACAAGCTCGACGCGGTCGGCAACACCACGGCAGCCATCGGCAAGGGCTTTGCGATCGGTTCCGCCGCCATGACGGCTCTCGCACTATTTGCAGCCTTCGCACAAACCGCGAAGATCACCGGCATCGACATTTCGAAGCCGATGGTGATGGCCGGCCTGTTCCTTGGCGCGATGCTTCCCTTCCTCTTCTCGTCGATGGCGATGAAGGCGGTGGGCGTGGCCGCGATGGATATGATCGAAGAAGTTCGCCGGCAGTTCCGCGAGATTCCGGGTCTCCTCGAGGGTAAGGCCAAACCCGATACAGCACGCTGTGTGAAGATCTCGACGGAGGCCTCGCTCAAGCGCATGCTCGCGCCCGGCGCGCTCGCGATTCTCACGCCGGTCATCGTCGGCTTCGTGATGGGCCCCGAACCGCTTGGTGGCCTGCTTGCAGGGGTCACCGTGTCGGGCGTGGCCATGGCTCTCTTCATGGCGAACGCTGGCGGCGCCTGGGACAACGCCAAGAAGTCGTTCGAGGGTGGCGGCTACAAGATGACCGACGGCTCGGTTCACGAGAAGGGCAGCGAGGCCCACAACGCGGCGGTCGTTGGCGACACCGTTGGCGACCCCTTCAAGGATACGGCCGGCCCGTCCTTGAACATCCTCGTGAAGCTGATGAGCATCGTCGCACTCGTCCTCGCGCCCCTCCTAGTAAACTAAGCCCGCAGCGGCTAAGTTTGGGTCCGATGGTCGACCCTACCCAGACCGAGGCATGGCGCGCGCTTCGGGCTCATTACGATGAGGTGCGCGACCTACAGATGAGGGAGCTCTTCGACGAGGACCCCGAACGTGCCGGGCGCTTCTCGTCGACGCTTGGCGACCTTCTCTTCGACTATTCGAAGAATCGCATCACCGATCAGAGCGTTAGCCTCCTCGTGGAGCTAGCCGAAGAATGTGGTGTTCGTGATTGGATCAGCCGCATGTTCGCCGGGGACGCGATCAACGTGACCGAAGGCCGTGCAGTTCTGCACACCGCACTCCGCAATCGAGGGGAACGTGCGGTCATGGTCGAGGGGGTCGACGTGATGCCCGACGTGCGGCGCGTGCTCGAGCAAATGCGCCGATTCGCCGCTGCAGTTCGTGACGGCTCGTGGGCGGGACACACCGGGCGAGCCATCACCGACGTCGTCAACATCGGGATCGGTGGGTCAGACCTCG
This sequence comes from Myxococcales bacterium, assembly GCA_029863605.1. Taxonomy (GTDB): domain Bacteria; phylum Myxococcota_A; class Polyangia; order Polyangiales; family Houyiibacteriaceae; genus SG8-38. The sequence continues at coordinate 79,774 of JAOTVB010000016.1, read as the reverse complement.
GGCCACTCATGGTCACCGAAGCGCTCCGCCCGTATTGGAAAGACGGGCTACGTGCGCACTTCGTATCGAACGTCGACGGGACCCATCTGAGCGAGGTGCTCCGAGAAGTGCGCGCCGAAACGACCCTCTTCATCATCGCTTCGAAGACCTTTACGACGCAGGAAACGCTGACCAACGCGGGTTCAGCCCGCCAATGGTTGGTCGACAGCCTCGGAAGCGAAGACGCAGTGGCCAAGCATTTCGTGGCAATATCGACGAACCGCGAGGCCGTGACGGCGTTTGGGATCGATCCTGACAACATGTTCGAGTTCTGGGATTGGGTGGGCGGTCGGTACTCGCTCTGGTCGGCGATCGGGCTCTCGATCGCATGCGTGATTGGAATGGAACACTTCGAGGAGTTGCTCGCAGGCGCGTATGAACTGGACGAGCACTTTCGAACGGCGCCCTTGCGCGAGAACATCCCGGTGCTGATGGCGCTCCTCGGGGTCTGGTACAGGGACTTCTTTGCTGCCACGTCGCATGCCGTTTTGCCCTATGATCAGTACTTGCACCGATTTCCCGCGTACCTGCAGCAGGCGGACATGGAGAGCAATGGCAAGCGCACCTCGCGCGAGGGTGAAGTCGTGGGCTACGGCACCGGACCCATCGTCTGGGGAGAGCCAGGGACCAATGGGCAACACGCCTTCTTCCAGCTGCTCCACCAGGGGACGCACTTGGTGCCGTGCGACTTCATCGCGCCCGCACAGAGTCAGAACCCTCTCAGCCAACATCATGACATTCTCGTGGCCAATTGCATCGCGCAGGCCGAGGCGCTGATGCGCGGAAAAACGGAGGAAGAGGCGCGTGACGAGCTCCGCAAGAGTGGCGCGTCGAAAGAACAAGTCGATCTGCTCGCGCCTCACAAGGCGTTCCCTGGCAACCGACCGAGCAACACGTTCATGTTCGAAAAGCTGACTCCGCGAGCGCTCGGACGATTGATCGCACTCTACGAGCACAAGATCTTCATACAGGGCGTCATCTGGAACATCTATAGCTTCGACCAGTGGGGCGTAGAGCTCGGGAAACAGCTTGCAAAGGTCGTCCTGCCGGAGCTCAGCGGGCAACAAGGCGAGCACGACGGTTCCACGCAACAGCTGATCGAGTACTACCAGCGGCACCGCGAGTCAGCCTCATGAGCACGTTGGCGATCGACATCGGCGGCGGAAGCATCAAGTTCCTCACGCTGAGTGACGACGGCTCCGTCAAGGCAGCGTCGCAACGCCGCCCGACCCCGGACCCTGCGACCCCCGACGCGATCATTACCGTGATCCGTGAAGTTGCCGACACCGTGGAGGCCTACCATCGCGTGTCGGTGGGTTTTCCCGGCGTCGTGAAATCCGGCGTCACCTACAATGCGCCGAATCTCGGCAACGAGCTTTGGCGAGCCGTGCCCTTGACCGCGAAGTTGGAGGAGCGGCTCGGCAGTCCGGTCCGCGTGCTCAATGACGCGGACCTACAGGGGCTTGGTGTGGTCGAAGGACATGGCGTCGAGCTGATACTGACGCTTGGAACGGGACTCGGGACGGCGTTGTTCACCGACGGCCGGCTCGTTCCGAACCTCGAGCTCGGGCATCACCCGTTTCGCGACGACAAGACCTACGAGGACTTGGTTCGCGACGCGGAGCTCAAACGCATCGGCCCTTCGGAGTGGACCGGGCGAGTGGCCGATGCCCTCGGTCAGCTCGAGCGCCTCTTCAACTACGATGAGCTTCATCTCGGGGGAGGAAACGCGCGTCACCTTCAACAAGACATGCCCGCCAAGGTGCGTTTCTTTTCGCTCGAGGAAGCGATGCGTGGCGCGCTTCGTCTGTGGGATCGCGCTTAGAGTGTCAGTGCCAGGGTCTGGGGAATGGCCGGGGCCGTTGGAGGATGTCCACGTAGCGCTGTGTGGTGGTGTTCCATCTGAACGTGGACGACACGTACTCGGCTGCTCGCTTGCTTGCCCTTCGTAGGTCATCTGGGGCGTCGAGGAGGCTTTCGATGCGGTCGACGAACGCGTTGGCGTTCCCGCTTGGCACGAACCATCCGTTTACACCTTCCTCGATGACGTCGCGGATGCCTTCCAGATCGGCCGCCAGGGTCGGGAGCCCGCAGACTCCCGCTTCGAGCATCACGATTCCAAAGCCTTCCATGTCGCCAGGGACGTTGATGTTGGGCATCACCAAGAGATGGCCCGTTCGGTAGAGCGCGATGAGATCTTCTTCACTGATCTTCCCCAAGCAACGCACGCGCAGTCCGAGTGCATTCCGCTGAATCGCGTCTTCGATGGCTTCACGTTCTGGTCCGTCACCCGCCAACCAGAGCACGACGCGGTCAGGAAGCTTGGGCATGACGTTTTCGATGAACCAGGCGAATCCTTTGCGGGGAACCTGGCGCCCGACGGCGACGAGGAGGAACGCGTCGTCGGGTAAAGCAGGAGCGCTTTCGATGTGTCTCGTCGTTCTTTCCAAGCCATCCGACGCAGCCTTCGTGAACCGATCGACGTCGACTGCGTTTGGCACTACGTGCATTCGCGCGCGCGGCAATCCGCGCGCGACGAGCTCTTTTCCCGTCGCGCGGCTGACCGGCATGACCACGTCCAGCACTCGGCAGAGCCTTCGAACTGCGATTTGATACGCGGGGTTGGGGTCGGTCACATCCAGCCCGTGTGCGATCGCGGCAAGGCGAATGCCTCGTGACTTGAGTCGCGGCGCTGCCGACAAGAGCGGAAGCGCCGTCGTCATGCTGGTAAACAAGATCGTATCGGCCTCGTGCTTTCTCGCCTCGCGCCCCAACCGGACCGCCAGCGAAGCCAGAAACAACCCCGCCTTCAAGTGCACCCACTTCCAGCTCGATCGAAGCACGAGCGTGCGCATCGGGACATCGTCACGCGTCTCGAGCGCAGCATGAAGCTCCGTCGCCACCCGCTGCATCCCCCCGACATTGCTCATCGGAGCGTCAGGAGTAGGGAAGGAGTGGGAAACGAACAGCAGCCGCATCGAAGCCCTTCGTACGTCAGAGACGCTGCAGGCGCCAGCCCGGCGGAAAAGACGATTCTAACCGGTCCGAGGTCTCGGCAAGCTGACAGCCCGTCATGGCCGACGAAGCCCCCATCGGTGGCGGCGCGGCCCGGGTCACCGGTGGACGCAGAGTCATTTGACAGCTCTCCCGGTCGGTGCTGACATCCTCTGCCATGAAGGTACGAAGTGACAGTTTCAACGACGGCGATTTCATTCGCTCGCGATACGCGCTTGGGAAGACCAGCGCTGATGGCAAGATCGAGCTCGCGGGAAACAAGAACCCGCATCTCGAGTGGTCGGGCGTTCCAGATGGAACGAAGTCGATCGCGATCCTCTGTATCGACCTAGACGCGCCGACCAAGCCGGACGACGTCAACAAGGAAGGCAGGGTCGTTCCGGCGGATTTGCCCCGCGCCGACTTTGCCCATTGGGTCTTGGTCGACCTAGCCCCGGACCGCTCGATCGAAGAGGGCGCGTTCAGCGACGGCGTTACCGCGCGTGGCAAGGAGGGGCCGGCTGGGCCCGAGGACACGCGCCAGGGGATCAACGACTACACCGGCTGGTTTGCTGGCGATCCCGACATGAAGGGCGACTACTACGGCTACGATGGGCCGTGCCCCCCATTCAACGATAGCATCGTACATCGTTATCGTTTCACGGTGTATGCACTCGACATCGGCACCGCTCCGGTCGAGGGCAAGTTCACCAGCCAAGACGTGCTCGCCGCCATCGACGGGCACGTCCTCGCCGACGCCAGCATCCTCTGCAAATACAAGATCAACGCGGACGCCCGAGAGCTCTAAGCTCCGCTGATGAACCGCCAGGAAAAAGCGGACCGCATCGGGAAGATCCTCGACGAGCTCTATCCAGAGCCACCGATCCCTCTCGACCATCGGGACCCCTTCACGCTGCTCGTGTCGGTCATGTTGAGCGCCCAGACGACCGACAAGAAGGTCAATGAGGTTACTCCGGGGCTCTTCGCAAAGGCGCCAAACCCACTCGCGATGGCGGAGCTTCCAGTGGACGAGACTCTGAGCCTCATCCGGACGGTGGGTCTTGCTCCGACCAAAGCAAAGAACCTTCAAGCGATGGCCACACTTCTGTTGGAGCGGCACGGCGGCGAAGTTCCGGCTGACATCGGCGCGTTAGAGGCGCTCCCCGGCGTCGGACACAAAACAGCCTCCGTCGTCATGTGCCAGGCGTTCCATCAGCCCGCATTTCCCGTCGACACGCACATCCACCGGCTCGCCGCACGCTGGGGCCTCTCCGATGGCAAGAACGTGACGAAAACCGAGCTTGATCTGAAGAAAGTGTTTCCCGAAGACACGTGGATCCGGCGCCACCTTCAGATCATCTACTTCGGCCGGGAGTATTGTCCCGCTCGAAGTCATGATCTCAGCAGTTGCAGGATCTGCAGTTGGGCGGCTACGAAGAAGCGAATTGTCGAAGAATCACGGCGTCGCTGAGGAGACGGACTGGTCGATCGCCGCGGGCGACCCATATTGCGCATCATGAGCATCGAGTTTCGACTGCTGGGAATTCCGGTCCGGATCCACTTGTGGTTCTGGCTGATGGCCCTTTGGCTATGGACGCTCGACAGCGCCGAGGGCTGGGCGGGGCTTCTCATTTGGGTGGCCGTCGTGCTCCAAGGAATTCTCATGCACGAGCTCGGCCACGCGCTCGCGGGGAGGGCATTTGGCCGAACGCCTCGGATCGAGCTGGTCGCCCTCGGCGGGATTACCTGGTGGGAGCAACGGGAGCCGATGAGCCCGTTGCGCAACCTCCTCGTGAGCGCCGCGGGGCCGGCGGTCGGTATTTTCGTGGGCTCGCTGTCGCTCGTGCTGATGGATGTGCTTCAGATTCCGGACCCGTCGCTTGGACGCTACCTGTTTCGGTCGCTGGTTTGGGTCAACCTCGGATGGGGGCTCTTGAACTTGCTGCCGATCATGCCGCTCGACGGCGGCAACATCGTGGCTGCGCTCTTTGATTTCGCGGTTCCATCACGTGGGCGTCTCCTCGCCTCGTATGTGTCGTTTGCCGTGATCGGGATGCTCTTCGTGGTGACGGTCGCAACTCGCATGTATCCGGCGACGATTCTGCTCTTGCTGCTCGGATTCAGCACCTACCAGGTCTTCCGCGCGGAGCGACAGCGGTCCACAATCCTTCCGCGCGGGCTCGTCGAGCAGGCGTTCATGGCGCTCGAGCGTGGCGATGGCGCAGGGTTGGTCGAGGCGGCGTCACAGCTAGTCGCCAAGGGTGGTTCCACCGAGGATCTCGATGAGGCTTTTCACCTGCTTGCCTGGGGTCGGCTTCTCGGCGGCGAGCCCCGGGAGGCCGAAGCAGCCCTTCGCTCGATGTCCGGGGACCGCATTGCTGATCCAGCGCTCGAAGGCGCAGTGCTCGTCGAGCTCGGCCGGCCCAACGACGCGATCCCGCTTCTCGAACAAGCGTGTGAAAGGGGCGGGACGTTTGCCGAGGGCTACTACGTCAAGGCGGTTCGTGATCTCGGGGCGTTCTCGCAGGCTGCGCAGTTTCTCTCTCGCCCAGGCGCGCCGCGGCTTTCGGCCAAGGCTGTCCACACGCTTCAACAGCTCGCGCTGGCTGCGAAGGCGTTTGAAGCCGCCCAGAAGCTCGCTTCGTTGCCTGCGCTTCAGCCGGCGACCGATCAAGAAAACGCATGATTTCCTAAAGTTAAGGGGGATCCGAGCGATTGTTGCATCTATGCGAATATTGGAATATACAATCGCTATGGGTTCTGCATTAGCCGAATCTCCGAGGTGGGAGCTCTATCGGTTGCTCGGCGAGCCGAGTCGACTGCGTTTGCTCGGACTCACCTCCGAGGACGAGCTCTCGATCGGAGAGCTCGCAGAGCTGACCGGTGAGGCCCAGCCGAACGTGTCGAAACATCTAAAACAGCTGCGCGAAGCGGGGCTCGTGGTCGTTCGCCGTCAGGGAACCCGAGCCCTGGCGCGGCTAACTCCCGCTCTCAACGGCGACCCGCTGTTGACCGATGCCGTGCAGGCGGGGCGCAAGCTCTGCACCGAGGATGGCAGTCTTGCACGGGTTGCCCAGGTCATCCGAGCGCGCGACGAACAAACTAGAGCGTTCTTCGCGCAGCCCACCGATGACACCGCGACGCCGCCTGTCGCCGAATGGTCCGCGTACCTCACGGCATTACGGGCCTTGATGCCGCACCGAAGCCTAGCCGTGGACATGGGCACTGGGGATGGCGCGCTCGTCGAGTTGCTGGCGCCGCTGTTCGACCGTGTCATCGCCGTGGATCGTTCCGAAGAGCAGCTCAAAACCGCCGCGCGCAGGCTCTCGGACCGGCGGTACGACCACGTGGAGCTGATTCAGACCGACTACGAAGATCCATGTGTTCTTTCTCGGGTGCAGGAGCTCGGCGGTGCCGACGCGGTGCTCGCCGTAAGACTGCTGCATCACGCGCCTCGTCCCCAGAAGGTGGTTTCCCTCCTCAGCTCTCTTGCGCGGCCTGGCGGGCGCGTGCTGGTGATCGACTATTGCAACCACGGAGACGAAGGCATGCGCAACCGCCAGGCCGACCTATGGCTAGGCTTCGAGCCTGACGAGCTCATCGGTTTTGCCGAGGCGGCCGGGTTGATCAATCCCGAAGTTTTTGTAATTCCCGCAGCAAGGTACGGGCCAGGCCCCGACTCTCACTTGCAATGGCAGGTGCTCGCTGCACAACGCGATCCGAACCAGGAGACGAAACCATCATGAGCCCGAATCCAGATCTGAAGCACAAAGTCGCCGACCTCGCATTGGCGGAGTGGGGGCGCAAAGAGATCGCCATTGCCGAGCACGAGATGCCCGGGTTGATGGCGCTTCGACGCGAGTACGGCGCGCAGAAGCCTCTAAAGGGCGCACGCATCGCTGGCTGTCTCCACATGACCATTCAAACGGCTGTCTTGATCGAGACGCTGACCGAGCTCGGCGCCGAGGTGACGTGGACCAGCTGCAACATCTTTTCGACTCAGGATCACGCCGCTGCAGCCATCGCGGTCACCGGGGTGCCAGTCTTCGCGTGGAAAGGTGAGACCGAGGAAGAATACGATTGGTGCATCCACCAACAGCTCCGCGCGTTCGAGGGCGGCAAAGCGCCGAACCTGTTGCTGGACGACGGCGGAGACCTCACCGCCATTGCACATCAACAATATCCCGAGCTCTTCATGGGGCCCGACCGGATCGTCGGCCTTTCCGAAGAGACGACTACCGGAGTTCATCGACTTTACGACATGGAGCGTGAAGGCAGTCTGAAGTGCGCCGCGATCAACGTGAACGATTCCGTGACGAAGTCGAAGTTCGACAATCTCTACGGTTGCCGTGAGTCTTTGGTCGATGGCATCAAGCGGGCGACCGACGTGATGATCGCAGGCAAGGTGGTCGTGATCGCCGGCTATGGCGACGTCGGTAAGGGCTGCGTTCAGGCCATGGCACGTGCGGGTGCGCGCGTGTTGATCACCGAGGTCGACCCCATCTGTGCGCTTCAGGCATCGATGGAGGGCTATCAAGTCGTCACGATGGAGGAGGCTGCTCCCATCGCCGACATCTTCGTCACAGCCACAGGGTGCTGCGACGTCGTGACCGGCGAGCACATGAAGCAGATGAAGAACGAAGCGATTCTCTGCAACATCGGTCACTTCGACTCCGAGATTCAAATGGCCTGGCTCACCGATCCTGCCAACAAAGTCGTTGAAGAAGAGATCAAGCCACAGGTGGACCACTTCATCTTCCCCGACGGCAAGCGAATCATCGTCCTTGCCCGAGGCCGGCTCGTGAACCTCGGATGCGCTACGGGTCATCCGAGCTTCGTGATGAGCAACTCGTTTTCAAACCAGGTGCTTGCGCAGCTTTCACTCTGGACCGAACGCGATCGCTACGAGACCGGCAAGGTTTACGTTCTATCGAAAGAGCTCGACGAAAAGGTTGCCCGGCTCCATCTCGGCCAGCTCGGTGTGAAGCTCACCAAACTCACTCCGGCGCAGGCAGACTACTTGGGCATTTCGGCCGAGGGTCCCTTCAAGCCGAGTTACTATCGCTACTGAGTCGAGATGGTCTCGCTGCTGATCGAGACTTGGCGTTACTTCCAGTCGCATGATGGGCGATTGCTCTCCGGTGCGATCGCCTTCTATGCGTCGCTCGCGCTCGCGCCGCTGGGCGTTCTGATGATCTTGATCGCGTCTTTGGTCCTACCGGCGAGCGAGGCTCGGCAAGAATTGGTGGTTCAGCTGGAGATGTTCCTTGGCCCTGACCTCGCGAGCTTCCTCTTGACGGCGATGGTCGACATGCGCTCCGAGGCGCAGAGCTGGGCCGCACCGGCCATCGGAGCCGTGATCATGTTGTACATGTCGGCTCGACTATTTTCCATGCTGCGCCGGGCTCTCAATCACATGTGGGGCATTCGTCCGAAGCTCTTGGTTCATGCTCGCCCCGATTGGTTCCATCTTTTCGAACGACGCATGTTGGCCTTCGCCCTGCTGCTCATCTTCGGCGGGTCCCTGGTCATTTTGGTTCTGTTTCACGCCATTGCCACGGCGGCAGCGCGCTTTTTGGGAGATGCCGACTACTTGCTCACGTTGGGCGAGTTCGGAAGCGCCTTTGCCGTCCTTTGGCTCTTGATCTCGCTGGTCTATCGATGGTTGCCGGACGCGACCATCGCCTGGAAAGACGTATGGGTTGGCGCCGCGGCGACGTCGCTATTCGTCGTTGGGGGCTCTTTTCTGATCGGCCTCTACCTCGGATACGCGAGCCCGGCATCCTGGTACGGAGCTGCCGGGTCGCTGATCGTGCTGCTTCTCTGGATCTACTACACGGCACAGATCTTCCTCCTCGGCGCGGTGTTCACCCGTGCGTGGGCCGAACGTCGCGGTCGCGCAATCGAACCCCTGCCGTACGCCGTGACAGTGGAGACGCCGAGCTATTCCGCGAACGCTTCCACCAGCGAAACATAGGGCTGGGGCGCTTCGGGAAGGAGCTCTGTCTCGGCGTCGCCAATGTGTTGACTCAAGAAACTGAAGAGCGCTCCCCACTGTGTGCGAGCGGCTTCTCGCCAGAGGAGCACGTTGAAGCCGTGGATTTCACCTCGATACACGTGGAGCTCGCAGGTCGTTCCGGACACCTCGAGCGCTTCGCGGAGCCGAATCGTGTCCGGGAGCAATGGGTCTGCGGTGCCCACGGTGGCGAAGAATGGAGGCAGCGGCCGGCTTCCGGGAGGAGCAGGACGTTCGAGAAGCCGAAGCGGGCTTGCGAGCGGGAACTCGAGCGCACGCCGTACGCGCGGGCCGAGATAAGAGTGAGCAGTTCCCCGAATCTCTGCCTTGATCCAAGTCGCTAGGCGGCGACTCTTGTCGGGGTCACGCCAGAAGCGCTCGACATCATGGAGATCGAGCACGCCGTACAAGGGTGCGACGCAGCCGATCTCGGGCGCACGCTCGAAGATGGGCCGGGCGAACGGCTCGAGCCTCGGGTGGGTCGCACAATAGGTGAGCGCGGCGGTCAGATTGGCGCCTGCCGATTCGCCGACGATCGCGAGGCGGCTCGTGTCGGCGCCGTACTTTTCGCCGTTATCGAGGATCCACTCGAGCGCCGCCATGACGTCCTTGAGCGGCTTTGGGTAGGGGTGCACCGGACCGAGCCGATAGTTGATGTTGAAGACCTGATAGCCTTGCGCAGCCAAGACGTATGCCATGAGGCGATGGGTGTCCTTGGACATCATCGAGAACGCCCCGCCGTGGATGTAGAGGATGGTCGGCAGCTCGCCCGTCGCGTCACGGCTTCGGTAGATGTCGAGAAGGTGCGCGCGTTTGCGAGTGGGCAGATACGGCACGTTGTGCTCGACCGCGACCCGCCGCCAACTCTTGATCAGCCACGGGAGAACCCCGTAGCCGACATTCGATGCCCGATGAAGGACCTGATCGACCCCGCGGTGCACCACCGGCAGCACGGAGTCCCTTGGGTGCGCCATCGGGAGCAAACTATACAACGATGTTACGAGAAGAAGCCAAGCTTTTTCAGCGCGGTACCGTAAATGATCCGAATCAGACCGTCGATCTCTTCGATCGTTTTAGGTGTGTGGGGGTACCAAACCCGCTCCCGTTTTTGCGCCCATCGGTGGATCAAGATCGGCTGCTGATGAGTGTAGCTGCGAAGCGCCCCCAATCCATTGACGTGCCCGACGCCGCTGTCTTTCATTCCACCAAAAGGCGCCTCGGGCGCCCCGTACGCCATCGACGCATCATTGATGATCACCGAACCGGTCTCCATTCGTTTCGCGATCTCGATCCCTTTCTGAATGTCGCGAGTCCACACACTTCCACTCAGGCCATAATGTGAATCGTTCGCTAGACGGATCGCCTCCTCTTCGTCCTTTACTCGCATGACAGAGACGATCGGCCCAAAAGTCTCCTCGCGCATGAGCTCCATGCTGTGGTCGACGTTGCGAACGAAGGTCGGTTTGTAAAACAGTCCGTTGGTAGTGTCGGCTTCGCCGCCGACCACGATCTCGGCGCCCTTGGTTTTGGCGTCTTCGATGTGGCGCTCGATGATCGGGAGTTGACGGTCCCAAAACACGGCTCCGACGTCGACATCGTCTCCAGCCCCGTAGCGGAGCTCCCTGACGATGTTGGCAATCCGCTCTTCGAGCTCGTCCGCCACGCTTTCCACCACGTAAACCCGCTCTACTCCCATGCAGACGTGGCCCGAATTCAGCATCGAATTGAAGACCGCTCCACCGGCTGCGCGTTCGAGGTCGGCGTCGGCACAGACGATCATGGCGTCCTTGCCCCCGAGCTCGAGCGAGTAGGGGATCAGTTGCTCTGCACATGCAGCCGCGATCTTCTTACCGGTGCTCACGCTTCCGGTGAACGAGATCTTCTGAACGCCTCCGTTGACGAGCGCGGCACCGGTCTCGCCGTCCCCGTGCACGGTCTGCACGACGCCCTCCGGAACTCCGGCCTCGCGCAACAATTTGATCGCCCAGTCACCGGAGTAGGGAGCGACCTCCGAGGGTTTGAGGAGGACCGCATTCCCGGCGAGGACTGCTTGAATGGTGGGGTTGATCGCGAGGGAGAAAGGGCCGTTCCACGGCGTGATGACACCGATCACACCCAACGGTCGATAGTGCATGATCAACCTCTTCACCGGTCGCAGGTAGCCATGCAGCTTGCGCTTCTCGTCGGAGAGCTCCTCGACGGCGCGCCCCGACCAGAAGTTGAGATAGTCACACGCCGGGACGATTTCCATCATCAGGGCTTCGAGCCGCGTCTTCCCGGTCTCGTCGATGATGGTCTCGACGACCTCGTCGCGCCTTTCGACCAGGATGTCGATCGTGCTTCGGACGATCCGTGCTCGTTCGGCGATCGTAACGCGTGCCCACTCGCGCTGTGCGTCGCGCGCCTTGACGATGGCGGCCTCGACGTCCTCGCGACGGCTGACGACGATCTCTCCGACCGGCTCGCGCGTCGCGGGGCTTCGAATCCCGAGCCGGCGCCGCCCTTCGGAGGTGTCAGCGAGTGGTTCGACGATGGCCATGGCGTTGCTCCTATCCTGAACCGGCCTCTTGGGGACGGTGAAACAAGTTCTACTTTCCCAAGCGCCGAGCGCAAGCGGCCCCTCGGGCCTGGTAATGGTGTAATTTTACATCTATATTACAAAACATGGGTGGCTTCTTTCGGCTCATGGTGGTCTTGGTCTTGCTCGTCGGCTGTGGCGAGTCCGGCTCCGTCGGTCCTCGTGTGGGGACTGGGGGCACGGGTGGGTGCGACTGCGCCTTCGGAGAAGAATGCGCGGACGATGGTCTTTGTGTCTCGATTTGTGGCGACGCCCCCGCCTGTGCGTTCGGAGGGACGGCTCAATGTTGCGGCACCGATCGGGTCTGCTTGGACGGTAGCTGCGTCACCGATTGTGGCGGCCGGATCGAATGCAATGGCCTCTGCTGCGGCGCCTCCGAGATGTGCTTCGAGGGAGCCTGCGTGAGCGCATGTTCAGATCCATCCCGTCTTTGTGGCGAGGACAACGAGCTCTGTTGTGATAGTGGCGAGGCTTGCATCGGGGGTGGCTGCGTGCCGCTCGGCCAGGATTGCACCTTTGGCGAAGACTGCGAGCTCGACGAGCTCTGTGAGCCAAGCCTCGGTCGTTGCATCCCGCGAGATGCAGTGGAGGTGTGCGAGTTCCGTCCGCCGATCGGCGAGTTCGAACCGACCATCGGGTGCCGCTGGACCCCGCCCCCAGCACCGATGGGCGCGAGCGCGCAGCAGATCGAGATCGCCGGCATGAGCGACGTCGTCATGACGCCCTCAGTCGCGAATCTCACCGATGACAACGGTGACGGGCTCACCGACGTATTCGACATGCCCGATATCGCGTTCGTGAGCTTCAACCGTCAGGCCGATGGTTGTTGCACGAGCCGCGGCGTGCTTCGAGTGGTATCGGGCGGGTGTAACGAAGACGGCACGATGGACACGTTGGCGACGCTCAAGGGGCTAGCCGCCGAAGATTGGATCGGGAATTCGACCGGAGTCGCGCTTGGCAATCTTCATCCCGATGACGTTCCGAGCGAGCGTGTCCCAGAGATCGTCGCGACCTTCAAGAATGGCGGCACGATCGCATGGCGCCGCACCTCCGACGACGGCTCGACATGGGAGGTCATGTGGCAAAACGACGGGCTGCCCAATAGTCAGCACACCCGAGGTGGGGCCCAGCCATCGATCGCGGATCTCAACGCCGACGGCCGGCCTGAAGTGATCGTCGGGAATGTCGTTCTCGATGGTGTGACTGGGAAGGGTCCGGGCGATGTCGACCTGCCGATCGAAGCGCTTGCCTGGGACGGTCGAGATCTCGAGGCGACGCTCGCCGGCGCAAATTTGGGAATCGGAAACAACGCGTTTCTCGGCCCGGCCTCGACAGTCGCCGATCTCGACGGGGACGGCCTCCAAGAGGTCATTGCAGGAAACACGGTCTATCATTACGACGGCAGCGAAAAGTGGACCTACGAGTACACCACCACGAACTCCAGCTGTGGTGGATCACTCGACTGCGATGGCTACAACGCCGTGGGCAACTTCGACGCAGACGACGACGGCGAAGTCGTGATCATTCGGCTCGGCGAGCTTTTCATCCTCGATGAGGACGGCACCGCGGTCGAGGGGATTCCACTTCCCATTCGTATCCCGGGTGCACCAGGAGACGTCGCACCGCCTACCTACACGCCCGCCGCCTACGTTCCCACTGAGCCTCTCTACGATGAAGACGGGGATCTGCTTCCGCCCGAGCGCATCCTTTGTGGAGGCACCCTTCAACTAGCCGCGTACGATGTCGACGGTAATCCCATCATGAGCTCGGGCGCACAAGTCGTGGTGAGCACGGCAGGGGCGAACGAAAGCGGTCCGCCGACCGTGGCCGACTTCGACGGCGATGGGTTCGCCGAAATCGGCACGGCGAGCTCCACCGCGTACGTAGTCTTCGATTTCCAGTGCACGGGCGATCCACTGCCGCCTGAATGTCAGCGTGAATGGGTTCGCTGGATGGTCGAAAACGACGACTGCTCGAGCCGTGCCACGGGTTCCAGCGTGTTCGACTTCGAAGGTGACGGCTCAGCAGAGGTCATCTACGCCGACGAGACGACTTTCCGCATTCTTCGCGGAAGTGATGGCCAAATCCTCTATGAAGATACCTCGCACAACAGCAATACGCGCATCGAGATGCCCATCGTCGTCGATGTCGACAACGACGGGAAGTCCGAGGTGGTGATTCCGGAGCCCAACATCGACCCCAATCTCGGCGGAATCGAGATCTGGGAGGACGCCGAAAACAACTGGGTGCGCACCCGTCGAATTTGGAACCAGCACGGCTACAGCGTGACCAACGTGACCGAAGACGGGCAGATTCCACGGCAGCCCGAGTCGAACTGGATGCTCTCTCGGCTCAACAACTTCCGCCAAAACGTGCAGCCGGGGGGCCTGTTCGATGCCCCGGACTTCGTGGTGCGACAGATCTTCCGGACCGATTGCAACGACACCCAGTACACGTTGGCGGTCGTCGTGGGGAACGACGGCTCGCTCAGTATTCCTCCTGGGATTCTCACTCATGTGGTGGTCGAGACCACCGACGGCGCGCGGCAGTTCGACCTGGGCACGTTCCCGACGACCGACTGGCTCTTGCCCGGTCAGTCCGAGCAGTTGGACGTCGTCTTTGCGATTCCCGAGGGGGTTGTGGCGACCGAGATTCGGGTCGTGGCCACGATCGATGACGATGGCATGAGCGGGCAGCAGTACAACGAGTGTGACGAAGGTAACAACGACGCCACCTCGAACCCGATCTCGTGCCGGGCGGTCGAGTAGAGAGCCAAACCGCCTTTTGGGGGGTCCCCGATGAGGGGACTGCTCAGGCTGCTAGTTTGGCGATATACATGACGGTCCGATGATGCGCACGTCGATAGCGCCCACAAGTCGGATCCTCATTCGGCAGGGTGGACTTACCGATCTCGAAGGTGTGCTGCGAGTCTGCGAGAAGCATTCGGAGTATTGGGACGGCCGACTTCCGAGCGAGATTCGGCTGAGCGAGTACTTCAGTCGCGCGCTTTCGTCACAGGACGAGGTGTTTCAGTTTTGGATTGCGGAGAACGGGCATGGTTCGGTGCTGGGCTGGGAGATGCTTGCCGCGCGTAGCGCAGATCCGGCTCGCCGACGGCTCACTGCGGAGGCGACCACCTGCCTCGGCAAGCCAAGCGGTCATCTTGGGCGCACCTTGGCGACGCACGCGATTCGGCATGCCGTGCGGACACCCCTTCAGTATCTTTTTGCTCAAGCGCCCGTCCGAGACACACTCATGGTGAGCGTGCTCGAGGCGGTAGGATATCAAGAAGTCGGATTGATTCCCGGGGCAGCCAAGCCGCCAGCGCAGCCCGAGCGCCTCGAGTTCGTATACGTCGTAGAACACTGAGCAGGGCCGCACTTGCCCTCGCCATGGTTTCCGATAAGGTGCTTCGCTCCGGAGGCGTCATGACGACGAAGCGAACCACCAAGACGCGGGCAGCCAGCAAGACCACCAAGAAGCGATCGTCGAAGCGGCCGAGCAAGGCTCCGCCGAAGCGAACCGCAAAATCTCGTAAGGCTGGCGCGTCGAATCGACCGAGCAAGAGCCCACCGAAGACCGCCAAAGCCGCAACCAATGGCGCACCGACGAATGGTGCGGGGCGGAAGGCGAAGCCGGCTCGGAAGCGATCGAGCAAGGCGCCCCGCAAGCCCGGGACGAAGCGGACCAGCCGACCCGCCAAAGTGGCAGCAATACCGAGCTCAGGGCCGGTCGCACCGCGCCCGGCGCCGATTCCCGATGTAGGCACGGTGACTTCCCAAGACCCAGGTCGCTCATCGGGCTCTCGACCTCGGCACCGGGAGTCTTATCTCGACGACATGCCGCGTGATCACGCAGAAGTATTGGCTGGGTTTCTCCGGGTCGTGAAGACGGCGGCTGGAGATCTCCGCAAGCTGATCTCGCAAGCGATCGCACTGAGCAACCGGAGGCGTGACCGCTTCGATCGATGAGCAAGTCGCGTGCGATCGCCATCGTGGGGGCCTCCCTCGCAGGGCTTCGCACGGCCGAGTTTCTCAGGCGTGGAGGCTTCGAGGGTAAGCTCGCCTTGATCGGCGACGAGGAGCACCTGCCCTACGATCGCCCCCCGCTTTCCAAAGAATTGCTGCGCGGTGAATGGGAGCCTGAGCGGTTAGCCCTGCGTCGAAAGAGCTACGACGAGCTGGCGCTCGATCTGAAGCTCGGCCGACGCGCGATCGCGGTCGATACCGATGCACATGAAGTTCATCTCGAAGGCGGCGAGTCGGTGGCTTTCGATGATCTCGTGGTGGCGACGGGAGGACAGGTTCGAAGGCTACCGAAACAACCCGAGCTCTCGGGGCTTTTCACCTTGAGAACCCTGGACGACGCCGTGATGATTCGCGATGCGCTAAAGAAGGCGTCACGGATTGCGGTGATCGGCGCCGGCTTCATCGGGGCCGAGGTAGCGGCTTCCGCGCGCCAGTTGGGGCTCGAAGTCGTGATGATCGAAGCCCTCGATGCGCCGTTGGCGCAAAGCCTCGGATCGCGGCTCGGTCGCATCCTTCAGCAGGTGCATGAGCGTCGGGGCGTCGAGGTGCGCTGCGGCCGACGCGTCGCGGCATTCGTCGGAACAGATTGCGTAGAGGGCCTGACCCTCGACGACGGGACCGACATTCCGTGTGACTTGGTGGTCGTCGGCATCGGGGTAGAGCCAGCCGTGTCGTGGCTCAAGGGCAGCGGAATCGAGCTGGACGACGGGGTTCGCTGCGATGAGACTTGCATGTCGAGCGTTCCTCGCGTCTTTGCCGCCGGTGATGTTGCGAGCTGGTACAACCCTCTCTTCGAAGAGCGCATGCGCGTCGAGCACTGGACCAATGCAGTCGAGCAGGCGCGTCACGTCGCTGCTGCACTTCTTGCCACCCCCGGGGAAGCCAAGCCTTTCGCGTCGGTCCCGATGTTCTGGTCCGACCAATTCGACCTCAAGATTCAAGGGGTTGGCCGTCCGCGCCCGACGGACGAGCTGATCATCCTCGGTGGTGTGGCTGAGGGAGACAACCTGGTGGCTCTCTACGGGCGGGCCGGCCGCCTAGTCGGTGCGGTGACCTTCAATCAGCCCCCGAGGATCATTAAGCTGCGAAGACTGATCGGTGAACACGGAGAGCTTGAAGACGCAATGGAGATCGCCGAGTCTTAGCCCCGTTGCGCATTCGGGAGGCGGACATAGAGTTCTTGAGCGGCGGCGAGATCTGCCGAGCTTGGCTTTTCGCGCCGGACCAAGCCGACGAGCCCCGTCCGTGTATCGTCATGGGCCACGGGCTGGGGCTCACGCGTCGGAACGGACTTCGAGCTTTTGCCGAAGCGTTTGCTCGTGCCGGTTACTTTGCGTTGGTGTTCGACTATCGCCGTTTCGGAGACAGCGGGGGCGCGCCACGCCAGGTGATCTCGTTTCGGGGGCAGCTCGAGGATTGGGCCGCTGCGCTTGCGTTCGTTAGGGCACTTCCGGAAGTCGATGACGCGTGTGTCGTGACTTGGGGCTTCTCGCTCGGGGGAGGTCACGCGATGACGACGGCAGCCCGGGACGGTGCCGTCGCTGCGGTCATTGCCGTCACCCCCGTGTTCAGTGGCCTAAGCAGCACGCTCGCCGCAATGAAGTGGTGGAGCCTGCGCAACATGTTACGAATCGTCGCACGAGGGCTCCGTGACTTGCTCTCCGCGTTCCTCGGTCGGCAGCCGGTGACCGTCCCCCTCGCCGCACCACCTGGCGAGGTCGGTCTACTCACGTCGCCCGACGCCTATGCGGGATATCGACAGATCGTTTCGGAAGATTTCGATTTCAACACCGCCGCCCGAATCGCTCTCTATTTCTGGAGCTACGCCCCTGGGCGCCTCTTGCGGCAATTCCCCGGCTCAGTACTGGTGTTACCGTCGATCATCGACGAGATCTGCCCCCCGCGCCCCACCATCGGACGCGCACAGAGAAGCAGAAACGCCGAGATCGTCGAGCTCAGCTGCGACCACATGGCTTTCGCGGTCGAACCTCACAGAAGCGTCGTCGTCGACGCCACGCTCGATTTTCTTCGGAGGCACGTGCCGGTTTGCTAGGCCAAGTCCAGCAGCCAGAAGCGATCGAGCTCGGGCCGATGCTGCTCGACAGCGACGCGAGCGAGATTCAACCACGGGCCGCAGGCGTCTAGGATCGCACTGTCAGCTGTCGCGACCACACCCGAAGACGCTTTGAGTATTTCGTCGACGCGGCTGGAGAGAATCGCTTCGACGTTCGCGGAGTGTTCCATCGCCGCGGTTCGTATTGTGCTCGCCAAGCGGCCCGAGTTGGAGACCGGTCGGTCGAGGTAGATCCGCACTTCGCTCGGACGCAGCCAATCGAGGACCCCGAGGACGATCTCGACTGCGCGCTCGGTCTCGCGGACCAGGCGGTAGTTTCCGTGAAAGCTAGCCATGTCCCGCATACACCCGTCACGGCCCAGCAGCAGGACGCCGCCCGCCAAGGCCACTTCGACTGTGGTCAGCACGTTCAGGCCATCCAGCTCGAGCACCGTGCCTTCGACCGCCTCCGGTTTCATTCGGCGCGACTCGCGCTGGGCCATCGCCCGATCGGGACAGGCACATCTGCCAACGGCAACCCTCTGCCTCGCGCGCAATTGATAACGGTCGCCCACGAGCTTCAGAGCGGACGGCTCTGCATAGCCATGGGTTCGGAGCCAGCTCAAGTCACGAACGGCGTGCCGTAGTGTCCCGTGGATCTCCTCCGAGAACAGGGCTGCGTCTTGCGGATGCGGGCCGCGATGGCGACGGGTGTCCGGCACCCGCCTAGCTTGGTCGTGACCCAGTGCTGACGCAAAACCTGCGCAATCCGCCTTCGCGTCGCAACAATTTCCGCATCGGTGATCTCTCGAGGCCCCGTTGGTCGAGATTTCGTCGATGGCACAACCTTTGCTCCGTTTCTTTCAAGTTTCGATGAAAACAGATGATGATGTCGACCGTCCTCACCGTAACTGACCTCACGACCGCAAGTTACAAACTGGTGGGATTCGCAGCTCTCGTGGCGGGGGCTCCCAGTGGCGAGGTCATTTTGGTCTCCACCTATGGAGGAGGAGGGGGTCGCCGGACCCAGCCCCCCTCCGATCGCCCGAGCGTGGCTGGATGGAAGCGGCATGTCGAAGCTAGGCTACGTCGCGAAGGACAGCTCCTCGAGCGTCAACGCCAGTGGTGCGCAGATCGAGGTGTGAGGTGCCGTGCCGAGCTCTACGAGGATGGACTTTGGCCGGAGTTCGTCATTCAGAGCGCAGAACGTTCGCAGGCGGACCTGATCATGGTCGGGGTCCAGCTGCTCTCAAAAAATGGCGAGTTACCCCCCGGCGAGATGCAAATCCTCGCCCAAGACGCCCCCTGTCCCGTGAGTTTGGTTCGCTTACCGCAGCGATCGGCCGTCTGGGCGGCTCCGCGGTCAACGTGAGCGCTTGACACGATGGGCGCAGCTTTCTAGCTCCATCCTAGTAATGGCAGACGCTTCCCTGCTTTGGCACCTGCGCGGCTACGTCGGCTTCGATGCGGAATCGGCCCAAACGCTTCAGAGCCTGGGCCCAACGCTCCGTCCTCATTTCACGCGGATCGTGGAGGAGTTCTATGATGCGATCCTCGGCGACCCGGTGGCAAAGGCCGTTTTGCGCGACGAAGCACAGATCGAGCGGCTGCGGGTCTCCTTGCATGAATGGCTCGATCGGTTGGTGACCGGGCCTTACGACGAAGCGTACTTCGAAAAGCGGGCCCGGATCGGCCGGATGCACGTCAAGGTCGGCCTCGACCAACGCTACATGCTGGGGGCGATGAACCTGATCAGGGTCGGGCTTCACAGGGCTATCGTCGAGTCGGCCGAAAATCCTTTGGGCGCCTTCGAGAAGCACAATTCGATCGATCAGATCTGCGACATCGAGCTCGCGATCATGCTCGAGACGTATCGCGAGGACTACATTCTCAAGAAGACCGCGGAGGCCGAGTCCTTGGCGGTCATGGGCAGGTTGACTGCGGGCCTGGCTCACGAGATCCGCAATCCACTCAACGCGGCGATGCTTCAACTCGACGTCCTCCAACGCAACGCCAAGAGTGTGGGTGAAGCTCCGATCCGACGAAGAATAGAGCGGCGTACCAACCTCGTCCAAGATGAGCTCAGGCGTCTGTCGATGCTGCTCGATGACTTCCTGAATCTCGCGAGAGCGCGGGGTTTTGAGCCGGTCGCTTGTGACGCGAGCGAGCTCTTGAGTGAGGTGATCGAGCTTCGCCGTCCGGAGATCCAATCCCAGGGCATCGAGGTCGTTGCCGACTTGGATGGGAATTCACGCGCGCTTTTCGCCGAACCTGATCGACTCAAGCAAGTCGTGAACAACTTGATCACCAACGCCGTCGAAGCCGTCATCGATTGTGACTCGCCCGCGATTCGCGTGACCAGCCGCCTGTTAGATCGCAACCGTTGGGAGGTCGCAGTCATCGACAACGGCCCTGGCATCACGCCGGAAGTCGCCGAGCGCGCTTTCGAGTCGTTCGTGACCACCAAGGAAGCGGGGACTGGATTGGGCCTCGCGATCGTGAAGCGCATCGTCGACCTCCACGGGGGCGCTGCCCAGCTCACTCCGGCGAGCGGAGGCGGCACCTGCGCTTCCTTCTGGATTCCGCTGCGGCGTCGGTCGCGTTAGTCGTTGTCGGCTCGAGTCGGGGGTTGATAGCCCCACTCCTTGACGCGGTACTGGATTTTTCGCTGACTGATACCCAGAATCTCGGCTGCGCGGGATGTCGAGCCATCAACCGCATCCAACGTCCGAAGAATCGCCATGCGCTCGAGCTCGGACATCGTAATACCGGGAATCAAGGCCAGCACTGAGCCATTGTCCAACGTGGCGTGTGCCGAAGTCGGTAGGTCGTCGATGTCGATCAGGTCTTCCTCGCACATCACGACGGCGCGCTCGATCGCGTTCTCGAGCTCTCGCACATTGCCCGGCCATGGATAGATCATGAGGTGCTGGAGCGCACGCTGCGTGAACCCGTTCACTTCACGGTCGTTTTCTCGCGCATACTTCCGCACGAACGTTTGGGCCAGCAGGGGGATGTCGCTTCGTCGCACGCGTAGCGGCGGTACGTCCAGCTGAACCACTTTCAGCCGGTAGTAGAGGTCCTCCCGGAAACGGCCTTCTTCGACGCGCTGCTTGAGATCACGGTTGGTCGCCGCGACGACCCGAACGTCCACCTTGAGGGTTTCGTTGCCCCCGACCCGCTCGAACTCGCGTTCTTGGAGGAACCGAAGCAGCTTGATTTGCACACCTGCAGGAATCTCACTGACTTCGTCGAGGAAAAGGGTACCGCCATCGGCTTGGGTGAACCGTCCGTCGCGGCGGCCGACCGCACCGGTGAAGGATCCGCGCTCATGACCGAATAGCTCGGACTCGAGGAGCGTCTCACTCAACGATGCGCAGTTCAATCGCACGAAAGGCTTGTCCTTGCGTTTCGAGTTTTGGTGAATCGCGCAGGCGATGAGCTCCTTGCCTGTGCCGGTTTCGCCATGGATGAGGACTGTCGCTCGGCTTTGCGCCACCTGAGCGACATTCTTCATCAGTCGCTGCATCGACGGGTGCTCGCCGAGAATACTGTCGAATTGAAAGAGCTCGTCGACTCTCGCTCGAAGCTGAGCCGCCTCGCGAGAGAGAAGCGCCCTCTCGAGACCGCGCCCGACGACCGCCTTGACAGCATCGAGCGCGAGAGGCTTGGTCAGATAGCTCTCTGCGCCGAGCTTGATCGCCTTGACCGCGGTATCGATGGTGGCAAATGCGGTCATCACGACGAATGTCGCGTGGGGCGCGATCGGGCGACCGTGCTCGATGAGCGCAAGACCGTCCATGCCTGGCATCTTCAGATCGGTTAGGACGACATCGGGATCAAACTGC
The DNA here is from genome assembly GCA_029863605.1 of Myxococcales bacterium. Lineage (GTDB taxonomy): Bacteria > Myxococcota_A > Polyangia > Polyangiales > Houyiibacteriaceae > SG8-38. The sequence continues at coordinate 58,218 of JAOTVB010000016.1, read as the reverse complement.
TCGAGCTGAATCAATCCTGTTCGTCCGTCTGGTGCCGTGCTCACCATGTAGCCGACGTCTTCGAGTAGCTCCGCGAGGGCGTTTCGCGCGTTCGCCTCGTCGTCGATCACCAATATTCGTCCAGCCGAACCTGCCACCGTCGACCTATGGTCTGGCAGAGGCTGGGCCGTGAGCAACTCGGATGCGATGTTCACGCTTGTCATGCTTCTCCCATCATGCAGACTGCGTGCCAAAGCATTCGGCGATTGCCCCCGTTTTTCGTAGCTTTTGAGGCCTGACGCGCGGCGCCGACATGAAAAACATGCGCGTCAGGTGCGCGCCGAGGTCTTTTGAGCATCGGCGGCGCTCCGGGCTTCTGGGGGCCGGGCCCTGGCGAGCGCCTTGAGCTCATCGAAGGCGGCCTCGAGATCCTCGACGAACTCGTGGACGTCGGGGAAAGACTCCCAGTCCGCGTTGAACCCCCAGTAGAGCGCACCGCAGTAGCTGAAGAGCGCGATCCCCAAGTTTTGGTTCTGCATCAACGGCACCATGGGATAGATCGCCTTGAGCGGCGCTCCCAGCATATAGAGAGGGAAGGGTGGTCCGGGCACGTTGGTGATGATCAAGTTGTAGGTGCGGATCCGCATCGCTGTCCTGAAGAGCTCCGATACGATTCGCTTGGTCGTGAGGTCGGCCACGTCTTCGATCAGCTCTGTCCCGCCCGTTTGATTCGATTCGTGCTTGAGCGCGGTGGTGACACGGATCACCTTCTCCAGTCTGCGCAGCGGATCCGGTTCGGACACCGGCAGATCCGCGAGGAGCATGGCGACATGGTTGCCGACCGATAAGCCTACCGATTTTCGGGTGTTGACCGGAAGCACGGTTCGGAAGCCCTCGATCGCATCGACGTCCTTGTTGCGGCGTTGAAGGAACCGGCGCACGGCGCCCGTCGTCGCAGTCACCACGACGTCATTGACGGTGCCGCCGAGTGCTTTCTTGACGGCCTTAACCTCATCGAGATCGAAGCTCGTCCAATCGAAGCGACGGTAGGGGCTGATGTCGTGCTCGGTAAACGGGGTGCGCGGGGTGGGCTTGAGCCCGGAACGAAGCACGTTTTGGAGGCCTCGCAGATTCTCCCGAACCCGGGGCGCGTAACCTGCGAGCTTGCGCATGCCATCGATGCGGTGAGTTACCTCGTCGCGCAGCAGCCGCGCTCGACTTGGAGCCGGGCGCGCCTGCCAATCCGCGGGCTCTCGAACTGCGGCGTCCGGGGTGACCTGGAGGAGCGCCTCGAGCAGCTGAACCCCCGCCACGCCGTCCACCATGCAATGGTGGGCCTTGATGATGAGAGCAAAGGTGTCGTTTTCCACGCCCTCGACAGCCCAGAACTCCCAAAGGGGCCGGCTCCGGTCGAGGTGTTGGGAAAATAGACGACCGACCAAGCGCTTGAGGGTGCGCTCGTCTCCTGGGAGCGGCAGCCGAGTGTGCCGCAAGTGGAACCGCATGTTGAAGCGGTCGTCGTCGATCCAAACCGGGTGCTGGAGCCCCGGGACCCATTCCACGCGCTGCCTGTAGCGCGGAATGCTATCGAGGGCGGCCTCGGTGAATCGGTTGAGGCGCTCGAAATCGAGACCGCCATGCTCGAGCTGCAGTGGCTTGGCATCGAACAGAAGGGCCGCCCCCACATGCATGGGAGCGGCTTTGCTCTCGATGTCGAGAAAGGTGGCGTCGAGGGCACTCAGCCGCTCGCAAAATGGCTCGGTTGTCACGCCTGTTTTCCCTAGCAAGATATGCGCCCAGCCCGACGACGTGATTGGGCGGTCTGCCACGAGTCGGCTTGCGCATAATCTGCGTCTCTGGGATGCATTAACGAAGAAAATGCGTAATGCCTGGGAAACCCTGGCATGGAACATGCCTTGTCTCATAGACATGAAGGAGGTGAGCGACCCATGACGCAGCTCTTGGTTCGAGACCTGATGAGCGTGCCAGTGAAGACGGTCGGTCCGACGGCCCCGCTTCGCGAGGTGATTCGGCTGATGGAAGAGGGGCATATCCGGCATGTCCCGGTCGTCGATGAAAAGCAGCGACTGCTCGGGATCGTCTCGCATCGAGACGTGCTTCGAAGTCAGGAAGGCTCTCTGTCGGGCGCGCCAACCGGCGAGCAGTCTCACATGAATCGCTGGATCGAGGCTCGCTGGCTGATGACGAAGGAAGTACGGACGGTGAATCCCGACACGCCGGCGCTCGAGGCGGCACTGAGTATGCGTTCCCATGGGTATGGCTGCGTTCCGGTCGTCGAGCGTGGGATCCTCGTCGGGATGGTCACCGAGGCGGATTTCGTGGAGTATGCGATCCAGTCGCTTTCGGACCCTGGCGCCTGAGTCACACCGATTTGGGGGGACCTGGCATGGCGATTGCTGCAAAACGGAGTCATGGCGATCAGAACGATTGTGGTTGGGACCGACCTCGGGGAGTCCGGCCAGCGCGCGCTGCAACTGGCGCTTCCGACGGCAGTCGCGACCGGGGCAACGCTTTGGTTGGTGCATGCCAACGAAATCGGTTTGAACCATGCGTGGCCGGACCTTCCTTTAGGGGCGAGATCCGCCGCCCACGCGCTCCGAGAGCGTTTTAGAGGACGCTTCGAGAACTCCATGCAGATGTTGGAGAACGAGCGTCGTCGCTGCGAGGAGGCGGGCGTCGGTTGCCACACTTCGTGCGAGGACGGGCAGCCGTGGGAAACGATCCTTCGTACTGCGGTGTCGGTCAACGCAGATCTGATCGCGGTGGGTGATCCCGCCGGCGCCATCGGCCTGCCTGAGAGACTTCTCGGTACCACTTCCGAGAGGGTCGTTCGACAGGCGCCGTGCTCGGTCGTCGTCGCATGCGGCCGCGTTAAAAAGAGCTACGAGGATGCGCGAATCGCCGTCGGGGTGGATTTCTCGGTACACGGCATCGAAGCGGTTCGTTGGGCGCGAGACGTGGCCAAGTCGATCGATGGCGAAGTGGTGCTCCTTCACGTCGTTCCTCATCCAATCATGGAAAGCGTCCTCCCGCGCGAGTGGACGAGCGTCCTCGAGGGACTCGCCTCTGCGGCGCGGTCGAGACTCGAGCAGCTGATCGTGAGCGAAGGCTTGCACCCCGATACCAAGGTGCAGGTGCTCGATGGTCCGATCGGAAAGAAGCTCTGTAATGCGGCCGCTGACCACCAGGCCGATCTCTTGTTCGTCGGGTCGCGCGGGCAGGGAAGGCTTCGGGGGATGATGTTGGGCAGCACCCCTCAATACTGTCTCCGCTATTCTCCCGTCCCGGTGTTGGCGGTTCGGCCGTAACGCGATCTCAGGAAAAGAGCTGCTCGATACGCTGCTGAGTCTCGGCGGGAGGTCGAGCCGTGTCGAGGAGCTCGTGCTCGGCACCGGGGAGCTCGACTACAGGCTCGAACTTCTTCGCGAACTCATCGAGAAGCTCAGAACGCGCGTCGCTTTCGTGCAGTCCAGCAAGTTCGCGCTTCTTCAACCGGGCAAGACGAGCCTCGCGGGGCGAAACACACTCCACGAACGAGAACGGAATCCCACGCTGTGATGCAACCTCGCGAATCGATTGTCGCATGGCGCGCGTTCGAAATGATGCATCGACGACGACGGGACGCCCCGAGTCGACGACGACCCCGGCCCGGCGGAAGAGCTCGTCATAGACCTCGTGAGTGGACCCTTCCGAATAGGCTCCCGACCAAGCTTCGCTCTTCATCGATTCGGTGGGGACCTTACCCATCAGGTGCTTTCGCGTCCGATCGGAGCTGATGACCGGTGCAGCCAAGAGCTCTCCGATAGCGTCCGCTGCGGTGCTCTTGCCGCTCGCGATCATGCCGCCGACAGCGATCACTCGTGGGCTCACCAGCGGAGGCCTTTCGAACGCCAGCGACAGTACGAAATAGCGCCTAGCCTCTTGCCCTGCGCGCTCGCGCGCCTTCAGAGACGCTTCCTCGTCGGCCGCAAGGAGAGCCGAGACCTTTCCGCGCACGAAGGCTCGATAGCTTTCGTAGAAATTGACTACTGAGTAGAGATCGTAGTCGTCCGACTCTCGCGCATAACCGGCAAGCAATCGTTCCGCGAGGTCGACGCGCCCGTGCCATGCGAGGTCCATCGAAAGAAACGCGATGTCTGCGCACACGTCGGCGTACCGGAAGCGGTCGTTGAACTCGATGCAGTCGATGATTGCGATCGAGTCATCGCCCCCGAAATATACGTGCTCGAGACGGAGGTCGCCGTGCCCGTCCCGCACACGGTGTCCGGAAACCCGCGCTGCGAAGCGAGCTTCGTCCTCCAGGGTCGCAAGTTGCCAAGCCTCCACTTCGTGGGCCTCGTCGGTGCTGAGGTACTCCTCAATCGAGCCGCGGGTCTGCTCGAAATTCTCACGAACGTTCCGACGCACGACTTCCACCTCTCCGTGCCGCGACGTCTCTTCGTCACAGCGAGCACGGGCGTGGAAACTGGCGATGTGCACAGCGAGCCGGTCGATGTCTTTCGGCAGTAGCTTCCCCGCTTTGAGCAGTCCGTCGGCTCGTTCGTCGTCAGGAAGCCGTCGCATGTGAACGGCCCAATCGACTATTTCACCGTCTCCGGATAACAGGTGAATTCCAGATGCGTCTCGGGTAACCGGTACGACGCCCAGGTAGACATCGGGCGCGAGTCTCGCGTTGAGTCGAACTTCTGCTTCACACGCGTTGCGTCGCTTTTCGATCGTGGTGAAATCGAGAAAGCCGAGGTTCACTGGGCGCTTGATCTTGAACACCTCGGTATCGCCCAACAACACCCAAGAAATGTGCGTTTCGATCAACTCGAGGCCGGTCGTTTCGAGATCAGCTTTCAGCTTTGTCATGGCCTCCGTCCGTCCACCAACACCATACCAGTCGAACGCAAATCGGGTCGACGGGACGCATTTCTCGCGCAGCTCGTTCTATCGACGCAGCGCTTGCGCTATGATTGTCCCCGCCGCCTCCAGGGACTGCGTTCTGTGGCCTCGGGCCGCCCTCCAATAGGCACGTCCTTTGCTTAGGTAGGATTGAAGGGTTCGATATGGCATCAACATGGGTTTTGGTTGCGCACGAGGCAGGTGCGCGTGTGTTCGAGAATTCGGGGCCTGGAAAAGGGTTGCGGTTCGTGGAAGGAATCGACCACCCAGAAGGGCGCCTGCAGGATGGTGATTTCAACGCAGACCGGCCGGGGCGATCTTTCCGGCGGGATGCGGGCGATGTTCGCCGGGCCGCCATGAGCCGTTCCGAGGGGCCGCACGAGCATGCCGTTTCCGATTTCGCGAGGGCATTGGCCAACAGGTTGCAGCACGCTCGCACCATGGGTCAGTACGACCGGCTGGTGCTCGTTGCGCCTCCGAAGTTCTTGGGGCTGCTGCGGTCTTCGATCGATGCGCCGACTGAGCGGTGCGTCGTTGGGTCGCTCGACAAGGATCTCGCTGCGAGCGACGAAGCCGAGCTCGTGAGGCAGCTTGGCAAGGTAATCGCGGTATGACGAGTCGCTCGTTCGCGAACGAATACGCAAGGTGAGGTAGGAAGATGGCCAAGTTCGAAATGCCCGTGACCGAGTATATGAGCAGCCCCGTCGAGACGATTCGAATCGGGGAAAGCCTGATTGCAGCCAACGAATCGTTCTCGGAAAAAGGGGTATCCGCCCTCGGCGTCGTCAACGATGACGGAGAGCTCAAGGGTGTCATCTCACGAACCGACATCTTGCACGCGGCGGTCTTCACCGAAGGACAGACATTTCGAGTGCCCAATCGGCCCGTCGAGGAACTCATGCAATCCCCGGCGATCCAGCTCACGCCCGACGACCCGCTCGCAGCCGCCGCTAAAGCAATGCTCAAGCATCGCGTCCATCGTGTGTTCATCACGCGCTCAGGGAAGCTGGAGGGCGTGGTATCCACCCGCGACCTGATGCGAGCGGTTCGCGAGAAGCGTATCAAGACGCCAATCGTCGAGATCGCATCGGGCTCCGTGGTGAAGGTCAAAGCCGACGACCCGATCGCGCTGGCCGTCGACCGCCTCGATCTATCGAACAAACACGGCTTGGTGGTGGTCGAGGGCGACTTCCCAGTGGGAATCTTCGATCAGGCGTGCGCGTTGGAGTCGCGCCGCCTACCCCCCCAGACTGCCGTCGAGCATGCGATGAACGTTCGCATTCTGATCCTACCGGCCGGCATCGGAATGGGCCGAGCCGCGGAGCAGGCCCTCGGAATGAACGTGCGTCGAATCCTGATCGAGAACCAACGGGGAGTCATGGGGATCGTTGGTGGATTAGATTTCGCGAGGGTGATGACATAGGCGGCTACCGGTGACTCGGACCGCGGCCCGAGTCACCTACTCCTCGAAAACAGCGTCAGTGTCAGTGCCAGTGGCCTACAGCCATTTTTGGATGTGCATGCCGAGTGCTCCGGGGCGCATTTCCGTGCGTTGCTTGGGCCGGACTCGGAACCTCAGCTCGTGGCCTCCGCTCGCTTCGACCGTGAAGGCTCCACGCCAGGTGCTTCGGTCTTCTTTCCCGTCAGCCTCGAACGGCACCACGATCCGCGATGGCCTGTCGTGCGTCCGTGCTCCGAAAGCAACCACCGCTTCTACGTCGAGCTCCCGCGCGTCGAGGCCCGGATGGTGGAGGGAGAGCTCGGCTGAAACCGTGGTGCCGACGATGAGCTCGTCTGCGCCGAGGCCTCCGAACCGCACGCTTTCCATTGCGATCTCGCCCCAACGCGCGCGCAGCCCCTCGGCGAGATCGGCCAACGCAAAGAGCGGCCGGTAGTTCGATTCGCGGAGCGCCACCGCGTCCTTCATGGCCGGTTCGTAGAACATATCGGCATAATCGGTGACCATTCGGCGAGATGAAAAGCGAGGAATGATGCTTGCCATGCTGGCCTTCATTCGGTCGACCCATGCGACCGGTATGCCGGCATCGTTGCGCCGCTTGTAGGTCGGAAGAATCTCCGACTCGAGGAGGGCCATCGTGACGGCGCGATCGTATGCGCTCGGGTCGTGGATGGTCATTGCTGGCAAGTCGATGACCCAGCCATTGTCACCCTCGTACCCCTCGATCCACCAGCCATCATCCACGCTGAGGTTCAAGCAGCCGTTCATCGCGGCCTTCATGCCCGAAGTACCGCTTGCTTCGAGCGGGCGGGTTGGCGTGTTGAGCCACACGTCGCACCCGGCGACCATTCGGCGGGCTTCGTCGATCGAATAGTTCTCGACGAAGATGACTCTTCCGACCAAGTCGGGATGTTTGGTGGCTTGGTAGACCCTCTGCAGGAGCGCCCTGCCGTGTCCGTCTGCGGGATGTGCCTTGCCGGCGTAGATCAACGTGGCCCCGGGGTTGGTACCGACGAGCTTTGCCAGGCGTTCGGGCTCACTGAGCAGGAGGTCTGCACGTTTGTAGGGTGCAAACCTGCGCGCGAAGCCGATGAAGAGGCGATCCTCGTCGAGTTGGGCGAGAATGTCCTGCAGCACCGAAAGGTTTTCGCGACGACGAGTCCAGGTCTTGGTGAGGTGGTCCTTGAGCCAGCCGATGAAGTCCTGGCGAAGCTCCTGATGCACGCTCCATATCTCGGCGGGGTCATGGTGACGCAGCCACTCCCACCGTCCGGGGTCTTCGATCGCATCGCGCCAGTCTGGCCCCATCTCCCGCTCGGCCAATCGCTGCCATCGAGGAGCAAGCCAGCTCGGGACGTGGACGCCGTTGGTGATGCTGGTGGACGGGACGTCATCGGCGCTATCCATGTCGGGGTAGAACTGAAGGAACATCTCGCGAGCCACCTCGCCATGCTTCGCACTAACCCCGTTGATGCGCCCGGAGTTCCTGACCGCCAACGCAGTGGTGCCGAACTCGTTGGGCTTTCCGTTAGGGGTGTGGCCCATCGCCATGAGGCGGGGCCAGTCTAGGCGCAGGACGTGCTCGAAACGCGACAAAAAAGGCCGCACCATCTCCTCGGGGAAGTGGTCGTGCCCGGCCGGCACGGGTGTATGGGTCGTGAACACGGTCGTATTGCGAATGTACTCGAACGCTTCCTGTGACCGCAGACCGTGCCGCTGAATCAGGTGCGCGGCACGCGCGATGAGCAGAAAAGCGCTGTGTCCCTCGTTCATGTGAAACACGTCCGGATCGATATCGAGCTCGGTGAGGAGCTGGTAACCTCCGAGACCGAGGATCATCTCCTGCCGCAGCCGATGTTCCGCGTCACCGCCGTAGAGTCGATTCGTGATCGCGCGGTCCTCGGGCTTGTTGTCCGCGATGTCCGTATCGAGCAAGAAGAGGGGGATCCGCCCGACCTTGAGCTGCCACGCTTGCGCGTGTACGGGGCCTGTCGGCATGGGGACGGTCACTTTGAGGGGCGCGTAGGCGCCCGCCATGACTTGTTCGAAAGGTGGGCTTTGAAAGTCGTTAGTGTCTCCCCAAGCCTCCTGTTGGCCGTCACGATCGATGAATTGGTGGAAGTAGCCCTCGTGGTAAGCAAGCCCGACGGCACACAGCGGCAGATTCAAATCGCTGGCTGCCTTGAGATGGTCGCCGGCGAGGATCCCGAGGCCGCCGGAATAGAGTTTGAGAAAGCTTGCGATCCCAAACTCCATGCAGAAGTAGGCGATGCGAGGCTCCAGCATCTCTGTCGAGCTCAACAGGCGCTGATGAATCGTGTTGAGGCTGCGCACGTACTCAGCGTCCATGGCGAGGTGCGTGAGCCTATCGGGCTTTACCTGGTCGAGCAGCGCGTGCGGGTTCTCCTCGAGCTCGAACCAGAGGCTGGGTTCGAGGCGCTTGAAGAGCGCGGCCGCCTCCGGGTGCCAGCGCCACCATAGGTTCGCCGCGATGTCTTCTAGGGGTTGGAGCTCGGCCGGGAGGGCGTTGGCGACGTTGAAAGTCCGAGTGTACGGGGTTACCTCCTCTCCCTCGGCGCGGGGCAGTCGTTCGACGAGGCCAAAAACGCCCGAGGTGTCGGTGGCGACCGGCACCGACGGCACGCTGAGGCGCTCCATCGGGAGCTCTTTTCGCCTAGCTGCCCCTGCTGCCAATGCTCGCCCATGCGCGTCTTCATAGTGGTCCATGAAGTTGGACCACGCCGTCAGCGTGGCCGTCTCGAGGGATGCACGGCGGAGTGACTCCCGTTCCTCTGGAGAGAGATCGATGAACTCGACCAACGCCGCGGCCAGGGTGTCGCTCACCTCTTCGAAGGCGACGCCCTCTCGTTTGAGCACACGAACCCCAGTCCGGTTGCGGTCTCCCTGGCGGACGACCCACCGACCAAACCCCGCCCGATCCGTAGTGATGGCTGGCACTCCGAAGGCTACGGCCTCGAGCGGGGTGTACCCCCAAGGCTCGTAAAACGAGGGAAACACCCCGAGGTCCGCACCGGGCAGAAGGTCCCAATACTTCTGGCGAATCAGCGGGTCGGTCCCGTCGAGGTAGATCGGAACGTGAACCACGTGCACGCGGGCGCCCGGTTGGTTGTCGAAGCCGAGCGCGTTCAGCCGGTTGGTGATCGGATCGTTGGCCTCATCGACGAGATCGTGTGTGCATCGAAGTGGCGGCCCCGCAGAACCGCCATGGGCCCGGTCCCAGAGTTGCCGCTTTGGCTCGGCATGTCCGGCAGGCAGCATCGCGTACGCGATGACGCGCTTCCCATCTCGCGACTCGAGCTCGCTCCGTAGGTTCGCTGCGGCATTCAAATAGACGTCTACGCCCTTGTTGATGTATTCGTAGCGTCCGGCCAGCGCCAAGATCAGCGTACTGTCTCGATCGTAGGCGTCCCCGGTGGTCAGCTCCGCGAGCTTGAAAAGCTCGTCCCGCGCTCGGGCGCGTTGTTCAAAAGGAACCGGACGAGCGCCGAAACCGTTTGGCAGAATCACGTCCGGTTTGCGTTTGAGAAGGTGGTCGCACTCGAGGGCAGTGATCTCGCTCACCGTCGTGAAGACGTCTGCCTGGTGTGCGGCAACCGTCTCCATCGAGTGCTTCGACGAAACCTGGAGCTCCTTGGCTGCCGCTTCGACGTCCACGGACGGCAAAGACTGGTAGAAGTTCGGGTCGGCCCGCCGCCCTGCGAGGGAGCGTCCGAGCATGGTGGCGTGCGTGGTGAACACGGTGCCGATCTCGGGTGCTGCCGTCTTCAAGTGAAGGATGGCAGCCGCCGACATCCACTCGTGGGCCTGGACGATCGCTGCCTGACGAGCGGGAAGAAGAAATCGATCTCGAATGTGCTCGATCACCATCCCCGCACCGTGCGCGAACAGCACCGGATCGTAGTAGTCCCAGGCGCCAAAGAGCGAGTCGAGCCCAAACTCCTCCCAGTAGAAGCCGAGGATCTCGTCTTTGCGCTGGTAGAGACGAGACTGGTTGATGAGGAGGCAGCGAGGCTCGCCCGGCACCAGCCAACGCCCCATCACGACACCGACCTCGTGGTCTTTGAGGGAGTCGAGCAGCTCGCGGTCCCAGACGTCCAACCGGAACTCGGGTGCAACCCCTTCGGCTCTCGGAACGTCTGGACCGAACGCGATGTATCCGTCTTCCCCGTGTCTCTCCTGAACCTCGCGAACCCTGCTGGCCAAGACGGTGTGAATGCCGCCCACCATGTTGCAGACCTCCCACGAGATCTCGAAGAAGGCGGGCTTGCTCATGCGGGTATCCGCTCCTCCAAGGGGCCGAGCACCGAGAGATTCAAATCCTTCAGCACGTTCATGTAGTGAATGAACGCGTCGTAGGGCCCCTCATATGGACTGAAGTAGTCGTGCACCTCGGCGTCGGCCGCGGACTTCGTGGCCATGTAGTAGAAATGGTCTGACGTCTGTAAGCGCCGCCAAAGCGCCAACAAGTGCGAATTGTTTCGGCGCTTCACGTCCGTGCCGAGGGCGTAGATTTCGGCAAGGGCGCGCTGCTGCATGGCATTGCCACGCCACGCGCTGATGTCGCGGGCTTCGTCCGCCCACGAGACGGTCCTGTGAAACGAAAGGTCCCCAAGTGCAGGGTAGCGTTCGATCACTTGGCCCGGCGTGAGAATGTCCCAGTGCGGATGGGTGAATAGTAAGTCGGGAAGGTGCTCGAGGAAGTCGAAGATGCCGGTTTCCTTCCATTGGTGCTCGCCAAAGGTCTCGTAGTCCATGAAGAGGTTGATCACGTCACCGGCACCGCTGTGTTGATGAACCCATTTGGCAAACTTGTCTGCCGTAAGCGGGTACTCGGCCCATGCTTGATTCGAGAACCTGAATGCGATGTCGTCGGAGAGGCGGTAGTTTTTCGTCAGCAGACGGGTGTCTCTTCCGGGAACGCGATAGACGAAATTCGGGCTTCGCCAGTCGAGGATGTCGTCGGCGCCTTCGATCAGAATCGCGTCGAACCCGAGATCCGAAATGAACTGACCGATCTCGTCGTTGTAGATGAGCTCGGTGTTGCGGAACACGTGCGGAGTCTGTCCAAACTCGGACCGCAGAAGGTCGACCTCGAGATCGATTTGCGCCTTGTATTCATCCTTGTCGTAGAGCGCGGCGAGGCTGTGATAGTACGTCTCGGCGATGAACTCGACGGCACCCGTTTTGGCAAGCCTCACGAAGCTGTCCATGACCTCGGGCGCGTATTGCTTCATCTGTTCGATCGCGACGCCGGTGATGGCATACGAAATCCGAAATCGACGGTCGGTGCGTTCGATCAAACGAAGCATCGATTCGTTCGCCGGCAAGTAACATTTGTCTGCCACCTTGCGCAGCACTTGCGCATTGAGCTTGGAATCGAAGTACTCGTGGTCGCGGCCGACTTGAAGCGCTCCATATGGCTTCAAACGGTAAGGCTGGTGCACTTCGAAATAAAAACAGACAGACGGCATGGTTTCTCCTCAGACAGCCTTCACCGATTGATAGATCGGAATGAGTTTTTCTGCAGCAGCATCCCAATGGATGTGACGAATTTCCTCTCGGGCGAGCTCGACGATGACACGCCGAAGCTCGGGCAGCTCGAGCAAGGCCACGATTTGGCTAGCCATCTTGTCGACGTCCCAGAAATCGACCTTCAAAGCGTTTCGAAGGACCTCGGAGACCCCCGACTGCTTGGAGACGATGACGGGCCGGTCGTAGCTCATCGCCTCGAGTGGAGCGATCCCGAAGGGTTCGGATACCGATGGCATGACGTACACGTCGGCCGTGGAGAAGGTTCGCTCGAGATCGGCGCCTCGGACGAATCCGGGGAACCGGAAAGCATCCCCGATGCCGAGGCGCTCCACCATCGCCTTCATGCGAGGCAACATGTCGCCGGAACCGGCCATGATGAACTTCGCGTCAGGGACATGCTTGAGCACCCGGGCGGCGGCCTCGACGAAGTACTCCGGCCCTTTTTGGAAAGTGACTCGGCCGAGAAAAAGGACCACGGGCCCCGTGGATTTACGCTGTTGTGCATACGCTTGGACCGTTGCGCGCGTATACACCCCGTTGTGCACTACTGAAATCTTGTCGAGCGAGGTGCCATGGACTCGGTTGATGAGGCCCCGTGTGTAGTAGCTGACCGCGATCACCCGCTTTGCGCGCTCGAGCCCCTCGTGTTCGACCGCGACGATTCCGCGGTCTGCGCCCTCAGCCGCACGGTCGTACTCGAGGCTGTGGACGTGAGTTATCAATGGAGCTTTGACGCGGGCGGCGATCTCGATGCCTGCCGGAAACGTCATCCAGTCATGGGCATGAATGATGTCGTACTTCCGCCCGCTTACCCTCCGCTTTGCGGCGGCGGCATAGCGTGCCACCTCAGCAAACAGGTCGTGCCCATAGTGAACCTCAGCCGTGGGCTCAGCGCTCCATTCCCCAAGGTCGTCGCCCACGTGTGGTTGATCGAGTTGCCGACGGACCTCGCGAGGGGGGCCTGGTAGCTCGTGCACTAGCTGCGCTACGGTAGCCTCGTCGAACCCCCCGGCCGTGAGTAGCTCGAGATAGGCAGATGGGTCGAGATACGGCTTCAACATTGCCGGCACGCGGATAGTGCGTATACCGACCGGGCTGACTCCTCTGCTGGCCTCGGCAGCCGCCGTCAGAATCGGGTCCGTCGCAAGAGACGGCTCGGTCGCGATCGCTTTTGTCAACGCACTTTCGTAGCTTCGCCTGGGAAGCTGCAGGGGGACTCGTTGCGTAGCTTCCGGTCCCGTAGCCCCGAGGAGGTGCATGTGTGGCGCGTCCTCTTCACCGTAGAGCCGCGGTACCAAGAAGTCGATCTCGATGCCTCGACTCGCGAGCGCCCTCGTCAGCCCTTCGCAAGCGGTTCCGAGTCCACCGCTGATGTGCGGTGGGTACTCCCATCCCAACATCAGTACCTTCATGGGACTGCCATCTTGGCGACGCGAAACACCTCGGCGACGCTCCAGGCCTGCGCTGGGGCCCCTCCCGGGAGGTGCGGTGGGTCAGCGTCGAACACCTCACCTATCTGGCCGATGCAGCCTTCGGTGCGGAAGTGGGCGCAGAGGCTCGCAAGGATCGGCAAGAGCTCCGCGTTCATTGCCGTTGGCCCGTCGATCGCGCGAACCGCATCGGCATAGAGGCCGAGCAGCCAGGGCCACACGGTCCCCTGGTGGTACGCGAGGTCCCGATCGGTTTGTCCCCCTCGATAGACCGGTCGATAGTCGGGATCGTCGGGCGAGAGCGTGCGAAGCCCTACGGGCGTGAGCAACTTGCTGCGCACGGCGTGCAGGGCTTGGCGCTTGTGTGATTTCTCGAGCGGAACTCCAGGTAATACGAGTGCCCAAAGTTGATTGGGTCGTAGTCGGCAATCCGGGTTTTCGCCATCATGCGTGTCGGTCAAGAACCCTTGATCTTGAAGCCAGAATTTTTCTTCGAAGTGATCTGCAAGCTTCCTCGCGGTTTCTTCGAGTGTCTTGGCGAGCTTGGGGCGCAGTTTCTTGGCCCACCGGCCCGTGGTGATCAGACCGGACAGCCACAGCGCGTTGAGGTCGACGGGATAGCCCCACCGTGGCGTCACCGGGCGTCCGTCGACCATGGCGTCCATCCAAGTGAGCGCCCAAGGTCCTTGGTCTACGAAGAGGAAGCCCTGAGGATCCACGTGCACGCGGGCGTCCGCTTCCCCTATGATGCGCTCGATCAAATCGAGGCATGCCTCCTGAAGAGCTCCCAATCGGCGGCTCCGGGTCCGTCTTGACGTCAGGGCCGTCGCCCAGACGAACAAGAGCGAGGCGTCGATCGCGTTTGCATTGGCCGGGACATCACCGCTCTTCGGGATATTCGGAACCAACCCGTTTTCAAGGCGTTCGGCCAACGACTCGAGGATGGCCAATGCGTCACTGGCCCTATCTCTGGCGAGACACAAGCCTGGAAGCGAGATCAGAGCATCACGAGACCACTCGCCAAACCACGGATACCCGGCGATCACACCGGTCCCATCTCCTTGGAGCTTGACCAGGTATGCGTCGGCAGCATCGTCGAGCTCCTCTAGGAACGAACGTCCGCCGCTCGGAAGAGAGGTCAGCACTTGTGGGTCGGGGCTCCGCGTGGGTGTCGTCCCGAGCCGGACACTCAACGAAGTGTCGCGGTCGATCGTGATGCAAAACTCTCCAGGCGTGAAGAAGTCCTCGGTGTCTTCGTAGCCGCGGGCGTTTTCCCATTCGTAGTGGACGCCCTCGTACCAGTGGCCGTCTCTCCGGAACGTGCCCCGGGCGCCGTGAAGGCTGGTCACGAGCGGAGGAACGTTTTTGTAGGGTCGCATCGTCGCCTGCAGGAAGCCCGCGTCATCGACGTCGACTTCTCCATTCAAGAACGGATTCGCGAAAGTGAGCTTGTGAATCGGGCGGCATCGAATCAAAGGGCGCAACCTGAGTTGGACCGGCTCGGTGATGCCTTCTACCGAATAGCGAAGCCAGACCGCGTCGGCGCCATCTTCCAGCCAAAGCTCGCGGATCACGTCAAGACCGGCAAAATGGTAAGTCCACCTCGGTTGCGGATCGAACTCCACCAGGTACTGAACTCCATTCGGCTCGACCGCGTTTCCCCAGTCGTAGCTGTGAAGCGCGAAGGTTTCGCCGCCCACTTCGAACCATTCCTCGAGCTCCGCGACGAGGTTGAGTGGCTCACCAATGCCGGGCTCGCGCACGGTGAGAAGGCTATGGTATTTGCGTCGCGGGCGGCGATCGATCGTTCCCATCGCGAAGGAGCCACCGGCATTCGTGCACAGCCACTCCGCATCGGGCGCAGCCTGCGAGACCTGCGTTTCCTCCGAGGCATCATCGCTCGATGCTCGGGTGCGGAGCCCTGTGGGGCTGTCGGAGCGAGTTGGAAACCAATTTGGGAGAATCACACTACCACTCACCGGCCCAGGACATTAGCTGGGGCCAGACACAACCCCTAAGCAGGAGGTATGCCAAAGCCTGACGCGAACCCTCGCGCCACGCCGTCACAACCTGCCAACAATATCACTGTGGCCGCGCATTGCATGCGGCTCTCGACGTTTTCGACGCAACTTGTGCGGGCAAGCCCCATCACGCACGGGCTTCGTGCCAGGCTCGCTCCAGGCTCTCCTGGTCGTCGGGGTGCGCAATCGACATCAGGAGCTCTGCACGCTCGCTGAGGGTCTTCCCGTAGAGGTCGACAGCGCCATTTTTCGTCACGACGAATTGCACGTGGGCACGCGTCGTCACCACCCCCGCTCCCGGTCGAAGGATTGGCACGACGCGTGGTACACCTTTTTGGGTGTGGCTCGACAGCGCGCCGAAGCGGTGGTGGCCTTTGAGCGCGGCCAATATCGCGTCGGGAACGGCACCAATCCCCATTTGAAGACGTATGTAGATGAATCAGCTCGACGTTCCGAAGGCGCTTGGCTTGCTCGACCTACTCCCGGTCGTTCCCCAAGTCGGGTGTCTCTGGTTCTTTGCTGGTCAACGCCGGTGCGACATCGACCAAGGTGTGGCACTGGCTGCACGCCGAGAGGAGCTGCCCAAAAATCTCTGCTTGACCGCGACTCGTCGGCTTGGCCTCGCGAGGCTCCCCAGGGCCCGGGACATAATCGTCTTCCGCGGTGCTTCCCTCGACCGCGGCCGAGAAGGCCAGATCATGGACCTCGTAGGCCAGACGAGTCGTTCCCGGGGGACTTTCGGCGTCCGGTTTCTGCGGACCATGAAGAGGCGCCTCGGCCAAGACACGGGCGGCCCTTTGGAAAGTCTTTGGAGAGTCGCTCAGTAGCGCCTCCCACATTCGCTCTACGGCCCAGTAATGCCGTCTCATGTGCATTGTGAGGTCGTCTCCATGCGGAGCAGGGTCGAGCTTGATCGGCGGTCCTCGGTCGAGGGCGTGGTGGCACTGCCCGCATGCATACGACAACCGAGCAAACGCCATGCAGGCCTCCTCGAGGTCACTACCCTCGCGTACCTGTTCGGCAAGCTCCTTCGTGATGCGTGCGTATTCTTTGCCCTGTTCGGGGAACGGCACGTGCTCCATGAAGAATGCAAGCTTCCGCATCGACTGCCGGGCCACTGGGAGGTCGCCTCGAATTAGTGCGTTCCTCGCCACAATCGAAAGTTGTGCATGATCGGCCATGACCTGATCGAAATTCGCTGGGAGTTCCGCCGCGGAGAGATCCTCGACCCCGACCTCGTTCTTCGAGCCGCATTCGCAACTGCCGAGCGCCGCCAGCCAGAGACTCAGTAAGACGATCCGCCCGATCATGATGCGCGTATGATGCCCTTTAGCGACGCATATTCAAGTTGGGTCTCTCAGCCCTCCTGATGGGTCAGCAGTAGCGGAATCTCGCTGTCGTGGAGGAGCCGCCTCGCAACGCTGCCGATCAGGAGGCGCTCGATGCCGCTCTTTCCGGTGGTGCCCGCGCAGATCAGGTTCGCCCCTACGGTGTCGGCCACTTTGAGGATCCCCGCAGTCGGATCCCCCGTCACCAAGTGCGTCTGGATGGCTTGCGCGTCGATTGAAAAAAGCTCTTTTGCATCGTCTTTGAGCATCTCTTCGAGCCCCCGGTGCAGGGCCTGGCGACGCTTCTCGGCGGCCTCACCGACGACGGCTCCTCGATCTGTGTATTCGCCCCAGACATCGAGGTAACTGTGCACGAGGTGGAGGGATCCGTGGCAAACGCCATGGATCCCGCGTGCGACCTCGGCTGCGCGTTTCGACGGCGCCGAAAAGTCGTAGGCGATGACGATCGAGCTCGGGACGCTGCCGCCCTTGGGAGGGACGACGATGATCGGTGTGTGCACGGTCTTGAGGACTCGCTCGGTAACGCTGCCGTACATGAACTTCGAAACGCCGCTCCGACCATGCGTGCCTACGACGACCAAGTCGACGTCGTGCTCTTTGGCATAGTCGCGAATGACCTCGTGGACCGTCCCTTCGCGGATCACCGTGAAGTGCTCCACTCCCGCTTCGTCGATCGTTTGAGACTGCTTGTCGAGAGCCTCTTGTGCGTCGTTGAGGATGCGGGTGACGGCCTCCGGGCCTGGGCTGTATGAGAGATCCATCAGCAGATAGTTCGGGATGACCGGCGTGTGCAACAGATGCAGCTTTGCCGAGCATTGCTTTGCGAGCGCGATCGCGTAGTCGAGAGCGAGGTTCGCATTTTGGGAGAAATCGGTGGGGACCAGGATTTGATTGATCTGCATTTCCAGTCTTCCGTTCGATCGCTAAAGGTACCCCTTAGCCGCCGAAAGTGTCGGTCGGCATCAGGCTATCCCGAAGAAGCTTCTCGTTCACATAGTGCTTCTCTTCTTCCTCGATGTCCTTGCGCAGCATCTGTGCGAGATCGGCGACGCCCTTTTCGATCTCGGTGGGAGCTCGCGCATCGAGGATCGCATGTACCAAACGGTCGAGGTGCGCTCGTTGTTCGGCATGTTCGGCGTGGAGGTGGCGTGCTCGTTCAGGTCCGAAGCCGTCGGCTTCGCTGATTGCGGGCACCATGTGGGTTTCCTCGAAAGTCATGTGAAGCTCGAGAATGCCTCGTAGGGCATACGCCGCGCGTTTGACGCGGTCTGCCTCTTGCTCGCCCTCCCGTAGTTGTCGTGCACCGACTTCTAGTTCCGAAAGCATCTGTTCGATCTCGCGGTGTTGGGTCAGAACCTTCTGACGAATCTCGGAGGGCATTAACGTGTCGTCGCTCATGTCATCCTCCCTTGACCAAATATTGTGCAAGGACTGCGCCAGAGAGGTTTAGCAGGATTTGTCGCAACCCGGTACGCAACTTCTGCGTGGCTTTGGAATCTTTCGCAGAACATTCGCGTTTTTGGATATGCTTTCTGCTCGAATTCCGCTGCCCCGAATGGCACGGAGCTTGATAGACGGAGGGTGAGCTCATGGACCAACCCAAAACGATTCTCGTCGGCACCGACTTCTCCGACATTTCCGATGAAGCCCTTCGAACAGCGGCGCTTTATGCCAAAACGTTTGACTCGCGGGTGCTGGTCGCTCACGTGTTTGATCCGACCCCCAATGTGCCGCCCGTCGTTTGGTCGCGGCCCGATCTCCTCGAACGAAGTATTCGTGTCGAAATCGAAGAGGCGATTCGAGAAACGCTCAGTGGAAAGACCGCGTCGCTCCTCCAGGATATCCCCGAGGTCGAGCTGAGTGTGGTTCAGCACCCCTCCGCGGGCCGCGCTCTTTGCGAGATCGCCGAAGACGAAGGTGCCGATCTTCTGATCTTGGGATCTCACGGTCGAAGCGGGCTGTCCCGAGCCTTTCTCGGGAGCGTTGCGGAAAAGGTCGTGCGTCACGCCCCGTGCCCCGTGCTGGTCGTGCGTGAACGGCGAAAAGAAAAGAAAGGTGGTGAATAGCCCATGTCGCTCATTCCGCGATTGGTCGTGGCCTATGACTTTTCGGATCCCGCACGGCGTGCCTTCGAGCTCGGCGTATTCATGGGTCGACAGCTGGATGCGGAGGTTCATGTGATCACCGTGCTCGACCCAGGCGACGAGAAAAGTGCATCGAAAACCACGCGCAAGCTCGAGGATCTTCGAAAGCTCCTCGAAATGCAGACCCGGGGCGCCGTGAAGAGCGACGACCTTCGGATCGAGTGTCATGCTTTAGCCGGCGACCCCGCCGAGGCGATCGTGGCCAGGGCTCGAGAAATCGACGCGCCACTGATCGTGTGCGGGACGACTGGCAAAGGAGCTGTCGCGCGAACTCTTCTGGGGAGCGTCTCTCACGAGCTCGTCCACCGAAGTGGCGCTATCGTCATGTCGGTGCCTTAGAATACGCAGTGCTTGCGCGACGTGCTTCTGTAAACGCACAAAATGCAGGGATTCGTGTAGAACAGACGAGGATATGCTCCTGACCGCTGGTACGCTCCTTGCTCATCTTCCCAAGCGCATATGTCTGTGGAACACACCGATGCGATTCAGGATTCTTTCGGCCCATCGATGCCATCGGCGGAGCCCCGAAGTCGAGAGCGCCAGATGATTCCCCGAGAGCACGGCGCTTACGCAGAGCTCTTGTTTCCGATGGTGGCTGTGTTCCTGGGAGGCTCACCGACCACCTCTTCGTGGTTGCTGGCGATCGCCGGGCTTGCATGCTTCATCATGAACGAGCCGCTTCTCGTGCTATTCGGCCAGCGGGGCGCGCGGACACAGCGTGAACAGAGTGGCCGCGCGCGTCGAGCGCTGACTCTGTTGATGTTGGTCGCGATCGCTGCTGGCATTCCGGGGCTGTGGCTGGCTCCGCAGCTGGCTCAATACTTGGTTGTCTTGCCCTTGCTACTCGGAGTTGGCGTCATGATGATGGCCATTCAAGGGCTCGAGCGTAGCGGGATGGGTGAGACGATGGCTGCCGCGGCTTTATCGTCCGTCGCGCTGCCGCTTGGGCTTGCGTCAGGGTTGA
Organism: Myxococcales bacterium; assembly: GCA_029863605.1. GTDB lineage: Bacteria > Myxococcota_A > Polyangia > Polyangiales > Houyiibacteriaceae > SG8-38. The sequence goes on along the minus strand of JAOTVB010000016.1, from coordinate 38,411 downwards.
GCATGCTTGCATCGTCGGCCGTGGCGGGGATTTGGCTGGTGACATCGCTCTTGGGGACGTCCGTCGTACGGCTTACCGTCGCGCGCACGCGGGCCAAGACCGACGAAGAGCTTCGGCGCGTTCGCGCCGCGAGGGTGCTGCTCATTCTCGTGTGTCTCGCCGTGATCGGGGTCGGCGCCGCAGCGCCTCTCGCCCCGCGTGGATGGATCCTGACGGCGGCGCTCCCTGTCGCGGTCGTCGTCGCGGCGATCGCCGTGGCTCGCCCGACGGCGCGCAGTCTACGAACGATCGGCTGGGGTCTCGTCCTCGCCAATGTCTGCACCTTGGTGGCGGTCGTAGCCGCCCTGAAGCTGATTCAGGATTTCCAGGCCGTGAAATCGACCCTACCGTTCCCCATGTTCTAGGGGGTGCTGTTAAAGAGAGGAGAGTTTCGTGCTCGCAAAAGACATCATGACTGAAAACCCGGTGACTGCGACCGAGCTCATGTCGGTCGCCGAAGCGCTTGGGCTACTCTACGAGCTCGATGTTCGGCACCTGCCCGTCGTACGCGGCAGCGAGCTGGTCGGGATCATCAGTGATCGAGATCTTCGAGGTTTCTCCGGGACAGACGATGAAGGAGAGATCGAAGCCCTCGAAAGTGCACGCACTGTGACCGTAAGCACGTTCATGAACACCAGCCCCGTCAAGGCCAGCCCCGAGACCTCCGCCCGCGAGCTAGTGGAGCTCATGTTATTGCATCGTGTGGGCGCCATTCCCGTCGCGGATGCCGACACAGGCGACTTGCTCGGCATCGTGAGCTACGTAGATCTGTTGCGCGTGCTCCAGGAGACGTTGGAACCTGCGTGAAGCTGATCACCACTCATGAGACCGCCGATTTCGACGCGCTGGCATCTTGTGTGGCTCTTCGGAAGCTTTATCCAGGTGCGGAGATCGGCATTGGCGGTGGGGTCGCGCCCAATGTTCATCAGTACTTGGCCTTACACGGCAATCGTTTTCGTACCGAACGCTGCCGAGATGTCGACCTTTCCGACGTCGATCTGTTGATCGTGACCGACGTCCGACGAAGAAGCAGGCTCCATCACATCGAAGAAGTTCTCGAGCGTGCGACCCGGACACCGAGGAGCGTCCGCATCGTCGTCTGGGACCACCACCCTAGCGCGCCGGATGACTTGCAGTCGGACGAAGAGCACGTCCAGCCCGTCGGCGCCGTGACGACCCTCGTCGTCGAGGAGCTCGCGGCGCGAAGCGCCGACATCGACCGTGAAGAGGCGACGCTTTTTTCGCTCGGGATTCACGAAGACACCGGCTCGCTCGCGTACTCTCGAACGAGCTCACGAGACGCCACTGCGCTCGCATGGCTCCTTGGTCACGGGGCACGGCCGGGGCTACTACAGCGGTTTCTTCGACCGCCGCTCGACGTCGTAGAACGTTCGCTTCTAATTTCGATCGTCGATGGAATCGAGGAAGTTCCCGCGTTCGGGACTCGCATCGGGGTTTCCGCACAGGAGATCGAGGAGGCGCCGGCCGAGCTCGCGCGCGTGACCACCGAAGCGTTTCGGATGATCCCACACGACGCCCTGTTTTGTGTCTACCGACTTCCAAACGGCAAGATGCACATCATTGGGCGGTCGCAATCCGATGCCGTCACGGTGGGTGGCGTCCTGGGGGAGCTCGGCGGCGGTGGCCATTCCGGGGCTGGGTCGGCGGTCGTTCGGGAGGGTTCGCTCGCAGACGTGGTAACTCGCCTTCACACTGCGATCGAAAAGACCTGCCGCCATCCCGAGGTCGTTCGCGACCTCATGTCGAGTCCCGTACGCACCGTGACCCCGAGAATGCCTCTCCGCGAGCTCGCGCACTCCCTTCACGAATGGGGGCACGCCGGCGCGCCCGTCATGGAAGCCGGAAAGCTCGTCGGCATGATCTCTCGACGCGACATCGAACGGGCGAAGCGCGACGGGCGCGATTCACTCACGGTTGCGAGCTGCATGGCGCATCCCGTCCATACCATCGCCCCGGACACCCCGCTGAGCGAAGCACTCAAGCAGATGAAGGCTCACAATATCGGAAGGCTGCCCGTTCTGGAGGGGGCGAGAATCGTCGGAATCCTGTCTAGGGAGGATGTGCTCGCCTACCTCTACGAGGAATGAGAGCTTTCCGTCCATTTCAATTGGATCTATACGCCTCTCAAAGGAGGGCCTATGCGCGAAGAAGGGATCTACATCGCCGCGTTCCTCGTGTGCTTGGCGGCGTTCGGTTGCACCTCCAAGAAGGCCGCGCCCGCCGAACTTGAACAGGCCGCCGCAGAGCCTACCGCCGAGCCGGAGGCAGCTCCCTCCGAGCCGGTTGCTGTCAAGGATCCTGTGGTCGAAGCCGAAGAAATTTTCAACGCGCGCTGCGTAACCTGTCACGGAGAGAAAGGCAAAGGAGATGGGCCCGGCTCCGCGGCCCTCAACCCGAAGCCCCGCGACTACACATCTGTAGAGTGGCAGAAATCCGTCACGGACGAGCATATCAAGACGATCATCATCGGGGGTGGGACCGCGGTCGGTCTGAGCCCGCTCATGCCCCCGAATCCCGATCTCACCGACAAGCCAGAAGTGGTGGCAGCGCTCGTCGCCGTCGTCCGGAACCTCGGCGACGAGTAAGAGTCCCATGGTAGTCTTCGCTTATGCCGATACTGGTAGGGTGCCTTGCGCTCGCAACCCCACGATTCGCGATCGTCTTGGTCGTTCTCTTAAGTGATTACATCGGGCGTGCCTACGAAACGACCTTGTGGCCACTCCTCGGCTTCTTCTTCATGCCGCTGACGACGCTAGGGTATGCGTTTGCGATGAATAGCAACGGCTCGGTCGACGGGATGTATCTCGTGATCGTCGTCGTTGCGGTACTCCTCGATCTTGGGCTGGTCGGTGCGGGCTCCAAGACGCGTTGGCGAGACTGAGCGCGGGTCTTCAATCCTCGTGCGTTGTGTGCCGCCCAAAGGGTTAGGGTCGCGAGATCTGTCGCAATGGGATCGGGCTTCCTGAAGGGTCGGTCGATCATGTAGGCTCTGAGATCAATCGGAGGCACGCATGACCCTTCAAGGAACGATGCTCTCGAACATCGAGGGCTGGGCGAGAACCAAAGGCAGCGCGAAAGCGCTTTACGACCTCAACGCCGACGGCACGTGGAAGAGCACGACGTGGGCGGAGGTTTGGGCGGACGTTCGGCGAGTCGGCAAGGGGCTGCTCTCTCTCGGCCTCGAGCCCGGGGGCTGCGTCGCGATCGTTGGCAAGAACCGACCTGACTGGGTGGTCTGCCAGCACGGCATCAATGCCGCCCAAGGGATCCCAGCTCCGCTCTACACGACGCTCCTGCCCGATCAAATGGCGTACATCATCGACAACGCGCAGGCGAAGATCGTCATCTGCGACGAGCAAGACCAGCTGGACAAGTACCTCACGATCGCGAGTGGCGACAGCACGATCGAGCACATCATCACGATGGACGACCTCGGCTCCAACGATCCGCGTGTGCATACGCTAGCGGAGTTGATGAAGCTCGGGGATACCGTGGACGATTCGGAGCTCGACAGACGGCTTGCTGCGGTCGACAAAGACGACGTCGCGTTGCTCATCTATACCTCCGGAACCACCGGACTTCCCAAAGGTGCCATGCTGACCCATCGCGGGATCGAGCTCATCGGCAAGGCGGTCAAGGCCGTGTTTCCGACACTCGTCGAGCGCGAAACACGGTACGTGAGCTATCTCCCGTTGTGCCATGCCGCCGAGCAAGGGATGCTCAATTTTTCCGGGCTCACGATCGGTTGTGAGGCCTATTTCTGCCGCGACCTCACGCAGATCAAGGACTACCTGGTCAAGGTACATCCCACGATGTTCCTCGCCGTGCCGCGGGTGTGGGAGAAGTTCGAAGCTGCGCTTCGCGGGAAGATGGCAGAGACCACCGGAATCAAAGCGAAGCTGGCCAGCTGGGCCAGGGAAACCGAGCTGGCTGCGTTCAAGCGAGAGTCCGCCACGGGGCGTCCGGTTTCGACCCTTTCGCGTCGGCTCGCCAACAAGCTCGTGATTTCTAAGATCAAGGAGGCGCTCGGATTGGATGCCTTGGACATCGCCGTGAGTGGCGCGGCGCCGATTTCGACGTCGACCCTCGAGTTCTTTGCGTCGATCGGCATTCCGATTCACGAAGGATACGGAATGACGGAGACGACAGCGTTCGCCTCGGTGCAGCCGTACCTCGAACCGAGGTTTGGCACGATCGGCAGGCCGCTCCCGGGCGTCGAGGTGAAAATCGCGGACGATGGCGAGATCCTGCTCAGGGGCGAGAACATGGTGAAGGGCTACTTCCGGCTTCCTGACAAGACAGCAGAGCTCTACACCCAAGACGGTTGGCTGCAGACCGGGGATCTCGGCCGCATCGACGATCAGGGCTTCATTTTGATCACGGGACGAAAGAAGGATCTGATCATCACGGCGGGGGGAAAGAATGTCGCCCCAGCCGAGATGGAAGGGTACCTGCAGGCGATTCCCGGGGTAGGGCAAGCGGTGGTCGTAGGCGACCGCCAGCCGTTTCTCTCAGCGCTCATCGTGCTCGACCCCGAGGCGTTGCCAGCGCTTGAAGAGGCTTCGGGCATTTCTAACCTGGCCGACGTCGCGTCCGCAGCGAAAAACCCCGACGTGAAGCGTTTCATCGAGGAAGAGATGCAAAAAGTCTGTAACGCCAAGGTAGCCCGTTACCAAACCATCAAGAAAATTCACATCTTGCCCACGGTCTTCAGCGTCGACGGCGGCGAGCTGACCCCAACTCTGAAGGTAAAGCGAAATATCGTGAACGAGAAGTATGCCAGGGAGATCGACGCGTTTTACGCGGGGGGGACTGTGCAGCAGCAGGCCAGGGCTTAGGGACAGGAGTAGGGCCGTATGGGAAAGCCGGTTTGCGTGGTCATTGGGATTGGGCCGAAGAATGGGCAGGCGTTTGCTTCTCGGTTTGCCAAAGAGGGGTACGCGGTCGCGCTTCTCTCTCGTTCGACCGACTACTCGAGTGGCCTCGCCAAAGAGCTCGGCGGCAAAGCCTATGCGTGCGACGTCACCGACCCGGCGGCGATCAAGAATGCCTTCGCCCAGGTGCGCAACGACCTAGGCGATGTCGATGTCCTTCTCTACAACGCCGGGTCGGGGCAGTTCGGCACGTTCGAAACCGTTCCGGATGAGGAGTTCGAAAAGGGTTGGCAGATCAATGTGCGCGGGCTTCTGCAGAGCACCCGCGAAGTGGTAGGGCCCATGCGAAAGAGGGGAAAAGGCACCATCATCGTCACCGGCGCCACTGCATCCCTTCGCGGAAAGCCGTTTACCGCCGCCTTCGCATCGGCTAAAGCCGCCCAACGCAGCTTGGCTCAATCGTTTGCCCGCCAGCTAGGGCCCGAAGGGATCCACGTCGCGTTGGTGATCGTCGACGGCGGCATTGGGACCGATGAGCAGACGGGTGACGAAGGCACTCATTTGAGGCCCAGTGACATCGCCGAGACGGTGTACCACCTCGCAACGCAGCCCAAGTCGGCATGGTCATTCGAGGTGGACGTCCGGCCCTTCAAAGAAAACTGGTAGCGGAGCGGGTGAAGGGATTCGAACCCTCGGCCTCGACCTTGGGAAGGTCGCACTCTACCACTGAGTTACACCCGCGACTGAAAGCGAGGCCTAGCTTTGCCGGGACCACGCGTCAAGCGCGGCAGCGCCAGCGCCGCCAGCATCTCCGACACTGACACTGGCGCGGGCGCTGATGCGGGCGCTGTCACTAACGCTGGCCCTAACACTGCCTCCTAACGCGTATGGACGAGCGGCAAGCCATTCGTTCCGACCGGAATGTAGACCGTCGTATGGTTGGGTGCGTTCGCCATAGTCCGCTGCGCTTCGATCGCTTCGTGCTGTAAGTAGTTCGAGGTGAGCGTCTCGTTGATGATCTTCTGCGCCTCTGCGATACCTTTGGCCTCTTCGATTCGAATCTCCGCGTCGCGCTGGGCAATCTCTCTTTGCGTTGCCTTCTCCTCGAGCAGCTGCTTTGCCGCGAGCTTCTTTTCGACTGCCTGCGAAACGACCGGCGGATAGTCGATGTTTCCAACGGCGAGCCGGACCACCAAGAACGGGGTCTTCTCGAGGTACGTATCGAGCGCCGTCTGTATCTTCTTAGCGATGGTTTCACGCTCCGCCTTGAGCTCTCGGCTCGCATACTCCTGAACGGACTCGCGAACGATCGTTCGAAACGGCTCTTTCAGGAACCGCACGTACCAGTTTCCGGCGCCAAACTCCTCGACTACTGCCTGGACCTGGCCTTGCTCGACCTGAAGAACGGCGTGGACCCGGAAGGCCACATTGAGATCGTCCTTCACGAGGATGCTGAACTCCTCGGTGTAGGTCGTCGGCCGCGTGTCGACGTTGATGATACGGTTTCGAAAGGCGCTGACGCCATAGTTGCCGGGTCCCTTGACCGCGCCACGAAACCCACCCTCGCCGATCATACGAGGGTCTTCAAAGACATAGCCCTCGTGTCCGGCTGGGGCGTGAGGATTGGTACAGCCGGCGACTCCGAAGCCGGTTGCCGTCAAGACCAAGGTGAAAAGGGCGATGATTGGGCCGCGCATGATTGCCTCCTTTACGTTATTCGTGTGATATTTATATATGTGTATATATTAGTATGGCGTCAATAATAATTCGACATATTCATATGATTTGGTATATACTCACACACAAATCCCGAGAGGAGGGGCGATGACCGAGGCTTTCCGGCGAATCAGCCTGATGATTCGCGAAGACCAGCACGAGCATCTCGCTGAATTAGACATCAATATGAGCGGCCTGGTTCGGAGCCTGATCGACGACCACCTCAGTGAATCGAAGATCACGCTTGCTGTCTCTCCGGAGACCGCCGACCTCTATCGGGAGATCGTTTCAAACACGGGTAGCACCGACGCGGACATCGAGCCCCATCTACGAGCAGCGCTCAAGAGCATGTTGAAGGATCGCATCGCCCGCATGGAGAAGCTCCACCGAACGATCAAGTAGTGTCAGCAGCATCAGTGCTTGATCTGCGTCAACCGGTGACTCGGGCCAGGCCGCCACCGATGGGGGCTTCGTCGGCCATGACCGGGGCTGTGTTTGCCGAGACATGGGCCCGGTTAGAATCGTCTTTTACGCCGAAGCTACCGCTGGCTCCGCCCCCATAGCCGGCGGCCTGGCCCGAGTCACCTACTCCTCGAGAACGGGATCAGCGCCAGGACGGTTGTAGGATCCCTAGTCTGCACAGGGGCTTCTACGTGTGTTCATACTCTGCGCCTCCGTGATAGATTCGAGCCCAGGGACGATAGGTAGGGAAGAGCGTAAGCGCCAGTGTCGGTGGTTACCAGGGATCGATGCAGGGTCGCTTCTTGCCTTTGCGTCGCTCTGGCCGCGGCGCCGCTCGCAGTGCGCTCATGATCCATTTTCTGGAATCGACCGGGTCGATCACGGCGTCGATTTCGAACTGTGCGGCCATGTTGGTGGCCTTGCCCATGTCGTAGGCCATCGCGACCATGTTTTGGTAAGCCTGCTCGCGTTGCTCAGGGTCTTCGATCGCCGCGAGCTCCTTTCGATAGCCGAGCTTCACGGCCCCCTCGAGCCCCATGCCTCCGAACTCGCCCGTCGGCCATGCCACGGTGAATCTCGGTGCCTTGAAGCTGCCGCCCGCCATCGATTGAGCTCCGAGGCCGTAGCCTTTTCGCAGCACGATCGTGAAAAACGCAACTTCGAGGCTCGCGCCGATGACGAACATGCGAGCTGCTCGGCGAACCATCGCCGCGGCCTCCACCTCGGGGCCGACCATGAAACCCGGGGTATCGCAGAGAAACAGAAGAGGGATATCGAAAGCGTCGCAGAGCTGCATGAAACGGCTGGCCTTGTCGGCTGCCGCTCCGTCGATAGCGCCGCCGAGATGTGTCGGGTCGTTGGCGATAATCCCGAGAGGACGCCCCTCGATCCTCGCGAGCGCGGTGACCATCGCGAGACCGAAGCCCCCGCGGAGCTCTAGAACCGAGCCGGTATCGGCTACGGTGTCGATCACCGTCCGGATGTCGTAAACGCGCAGTCGATTTTCGGGGATGGCAGCGCGCAAACGACGTTGGTCTCCGTGCTCCCAGCTTCCGAGCGCGCCCTGAAAAAAGGCGAGGTATTTCTTCGCTGCCGCGACCGCTTCGGCCTCGTCATCGACGAGCACATCGATGACTCCATTTGCGAATTGGACGTTCGACGGTCCGATCTCTTCGGGCTCGAATACGCCGAGGCCGCCACCCTCGATCATCGCGGGTCCGCCCATGCCGATACTGGAGTCCTTCGTTGCGATCACGACATCACAGCAGCCGAGCAGGGCAGCGTTCCCTGCAAAGCAGCGGCCCGAGTTGATCCCTACCAGCGGCACCAAACCCGAAAGCTCGGCGAAATACTGAAACGCGCGGCAATCGAGGCCCGCAACCTGCGTGCTGTCCGTGTCTCCCGGCCTCCCACCACCGCCTTCGGAAAAGAGCACGACCGGAAGCTGTAGCGTCTCCGCGAGCTCGAACATCCGGTCCTTCTTGTAGTGATTCATGACGCCCTGAGTACCAGCCAGCACGGTGTAGTCGTAGGACATCACGACGCAGCGGGTCTCGGCATCGCTGAACGAGGCGCCGTTGACATCCCCCAAGCCCGCGACGAGCCCGTCCGCGGGCGTCCGTGCGATCAGTTCTTGGACGGACCGACGCTGGCGTTGTGCGGCGATCACCAGCGCGCCGTATTCGACGAAGGTGCCGGGGTCGACTAGGTCTTCCAGGTTCTCACGCGCCGTTCGCTGTCCCGTTTTGCGTCTCCGCGCAACGGCTTCGGGACGGTTTGCATCGAGCCCCATCTCGTGACGCGCCCGAAGCGCTGCGAGATCCTCGCGGATTTCGTCGAGGTCGATCTGCGTCTCCGCCGCATGCGCCTCTTCAAGCGCATCGCGTTCCTCCAACCGTAGCAAGACTTCGCCTTTGGCCACGGTCGCTCCTTCCTCAGTCGAGATCGACGAAACGACGCCTGCCCGGTCCGCAGAGATGACGTGTTCCATCTTCATCGCCTCGAGGATCACCAGCGACTGCCCCTTCTTCACGACTTCGTCCTCGGAAACGGTGAACCGAACGACGACACTCTGCATGGGAGCCGTGACTGTGCGCATTGGGGAAGGTTTGACCGAAGTCAGACAAAACGCCAGCGTCAGTCTGGGGCGGGCCTTGGGCCGTAAACTTTGGTCCGCACTGCTCTCGCGGCGTCGACGATCCCTAGGCCTCCGCTGCTCAGCAGCTTGCCATCGATCTCCACGATTCCGGGACGCCCCTCGGCGCATGCTCTGAGCTCGCCTAGTGCAGACAGCGCGCATAGCTGCTCTCCGGTCCCAGTCCCGGTAACGATCAGCGGCGGATCGAGCTTCAGCAATTGTTCCATGCTGTAGTTCGGCCATCGCTCGTACTCGCCGGCCGCAATATCGACGATGCCGGCGTAGGATAAGACGTCGTGGTAGCTCGAGCCGCTGGTGCCGCCGTAGATCCGATTGCCAACGACGGTCGCGTAGAGTCCACGCTTCCGTTTTGCAGCAGGGACGTCGCTGGCGATCGCGTCGAGGTCTTCTTTGAGTTGCTCGGCGAGCGCCGCGCCGCGTTCGGGGTGGCCCACGAGGTTTGCGAGTGTATCGATGTTCTCAAAAAGGCTGCTGAGCCCATCGATAGAGCCGAAGTCGAATACACGGACGCCGGCCTCGCGTAATCGCTCGACGTGTCGCGGGTCGGTGAGGTTGTGTGCCAGTACCAAGTCAGGGTCGAGGGTCAGGATCTGCTCGATGTCGGTGACTAGCTCGATCGTCCCCTTGCCCTGGTACCGGTAGCTTCGGACGCCTTCGCGCTGGCTATATCCCGTGAAGGCCACGATGCGATCGGGCTCGCAAAGCTCTAAAAGAAGCTCGTCGGCGACGGGGCTCGCCGAGGCGATGCGTTGGTAGTCCTGGGGCGCAAAAACGAAACCGGACGCATCTCGAACCAGACGCAGAGCAGAGCTCTCCGCCTCCCTGCTCGTCGGCGATGCCTCTCCCCACGGCACGATCGTGACCGCGATGGCGAGCGCGCCGGTCAGCGCAGCGAGGTTGATCAAGGCCGTCCGCACTCTCCTGCGATATCGCACGGGGCAGCGGGATCAAGGCGGCGCAGGGTGCCCCCTACAAGTGATAGACTATGCCGCTGGAGGTCACATGGCGCACTGGAAGCATCGAGACGAATCGAAGTGGAAAAGCTTCGAGTTCAATCAGCCCTACGCGAAGGGCCTCAAGCGACTCAAGGAAGATGTGCTCGCGAAGACCGACTTCGACCCTGCAACCCTGTGGCAGTGGGGGACGATGCAGGCGATGGCGCTCATCGAGATGCTCAAAGAGAACGAGCGGACGTTTGGTGAAGCCGGCCAGCAGGCGGCGTACCGGGCTCTTCGTAAGACGGGCTACGACGTAGGCCGGCAGATCCTCGACGGCACGACCATCCCTGAGGACATGACCGATACGGAGTTCACGTCGTTCTACGCGACCGTGATCAACCGCATCGCGTACGCATCGTTGGAAGACCCGAAGATCGACCACGAAGGACAAGCGAGCTTCCACATCCTGTGGTGCCCACATCAAGATCATTACGAGGCGTTTGACTGCCGGGTACAACGGTACTTCGTCCAAGGCATGATCGACGCAGCCCAAGACCACGCCGACCGCTTCGGATTCCAGGTTCGGTTCGATTCCACCATCCCGGCTGGTGCGGAGACGTGTCACTTCACGATGTGGCAAGCGGATGAGCAAGAGCGTGAACAATGGGAGCTCCTGACCGAAAAGCTCGAAAAGAAGGCACTCCAAATCGTCCAAGAAGAGCCTAGGTGATAGTGGGGGGGTGGTGGGGCGGGACCAATTGAGGCCGCAGGCCGTCTAGCCGGGCAGCCGAAAACTCAAAACGTTCTCTTCGTCCATCTCTACACCATAGACGTCGCGGATCGGTTCTGCTGAGATGACGTCGGCCGTCACGCCTTGATGGGTCAGTAGGCCGTCTTTGAGCAAGATCGCGCGATCGGTGAATCGGGCGGCGTCGTCGAGCCGGTGGAGCACGGCCACGATGCAATATCCGCTTGCTGCGAGCTCTCTCAACAATCGGAAGAACGAAAGAGCGTGCCGTATGTCGAGCGACGCGGTCGGTTCGTCGAGGAGGATCAGCTTGGCTTCCGTGGCCAGCGCCCGAGCGAGCAAAACGCGACGCCGTTCGCCCCCCGAAAGCCGAGTGAAGGACCGTTTTCGTAGGTGCGTGACGTCGACCACTTCCATAGCGTGCTCGACGGCTGAATGGTGGCTGTGTCTGTCTGTGCGCAAGCTATACCGAGCCTGCTGCACGACGTGCTCCACTCGGAAAGGGCTAGCGAGCAACGAAACCTGGGGCACGTACGCGAGAAGGCGCACTCGATCGGACCGGTGCAGCTTGTTGAGATCCTGGCCTGCCACCTCGATTCTGCCCCCGTGCGGAAGAAGTCCGGCGACCGCCTTGAGCAATGTCGTCTTGCCGGCGCCGTTCGGACCCAGCACCGCGGTTATGGTGCCGTACTGCGCCTGAAACGAGATGTCGTGCAGTACTCGTCGCGAGCCGAGCGTCACCTGAACGCGCTCGGTTCGTACCGCGGAATCACCCATCGTAGGCCTCCCGTTGCATCCGGAGGAGCAACCAAAGAAACAAGGGCGCGCCGATGAGACCGGTCACGATACCGAGTGGGATCTCCGAGCGTCCGGGCACGACGCGGCCAAGTGCATCGCATGCGATCAGGAAGGCTCCACCGAGGAGGGCTGCGCTCGGCACCAACCGGCGGTGCTCGGCCCCGACAATCGGTCGAAGCGCGTGTGGCACGATGAGCCCGACGAACGCGACCCCGCCGCCCAGCGACACTGCCGCGCCGGTGAGAACCGCCACCCATACTACGACCCATCTTCGAGTCGCTTTGACGTCGACGCCCAGGCTTGCCGCCTCTTCCTCCCCGGAAAGCATCACGTCGAGCGCATGCCCCCAACCCCAAATCGCAACCGTGCCCCCGATGATCAACGGAAGCGCAAACAACACATGTCGCGCACCCGCCCCACTGACGCTTCCAAGCGACCAGGCCACCATCGTGCGCCCGAGCTCCCAGGAATCTTGCGCCATACTCGTCAGGAAGCTTCCAATACTGAGAAACAGCGATGACAGGATGAAGCCGGTGAGGAGCAATGTGAGCAGGTCGGCGCCTGCGCGGAGGAACATCAGCAAGATCCCCAGCGCCACGAGCGCTCCGAGCAGGCTGCCGATCGGCAGCACCATTTCGATCGCGAGGGTCGCGCTGGCGCCCGACAAGGCGCTTGCCGTGAGAAGCGCAATTTGACCACCGAGATTTGCGCCGGCCGTCGTGCCTAGTATTGAAGGACTTGCGAGCGGATTTCGAAAGAGCCCCTGAACTGCGACCCCTCCGACAGACAATGCAGCACCGGCCAGGAATGCCGCTGACAGACGTGCACCTCGGAGTTGCAGCAGCGTCGCGCGTAGACTCTCGTCACCGAGCGAGGCAGTGCCCGTAAAGAGGGCCAGCACTCCAGCAACGACGACCGCGAGGACGAGCGCAACATGTAGGCGGGTGGCGGACATTCGAAGCTCGCTGAGGGGTACGCGTCGTGTGACTTCCCGTCAATCGGCGTCTTTTTCCACAGGTAGAGCTCGATCCCATCTACTATCGAGGTCATGCGGTGGCTTGGGCGCTCGGCGCCTTGCTTGGCTTTGAGCTTGTGCGCGTGGGCTGGTTTGGTCTCCGCACAGGACCTCGTGCCACCCGAGGTCAAAACCCTGCCCGTCGTTGAGGTTCCTCCTGGGCTCGAGGTGCCCGAAAGCAAGACCGTCCGATTGCTTGTGCGGATCGAACCCGATGGCTCTGCGATTGTCGAGCAATGCAATGCGGACAGACCTCTTTGCGACGTCATCGATGGGGCGATTGCCGATTCAGAGTTCGTGCCCGCAACCCGCGAAGGGATTCCCGTTCCGTCCCGGGTTCAGGTCGACATTCGCCTCGCGGTTAGAGCCGCCGAGGAAGAAGCACCAGCCGTGCCCCTAGAGATCGAGGGCGATGCGATCGACGAGGAGCTCGTGTTCTCCGAAACCGCCGAGGTAGATGCGCGCACGCAGCAATCGATCGAGCTAGAGCTCGAGGGCATACGAAACATCCCGGGGACGTTGGGCGACCCATACCGAACGCTGTTGCTAATGCCATGTGTCGTTCCGGTCGCCAACGGCCAGCCCTACGGCTACGTGTGTGGCGCCCCCCCATCAGGCACCGCGTACCTCTACGACGGTCTCCGCATCCCGCTGCTCTTTCATTCCGCGGTTGGGGCTGCAACCATTCATCCCGCTATCATTCGAGACGTCAAGCTCTATACCTCTGCCCCAGCGGCTCGTTACGGTCGTTTCACCGGGGGAGTCATGTCCGGAGACCCCCGCACGATCCCGAACGATCGGGTTCATGGTGAGGCAGAGCTTCGTACGATCGACGTATCCGGGATGCTCAACGTCCCGCTTCCAAAAAACGGATCCATGACGTTCTCGGGCGCCTATGGGTTTCCCAATCTCTTGCTAGGGGCTCTCAACGTCGACGCAACCGTGGACTATTGGGACTATCAATACAGGGCCGATGTGGCGATGAGCGCGCGGTCGCGCTTCCAGGTGGTGGCCTTTGGGGGCCGCGACAACTCCGTCTTCGACGAAAGCCAGCCGAGTGAACGCCTTGCGCTCGGCCTTCAGTTTCATCGCCTCGAGACGCGGTTCGTCGGCCGGCTCGACCGGTGGGAAGTCGTTGGAACGATGCTTTACGGCTACGACTTCTCGAATGTCGAGGACGACTCCGCCCAGAACCTATCGAACGCCGGGGCGAACATCCATCGCTTTGGGCCGAGGCTCTGGGCCACCTATTCGGCTCCCAAGTTCCAAGTACGTCTCGGAGGCGACGTCGCCGGGTTGTTTGGACCGATTCGCTGTCAAGAGGATCCCATCGCGGACATCCCGACTCCGTGCGATCCTACCTTTGCGGCCCAAACCCGGAGGGTCATTGGTGGCGTCTACGTCGACGCCAACGTCGCGCCGGTCAAGTGGCTGGATCTTTCGTTCGGGGTCCGTGGCGACGTCTGGAGCACAGCCGGAGAACGTGACGCAGGGGCGAGTCCCCGCGCGCGCGCCACGTTTCACGCCCTGGACATTGCGGATGTGTTCGTCGGATGGGGGTTTGGAATCATGCCCGCGGTTTATTCAATTCCGCTTCCGGGCCTTGGCGATGTGCCACTCGAGCCGGGCCTCCAACGTGCGAATCAAACCGAAGCCGGCGTGCGCTTCTTTCTTCCACATGAGCTCACGCTCGAAGCACGTGGCTACATCAATTTGTATCGCGACATTCGTTTCGTCGACATCTTCACCAACCCCCAGATCAATACGCAAGATGGCTTACCGGCTGGTTTCATCGATGACGCCGCCGACGGCAAGAGCTACGGCGCAACTTTCTTGCTTCAGCGACCCTTCCAGATCGGTTTTTCGACATTCCTTGCCTACACGCTCGGGTTCAGCGAGTTGACGGCAACAGCCGTGTCGTTCGACAGAACGGTGTCACAGGAGTTCGACTACACGCCCTCTTACGACGTGAGGCATGTCTTGAATGCCGTGTTGGCTTGGCAAGCCAAGTTTGGGCTCATCATCAGCGCTCGTATGTCGACACGATCGGGTCGCACGGAGGGCTGGGTTTGGCTCGACGACGACGGTATGATTCAACAGTACATCCAACGGGTCCCCTGGTTTACGCGACTCGACGCCGAGATCGCCTACGAGTGGGCAAAGCCAGGCCGAAGAATGCGGATCGCCCTCGAGTGGGTGAACATCACGCAGGCGCGGGATGCCCAGGAGCTTTCTTCGCAATCGTCCGATGATGCGTGCGTTTTTCGTGCCGGCGTGCCCGCCGAGCCATGCCCGTTGGTGTTCACTACGGCGATCTGGTTTCCCAACCTGTCGTTCCGAGCGACCTTCTAAGCGCCAATGCCGGACCAGTGATCCGGATTGAGTGGGCCGGTGGCTGGCTGCACGTCGACCAAGAACCCGGTGAGATGTGCCATACCGGAGACTTTTTCGAGTCGGTCGGGGCCATCGGCGGCCAAGAGGTTGACGTTGACGCCGGTGGTCTTCCGAGCGACGCCAAGGGCGCTGTCTTGATGCCCCCAGCCGTGCGGCAGCGCCACGGTGCCGGGCATCAGCTCAGCATGAATCTTCACGGGCACGCGCACGGTCGCTGTATCGGTCGACACGTCCGCGAGCTCGCCTTCGACCACGCCGATTCGCGCTGCGTCGTCCGGGTGCACATACAAATAGTTGGTCGTGCGGTCGCCGGCTACGAATTCCTCGATGTTGTGTGTCCACGAGTTGTGGGTAGTGATCGCACGCTTGGTGATCAGCTTGAGCTTGTCGCGGGTGTCGAGCTCGAGTTGAAAATCAGCCTCGAGTTTGTCGGCTTGCTCGATGAGAACTGGGGGCGCCAGGTGCACCTTCTTGTCTTCGTGAATGACGCGCTTGCCGAGAAAGCTTCCGGGATCGTGCTGTGGCCTCAGCCGTCCATGCTTCTCCCCGAGAAGCTTCTTGAAGCTCCCTTGCTTGGTCACCCGCAGTAGGCTCGAAAGCAAGAATTCTTGAGGAATAGAGGGCTGCTCGCCGCGGCGGCGGATCGATTGCAACGCCTTGCCGATCTCCATCGTGCGTTGGGCGACAGCCGAGCCCCACAAGTTGATGCCACTAGCCTTGGCGATGTCGACGTAGATTGTGGCCTCATCGCGCTGTTCTCCTTGCGGTGGCACGATGGCGCGCGTCGCCTGGAGATAAGGTTTGCTTTGCAGCCCGAGCATCAACGGAAACACGAAAGGAAGGTCCGGGCGCTGAAACGGCGAAGTACACGGAAGAACATGCGTCGCGACCGACGCGGTTTCGCTCGGTTGAATGTCGAGAACGACCAGCAGCTCGAGTTGCTTGAATGCATCCCTCAGTCGTTCGGAGTTTGCCATCGTGATCAGAGGATTGCCTCCTGTGACGAAGAGCGCCTTGATCTGTCGATCCCCAGGCGTGAGGATCTCGTCAGCCAGAATGCCACCTGGCATCGCATCGTTGACCGACTTGAAGCCTCCGATGCGGCTGTCGTTTTGGTGCAGGAGGGTGCCGGTCTTCTTGCCAAATGCCGCGAAATCGATGACGCCCGTGCTGACCAAGGTCCCGCCTGGGCTGTCGAGATTCCCGGAAATCGCGTTGATGCACTCTTGAAGCCAGAATGCGAGCGACCCGTTGGTGCCCATGTTGACGCCGGTCGAGCAGTAGAGTGCGGCGCCCTTTGCCTCGCGATACGCGCGAACCATCGTGCGCAGCGTCTCCGCGGGGATTCGCGTGACCTCCGCCGTGCGCTCGGGGGGCCATGCTTCGGCGACACGGCAAACCTCGTCGAACCCCGTCATGTACTCGTCGATTCGGGTGCGATCGATCTTGGCGGTGGCGAGCAGCTCGTGAAGGAACGACAGGTAGAAGAAAACATCCGTGTTGGGGCGGATGAAGACATGCTCCCCCGCGACTTTGGCCGTCTCCGTCCGTCGGGGATCGATGATGAAGATCTTCGCACCGCGGGCTTCGATCTCCTTGAGTCGGCGAATCGGGTTCGAGACCTGCAGGAAGCTCCATTTGGAGATCGCCGGGTTTGCGCCAACGATGATTAGACACTCCAAGTTGTCGAGGTCGGGGAAAGGCTGTGTAAACGGGAATCCGTACACCTGATGAGCCACGGCGAACTTGTTGGCGCAATCCTGGGTCGCAGACGAGAACATGCTGGCCGAGCCCACACCTTGCATGAACCCCTGCGCAAAGACGGGATGGAGGACGCCGAACCCCGCCGCAGTCCCGACGTACATCGCGATGCTGTCGCGGCCATGATTGTCGATGAGCTCGCGTACTTTGCTGCCGATGCTACCGATCGCGTCGTCCCAGCTCACACGCTGAAGCTCACCCCCGATTCGCTGCATGGGGTAGAGCAACCGGTCAGGAGTATCGTACATCCGGTGCTGTTTGAGCCCCTTGAGGCATCCGTAGCCTTGCGTCGCCACGTGCTTCGAATCGGGCTTGATGTCGATGATCTGATCGCCATCGACGGTGACCTCGAGCCCACAAAGGGCCTCACAGATTCGGCAGAAAGTGTGCTTCGTTTCGGTCATTCGCGTCTCGACGAGGGCAGTGCCCTCCGGTTGGACCAAGCCGACAGACGTTATAGGGCTCAGTCTTCGTGGATCAACTCGTCGAAGGCACGATTTACGTCGTCCATCGATTCGAGCAGCAGATCCTCGGACTCGCCAGACGGCCCGCCGAGGCGCTGCAGCCGCTGATCGACCTCGCGAAAGCCCGGCTCACGCTGGAAAACGTAATCGTAGTGGAGTCGCGCTTGATCTGGCAGGCCGCCCGCCTCG
The DNA here is from genome assembly GCA_029863605.1 of Myxococcales bacterium. GTDB lineage: Bacteria > Myxococcota_A > Polyangia > Polyangiales > Houyiibacteriaceae > SG8-38. The sequence continues at coordinate 20,834 of JAOTVB010000016.1, read as the reverse complement.
CACGCAAGGGCCAGCTCGTAGTGAAGCCCGACGCTTTCGGTGTTGGTCTTTTCTGGGCTTTCCAGCCCCGACTTGAAGGCCTCGATCGCATCGTGCGGCTGACCTTCCTCCATGTAGATGAGGCCGATCATCGTCCAGCACAGGCACCGCCTTCGCGGATCGCCCATCGCCACCTGGAACTCGCGTCGCGCATCCGTGTGCAGCCCCATCTCTTTGTACGCGATGCCCAGATCGAAGTGTGTGTCGCTGTCGTCGTCGGCGACCTGCTCCGCGACACCGCGTTTGAACTGCTCGAACACGGTCTCGACGTCGATCATCTCGGCGCCTTCGTCGACCGGCGCGATTTCGGCGACCTCGGCAAGCTCTTCCGCGAGCCTCTCTGCAAAGTCGAAGCCTTCGTCGCCCGGCTCGAGCTCCTCATACTCGAGCTCGTAATCCGGTCCATCATCGAATGCGTCGTCCGGCGACGACACGGCCGGTGCTGCGACCGGGACAGACGACAGAATCGGTTGGGCGACTGCGGATACACCCGATGATGCGTTGGCGAGCTCTTCGATCTCTCGCGCCTTTCCGATCACGAGCGCATGATTCGGGAGCGTGAGTTGCAGCTCGCTGACGACTGCACGAGCCTGGTCGAAGAGCCCTTCTACGAGGTATGCATCGGCCAACTCGAGCGTGCGCTCCATCAAGCTGGGTGCGACTGCGGCCGACATCGGAGTCACCGCAGTGCCGACGAGTGGCAACGCTTGGAACTGCGCGTAAGTCATCGGCGCGAGTGCTGGCAAAGGAATGACTCGGCCGCCTGAAGATGCCGGTGCTGGAGGCGCGGTGGCGAGCGAGTCGCTCATGTCCATCGAGGGGTGGGACACCGACGGCACCATTCCGAGGGAGCTTTCCTCTTCGAGCTCTTCCTCGAGGTACATGATTCCCGAGGCGCCGCTCAAACCCGATCCGCGACTCAGTTGCGACGAAGGGCTCATCCCAGAGGTCGCACCGAGCCCAGACATCGAAACCGACACCGAGCCAGTCGATGCGGGGGGCTGGTGATGACCCGGCGCCGGCGGCACGAAGTGCTGCCCTGAGGCCGACGCGGTCTTTTGCAATGCCCTTTGCGCTTCCTTATCGTTCGGATTGAGCTCGAGAATGCGGCGTAGCGCGCTCATCCGCTCCCGCGGGCGGTGTGCCTCCCGGTGGATTCGCGCGATTTCCCGATAGACGCTGGTCGCCTTGTCGGTTTGAGACAGCATCAAGAAGGCTTCCGCAAGGAGCGAGAGCGTCGACACGTCGCGAGGGTCCGCCTTGAAGCAGATCTGCAGTTTCGCGAGTGCGCGCTTGGGGTCGCGCCTGGCGATGTACGTTTCGGCCAGTTCTTTGGCGACGCGAACGTCATTGCCACGGTGGTAAAGCAATCGCTCGGCGACCTTGATGTAGTCATCGAGGCGGCCTTGATCCCGCAGTAAGAATGCCCCCTGTTCGAACTCGTCGGCGGCGGCCTGGGTTCGTCCTGCTCGCGAGAGCGCCTCGGCGTATTTGATCCGTACGGGAATATGCTCCGGGTCGAGATCGACCATCTTCTTCAGCATCTCGAGCGCCATGTCGGTGTCGCCCGCCCGCATGAAGCCGTTGGCAACGTCCTCGAACACGCTCATCGCGTCGCTGATCAACTGGAGCTGCTCGTACATCTCACCGAGCCGCACCTGCGCGTCGAGCCGCGAAGGATCGAGCTTCAAGATCTGCTTGTAGACCGCGATCGCCTTCAGGAAAAAGCCCTGTTGGGCGTAGTGGTTGGCGACCTGTTCGTAGGTCTCGATCGCCTTACCGCGATCGCCCTTGCGCACGTGGAGGTCACCGACTTTCAACAGCGAGCGAACGTCACGTTTGTCGGCCGCAACCAGCTTCTGGTACTGCGCGATCGCCTTGTCGTATTGCCCGCGGGCCTGGTACTTCCGGGCCGCGTCCAGAACCTTATTCCGATTGATGCTCAACGCCCTCGCTCAGCCCCCATTGCGTTCAGTACACCCACACAAGTCTACTAATGCCGCACCCACGCGGTCAATACGGCTACGGAGAGAACTCGTCCAAAAAACACGTCGAAATGCGGCCCTCTTCGAAGGCGGGGTGCGCGAGAATCCGCCGATGCAAGGGGATGTTGGTCCGAATCCCGCCGATGATGGTCTCCGCTAGAGATCGCCTCATCTTCGCGGTTGCGTGGGCGCGTGTCGGGCCATGTACGATGAGCTTGGCCACCAGCGGGTCATAATTAGGAGGCACGCGCCACCCGCCATAGACACCGCTGTCGACCCGGACGCCGGTGCCGCCCGCCATGTGGAACTCGGTGATCTTCCCTGGCGACGGAGCGAAGGTGTCCGGATCCTCAGCGTTGATGCGGCACTCGATGGCGTGTCCGCGTGGCGCGAGGTTCGGCGCGGGAAGCTCGATCGGTAGTCCCTCGGCGATTCGGATCTGCTCTGCAACCAGGTCGATTCCCATCACAAGCTCGGTGACGGGGTGCTCGACTTGAATGCGCGGGTTCATCTCGAGAAAAGTGAGGTTTCCCTGCTCGTCCATCAGAAACTCAAGCGTCCCCGCCGAAACGTAACCGGTTTCTTTCATCGCGCGGCGAATGGTGGACGTCATGTCGCTCCGCAGCTCGTCGGACAGCGCGATGCTCGGGGCTTCCTCGATGATCTTTTGATGGCGCCGTTGGATCGAGCAATCTCGCTCACCCAACACGTGAATATTTCCGTGGTCATCGCCCAGGATCTGAAACTCGACGTGTCGCGGTCGTTCGATGAGCGTCTCGAAGTAGAGCTCATCATTGCCAAACGCAGCCCGCGCCTCTGATCTTGCGGCTTGAAACACCGACCGGAGCTGGTCCTCCGCCTGGATGACGTGCATGCCGCGGCCGCCACCGCCCCCCGAGGCCTTGAGGACCACCGGAAAGCCGAGCGCCTTGGCCTTGTCTACCGCGTCCTCGAGGTTTGTCGCGACCTCGGTCCCTTGGAGAATAGGGAGCCCAAGCGATTTCGCCAACGCGCGAGATTTCACCTTGTCTCCCCAATGGCGCATTTGCTCGGGCGTGGGACCGATGAACTTCAAACCACATTGCGCGCAGGTCTCAGCGAACTCTGGGTTCTCCGAAAGGAACCCGTATCCCGGATGTACCGCGTCAGCTCCGGTGATCTCTGCCGCAGCGATGATCGCCGGAATGTTTAGATAGCTTCTTCGGGGATCGTCAGGCCCGATGCAGATCGCTTCATCCGCAAGCCGAGTGTGCAGGGCTTCGGTGTCGATTTCACTGTGAACAGCGACCGTGCGTACCCCACGCTCATGACAGGAGCGAATCACGCGAAGTGCGATCTCGCCTCGGTTTGCGATGAGGACTTTCTTGAACACGGCTCAGGCGATCTCGATTCGAAAGAGGCGGTCGCCGTACTCGACGGGCTTGCCGTTCTCGACGAGGATCTCGGCGATCTCGCCTTCGATCTCCGCCTCGATCTCATTCATGAGCTTCATGGCTTCGACGATGCAAAGCACCTGACCCGGCGCGATTCGGTCTCCAACCTCGACGAAAGAGTCGTCGTCGGGCGACGATGCGCGATAGAACGTGCCCACGAAAGGGGAGGTCACAAAAATGCCCCCCGCTTGCTCCGCCGAAGCCGCGGCCGGTTGAGCGGGATCGGCAGCGACGGCTGAGGGCGCTTGGGCTGGCGCCGGATCCCGCCTCAACCTAATGCGGTCGTCGTTCTGCTTGACTTCGATCTCGGTGAGGTTTGCTTCGTCCAGGAGTTGGATGAGCTCTCGCAGTTGATCCAGGTTCAGCTTCATTCCCAGTTCCCGTGCCGCGATAGATCATCCGGCAGGGTTCAGATAGTCGATAAGGGCGCGAAGTCCAAGGGCGTAGCTGTTCTTTCCAAAGCCGATCACCGAACCGATACAGACTGCGGCGGTGAGGGACTCGTGACGAAATGGTTCGCGAGCCGCCGTGTTCGAAATGTGAACCTCCACTGTCGGAAGCCCACACGCGGCGATCCCATCTCGCAGCGAAACCGAAGTGTGAGTCAGGCCCCCGGGATTCATGAGGACTCCGTCGAAGGAATCGCGTGCGTCGTGAAGCCAGTCGATGAGCTGACCCTCTTGATTGGATTGTCTGCAATCGACGGAGGCGCCGAGTTGTTTGGCGAGCGCCTCGAGGGCTTGCTCGACGTCTTGCAACGTGGTTGACCCGTAGACATCCGGCTCCCGCGTGCCCAACAAGTTGAGGTTGGGGCCATTGAGCACCAAGACTCGTTTCGTCGGGCTCGCCATGACGCTAGAGGTTGTCGATCAACTTGGGTGCGTTGACGCGCAGAAGATACCTGGCCTTACCGACGTTACCGCCCGGTTCGAGAGTCAGCGCGACGAAATACTCGTCCGATAGCAGGCGGACCACGGTCGTGAGTCGTTCTGTTTTGAGCGACACCTCGTTCGTGGTGCCCGTATCGAGCATCTCGGCAGCGCGCTGCAATCCTTTGAGGACGACGCTGTACTCCATCCCCACCGACTCGATGTCGAACGGACTGTCGACTTTCGTATACTGATCGATTGCGATTCCGTCCGAAGCCATCAGCAGCCCCGCCACTCCGCCGTCCGTTCTCTCTACGAGGTCTTGCAGCATTTCTCTGAACATCACGCCTCCGGTGGTTAATCACCGCACGGACCCGGCCCTGGGTCAAGTATCGCGTCCGGCCCCGGTCGGGTAACCGAAGGATACCGTCAGCCCGCCGCCTTCGGTCTCGGCGAGGGTCAAGGTCAGGCCGTGCCGCTCGGCGACGTCGCTCGCGATGTGTAACCCGAGCCCCATGCCGTGTGGGTGGCGGGTGCGCGCGTCGCCTCCTCGAAACGAGGGCGTGAGGACACGTGCTCTATCGACTTCAGGAATGCCCGGACCGTCGTCTACGATCCGGAGTGACCACGCTTCGTCGCTGCCGTCGAGGACGACCGCGACGTGCCCGCCCGCGTGGTTGTACCGCACCGCGTTCTGCACGACATTGCCGATCGCTTGTTCCAGCAACGTCAAATCCCCCGGGAACTGAACGGAGTGTTCTGGCACGGCGAGCTCGAGGGCGACCTGCTTTCGCTTGGCGATTGGGCGATGACGGTCCATTACGCGCTCCACCAAGCGGTTGAGGTCGATCGGATCGTGGTGCCCGAGGCCCGCATTGGCTTCGAGACGCGCTGCCGCATTGAGGTTGTGCAGCAGGGACCCGAGGTACTGAGACTCTTCGATGCTCGGGACCATCGCCTTGGCGTCCAACGCTTCACCGGCCTCGATCCGTTGCTGGAGAGAAACGAGATGGCCTTGCAAGACGCTGAGTGGCAACATGACGTCGTGGGTCGTGTTCGCGATGTAATTGCGTAGAGCGGCCTCACGTTCGCGAAGCGACGCGAGCTGCATCTGGATGGTCTGCCTGCTTTGTTCGAAGGCCCGACCGAGATCGGCGATCTCGTCGTTCCCATCGACTCGAATGGGCTGATCGATCCCCTTGTCGATCCTTCCTACGGCTTCCGTCAGCTGGCGTACCCGACGAACGATCGGACCGGCAGCGAGCAACGAGACGATGATCACCATGATCGAGATCAAGAACGCTGGCATCAATACCGCCCCTGAGAACCATGCGGGCGGCCCCTTGGCGCGCAGCAAGACGACCGAACAAGGACCCTCGCTCCACGGCATGCGAACGGCAACTTGGGTCCGGCGTCGATCAAACGACCGCGCCACGGCCACTTCGTTGCCGGCCTCGAGTTGCTTGGCGAGCTCGTTCGGAAATGGCGGGCTCCTCGGGTTGAGGCTCCTCAGATTCGTGTCGTACGCGAACACCCTGGGCTCGGCGAACGGATGGCCGGGTCGGTGCTTTCTCATCCCCCGGCGCCGCTGGTGGTCTCCCGGCCACCTTTGCGGATCGACCTCGCACCGTTCGCGTCCCCCGGACTCCATTCGGTGCACTGCGGCCTCTGCCAGTGCCTCGATGCGCACCCGTGAGTGGAATCTCGATTGCGCCCACCCGAGCAAAACCAGCAACGAAATGGTTGCGACGCCCAAGGTCATCGCGAGTCGAGTGCGGAGCTTCATGGTCTGTCCGCGAGTCGGTATCCGATGCCCCACACGGTCTCGAGTTGTGCCGCCGCATCCCCGAGCTTGCTCCGGAGCCTGGAGACGTGGACGTCGAGCGTGCGTCTGCTGCCGTCGTGCGCAGGGTCGAGAACGGCATCCACGATCGCGTCTCGGCTCACCGCGGAGCCTTTTCGGCGTGCCAGCAGAGCGAGGATCTCGAACTCGACCGGTGTGAGGGAAAGCGCACCCCCCGCCGTACGGGCCTCTCGACGTTCGAGGTCGATCTGAATCGAGCCAACGGTAAGGCGTTGCGTCTCGATGAGGTTCGGTCGTCGCAAGCAGGCTTGGATGCGCGCGACGAGCTCTTCAGGGAAGAAAGGCTTTGTGACGTAGTCGTCGGCGCCGAGCTTCAATCCGCGGACCTTGTCCGAGGTGTCGTCACGTGCGCTGAGAATCAGGACTGGAACTTCGGACTTCAGACGGTACCGCTTGAGCAGGTCCATGCCATAGGTTCCCGGAAGCATCAGGTCCAGTATGATCAATCTGTAGCCGTCAGGATCGATGTCACGTGCCGAGTCACCGTCTTGAACCCAGTGCGGATCAAACCCTGCCTGCGAAAGCGTCTGCACCACTTGCTGACCAAGGGCGGCGTCGTCTTCCACGAGCAGGATTCGATTCGGCACGGGTTCTCCAGTTACTTCGTGTCGTCAGCTTGGCGGCGTTCCCAACGCTCTTGCATCCGCTCGGCTTTGTGTTCGCGCTTCAGCAGGCGAAGCTCCTCGCGCTGGGCACAGCTAAGGTTCGCATAGATTTGATCCTCCGTCGCGAAACGAAGGTCCCGAAAGGCAGTGAACTTCTCAGGTCCTCGTGGCATCTCCTTGATCTCCTGAGCGCGCGTGTGCGCCTGTTCCATGACCGTTCGGATTTGCGCTTCCTGGGCTGTGCTGAGGCTCAGCCGCTCGGTCATTTCGGTGAGATGCTGTTCCATTTTCTCGGGCGTCCAGTGGTGGCCCTTGGCATGCGGCCCGTGTGGGCTCGCAAATGCGACGGCTCCAACGGTCAAAGCCAGACCGAACACGCCCCCAATCAGTGCTCCGATGATCGTTCCCTTGTTGTACGACTTCATGAGTATTCCCTTTCTGGGAGGTCCTGCCTCCTCATGAAGTAGACAATGCGAACCTTAAGGGATTCTTAACGCGGACCGGGATTTTCGCATCGCGTTCGGGAAAACGGCCCATCTGCGTGAACCAATGGTCCTTATCGGGTAGGTTCCCGACGTGGCCCGCTCGTTTCTAGTTCTCGACATCGAAACCGTCGCCGATCCCGAGTTGGTATGGGACGCTGCGGTGGATGGATTCCCGCCGGCGCCCTTTCATCAGGTCGTGGCACTAGGGGTGCTTTGGCTCGATGGCGACTATGGCTTCCAGAAACTGGGTGCCTTTGGGGGCGAGTCCGACGCGACTCCGGACGAACCCACGGTGCTGCGGGAATTCTCGGACTTCGTAGGAAAACGACACCCTACGATGGTGACCTTCAACGGTCGTCGCTTTGACTTGCCCGTGCTGGCAAATCGCATGCTCAAGCACGGCGTCCCGTTTCCCGCCTATTACGCGAATCGCGACTATCGCTATCGTTATAGCGACGACGGCCACATCGACTTGGCGGATTTGCTGACCGATTACGGCGCTAGCAGGATGCCGAGTCTCGACGCGTTAGCCCAACTCGTCGGAATGCCGGGCAAGATGCAGGTCGATGGCTCGAAAGTGCAAAGCATGTACGAGCATGGACGCCACGCCGAGATACGCGACTACTGCTTGCACGACGTAGTCCAAACGGCTTTCGTATTCCTTCGAGCGGAGCTGCTGCGTGGGCGCCTCGACGAGCGGGCCTACCGCGAACGCGCAAAGGCTCTGTGGGATGCGCTCGAGCGCGATGAGCGAGTCGTGACGGTGCTGGAAAAGGCAGACAAAACCAGCGCTTTGCTGGGTGAATAGCCTCACATTTCCGTATTCTGCCAAGGCTTAAGATTTTTTTAAGGTTTGGCTTCGTCGGAGTGAACAAGAGCGCGGGAGAGCCCGCTGCTCCCACTCAAAGGAAGGGAAGCCATGCGATATCTATTTCACTGGGGATTGTTTTTAGGGGCGCTAGTCGTCGTCACTTCCGCGGAAGCTCAGCCAAATAGGCGTGCCGACCGAGAGGTCACCGTGGTTGTCGCCGGCCACGGGCACTCCAAGTATGAATCTAAGCATCACTCTAAGCATCACTCTAAGCATTACGCCAAGCACAAGGCCAAGAAGGGTGCCTACCGGGCGCCGCCGGGGCGAGCTTACGGACACTACAAAGTAGACTACCGGTACGACTTGCATGACGAGCGTCGCGACCTGCGACAGATCGTGGATATCTCACGCGCGTGGAGGCGGGCGATGATCACCCGTGATTACTACGGGCAGGCGATGATCGATCGGCGTCTCGAGGCGTGGATCGCGCGCGAGCTCTACGAGGCTCGGCGGGATCATCACGGCCACCACTACGTGCGGCAGATTCGCGAGCTGAGTCGAGAGCTCGAAGCGCTGAACTGGCGCTTCGCGACGGGGAATGCCCGACGTCATGACTACGCGAGGAAGACGCAGATCCTCGACCACCTGGTCGAGCTCTCGGAACGACAGGTCTATCGCGCCAAGGCGTACGAGAGATATCCGAGGCGTCCGTCCTATGCCTTCCGTTAGTGTTCTCGGTCAGCGGGGACCGTGCGTCCCGGCTTCTGCCGGGGCGCTCTTCTTTTGGGTCTTGGCGAGCGCCCGTGTCACGTGAGATAGCCGGTCTCGACTGGGAGGACACGTGTCGAAGACGATCGCGATTCTAACGAGCGGAGGCGATTCGCCCGGGATGAATGCTGCCATCCGCGCAGCGACGGTTCGCGCATTGCTGGCAGGAGAGCATCGGAAGATGGTGTCCTGGCTTCCTCCCATGGACCTTCCTGATGGCGTCGGTGCGCGCTCGAAAGACGACCCCTACTGTTATCTCGTCGACCTGCCCGCGGTTCTCGCTGCGACCAAGCAGCTCTTGGAGGGATAGAGCCCCCTTGCCCGATGGCGCGCCTCTGCCTTCGACGATCTCGAAGACGTCTTTCTGCTATAAGGAAAAAGTGAGGGGACTGGCTTATCTGAAACGCGTTGTTGCGGCCGTGGCGTTCATGTGTTGTGTATGCACGGCGTACGCACAGGAAGAGGAGGGCATCGAAGTCATCACCGAGCCGCCACCGCCGCCCGGCCAGCTTCCGGAGGCTTCGGATGTTGAACCTCCGATCGTCGAAGAAGAGCCACTTCCGATCGAGATACCCTCCGAGCAACCCCCCGAGAAGCCCAAGGAGCCGATCGGCCATCTCCGCGTAGGTGGCGGCATTGGCTTCGGCTTCGGCGCAGACATCACGTCCTTTGGGATCTCGCCGCAGGTATCTTACATCATCAAGCGCATCGTCGAGCCCGGCGTCTCGGTCAGCTACCAGTTCGCGAAAGACCGGTTCCCGGACCCCGACGTCACTTGGAACACCTTCGGCACGTCGCTTTTCACCCGGCTGTATCCGATACCCGTGCTGTTCTTTCTGATCGAGGGCGAGCTCATCAACACCGGTTTCCGTCGGGGAGACTTCACGTCCGGTCGAAACAACTACGGCAACCTGCTGCTCGGTGGCGGTTTCCTCCAGGGTGTCGGAAAGGGTGCGTTCGTGGGTGTGTCGTTGAAGGTAAACGTCTTCACAAATCCGTTCTACCCGAATCACTTCCCCATCATTTCAGTCGGCGGAGGCTACGCGTTCTGAGCGCGCTCAAATCATCGGTTCACCTACTTCGCAAAAAACGCTGAAGCTGGCACCAACACTGACGTTCACGGGGCGCCGTCGAATAGGTCTTCGAAGCCGCTGGGCTCATGCCTGCCAAAGACGAGCGTTTCGAGGATACCGATGCCGGTTTGGTCGCCCATCTTCGCGCGAACCACGTTGTGCACGTGAATGGTGCAGTATTCGTCGGGCTCTACCTCGTCGAGGTTCCAACTCTCATAGCCCGTGTCGAGCTCGTCACGCCACATCGCATGACCCCACTCAGGATGCTGGTAGCCAATCCCCATCATCTGAAAGCGAAGCATGGGCTCCAACTCGACGTGTCGCTTCTTGCCGTCCCGCGCGATGAGATCGAGGGTTGCGGCCTCGGGCCACCGGGTCCCGCTGCGCCACCGGATCTGGTGACGCGCCATTGCCATCACCTCTTCGTCAGCCTCGGTGACGTCTTTGGGTACCTCTTCGTTGTCGCCGTGGGTCTTGACGATCGACGCCGAAAGCTCTTGGGGATGGCCGTCCGGCATCTCCCGCGTCAGGAAGTGTGTGCAGAACCCATCGAAGTGAAGCGGGGACCAAACCCAATAGACCCCGGGGTCGGTCGTCAGCTTGCTAGGGGCGCCGTCCTCATATTCGCCGACGGGGCGCATCCCCCACGACTTGTCTCGGTTCCCGATGACTTGGTTGCGCTTGACCTCGAACCGGCGGCCCTTGATCGAGAAGAAGCCCTCCCAAGTCCCGTATTGGGTGAACCGTTGTGTGTCCATGATGAGCCGGGCGCCGTCGTACATGACGTTCTTCGGCTCCTGGATTGGCGGCGCTTTTGCATGGAAGGTCAGATCACATTCGATTTCGGTGTCGTTGGGCTCGATCACCACGCGAACGATCCGCATCGGCTGGACCACTTCGACGCGTAGCGGCCCTGCGGTCGAATCCATCGGGTTGTCGGCGACCCTTCGCGAGGCGTGGAACGAGTGCTGAACACCTTCGACCGTGACGCTGAAATGGCCGTCCTGCACGAAGCGATGCGGATAGCGACCGAACCCGACCTCGAACAAGAAGTTCCCCGCTTTGTCGAAGCCGTTGAACCAGTAGCGATCGTAGAAGTTGCGGTTTGAAAGGCCTGGTTGGTTGACCGGGAAGGGCGCCTGGTGGATCAGATAGTCGTCGAAGTCGGTGATCACTTCATTCTCCAGACTTGGGCAGATTGATACCGCACTCGCGCAGAATGTCTTCGGTGTCGGCGCCCCGTTGACGCGCGGCCTTGGGGTCTTCCGGAACCGTTCTCGAAAACCGCGGCGCGGCGACGGCTTGCTTCACGCCCGCAACGTCGACGAATGACCGGCGAGCCACGTGGTGCGGGTGCTCGAACACTTCGGCTGTGGCGAGGACGGGGGCGAAGCAGGCATCGGTCCCCTCGAGCAGCTCGCACCACTCGTCACGAGTTCGTTGTCGGAACAGCTCTTCGAGCTTGGGGCGGAGCTCCTGCCACTTGTCCGGCCGCAGGTGCTCCATCGGCGCGGGCGCGTTTTCGAGACTGAGTTTTTCGACCAGGACTTTATAGAACTGCGGTTCGAGGGCGCCGACCGAGATGTATTTGCCATCGCTTGTCTCGTACACGTCGTAGAAGGCGGCCCCGGAATCGAGAAGGTTTTCGCCACGCTTGTCCGACCAAAAACCTTGCTGCATCCCGGCATACACGCTTGCCATCAGCGCGGCGACACCATCGACCATGGCGGCATCGACGACCTGCCCCTTGCCCGACTTTCCCGTTTCGAGAAGCGCCGCGAGGACGCCATATGCGAGAAGGAGCCCACCGCCTCCGAAGTCCCCCACTAAGTTGATCGGTACGGTGGGCCGCTCCCCCTTGCGCCCGATCGCGTGCAAGGCTCCAGCCAGCGCGATGTAGTTGATGTCGTGGCCGGCGCTCTTCGCGAGCGGGCCACTCTGGCCCCACCCGGTCATCCGTCCATAGACCAAGCGAGGGTTTGCCTCGAGACAGACCTCGGGGCCCGCGCCGAGCCGCTCCATGACGCCAGGCCGAAAGCCTTCGATCAGGGCGTCCGCGGTTTTCACGATCTCGAGTAGGGCGTTTGTCCCTTCTGGGCTTTTCAGGTCGAGGACGACGCTTTTCTTCCCGCGGCTGAGCAAGTCGAAGGCAGCCTGCAGGTGCGACGGCTCGGGACGCCCAACTCGGATCACCTCCGCGCCGAGATCGGCGAGCATCATCCCGGCGAACGGACAAGGGCCGATACCGTCGATCTCGATGATGCGAATTCCTTCAAGCGGACCCATCATCGCACCTCCGCGAGCGCGCGACGCAACGTGACCGAAGCCAGGTTCTCGGCGTCGAACTCGTTTTCTTCGTCGATGATCTCGATCTTCTTCATGTACTGCCCGACCCGAGCCATCTGCATCGAAAAGCGTGTTAGCGCGAGTATCGTGTAGTAGTCAAAGCTCGACACATCGAAGCCCGTGATTTCTTGCCATCGCGCCATCGTTTCCGCGGCGGAGGGGAAGCCTGCGAGGCGTTCGAGCTCGAGGCCTTCGGTGAAACATCGGTCTGACGCAAGCCACCAGGCGAGGTCTTGCACCGGATCGCCAAGGCGCACCATCTCCCAATCGAGGAGTGCGACGCATTCGAGGCCGTCGAAGATTTGGTTTGCGAGACGCGAGTCACCCCAGCACAAAGCGATCGGTTGCTTTGCCGGCTTGTTGGTTTCCAGATACTCGAGCGCTTTCACGATGTCAGGGTGTCGCGAGGCCTCCATTCCCCACCGAAAGTAACCCTGGTAATAGTCGAGCTGCTGGTCGAGTGGGGTGTCGCCCCTCTCGGGCTCGAGAAGGAAGTCGAAGTGACCCTTCCATGAAACGCCATGCACTTTGCACATGGCCTCGAAGCCGTTCCACCAAAGCTTCTCGCGCTCGCTCTCGGAGAGCTCTTCGACGATCCAGCCTTCATCGTGCATTGGAGGGTTGTCGGAGGGGATACGGCCTTCGACGCGCTCCATGATGTAGAACGGAACCCCGAGCACCGACTCGTCCGGCTCGAACCAGCGCACTTTGGGTACGGGCACGCCGGTCTTCTCGAGGCCTTGCAACACGCGTGCTTGGAGCGCAATGTCGTACGTCGGGAACATGACGTATTCCTCTGGCTCGAGCCGCGCGACCAAGCCTTCCTCGCGTGTCTCGCCGCCCCTCGCGCAGGTCAAATCGAACAGGAGAGTGTCGCTCGAAAATCCGGTGCTCAGAGGCGCTTCCAAATTCTCGATGCGAACGCTCTCTTCCGGGAGCGACAGGTGCGGGGCAAGCCAAGCGACTAGCTTGCGCGCGGTCTCGTCGAGATCCCTCTCTTCGTCGGCAAATCCCATGTTTTAGCCCGTGCGCGTAGACCCCGTCGTGCGGCCCTACCGTCCCATGAGCTTCATGCGTCTGCTTGTGTTGTAGTCGCATCGTGGCTATGCGCCACACGGTCATGTCGAGTCGGACGCTTCGCTTCTATTTCGACTATCTCTCACCGTACAGCTACCTCGCATGGCAGGAAATCCCCGCTCTCGCGCGGCGGCACGCCCTTCGGCTCGAGCCCACACCCGTGCTTTTGGCTGCGCTTCTCGATCACCACGGCCACAAGGGCCCCGGCGAGATTCCACCAAAGCGGGTCTATGTTTTCAAAGACTGCGTTCGGAGAGCCGCGACCCTCGGCGTGCCCTTCGAGCCCCCGTTCTCCCATCCTTTCAATCCGCTTCCCGCATTGCGCGTGACGATGCTCGATATGGACGAAGAACGGCGCATGGAGCTGATAACGCGGCTTTTTCGAGCGACGTGGGCCGAAGCGCGAGACGTCAGTTCTCCGGAGGTCGTCGGAGCCATCTGTAGCGAAGCAGCTGTGCCCGACGCCCTCGAGTGTATTCACGACCCAATCATCAAGCAGCGTCTCAAGGACGTGACGACCGAGGCGATCGAGCTCGGGGTGTTTGGGGTGCCGACGATGCTCATCGGCGACGAGCTCTTCTGGGGTACTGACAGCTTCCAGTTCTTTGAGAACCACTTGGCCGGCGAGGACCCGGTTTCTACGACCGACCTCGAGGCTTGGGATGCGGTTCGAGCCTCCGCGGTGCGCAAACAATCGCGATAAGACGATCAGTCCAGCACGGCCGAGATGATTAGGTACACGGCCAAGATGGCCAAGACCACCTGGAACCAAAGAACGAAGCGTTCTTTCGAGATCATGCTCAATAGGTGTTTGCCGAAATAGGTCCCCCCGATCACGGCGGCAATGAGGGCGAGCAAGAGGGGCGCGTAGGGAACATAGTCGAATCCCAGCGCCAAGAATGCGGGGATCTTCAGCAAATGCAGCCATGTTTGGCAAGCGGCTTTGGTGGCGATGACCTGCTCGTTGTCGAAGTCGTCTCGAAGGAAGAAGGGCGCGAGAAACGGTCCGGTCGCCCCTACGAAGATCGTGAGGAGGCCCGCCGCCAAGCCTAGAACACCGTACGACCAGATCGGGGGATTTCGAAGTGTCGGCTTGTACCGACGCCACAGCAGGAAGAACAAAATGAACGCGCCAATCCAGGCGCGGAACCACGTGAGCTTTGCTTCGGACCAAAGTAGGCTTCCGATCGCGACTCCGAGAACGGCTGGGACCATGAACGTGAAGAAGATCGACCAGCGAACGTACCGGCGAAACGCCCAGGTGCGCGTCCAGTTGGACGCCAGCTGCACGACGCCATGAATCGGGACGACCACGCGCGGCGGCAACAAGGCGGTCATGACACCGAGCAGCGTCACGCCCCCCGCCATCCCGAGGATCGCCGAGATCGTGGCGGTCGCAAAGCATGCCACCACGAGGGTGATCAAGGTGATCAGCTCGAGCACCCGCGGAGGCTAGCATCAGCGACGCCACTCGGGAGTGATTTACACCGGCCACCAAATCCTCCACAGTAGGGCGTGGCCAAAGCGGATGCGGCAACGCTCCTCGAGCTTGCGCTCGAACAGGCAATCGGTCCCGCCCTGGTGCTCGATCGCGACTTGCGGATCATTGCAGCGGCTGGCGATGTGGCTGGGCTTCTCGGCTCCGACGTGCCTATCGGAGTCGCCGCTCCAAAGATCCTTTGCGGTACCGGCGATGAGCGACCGATCGCGGAGGCGATGGCAGAGGGGCGACCGGTGTCGGCGGACGTTCCACGGCCCGGCCGAGATGGCGAAATGGTCAACATCCAAGTGCGGGCGGTGCCTCTGCTCGATGGCGAGGACCGCATCGGTTGGCTTCTTTCTCTGAGCGCGGACTCTTGGGCCGGCGATCAACACGGCGACGCGGTCGAGTTTCATGGAATCTGGACGCGCGACCCTTCCATGAAGACGCTTCTGCGCGATGTGGGGCGGGTCGCGCGCCGCGACGTGACGGTTCTCGTTCGCGGCGAGACCGGTACCGGAAAGGAGCTGGTGGCTCGGGCGATTCACCTCGAGTCAACCCGGAGTCACGGGCCGTTCGTCGCGATCAACTGCGCGGCGCTACCGCCTCAGCTCCTCGAAAGCGAGCTCTTCGGCCACGTGCGGGGCGCGTTCACCGGGGCGGTCAAAGACTCGCCCGGGCAGTTTCGCGTCGCTGACGGAGGGACAATCTTTCTCGACGAGATCGGCGAGCTTTCGCTCGATTTGCAGGCAAAGCTCCTACGGGTGTTGCAAGAAAAGTCGGTGATTCCCGTCGGGGGTAGGGCTCCGGTGCCCGTCGATGTGCGAATCGTGTCGGCGACCCACCGATCGTTGCGCGAGGCGGTCGACGCGGGCGAGTTTCGGGCGGACCTGATGTACCGCATCCGGGTCGTGCCGCTGTTCTTACTCCCCCTACGCGAACGTCGCTCCGACATCATGTTGCTCGTCGACAAGTTCATCGAGATGCAGAGTAGTCGAGGCGAGCGTGAGATTCGGGGTGTGTCGCCGGGCGGAAGGCTGGTCCTCGAGCGTTATGACTGGCCGGGCAACGTACGCGAGCTCCAAAACGTGATCGAGTACGCCTTCGCCATGGGAGAGGGACCGATTCTCACCGAGTCCGATCTTCCCCCGGAGCTCCTCGGCGAAGAGCCGGGGCCCCGTCTTGCGAATCGCCCGCGTTCGAGGGCCGCCAGGGCAGGCTCGCTAGAGGCCGACCGTATCGCGGTTGCCTTGGAACGCGCTGCCGGCCACCGAGGTCGGGCCGCCCAGAGTCTCGGGATGAGCCGGGCGACGCTTTGGCGAAGAATGAAGCAGCACGGCCTACTCGACTGACGCGTGCGCCCTACTGATTGTTCCAGGCGACCATTCCACCGCGCATCGAGGCGATTCGCTTGAACCCGAGCTTCTCGAGCTCGAGCGCAACGCGACCGGATCTCCGGCCGGATCGGCAGATGGTGATCACCGGCTGCTCGCGATCCCAAGCCTTGGAGGCCTCGTCCACGGTCCCCATCGGGATGATCTCGGCGCCCTCGATGGCCCCGTCGGTCTCGGCTTCATCGAGCTCTCGGACGTCGACCATCCGAATTCCCCCTCGGTTCTCCGCAACCCATGCCGTCGATACTTCCGGAATCCCCTCTGGCGTTCGCTCGATGGCCGCCCAGCCGCGCTCGGGAAGCGGATCACCGGACATCGATTCCGGAGGAACCAAGCCACAATGGAGGTTGGCGGGAACCGCTTCGTGAAGTTTCCTCGGGGTGGGTAGGTGGAGGTTGTTCATGATCTCCACGAACTCGGCCTCACTCCTGCCGTCGCCGACCCTCGGGTTGAACTTCTTCTCTTCGCCGACGGTCGTGAACGTCCGTCCGCGATAGTCGTGGCCGGGCCAGATGATCGTGTCATCGGGGAGGGTGAAAATCTTGTCGTGGATCGAGCGGTAGAGCCTCTGTGGATCACCCTGCTGAAAGTCCGTGCGACCCGTACCACGGATGAAGATCGCGTCGCCGGTGAAGGCGTTTTTGTGATCCGAGGTGATGTACGTGACGCAGCCTTCGGTGTGCCCAGGGGTTGCGCGGACCTCGAACTTCAGACCGCCCGCCTCCAGTGTGTTACCGTCTTCAACGAGCACGTCTGCGCCGACCGCGCCCGCGTTTGCGCCTACCACCGCCTTGCTGCCGAATCGCTCCCGCAAGAGCCCCGACGCGGTGATGTGATCGGCGTGTGCGTGTGTGTCCATGGTGTAGACGAGCTCGAGCCCGAGCTCATCGAGGAGTTGGATGTCGCGTTCGATCTGATCGATGACCGGGTCGATCAGGACGGCCTTGCCCGACTCCTCGTCGGCAACGAGATAGGTATAGGTCCAGGTTTCGTGGTCGAAGAGTTGGCGAAGTAGCATCGAGTACCTCCTAGGCGATGGACAGACTACGGCCGTAGGCCATCTAGCTCACACACAGTGCAACGTGCGTACCAACGCTAACCATATGAAATAACGAGCATCTGGACCCATTCTGAAACATATTGAAACATTGAGTGAAACGACACAGCGGGGGTGCAACCAGCCTTGAAACGGCCGGAGGAGAAAACCCCCGGGGAATCAGGTGCGGAGGACCTGCTGTACCTTTGGCACGCCTGGTGCTTTGTAGTGGAGTCATGGACTCATTCACACCCATTGCATCGACGCTTGGGGGCACGCTGATCGGCACGGCCGCTGCGGGTCTCTTAATGTTCCACGGACGCATCGCCGGCATCAGCGGAATCGCCGGAGGCATCTTTCGAAGGCAACCCGGTGACGTCACGTGGCGTATCATGTTCCTGGCCGGCCTCTTCATGGCCGGCGTGCTCGGGAGCTGGTTCTATCCCGGAGCATACCGAGTCGAGATCGATCGCACCAGCCTGGCGTTGATCGCAGCGGGCCTGGCCGTCGGCATCGGCACCCAACTTGGAAGCGGTTGCACGAGCGGGCACGGCGTTTGCGGGATCGGACGGTTTTCGAAGCGATCCACCGTCGCCACGGTGTCGTTCATGGCGACCGCCGCCATCACCGTGTTCATCGTGAACGAGATCCTTGGAGGTGCGGTGTGAAAATCAAAGTCGGTGCGTTTCTCGGAGGCTTGGTGTTTGGCATCGGGCTGGCCGTTTCCGGCATGACTCAGCCCGCCAAGATCGTCGGGTTCTTCGATTTCGGAGGGAGTTGGGACCCGAGCCTCGGCTTCGTGATGGCGGGCGCCCTGTTGGTGTACGCCCCGGTCTATCGCGCGGTCGTCAAGCAGTGGCATCGCCCGATTTGGGCCTCGTCGTTCTCCTTGCCGACTCGAAAAGACATCGATTGGCGTCTGGTTTCGGGCTCGGCATTGTTTGGCGTCGGCTGGGGGCTTGGTGGATACTGTCCGGGCCCTGCATTCACGTCGGTCGGCGCGCGGTCACACGAAGCTCTGATTTTCGGTGCAGCCATGTTGGTTGGAGTGGGTGCCTACCAGATCTTCACGAGGCTCAGAGAGGCGCGGATCGAGGAAACCGCGACCCGTGACACGAGTCCCGTGATCGACGGATGACGCGGTCGGTGCCAGCCCTTCCGATTCTCCGGTGGCTTCCGGCCTATCAGAGGAGTGATCTCGGGGCGGACACCGTTGCTGGGTTGACGACGGCGGTGATGCTCATCCCGCAAGCGATGGGCTATGCGATGCTCGCCGGGCTTCCGCCGATCCATGGTCTCTACGCGGCGTTGGCTCCGATTCTGGTCTACGCCACGCTCGGTACGTCGCGGCACTTGGCGGTCGGCCCGGTGGCGATGGATTCGATCCTGGTGGCAGCGGGCGTTGGTGCCATTGCGACCCTCGGTACTGAAACCTACATCCTGGTCGCCGCTGCTCTCGGGGTGATGGTGGGAGTGGTGCAGGCCGGGCTCGGGTTCTTGCGTGCAGGCTTCTTGGTCAACTTTCTCTCACGCCCGGTCGTGAGCGGCTTCACGTCTGCGGCGGCGGTCATCATTGCGGCCAGTCAGCTTGGGCACCTCTTGGGCGTCGAGCTTCCACGCACCCATCACGTGCACTTGGTCGTATGGAAAAGCCTCGAGGACGTCGGCAGTTGGTCCTGGGCAACGATTGCGGTAGGCGCTGCGTCGATTGCGGCGCTATTGGTCCTCAAGAAAAAATGGCCTCGCTTCCCGGGAGCCCTTTTCGTCGTGGCCATTGCCACTCTCGCGGTTTGGAGGCTCGGGCTTGGGGATGCCGGTGTTGCCATCGTCGGTGCCGTTCCCGCGGGGCTTCCGGGCATTCAGGTGCCCAGGATCGATCCGGCGTTGCTCGCCGAGTTGCTGCCGATGGCGGCCACGATCGCCTTGGTGTCCTTCATGGAGGCGATTTCGGTAGGCCGTACCTTCGCCCGCTTGCATCGTTACGATATCCTGCCCAACCGCGAGCTGATCGCGCTCGGGTTCGCGAATGTTGCGGGCGGATTCACCGGGGGCTATCCGATTGCGGGCGGGTTCTCGAGGACCGCAGTCAACGCGCGGGCCGGCGCACGTACTCAATTGGCAGCGATCGTGACTGCAGGCGTCGTCATCGTCACCCTCTGGGCTTTCACCGGGGCTTTCTACTACCTACCGAACGCTGCCTTGAGCGCGGTGATCGTCGCGGCCGTGCTCGGCTTGATCGACGTTCGCGGCGCGGTGGAGATTTTCCGCGTCAAACGGGAGGACTTCGGCCTTCTAGTTCTTACGTTCGTCGCGACTTTGTCCCTGGGGATCCAGTACGGAATCCTTGTCGGGATCGGGGCGTCGGTGCTCTTATTCCTCGTGCACACGACCCGCCCCCACTTTGCCGTCCTCGGCCGAATTCCAGAATCGCAAACCTATCTCAACATTGCCCGTCATCCGCACGCCAAAGAAGTGCCTGGCATCGTGCTCGTTCGTATCGACGCGCAGTTCTACTTCGGTAATGTGAGCTTCCTGAAAGAGACGGTGCGCGGTCTGATCGCGGATGCCAAATCACCCGTACGCTACATCGTTCTCGAAGCGGCAGGTGTCAATCAGCTAGACTCTGCTGCCGCAGCAACTCTGGCCGAGCTCGACGACGAGCTCGCGTCACTAGGAATCAAGCTCGTGCTGACGCGCGTCAAAGGCCCCGTCCGCGATGTGCTTCACCGAACCGGACTGCTCGAGAAGCTCGCGGCGGAGGGTCGCATCTTCATGTCCACTCACCGCGCGATGGAAGTGCTTCGATCAGGTGCCTCGCTTCCAGACCTGTCGCCGCCGGCCGACGATCCACGTGCACCGTCCGATCGCGTCGGATGCGGAATGCTCAACCAAGACTAGGCGTCCACCGCGAGGTAGATTACGTCATCGCCTACTTCGACGTTTTCGTTCGGTAGGACGGCGTAGCATCGTCGAGTGGCGCGAATTTCCGTGACTCGGTCGCGTCCGACGAGAGCGCCCGGCTCGAGCTCCTGGAACCCAGTCCACGGGGAGCCGAAGCGGAACTCGGCGCTCGGCTTGGTGATCGTTTCGACGACGTGCACGGTGCGCACATCGTTCCCTTCGGGCTGCGTTTGCTCCAACAGCGCTCCGGTGACTTGCAAGAACCTCGACGCGATGCGGTAGGCCTTGTCCGAGATCTCCGGGTCGTCGTGCGCGCCGCATTCGACGGAAAGCGCCGGCACGCCTGCGAGCCGGAGGAAGCCGATGATCACTTTGTCTGCCAGCCCGTACCAGCTCTGCACCAGAAAAGAAACACCGATCCGCTTGGAGATGTCGTCGATCCTCGGCACGCCATTGCTCACTGCGAAAGGCGGTGTCGAGGTTGCGGCTGAATGAAGGTCGAGGAAGACATTCAAGTCACCGAGAACTTGTTTCAGTTCGACCACACGGTGATGCTCGTACCCCCAGGCTTCTTGGCGGAGCGATTCGGTGAATGAAAAGTCCCACAGTCGATTGAGATCGTCGCCTTCGGGCGTGTGTCGGCGGCCCTGCGATAGTGCCTCCGGGTT
>JAOTVB010000041.1 GCA_029863605.1 Myxococcales bacterium | reverse complement strand
GCCTCTCGGAAGGGTACGCCCCGCGTAGCGAGCCAATCGGCGACCTCGGTCGCAGCGAGATATCCCGACTGTAGCGCTTCTGCCATCCGTGCCTTGTCGAACGTGGCAGAGGCGACCGCCCCCGTCAGGACGGCCAGACAGTCGTGGACGGTGTCGAAAGCGTCGAAGACAGGCGCCTTGTCCTCTTGTAGATCGCGATTGTACGCCAGCGGCAGGCCCTTGAGCATGACCATGAGGTTCACGAGCGAGCCGACGACTCGGCCGGTCTTCCCGCGGACCAGCTCGGGCATGTCGGGGTTCTTCTTCTGCGGCATGATCGACGAGCCGGTCGTGAAGGCGTCGCTCATTTGCACGAAGCCAAACTCCTCACTCGACCAGAGCACGAGCTCTTCGGCTATGCGCGACAGATGCACGGAGCAAATCGCCAACGCGCTCACTGCCTCGAGAAGAAAGTCCCGATCGCCGACCGCGTCGAGCGAGTTCTGCATGGGTCGATCGAACCCGAGGGCTTCGGCCGTGGCCGCCCGATCGATCGGGAAGGTCGTCCCGGCGAGGGCAGCGCTCCCGAGTGGCGACTCGTTCATTCTCTTGGCGGCGTCGAGCACACGGCTCCGATCGCGCTCCAACATCTCGCACCAGGCTAGGAGATGATGGGCGAGACGGGTAGGTTGGGCGCGTTGCAGGTGCGTGTAGCCCGGCATCACGAAATCGACGTGAGCCTCGGCCTTGTCGGCCAGTGCTAGCAGCAATGCGTCGATGTCGGTTGCGATCGAGTGGCAAGCTTGGCGCGTCCACAGGCGCATATCACTGGCGACCTGGTCGTTCCGGCTCCGAGCCGTGTGAAGGCGTCCGCCTGCCTCCCCGATCGCCTCGGTTAGGGCCGCTTCGATGTTCATGTGGACGTCCTCTTTGTCGGCGTCCCATTCGAACTCACCCCGCTCGATCGTAGCGCGGATCTTCTCGAGGCCCGCCACGATCTTCTTGGCATCCTTGGCGGTCAGGATCTTCTGATCGGCGAGCATGCGCACGTGTGCGATCGAGCCGTCGATGTCCTGCGGCCACAGGCGTTGATCGACATCCACGCTCGCGCTGAATCTCGCTGCGATGGCGTCCAACTCTTCGTCGAAGCGCCCGCCCCATGCCTTTTTACTCATCGTCGTTCTCCGCTATTGCTGCATCGGCACCCGCAGGTCTACACGCCGAAGCAGTCGGGAGCCAGCCCGGAGCGTCCAAGCCTCAGTTCCAAGCCCGAGCAGAGCCGCTGCCATCGGCGTCATCCAGCCAAGCGCGGCACCAACGACGACGGCGAGTGTGGCTGCTCCGCAGACCCCGAGGCTCCGCCAGACCGTCCTCCGAGCGGCCCGGGCAATCCAAAGTGCGCCGGCCGCATCCCGGACGTCGTGGCTGGCAATGGCGACCCCGCGGTCCTCGAGCGCGGAGCCCACCAAGCGAAGGGGGACCGGCACGTCGGCAGCCGCAAGCGCTGTGTCGTCGTCTCCTCCGCGGCCGATCGTGGCGACGATGTTACCGGCCTCTCGAAGCGCGCGCACTTCGGCAACGCGCTCCACCGGCAAAAGGGGAGCTTTCACCTGCGGGGCTCCGAGGTGCATCGCGATCCGCTCCACCGTTTTACGGTCGTCGCCGGAGAGGATGACGACCTCGCACGGCAAGTCGGAGATCCGTTGCACCGCATCTCGAGCCCCGACGTGCGTGGGGTCGAGGATTGCCATCAGCGCTTCGAGCTGGCCGTCGACCGCGATGAAGATCGGTGTCAGCCCTTCGTTCTCGATGTGCTCTGCGTCGGCGTCCGCGCTTGCGACACTGATGCCTTCGTCCAAAAGCAACTGGCGCCGACCGACGACGAGGCCGGCCCCTTGATGCGTAACCGCGGTGACGCCGAGCCCCGGATGCAGGCTGGATCGACGCATCTGAGGCGCCGCGTCACCGTGCTCAGCCGCGTACTGACGAATCGCTCGCGCGATCGGATGGTCTGCGACGATCCTCTCGGCAGCCGCAGCCATCCCTAAGAGTGGAGCGAGGTCCAATTCTCCCAAGCTGTGTACATGCTGAACGATGGGCTCGCCGGCGGTGAGCGCTCCCCGCATGACGATTGCCGTCGTGCCTACCCGACCTGCATCGCGTAGGGCCCGAGAGCTCCCGAAGAACATCCCGCGTCGTGCCGCTCCCAGCGAGGCGGTCACCACGGGAACATCGAGAGACGCGAGCACGGCGATCAGGGGAGCTCCGAGCAGCAGAGCCGCCGTGCTCTCGAGCCCGTTCCACAGAATCAACGCGATCGCGATCGGTCCGAGCAAGGCCCAGCTCCATTGGTTGATTGCCCATCGCAAACGGAAGGCGGCCGGTGTGTCTTGTTGTGTACGACGAACGAGCTCGATCGCGCGGACGATGCCGCGTCTGTCACCGGTACGACGAACTCGAACCGTCAGGGCGCCATCGAGCACGCGGGTACCGGCAAGGAGAAAATCCCCTTGGTCGCATGGTCTCGAAAGCGCGGCCCGGGGGTATCTCAAAGCTACTCCAGAACCACGCTCGACAACGCCGTCGGCGGGAACGAGCTCACCCTCGAGGACGATGACTAGATCG
This sequence comes from Myxococcales bacterium, assembly GCA_029863605.1. GTDB lineage: Bacteria > Myxococcota_A > Polyangia > Polyangiales > Houyiibacteriaceae > SG8-38. The sequence continues at coordinate 5,836 of JAOTVB010000041.1, read as the reverse complement.
CCTTGTTGCAGTTGTTCGATCGGCACCTCTTCGTAGGTCGATCGATCGAGGGTGGGCACCCGGGCCTTGTTCGGGAGGCTCTCGAGAAGCGCTCGTTCGGCGTCGCGCACCGGCGAGGATAACGAGGCGTGGACCCAGCCTCGGACCGACACCACGAATGCTGCAGCTCCGAGACCGATCATCGACCAGGTCGACAGACCCGCACCCGAAGTCATGATCGCCGATACCGCCGCGACCGCCAAGCCGAGGGGCGCAACCAATTGGACCAAGCGACTCGCATCCGCCGTCCGAAGCGGCGTGCGCGCGTTGACCAGGGCGGAGCCGATGACCAACACCCCTGCGAGCCACGCGGTTTCGGGCCGTCTTGCGAACGCCGCCGCTGCGATTGCGAGAATAGAAAGCCCGGTGGCGATCCACCGGTCGTAGGGGTGGGCGCCGTCGACCTCTCGGTCGCTTCCTTCCTCATCCCGTCGAATGAGGGTCGCCTCACGCACGAGCTCGGGAATCGATGCACGCTCGGCGCGGGGCTCCTCCGCTCGCTTTGAGACCGGCGAATCGAAGTCATGGTCGCCCCGCAAAAACCGCTCGTAGCAGGGTTGGCTGCAGAGGTAGCGTGCCCCATCCTCACGCCACAACATTCGGGGGGCGCGTAGTGGGTCGATCTGCTCTCCGCACGAAGGGCACGGGCGCGGCGGCAGATGGGGTCGCTCCGGGCGCATCTTCAGGCTCCTACGAGGAATCGACATCGGGTCAAGGACGCGGTAAGTGAGCGCCGGAGGTCAGATGGCAACGCGCGTGGAAACCGATTCGATGGGCCCGATCGAGGTGCCCGCCGACAAATACTATGGAGCGCAGACCATGCGGTCTCGCAACAACTTCAAGATCGGCGAAGAGCGCATGCCCATTGAGGTGATTCATGCCTTCGGAGTCCTCAAGAAGGCCGCCGCCATCACCAACCGCGAGCTCGACAATCTCGACCAAGACATCTGCGAGTTGATCGTGCAGGCTGCCGATGAAGTCATCGAGGGCAAGCTCGACGATCACTTTCCGTTGGTCGTCTGGCAGACCGGCTCGGGCACCCAGTCCAACATGAACGTCAACGAGGTGATCTCCAATCGCGCCATCGAGCTTGCGGGTGGAGAGATGGGGTCGAAGAAGCCGGTTCACCCAAATGATGACGTGAATCGATCTCAGTCCTCCAACGATACGTTTCCGACGGCCATGCACATCGCCGCGGTGATCCAAATCGAAGACCAGCTTCTTCCGCGCGTCCGGATTCTGCGCGATACGCTCCAACAAAAGTCCGAAGCCTTTGCCGACATCGTGAAGATCGGAAGGACGCACCTTCAGGACGCGACGCCCCTGACCCTCGGGCAGGAGATCAGCGGCTGGGTCTCGCAGATCGATCATGCCTTGGATGCTGTCGAAGCAACGCTCCCGCAGCTTCGGGAGCTCGCGCTCGGGGGAACCGCAGTAGGCACCGGGCTCAACACGCATCCAGAATATGCAGAGCGCGTTGCGGCCAAGATCGCCGAGCTCACCGGAAAGACGTTCGTCACTGCGCCCAATAAGTTTGCGGTTCTCGCGGGCCATGATGCGTTCGTGGGAACGAGTGGGGCGCTCAAGCAGTTGGCGGTCGCGCTGATGAAGATCGCCAATGACGTTCGATGGCTGTCGTCCGGGCCGCGCTCCGGCATCGGGGAGATCCGAATTCCAGAAAACGAGCCAGGCAGCTCGATCATGCCGGGTAAGGTGAACCCCACCCAGTGTGAGGCACTCACGATGGTTTGCACCCAGGTGATGGGGAATGACGTGACCATCGGCGTCGCGGGTTCTCAAGGGAACTTCGAGCTCAATGTGTACAAGCCGGTGATGGCGTACAACCTGCTCCGATCGGTGAGGCTGCTAGGTGATTCCGCGCAGAGTTTCAACGACAACTGCGCCGTCGGAATCGAGCCCAACCTCGAGACGATCGACGACAAGCTACGGCGCTCATTGATGCTGGTGACCGCCCTCAATCCGTCAATCGGTTACGACAATGCCGCCAAAGTGGCCAAACATGCCTACAAGAACAACACGACCCTTCGCGAAGCGGCGATCGAGCTCGGCCTGCTGACCGGTGAGGAGTTTGACGAAGCGATCAAGCCCGAAGAAATGGTCGGCCCCCTCAAGGTATGAGCATCGAGATCACCGAACATCAGCCGGGGGGAGACCTCGACGATTTCGTTCAGGTCGCGTACCAGATCTATCGGAACGACCCCGCCTGGGTGGCGCCTTTGCAAATGGAGGTTCGGGACCGCCTGAGCCCGAACAAGAATCCGTTCTTCGAGCATGCTGAGTGCGCGCTCTTCACCGCCCGAAAAGACGGTGAGCTCGCTGGCCGTATTTCCGCACAGATCGATCACGAACATCTGCGCGTACACGGAGACGCCGCCGGCTTTTTTGGTTTCTTCGACACGATCGACGACCAAGAGGTAGCCGACGCGCTGCTTTTGAAAGCTGAAGAGTGGCTTGCAAGTCGGGGCATGAAGGTGATGCGCGGCCCGTTCTCGCTCTCCATCAACGAGGAGTCCGGCTTGTTGGTCGAAGGGTTCGACAGCCCCCCGGTGCTGATGTGCCCGCATCACCGGTCGTATCAAGGAGCGCTCGCTGAGGGCGCTGGGCTCGCCAAGGCGGAGGACCTCTTTGGATGGATGTACAAGGTCGAACCGCCGCCGCCGCGCGCGGAAAAAGCCTGGAAAACGATCCACAGCATGCCCGAGGTGCGATTTCGATCGATCCGGCCCGGCGACTTGAAGCGCGAAATCGGACAACTACTCGAGATCTTCAATGACGCTTGGCAAGACAACTGGGGTTTCGTGCCTTCGACCGAGGCCGAAGCGAAGAAGATGGCGAAGGACCTCGCGCTCATCCTCGACAAGAGGCTTTCGTTCTTCGTCGAGGTCGATGGCGAGGCCGCGGCGATGTGTGTTTGTCTTCCCAACGTCAACGAGGCGATTCGTGACTTCGATGGAAAGCTGAACGCGGTAACCGTCACCAAGCTCCTGTGGCGGCTGAAGGTGCGAGGATTGAAGTCGGCCCGTTTGATGCTGCTTGGAATTCGAAAAAAATTTCGCGGATCGCGTCGCTACGCGCCGCTCTCAATAGCGATTTATGCTGAGATTGCTAAACGAGGAATTAAAGCGGGGTACGACTGGGCAGAGCTTGGCTGGACGCTCGAGACCAACCGCCCAATCAATGCCGGTATAAGAGGCATGCGCGCGCGCGTCTACAAAGTGTACCGGGTGTACGAGAAGGCCATCGCGGCTTAGTGCTTGATCTTCGCACTTGTGGTCGTGATCATGCCGTCCCGCCAAGTTTGGGCTTCAAGAGTCGTTCCGTCGGTTTCGACGGTGACACCACCGTGAAGGTCGGTGCGGAAGACGTGTACGCCTGCATTTCGGAGGCGCTCGATGACGAGCAGGCTAGGGTGGCCATAGAAATTGTGGGCACCCATGCTGGCCACCGCGAGGGTCGGACGCACCACGTCCACGAGCTCCTCGGTCGTCGAAGTCTTCGAGCCATGGTGGGCGACCTTCAGTACATCGGTTTGGGAGAGTCTTCCCTCATGAAGGAGTCGCCACTCAGCTTCGGCTTCGACATCACCCGTGAACAGAAAAGAATGAGCTCCGAGGCTGAGACGCAGGACGATCGAGTTGTCATTGAGGTCTAGTTCGGGGTCATAGCGAGGGCAGGGCCAAAGGACCGCGAGGTGGACGCCTCCGATCTCGCTGGGTTGCCTGCATATGTTGTCGGTGAACCGAACCTTGGTCCCCCTGTTACGGGCGAGGGCGAGCAGTGTAGCCATCGTGCCGTCCTGCTCTTCGGCGAGCAGTTGCCCGTTGACCCACAGCTCCCCGACCTCGATTTCGTCGAACAGCTGAGGAAGCGCTCCGTAGTGGTCGGGGTGACCGTGGGTGATGATCAGGCGATCGATGCGCGAGCGTCGACGCTCGCGAAGAAGCCGGATGATCTCCCGGCCTGCGGGGTGTCGACCACCTTGGCCGGTGTCGATCAGAGCAAGACTGCCGTCGGGAAAGTCGACCAGAGCCGCGTCTCCTTGCGCCACATCAAGGAACGCCACCCGAAGGACACCGCGAGGCTGGTGGTGCTCGACCAGACGATGCTCGGCAACAATCCAAATCACTGCTGCGATCAGCATGATCGCCAGACGGGTACGCCACCTCCACGCCATCAGTAGCAAGATGCTGGCCGCAAGCACGGTCAGCCCTTGGGTCGCATCGAGGGGCGGAAGTCGTTGCGTGATTGCCATGGGCGCAAAGGAGTCACATGCGATGAGCAGCAGGCGAACTGCCCCCGAGAGCCAAGCCCTCAGCCAGTCACCCAGATGGGAAGCCTCTCCGAAGAGCGCGAACAGATGCGCGAGTGGGATCACGACGAGGCTTCCGAACGGAAGCACGACGATATTGGTGATCCAGCCAATCAGTGGAATGCCCCCGAACCACCACCAGACCATCGGTGCGGTTGCAGTCAAAGTGCGGGCGCTGATCGTGGAAGCCGCACGCAATCTTCTCCATCGGCCTCGCTTTACGTTTGGCGCGCTCAGGATTGCAGTCGTTGCGACGATTGAAAGAACAAACGCGGGCCTCAGTGCAATCGATGGCTCGGGTACGGACAAGACCATGGCGGCCATTGCGGTGACCGCGGTGGCCGAGGACCGCCTTCCCAGCAAAACGACGCTCCACGTGAGGGCTGCGGTCACCGCTGCACGCCATGCGCTTGGAGACCCTCCCGCGAAAGTCGCGTGAAGCAATGTGAGCGGGATGCCGATCGCTGCGGCGATCCGCAATGGGTCGGCTCGCACGATGCATCCGCGCATCAACCAGTGGAGCCCACGCACCAGCGTCCCGCTCACCAGGGCGATGTGAAGGCCGGATACGGCAAAGAGATGGGCGAGCCCGACTGCCGCGATGGTTCGCCTTTGCTCGTATCCGAGCGCTGCCCCGTCGCCGAGAACCAATGCCCGTGCAACGCCGGCTACCTCTTCCGGAAGCCCGTCGACCATGCGGTGCCGAACACGCTTTCGGGCGCGGTCGATCCACTCTTGCCCGCGCGAGATAGAGACGATCTGCAATCCGGCGTCGCTACTGGGCTTGCCCCAACACGCTCCGCCGTGCGGTCGAGTGAGCGTCGGTTTTGGCGATCGGTTGCGGAGCACGGTCGGCGGATGGACCTTCCCGGCGAACCGGACGGTGCTACCGGACGGGGGTGCGCCGTCGAGGGGAAGCTGGGTGTTGATCAGAAGCCCCTCTGGGACGCGCTCACTCGAGGGGACCCATCGGCCTTCGATCACTCGCAGCCGAACGCGCGCTTCGTCAACCCCGTACCGCACCGACTCGACCGCAGCACGCACCGACACTTCACCGCGAGCCGAGCAACTGCGCGGAGCGTGGTCGGCAACGCCTAGCCCCGCTAAGAACGCGAAGAGCGAGAGCGGGACAACCCAGAGCCGCGCGCGAAGCTCCTGGCCATGCACCGCCAGCATCCCGGCCCCCAACATCGAGGTGGCAACCAGCCCAGGCCCTGCGCCACTCTGCCACTGCGCGCCGACAAGAAGCCCGACCACCCACGCGGCACCGATCCCAGCAAGCACGTCCGGGGTGCAGCAAGCCGCGTGCCGTCATCCCAACCGCGAAAACGTGGCCATCACACGAGTCCGTGCTGACGGCCGCCGGCGGCGTGTGCCTGGTCCGGCGCCCACACGCCGAGAAGCGCCGGCTGCCCCCGCGTCACGCATGAGCCTGGCAGGAGCTGGCCCTCAAGCGGAGGGATCGAG
>JAOTVB010000024.1 GCA_029863605.1 Myxococcales bacterium | reverse complement strand
CCTGTCCACCGGTCCAAACATGATTTCCGATGAATCCGTCGATGTACCCATTCTCGGTCGCATCGTTGATCCGCGCGAGCGTCCACCCCGAACCAAGCCCCTCGCAAATCGTTTCTGCCGCACTCACCGAAAGCGATTTTTCGCACAGGAGATATTCGGTCGTCGTCGAGCCCATCTGGCTATGCCACTCGAAATTGTCTGCGCAGGAAGGCGTGCAGGTCGACGACGGGTCTCCGGCGCAGGTGTACCCCGGCTCGACCTGACACGTGGAGCTGCATCCGTCGCCACCCAGCGCGTTCCCGTCGTCACATTCTTCTCCGAGCCAAATCCGAGCGTCCCCGCACGTGGGAGGGCCCTCGAGGGTGCACGTCGCACTACAGCCATCGCCATCTTGGATATTGCCGTCGTCGCACTCTTCTGGCGTCGCTACCGCGCCATTTCCGCAGATCGGCGGGCCCTCACAGATGAACCTCTCCTTGTCAGTGCATTTGCGGTCTTGCCAGAAGCCGCCGTTCTCTTGTCGTAAGCAGTCTTCATCTGCTCCTGCGTTTGGCTCGCCCGACTTCCAGTTGGTGTAGAGCCCACCGATCGGGGTTCCCGTTTCGTCGCCTTGCCAAAACTGAACCCCGTCACGCCAGCGCCATACGCCTTCGACGGCCTCATCGTGTCCGCCGATCCAAAGGTGATCGCCGATGAGGCCGTCGACGTACCCGTTCTCGGTCGCATCCTCGATACGCGCGAGCGTCCACCCGGAACCAAGCCCCTCACAAATCGTCTTGGCGTTGCTCGTAGTATGCGATGTATCGCACAGGAGATACTCGGTCGTCGTCGAGCCCATCTGGCTGTGCCACTGTAAGTCTCCTGGCGCACAGATAGCCGTGCAGGTTGACGACGGGTCTCCGGTGCAGGTGAACCCTGGCTCGATCCCACAAATGGCGCTGCACCCGTCACCATCCAGCGCGTTCCCGTCGTCGCATTCCTCTCCGAGCCAAACCCGACCGTCCCCGCACGTGGGAGGGCTCTCGAGGGTGCACGTCGCACTACAGCCATCGCCATCCGCGGTATTGCCGTCGTCGCACTCTTCGGGCATCGCCACCGCGCCATTTCCGCAGATCGGCGGGCCCTCGCATACGAACTTCTCGTTGTCGCTGCACTTCTTGTCTTGCCACAAGCCGCCGTCCTCTTGTCGCGTGCAGTCCTCATCGGCTCCTGCGTTGGGCTCGCCCGACTTCCAGTTGGTATAGAGCCCACCGACGGGTGTTCCCGTTTCGTCGCCTTGCCAGAACTGAACTCCGTCACGCCAGCGCCATGCGCCCTCGACGGCCTCATCCTGTCCACCGGTCCAAACATGATTTCCGATGAATCCGTCGATGTACGCGTTCTCGGTCGCATCATTGATCCGCGTCAGCGTCCACCCCGCACCAAGCCCCTCACAAATCGTCTCTGCCGCACTCACCGAAAGCGATTTTTCGCACAGGAGATATTCGGTCGTCGTCGAGCCCATCTGGCTGCGCCACGCGAAATTGTCTTCGCAGGAAGACGTGCAGATCGACGGTTCTCCGGTGCATGCGTACCCTGGCTCGATCTCACACGTCGAGTTGCACCCGTCGCCACCCACTGTGCCCCCGTCGTCGCATGCCTCTCCGAGCCAGATCCGACCATCCCCGCACGGCGGAGGGCCCTCGAGAGTGCACGTCGCGCTACAGCCATCACCATCCGTGGTATTGCCGTCGTCGCACTCTTCTCCTGCGCCTCTGACGCCGTTGCCGCAGATCGGTGGCCCTTCACACACGTAGCGTTCGGTGTCGGCGCATTGTCGGTCTTCCCAGGTCCCGTCACCCTTCATCCGCGTGCAGTCTTCATCTCCTCCTGCGTTGGGCTGGCCCCCGCTCCAGTTGTTGTACAAGCCACCCACGGGCGTTCCGTTTTCGTCGCCTTGCCAAAACTGATCCCCGTCGCGCCAGCGCCACTCACCGTCGACGGCCTGGTCATCGCCCCCGATCCAGAGGTCGCCGCCCCCTAGGCCCCTGATGAACGCGTCTTCAACGCTGTCGTCGACGCGTGTCAGTGTCCAACCGGCTCCGGCGGTCGCGCAGTCTGCGTCTGCGGCGCCCCAATTCGCGTCGGTCCCACAGTAGAGATACTCCGAGGTACCGAAGGCGCCGCGCGTGCCGCCCCCGCTACATTGGGCGGACGCATCCGCATGCCACGACACGGCAAATGCACACAAAGCGCTGGCAACCCATCCAGCCCTCATCGCGGGTCCTTATATGCGGGGCTCCTCATATATGGAGTGTAAGCAATTCTACTAATACTGTGCAACTACAATAATAACGGAAATGGATCTCCGGATGGCCTGGGTTGCCAAGCGGGGCAATCGATCTCTCCCGCGTTCGCGGGATCCTCTGTCTCTAGAGCCTTGCAATTCTAGCCACAGGGTGCAAATCCGTTGTTGATATAATCAGCCGTCCAAAGAGGCTAGCTTAGCGCAGCGCGGGACTGGCGACGGCGCGATGAGACCCACAGACCGGCGACCAAGACGAGGAGCCCAAACCACGGGTCGGCCCCTCGTTCGGGCCCGATTTGGCAGCCGGAGCTCCCCCAACTCGCCTCATCTCCTTGGCCCGCGACCGGCTCACCGCTCGCGCTCGGATCGTTCAAGTCCCGATCGGCTTTAGGTGCGCGGAGGCGAAGCGCTGGATCCCCAAGGAGCGCATAGACCCGGTGCAACTGCACGGGAGCCTCCGAGGCGGCGCGATGGCCCCGGAGCACTGCTTCGCCGATGGTTTCGGCATCGGAGGCAAAGGCGGCCGCTGTGAGCTCAGTTCGAAGCGCGTCGGTGTCGTGGTGATTGGACCAGCCGGTGGCGCTGAAGACCGCGGGGCTTATCCCCCGGACGATCAAGTCGTGGCCCAGCGCGAGGAAACCAGGGATATCGAACCGCGCGATGTTGCAGGTCCAGCCGAGGATGACGGGGCTGCTATTCGCGCTCAGGGTCGGCACGTCGGTGGTGGTGAGCAAGCCCTCGTTGGCCAACCGATCGAGGCCTCCGTGCCCGATGAAGCTCACCCAGCTGAGTGAGTCTTCCCACAAGGCGAAGAGCCGAGCGCGGGCCTCCTGGAGCGTCTCTTGATCGAGGTCGATCTCGTGGATCCGCTCGAACGGCAACGAGGTGCGTAAGAGTCGAGTCGCATGCGCAAACTCGCGCATCTCGGAATCATCGGAGGCGACGAGCACATCCATGTCGGCATGGTCGGCTTCAAACCGACGCGTGGCCTCGAGGACTTGCGCGAGCTCGTCGCCATTGGTGACCGGTAGTCGTCCGACCGCGATTTCGGGCACACCGTCGTCCCCGACGACATCGCCCAACATGGAATCCGAAGCGAAAAGACCGCCGTCGGTCTGAGCGTACATCGGCGGCACCCAATTGCCGCCTAGGCCGCCCAAGTCTCGATAGTCGAACGTACCGAGTCCCACCAACGCGGCAAAGCGTGGCGGGCTCGCCCAGGTCTCCCAGGCATGCGCAAGGAACGACCGGACCGCGGCGGGGTCTGAGACTCCCCCTGCGAACGCCCAGTAGACATCTTCGATGTCGACCAGCAACACACGATAGCCGTCCGCTTCTCGAAGTTCGGCCAAGCCTTTTGCCGCTTCGACGAGATGGGAGGCCGCCACGATGATGTAGTCTTCGTCATGATTGGCCTCTCGAAGCGTCGACGCGAAATGCGGGCGTACCTCGATCGGCGAGCGCACGGCCCCCGGGCCGGCGGCCAGGAACCGAGTTGCCGCATCGGCTCCGGTAAAGCTCAAGCGGTAGGTCTCTCCGTCGGCGATGAGCGGGGTCTCGCCATAGGCCACTGGGGAGTCCGCATCGCTGATGTCGTAGAGAAGCACGTTGTCTTCGGTGAAGCCGGTGACCGTGTGCACGCCGTCGACACTCGCCCCAAACTCAAACGACATCCCCTCCGCGCGTGCTTCTCGCACATAGTCGACCTCGACCGTGTCGACGTACACGACCGGAAGCGCTTCGCCAAGGACGTGCTGTGCGATCACGAGCTCGTTGTCGGCCGTCGCGGCCACACCGTCGAGCGGCACCTCCAACACATGGGACGTGCGCCCGAAAAGATCGAAGGTCCCGAGGCTTTGACCGTTCCACCGAAGCTCGACTTGATGGGCCTGCTCGGGATGGTCGGTGGCGCCGTGCACGAATACGCGAAGCGCCACCGCAGACGGCGTCGCCAGCGACGGAAGCGCCACCGGAATCGTGACCTCGGCCGCTGAGGTCAGCGCATGCCAGAAATAAAAGTCCTTGCGCGGGTCGGGATTGCCCGTGAGCCCCGGAAACACGTTCTCCTCGAACCGCGCGGTCTCGACAAACGAGTGCGGCGCTTCCTGGCCGGCAGGCACGAGCTCACGCGTCTCCATGAGCACCCCAGGACCAACCGACAACAGATATCGTTTGAGGAGCGTGAACGGCGAGCGGGAGTCGTCGGCCACGAAGCGGATGCCCGCACCCCCCGCGACCGACTGCCAGGGCACCGACACGTCGGCGAGACGAAGGTCGAGGCCACCCTCTCGGATCAACGCTGCCACGTCCCCCACGGGAAGCCCCAGCCCTTCCGAGACTTCGTCGGCGCTGACCTCGATCACACCCGAAGCATCGACGGCGAGCTCGACCGCATCCGGAGAGTCCCCACTCTTCGTCTGGAATGCAGCGCTCGATTCGGCCGGCCATTCGCGACGCAGCCGTCGAAGCGGGACCTTCCGGGCAATGCGGCCCGAGCGCCCCACCCAAAGTCGAGACGGATGACTCGCCGATGCTGGATCCAACGAGCGGACGAACGGCCCGTGACGGACGCTTCCCCCCGCCACGGTGCGCTCCTCGAGCAGGTAGGTGACCTCGGCACCCCGTGCTAACTCGTCGCGTGCGAAATAGGTACCGCCGTGCAGCTCTCCGTTGGGCGCCGCGGCGAGCTCCTCGACGAAGCGTGGAGCTCCGCCGGCTACGATCCGCCACAGGCGAAATCCGACCACACCGACCTCGGTTGTGGTCTCCCAAGTGACGATCGCCCCGCGACCACTCTTGACCACATCGAACCGACTGATCGACGCGTAGGTCACGGTCTCGCAGCTCGTCAGCCACTCGGATGTACCCGGGACTTCCTCGACGCAGGTATCGGTTCCGCCACCGCCATCCAAAGGGTCTGTGCCATCGCCGCCGCTCAGTGAATCATTGCCGCCACCTCCGTTGAGAACGTCATCGCCGTCCTCGCCGCTCAAGAAATCGGGTCCGCCGCCTCCATCGATCGTGTCGTTCCCGGCGCCGCCATTGAGGCTGTCCGTGCCCGACGAGCCGTCGACTATATCGTCGCCGTCGCCACCATTGATGAAATCGTCGCCCGCGCCGCCATCGAGCGCATCGTTGCCTGCCTCACCGAAAATGCTGTCGTGGCCCCCGGCGCCGTCGACGACGTCGGCGCCACTGCCGGCGCAGATGTAGTCGTCGCCGTTGCGGCCGTCGATGTCATCGTCGCCGCCGTACCCGAACATGCAGTCGACGCCGTTGGTGCCCCGAAGAGTGTCCCCCGCAGCGGTCCCCCCGATGTAGTTCGAGCCCGCCGGGCACACATCGGGTATCCCGTTCATGTCGACGTCGGCGGTCGAGCACTGCGCGTACGCCCCGGCTGGCCACGACAGAGCGAGTGCCCACAACGCCAAGGCAGGCGCGCTATCCCTCATCTGCGGGATCCCCCATCTCTAGAGTGTCACGATTCTAGAAATAGGGTGCAAATCCGCTGGAAATATAATGCGGAGCTGCGCGAAAAACGGCTGTTCTGTCCAGTGTGAATGATGAACGAGGACCTCAGGTGTTCAGCACCTCGGAATCCGTCATCAGGAGCCGTGACCCGTTTCGACCAGTCTGTTCAGCAGTGGTCGGGGTCTAGCGATTCTTGGACGAGGGCAGCGAGTCATCGAGCGCGGGGCCTGGCTCACGCTCGAGAGCGGCGCGCGCTGGCGCCTCACCTCCGGCAAAAGGGCATCGGGGCGAGCTATCTACATCAAAACGGCCGACACTGCGGGGCACGCTTGAAATCGGCGCTATTCGTGCTGGGCCGGATCGCGGGCGCACCGCCGGGACGCGAACTGCGGCCTCCGGCGAGGGGCAGGCTGGTCTGCGAGCACCAGTTCTACGAGTGGCCCGCAGGTGGACGCGAGCGTGCACCTCGTGCGCGGGGCGCAAGGTCGCCGACACACCGATGCGAATCGGTGCCTGGGAAACAAGCTCGAAGCGGCACCGTTGAAGCAACGTTGCAAGGATCAGACCGAGCTCCATCATGGCGAAATGGTTTCCAATGCAAGCCCGCGGCCCAGCTCCAAACGGAAAGAATGCGAATCTCGGCATGTTCGCGGCGCGTTCGGGCGACCACCGATCGGGGTCGAACGTTTCGGGATTCGTAAAGACATGTGGATCGCGATGGGTGACCCATGGAGAGAACATCAGCGCCGAGCCCGCGGGCAGTGAATAACCGCCGAGCTCGGTTTCCTCGATGAGCACACGGGCCGTCATCCAGGCCGGCGGATAGAGCCGCAAAGCCTCCTTGATGACCTGCATCGTAAGAGCGAGTGACTCCAAATCAGAGGCAGTCGCACGACGTCCACCCAAGACCCCGTCGATCTCCTCCCGCACCCTCGTTTCGATCTCTGGGTGGCGTGCGAGAAGGTATAGGGTGTACATGAGGGTTAGACCCGTCGTTTCGTGACCGGCAATGAGCATGGTCATGCATTCATCGCGAACCTGCTTCTCGGACATGTGCTCGCCGTTTTCGTGCACGCCCAGAAGCAATGCGCTCAAGAGGTCTCCGCGGTCGTGGTTGTCTTTACGCCGTTCACCGATGATCCCTTCGACGACGGAGTCCATCTCCCGGCAGGCGCGAATGAACCGGAAATTCCTTGGAGATGGCCACCAATGGGGGAGTGCAATCGGGCTTGCAAATGCCTCGACGAAAAAGTCTCCGATCGCGTTCATCGAGCGGAACACGCTTTGGGCCTGACGGCGCAACGGTAGATCGAATAGCGCGTTTGAAACTGCTTCCAGCGCGATCTCTGCCATCTCTGCATGAAGCTCGACTGGCTGGCCTTCGGACCATTGGCTCAGCGTGCCGAGCGCCGCGTCGACCATCTTGTCGGCGTACAGCTCCACTCGCGCTGGAGTAAACGCATGCGCCATGAACTTTCGTTGACGACGCCACAGCGGGTTCTCGCTCGTCACGAGGCCATTGCCGAGAGCACGACGTATGAGATCGAACAAGCCATCGTCTTTGCGCATGCTACGGCTTCGGTGAACGAGGCCCTGTTGCACCAACTCGGGGGATGACACCAGATAAAATGGTCGAGAAAAGAGCCGCAACGTCGCGAGCGGTCCGTGTGAGGCCGCCTCGAGCAAGAAGCCGTGGGGATCGCGCCCGAACGCCAAGCAGTCCCCAATCAACGGGAGCTTCGCCGGCCCAGGTGGCCGGTGTGGCTTGACCCTCATAACTATTGATTCCCCCCTGGAACCGGCCTCATTGGCCCTCTCCACCAATCACCTTAGCCAGGCTGAAGGGGCGCAGGCACTCCCTCGTTCGAGGGATGCATCGAAAGAGCGAGAGCGCGCCAATCCGCTCACGACCGGCTTCTTCGTGATAGCGTGCACGGACTACATGTAATGCCCGCAAGCCCAGTACTCCACACCAACCGACATCCCCCGTTCGGTCCACCTCAGGAGGCCCTCACGTCCCAGGTGCTCCGCAAGCTCAACTACGAGGTTTCGCAGGAGCTCGGGCGCGGCCACGGCGGAACCGTGTACAGAGCGCTTCACATCCCCACCAAGATGGAGGTGGCCCTCAAGACCTTGAGGGGGTTCGACCCGGACGACCTCTACGATCTGAAGCGCGAGTTCCGAGCGCTTTGTGAGATCGATCACGAAAACCTCGCTCACATGTATGAGCTGGTGATCGAGGGCGCGCATTGCTTCTTCACGATGGAGTTGGTCGACGGACCCCATCTCACAGAATGGGTACGGCAAGGTACCCCACCGGGCGCGTGGCACTCCGAGATCTGTGATCGCCTTTGCGAGGCTCTTGCACAGTTGGCCGGCGTCCTGGAGGTCATGCACGGTCGCGGCTGGATCCACCGAGACGTCAAACCGAGCAACGTCCGTCTATCCACGGGTGGGCGGGTGGTGCTCCTCGACTTTGGTCTCATGGCGACCATTCGCGGCAAGCGCAACCGTGAGCATCCGGTGGCGGGAACTGTCGCCTACATGCCCCCTGAGGCTGTATGGACGACGGAGACCAGCGCGGCCGCGGATGTCTATTCCCTCGGCGTATTGGCCTACGAATGCGTGACGAGCTCCCGGCCGTTCGTAGGCACGGATTTAGTTCAGCTCGATCGCTTGAAGCGCCAAGGCTTGCCAACGTTCCCGGAGGGAACACCGGAGTGGCTCGAAAGACTGATTCGCCAAATGACCGATCCCGACCCGGAGGCGCGCCCCACGGCTTCCATGATATCGCGGGAGTTGAAAAAGCATTCCAGGACACGGATCTCCCGATTGCGGATCCGTCCTCCCATGGTCGGCAGAGAACGCAACGCGGAGGCGTTGATTCGGGCCTTTCGGCATTTGAGCCCGTCCGCGCCGACCGTCGTCCGCGTCTCGGGTCCGTCTGGAATCGGCAAAACGCACCTCGTGCGAAGCGTGCTCGAACGCATCGAGGAGGAGGCGGACGCCACGGTTCTACAGGGCAGGTGTTTGCCGGTGGCTACCCTCCCCCTGCCTGGCATCGATGGAATCGCCGATGCGCTAACCCAAGAGCTTCGCCGGCTCCCCCGCGAGCAGGTAGAAGGACTCGTACCGCGTAGAGCTGCCGACCTGCTCCAACTCTTTCCCGTGTTCGCCCGGGTGAAAGGGTTTAAAACGGCAGCTTCCCTAGAAGCCGCTGCGATCGACCTTCGCGAACGAAGGAGACATGGCTTGGCAGCTCTCAGCTCGGTGTTGAGAAAGCTCTCGAAGTTTCGCAAAGTCGTAGTTTGGATCGATGACTTCCAGTGGTGCGATCGCGACAGCGCCGCGTTCTGGGGAAGTCTGCTTCATGAACCGGTACCGTTGCTTTTGGTCACGACGGCACGTCAAATCGAATCGTGCCACGAGCTACTCGACTCGAGCGGGTTTACCGCCCTAGACCTGAACCTTGGATCTCTTTCTCGGGCTGAGATGTCGCGATTGATCCGCGAGGTGATGGGAGAGGCACCGACCAGGGTAATTTCCACGATCACCAGGGAGAGCCGGGGCAACCCGTTCCTCGCTTTGCAGATCGCTCAGCACGTCCAGGATCAAGCCTCGGAGTGGATACCTCACCGGTCCATGTCTTTGGCGGACGTGCTCCGCGAAAGGCTCGCAGACTTAGGTGAAGATGCACGTCGCATACTCGAAGCGTGTTGCATCGCGACGAGGCCCGTGACCCTAGCGACCCTTGCAACTGCAATGAACGTAGCGGCGCCTGCACGAGCAGCACAGGAGCTCCTCGGGGCGGGTCGACTCATCGAGCAAGTTCCGCTTGGTCCGATGATGCCCCTCGTGCCCTATCACGACGGGATCCGCGAAGCTCTGGTCGCCAATCTTGGTGCGCAGGCCGGGCGTGACCTGCATCTTGCTTTGGCCCAAACCCTGAGCGCGGACGCAAAAGCAGACCCCGTCGCGACGTTTTGGCACTGGCGTGGTGCGGGCAACGAAGACATGGCCAGAAAGTACGCCCTGCGCGCCGGCGATCGTCTCATGGACGCCATGGCGTTTGACCAAGCGATCCAAGTCTACCTGCTGGGTCTGGAGGTGCAGGATGGCTCGGGCGACCAGTCACCGATCCACGAGCGTCTCGGAGCCGCTTACGAAGCGTCAGGGCAAGGCCAATTGGCTGGAAACGCATACGCTACCGCCGCTAGGCACGTGGAAACCGCTGACGGTGAGCCTTTCAGGGCGCGCGAGCTGCGGCGCCGCTCGGCAGAAGCGCTCCTGCGCAGCGGTTTTATCGACGAAGGCTACCGCAAGCTGACGCTTCTGTTGCCCGTCCCGGAGCTGCAGCTCCCCTACTCCGTCTCGCGGCTGCTCCGCTTCTGTCTAAAACAGAAGCTACTCGCCGGCTTTCGATGGCTGGTTCGCTTGAAGCCGCTCCCGGCCACCCGGGAGCTCTTGGAGCGGTTGGACGTACTCTGGTCCGCAACGATCGGCATGGTGTGGGCCGACATCGCGCGGTCCGCCTATTATCAGGCGTTTCACACTCGATTTGCTTTCATGACGAACGATCAGCTCCACCGAGCAAGAGCGCTTGCCACCGAGAGTTGTTATCTAGCGGCGGTCGGGCCCAGGCTCTTTCGTCCCATCTTCGAGTGGCGGGCAAAGCAGGCCATGCGCGAAGCTAAGGCCATCGGTGACCCCCATCTTCTGGCGCTTACTCTCACGACATCGGCCACCGCCAAGTTCCTAACCGGAGAGTGGAACGATGCGGTGGAGATGTGTCGAGAGGCCGCTGAGCTCATCGAGCGCAAGTGCACCATGGGAGGATGGCAGCTCTCCACTGCCTACATCGTTAGCTCCTTGAGTCTAGGGATGCAGGGCAAGATCGACGAGATCGAATCGTTGAAAGCTCGAGCGCTCGAGCAAGCTCGCCTTCGCGACGATCGACTTGCTTCCACTTGGGTGAGCGTCGGTCTTACGAACTTCACGTTTCTCGCGCGCGGGGAGCCCGAGGCGGCAAGAACCACGTCACACGCGGCCCTCTTGCAATGGCCCTCTAGTTTCGACTTTTCACTTTTGGAGTTCTGGGCGCTATTGGGAGACATTCAAACAGATTTGTATGAGGGCCGCGCAACGGACGCACGTCAACGTTTCGAGCGCGCTCTACCCCGAATTCGAGAGTCCCTGGTTCTCTATAACCGGCCCGTGCGAGGCGTTTTTCATTATCTCGACGGATGCACGGCCCTGGCTGGCAGCAGGGAATCAACTGAGCTTTCGGACCGTGCTTCACTGTTGAAAGCGGCGCGAAACGCCAGTCGACGCCTCCGTCGTGACAGCCTCCCATGGGCAAGAGCGATGGGATCTGCGGTTCATGCGGGACATTGTCTCGAGAAACGCAAGCTCGGGGCCGCGCGAAAGGCACTGATCGACGCGGAGCAATCGTTCGAGCGCGCCGACATGTCCCTGTTCAAGGCGGCGGTCGTTCATCACCGAAATCAGCTCGAGGGTTCCAGTCGTAGAGCGTTCGGCCCGGAGGTCCAGGACCCAAGTGCCTTCGCGCGCTGTCTACTACCGCTGGCTCGCGGCGAGTAGCAACGGGCTGCACGCGGTTTCAGATCGCTGGCGGTAGCTCCGACGGCGACGGGGCGGCGCGTATTGCCCCTTTGCGGGCAGGGATCGGAGGGCTTCGACGGCGGGTAGGCACCGTGAAGGTCCGCCTGTTAGCAAGGAATTCGGCCCTGGACACCGAGCTTGCCACCTGACGGAACGCAGACTGCGCGAGCAGGACGGATCGAGGGGCCGACCCACGCAACCGAGGCCGCGAGCTCATTTGGCGAACGAAGGCACGCATACGGGGCAGCGACACCTTTTGCGATACTCGTTCAGCCTGCGCGAGAAGCTCCGACAGCTCTACCTCTCCTAGATCGAACATATGGTCCAGGCCGAGGTCCTGCGACATCAACCACGCATCGAACCGACGAAAGGGTCGGAACACCATCGGCTCGGAAAGCGCGCGTACGCGCGGCAAGCGGGCGACACATCCTTCCCGTCTCAGGATGCTCTTGACCGCGTGACGCGCGGCTTCATTGGCGCCCTCCATGGTCGCCAGATTCGTATGCGTCGCGACGTAATCGGAGGCCAGTAACAGGTTTTCGATCTCGGTCTGTGCCGCTGGTCTGTATTGATAGGTCCCAGGCTCGTGAATGAACAGCGGCGTGTCATTGCTCATCGCCCGGTTCTCGGGGCCCCCAAACTTGATGTTCTTGTCCAAATGTCGGCAGGCGACGTCGTCCCAGCCGACGACGTCGTTTCCTCTTCCATTGAGCCCGTCCATGATCTGCCGGAAGGTTTCGTCGAGGACTTCTTCCCGAGTGCAATTCTTGGCGGCGCGTCCCAGCCTGGGCGCAACGGCGTCCCAATCCGAGATATCGACCGAAAGAACGCCATGGATCCCCTCGCCGCCGTGTTTCTCGGCGAACGAAGCGTCCTTATCGTCCCAGAATTGCGCTTGCGAGATCGACGTGAGCGCCCAGGGCGAATCGGAATAGATCACATGGCCACTTGCAATCTGAATATCCTTGCGCAGGAAGTATTGCGCTCCGACCATCCACGCATTCAGATCGGAAAGACGCGTTCGAACTTGGCCCAGGCTTGGCGAGGCTAGTGCGAGAGCGTCATCAACGAGCGAAGCCATTCGATCGGCCGGCATCGCACACACGTGATAGTCCGCATGAACGCTACGGCCATTGCTGAGCCGCCCACCCTCGACCTCGTGTCCAGTTCCGGTAACTTTGAGCTCGAGCCCCTCCAACGCAGCATCGAAATGAAACTGCACTCCAGATGCTGATAGATGCTCATACCAAGGGAGCAACCACGCTTCGTCGGTCGGCGCGTTGAGAACCCGATCTGCGCTCGAATGGGACCGCAAAGGGTCTAGGAAGAGAACCTGCAAGCACACCTTCCCCAAGGTATATGCACTTCCGCGCCGTCCATCCATCGCCACCATGGTGCGGGGTAGCGTGTTCGCGACGACCCGGTAGTTATCGGAGAGCAGCTGCGAGTCGCCGTTGGTGAAGTCATACCAACTCATCTGATCGAACTGCTGAGCGCGACGAGTCTCGGCGGACATCATGAACTTCGTGAAGGCGTAGACCATGTTGGCGAGGTCCGGCGACGACAGGCCAAGAGCGTCTTGCGAAAACCAAGTGGAAAGAAGCTGCACCGCGTCGGTCAGAGTGTCGGTCCCACGTCCGATGCGGCGCTTGGCCAGTGCAAGCTTGCGATCGTTGCGCGCGATGGCGAACTGCTGGCTCGGCACGAGGTTGTCGATCACACGCCTTCCATTGGCCAGCGGAATCTCCGCCATGGTTTGGTCGAGATGAAAATAGAACGCCGGAAAAAACCGGAACCCGTGCTCTCCCGGAAGGCCCCGGTCGCTTCCCGCGTGGGGCAGGTACTGACTGCGCGCTTTGCCGCCAACGCCATTCGACGGCTCGTAGACATGAACCTCAAAGCGGTCCCCCAACTTTGCAAGCTCATGAGCAGCGCTGAGCCCCCCCACGCCACCTCCGTAGATCGCGACTCGCTTTTTCCTCATCTGCTGCCCCCAATCCCGCAATTCCTGGCGTTGTGTTTGTAATATTGCATCCTAGATGTAATATAGAATGACCCCGGAACGGGTAGGCGAGTATCCCTCGTTCGAGGGATGGCCTTCGGCTGGGGCTTCGCGCTTTGCGGTGGCCGCGCCGATAGTGCGCGAAAAGTGGACCAAACCCCATCGACCCAACCTCCGGCGTTGAGTTAGGCTCAGCGCTCGTGCACGACACGCGCCCGGACATCGAAAGACTTTCACGCGAGCGGGAGTTCTTCCTTGGACTGCTTCGCCTCCAACAGGCGGACGCCCCTGAAGATCTTCTCCCTGAAGCGCTGCGCCTTCTGGTCGACGTGGTCGAAGCGCGACAAGGATATATCGAGTGCAAGGACGAGGATTCCGACAACGACAGGCATTGGCATGCGGCGGAGGGCTGCGACGAGGAGGAGCTCGAAAAGGTGCGTCGATTCTTTTCCCGCGGGATCATCGCGGAGGCGCTCGCGGCGGGCCGCACCATCCACACGGCGTCAGCCCTGCAGGATCCGAGGTTTTCGGAGTTCGAGAGCGTCCGTGCAGAACGGATCCAAGCGGTGCTTTGCGCACCGATCGGCCACGATAGCATCCGGGGCGTCGTCTATCTCGGAGGCGCTCGAGATGCACGGCCCTTCGACCCTCATGCGGAGTGGATCCTCGACATGTTCGCCCGCTGTCTCACACCGGTCTGTGAACGCCTTGTAGCCAAAGCGCGGGTGCAGCAATCGGAAGACCTGTCTGAGCTTCTTCCGTTCAAGGGGTTGATCGCGCGAAGCTTGGCCATGAGGGACGTGCTTTCGAAACTTGCACTCGCTGCCCCGCTCGACATCAACATTCTATTCATCGGACGGTCCGGAACCGGAAAATCCCTGCTTGCGCGTGCCGTACACGCGAACAGTCACCGAGCGGACAGACCTTTCGTGGAGGTGAATTGTGCCGCGCTCCCAGAGCACCTGATCGAGAACGAGCTGTTCGGGTCCGGACCTGGAGGCCACTCGACCGCACCGCGCACCGGTTACGAAGGAAGGGTCGGCGCTGCAGAGGGCGGCACCTTGTTCTTGGATGATATCGGAGAGCTCGCTTCCACGGCCCAAGCCAAGCTCTTGCAGCTCTTGCAATCTGGAGCCTATTTTCGGTTGGGCGAATCAAAACCCCGGCAGGCCGACGTGCGCATCCTCGCGGCGACCAACACCGACCTGGACGAGGCCGTGCGTGATGGGAAGTTCCGCGAAGATCTCTTGTATCGGCTGCGGGTGCTCGAAGTTCGGGTTCCGGCCCTGGTGGAGCGGCCTGAAGATGTGTTGCCTCTTGCAAGGCACTTTCTCAAGCAGGCATGTCTTCGACACAATTTTAATGGGATCGAGCTTTCCCCCGCATCGGTGACCGCCGTTCAGCTCGCGGAGTGGCCAGGCAACGTGCGACAGCTGGCGCACACGATCGAAGCAGGCGCGGTAAGCGCCGTGGTTTCGGAATCTAAGTTCATCGAACCCAAGCATCTTTTCGGTACGGACGGATCGAGTGATTCCGACGAGCAGGAGCACCGCTCGCTGCAAAACCAATTGCACTTGGTGCGGGCACGGATCGTCGCAGCCGCCCTCGAAGGGTCCGATTGGAATATCAGCGAAGCCGCGCGTCGTCTCGATGTCGCGCGCTCGCATCTCTATAAGCTGATCCAGGTACACAATATTCGCATGCCGCGCTGATAGCGTCCCCCGTGAAGACAGTTGAAAGCGGTATCGTCCTCTGGAGTGGACAGGTGGAGCCTTCGACAAGGCCCTTTTGTGAGCATTGTCGAGCGGCATACAAGTTGCAGCGCCCTACATGAACCCATGTCCCCTTATTCCGGTCTCGCGGTATTTGACCCCTCCGGGCAGCTGGTCTCCCATTCGAGATCGTTTCCTTTGGCGTTGCCCCCACCCGCGATTCCGCGTCTGGTCGAGGCGGTTCGTACCCTTCAGTCCGCGCGCCGCGAGCGCCAGTGGCTCCTGCTAGGAGGCAAGCGGGTGCTGCTTCAGGTGCTCGACGGCCCACAATGCGGTTGCGTGGCGACGGTTTACGAGATGCAGAAAGGCGACTCGCACGCCAAACAACTTCTCAGCCCGCGCCAGTACGAAATCGCCGAGTACGCTGCCGCAGGCGCAACGGCAAGCGAGATCTCCAGGATCCTCGAGATCAGCGCCCATACGGTACGCCAGCACTTGAAAGAAGCGTACCGACGGCTCCAGGTCGGCAACCGAGTCGAGCTCAGTCACGCCCTCGAAAGCCGCGGGCAGCCTGAGCAGAAGGCGTCCGTTCCGCAACTCACCCATCACTAGGCGGGCTTCCCAGCAAAAATTGAGCGATCTCGACCGGTGTGCCATGGTTTGCGGTGGGGGATGCGCACGACCATGAGAATGACGGCCGCTCTGCTGGGCGTCCTTTGGCCCGCAGGAGCGCTTGCCCAAGAGGCCGAGCAGTCGGCGGGTATCGGGAGCGTGCTCCGTTCGGTGAATCAGAGCTTTGGCGCCAACGTGGTCGCCCCGATCGCCGACGTGCTCTTTTTCGACCTGATCTTCTGGGACAACGGCACAGAGGGCGAAGCGAAGCTACCGTTCATCGTCTTCTGGCTCATTGCGGGAGCGACCTTTTTCACCTTGCGATTCGGCTTCATCAACCTCCGTGCATTCCGGCATGCGTGGGTGGTGACGACCGGTCACTACGACAAGGCCGGCGACCCGGGCGAGGTCACCCATTTCCAGGCGCTCTCCTCGGCGCTCTCCGCGACCGTGGGGCTCGGCAACATCGCGGGGGTGGCCGTGGCGGTCGGAGTTGGGGGACCCGGCGCCATCTTTTGGATGATCGTGGCGGGTTTCCTCGGGATGTCCTCGAAGTTTGCGGAGTGCACCCTCGGTCAGCTTTACCGGGAAACCAGCGACGACGGGCACATCCTCGGGGGCCCGATGCGCTATCTGCAGCGGGGTCTTTCCGAGGTCGGCCTTCCGCGCCTCGGTCGATTCCTCGCCGTGCTCTTTGCCGTGATGTGCATCGGCGGAAGCCTCGGCGGCGGCAACATGTTCCAGGCCAACCAGAGCTATGCGCAGGTCGCTCTGGTGCTGCCCTTCTTCGATGGCGGTTGGGGGTCGCTCGCCTTCGGGATGATCCTCGCGATCCTGGTGGGCTTGGTGATCATCGGCGGCATCCGACGGATCGGACGCGTGGCGGGTGTGGTCGTTCCTGCGATGGTCGCCATCTATTTGACGGCAGGGCTGTTCATCATCGTCACCAACGCGGACCAGGTCGGCCCCGCGTTTGCGAAGATCTTCGGAGAGGCTCTCGAGCCCCAGGCCGGTTTAGGAGGCCTGTTGGGTGTGTTGGTCACCGGCTTTCGCCGCGCGGCATTCTCGAACGAGGCGGGCGTCGGGTCGGCTTCGATCGCGCACTCGGCGGCCGCCACCGACGAGCCCGTTCGAGAGGGGATCGTCGCTCTTCTCGAGCCCTTCATCGACACTATCGTCGTCTGCACGATGACCGGGCTGGTGGTCGTGATCACCGGAGCCTACGCAAACGGAACCGAAGAGGGTGTGCTGATGACCTCCAAAGCGTTTGGCACGGTCTTGCCATGGTTCCCCAAGGTCTTGAGCCTGGCGGTGTTCCTATTCGCATTCTCCACGATGATTTCGTGGAGCTATTATGGCGAGCGCTGCTGGACGTACCTCTTCGGCGCACAGACCTCAATCGTCTACAAGTTCGTCTTCCTCTTGTGCGTCGTGCTCGGCTCCGTGCTCAAGCTCGGCAACGTCATCGACTTCTCGGACCTCATGATCCTCGGCATGTCGTTTCCGAACATCCTCGGCGTCTACATTCTCAGCGGCAAGGTGAGCCGCGAGCTCAAGAGCTATTGGACCCGATACCGCTCGGGCCAGATGCAGCCGGAACGCTAACTGCTAGGCTCGAACCATGTCGGAGTTTGCAGCGCGACGAAAACGACTCCTCGAGGCCATCGGGGATGGCGTCGCGTTTTTCCCGTCAGCGCCGGCCGCTATCCGAAATCACGACGTCGAGCACAGCTACCGCCAGGATAGTGACCTGTTCTACCTCACGGGATTCGCCGAGCCGGAAAGCGCCCTACTCTTGACCAACCAGCACGACGAGCACAGCCAGGTGCTATTCGTGCGCCCACGCAAGCGCGAACGAGAAATCTGGGATGGCCCACGCGCGGGCGTGGAAGGCGCGGTGAGGGACTTCGGCGTCGATGTCGCCTTCCCGATCGACGAGCTCCAAAAACGGCTTCCGGACTATCTCGGAAACGTCGAGCGGCTGCACTACCGACTCGCGCAAAACGACGCGGCAGACGCCAAGCTGTTCGATTGCTTGAATGTCCTTCGACGAGGAGGACGCCGCGGGGTGACGGCGCCCGAATCGATCGTCGATCCCTCGGTCCACCTCCACGAGATGCGCCTTCGAAAGAGCCCTCAAGAGCTCGACACGATGCGCAGCGCGGCGGCGATCACCAAAGAGGCGCACCTCCGCGCCATGCAGATCGCAGCCCCCGGTGTGCACGAGTACGAGGTCGACGCGGAGCTCCTGCACGTGTTTCGCAAACACGGAAGCGAGCGCCCTGCGTACGACAGCATCGTCGGCTCGGGGCCCAATGCAACCATCCTGCATTATCGCGCGGGCAATCGAGTGATGAACGACGGAGAGCTCTTGTTGATCGACGCTGGATGCGAGTACGACTACTATGCGAGCGACGTCACGCGGACCTTTCCCGTGAACGGGAAGTTCTCCAGCGAGCAACGCGCCCTATACGAGGTCGTGCTCACCGCGCAAAAGGCCGCGATCCATGAGGTGCAGCCCGGCAGCTCTCTTCAGGACATTCACATGACTGCGATCCAACAGATCACCGAGGGGTTGATCGCGCTGGGGCTCCTCGACGGTGATGTGGATACCCTCATCGAGGAAAAGAAGTACGAACCGTTTTACATGCACCGCACCTCGCATTGGCTGGGGATGGACGTCCATGATGTCGGCCGGTACTTCGTCGGCGGGGAGCAACGAAAGCTCGAGCCTGGGTTCGTGCTCACGGTCGAGCCTGGCATCTACATCTCTACGGACAACGAAGACGTCGAGGAGCGTTGGCGCGGCATCGGGATTCGCATCGAGGACGACGTGGCGGTCACCGCATCAGGGTTCGAAGTGCTGACCGAAGGCATTCCCAAAGAGATCGACGAGGTCGAAGCCGCCTGCGCGTAATCCATTGGCGCGCCGTGCCCAGTGGGTGTGGTGTGGTATGTCGGTCCGCATGGCAAAGGACCTCACCATTGCGTTCGTGGGCGCCGGCAACATGGCGGGTGCATTGATCCGAGGCTTGATCGGCACGAAGACGATTTCCTCGACCCACATCATCGCCGCGGACCCCGACCAGGCCCGCCTGGATCTGCTCGTGTCGGACCTCGCGATTCGCGTTACGAACAGTAACGATGCAGCGGTCGACGAGGCGAACGTCGTCGTGCTCGCGACCAAGCCTCAAGTGTTTGGTCAGGTCCTCCCAAGCCTCGCCGCGTCCCTGAATCCGGAGACGCTGATCATTTCCATCGCCGCGGGGATCTCGACGCGGATCATCGAACGCATGCTTCCAGATGGCACGCACGTCGTCCGGGCGATGCCGAATACGCCCGCCTTGGTCGGCGCAGGCGCAACCGCGATCTCCGCAGGGACGCATGCCACCGACAAAGACCTCACGCTGGCCCAGAGGCTCTTCGAGAGCGTCGGCATCGTCGTGCGGGTACCCGAATCGCAGATCGACGCCGTGACCGGGGTGAGCGGCTCGGGCCCAGCGTATGTATTTGCGATGATCGAGGCCCTACGAGATGCGGGGGCCAGGGAGGGCCTTCCCGAAGCGACCGCCCTCGAGCTCGCTTCGCAGACGGTGCTCGGCGCGGCACGGCTCCTCCGCGAGCGTGGCGAGGCGCCCGAAGCGCTTCGACAAAAGGTCACGAGCCCCGGTGGCACCACGGTCGCGGGGCTTCAAGCCCTCGACGCTCAAGGGTTTCGCGATGCGGTGCTCGGCGCCGTTCGCGCCGCGACACGGCGCTCGACCGAGCTAGGCAAAATCGCCGAGGACTCGAACGACTAGCCGCGTCGGTCAGGCTCACGCTCGCCGAAGAGCGCAGTCCCGATCCGGACCATAGTCGCACCCTCTGCGACGGCCGGCTCGAGGTCGTGAGTCATGCCCATCGACAGAGTCTCGAGGCCATGGTGCTCGGCCAAGCGTCGCAACGCCGCAAAACACGGCCGAGCGTCCTTCGGATCGTCGAAGTGCGGCGCGACCGTCATCAAACCCCGAAGCGCAAGGCCCGGTAGTTGCTGAACCCCCTCTACCAGCGAAGGCAACTCCTTGGGCGTGCAGCCAGATTTCTGAGCTTCTTCGCCCACGTTGACCTGAATTAGGGCTTCGGTGCTGTACCCGCCTGCCTCAGCGCGGGCCGAGAGGGCCTCGGCGAGGCGAATCGAATCGACGGTATCGACGGTTGCTCGAGCACGCTCGACGAGCTTGATCTTGTTGCGCTGAAGGTGGCCGATGAAGCGCCAGCGGAGCCCCTTGAGGTCGCGGAGAGCGTCGGCTTTTTCCGCGAGCTCCTGGGCGTAGTTCTCCCCAAACACACGAAGGCCCGCATCGTAAGCCGCGCGAATGAGTTGCTCGCTGTGTGCCTTCGACACGGCGACGAGCTCGACTGAGCTTGGATCGCGGCCCGCACGATCACATGCGCGCTCGATCCGCTCCCGAACGCGATCGAGGTTTTCCGCGAGGTCGAGATTCAAGGCCATTCCTCCAACGCACCGTGCTCGAGGAGCAAGCCGACCACCTCGGCGGCCGGTAACCCGACGACGTTGGTGTATGATCCCTCGAGGCGCGTAACAAAGCCGCTCGCCACCCCTTGGACTCCGTAAGCACCGGCCTTGTCCCGGCTCTCGCCGGTTGCGACGTAACGGCGAAGCTCTTGGCGATCGGCGTCGCGGAACCAGACACGCGTTTCGACGTCACGACATTCGAGAACGCCTCGACCGACCTGCCCGAGGGCTATCGCCGTCCGAACGACGTGATCACGGCCCGCCAAGAGCCCGAGCATCCGAAGCGCATCGTCGTCGTCGACCGGTTGACCGAGGCGTTTTCCCTCGACGCACACAACCGTGTCGGCCGCCAGAACGAACGCCCCTAGATCATCGATCGAATCGAGCACGTCGGTAAGCTTTGCGACAGCGGCCGCGCGCACGAATGCGGCGTCGTCCTCGGCGACCAGGGAGCTCTCGTCCGCCCCACTCGGGCGCACCTCGAACGCGAGCCCCAACGTTTCTAGAATCTCTGCGCGACGGGGGGAAGCGGATGCCAAGACGAGCCGATGCGCACTCACGCCTTGGCCTCGCGATGTTCTCGATAACGACGCAAGTAACTCTGGCTCACCTGCTCGGGATCGAGCTTCAAGCATTTGGCAAACTCGGTGACGAAGCCGCGCACGTACACCGCAGCCGGGAGCTCGTCAAACTCGTCGTCCTCGATGCATCGCAGGTAGTTGGTGCCGACCTTGGTATGTTCGCTGATCTGTTCGAGGCCAGTCCCTTGCGACTCCCGCACGGCACGAAGCAAGGCACCCGAGAACTCGGTATCCGGAGTGATCGTCGGCGCGGGCGGAAGCTCGCCTGGGGGGATGGTCTTGTCTTTGACCCTGGTCTCGGCCTCGGGAGCGTCGGGAAAGACGGAAATCTCGTACGGCCGTCGGCGCGCGGGGTCGAGAAGGACATCGTAGGCCTCGTCGATCCGTGCCCGCGCCGCCTCGAGCCCCTCCTGGTCGAACAGGCCGAAGGTCACGATGTTATCTGAATCGAACACCGCACACATCCGCTTGTGGGCGCGGCGAATCTCCTCGTCGGTGGCTCCCCGTTCGACCTCGAGAACGTCATAATGGGAATTGCCGGGCACGTCGCGCCATGGTGTCCGGTCTCGCCGGGTGTCCTGCGCAGCAAAGAGCCGACGTGCGATCTTTTCGATGTTCCGGCTTGCACGGCTTCCCGGGCTTTCGAGAAGCAGGGGCCGACGCTTGAGAGATGTCGTTCGTACCGCATCGTCGTGTTCGACGTAACCGAGGTACTTTAGATGCACTCCAAAGCGACGACGTACCGCAACACTGATGTGATCGCCGAGGTCGAGGTCGGCGCGAAGGCGCGCCTCGTTTACGATGAACGGCAAACTGAGGGCGCTCATCCAGTGACGAAGTCCGTGACCAAGCGCGGGGGAGTCTCGCTGCACCAACGCCGCGATGTCGGCGGGGATCGGTGTGTGACCGGCCTTGGTGAAGGCGTCGTGAAGCATGCTGCGGTCGTCTTCGTCCTCGATGTCGTCGAGCGCAACGTGGGCAAACGCCTTGCGAACCAATTTGTAGAGGCCCGTCACCGCATTGGGTTCGGGAATGGTTACCGCAAGCCGATGCCGCGAGTTGCACCAAAACCGAACCGCGGCGTCGCTCGCAGTCGAGCCCATGTCTACCACCGCAAAGTCCGCGTCCTGTTTGGCGAGTCGACTCTTCAGCTCACGAAGCGAGCTCCGTCGAGCGCTGCCACGATGCGGTTCGCTGAGGCCGCCGTCCATGAGATGAAGCCCTGGGACCGGACCCTCGACGGGATCGCGCGGCGGTAGCGTGTTGACCATTTCCGCATCCAGCTCCGCCCCGGCGAACAAGCTCTCTCCCTCGTCGCCAAACGCGGGCGCCGGCGCCACGTACGGCGCAACCCGCGGCCCCACCCCGAGCGCCGCATGAAGGTGCGAACCCGCAGGGTCTGCATCGACCGCCAGGACCCGCTTTCCGATGGTCGCGAGGTAAATCGCCAAGTTGGCACTGAACGAGGACGTGCCGACCCCGCCTTTGGCCCCGAGGATGGCGATCGTGGTCGGGGGCATCGAAGCGCTCTTACCAACCGCCCGATCATCGCGCAATGAAAGCCGCTAGGGCCTCAGTCGTCGGCTTCTACAGCGGACGGGAGTGGAAACGGGTAGAATCGCGGACGTCGCTCGTCGCCGTGCATTTCCTCGAGGTCGGTCGCCTCGCTGTCGACGGCAGGGTCGGCCGACCGCCAACGGTCTCCACTCGCTGACTTTTTGCCTGTCTTGATACGCACCCGTCCAATCGGGGCGCTCATCTTGGGTAGAGTCGCCATGATGATCCTGGCCCGCGCGGCCGCCTTTAACACTAACGGACGTTTCCAACAGACGCACAACTCGGGGGCAATTCTCCGAAAGGACTGTTAGATTCGTCACGCGTCGTGGGGTCGAACAGCCGAGAAGAAGTCGTTGAAGGCGTCGTCGAAGATGTCCTTTTTCGAAGTGATGACGGACGCTTCACGGTAATTCGACTGCTCCTGGGCGACGGGGATCCGAGCACCAGCCGGCCGACCGCGGTGGGCGACTTAGGGCAGATCGCCCCGGGGGAGAACGTACGCCTGGTGGGTCGGTGGACCCAACACGCGGTCTACGGGCCTCGATTTCGGGTGACGTCATTCACACCCACCATCCCATCCACCGAGCTGGGCATGGTGCGTTACCTCGGGTCGGGGCTGATCCCAGGCATCGGGCCGGCATTGGCGGCCCGTCTGGTCAAGCGGTTTGGCCAGGACACCCTCGACGTGATCGCGACCCAATCCGCGCGGCTCCGCGAAGTCCCTGGGATCGGGAGCCAGCGCGCCCAGTCGATCGCGCAAGCGGTGCGGCAACGCCGGGTCGAGGCCGAGACGATGAGCTTTCTCCATGCGCTTGGAATGGGCCCCGCCACCGCACGCGACATCGTCCGGAAGTACGGCGCCGACGCCCCGCGCATCGTCCGCGACGACCCGTACATCGTAGCCGAGCAGATTCGAGGCATCGGTTTTCGCACCGCCGATCGAATCGCCGAAGCGCTCGGGATCGCGGGCGACGACATCCGCAGGGTCCAAGGCGGCGTTCTTCACCTCGTTGGAAAGGCCGTGGACGAAGGACACGTGTTTGCGACGCGCCAACAACTTCACGACGGACTCGGGCAACTCGACGTCCCGCAAGACTCGCTGGACGAAGCCTTGTTGCAGCTTCGCGCGCGCGACTTGGTCGTCGTCGAGGATGACGCTGTATACCCGCCACTTCTCTATCGCGCCGAGCGCCTGGTCGCCGAAGCCTTGGCCGGGCTCGCGAAACGTCCAAAAATCAAACAGCCGCTCAAGACTCACGACGAGAACCTCACCGACACGCAACGGAGCGCGGTCGAGGCTTCGCTCGGAACCCACCTTCTCGTGATGACGGGCGGCCCAGGCACGGGAAAGACGACCACGGTGCGCGCCATCGTGCAGGCACACGAGGCGTTGGAGCGTCGGGTAGCCTTGTGTGCGCCGACCGGTCGCGCGGCAAAACGCCTTTCCGACGCCGCCGGCACCGAAGCCAAGACGATCCATCGCCTGCTCGAATGGAATCCGGCGACGGGACGCTTCAACCGTGACCAGCGGATGCCGCTCGATGCAGAGCTGATTTTGGTGGATGAAGCATCGATGCTCGACATGCGCCTCGCTTCGCAGCTCCTGGCCGCAATCCCGGTCTCGGCGACCCTGGTGCTCGTCGGCGATGTCGATCAACTCCCGCCAATCGGTCCGGGTCAACCGCTTCGCGACCTGATCGCCTCTGAGATTTGCACGACGATTCGACTGCACGAAGTCTTTCGGCAGGCTCAGCAGAGCGCCATCGTTCGCGGCGCGCACGCGGTGTTGCAGGGCAGCATGCCCGAGCCGACGCCGACGGGCACCCGGGGCGATGGTGATCTTTTCCTAATTCCCGCCACCGATCCCGACACGATTGCCGATCGTTTGGTGCAGGCACTGAAACGCATGTCGGTGGCCTATGGGTTCGACCCGCTTGCCGACGTCCAGGTCGTGACGCCGATGCGCCGAGGCCCGCTTGGCACGTACAAGCTCAACGAGGTGCTGCAGGAGGCATTCAACCCCGAAACGCGAGACACGGTGACCCCGATGGCGTTCCGACCGGGAGACAAAGTCATGCAGCTCCGCAACGACTACGACAAAGAAGTCTACAACGGCGACCTCGGCGAGGTGAGGAGGATCGAAGGGGGCATTACGTACGTCCTGTTCGATGGCCGCGAGGTGCAGTACAAGGCCGACGAGCTCGACGCCATCACGCTCGCCTATGCCTGCACCGTGCACAAGGTCCAAGGGAGCGAGTTCCCGGCCGCCGTCATCGTGCTGCACAACGCTCACTTCGTGCTGCTCAACCGTGCGCTTCTCTACACGGCGCTCACCCGGGCGAAACAGCTCGTGGTCCTCGTGGGCGACCCAAAAGCCATGGCGCGCGCGGCGCGCAATGCGCTGACCTACGAGACCAACTCGAAGCTGCTCGACCGGCTGCGCACTCTCGTCTAGAGGCTCCCGTCGAAAGCTTGCATCACCGCATCTTGAAAGGCGGGGCGGAACCTACGTATCGCGGCGTTGTCATCGGAGACCGCGACCCGGTTCGTGAGGAGGACCGTGACCAACTGGCGGCGAGGGTCGCACCAAATCGAGGTTCCGGTGAAACCGAGGTGACCGAAAGCGTCTGCATCGATCAATTCGCCCGCCACGCTTCCCTCGTCTGCTTTTCCGTCCCACCCTAGACCTTGAACGCCGCCGGGACGTTTCGACGTTGCGTGACGGACACGCTCCTCGGCCATCGACCCCATTCGGCCATGCAGAGCGCCGACCTGGGCCGCCCCAAATCGCGCCACCGCACGCGCGGACCCAAACATCCCGGCATGCCCCGCCACTCCGCCGAGCGCCGCGCAGTTGTCATCGTGGACCTCGCCGCGGAGATCACGCGCGCGCCAGTCCGACCATCCGGTTGGTGCGCATCGGACGTTCCAGCCCTGGTCATCACGGGCAGCCGCGAAGAACACCTCAGCGTCGAAGCCGAGCGGCGCAGCCACCTCGAGCATCACCAGGTCTTGTAACGGTGCACCCGTCGCTCGTTCGAGAGCGACCCCAGCCAGGATGTAGCCGAGGTCGCTGTACACAGGGCTGCCTACTTTCTCTCGATCCCAATGCTGCAGAAGCTCCGTCAGAATCCACGCGCGTGCTTCGTCGCTGCCGGGCTCGTGCGGAAGCGTTTCGTAAAACGGAGCCCATGCCTCGAGGCCTGCGCGGTGACTCATCACCTCTTCCCAAGTACGGTCACCAATGGGGAGGCCCTCGGCCTCGGGAACCAGGGACGCTACGCCTTCGTCGAGTGCAAAAACCCCGAACTGATGAAGCCGAAGGGCTGCCGTCGCCACCCAAGGCTTGGTCAACGAGGCAAGGTCGTAGACCGCATCATTCATCACTGGACCGAGGCCTTCGCCAAGCAGGCCCGAGCAGACGTCGACGTAGATCCACACCCCGTCGCGCCACCGGCCGACGCACGCGCTCGCGCCGGGGAAAACGCCTTTCGAGCATCCCCCTTCGAGCTGCTCGCGAAGCGCGCGCTCGATGCGCAGCGACAGATCGTCCCCCACAACTGGTGTCTACCCAATCGCGAGTCGATGGTCTACAGGAACCCGAGCGTGACCAAGCTTCCTTTCCTCACCTCGGATATCGGCCCGGTCGAAGCGGATCTTCGCGCCTCGCCAGAGGACTTTGAAGTCGAGGAGGTGCCTGCGTACGCTCCTGCCGGCACCGGCGACCATGTCCTGGCTTTCGTCGAAAAGCGCGAGCTGACGACCCGCGAAGCGGTACGCCGGATCTGCGAGGCGGTCGGCGCGGACCTCGCGAACGCGGGTTGGGCGGGGCTCAAGGACCGTCACGCGGTCACCCGTCAATGGGTGAGCCTCTTTGGTGTGACGCCCGAACGGTTGCAGGAGCTCGAGCTCGAAGGCCTTCGCGTGCTCGAAGTGGCCCGACACCCTCACAAGCTGAGAACGGGTCATCTTCGGGCCAACCGCTTCCGGATCCGGCTTCGCAAGGTCGACCCCTCGGGAATCGAACGGCTCCGAGAGGTATTGGGTCGGATCGAGACCTTGGGGCTGCCCAACTACTATGGCGAGCAACGATTCGGTCGCGGCGGCGACAACGCTGAGCGCGCGCTCCGATGGGTGCTTGGCAAGAGCCGTCCACCCCGCAAGGCGTTCAACCGAAAGCTCGAGATGTCGGCCCTCCAATCCGAGCTCTTCAATCGGTGCGTCGCGCAGCGCGTGACCGACACTGCGATCGGTCGCGTGTATCGGGGCGACCTGATGAAGCGGCACGACACAGGTGGACTGTTCGCCGTCGAGGACGATCTCGAAGAAGCGCAAGCGCGCGCCGATCGATGGGAGATCAGCCCGACGGGCCCGATCTTCGGGGCGAAGATGCGCTGGCCCGAAGGCGAGGCGCGCTTGCGCGAAGAAGCGCTCCTCCACAGCGTCGAATTAACCCCCGATCACCTAGTTAAGTGGAAACGCGTCGCCCCTGGCACGAGACGATTCGTCCGCGTTTCAGTGCCCAAAACAGGCGTGACTGTGAGTGACAACACGGTGGAGCTCGATTTCACCCTACCCGCCGGCGCCTATGCCACCATATTGTTGCGCGAGATTCGCAAGCGGGATGCGTAAGCGCCCAGGACCAGCTAAGAAGCGCCGTTCCAAGTAAGGAAACCTATGATCGACATTCAGGAAAGACTCACAGCCTTCGCCATGCTGGGCGCGACGTGGGTCATGTGGCTTCTGATCTTTCTTTCCATCATCGGCGTGGCAATCATCTTCGAGCGCGTCTATTACTTCTTTTCGTCCCGCGAAGACGTCCGAAAGCTCCAAGAAGACCTGCGGCTCCTACTCGCCAAGAACGACCTGGCTGGGGTTCGCGAGCGACTGTCCCAGTCGAAGTCGTTTCAAGCCAAGATCGTCTATTCGGGGATCGAAGTCGCCGACGACGGCGCGGATGCGGTAGCCGAACGACTGGCGGGAGCCACTTCGATCGCCCGCACGCAGATGGAACGCAATCTCGGATTCCTCGGCACCGTCGGTAACAACGCTCCCTTCGTCGGCCTGCTCGGCACGGTCATCGGTGTCATCCGGGCTTTCCACGCGCTCGACGAAAGCGCCGGTAAGGTGACGAGCGGGTTGATGGCCGAGGTCGGAGAGGCATTGGTGGCGACCGCGATCGGTCTTCTCGTCGCTCTTCCCGCGGTGGCTTTTTTCAACTTCTTTCAGCGACTCATTCGGTATCGGCTGACCTGGGCGGATGCGCTCGGCCGCGACCTTCTCGCCTACCTCAAGGGCATCGCGCACAAGGGGAAAAGCTGAGCATGGCTGGCGGCGCTCGACCGGGAGAAGACGACGACCTGATCACGGATATCAACGTCACGCCATTGGTCGACGTGGTGTTGGTGCTGCTGATCATCTTGATGGTGACGGCGACGGCCATCGTGTCGAAGACCATCCCGATGGAGCTCCCAAAAGCCGCGACCGGCGAGCAGACGCCGTCCACCTTGGCCGTCTCGATCGATCTGAACGGGCAGGTGTTCTTGGATACGATCCCCGTCACCGCCGACGAGCTCCGGTCGCGGGTCCGCGCGGCGAGGGATACCAACGAGGACTTGCGCGCGGTGATCGCCGCCGATGGGCGAATCGCGCACGCCAAAGTCGTCCAAGTGATCGATATTTTGCGTCAAGAACGGGTCACCAAGTTCGCGATCAACGTGCGACCCGAGGAGATTGGACGCTAGAACCGGGGCTCGATGACCGCGATGGCGACACGGTTTGGCAACGCCACCCACTGGGCCTCCGAAGCAACGTGGGTGGTCTTGGCCATCCTCACACACGCGGCGCTGCTCGGAGGCATGCCCACCCCTCCCCGGGGGACGGGAATTGTCGTCCCGGGCGATGTCGTCGACGTGTCGTTCATCGAAGAGCCGGAGCCTGACGAGCCGGTGCCGTCGGCCGAACCCGACGAGCCCGAAGAAGTGAAACCACCCCCGAAGCCCAAGACCTTCAAGGCCCCGAAAGAACCCCCAACGGCTCCCGAAGAGCCGCCGGCCGCGGCACGGGAGACGCCGGTCGCGTTCGACAATGTAGTCCTGACCAACGAGAGCGATGGCGAATCCTCGTGGGCGATCGAGCAAGCCTCGGGCAAAAGCGTCGAAGGCCCGATCGGTAGCCCGAACGCGGCCGTCACGGGACGGAGCAAGAGCGGCATCGTCGGGGGGGTCATCGGAGGCTCCGGAACCGGAGTCGTCGTCGACGTGGGCGATCTCTCAAAGCGACCAATTCCACCTCCTTTGAAGCGAAAGCTCGAACGACTCTACCCTAAGAAAGCCCGCGCAGAGGGGGTCGAGGGCGCCGCGGCGACCCGCTTGCAGATCGGCCCGGATGGGCTGCCCAGCCAGATTCGGGTGACCTTCGAGGATCCGAAGGGATACGAGTTCGGCGACGCCTGCGTACAGGCGCTCAGGGGCGAGGTTTGGCAACCTCCACGCGACGAGGACGGCAAGCCGGTGAGCACCCGCGTCACCTACCGCTGCGGCTTCGAGATTCGCTACTGATCGGCCTTCGGGTCCGGCACTTTCTTTGACCGACTCGAGCGCGCGACGGTACGTCTTCGGGCATGCGGTGGATGCTGGTTCCCCTGGTTTCGCTTGCGCTCGGCTGCTGGCCTCAAGGCGACGATGAGCTCCCTGGCGAGGTCGTCGGCGAGTTCGAGGCGGTCGGCCTGATGGTCGAGCAGAGCTGCGGTGCGGCGATTCCCGCGCGAGACCCGCTGGACCTCTCGTTCGAGCTCCGGCTCGAGGAAAACGGCCGCGCCTATTACCGCCAGCCCACGGGGACGGCCTTTGCCGGCACCGGGTCCAACGGCGAGTACACGTTTCAAGTGAGTCAAAGCTGGATGGTGATCGAACCCGATCAGTTCCGCGGATACGTTGGCTGCTCGGTCACCCAGCGCGACATCTTCACGTTTGTCATCGAAGAGCCCGAGGTTGATCCAGCCGCCGACGGAGGGGTCGACATGCAAGGGGCAGACGGCGAAGCGACGGCGATCGATCCCACGCTAGTGAAGCTCACCGGCTCGCAGAGCACCGACATCACGCCTCTGGCTGGCTCGGACTGCGGCCCGGCTGTCGCCGCCCTCGGCGGCCCGTTCCTCGCGCTCCCCTGCAGGGTCGAGTACGTGCTGACGGGCAACGGAGTCTAGGCGCTAGCGTGGGGGCGGCGGGGTGGACGTGTGGGTCCAACCATCGACGTTTCGTTGACGCACCTCCATCATCTGCGTCAACCGGTGCTGCCCATCCCGCGCCGCGGCCCGAGTCACCTACTCCTCGAAAACAGTGTCAGTACCATCGGCCGTGTCAGCGTCAGTGTCCGTGAGTTTCGCAGAGTGCATTCGTCGCGACTTCATTGTCCACGGTAGTGGGCTCAATAAGGCGGTGTGGGATGCGGTCATGGGGCGGCGTGGCGAGTGCCAACCCGTCAGACAGCAACCAGTTCGGGTTGGTCGCGAGCTACGAGGCGAGGCTTGCGTGGCACTAGCGCTCAAGTGCACCGGCCCACCTGCGCAAGCCGAGCCGTCCGACACATGGCCGTGTCGCACACCGCCCGATTCACCAGACTTGATCCGGTCTGAGCTCCTGTGTCAGCGGTCGTGCGCTTGACGTCAGTAGTCCTTATCCAGGATCTCCTGCACCCGACCACGGTGCCACGGAGTAGTCTCATGTGCGGACGACCCTACCTTGTTGACCGCTAGGTAAAAAGGGGACTGTCCCATTTCTAAGGAAGGTTGTCGGGCGGGAACTCGCTCAACGCGCCTTTGGGGACCGGCGGCGGGGGCGGCGTGCTGGCGCCATCCGAGAATGGTCCGGGCAAGCGCTCGGCGCGGATGATCATCTTCGGCGAGTGGGTGCCGAAGAAAACACCCATCGTGGCCTCTCGACCGCTCACCTCGTCAATGCGGAAACCGTTGCGCTCGAACATCGCGCGGATTTCGTGCAACGCGTAGAGGCGGATCGAGTAGAGCCGGTCTCGCTCTTGGCCGTCATGGCTGGCGACGCGGCGTTTGACCCGCAGCCGCGATGTGACGTAGTCGAAGTCGGTCTCTTCCATGCACACGGCACCATCGACTTCGAACCACACCTGGTTCGGTTGTGAGCCGATCATGAAATCACGGTTGACGACTTCGAGCAGAAGCGTGCCTTTGGGTTTGAGCACCTGATGAAATTGGCGAATCGCGAGCTCGTTTTCCTCTTCGCTGAAGTAACCAAAGGTGGTGCCCCAGCAAAGGAGCCCATCGAACGGCTCGTCGAAAACGACGTCGCGCATGTCACCGCGCACGAAGTCGACCTTTAAGCCTTGGTCTTCGGCTTCGTCGCGGGCCCGTGAGATCATCGTGGGCGAGATGTCGAGACCGACGAGTCGATACCCTCTGGAAGCCAGCTCGACGGTCTGTACCCCAAGACCACATCCGACATCGAGGACGCGGGAGCCGCCGGGGATGCGTAGGGCTCGCTCGATGAAGTCGCATTCGACAGCCACTTCCTTTGGCGTCGGCGTCTGTACGGTGCGCAGATAGTGCCGGCCAAAAAAACTCTCGTACCATGGGCCATCTTCGTCGCACTCCACCTCGGGCGGCCCGGCGTCGGAGGCTCCGATCGGAGGCGGTGGTGGCTGCGGGATTGGGATCAAGATATCGCCCGCAAGCTCGGGTGCCGGCGCGATGTCGCTTCGCGAAAGCACGTCGGCGTCGTCGAGAAAGAGCTCCTCGGGGGGCTCGCTGTAGCGTGCTTCGGAAGCGGGCTCGCTGCCCACTGCCGCGGCGGGCGGCAGCGCCACATCGGTCGACGGTCCGTCCACCGGTAGCTCAGGCGGGTCGCTGAATCTTACGTCGATCGAAGGCTCTGAGACCTCCGAAGCGACCTCCTCGTCCGGGGGGTCAGAGCCAAGGGGGTCAGGCTCGGTTTGCAACGAAGGCTCGGTCGGGTCGCGATCGACCTCGACAGCCGCGGTCACCCCGGAAGGCTGATCCCAATCTCGCTCTTCGTCGGCGTGGCGCGCGCCGTTTCCGTTGTCGTGACCTGGCGCCGCCGTCGCATTGTCGACCAACTTCGCGCGCGGAATGTCGGTGATCGGCACCCGGAGCGCTCGCCTCCCACGCGACACGTACGTCCGGCGCGGCGTCGCTAACTCGTCTGGCTTGTCGGCCGCGTCACCGCTCATCGAGCCCTCCAAGGGCCATTGCCTCGCCCATCCGAACCGGCGCACCGGCCTCGATCGCCACCTCGAGCTCGCATGCAGGGGGCGCCATCACGATGGCGGTCGAGCCCATGTGGAAGACGCCCAGCTCTTCGCCTCGATCCCGCGCGATCGGCGAATCGGCGTAACTACGCACTCCGGGAGCATTCCCCTGGTTCGTCTGCAGATCGTCAAAGCTCAGCCCGATGCGTCCCACACCGATCGCCCCCACCATGATCGTGGTCACAACTCCGTGAACCACGCTTTCCTGCACAATAGCAAGCCGTTCGTTCCTTGCGAAAAGCTGGGGGATGTGATCGGTGCCAATCCGGTTCACGGGGAACAAAGTCCCTGGCACGTAGCGGACGTACTGGACGTCTCCACATGTCGGCGCGTGTACGCGATGGTAGTCGCGCGGAGATAGATACACGATGAAGTAGTGCCCGCCTTCATACGGGGCGGCCGCGTCGGGGTCGCCGATCAGATCGGCGGCCGAGTAAGTTTGCCCTTTGACCAAAAGCTCGGCCCCCGCAGTCAGCCTACCGAGGTCCTCGACGCGTCCATCCGCCGGGGAAACCAGGGCCCTGGGGTCGGCGTCGACCACCCGAGCACCAGCGATCAGCTTGCGCGTGAAGAAATCATCGAAGGTTCGAAACCCTTCCGGGGGCATGTCGACCTCGCTCAGATCGACGTCGTAGGCCCTCACGAATGTCGAAATGGCCGCATCGACCAGCGGTTGGGGCGCCGCGGAAGCCGCAAGCCTGCCGATCGCCCTGCTCAAACGCTTGCGCGGCAGAGCACGGACCGTTTGCGCGGCCAATCGTGAAGCACTCATCCCCATGAACCCGTGCTGTCGAGAAAGGGTATCTGACGCGACCGCGCCGCGTCAAACCTATGGGGATCGACAAGTCTTCGAAATCCCAGCTGTTTAAGCCCCGGCCTATACCGCCGCTTCGCCGCGCTCTCCCGTTCTGATTCGAACCGATTCCTCGATGGCGGACACAAAGATCTTGCCGTCCCCGATACGACCGGTCTTGGCCGCGTTCTCGACCGCTTCGATTACCGAAACCACCAACGCGTCGGGAACCACGATCTCCACTTTCACCTTGGGGACGAAGTCGACCACGTATGCGGACCCCCGATAAACCTCTCGCTTGCCGCCGGTGCGGCCAAATCCCTTGACCTCCGTCACGGTCATGCCTTTGATGCCTACCTCGTTGAGGGCGTCCTTCACCTCGTCGAGCTTGAAAGGCTTGATAATGGCTTCCACCTTCTTCATGGGACCTCCGAACTTCGGGCAGCCCAACCGGAACCGCCTGCTCCGCAACGGTGTACCCCCCGATTATTTCCGGATTGTTTCGTGATCGTAAATACGGGGAGCGGGCGCGCTGGCAGGAAGCTTCAGGTGACGAACTCAGCCGATTCACGCCGGCAATCGCGGATCGAGCGGGGGCTGCGTGAGGATCGGGACATAGCGCCAGGCAAAACAGGCAAAACCGAGGCCCCAGCTGGCGGCGGATACCAAGAGCATCAGCCGCGCGTCGGGAAGTGCCACGACCATCACCCGTAACACTGCCGCCAACGTGA
>JAOTVB010000015.1 GCA_029863605.1 Myxococcales bacterium | reverse complement strand
GAGCGCCCGTCTTCCATGCATTCCGCCTCCGCCGAAACCGCACGACTCGCCAACGGCGAAAAGATTTGGAATCGGCTTGCCCGCCTTGTCGAGGACCCTTGCGTCGAGGTCGACCTGGATGCCGCCGAGGCTCTTACGCGTCAGAATCTGAGTTCGAATCGCAATCAAAGGCATCGAGCTCGGGTCGACGATCTTGGCGTTTTTGCAGGTTCGAAGCCGGTCCCCGAGGTACTGCCTGCAATGTGCGATGCGTCGAAGCTGATCATCGTTTTGTAGGCGCGCGCCACGCTCGATGTTGGCGTCATAGTCGGCGATGTCGCGTTCGAGCACCTTGGCATCGACGTCATTCGTACCGGCGAGGGCGTTCATCTTTCGAGCGAGCTCGGGTACGCTCTGCGCGGTGACGAAGTCAGGGCAGTGGTCGATGAACTCCTGAACCTGATCGCCATTGCCGCGAAGCAGTCGCAAGATGAACGCTCCGAGCTTCTTGTCGCGCACCGCCGGGTTGAATTCGGCCCCCGAAACGGCGAACTCTTTGTTTGCGATTCGCCGGTTCATGATCTGCCACGAGTACTTTTTCTTCTCGCGGCAGATGCGGTCGATCAGGAGCAGGGTGTCAAACGAGCCGACGAGGGGCGGGTCGACGAAGCGCCGCCCTTGGTAGTTGACCCAAAGCGGGGATTTCGCAGGGACGAGGCTCAGCCCATGATTTGGAAAGAGTGGCTCCCAATGGCGCACACCCGCTGCGTAGTTCCACATCTTTTCGAGATGGGTGATGTTGGCCCCGAGGTTCTCGGCCAGATCGAGAAGACGGCCGTCCGCTTCGGGCATCGACCCGTTGAGCATTGGCTCCGGGGGCTCGCCCCATTGGTCTCTAGGCCAAATCGAACGGACCTTGTCGTGGCTCCCGGCGATGCCGCCCGCTGCGATCACGACCGCGTCACCTTGGGCCTCAAACGCGCCGTTGGCACTCGTGCCTTGGCATCCGACCACTGCGCCGCCTTCTCTAGTCAGACTTTCCACGCTGTGAGCGAAGTGAAGATGCAACCGACCGGCTTTCTCGTGCGCCTCGAGCCGCGGGATGAGGGGAAGCACGACCCCTTCGCCGGTGCCCCAGACGATGTGAAAGCGGGGCACGGAGTTACCCGGGACGAAGTACCCTCGCTCGGTCCAGTTGACCG
The DNA here is from genome assembly GCA_029863605.1 of Myxococcales bacterium. Taxonomy (GTDB): domain Bacteria; phylum Myxococcota_A; class Polyangia; order Polyangiales; family Houyiibacteriaceae; genus SG8-38. The sequence goes on along the minus strand of JAOTVB010000015.1, from coordinate 106,777 downwards.
CGCGAAACAGCCGGACGTCGCGCTCGTGGAGCCATCCGCGGACCTCTTCGGTGCAGCGATTGACGAAGGCCTCTGCCCATCGATATGGCCAGACATCGTTGGGATCGAGCTCGCCGTAGCGCACCCAATCGCGCATCGCGAGGTCGACGGAGTCTTTGATGCCGTTCTTGCGTTGCTCCGGGGAGTCGACGAAGAAGATCCCGCCAAACGACCACCTGGCCAAACCACCAAAGCGGTCCCGTGACGCGCGGTCTAACAAGACGACGCTCTTACCGGCATCGAGGAGCTCGAGCGCGGCGACCATTCCCGCAAGCCCGCCACCGATGACGACGATGTCAGCTTGGTATTTATCGTTTCCCGCCATGAAGGGGGGCGAGCATACCAGGGGACAGTGTCGGTGTCAGCGCCACCCCGTAAAGCGACTACGTCGCCACGGGGCAAGGTGTCAGCGGAGCCCCGTGGACGACGCAAAGCGTCGGCTTTACGGGGGTGCCAGCGACAGTGCCAGCGCCGGCGCCAGCGTGAGTGCCAGCGCCAGCGTTGGTGCCAGCGTCAGTGTTTATCGTGTCTGCAGCCGAAGATCAGAGATTGCAGGCGGTGACGTTGTCTGCGCAGCTGCTGGTCTCGCAGACGTCGAAGGTGAAATTCGCGTTAAGGCTCGTATTCCCATCAAGGTCTTCCACAACCACCATGCCTGTGTACGGCGCCACGTTGGGACAGCTCACAGTCGAGTCTATCGCGTCGATTGGGCCCGACATCGAGCAACTGACGCTGCCCATGTACGTGAGCTCCGTCGGATCGTTTTCGGCATCCGTGGCGGTCACCGTAATTGTGTAGTTGCTCCGCGTACCCCTTGCGCACGCCCCGTCCGGCGCCCAGGCGATGTTCGTGATCACAGGGTCGGCGCCAGGCATGCCGCCGCTACCGCCGGTTCCACCGCCCGTGCCGCCCGTGGCGCCTGCGCCACCTGTTCCGGCTGTGCCGCCACCGGTTCCACCGGTGCCGTTCGCCTCATCGTCACCGCAGCCTACGACCGCAAGCGCACCAGTTAATACTAACGCTACTAGAAATTTCATACCCACTTCTCCTTGTTTGTTTCCCCGGCGGCTAGCAACCTAGCACGCCGGTGAATCACCCCAAAAGATTCCCGGCGCGCTCCGTCTCTACAATTCTCGACAAAGTGGGACAGCCCCCTTTTTTGAGGGCGGGTTGCGCTGCTGGCAGGCGCTTGTAGGGTCTGTGGGGCAGAGTCGTATGCGTGAGCTAAGAGACAAAGTCGCGGTCGTCACCGGGGCGGGAAGCGGGATTGGACGCGAGACCGCGCTAGCTCTCGGTGCCAAGGGGTGCCGACTCGCGCTATGCGATGTGAACCAAGATTCGCTCGACGAGCTTTCGACCGAGCTGGAGTCTTCGGGCGCGTTCGTGACGACGCATCACGTTGACGTGGCCGACAGGGCGCAGATGCAGGGCTTTGCTGATGATGTCGTGGCCACACACGGCGCCGCGCACGTCTTAGTCAACAACGCCGGGGTGACGGTCTATGCGTCGTTCGAAGATCAGAGCCTCGAAGACTTTGATTGGATCGTCGGCGTCAACTTCTGGGGTGTAATTCACGGCTGCAAGTTCTTCCTGCCCCACCTCAAGGCGGCAGGCGAAGGTCACATCGTGAATCTATCGAGCGTGCTTGGAATCATCGCGCCGCCGCTTCAGACCAGCTATGTGGCCACGAAGTTTGCCATACGTGGATTCAGCGAGTCGCTCCGAGCTGAATTGGCCGATCACAACATCGGCGTCACGTCGGTGCATCCGGGCACGATTCAAACCAACATCTTACGCGACGCCAGATTGGTGACCACGTCCGAGGCCGTGCGCACCAACGCGCAGCGGCTCTTCGACCGTCTCGGGACATCGCCCGATGTCGTAGCGACCCGCGTCGTCAAGGCCATCGAATACAACTCCCCTAGGGTGCTGATCACCACCGAGACCCGCGTCGCCGACGCCCTCAAACGCTTCATGCCAGCCACCGCAGACGGCATCGTTGCGCGGGTCTTCAAGCGAATCAATCCCGAGCCGTGAGTCTTCGGCGGGAGTGGTTTGGAGAGTTTTCGGTTCTTCGCCGGCCGGCTCGGGGTGAAAACGTGGTGGCGGTGCATTTCGCACATGCCACGGGCTTCAACGCCAACACCTACGCTCCGCTGCTCGAAAGTCTCGACCCCACCATCGACGTGTATGCGATGGATGCCCGAGGGCACGGCCTGTCGAAAGCACATGCGAATCCCCAAACACTTCGCACGTGGAAGCCTTACGTGCGTGACCTCGAAAGCCTGGTCACGACGATCCCCCGTCCCACCGTGCTCATCGGACATTCGATGGGCGGCACCGTGAGCCTCGAGCTCGCCGCCAGGAAGCCGGAGTGGGTTGCCGGTCTGGTCCTCGTGGACCCCGTGCTTCCGCCGCCGAGCATGGGTTGGTGGATGCCCGCGGCTCGTGCGGTCGGGTGGACGCGACAGGTGCCGATCGCGCGGGCCGCAGCAAAGCGGACGATGGAGTTTTCGTCGCAAGAAGCGGCCGTCAAAAACTTCGAAGGCAAGGGCGCGTTTCGCACCTGGCCTCGCGAGTGGATCGAAGCGTATGTGGAGGGAGGCACTGTAGCGACCGAGAGCGGCGTTCGACTGAGCTGCGAGCGGGCGTGGGAGAGTCAGACTTTTGCCACGGCCACCCCGCGCCCGTTTGGCCACGTGAAGCGGCTCAAGTGCCCCACGACGTTGATCGCGCGAGAAGGCTCCGGGCCTCCGCTTCCCGAGGAGTCGTGCAACGCCTTCATGCGCGCCCGGCCGGACACGAGGCTCGTGACGGTGAAGGGCGCTTCCCACTTCATGACGATGGAGCGCCCGGACGTTGTCCGCGACGAGATCCATCGGATGGTCGAGACCGTTCGGTCAAAGCTCTGAGAGCTCGCGTTCGAAGCCGCCAGACAGAATCGGAAAGCGACACCAGGTCTTTGGGTCGAGGTTCTTGTCATCGACGTGAAAGGACGGCGCGTACCGCTCTCGCTTCCATTGGTTTCGCGACCACAGCCGGAAGAACCGCTTGACCCAAGTGCGTAGGGTCTCCTCGTCGTAGTCCTCGAACTCGGTTTGAAGTACCGCCAGGCAGTCGGCTGGCGGAAGCTTGTCGCCGATCGCGAGTCGTTCGATGACGTCGAGCACCGGGTAGGGCATCAGATCTTCTTCGTCGGTTTGATTTTGGTCTTTGGGGCGAAGCTCTGCGGTGGGGGTTTGCTCGTTGACGGCGCGGAGCTCGGGGATCGGTTTCATGTCCATGGGGCCTTCGGTCTCGAGCCACCTGAGCCAGTGTCTCAAGAACGCCTTGTCGATCCCTGCGATTGGGCTGAGGCCCCCGGCGGTGTCGCCATCCATCGTGGCATAGCCGACCGCCGCCTCCGAACGATTGCTGGTCGAGAGGAGAAGCGCCCCGCGCATGTTTGCGAGCATCCACACGCTCGGCGCCCGCACCCTGGCCTGGATGTTCTGCAGGGTGATGTCGTCGTCTTCCCATGTCAGCGTGCGGCCCGTCGCATCGGAAATCACGGTCACGTAGTCGTCCACGAGCTTCTGCACATCGAGCATGTAGAACGTAGCGCCGAGCGCGTTGGCCACACCTGCAGCAGCGTCTCTCGTAACCTCGGTGCTGTTGTCGGTTCTTTGGTAGGCACAGCAGAGCAGCGAGCTCACCCACCGCCGGGCGCTCGGGTGGGGCTCGCAACCGAGCTTGCGCGCAAATGTGTCGTTTCCTAGCTCGTCGAGCGCCCGGTCCACCATCAGAGCGACCAAACATGCGGCCGCCGCCGAGTCCGCCCCTCCGCTGATGCTGAGAACGAAGCCGCGCGAATGGCTCTTCCGGAGGTAATCGAACAGCGCGAGCGTGATCGCTCGCATGAACTCTTCTTCCTTGTGGCTCTTGCTGGTCTCCCAGGGCGCCACCGAGGGGGTCGTTCGCTGCATTTTTGCGCGGGGAAACTCGAAGTCGACGGTGACCCGCTTCTCGCCTGGGTCCGTGCTGTCGGCCTCAAAGCTAGTCGTACGCACCTGCTCGGTCCTCGATGCGTCGACGTCCACCGTCGCAGTCGTCAGCACCCAGTCGTCGAAGGTGAGCCGGGGCGAGCGTGCCAATAGCTTCCCATTTTGCGCGATGTAGCAGCCGCCATCGTAGATGACTCGCCCAGCTTCATTGCCAAGCAAGTTCGCGTACAGATACGTGACCGCCATCGAACGGGAGCCTTCGAGCACGAGTCGCTCGCGCACTTCATGCCTGCCAAATGCAAAGTGGCTGGCGCTCGGATTCAGGATGATGTCCATGGCGTGGCCGTCGAAGGCGCCACGGCGCAGGGCGACCCACGCGTCTTCGCAGATCTCGAACCCGATTCGCACGCCTGCGAGGTCGAAGAACACGTCGCCGAACGGATAGCTCTGGGCATCGTGCTCCAGCGTCACGACCTTGTGGTTCGGCCACGACTTGAACCAGCGTGGCTCGTAGTGGAGGCCTTCCCCCGCTAGGTGTTCTTTGGCAGCGAAGCCCGCGATGCGTCCATCGGCCACGATGCAGGCCGTGTTGTACAAGCCACCCCGTCGGCGAACCGGTAAGCCAATGCTCACCACCATTCCCTTCGTCTGCGGCACGAGCGCCATCAACATCGACCAAGCCCTCGCTGCGACATCCGTCCCGAGGAACGCGTCTTCGCACCCGTACCCCGTGGTGCAGAGCTCCGGCAACAGGAGCAGCGACACCTCCTCGGCGCGGGCCTTTCGCAGCACCTCCTCGATGCGGCTCTGGTTGCCGGTCCAATCGAGGGGCGTCTGATTCAGGGACGCGGTCGCGGCCTTGATCGGGATCATGCGGGATCTCTAGCACTTAGGAGTAGATCTCGGAGGTTTCAATGATCTGCAGAGGCTGCTATTATCCGTAATATGACCTTCTACCAAGAGCCCCCAACCCTCGGGAATCAATACGATTCTGATCCGCTCCTGAAAGAACATCTCGAGCGTTCGCTCCCCAAAGACTTGTTCAAGCGGTTCGAGCCGGAGTACCGCGCGCTCGGCGAGCTCAGCGGTGGCGAGCTCTATCGCGCGTCCCTCGAGGACCGCTTGAACGAGCCGCGCCACATCGAGTGGGACGCTTGGGGTCGCCGGGTCGATCGCATCGAAGTCACGTCGGTTTGGAAACGCGCACAAGTGATCTCGGCGGAGTACGGGTTGGTGGCGGCTGGTTATGACTCGGAGCTCGGACCGCACGCACGAACGCATCAGCACGCCATGAACTATCTCGTGCAGGCGTCGATGGACACCTACTCGTGCCCATTGGCGATGACCGATGGCGCAGCCCGCACACTGCTCGATTCCAAAAACCAGGAGCTGATCGATCATGCGCTACCGCGACTTCTCTCGCGGGACCCCGCATCGATGTGGACGTCGGGCCAGTGGATGACCGAGCGTATCGGTGGCTCTGACGTCAATCAGACCGAGACGGTCGCCCGTCGTGATGGGGATACCTGGCGTTTGTACGGGACGAAGTGGTTTACGTCGGCGAGCACGTCAGAGATGGCGATCACGCTTGCGCGGCCCGAGGGCAATCCGCCTGGTGGGCGTGGCCTCGCGGTGTTTTATCTCGAGCTCCGCGATGAGGATGGACGGCTCAAAAACATTCAGGTGAACCGACTCAAGGACAAGTTCGGCACGCGAAAGCTTCCAACCGCGGAGCTCACGCTAGAGGGGACTCCTGCGATTCCCGTCGCGGGCCTCGAGAACGGGGTTCGCAACATCACGCCGATGCTGAATATCACACGCACTTGGAACGCCATCGGTGCGGCGTACGGGATGCGAAGGCCCATTGCGCTCGCGATCGACTACGCGCGTCGACGGAAGGTATTTGGGCAGCCCCTGAATGAAATGCCGCTTCACGTCGACACGCTTGCCGAGATGATTGCCGAGGCGGACGGGGCGTTCTTGCTCGCATTTCGCGTTGCTGACCTGCTGGGGCGTTCCGAAGCAGGTGTTGCGACGCCCTCGGAGGAGCTCGCGCTTCGTCTGATCACGACTCTGGCAAAGCTCACCACGGGCAAGCAGGTGGTCAGCGTGTCGTCCGAAGCCCTCGAATGCTTCGGTGGTGCGGGCTATGTCAACGACACCGGCCTTCCACAGCTTCTCGCCGATGCGCAAGTGCTCTCGATCTGGGAAGGCACCACCAACGTCCTGTCGCTCGACTCGTTGAAGGTCCTCCAACAGGAGGGCATCTGGGACGCCTACGTCGAAGAGACCGAGCGACTGCTCCGGTCGGTCAAGGACGCACGTCTCGAAGAAGCCGCCCGCCGCGCTCGCGTCGCAGTCGAGCACGCCGGCCGATGGCTGCAGCAGGCCGCGGAGGACCGACCGGTGCTCGAAGCAGGCGCAAGGCGCTTCGCGATGACCCTAGGGCGTGCCCTCGAGCTTGCGCTCCTCGTCGAGCATGCCCAGTGGTGCCTCGAGGAGCGCAAGGGTGAGCGGGCGCTTGCGGTCGCGAATCGTTTCTCTCGGTCACGAATCGATCTGGTCGAGGACGAAGGCACGCCGGTCGAGAGCCAGTTGATGATCTGACCGCGAGCGCGGTTATCGGCCACGGGCGAAAAGAGCCGCAACGACATCTATTGGCCAGGGTCGTCGATCGAGAGCGGAAGCCCGCTAGGCAGGGACGCTGGGCGAATCGCGTCATTGCTTTCGTCGCGAAGGGCTTTGCCGATGAACACCGTGATAAGACGAACGTCCTCGTCGGTGAAGGGCTCGTCGCCTTGCTCGAGCTCGTGTCGAACCGCATCCGCGAGCGAGTCGACTGTGCCGTTGTGGAAATAGGGTTCGGTAAAGGCGATATTCCTCAGGGTCACCGCCCGGAACTTACCGCGGTCTTCGGGAAGCTTGGTCACCTCTTCACGACCATGGTCGACCACGCCTTCCACCTCCGGGACGTTACGGTTCGCAAAGGTTTCAGACTCGAAGAGGGGCGGCGCGTGGCAGTCGTTGCACCCCATCTCGGCGAACCGGAACATGCCTTCGGTCATGTCCTCGGTGAGCACCTGCGGCCTTCCCTCGGCGTATTTGTCGTAGCTTGCGTTCATCGAGAGGAATGTGCGCTGATACGCCGCCAGAGCGGCGGCCACATTGTCGATCGACACCTCGGGATTGTCTGGGAAGGCTTCGGCGAACATGTCGACGTACTCTGGAATCGCCGACAACTCGGACACGACGGTCTCGCTATCTAAGCCCAACTCGTCATCGGCGAAAAGGGGAATGAGAGCCTGTTCCTCGAGTGTCTGCGCACCGCCATCCAAGAGCAACGTTTCACGGAATGCCAGGTTGAAGAGGGTCGAAGAGTTGCGGCGTACCGTATTCGGACCCTGCCGACCCGGGCCGGCTCGAAGACCTGCGCCCTGGCCAACCCCGCGTCGCAGAGCGTCGCTCAGCCCCCATCGCTCGCTGTGGCAGGTCGAACAAGAGGTCTCTCGATCGATCGAAAGAATCGCGTCGTAGAACAAAAGGTTCCCAAGCTCGATCCGTGCCTCGGGTACGTCCTTCATCACTTCTGGCAAGGGTGGAAACGCAGTGAGCGGCCAGGGGGTGGTACCGCCGCGTCCTGCCGAATCAGCCGGGTCGCCGGGTTCCGCCGAATCAGCCGAGTCGCCGGGTCCCGCTGAATCAGCCGAGTCGCCGCAAGACGCAGCGATTGCGGCGAGGATCAACACGGGAAACGTTCCTGGTCTCAGTTGGTGGGTTGAGGTACGCATTCCTGCAGATCAAATAGCTGCGGGAGGTCCGGGAAGAGCGTGGGCAAATCGATAATCCACTGCCGGATGATCGCGACGGCGGCTTCGTCCACAACCGACCGACCAAGCGTAGGCATCATCTCTCCCGGAATGACCGACTCGAGCCGGCAAAGTAGAATCGAGTTGTCGGGATCTCCCGGCCAGATGTCGACCGGCTTGAAGCGGCAGGCGTCCGTCAGGTTACCCGCTGATGTCGGCGTCCTGCACACGCCCCAGGTGGTGAACTCCGCGAACGTCGGATCGGCCGGATCCAAGCTGGCGTAATCGAGGAACAGGCCCTGATCGTCGATTTCCCCGTCGGGCGCATGGCAGTGGGAGCAGTTCATATTGAGCCACGAACGCGCTGCTTCATGGTAACAGGCCGGCGTCTGGCAGCCTGCAACGAGCGCGATTGGGTCGGGATAGGTGGTTCGCATACCGAATGCGGGCGGCTGTGGGGCCAGCCACCCGGCATCGTAGAGCTCGTCGACCTGGTTTTCGATCATGTTGCCCTGATAGTCGTTCCCGCGGTTCAACATGCCCGTCGAGGGCCCAAGAGTGCGCGTCTCAGGTGGAGGGCCGTGGCACTGGCGGCATTCGCCGTTTGAGGGGACATGGTATCTATCGATTGTAACCTGTTCCTCCGCAAGCGGATCGGTGAACGTCACCGACTTCGTCACGCCTCCGGCTTCGCAGATCGCGTCGGTTTGATCTTCGTTGTAGACGTAGACGTGGACGTCCCAGCACGATGCCTCACCGCTGCACCCGAGACGGTCTTCTTCTGCGGTCTTGTGCACCATCAGTCGTGTCTCGATCAATTGCTCGAGACCACCATTGTCCGGGTCGACCTCGTTCGGCGGAAACGCAAAGGTCTTGATGTAGATCGTTCCCGGGGGGCTTTGCCAACGGGTGGTGTCGTTGAAGTACTCGATCTGGCCACCATCGGTCAGAGTCACGAACCGACGTTTCAAGGCGTCATCGGTGAACAGAGGCGAGGTGACTTCGAAAGGGACCACGCCGTTCGCGGGGACCTGATTGCGGATGTCGGCGAAAAGGCCCCAGTCCGACAGGCGCCCGGGGACGCTGCTGTGGCAGTTGCCGGGGACGATGCCCCCGGTGCCTCCTTCGCCTCCCATCGCGCCCATACCGCCGGCACCACCTGCTCCGGCGCCGCCGGCCGTTCCGCCCATACCTCCCGCTCCACCCGTGCCTCCCTCGCCGCCGACTCCGCCGGCACCAGCGGTACCGGAAGAGTCGTCGCTGCTGCAGCCGATGGCCACACAGAGGAGAAACAGGAACGATAAGTTAAAGGTGTTCTTCATGTTCTTTGCCTGCCCTCATCGTGTTTTAGAGTGGTGGGTCGCAGAGGCGTCCCGTCGTGTCGGTGGTGGTGTTGTCCGAGATGCAAATGATGAGGGGGCCTAGGTCCAGGTCTGCGCATTGGTTGTTGGTCAGGTCGCGATACGATGCGGTGTTGTCTGCGCCGAGGCAGATCCCTGGGTCTCCGTTCGGGGCGTCCGGATAGACATATCCGTCCCAGAAGACGTCTTCGACAGGGTTTCCGGGCGTGCCTACACCGGCAGCGAGGAAGATCGCACCGAAATCGCCCTGCGGACTCTCGCCATTACCAGCGAAGAAGTTGTCGTGCAGGTAGAGGTTGATCGAGTAGGGGACGTACCCTTCGTAGGTGGTGCATTGCTCCGGGGGGGCCGCCTGGCAAACGAAGGTGTTACTGATGAGCAAAAACCCGCCCGTGACGTTGTTCTGGATGTTGTTGTTGCGGAACTCCTGGCCATCTCCGCTGATGATGAGGCCCCCCGTACCCGGTGGGGCGATCTGCGCGGCGCCCGTGGCCGCGAAGTTCGGATGGTTGTTGCAGTAGATGTCGTTGTCGCGCCATAAAATGTTCGTGTTCGATGGCGTTTGCGCTCCGACATCCGGTGTCTGGAAGGACATTAACCCGGTGGTGTTGTTCACGATCGTGTTGTCGTGGACCTCGACCTCGAGGCTGTTTTCAACTTCGAGTCCCAGCACGTTCTCGTGGACGACGTTGTACCGGACGAGCCCACCAGGCGTAGTCTCGTCACCCCAGCCGCACTTTCCGACGTAAATACCGGCGTCGGAAGCGCCCTGCATCTGGTTGTATTCGACGAGGGTATCCTCGCAGTCGGTTGGGTAGATCGCGTAGGCGCCATTGAGCGACATGTTCTCGCCGTTGATGTCCCAGCTTACGTGAAGCTTGCGGAACACCGAACCGGTCACCTCTAGCTGTTCGACGCCATTGTCGCCGGTGTTCTTGATCCACATGTTCTCGACCGTGACGTTGTCCTGCTGAATGAGGAACCCCTTGCCGGTCCCGGGACCACCGAAATTGAGTACGGTGTCATCCGGGGAGGCTCCGGTTCCCTTCAACGTTAGGCCGGGAACCGCGGCGACCGTAATGGTGGCCTCCATTGTATACGTACCTGGGGCGATGCAGATGACGTCACCGGGGTCGGCGCCATCGACAATGACATTGAGGCGATTGGAGTTCATCGCGCCGTCCTCGAACATCACATCGCAATCATCGGCAGCCGTCGTGGGGACTTCGTAGAAGTCGTTAACGACGTAGCTCGTAAGGTCGGGCAGGTTGTCGCAGTCGACCAGTGGCACGCTCCCGCCTGCACCACCGCTTCCGCCCGCACCGCCTGTGGCGCCCGCGCCGCCATCGCCGCCATTGCCGCCATCGTCATCACCGCAGCCAAACGCCATGAGCGATGCGGCAAGCACCGCGCTCGTAAGTAATCTTGAAATCATGCTCGGGCTCCTCCTCCAAAGTCTTTTCGCCATGTAACACTAACGACTGAGTTTGGAAAGTGAGTATTACTCACTATTTGCTCTTCTTCTAGACCTCGGCTTTTATTGGGATTTGTGGCGAGAGTCTGGTTCGCCCATGTAGACCGCCAGGTAGCCTTTCAGCAGAGTTTTCATTTCTTGGATGATTTGAGCCGCGAGCTTAGGGTCATGGATCGAAAGTGCCCAATCTTGAAGGGCGTTGACCGCTTTGATCGCGGCGCGGGTAACGAGCTCGATTCGATCGGGGGGGATGACCGCTTGTAGCGCCGGGTGAAGGGCCATCATTGCCGCGACTCGGTCGTTCGACTCGTCGGTGATCTCGCGGAACTCGGGGGTCGGACGAATGCTCAGAAGAAGCTGCACGTAGCCAGGTTGTCGCGCATAGCCTTCGATTGTTGCGTCGACCGCGCGATCGATCGCTTGATGCCAAGGCAAAACGCCAAAGTCCTCGGCGATCAAGCTCGCCGTCGTCGAGTCGACCTTCTCCATCACCCGCCGCGCGAGCTGGGCAAGCACGGAAAGCTTGTTGGGAAAGTATTGATAAACCGAGCCGATCGGCACGCCCGCGGTCTCGGCGATCGCAGCGGTCGTGATCTTGTCGACCGGCATCTGGCCGAGCAACTGCGCGGTCGCGTCGAGGATGCGCTCCACGCGGTCTTTCGAGCGGTCCTGGCTCGGTTGCCGGCGCGGAGTGAGTGGGTCGCTTTTCGAAGGCACTTGACTGCGGAAGCTCTTTTTTGAGCGCTGGATCGCCCAGCCTACGGGGGTTGCCGTCGAAGTGCAATTTGGCACTTGGCTCGGACCCTAGGTGACAGGCTACAATCTAAAGATCAGCGGATCGATGAGCTCACCCACGACGACCACCAACGGCCACCCGCAAAAAGCCACCTCTGACGGGGACGGTCGACCTTCACCCAAGGTAGCCCTCGACGTACCAGAACAGTACCTCAATCGAGAGCTCACTTGGCTCGAGTTCGTGAAGAGGGTGTTGCACGAGGCTCAAGACACGCGAACCCCATTGCTCGAGAGGGTGAAGTTTCTGGCGATCACGGGCTCGATCCTCGACGAGTTCTTCATGAAGCGCATCGGAGGCCTGAAGCAGCAGGTTGCGGCCGGGGTTCACGAGCTCACCGTCGACGGGCGGACGCCGATCCAACAGATCAGCGAAACCTACGAGGTCATACGATCCCTCACGGTCGAGAAGCAGGCCCTCTGGGTGGAGCTTCGACGGAGCCTTTCCGACGCTGGCGTGCAGGTTGCATCGTGCGAGTCGCTCCGCGAAAAGGATCGCAAGTGGCTGCGCGACGACTACCTCGACAACATCTTTCCATTAGTGACGCCGCAGGCCATGGATCCCGCGCATCCCTTTCCGTTCGTTTCGAACCTGTCGCTCAACCTGCTCGTTTCGTTGCACTACCCGAACGACCCAACACCTCTCATGGCACGAGTGAAGGTTCCCCTCGGAGCCGGCGTGCCGCGATTCGTCCAGCTTCGCGATTCGCTCGTCTTCGTGCCGCTCGAGGAGATCATGGCCCAGAACCTGGATCTCCTGTTCCCAGGGATGGTCGTCGAGCGGACCGAGCTCTTCCGGGTTACCCGCAATGCTGATGTGGAAAGCGACGAGGACGAGGCAGACGACCTGCTCGCGCTGATCGAGTCCGAGCTCCGAGAGCGCAAGTTCGCGCCGATCGTGAGGTTACAAGTGGCACGCGGGATGGATGCGACGCACCGAGGGCGCCTTGCCGCAGAGCTCGGCCTCGATGAGCAATCGGACGTCTTTGAAGTGGATGGTTTCGTCGGTCTCGGTAACCTCTCCCAGCTTGCCCGGCTCGACCTACCCGAGCACCGCGACCCAGACCACCGGCCGGTCGATCCGGCAGCCCTCGTCGGGCGGAGCAACATCTTCCACGCGATCCGCAACCACAAAGCGTTCTTGATGCACCATCCGTATGAGGCTTTTGGGACTTCGGTCGGCCGGTTCTTGCGAGAAGCGAGCGAGGATCCGAAGGTCCGCGCGATCAAGATGACCCTCTACCGGACCTCGGCAAAGTCGCGGGTCATCCAGCATTTGATCAACGCTGCCCTCAACGGCAAGCAGGTGGCTGTCGTAGTCGAGCTCAAGGCTCGATTCGATGAAGAGGCCAACATCAACTGGGCCAGCAAGCTCGAGCGGGCTGGCATTCACGTGACCTACGGAGTCGTCGGCCTCAAAACGCATTGTAAGGTCATCCTCGTCGTTCGCCGCGACCACGACGGGCTGCGGCGCTACGTACATGTCGGCACCGGAAACTATCATGAAGAGACGGCGAAGCTCTACTGCGACATCGGGTTGCTGACCTGCGATCCCGACATCGGACGCGATGCGACCGAGCTCTTCAATTATCTCACCACTGGCTACAAACCGAGGCGCGACTACAAAAAGCTCCTACCCGCACCGAAGCTCCTCAAACCGGCGCTGCTCTCGAAGATTCGTCGAGAGATCCGCCAAGTCGAAAAAGGCGAGGAGGGGCTGATTCAGATCAAGACCAACGCTCTCGAAGATGTCGACATCACCCGAGCACTGTACGAAGCGTCGCAAGCTGGGGTTCGCGTCGACCTCATCGTGCGAGACTCCTGCCGGCTACGTCCCCGCGTTCCTGGGCTGTCGGACAACGTGCGCGTGATCAGCATCGTCGGCCGGTTCCTCGAGCATTCTCGGATCTACTACTTCCGAAACGGCGGCGAAGAGGAGTACTACATCGGTTCCGCAGACTGCATGACTCGTAATCTGGTGAGCAGGGTCGAAGTGCTCGCGCCGGTAGAGCCAAAGCCTCTGCAACAAGAGCTACGGGTCATGTTGAACACCCTGCTCGGCGATCAGCGAAGCGCCTGGGACATGCAGCCGGACGGTACGTACATTCAACGCAATGGCGGCCCAAACGCGGAAACCGCACATCAGCAAACCATCAAGTGGGCCGACGCCCGGTTTAATGAAGCCAATCGCCTGCGAAGGCGAAGCGCACGCGGCCCGAGGGGCCTTGCGCCCGCAGACGAATAGCGGGAGGGTGGGCCTGCCCCCGCATGTTTCGCAGGCTCACGGTCATCGTCGCTGCTGCTTGCCTTTCCTGGTTGTTGGTCGACTCGGCTTCGACTCAGCAGACCCTGATGGCATCGCCGACCTGCGAGGAGCTCACGATCATGGACTTCCTCGCTCGCCTCGACGATCCGACCCGCGTCCGACGCATTCTGACGGTCGACGAAAAACGAAACCTATCCCAAGTGAAGCGAGACGTCTGCGCCCCGTACGTGGGGTACCGGGTCACCCGCGCGCCGACGACCACGTGGACGAACGGGCGGCCGATCACGCGCTCGTTCCGCGAGCTCAACCATCCAAACGGCCGCATTGCCAAGAGCCGGCAAGGCGAGTGGTTCTATCCGAGTGGCCCGACAGCCAAGACCGCGCTCGGCCGCTGGAAGTACCCCAATGGCATGCTCGCGCGCACACCGAAGGGGATCTGGTACACCCAGAAAGGCAAGTTCGTCGAGGATGCCGACGAGGCTCGAAGGGCGGCGTGCGTTTACCTCGGCAAGGAGCTCTGTCCTTTGGGCAAAGCCGATGAAGACCTATTGTCCGTCACCGTCATGGGGCTGATCAACGATCCGACTCTGGCGAAACGAAACGCCGAGGCCAAAACGCCGCAAGCTGAGGGGGACTGATGATGGGACGCACGATGGCTCTTTTGGGCGCTGTACTTGCCGTTTTCGTGGTCTATCTTTTGCTGTGGCCCGTGCCGATCGAGCCGACATCGTGGACGACGAAAGAGGCCCCACCGTTAGCGGGGGACTTCGCCCCCAATCGGGTGCTCCAAGGAATGGAGCTGTTCACGACGCCCAACGCGCACGGGCCCGAGGATGTCGCCATCGATGCCGAGGGTAAGGTTTACGTTGGCGTACACGAGGGGCAGATCCTCCGCTACTCGCCCGACGGAGCGAGCGTCGAGGTGTTTGCGGAAACGGGGGGCAGGCCGCTCGGCTTGGATTTCGACAACGACGGGAATCTCATCGTTGCAGATGCGTTCAAGGGGCTTCTTTCGATCGATCGAGATGGCAAAACGACCGTGCTGTGCACCGAGACCGGATATCATCCGCTCGGCTTCACCAACGACGTCGACGTCGACTCGCAGAACGTCGCCTGGTTCTCGGATGCTTCTTACAAATGGAACCAACGCGAGGTCATGAACGAGGCCCTCGAGAGTGCGCCCAACGGCAGGCTGCTCAAATACGACATCAACACAGGTGAATGCGACGTGGTGCTCAGCGAGCTCCATTTTGCCAACGGAGTGGCCGTCTCTCCAGACGAAACGTATGTCCTCGTGAACGAGACCATGCGATACCGGATCAAGCGGGCGTTCGTGCGCGGCCCGAAAGCCGGTTGGGTCGACGTATTCGTCGATAATCTGCCGGGCTTTCCCGATGGCATTTCGACAGGTGCCGAGGGGATCTTCTGGTTGGCGTTTTACGCTCCGCGCGATGCAGTGCTCGATGGCGCCGCGGAGCGCCCGTGGCTTCGGAAGATCATCCATCGAATTCCGTCGGCACTTCAGCCGAAGCCCGTGCGGCATCCGTTCGTGTTGGGTCTCGATGCAGAGGGCAACGTCGTTCACAACCTCCAAGACGTCGACGGCGCCCGCTTCTCTATGACGACCAGTGCGGAACAGTTCAGCGACTGGCTCTATGTCGGCAGCCTTTCCGAGCCAAGCTGGGGCCGCATCCGCGTGTCGACGCTTCCCTAGGCACTAGGCTGTCCGCTTGCCAAGCCGTCCCGGTTCGGGGATCCTTCCGTACTCTTAGGTAGGAGCGGCACGATGTGGCGATCATGGCTTTTGGGCTTGGGTGCTTTCTTATGGATCGGAGTGGGATGCGGGAGCGGCGATGACGGCTCCTCGCCGACGGAAGTGGTGCAGATCGTGGCGAGCGAAGACGGCACGGTCGAGGTCATCGTCGGCGAGCGTACGTTGTTTGCGTCGGCGCCAACCGGGCCGGTCGTGCGAAACTTTTCGGGGGAAAAGGAGTACACAGCGCAACCCACGCGGCTCATCAGAGGCGGCGAGGTGGTCGATCGGCTGGCGGTGGAAAGTGTGGCCAACGACGAGTCTGGCGCCACGGTCCAATACGCCAACGCGGACCGGACACGCCAGGCAACGCTGACCGCCAAAGCCGTGAGCGAGGAGGCAAGCGAGTTTCGGCTCGAGCTCGTAGGGGCCGCTGCTGATTCGATCGCGGTCGGCGTTCGCTGCGACGAAGAGGGCACTTTCCACGGCTTCGGTGAGCAGTACAACGCTACTAATCAGCGTGGCGAGAAGTTCCAGCTCCTGGTCGCCGAGCAAGGGAACGGCCGAAATGGGTCCGGCGGCATCGCGGGTGACAAGCACACCACGTACTTCCCGATGCCGTACTACGTCGATGCACGCGGATTCGGCGTACTCTTCGACACCAAGCGTCTCGTCGAGGTGGACCTTTGCGCAACCGATCAGGACATCGCGTGGATCGAGGTCGTGAGTGGCGCACCCGTCGTGTGGCGCGTTTTCCACGGACCGACACCTGTGCACGTGATTCGCCAGCTCGGAGACCTCGTCGGTCGGCCGGCTCAGCCTCCGCTCTGGGCATACTCGTTGTGGATCGGCTCGCAGGGGGGTCGCGATGCGGTTCTCGGGGAAGTCGACGCGCTCGAGGCCGCCAACATACCCGTATCGGCGATGTGGGTTCAGGATTGGGGCGGCGTTCGCATCAACTTCGGCGGCGGATTAGGAGTTCGGTACGTCTGGGAGCCGAGGGAAGTCTGCATCCCAGAAGATTTCTGCTCCGGGAGGGAGGACTGCAGCGTTTGCTACCCCGAGTTTGGGGAGATGGTGAGTGGCCTGCATGACCGAGGGTACCGTTTCCTGACCTATGTGAACCCCTTCATCGTTCGCGATCCAGGCCTTATTGGGGGCGTCGATCAGCGGTTCTCGGCGATGGAGGAGATGGGTCTTCTGGTGAAGGCTCCTGTAGGCGCCGGCCATCCGGAATGCGGTGATACCTACTGCCCACTCGTCGACCCGAACATTCCAGAGATAAACGGGCATCCCGATTTCTCCAATCTAGCGACCGTGGATTTCATTGCCGAGTCACTTGCCAACATCGTGCGCGACTATGGCGTGGACGGCTGGATGGCCGACTTCGGCGAGTGGATTCCGCTCGATGCGGTGGCCAGCGATGGTAGCGATGGCGTCGAGCGCCGCAACGCCTTCCCCATCGATTGGCAACGCGCCACCCGCGAGGCGATGGAGGCAGTGCGCCCCGACGGCGACTGGGTGATGTTCGCGCGGTCGGGCTTCACTGGTGTCCAAAGCGTGGCGCAGATTCATTGGGCCGGTGACCAAGAAACCAACTGGAGCGACCTCGACGGATTGCCCACCGTGGTCCCCGCCTTGATCAACCTGGGGCTCGCGGGTCAACCGTTCGTGACCCACGACATCGCCGGTTTTGACGCCGGTTTTGCTGAGGAGGACGGCCCGAGCACCAAAGAGCTCTACCAGCGGTGGACCGAGCTCGGCGCCTTCACCCCGATAATGCGGACGCATCAAGGCGCAGACAAAGTGAACAACCACCGCTGGGACAGCGACCAAGAGACCACCGCGCATTTTCGAAAGTTCACCTATGTTCACTGCGCGCTCATGGACGAGCTCGTCACGCTCGCTGCCGAGTGGGAGACGACCGGCGCGCCCATCCTTCGACACATGATGCTCAACTTCCCGAACGACCCGGCGACCTGGGACCTGAGCGATCAATATATGCTAGGCGATTCGCTCTTGGTCGCTCCGGTGCTGACCGAAGGAGCGATCCGCCGTGTGGTGTACTTCCCCGCTGGCAAATGGTTCAACGTGTGGACCGGCAACGACATCAGAGGGCCGGTCACAGTCGAGGTGCCTGGCCCGATCGGGCGCCCCCCGGTCTATGCGCTCGGCGAGGACCGAGACGACCTCCGAAACGCCGAGGCAAACCTCGCGCTAGAGGACTGCCGCTAGCAGCCAGCGTTCGGTGGAGCCTATTCCGCGGCACTGATGACTCGATCATGTTCGCCGGTCGAGCTCGGGTCGAACTGCTTCGCCCACTTTCGGAAGGCGTGGATGGGGCCATCGCCCTCAGCGAGAGGAGGGCGCTCGACGCCGATCTTGTTGCGCCAAATCTCGAAGTCTTGGGAGACGTCGTTCTTGTAGCCGCGCATCGACGCGCCGAGGATCAGCTTGTGGAGCATACTCTTCGGGACGAGCCTAAGGACCGGGTTGATCTTTTCGGGGTGCGCGACGTGTCGGAGGCTGATCGCGAGGCTCAGCTTGAGCATCTCGTAATCGATCGCCGTTGGAAACACGAAGTGCCGCGAGCGCAGCCCGTATTCGGGCACTTCGACCTCGACACACGAGTAGCCCAGGCCCCATTTGGTGATCTCGAACTCGGCGCGAAGGTCGTTCTTCTTCCCAAACACTCCGGCGTCGCGATCCATCGCGTACCGCGCGGTGAGCTTGGGGCCTTCAGTGTGGAGTGGCTGGAGAATCTCCGTCTTGCGATATCCGTGGACCGTCGAGAAGTGCCCGAAGTCGACACTGTTCTCGGCGGTGTCGTAAGGGTTGGCGCGGAGCTCCCAGGTGTGATGGATCAGTGGCGTCCATCCCTCGTCATCGAGCTCGGGCACGGTCCACTCGGGGTGATTCCAGTCCTGCTGATGATACGCGAGAATCAGCCCGTTCATTTCTTGGAGGGGCCAGGTGCGGAGCTTCGCCTTGCGCGGGGGCTTCGTGCCGTAGCCCGTCTTGACGCAGGTGCCTTCGGTGTCGAAACAGAATCCGTGGAAAGGGCAGCGCAAGATCTCGCCTTGGATGGTGCCGCCATAGGCGAAGTGAGCACCCATGTGTGGGCAGAAGGCGTCGCTCAAGCACACCTTCCCCGACTCGGTCCGAAACACGACCAAGTCCTGGCCCATGAACTTGATCGACTTCACCCCGCCGGCCTCGAGCTCGTCGGAAAAACAGATGAGGAACCAGCCGGTCGGGAACGCCTGGAGACGATTCGACTCTCGACTCACGAAGTTCGAAGTTCGCACCATCGGGGACTGTTTAATAACGAAAAGCGAGAATGTGCAAGTGCCCGGCCGATCGGGAGATGCGCAGTTTTTTCGCGTAAGTTGGCGCGCGGTGGATGGGGGGGTTTACCCTGAACGTCGGTGCGGGTCCGGACGAAAAAACCGATGTGGACTGGCGATGCGTGAGCTCGGGATCGTGGCCGCGGTCACCGCGTTCATGTGTCTCCTGAGCGGCGCCTGGTTCGCTCCGTGGGAGACGCTCTATTACAACGGCGTGTGGGTCACGGTTCTAGGTTTTGCGGTGGGTGTGCCGACAGGGTTCATCTATCACGTACGGCTCTATCAGGTACTCCATCCCAGAGGCGAGTTGCCACGCGGTTGGTACTGGCGGCCGCTACGGTTCAACACCTGTCTTCTTCCCGAAGAGCGACCGAGCGTCATGTCCTGGTGTTATCTCGGCGGGCTCGGCTTCGTCGTGATCTGCTTGGGCTTGTTAATGATGGGAGCGGGCGTGTCGATGGCCTTCTTTCGGGGCGTTTGAGGGAGCGGTCGTCACGACGGCAGTGGCACGGTATCCTTCCCTCGTGAAGAAGAGCTCACACGAGCCACCGATCGAATCGCCGATTCCGTTTCGAACGGGCTCGAACGGAGAGTTCGATCCCCCGCCCCCGACCAAGCGCGACCGGATCGCGGAAGAAACGTTCCAGCGTCTGGTGGCCGAGAAAGCTCGACGGCTAGGACTATCACGTCGTGATTTCGTCTCGAGCACGATGGGAACGGCGACAGCCCTCTGCGTGATCAATCAGGTCTACGGCTGTTCGACCAACGACGCCGGATTCAATGTCGACGGCGGGATGATGCTGGATGCCGGCGCCTGCGAAGCGCTGCAGGGCGATGAATTCATTTTCGACGTGCAGACCCATCACGTGAATCCGAACGGTGCTTGGCGTGAGGGGGGCGGATTCGAGGGATCATTGGCGACGTTCCCGCAGTCGGGGTGCGGTGAGATGGACTTCGTCGATTGTTTCGATGCGGACCATTACATTCGTGAGCTCTTCGTCAATAGCGACACCAGCGTTGCGGTGTTGTCGCAAGTACCGGCGGTTCCCGGCGACAATCCGCTCGAGACCGAAGAGGCCGCTGCCACCCGAGAAATCGTGAACCGATTGGCAGACTCGGAACGTCTCGTCATCCACGGCATCGTCGTGCCCGACCGGGGCCAGGCGCAGCTCGATGGGATGCAAGCGCTCAAGGAAGAACAAGAGATCGCGGCATGGAAGGTGTATACGCAGTTTGGCTCTTGGCGACTCGACGACGAGGCGATCGGCATCCCCTTCATCGAGAAAGCACGAGAGCTCGATGTGAAGCTCATTTGTGCCCACAAAGGCCTATCGTTTTTCGGCTTGGACCCCACCACCACGCCCGAAGACATAGGAGTCGTTGCGCCGATGTACCCTGACGTGAGCTTCTTGGTCTACCACTCCGGCTACGAGCTGGCCGTGGAAGAGGGTCCCTACGACCCCAACTCGCAGCAAGGTGTCGACACGCTGGTCAAGGCGGTCCTCGACAATGGGATCGGCAAGCAGGGGAACGTCTACGCCGAGCTCGGGAGCACCTGGCGGTTCCTCATGACACGCCCAACGCAGGCGGCCCACGTCTTGGGGAAGCTCCTCGTGAATCTCGGAGAAGATCGAATCCTTTGGGGCACTGACTCGATCTGGTACGGATCACCGCAAGACCAGATCAGCGCGTTTCGAACTTTTCAAATCCCGCAAAGCATGCAGGACGAGTTCGGTTATCCCGCTCTCACCGATGCAATCCGCGCGAAAATCCTCGGTTTGAGCGCCGCTCAGGTGTATGGAATCGACGCCGATGCGACTCGCTGCGCCATTGGAGGCGACGATGTGTCGCTCGCCAAAGCGGCGATCGAAGCCGACCCATCATTGAAGCGCTCGAGCTACCGGAAGCAAGGCCCGCAGACGAGGCGGGAATTTCTCCGGTACTTGAAGCTGCACGAGGGTAGGCCGGGGTAGCGTCAGCGTCAGTGACCGTCCCAGGATCTCCTAAGTTGCGTCGAGGCGATAGATCTCCTGGATTCGCTCGAGGATTTTTCCGAAGGGGATCTCCAGGTCGCGCAACAGGCCGTTGGAAATGTCGTAAACCCATCCGTGGACTGTCGGGTGACCCGTTCGCAGGTACGTCTTTTGGACGACGGCGGTTTTGATCACGTTGACGCACTGCTCTCGAATGTTGAGCTCGATCAGCCGCCTGTAGCGAGCGTCGGTGTCTTCGATGGCGTCCAGCTGCTCTTGATGTAGACGGTAGACGTCTCGAATCTCACGTAGCCAGCCGTTCAGCAAACCGAGGTCCTTCGGCTGCATGGCTGCCGCGACTCCCCCGCAACCGTAATGTCCGCAAACGACGATGTGCTTTACATCGAGGTTCGCGACGGCGTACTGGATGACCGACTGTGCGTTGATATCGGTATTGACCACCAGGTTGGCCACGTTGCGATGAACGAAGACCTCTCCGGCATCGAGGCCCATGATCTCGTTGGCAGGGACACGGCTATCGGAGCATCCGATGAACAAGAAGTCCGGATCCTGCTGCTCCGCGAGCCGCCGGAAGAAATTAGGATCTCGTTCGGTGTTCTGCTCGACCCATTTGCGGTTGTTTTCAAAGACCTCTTGGTACGTGCTCATGGCTCTCCTCACGTTTGAGTGTCGTATTGGGGTTCGATGGGGGCCGGAATCGATTCCGGGTCTTCGTCGATCATTTCCCGGAGATCGATCTCGATGCCTCGAGAAATCGTGGTGATCGGCACGTCGTTTGGCGTCCCCTCGAACGGATTTTCGCTGACTCGCCCGATTCGCTCCATCGTATGAAAGACCCACATGACGAGAACGCTGAAGGGCACGCTCAGCCAAACGAAATTCGCACCGATGTACGGATACTTGGTTATCAATTCGGCTCCAATTCTTTCGAACTCGAACATCACGCCGAACGGAAGGAGTACCACGAAGATCCACAAGAACGTCGAATTGAGAGTTGCGTACTGTCGCGGGTACGGGAAGTTCTTGATCCGTTCCGATTTGCCTTGCAGCGCATAGAGCTCTTTCAGGACGTTCTCCATCTCCATGTGTCTAAAATCTTCGATGAGGCTTCGGGTTCGAAGTCTGCGCAGTTGTTTCGACTGAAGAGAAATGATCTGCGTGGGCTTGTTGGACTTGGAGAGAACATAGGCGCGTTCTTCCTCCGAAAGATAGAGCTCGAGCTCGTCTTCGAGCAGATACCGATGCTCTCTCACGCCAATCATGTCCCTCCATTCTCTATTCGTCGGGTGCTTCATGGCGTGTTCCCATGGTCGTGGCTGCCTCATCGCGTGCCGCAGCGCAGTCAGCCAGGCAACATGTCGGAAGATCAGCTCTTTACGGATCGCTCGGAGCTCCCCGTCACTTGCCTTCTCATCGGCAAAGTCATTGGTGATGAAGTCGTTCACCGCGATGCCCCAGGTTCTCGAGGCGTTGACGATCCCACCCCAGATTTTTCTCGCCTCCCAAACGCGATCGTACGTCGCGTTGTTTTGAAAGCTGATGATGAAAGCCACGGCTGTACCGACGACAGCAATGGGCAACCATGGAAGATGAAGCCACTTCTGATCGAGGACTTCGTAAAGGATCACCGGGACCAGGGCGATGAGGAACAAAAGGACTGTGTCCTGGCGAGTCCACCAGGCCATATCCTTCATTGAGTAGTTCTTCTTCGTGTACATCGGGAACAGCGTCAGAGTGAGGCGACTGTGCGTAGGGTCGCTTTGGATCGGTTCAGCGTATAGAAGTGAATCCCGGGCGCGCCTTTATTGAGCAGCTCGCGGCATTGCGCGGCTGCAAAGGCGACACCTGTTTCGAATGCCCCCACTTCGTCGTCGCCTGCCCTTTGAAGCCCCTCCTCGAGGGCCCGGGGGACCGTGGTCCCCGGGGATAGCGACGCGATTCGTTGAAGGTTTGCGAGGCTCAGCACAGGCATGATGCCAGGCACGATGGGCACCTCGACTCCGCGTCCGCGCACCGCTTCGACGAAGGACCAGTATCGGTCGTTCTCGAAGAACAGCTGCGTGATGAGAACCTCCACGCCCGCTTCGACCTTGCGCACTAGGTTGTCGATATCCGCCTCCAGGCTCGTGGCCTCGTGGTGTTTCTCGGGATAACATGCGCCGGCGATGCCCAGGTCGAATCGCTCCTTGATGAACGCAACAAGCTCGTTGGCATGACGAAACCCCCCTTTTACCGGGGTCCAATTGGACGCGCCGCGGGGTGGGTCACCTCGGAGAGCAAGGATGTTCTCGATTCCGTGTTTCTGCATGTGTCTCAGGGTCTCTTCGAGCTCCTCCTTCGTGGTGCCGGTGCAGACGAGGTGCGCCATCGTCGGGACGCCAAGCTCTTGCTGGACTTCGATCGCGAGGTCAGCAGTGCGCTCGCGGGTCGTTCCAGCAGCCCCACAGGTGATCGACACAAAGGCGGGCTCGATCGCCAACAAGCGCTCGGTCGCGCGGAACAAGGCTCGTCGGCCCGATTCGTCCTTCGGCGTGAAGAACTCGAGCGAGAAAACCGGCTCTCGGTTCGCCGCATACAACTCCGCGATGCGCATTGGGCGCTTCTCTATACGGGAAACTCGGCCCCGCGAGCAAGACGCCGGATCACGATGAGCGATAAAAGCCAGAGGACGAGCCCGAGCGAGCCCGTGTTTCCACGCGACGCCCGGCACCCAGAGCCAGTGCCGGTGTCAGGGCCAGCGCGAGGGCCCGCGTCAGGGACGGCGCCAGCATCAGTGTCAGTGCCGGCGTCAGCGTCGGTGCCAGTGCCGGCGTCAGCCCCAGTGCCAGCGTCAGGAGCGCCGCCCCGAGTCAACACCAGATCCGCACACTGATAGTAGATGTCGTTGCCCGGGACCACGTACGGACGTTTGTCGTACATGACTTGGATCACTTGAAGCGTGCAGTTGTCGCATTCCACGTCGGGGAGGGTGACGCTCACGCGGTAGAGAGGGTCGGTCGGCGGCTCGTCTTTGATGTTGTCGAGCAGGACGGCGTCGTTCGAGTAGTACTCCTGCATCGTGGCGGGATCGACGAAATCGTCGTCCCCGTCTTCGTCGAAAGAGATCCGGTAGTGGGAGGGATGGTCGGTGTACTCGTCCCATTCGACCTCGATCGTCTGTCCGGGCTCGAAGTAGTTGATGTTTGCACTTCTCTCGCCTCCGGCGACCCCACAAGGCCCCGTCTTCAGGACGTTCGGGCCGTAGCGCGAGACCGGGCTCGTCATGTCCAGGTGCGCGCGCGCCCCCGTTGGTAGCGAGAACACGAGGACGAAGAACACAAGCCAACAGAACCCACGAGTCATCCACGGATCGTAGCAAAGCCCAGGTTCGGAAGCCCGGCTTGATTCCGACGATAGGCTGATGCAACACAGTCCTCATGTGGCGAGCCGCGCTTCTTGCGTCCGTGATTCTGGTCTTTCCTGCCTGCGACAAGGATCGGATCAACGAAAGCTACTGGCGGGAGCGAGGTGCCGAAGCGGTCATGCCTCTGAAAAAGAACCTCAAGCGAGCTTTGGTCAAAGCCGTCGAGCAGGGGCCGGTCGAAGCCGTAACGGCTTGCCATGCGGTCGCGCCAGCGGTTACCAAGGGTGCCGGCTCCCGGGTCGCAAGGGTAGGTCGTACCAGCCACAAGCTTCGAAACCCGAGCAATGCACCAAAGCTTTGGATGCAGCCCCTGTTGCAAGGATACCTGACTGCGCCCGACCAAATGGAGCCGAGGGTCGTCGTGCTCGATGACGACACGGTGGGTTACGTCGAGCCGATCTATCTACAACCCATGTGCGTGACCTGTCACGGCACCGCGATTGCGCCGGACGTCCTAGAACGCATCGACGAGCTCTATCCCGCTGACGACGCTACTGGGTTCGAACCCGGACACTTCCGAGGGATCTTCTGGGCCGAGCTCAGTCGGAACTGAGCTTCTTCGGTCATGGGGTGACGGAAATCTTCTCGGGTTCGATGTAGTAGAGCACGCGGACCTCGGTCGGCTTGCGGAACGGATAGGAATCCACGCCCATGTACTTTCTTGCCATCCGATCGATGTGATCGTCGGCCCCCTCGTTCGTGATCTTCACGACTCGGCCGCGGATCACGAGGGAGCGGTACGGGTTCTCCGGGTCGGTCAGCGAGATCGCGACTCTCGGGTCGCGGCGAACGTTGCGATCCTTGAGACGGCCCTCGGACGAGTTGATCACCACATATCCTTCATCGATGTCGACCCAGACAGGGGCGGTATGTGGGCTCCCGTCGGACATGAGCGTCGAGAAGTGCGCGAATGCGGGTTTGTTGAGGATGTCGGCGTGGCTTTCGGGAATCGATTTCATGGTGGTTCTTTTCCTTTTCTTCTAAGGCTCCTGACACAGGTGTCCATTGGAAGTTCCTTCCGGCGCTGGGTAGGGCGAAAGCTACGGGCTATGTCGTGACCAAGCCTGCGAAGTCACGCCACTTCTTGACCAGCTGCGCCCGCGTGCGGACGCCGAGTTTGTGCATCGCGGAGCTGACCAAAACCGACACTCGGGCTTGGGAGAGCCCCAGCTGATACGCGATGAGCTTGCTGGTCTGCCCTGCGGTGATTAGGGAAACGACCTGGGCCTCCTGCTTGGTGAGGCCACGGGGGTCGTTGACCGTAGGCTCATTGGGCACCGCGAGCACGAAACGCCGGCTGTCGGAGTCAAACCAATCTACCATCGACCACCTGCCGCGAACCAACGCCGTCCAAAGCTCGAGCGCCGCTTCCGGATCGCTTTGGCGCAAGTGGCCGCGCGCGTGGTCGATGCGTTTGGCGGCTTGCCGCAACCCCCTGATCGAATCGCAGGTTCTTGCGTCGCCCGCCGCATCGGTCACTCGGAAGTCTTTTGGGTCCAATACGGCCTCGGCTCTGCGCGGGAGCGTCGTCTCCGGCGGACCGCTCGAGGTCGGTGGGTCGACTGCACGGCGCAAGCGATAACCAGCGCCGAAGTGGGAGGCGATCATTTGTAAGCGCTCACGTTCTCGTGTCGTTAGGGAGGTGCGCTCCCGGAGTGGTGCGATCAGGTAGACACCGTGCCCATCGGGGTCGAACGCAGACATGCCGAGGCCATCCTCCACGTGCGTGAAATGGCGCGTCACATCGTGGAATCCCACAAGGTTCTCTTCGGCGGCTTCACTCAGGGTCTTTGGATGCGTAGGGCGGCTCATCTCCCACAGAAACTCCCGTGGGACTTCGAGCTGCGCTTTCATGACGCTCTGGATGAAGTCGTCGGGGCACGACTCCACGTGGACTTGCTCGATGACGAATGCCCCGCGCTGTGCGCCGCGTTGACAGGTGAGGCCGGCGAGACCAAGGCCGTGCCCGACGCACTGGACGCCATCTCTCAAGAGCTTTGGCAACCATTCCGGTCCACTAAGCCCGAGGTTATAGGCCGTCTCGGTGAAGTCGATAATCGCTGCACCTGCGGGATCCAACCATCCTCCAATGTTTTGTAGGTGCGTGCCGGCGAAAGCCCACATCCTGCTACATCGATCTCCCATCAAACCGTAACCGCGTCTAGACCTATTTTTTGGAATCCCGTATTTGCAAGTGTTTCCAACGGCTTCTCAAGGCGGTGAAAGTCGCTAGGTGTCAGCAGGTCCCTGTTGATCATTTTCGCCTGCGGCGCTACTCCCGGGATCCATCGTTCGTCTCGACGGTTGACGCGTCTCGCGCGCCATGCTGTCCGCCGCCTCGGACACCAAGTGGGACACGGGGTTCGTGTCTCAGGAGGGTATGACCATGGCAAATGCAGGACTGGCACTGGTGTGGAAGCAGGTCAAGACCGGCCGCGAGGCGCAAGCGCTCGAGCTGTTCGGCTCGACGATGAAGTACTACACCCAACTTCGCGAACGCGGCGAGATTCAATCCTTCGAGCCCGTGCTCTTTCAAGCGCACGGAGGCGAGCTCAACGGATTCGTTCATGTCCGTGGGACTGAAACACAGATCGACACTCTGCGACGCGCGGACAAATTCCGATCGATGACGCTCCAGTGCATCTACTGCCTCGACGGGTTTGGAGTCGTCGACGCCATCACGGGTGACCAGCTCAACCAGATGATGGCAGAATGGGGGCAGCTCATCGGCAAAGGCTAAGCCTCACAGATCAGAGGCCAGGGGGCGGACTCTTCGAGCTCGAAAGCAAGCTCTAGAAGGGTTCGCTCCTGGCCGAGCGCTGACGCGAGCTGGACCCCGATCGGCAGACCTGTCTTGCTCATTCCGGCAGGTAGCGAAATCGCGGGTGCTCCCGAAATGTTTTGTATTGCCGTGAAGGGGAGAAACGCTCTCAAGCGCTCGATGGCGAGGTCGAACGGGACTTCGGGGCCGAGGTGCCCGAGGCGCGGCGGTGGGGTTGCCACCGTGGGCGTAAGTAGCAGGTCGCAGTCGTCGAAAAGCGACGCGTAAAAGTTTCCAAACCGTCGGAGACGACGGATTGCAGCTGGCATGCTGAAGGCGTGCTCCCGGAACATTCGGGCCAGCCCCCGCGTGAACCCTTCTACCTGCCGCTTGTCGAACCTCGGGTGGATGAGTTGCCGGCCGAATTGAAGGATGCCGAACGCCATCGTCGACCAGAGGGCGAGGAAGTCGTCCGCAAGCGCCAAGTCGAACGGACACGCCACCTTCTCGACCGAATGTCCGTGCGCTTCGCAGAGCTGCGCGATGCGCTCGACGCTGGCTACACATTCGGGATCGGTCTGGTGGTCGTGGTCCCATTGGGAGAAGAAGCGGATCCGACGTCGAGGTCCAAATCCCTCGACCAGGCCGATCTTGGGCAGGCTTCGATGGGGGCGTTGCTGCTCGGCGGCGTGATAGAACGCGGCGGTGTCTCGGACGGTTCGAGTGACTACCCCTTGGTGAATGATCTTGACAGGAATGAGCGCGGCGCCTTCGACGTCGGGCAGACGGCCGCGCGAAGGCTTGAGCCCGACGATCCCACAACACGAGGCCGGGATGCGAATCGAGCCTCCCCCATCATTGGCGTGTGCAATCGGGACGACGCCGGCCGCGACCAGCGCTGCGGCGCCCCCGGATGATCCGCCCGTCGAGTGCTCGGTGTTCCAAGGGTTGCGGGTTGGCCCGTAAAGCAGAGCCTCGGTCGTTCCTGTCAGCCCGAACTCCGGTGTCGTCGTTTTCCCGAGGCTAATGAAGCCCAAGTCGTACAACTGAGCGACGAACTCCGACGTTTTCGTCGAGGGCTCATTCGGCATCCCGCGCGAGCCAAACAAGAGCGGGACCCCCTCCACGGGGTCGGTGTCTTTGACGAACGTCGGAACGCCGGCGAACGCGCCACTACGCGTCGTCGTCGCTTCGGCACGTGCGGAGTCGAACTGCGGCGTCGCAATCGCATTGAGAGTTGGATTGACCGCTTCGGCACGTGCCACCGCAGCCACTACGGCTTCGGCGGCGGTGATCTCGCCCTCCCGAATTTTGCGCCCGATCTCTACCGCGTCGCACGTCCCGAGTACGTCGTCGCGAAATGCACTGACTCGACTCACGGCCGGGACTTTACGTCGACTTGCGTGTCGTTGTATAGCGCAGGGATGGCGGATGTTCGGGTCACGCAACCCCACAGTTTGAGTCCAGACGATGCCAAACGGCGGATGGCGGGCTTCGAAGAGATGATGAAGAAGTACGGCGTAAGCGCGCGCTGGTCAGGCGACCACGCCGATCTGAAAGGAACGGGGGTTAAAGGTTCGATCGACGTGAGAGCAAGCGACGTTCGAGTCGAGCTCAAGCTCGGCATGTTGGCCAAGGCGGCCGGGATCGACCCAGCCCGCCTCGAAAAGAGCATTAGCCGGCGCCTGAAAGAGGCTTTTGCGGGCAGTTAACCCCCGGGGTGGTGAACCGCCACGGCCGCCCGCTATGCTGTTGGTGAGTGACAAAGGGGATCGCATTGCTGTGTTTGGCGCTGGGCGTAGCCCTGTGTGCCTCTGCGCTTGGCGTCCTTCCTGCCGAATACGCGATCCTCGAGGGCCCTCGTGGTGTCATCGGATCGGCAGGCGGCGTCCTCGTCGTCGTGGCCTTGACGCTCTTGGCACGCGACCACCGCGGCAGTGACGTGCTCGCCGCGATACTGCTCTTGGCATTTTCTGCAATCACCGGTTGGCTCACGTTTTACGGCGCGGAGGGGATCATCGAGGGCGGCACTTCATTCATCCCTCCAGCTGTCGCCGAAGCACTAGGGCGTTTGATGTTCGGTCTCGGCGTAGTCGGCTGCGTCGGCATGGGCGCCTTGGCGTTGCGTCGGCTCTTCCGGTGAACGGGGAAGGATCGTGCTCAGAGCATTCGGACCGGAAGCCGCTTCGCACCCCAGGCTCCAGGGTGGGATTCGAACACGCCAGCACACGCGGTGCCGCAGTCGGGACACGCGCCATCCCGTAGGTTCCACTCCAAGAGCTCGTACCAGTCGCGTACGATGAGCCTCTTGCCGCATTGCGCGCAGAACGTCGTGTCGCCGTCACGGTCGTGGACGTTGCCCGTGTAGACATGATGAATGCCTGCCGTGCGGGCGATCCCGCGAGCACGCTCGAGTGTCGTTTTGGGCGTCGGCGAGACGTCCCGCATTTTGTAGTCTGGATGAAACGCCGAAAAGTGAAGCGGGACGTCGGGGCCTAGCTCGCGTACGATCCACTCGCTCATGCGACTGATCTCATCATCGCCGTCGTTGTGTCCGGGGATTAATAGTGTCGTGATCTCAAACCAAGTCGATCCCTGGCTTCCGAGATAGCAAAGAGTCTCGAGAACAGTTTCGAGTTTTCCCCCTGCAACGAGGCGATAGAAATCTTCATCGAATGCCTTGAGGTCGACGTTCGCAGCGTCGATGAACGAGAAGAACTCGGCTCTAGGCTCCGGGTTCATGTACCCGGCTGTCACCGCGACGGTGGCGATTTTCTTTTCTCTACAAGCCGCTGCTACGTCTCGTGCGTACTCGAGAAAGATGATCGGGTCGTTGTAGGTGAACGCGACGCTTCGGCAGCCGAGGCTCGAGGCGGTTTCTGCGATTTGTTCGGGACTGGCTGCGTCGGCGAGCGTATCGATCTCGCGCGATTTCGAGATGTCCCAGTTCTGGCAAAACTTGCAGGTGAGATTGCAACCGGCGGTGCCGAACGAGAAGACCGGCGTCCCGGGTAGAAAGTGGTTGAGCGGCTTCTTTTCGATCGGATCGACGCAAAAACCACTCGAGCGTCCATAGGTGGTGAGCACGATTTGATCGTTTTCACGCGCTCTGACGAAACACAAGCCCCGTTGCCCTTCATGCAACTTGCACGCGCGTGGGCACACTTCGCACAGGACACGTCCGTCATCGAGGAGGCTCCAATACTCCGTCTCGACCATGCTCTCCAAGCTGTCAGTACTCAATCCCACCGAGAACACCATGCGCACGAAGGCGTTTCCCCGCAACCTCGGACGACCATTGACAAGCGCGCGGTCGTAGGCACAGTCAGTTCGAGGTGATATCGAGACCACCGGCAGTGGCAGGAAGCTTCTATCCTGCCCAAGCGAAGGTGCTCCGTGGAGCGATTCACCAGTACCTCGATGGCGCTCGGGCATCTTCCGCGCTCACCGGGAAACCACCCAAGGCGCTCATCGTGCCTCATGCTGGTTTGGTCTATTCGGGTCCCGTCGCTGCTCATGGTTATGTCCTCTTGGAGGGGGTTGTCGAGAGGATCAGCCGCGTGGTCCTTTTGGGGCCAAGTCACCATGTTCCGTTCCCCGGTCTTGCTGTCGCGGCTCACGATGCCTTCGAAACGCCCCTCGGAAGAGTTCCCGTCGACGAATCGTGTCGACAGCGCCTGCTCCGTTTGCCCTTCGTCCATGCGCTAGACGAAGCCCATCGCTGGGAGCACTCCCTCGAGGTTCAACTCCCGTTTCTTCAGGAGGTGTTACGGGGGTTCACCCTCACCCCGATCGCGGTGGGGCAAGCGACCCCGGAGCAAGTTGCGGAGGTATTGGACTCGTGCTGGGGCTCTGACGAAACCTTGATCGTCGTCAGCTCCGATCTCAGCCACTACTTCGATTACGAGACCGCGAAGCGGATGGACGCGGCTACCGCTCGTGCGATCGAGGCGCTCGACGCGCCGCGAATCCAGCACGACGACGCGTGCGGACGGATCGCAGTCCAGGGACTCCTCGAAATGGCCCGTCGCCATTCGCTCACGGCGACCACGGTGGATCTCCGTAATTCCGGAGACACTGCAGGGTCGCGAGACGAGGTGGTGGGGTACGGCACCTGGGCTTTTCGTTAGTGCGCCCTCATGGTTCCGGCAACTCGACCGTTCGCTGTCCGACCATATTCATGCGCGTACGGCGAATAGTCGCCGCTTCGACGACACGACCGTCGTCGTACCGGAAGCGCAGAGCATCCTCGGGGCACTGCACAATGCAAGCTCCGCATTGAATGCACTGGTCTGGTCGTTTGATCTCGACCTTTCTGCGGTGTCCATTCATCTCCAAGACATCGCGAGGGCAGACCTGCACGCACTCGGCAGCACCGGTGCACCGCGTTTCCACCAGATCGACGAGAGCCGGGTTGTGAAACCGATTGATGTAGCTGCCGTACCAGGGAGTGGTCCCGGCGAGATCGACGGATAGCACGCCTGTCGCAACGACCGCGGTGCCTGCAGCCAGCCACAGATGAGCCGAGGTTGCAGAGCCAAGGGCAGCAAGAACACCCACGCCTACCCCGAAACCGACTACAGCGAAGGCGCCGAAAGTAAGCCATCGTTTTGGACCCGTGACGATGAGCCAGGGCAATGCGGCGAAGATCCCTCCCACGATCCCAAGAATCACCGCGAGCGCGCACAGCGCGAGTGCCCAGCTGCCGATCCCCCATGCGCCCAGCACAGCGACCGCGATGAGGGCCCAGGACCACATGAAGGACATCTCCATTCGTTCCCAGAGCGGAAAGCGAACAAATCGCTCGCCTTTGACCAGGTGCCGCCGCCTCCTCAAGAAACCCGGGAGATCCTCCAGGCGTGCCGGCCCCCACCGCGCAGACCATCCGGTGATTTCGGCGATCTTGCGCCGCTCGACGCCAGTCGCGCAGAGCTGAGGCAGTACGAGCTCCCGATGGTCGACTAGCTCGCCGATCCGCGAGATTCGCACGACGGATATGACGTCATGGTGCGTGAGGTGGCCACCGCCGGCCGCGCACCAAACGTTGATGCCTTTGCTGTTCGCGCACAGCAGCCAGACATCGTGGCCCCGTAGCGCATCGATCAGCCGGCGAATCGTGAGCGTGAAGTTGCCGGTGACGAGCACGGGTGATTCGCGTCCAGGATTACCGATCCGGACGAGCCCGGTAGGCGCACGATGGGGAAACATCCGGAGCATCGTGTCTCTCAGCCAATGTGGGAAATCCCGCGGCCTCATCGTCCGACATCCTCGCGAACGGCACTCACGACGACAAACGTATCCCCCCAAAGACGCGTCTCTTCAACCCGACCAAAACCGGCCAAACGAATGCTCTCGGCCAGGCGCTCGACCGGCCGCGTGCTGGTCTGGGTCAGCAAATAGGTGATCAGGCCCAGTGGGAGCCGGCGCACGCGGTGCCACATTCGCCGGGGCCCTGACTGAGGCAGAGCCTCATCGGCGATCACTAGGCGCCCGCCGGGCATCAATCGGGAGCGTGCCATGTCGAGCGTGTAGACCTGCTCGTCAGGCGAAAGCTCACTGAACACGAGGCAGGATACGATCGCGTCGAAATGTGCTTCGCCGAATCGGTCTTCGACCTCCGCGAGGCCCAGCTCGAGCCACTCGATGTCACCCCCTTGATCACGCGTAACGGGTTTCGCGCGTGCTATGTCTAGCATTCCGGGGTTAGAATCGATCGCAACCACGCGTGCGCCTCTTGCCGCACATGCGAGCGAGACACCGCCGGTGCCGCAGCCGATGTCGAGAAGCCGTTTTCCAGGTGATGCCGCGAGCTCAGCGATTGTGTCGTAGACATCTGCGATGCGTCCTCTGGATAAGAGCTCGACACCTCGGTCATAGCGCTCGGGAGAAGACTCGAGGAACTTCATCCAGACAAAGCTGCTCATCGCACATTCCTTTCTAGCCCCGTGGGGCGCTCGGAACCACGCCGCTTGAAGTATGACGCGAAGCGGGAGAACCTAGGCGCCTTATGCGCATAGGTACGATTCCGTGATTCGCGCCGCGATTCGATACCCGTACATCGTTCTCGTGGGCGGGCTCATCGTCTTGGTTCTCGGTCTCGTTTCCTACCTCGACCTCCCCGCCGACCTGCTGTCCACGTTCAAGACGCCGGCCGTGCAGATCGTCACGTTCTATCCCGGGATGCCGCCGGAGGTGATCGAGCGCGATATCACCAGCCGCCTCGAGCGCTGGACCGGGCAATCGGTCGGAATCGAGCATCAGGAAGCTCGCTCGATGCTCGGGGTGAGCATCGTGAAGGACTTCTTCCGTGAAGGGATAGCCTTCGAGACGGCGATGAGCCAGGTCACCTCATACGCGGTCAGCGACATGTTCTATCTGCCTTCGGTCACAAAACATGAAAGCCCGAGCCTAGCTTTCAGATTCTCGAATTCAACGCTGCGCAGATCCAGCTCGCAGCCGCGATCGGCCACCTCTCCCCAGAGCTGTTCGTCCCCTAGCGTTTACTCGAGCCCCACGGCACCACGTTACTTGCGCCAGAATCTCAAGTCTTCGAGCTCGCCGACGATTTCTGGGGAAAGTCGCTCCAGGGCTTCGCCGTTCCCGTTGAGGACGCCATCGAAGAAGTTGAGTGCCAGGTAGTTGATCAGGTCGTGGGCATGCTTCCAGGGCAAGTGCCGGGGCATGCAGCCTTCATCCGCCCCCCCAACGATGTCGAGGACATCGCTCTCGAGCTCGCACAGATCAGTAAACGTGTTGTGCCCGCCATCGAGCACCTCGGCCAGCCCGACGAATTGTGCCCCGATCGGCAGATTGTCGAAAGCCCGCATGGCATCGACGAAGAACGGGTCGGTCATGTCGAGCTCGCTGCCGATCACCAGAGCGGGCACGGTGACGGTTTGAAAATAGCTGTCGCCCAGCGTGACGGCATCGACCCGCCGCATGGTTCGTGGAGCCATCGGCAGGATGGCTTTGATGCGGAGATCGGTGAACGTGCCGAGGGTCACGGTCGTTTCGTCGAGGCTCGAGCCTCTGACCTCGCCCCCCGTCAGAATGAACGCTTCATAGCCACCATAGGAATGGCCAGACATGCCGATACGTTCGGCATCGATCGATGCCGCAAACTCGGCGCCAGAATCGGTCGCTGGGTTCAAGATCCGGTCCATCAAGAACTTCATGTCAAAGGCCCGGTTTACCGCGGTCGCCGGATCGACGACATCGGCAAGCCCATCGGGGATCGTGTTTCCGTGGTGGTCGGGGCTCACGACGATGAACCCGTGGCTCGCCAAGTGGGCGACGTGGAAGAAAGACTGAAAGCGAATCCCCTCGAAGCCATGCGAAAAAAGGACCATCGGAAAGACACCGTCGGCGGTCTCCACATCGCGAAACGAAGGCGTAGGCAGTATTTCGATGCCGAGGACCGACACGATCTCTTGCGGTATGCCTTCGATGGCCGCAGCGGTCGACGGGTAATAGACATCAAATGTCACGGGGCGTGGCCCGTTGCCGTTCACATTGAGTCGTGACTCGTCGATGGCGTCATAGGTTCGGATGCCGATTGGAAACGGGCCAAACTCTGCGGTGGGTCCGATGTTGTTAGGCGGATACGCGAAGATCGCCAGGTTGCGCGAACGGTTCGCCACTACGCCGACGAGACTCTGCACGCGCTCTTCGAGGGATGCCCCGAGCGATGCCAGTCGCAAGGAGTCGAAATCAGCCCCACATTCGCGGACAATTGAGCTTCGGGCACGGGTTTCCGCGTTCGCGATGGCATCGTGACGTCGTGCTCGATCGCAGGCTCCTCGGTCGAAATCGAGGACCGTGCAATCAGGCCCGACGGCTCGGATCACCGCGTCGCGGAGCTCACCGAGCGCAATCGCCACGCCCGACTGGCAAGCACGCCCCGCGTCAGTCATCGCACCCGCCTCGTTCGAGAGGCCGATCTCTACGAACGCCCCGCCGAAACGTGAGCAGGCTTCTACGGACTTGTTGGCGAAATCTTCGCTCCCACCAAAGTACCCGAGCGTGAAGACTTGCTCATCGGTGCACGTTTCGAGATTCTGGCTTCGAGCCGAGGAAAGAATCGAGTCTAACGTGTCACAGCCCGCATCGCCGACGGCCCGGCACTCCTCCGCCGCAACGTAGTCGCGTACACACGCCGTCGTCACGTCACCCGACTGCACCAGGCATTCGGTCAGCGGTCCCTTTTCGAAGCTCGCCGAGGTGTCGCTTTCGGGAGTACAGGCGATCAAACCGAGAAGCACGAGAACGCAGAACCGATGCATAGTCGAGGACACTACAACGCTGCTCGGAGCGCGTCTATGCTCGCCGTGCTCACCTCAAAGGAGTACTATCCGCCCGGTGAGCCGCGATACGGCACCTTCATGATTTTTCTCGGCGCGCACCTCGTGGTCATGATCGCGGCTATGGTCTGGATCATGCGGGCATTCAAAGTGCCGAAAGAAGGGGGAGCGGGTGTAAGTGAACCGAACCTCGATCGGGAGCTCGACCCCATCCTTTCGCAGCCCGTGCCGAGCAGCTCCCCCTGTTCGTAGCCGAAGATCCGCTCCGCTTCGGTGTTGATCAGGACCAAAGACGCCGGAGAAACTTCTGAAGCTCGGCCCAGCTTTTCTTGTCTACCTCTTCGTTGTAGGCGAGTGGCATGTTGAATTTCTTGCCGTTCTCCGTGGCATCGGGATTCGTGAAGGCGTGCACGGCGCCCGGGTATTCGATGAAGGTATAGTCCGCCCCCGCCGCATCCATCTCCCTGATGAAGGCGTCGACTTGTTCCTTCGGCACGAACGGGTCGTCGGCTCCGTGGAGCACCAGAATCTTTGCCTTCACCACTCCGGGCGCGGCCGGAGACTCTGTCGAGAGGTTCCCGTGAAAGCTCGCGACTCCATCGAGGTCGGCGCCCGACCGCGCCATC
Source organism: Myxococcales bacterium (assembly GCA_029863605.1). Taxonomy (GTDB): domain Bacteria; phylum Myxococcota_A; class Polyangia; order Polyangiales; family Houyiibacteriaceae; genus SG8-38. The sequence goes on along the minus strand of JAOTVB010000015.1, from coordinate 70,872 downwards.
TGGAGCACGACAGCGCCGCCAAAGCAGTAGCCGATCGCGGCGATCTTCGATGGATCGGTCGAGGCATGATTCTTGAGCAGCTCGTGTGCGGCCAAGAACCGTGCCTTCGCGACCTCGGCGTTGCTGATGGTTTCCATCATGAACTTCTGCGCATCTTCGGGATGCGCGGCCTTTTTACCATCGCCGTACATGTCGAGCGCGAGTGCCGTATACCCTTCCTCGGCAAGCATGCGCGCCCGCCGTCGGACATAGTCAGTGTGTCCCCACCACTCATGAACCACGATCACGCCAGGCCGTGGTCCCGGTTTGTTCGCATCCCAAGCGATGTAGCCCTTGAGCGTGGTGTCGCCTGCTTGGTAGGTGACTTCCTCGCCTTTGATATCGGGCTTCGTCGCAGTATCCGCCATGACTGGCTCCTCGTGTGTGGCTTCTGTCATTCTTTTGGACGACGTGCAGGCGACGAGGCACAGCATGAGGGCCGGTATCCAACGCCGGGTCGGTTTCATCGCCGCCTATCGTACCAGAAACCGAGGCTCAGGATGCACGAGCGTCCTTGGAGCCTCTTTCCGGGTAGAACTGCGCGTACCATCGACGAAGCTGGTGAATGGGACCATCACCACGGGTGAGCATCGGGTTCTTGCGATAGATCTTTCGCTCCCAGATTCCGATGTCTTGGCGCCACTGCGAGACCCAGTTTCCAACGATGAATGAGGCCAGAGGCTTAGGGACGTTTGGCCCGCTGAACCAACGGAACCGAACATGTTGGGTCAGGGGAGCGACCGGCGTGTGGTTCTGGTAGAGCACGACGCGACCTCGCCCTCGACTGAGCGCGAAGTCGAATCGGATGATGCTTCCGGGGCCGTCGAGACGAACGTCTGCATGTGCGCCCGATCGCTTGATTTGCTTGCCACGAAACTCGAGAGTTGCCTCGTTCCCAAACCAACACACGTGCTTTTGGGTTTCGTCCCGACGCCATGTTGCTTCGTGGTGGATGGTCATGCCCGGCACCGGGATCTCGGTCCAAGGTAGCCGGAGGCGTCCATGGATCGCAGCGAAGTGCTGGAAGTCGACGCTGTTCTCGACGAACTCGAGCAAGTGCATCTGTACCAACCCGGCATCGTGCTCTCCCCGCCACGTGAGGCTGCCATCATCGATCGCTGCAACCCGCTCTAAGCGATACGGCGGCTCGTGCGTCGGGCCGTCACTGATGGGTCCGTGCCGGTGGTAGCCAGGCGGAGTTTGAGAGCGAAAGCATGCTCTGAACGCGCGAGCGACGAGTCGAATGACTCCCCCTTGAATCGTGGCGCGAAGTGAAACGACTGGGCCCACGAAGCCAACAGGAACGAATTCGCCGCCTTACGCGTGCATGAAGCTACAACTCGTAAACTCTAAGGGCGCTCAACCGCTCATGCCTTCTTTGCAACCATTCACAGCAGCGAACTTACAGCTCACCTGAGCTCGACTTGTGGTTCCTGGAAGGCCACATAAACGTATGAACGAGGAGGCAAGCCAATGAACCTGGACAATCTCTTGGAAACGCTGGTCGGAAAGCTACGAAGCTGGGTGGAGGCCTTTGTCGAGATGCTTCCTAACCTGATTGTTGCGGTTCTAGTCCTAGCAACGTTCTGGTTCATTTCGCGGTTGGTTTACAAGGGAGTCTGCCGCGCGCTCGATCGCGTGCAGACCAATGCGGCGGCGCGCGACCTCATGGCGAGGATCCTGTCGGTGGCCATCGTGTTGTTGGGCGTCGTCGTCGCCTTAGGCGTGCTCAACTTGGACAAGGCGTTGGCCTCCATCTTGGCCGGGGCTGGGGTCATTGGACTTGCGTTGGGTTTCGCGTTTCAGGACCTCGCATCCAATCTGATTTCCGGCGTTGGGCTGGCGGTCAACCAACGTTGGCCCTTCAAAATCGGAGATCTGGTGGAGACAAACGACGTGTTCGGGGTCGTAAAGAAGATCCAGCTTCGTACCTCCACCATTGAGACTCTCGACGGCAAGATCGTCATCTTGCCGAACAGGCAAATCTACCAAGGTAAAGTGATCAACCACTCGGCCACAGGGCGCAGACGAGTGGATGTGGAATGTGGGATTTCCTACGGCGACGATCTCGAGAAGGTCACATCTGTCGTGCAAAAGGCGATCGAAGATCTAGACGGTCGGGATCAATCTCGGGATGTTCAGTTTTTCTTCACGGGGTTTGGGGACAGCTCGATCAACTTCGTCGTCCGCTTTTGGATCGAATACGAGCAGCAAACCAATTTTTTGCAAGCGCAGAGTCACGGAATCCTCGCCCTGAAGAAGGCCCTAGACGACAACGACATCATGATCCCATTTCCCATCCGAACGTTGGACTTCGGCATTCGTGGAGGAGAGAAACTCGCAGAGGTGCTCTCGTCGACGCCTCTCACCATCAACAACGGGAAAGCGAAGGACAATGGTGCAGCGGCGAGCTCGAGCAGTGGACGTGATTCCGGCTGAACGTGTATTTCGGACATCGGCAAACCCATCTGATGTTCGCGGTAGGATGGCGCAAACTTTTCGCACCGGATGCGTGATCGGGGCCGTTTGCGATCAAAGTGCGTCTAAGAGCGTGGTTGGGGAGGGCAACCAGCCGAGCCAGGCAACGACGGCGATCAGCGCCGTATAAACGGTTGCTGCCGCGAGGTCCCATCTGAGGCTTGTCTTCCTATTGGTGAGCGCACCTGCAAGCCCCTTGTGAAGAAGAACCAAACCGACGATGTTCGTCAGCCAGTAGCCAAGCACGAAGGTGGGCACGTACAGCCGCTCATCCCACGCGGCAAACGGCCAGGCGAAAAGCCATGCGAGTGGCACGTTCACCACTAAGTCGTTCCACCAAGATAGTGGTGAGAGCAGGAAACCGACCGCCGCGATCATCGAGCCGCGAGCGCGTCTAAGCCATTTGGCGTGATCGGTCGGGATGGGGTTCATCACGTGGGGTTTCGCAACGACCCAGGGATTGGCCCTAGTGCTACTATCGACGAGGTTTCGGTGGTCCGCTTTGGCATTGGCCCCGTTGTTGCAAGAAAAGTCAATCGGATGAGCCGCGAGGGCTCATGGCATACAGTGGCTGAACCCATCCAAATTACCTTCAAAGACATGCCGCCATCACCGGCTATCGAAGCGTGGATTCGAGAGCGTGCATCGAGACTGAATCGATACCACGATCGCATCGTGCACTGCCATGTTGTGGTCGAAGCGCCTCATCGGCATCAACAGCGTGGACATCTTTACAACGTTAGGCTGGACATCACAGTGGCTGGCGGTGAGGTGGTCGTGAGTCACCAGGGTCCCAAAGACGAAGCCCACAGGGACGTATACGTCGCGCTTCGAGACGCCTTCAGGGCCGCCCGACGTCAGCTTCAAGATCAGGTGCGCAAGCAGCGGGGCGCAGTCAAGCGGCACGACGAACCGGCGCGAGGGCGGGTAACCAAGCTCTTTCCCCACGAACGGTACGGTTTCTTGGAGACTTCGGACGCGCTCGAGGTCTACTTTCACGAAAACGCGGTCGTCGGTGCCGGGTTCTCCGACCTGGTGGTCGGCACCAAGGTGCGTTTTGTGCTCGCGGAAGGCGAGGGTGAGGCCGGACCTCAAGCCAGCACCGTCGAAGCTCTGGACGGACAGTTCGTTCCACCACGTTAAGACCATGGAGTCACGGCGAGAATTATCCCCAAGCGAGCTCTATCAAGCCTGTGACCCAGAGCGGCTCTCGTTCCAAAGCACCGCTGAGCTCGAGGACCTGAAGCATTTGGTCGCTCAGGAACGTGCGACCGAGGCCGTCGAGCTCGGAGCAAACATCGACGTCGACGGGTACAATCTTTTCGTGCTTGGGCGCGAAGGGACGGGGCGACATACGTTCGTCCGGGAACACCTCCAGCAGAAGGCCATCAAGGAGCCGGCCGCTTCCGATTGGTGCTACGTCAACAACTTCGAGGAGCCGAGAAGACCCAATGCCCTTCGGCTCCCCGCTGGCCGTGGTCGGGAGCTCGAGGAGGACATCAACCAACTGCTTGACGACGCTTATACGGCGATTCCCGCGGCCTTTGAAAGTGAAGACTACCGGACGCGTCGGCAAGCGATCGAACAAGAGGTCGAGGAGCTACAGGAGAAGGCCTTCGGAGCAGTCAACAAAGAGGCACAAGAGCGCAGTGTTGGGATTATCCAAACGCCAACCGGTATCGCTTTCGCCCCGCTACACAAGGAAGAGCCAATCAGCCCCCGCGAGTTCGAGCTGTTGCCCAAGGAGGAGCAGGAACGCTTCAAAAAAGCGATTGAGGAGCTTGGCCAGAAGTTTCAAGCGGCGCTCCAAGCGGCCCCGCAAAGGGTTCGAATGGCACGCAACAGGGTCCGCGAGCTCGATCGGGAGGTTGCGTCATGGGCGGTGGGTAGTCTGATTCAAGCGTTGAAAGTGAAATACGAAGACTGTCCTGGCGCCGTGACCTATCTCCAAAGCGTCGAGGGCGACATCGTGGAGAACATCTCGCTTTTTCGGATCCTGCCCGATGAGCAATCGCCTTTCCAACAGCTCCTGATGGGCAGTATGGCAGGGCGAGTACAGCAAGAGGCGCCCGCCGCCAAGCGATACAGCATCAACGTGCTGGTAGACCATCAGCCCGAGAAGGGCGCACCGGTAGTTTTCGAGGATCACCCAACGCACCAACGTGTCTTGGGAGACATCGAACATGTGTCGCAGATGGGCACGTTGGTCACCGACTTTCGCTTCATCAAAGCCGGCGCCCTACACCGGGCCAACGGAGGCTACATCATCCTCGATGCGCGCAAGGTGCTGCTTCAACCTCTTGTGTGGGATGCCCTCAAGAGGGCACTTCAGTCGCACGAGCTTAGAGTGCAGTCGGTTGGACAGGCATACAGCTTGGTCAGCACCGTTTCACTCGAACCGGAGCCGATCCCGCTGTCGGCCAAAGTCGTCTTGATCGGCGACCGCATGCTGTACTATCTGCTGCAAGCGCTTGATCCGGAGTTCGCGACGCTCTTTAAAGTCCCGGCCGATTTCGAGGACGAGCTCGACCGCAGCACGGAGAACACGATGCTCTACGCGCGGCTTCTGGCTACGCTCGCGCGCCAAGAAAGCCTGAAGCCGTTGCATCGTGACGCTGTCGCACGTGTGATCGAAGAGAGCGCGAGGCAAGCCAGTGACGGCGAAAAACTCTCCGCTCGAATTGGGCCTGTCGCGGACATCATTCGCGAAGCCAACTACTGGGCCGCCAAGAACGATTCCGAACACATTACCGTCGCCGACGTCGAACAAGCCATTGAAAAGCAGATCCGCCGAAGCAGCCGTCTCCGCGATCGACTCCAAGAAGAGATACTTCGAGAGACCATCCTGATCGAAACCGAAGGCGAGCGCACAGGTCAAGTCAACGGATTGTCGGTAATTGCCCTCGGCGACTTCGCGTTTGGGCGCCCCAGCCGCATTACCGCACGTTTGTCCTTGGGCTCAGGGAAGGTGATCGACATCGAACGCGAAGTCGAGCTCGGTGGTCCGATTCACAGCAAAGGGGTCCTGATCCTCGCAAGCTACCTCGCGTCACACTACGTCAGCGATCGGCCGTTGTCGCTGTCTGCGAGTCTGGTGTTCGAGCAATCTTACGGCGGGGTCGAGGGCGACAGTGCGTCCTGCGCGGAGCTCTGTGCGTTGCTTTCGTCGCTGGCCGACGCCCCCATCAAGCAATCGCTCGCGATCACGGGCTCCGTAAGCCAGCACGGTCAGGTCCAAGGGATCGGCGGTGTCAATCAGAAGATAGAGGGGTTCTTCGATATCTGCAGGGCGCGCGGGCTGAGCGGCGAACAAGGTGTTCTGATCCCAGCCTCGAACGTCAAGCACCTCATGTTGCGCGAAGACGTTCGCGAAGCGGTCGGAGAAGGACAATTTCACGTCTATCCGGTAGAGACGATAGACGAGTGTATGGAGATTCTCACTGGGATCCCTGCGGGACAAAGGGACAGCCAGGGCGAGTTCCGACAAGGATCGATCAATCAGCGTGTGACCGGTCGACTGATGGATCTGGCCGACAAACGCCGTTCGTTTGCCAAGGACGCAGAACCACGAGGCGATTCTTGAACGCAAGTGGAAACGACTCGCATGGAGCTCGCCGTCTGGCAGTGATTCTCGGCGGTGGCGATGCCGACACGCGGGCACTTGGGATCTTGGCGTCCGTGCTCAGGGAATTCAGCCCAGAGGTAGCCGGGCTGTTCCTCGAGGACGTGGACCTTTTTCGTTTGGCGCAGCTTCCTTTTTCGTGTGAGATTTCTCGCCTCACATCCCGGGCACAGCCGCTCACAACAATCGAGCTCGAGCGTGAGGTCCGGGTTCAAGCCGTTCGCGCCGAACGAGCGCTTCGAGTCACTGCCGAACGCGCCGGGCTGAAATGGTCGTTTCAGAGAATGCGTGGCCGGCTAAACATGGCACTCGAGGCCGCACCGAACGTCAACCTACTCCTTTTGAGCGCGACCCGGCGCAACATCATTTCGTCCGGAGAGGCTGGGGCGCTCGGCAGGGCGTTGCGTGCGTCCGAAGGCGAGCCAACGCGGCCGATCGTTGCGGTGTTCGATGGGTCTGATCCGGCCACGGTCGCCCTTCAATCAGCGATTCGCTTGTCGCGCAGCACGAATCGGAGGCTCGAGGTCATCTTGGTGGCGGCGACCACCGATGCGGCGGCAGAGCTTCGGGGTCGCGCGGTCCAGCTGCTGGCGCCACAGACCGCAACGTTGCGGCGCGTTCCCGACATGGCAATCGAAACCCTGACCGATGCGATACGTGCACATGCGCCGGCGCTGCTCGTCATCGGCGCCAATAAACTCTTTCTCGAAAGCCCAGGGGTGGGCCTCCTGCGTCGAAGCATCGATTGTCCGGCTTTGATCGTGCGTTGACACGCGTCGTTCCGTGTACGAGAGGGTTCGAGATCAGGGAAAGATCCCGTCCTGCACGTATGCGCTTCCGACCTTTTCGATCGCGCCGACATAAGCCGACGTACGCAAGTCGGGAAGCGCTCGTTGCTTCCATCGTGTACGCATTCTTTCGTAGGAGATGGTGAGGGTGTTCTCGAGCGCCGTCCGCACGAAATCGATCTCGTTCGGGGCATAGAGCAGGAGGGCCTCGTCCTCCGGGGGTAGCGTTTTGCCCGTCAACCGGGTGAGCACGCCCAGCAGCCGATCGTTCGCAATCTGTTGATAGCGGCGCGTCATTCTCTCGAAGCTCACGTGCGAGAGGTTTTTGATCCATTCGAAATAGGACACCACCACCCCGCCAGCGTTCGCATAGATATCGGGCACGATGACCGAGCCTGCTTCTCGGAGCATGGCATCCGCTTTCGGGTCCACCGGCCCGTTTGCCCCTTCCACGATCACCTTCGCTTGCAATCGGGGTGCGTTGTCGGCGGTGATCTGGTGCTCGAGTGCGGCCGGGATCAGGATGTCGCAGGGCTCCTCGAGCAGCTCGTTAGGGTTCGCCAACATGCGGGCGCGCGGAAACCCTCTCAATGACCCCGATTCGCGGCGGTGCTCAACGATCGCGTCGACTTCAAGCCCATCGGGATCGTAAAGCGCCCCGTCGCTCACCGAAACGCCGACGACAGAGCCGCCTTGTCGGATCACTTCGCGTGCGGCATGCAGCCCGACTTTGCCGAACCCCTGGACGATGACACGCTTGCCCGACAACCCCGGCGTGAGCCCAAGGGGCTTCACATCCTCCGGCTCGGACATGAAATGCTGCAACGCGATCACAGCGCCCACGCCTGTCGCCTCCTCGCGTCCGGCAACACCGTGCATGCGCACCGACTTGCCGGTCACGCAGGCGAGTGCGTTGAGGGTGTCTGGACCTTGGCTCTTGTAGGTGTCGTAGATCCATCCCATCTCGCGTGCGCCCGTACCGACGTCGGGTGCTGGCACGTCCACGTCGGGTCCGATGAACCGCTTCCGGATCAGCTCACTGGTGTAGCGACGCGTGAGGCGTTGGAGAAACGAGGCGGACTCGTGCCGTGGGTCGACTCGAACACCGCCCTTGGCGCCCCCAAAGGGAACGTCTACCACCGCGCACTTGTAAGTCATGAGTGCCGCAAGAGCCATCACCTCGTATTGGGACACGTCTAAAGCGTAGCGAATGCCACCCTTGGTAGGCAGGCGATGGTGGCTGTGCTCGGCGCGGTACGCCTCGATGACCGCGATCTTGCCGTCATCTCTGACGACCGGAAAGCGAATCCGGTAGACCGCGTTGCATACGCGGACCTGGGCCAGCACGTCACTGGGCACGTCGGTGTATTGAGAAGCTTGATCGAAGTAATAGTTGACGTCGTCGAAAAATCCGCGCGAGTTTGTTGGCTTGGCAATCATGTTGCAGAAGCACGGTACCGCATTGCCATCATGGTGGCGAGCATCGGCACGCAAAGGACGTGTGATAGGATGACGATTCAAATGTCTGAAGTACGTTGGTTGCGAGCCTCCTATTGGGTGGGCGCCATTGCGGACGCCATGGCCGGCGTCCTGATGCTTTTTCCAGACGCAGCGACGGTGGTGTACGGGATCACTGGTTTCGAGCCCGGCCCTGACTATCACTACGCGATGGGTCTCGGGGCTTCGTTGATGCTCGGGTGGACGGTCCTGTTGCTCTGGGCCGACCAAAGGCCGGTCGAACGACGGGGCATCTTGTTGATCACGGTGTTCGTGATCTTCGGAATGGCCCTGGCTGGAGCCTATGCAGTCGACTCCGGCCTAATGGCCCTGCCAAGGATGATCCCGACCTGGGTCTTTCAGGCGTTCCTCGTGGTGCTCTTTTCCTACAGCTACTGGCGCTCACGTGCTGCCGTCGCTGCGAAGGGCGAGGGCACCACCACGCTTGCCGCCGCCGCCGCCGAGTTTCTCTCACAAGGACGATTCGCCGTTGCGGGCGTCTCTCGTGCGGGCAATTCCCCGGCGAATCTGATCTACCGCAAGCTCAAAGAGGGAGGCCGTCAGGTCTTTGCGACCAACCCCAACGCCGAAACCGTCGAAGGCGATCCCTGCTACCGCTCCTTGCTCGAGCTGCCAGAGCGCGTGGATGCCGTAGTGATCGCCACCCACCCAGACAAGTCCATCGAGGTAGCCCGTCAGTGCAAAGAGGCTGGCGTCCATTACGTATGGTTTCACCGCTCGATCGACGGCGGCTCCGTATCCGATGAGGCGCTCGCGTTTTGCCGCGACTATGGCGCCTTTGTCATTCCGGGCGGCTGCCCGATGATGCACCTCATGCCTGTGGACTTCGGCCACCGGTGCATGCGGGGCGTGCTCAATCTCACCGGCCGCCTGCCGAAAGAGATAACCTGACTACCTTTCCTGGCCTGCTCCTTCAGTTGAGGGTTTGGACTGCGGCTGGGTAGGCATCGACCATCAGGTACACCCGTAGCGATCCTGGGAGCTCGACACCGGTCACGTCGAGGGTGACCGTTTCGATGGTCCCGGCGGTTTCAGGCGTGTGGGCGGTGTTGACGGTGTAATTCAGCCCTACCGGGACGCCATCGCTCGCATCGAGCAGGAGGATGCCGAAATTGTGGGCCTCTCTCTGTAAGGTCGAGTCGGTAAAAGTCGCAACGACCTGACCTGCGTTCATCGAGAACTCCACCGTGCCCACTCCCTCCGGCGCCGCCTGGGTTCCGCCTTCGTGGGGTCGGAACTCGGCACCTCCGACGGCTTCCATCAGGTCGGTGTCGGCGTTGCATAAGCCGAGTCGCTGCAGAAACACGCCGTAGATATCGATCTCCCCGCAGATCGTCTTGGCATTCAGGTAGGGGCTGTGCAGCGCGTTCCCTCGCGAGTCGAGTTTGGTAGCCACTCCGAAGAAGCGGAAAGGCAGTGGAAAGCCGTTGAATTCGATCGTGAAGCCCTCTTCGTTGAACATGGTTAGCGCCCCATCGTCCCACCGAGCCACCAATGGAAAGCGAACGCGCGATGCTGGATTCACGACGGTGTTACCTTCCTCGTCGAGCATACCCCCGATGCCCCACGTGACGATGTTGTCGCCTTCGCCTTCGACGACCCCGATCAGGTAGTGAATCGAGTCGAACCCAATCTGGTTGTAGCTGGGCAGAACGGTCGGTAGCGGAGCCGCGAGCCGGTAGAGCTCCATGATCCCCGAGTCGTCACCCGGTGCGTCGGGAACGGCAAACGGAAACGCCGTTTCGCTGCGCCCCTCGATAGAAAAGTTGAAGCTCTGATCAAACGAGCCGCCGATGGTTCCCCCACTAAAAACCAGCCCTGCGCGATCGAGGTCGACGAGGTAATCGCCCGTGATGCGCACCTCGAGCGTGCCTCCAGCCGCGCCAACCCACGGTGATGTCGGGATGATCGTGATGAAGCGTCGATCGCCCGAGACATCGATGCGGGTTTCCGTAGAGCCGGTTGTGGTCACTTCCACGTTTTCGGAATCGATGAGGGCGAGCTTGGTGTCCCCTGCTTCGCGGACGAACAGCGAAAAAGTGAGTGGCTGGTTCGCCGTGATCGTCCCCGGCGTCTCGAGCTCGAGGCCGCCGAAGTGGGTCGTATACACGATGAACACGCCGTCATCGGCGATTCCTTCCCCGGGCCCGAGGGTGCAGCGTTCGTCGCTCAGGCGATCGCGGAGGCAATAGTCGTAGGGAACGCCGAATATCCGTCCGTCTTCGCCTGCGACCGCGACGAACTCTTTGCCGAGGGCTGGTGAAGCATTGAGGTCGTTGCGTTGGCCTTCGAGGAGCAGGATCGACCAGCGAAGAGAGCCGTCGGGGTTCAAGACGAACAACCGACCTTCACCCGAACCGACATAGATGTTTCCATCGCCATCGATCGCGGGAGATGAGCGGATCGGCTCGCGGGTATCGAAGGCCCAGGTGACCGAGCCATCCGCGGGGTCGAGCGCGTAGATCGTGCCGTCGCCCGCTGGCTGGATGATCGCGCCGTCTTCCATTTGTCCGGGGCTGGCATAGATGTGGTCGCGGGCGCCAAAGCTCCAAATCAATTGGCCCGTGTCTTGGCGGAGCGCATACGCAAAGCCGTCATAGGCGCCGACCACCACGAGCCCGGACGGTTCGGTCGAGGTAAGAAGCGGGCTCGCTGCGACCGTCCCTAGCGTTCCGAAGGACCAGAGCTCCGCGGGCGCCCCGGTGCCGGGATCGAGATCGTTCGGGTCGAGTCCGAAGACGTTCCGCTGGAAGAACCAATTGTTCCCAATGAAAAGCGTTTCGGTCTCTGGATTCAGCGCAGGGAGCGACCAAGTCTGGTCGAGAGTGACGAAGCACCAGTCAGCCGTGCCTTCCTGACGGTCGATCGAGTAGGTGCAGAAATTGTCGTTTGGGACGATGAGCGAGCCGTCTAGCATCATCGCAACGTTGGCCTCGAACCAGTTGATCAACGCCCCGGTGACGGACGGGTCATCGGCTTCGAACGGCTGATCCCACACCTCTTCGCTGCTGTCGCGGTCGAGCGCGTACACATGCCCGTCACCAGAGCCAAAGTAGACGACACCCCGGTCATCGAGGAGCGCCGAAGAGTCGACGACCTCTCCCGTGAGGTACTGCCACCGCTCGATACCGTTTCGGTCGAGCGAGTAGAATACGCGATCGGCAGAGCCGATGTACACGTTACTCTCAGCGTCGATGACGGGCGTCGAAAAGATGCCTTTACCGGTTTGGAACTCCCAGACATCCGCGCCAGTATCGATGGGCTTCACTGGGCTTCGGCCGTTCTGCATCGCGTTGCGGCGAAACTTCGGCCAGGGGCTCATGGGGTCCATGGGAACCGCGTACTCGAACTCTTCGACCTGCTGCTGCGATGTGCTGGTACAACCCGCAACCAAGATGGTCGGTGCGAACAACGACAGCGCCGCCAACCGCGTCAGAAAGGAAACCGCCATGACAACCACCTCCGGCCGTTGCTGTTCACATACGCAGCCGTCAGAGCTCGGTCAACCCTCAGGGCTGGTACTTGCGAAAGTCGGGCTTGCGCTTCTCTTGGAACGCGCGGACGCCTTCTTTCGACTCCTCGGTGCCGTAGTAGAGCGCGAGGGACTGCATTCCGAGGGACCCTAGGCCGCGAAAGCTCTCGGTAGCCGCATTGAACGACCGCTTGGCGATGGCCAGTGCGGTTGGGCTGCGCTCCATGAGCTCTGCACACCAGGCCGCCACTTCATCATCGAGCTTGTCATGGGGCACGACCACATTGACCAAACCCATCTCGTACGCCTGCTGCGCAGTGTAACGCCGGCACATGTACCACATCTCGCGGGCGCGCTTTTCGCCGACGACCTGTGCGAGGAACGCCGTCCCGAAGCCGGGGTCGACCGAGCCGACCTTCGGACCGACCTGTCCGAACTGCGCTTGTTCGGACGCGATCGTGAGATCGCAGAGCGTCGCAAGCACGTTGCCACCACCGATCGCATAGCCCTGCACCCGCGCAATCACCGGCTTGGGGACATCGCGGATCACGGTTTGGACCTCTTCGATCGGGAGGCCGATCGTGCCGCGACCGTCGTACGAGCCGGCATGCGCCGATTGGTCGCCCCCAGTACAGAACGCCTTGTCCCCCGCGCCGGCAAGGACGAGGACGCCGATTTGTTTGTCCCACCCCGCACGGTTGAAGGCGTGGATCAGCTCCTCGCACGTTTGCCCGCGGAAGGCGTTGTACTTGTCGGGTCGGTTGATGGTGATTGTCGCGACGCCATTTGCCGCCGCGTACAGGATGTCTTCGTATTTCATGATGACCTCAGCCGTGCATCGTCAAACCGCCAGAGACACTGATGACCTGACCGGTAATGAAGTCGGCATCATCGCTTGCCAAGAACGCGACGATGCCGGGAATGTCGTGTGGCTGGCCGAGCCGCCGCATAGGAATGGCGCGCTTCAACCCTTCTCGAAGCTTCTCGCCGTACTCGCCCTCGCCGGCGAAGTCGCGAAAGAAGGCAGTGTCCGTGGGGCCTGGGCAGACCGCGTTGATGCAAATCCCATTTCTCGCCATCTCTCGCGCGACGCTTTTCCCAAATGCGATGACTGCGGCTTTGCAGCCCGCGTATACGGCTTCCCCCGAAGAACCGACCCTGCCCGCATCCGAAGCGACGTTGACGATCTTGCCTCGCTTGCGTTTCAGCATCAGCGGGAGGACCTGGCGATGCATGTTGAGCGGCCCTTGGTAATTGATGGCGATGATCTTCGCCCAAAGCTCCGGCTCGGTTTCGAGAAACGGGGCGCCGCGGTCCCAGCCCGCGTTGTTGACCAACGTGTCGATGGTGCCGTACGCGCCGACGACATCTGCGACCCCTTGCTTGACCGACTGCGGATCGGTGATGTCCACGCGAAACGCGCGGGCTGTCCCCTCGCCGCTAATAGCCTCCGCGGTCTGTTTCGCGGTGTCCGCGTTGATGTCGAGGACCGCCACGCGGGCCCCTTCTTCGCCGAATCGAACACAGATCTCTCTCCCGATACCGCCGCCCCCGCCGGTCACGGCTACCACTTGGTTTTCGATCCCGCGCATGGTCGTCAGGTCACCCTACTTTCACGACGGCTTCTCAGCAACAGCGACTTGTCGATGGCGGTAGCGGATGGCCTGATGCATACTCCTCAACCACGGAGCGGGATTCGCCCGTCGAGCCTCATGAGCAAGAAGCCCTCGTTTCGCTGGGAAGACCCCCTGCTGCTAGAGGACCAGCTCACCAACGACGAACGGCTCATTCGGAACACTGCGCGCGAATATGCGCAAGGCGAGCTCATGCCCGGCGTGATCGAAGCGAACCGGAAGGAACACTTCGACCGCAATATCATGAACGAGCTCGGCGCACGCGGATTGCTAGGCTCGACACTACCCGAGGCCTATGGGTGCGCTGCAGCGAATCACGTCGCGTACGGCCTGATCGCAAGAGAGCTCGACCGCGTCGATAGTGCTTACCGTTCGGCCATGAGCGTGCAGTCGTCTCTGGTGATGTACCCGATCTACGCCTACGGCACCGAGGAGCATCGACAGCGCTACCTTCCCCGGTTGGCTACCGGCGAGTGGGTGGGCTGCTTCGGCCTGACCGAGCCCGACTCGGGGTCTGATCCCGGGAGCATGCAGACGAAGGCGGTCCCCACCAACGGCGGATTCAGGCTCAGCGGCACCAAGACTTGGATCACCAACGCCTGCATCGCAGATGTCTTCATCGTGTGGGCCAAGCTCGAAGGGGTCGTGCGCGGCTTCGTTCTGGAAAAAGGAGCCGACGGGCTGAGCACCCCGAAGATCGAGGGCAAAATGAGCATGCGTGCGTCTGTGACCGGCCAAATCGTCATGGACGACGTTTTGGTGTCCGAGGGTCGACTGCTTCCGGGGGCGGAGGGGCTGCGTGGGCCCTTTGGTTGTCTCACCAAAGCGCGTTACGGGATCGCCTGGGGCGCGCTCGGGGCTGCTGAGTTTTGTTGGCATGCCGCGCGGCAATACGCCCTGGATCGACACCAGTTTGGGCGGCCGCTTGCCGCTACCCAGCTCGTCCAAAAGAAGCTTGCGGACATGCAGACCGAGATCACCATCGGCTTGCAGAGCTGCTTACGGGCAGGCCGATTGATGGATGAGGGCCGTTGTACGCCGGAGCTCGTTTCGATGTTGAAGCGGAACTCCTGCGGCAAGGCTCTCGAAATCTCGCGGCTGTCGCGGGATATTCATGGAGGCAACGGCATTTCGGACGAGTTTCACGTCATTCGTCACGTCATGAATCTCGAGACGGTCAACACCTACGAGGGGACGCACGACATTCACGCGCTGATCTTGGGCCGAGCGCAAACAGGCATCCAGGCATTCACTTCATAGGCACTCTGATGACGCTCCACGAACAGCTCACGCGCGAGATTCGAACCGGGCCGTCAGGGCCGAGCGTGGGGGCGTTCTTCGATCTGGATCAGACCCTCTTTGCGGGGTTCTCGGCGACGGCGTTCACGCGGGATCAGCTTGCTTCAGGTCGACTCTCCCCAGGCGACCTCGCGGATTCGTTCCGCGCCACGCTTTCCTTCGCGCTTGGGCGAACGGGGTTCTCCTCGTTTGTATCCGCGACGACCGCGGTCTATCGGGGCCTCGACGAGTCGGTCCTGGAGGAAGTGGGGCAACACGCGTTCGACAAGTATCTGGCTACTCAAATCTATCCAGAGTCCCGCGCTCTCGTGAAAGCGCACCAGGACCAAGGACACACCGTCGCGATCGTAACCTCTGCTACCCGTTACCAGGCCGAGCCCGTCGCTCGCGAGCTCGGGATCGATCGTCTGATGTATACCGAGCTCCGCGTCGAGAACGGAGTCCTCACCGGTGAGGTCGTGCGGCCGACCTGCTACGGGAAAGGGAAGGCTACCGCAGCGCGGAGCCTTGCGTCGCAAGACGACCTCGACCTCGAGGAGAGCTACTTTTATTCCGACAGCCACGAAGACCTCCCGCTTTTCGAGCTGGTCGGCCGCCCACGCCCTCTCAATCCGACGCGGCAGCTCGCGCAGATCGCCAAGGAGAGACGGTGGCCGGTGCGTCGGTTTACGAGTCGCGGAACCCCGACACTTGGTGATGTCGTCCGCACGGGGCTGATCTTCGGGACTCTCGCGCCATCGGTGGCGTTTGGAGTCGCTGCGGGACTCCTCAACCGATCGAAGCGCGAAGCGTTCAATGTCATGGGGTCGGTCTGGGGCGACCTCGCCACTTCGGCAGCGGGAATTGACCTCCGCGTCGAAGGCGAAGACCACCTGTGGTCGCACCGGCCCGCGGTATTCATCTTCAACCATCAGAGCGGGCTCGAGCTCGTGCTCCTGCTCAAGCTTCTCAGGCGTGATTTGACCGGCATCGCGAAAGCAGAAATCCGTCACAACCCGATCTTCGGGCCCCTCTTTCGCGCGGCGGGCGTTGCTTTCGTCGATCGCTCGAACACAGTCAAGGCTATCGAAGCCCTCGGACCCGCCGTCGAAGCCCTCCGCCACGGTCGGTCTTTGATCATCGCGCCCGAAGGGACCCGATCGACCACCCCGACACTCGGGCGGTTTAAGAAGGGGGGTTTTCGGCTAGCGATGCAAGCGCGCGTGCCGATCGTGCCTGTGGTCTTTCGGAACGTTCTCGATGCCCTTCCGAAAGGCGCGATCATCGTCCGCCCAGCCGTGATCGAGGCCGTAGTTCTTCCGCCCGTCGATACTTCCGCTTGGACCCTTGGTACGCTCGATGAAGAGATCGAAAAGATGCGCAACCGGTACGTCGATGTCCTAGAACAGTCGCATCGAGGAGAGTGACCTCACGTGCCAAAGTGGGCCGCCGGATCCTGGATGATTCCTTTGAAGGTCTTGGCGAGCTTTCCTCCTTGGAAGCCGTCGATCACCCGGTGATCGAAGGTCGCCGCGATGCGCATGGCAGGAACGACGACAAGCTCTCCATCGCGCACGCCGGGCTTGTCCTCTACCGCACCCACCGCCAACACCGCCGGCACGCGCGTGAAAGTCAGGAGCGGTGGAAACGCCTCGGTGATGCCGAGCACTCCTACGCTGGTCACGATCGCGCTGCCGAAGGGGTCGTTCGGAATGCCTGCAGCCGAAAGGTCGAGGTTGAAGTCGTACTGCAGTCGGGCAACCAAGCGCAAAAGGGGCCCCATCACGGCGGGGGGCACCCGGTCGAAGAGCTTCTTGGTGCGATCGAGAAGCGGGTCCTCGTGCTTCCGCACCTTGCGCGCGCCTTCGCGAATCTCTCTCGCGATCTCTGCTATCGACTTGCGATCGGCATTTCGGACGAGCGCCTCCGAGAGGTCGGCTTCCTGCTCGTGGTCAGCCTCTTCAGGGGGGACGGCCACCAACACGGAAATATCGATGTCATCGCGTTCAAAGATTCGCCCGCGCCGGATGATGCAGTTGCACTCTGGATGCTCGGCGAGTGTGTCGGCCATCGCTTTGGTTACGAGGTGTGTCACCGTGAGGTGCTCGCCGGTACGCTCGGACTCTTTTCGTAAGAACGCGAGGGCGTCGGTCATGTCCAGATCGATGGTCCCGTATATCGTTGGATCATCTGGCGCCGACCAGGCGACAGCAGCCATGCGGCGCCAGCTCGACAGATTCTTAACGAAGTGTCCGGAGATGTTCTTGGCCATCGGTGCATCACTACTGCACTAGGCTGCTCCCGATCAAGTGCCGCGAGCCCCTCTGCTTTCCCAGGCGGCTCTACACCCTGCCTTCACGTACTGAAATGCGCTGGCCGCGATGGTCCAGAGCAGGGCGGCGCCGAGTAGCTGCAGCCAGACGATGGCCGGCCAGCCTAGCCAGGCATGGGTGATCGTGAGCACCATGAACACGATCTGAAAAGTGGTGTTGAGCTTGCTGATGGCAGTGGGCTTCCCATGGACCGGGGCAAGCCACAGTTGATGGGCGAGAACGCCCGCGACGATCAGGACATCACGGCCTAGCACGACTGCGGTGAACCAAACCGGCACGAACCCAAGCCAGGTCAGCGTGACGAACACGCTCGCGACCAAGAACTTGTCGGCCGCGGGGTCGAGCAGAGCGCCAAGCCGCGAGCGCCAATCGAACCTTCTGGCCAGATAACCATCGAGTGCATCGGACAGGCCGGCGATCACGATGAGGCCCAAGGCGAGCGGGTAGCGGCCATCCAGCAAAGCCCAGACGGCCGGGGCAACCAAGAGGATCCGCACGAAGCAGATAAGATTGGGGATATGTCGAAGCTTTGACACCGCTAGCCATCTATTTGCACACCTGCGTTGAGATCGACAAGGGAAGCCAAGCTCGCGCGGATCGATTCCATGGCCCGCCGCCGACCATGTGGTTCTCCGAGGAGCGCCTGATTGACCTCCAACTCGATGCCCACGTACCCTCGAGGGCCAAATGCCCTGCGGAGGTGCGTCACCAGCCCGTCTGACTTACCGAGGTAGGGATAGTTGCGACGGACGCGAAGCTTCGGGTCGACGGCTTCGAGGGCTTCCTTCCACTGAGCGCAAAACGCTCGCTCACCGGCACGGGCGGGATCGTAGAGGAGCCCGACATCGGCCTTGCGTTTCCGCCCCTCGACTCGCGGCACGAAGCTGTGCACCCCAATGTGCAGTACCTGGCGACCGCGGCGCACCCGTCCTTCGATCCATGACTCGACGCCATCTCGATGAGGGAAATAGTGCCGATCGAGGAGTGTCGCGCGTTCAGCGCGATCGAGGCTCTTGGAGAATTTGGAGAAGAGCTGCGGATGGCCGATCGAGCGGTTGAGGTCGACGAGTAGCCGGGTGACCGTGCTCGCGTGGAGTGGAGCCCGAAGCGCACGTTGAAGGGATTGAGCCAACCCGAGTGCACCGAGATCCCTTGCGCGGTGGCTCTGCAACGCAGCCCGGGCCGCGCTGCTTGCGAAAAGATACCGGTACTCTGGCGGCACACGCGCACCCCCGTGCTCGCAAGTCAGCAGGAGAGCCTGGGTTTTCATGGTTCGCCCGAAAAGCTCCGACCGAACGCCAAGCAATCCGCGAGCCGTCCGTACACTTCGCGCAGTCGCTCTCGACTGGGGCTTGGTCCAGCGGCCCGCACGAGCCTGCGAGCGAGGCAACCCTCGTTCGAGATCAACCGCAGTGCCGGTCCTGCTGACGCATGCTCGGTGCGCTTGTCGACCTGGGTGTCGACCAAGTGATGCCATACCTCATCGGCACGAACGGGCCTCTTTTCGCTCAAGCCAAACGTGCGCAGAAACCGTGGGTCGTCAATCATCGCGTGATCTGCATCGCCGATCGTCAAAAGCAGGATTGCCTCCAAGTCGCGCTCGTCCCACGCTTGTTGCTCTTCGAGCCCTACCCAAGTCTCTTCGACGAGCGCCTGAATGGCCGCGCTCGCGGCTTGAGCTATCGCGAGGTCCATGCGGGGGCATTCCTGCACGTCCACGAGCCGAATTTCGAGTGCCATTCGGTCGAATCGAGCGATGCAACCGCGCGCGTTGACCCACTCGTGCTGCAGCACCCCCTCTGGATCCAACGGAGCCAGATCCTGGTAGATGCTCCCTAGCAAGAGCTCGTAGTCGCGCCGTCGAAAGACCGCCTCGGGGATGACCCGACCCGTTACCGAAGGGATCCGACGTGCGTTGTGTCGGTAGACCTCGAGCCGTGTGTCGAGCAGGCCGCTCGCTTTTCCATCGACGTATGGCGAGCTCGCTGCCAAAGCTGGAAGGATCGGAAGCACAAGGCGAGCCGCCGCATGCAACCGACCAAACTGGTCGTCATTTGCGAACGGAAGGTTGAGGTGCACGCTCTGGAGATTCGACCAGCCGTGCCCACGACAATCGAAAATTCGATGGAGAGACCGATAGATCACATCGTCTTCGTGGGGCCAAAGTCGAAGCTCGTCCGTGCCCATCCACGGATGCATCGCGCCTGGAAGCAACCGGGCACCCATCGGAGATAACAACGCGTCGACGGCTCGGATGTCGCCTTGAAAGCTTTCGTGCAAGCCGACCAGTGAGCTCGTGGGCCCGTTGGTCTTGAGCTCGAGCACGTGGAGCGCGAGCTCATTCGACCAACGCAAAGCACCCCGATCGACCTCCATCTCGTACGTGCCGGCTACCTCTTTGAGCAGCTCGTCGGCGATCGGGCGCACCGACAAGCTCTCCGCGTCGACGATCATGTACTCGATCTCGATGCCGAAGCCCTCGAAGAGACCAAGTGGCTCGGGCGCGCTCACCGACGTTCGCCCCGTCCGCGGCGTTCGAGGCGGTCGTAGAAGCTCTGCATGATGGCGAGATACAGACCCTCTTTGAGTACAGCATCTTCGGTTCCGGCTTCGATGTTTGGATTGTCGTTGACTTCCATGACGAGAAGGCGGCCGTCGACGTCCTTGACGTCGACGCCGTAGAGCCCGTCGCCAACCAGATTGGCCGCCCTTACTGCGAGGTCTACGACGTTTTGAGGAGCGTCCTCGAGCGCGAGCGCCTCTGCCCTTCCGTACGATCGCCGGCTCTCGCCGACCGCCTTTTGGATTTGCCAGTGGCCGCGCGCCATGTGGTACCTGCAGGCGAAGAGGGGCTTCCGATCGAGCACGCCGATGCGCCAATCGAAGTCAGACGCGACGAACTCCTGCGCGATGACGAGCTCGGAGTCCCGCAGGAACTCTCGCAATTGCGCGGTGAGCTCGGCTTCTGTGCTTGCCTTGACGACGCCGGTTGAGAACGAGCTATCGGGCTTCTTGAGAACACAAGGGAGCCCGAGGCCGGCTGCCACTTCCTCGGCGCTTTCTCGATAGACCACGAGTGTCTCTGGGCACCCGATGTCGTTCTGCGCGAACAGCTCGGCCTGATAGACCTTGTTCGTGCATCGAACGATCGATTCGGGATCGTCGATGACCACCAGGCCCTCCGCCTCGGCACGGCGTGCGAAACGATAGGTGTAGTGGTCGACCGACGTTGTCTCGCGCAAGAACAAGGCGTCGAACTCGGCAATGCGTCCGAAATCCTCTTTACCAATGACCCAGGCATCAAAACTCGCCTTCTTGGCGGCACGGAGAAACTTGTGAATCGCTTTGTCGTCGGACGGCGCGTCGATTTCCTCCGGATTGACCAGAATCGCGAGGTCGTATCGTGCCCGTTTCACGCCTGACGCGCGGGGTCTGTCGAAGAACCGCTTTGCGCGCTCGATTACGAAATCGCGGTGCGACTCCGGAATCTCGTGAGAAGCGATGACCTCCAACTTCTCGAGCCGCCAATGGTCAGCACGCACGAACTCGGCCCGCAGAAAGGGGGCCGGGAAATGGTTAAATAGCGCGCTGCACAATCGGTCGTAACGCTTCGCCATGTTCCGCCCGAAGTAGATGCTGAGCACGAACCGGTCGCTCTTGATCGACGCGAAGGTCTGCTGGATGAGGAGCTCCGTCGTTTCCGAAGCGATTCGAAGAAGGGACGATTGCCGGAGGTCCTGCATGGTCGTCACTGAGGGCAAGGGCTTGTGCCCGCGCGCCGCAGCCAGTAGCGAGACGTAATACCCGGCGCTCTGATACGCGTAGCTTCGGCATAAGTTGAAGACTTTAGCCCTCTTGAGCTCAATGAATCGGGAATCGGTCAAGTAGTCCGTTGCACTGACGACCTCCGTGCCTGGAATCTCTAGCGGCCAGTTCTCGGGCCGCTCGACGACGATCAGCGCCGTCATCGAGAACCTCTTTGCGGGTCGGTTCCGGGCGTGAGCACGAGGAGGTTTGCGTCATAGGTGATGACGCCGAGCGCGATCGCTGTGATCAAACGATCCATGCGAACATTGTAGCGATGCGTGTGAAATCGCGGGTTGTCGTGCGATGGGTCGGAGACGGTAATCTCTCGGTTCCTGCGATTATATCCACTCAGAATCACGAAGTGGCCGACGGGCTCACCCCGCAGGTCGTCATATTGGTCTTCGTGCTCTCTGGTGCACTGATAGAGGTACGTCGCGCTCAAGCCTGCGAGTACGGGAATGCCGCGTTTCAAGAAGCGCCGAATCAACGCTGGACGTAGCTCCTCAAAACGAACTACGCCACCGAGGCGGAGGTACTCGAGGTAGGCATCGGTAGTGACGCGGAGCTTTTGTCTGCGTTTGTGCCTCCGTTGGGCGGTCAGTCGCTCGACCAGATCGACACCTCCGGCAAACCAGCTCGGGTCGAACATCTTCAGGTTGTAGGTATAGATTTCGGCCTGATAGCCGCGCCGAAGGGCATGGCATGCGAGAGATACAGCCAAGGTGCCACCCCCGGGAAGTGACTCCACCTCGGCCACGACCGCGTCGAGGTCGATGTCTTCGCCCCAATAGCGATAGACCGCATGCAGACAGGTCGGTCCGCACGTCGTGTCGTCGGGCTGGGCGAGCACTTCGAGCTCGAGGTGAGCAGTGAGTGGCTTGGGCATGGGCGAGCAAGAAGAATAGCTGAGCGATGGCCGCCGGCGAGCCGTCGCGTCTACTGCGGGCGCCTGTGAAGCACGACGGGCAACTCGATCAAGGCGCTACAGGGCACTAGCTTCTCCTTTCCATCGTCCACCGTTAGGACCACCGATACGGCCGTATAGCGCAGGACCCGTCCCCTCATGCCTTCGACTTCGACCTCGTCTCCCGGTCGGATCGAGGACTGGCAGTAGTGTCGGGCGATGATATTCTGAAAAATGCCCCGTGCGCTCAGCGCGAACATGAGGGCAAATCCAAACACGAGCCCACCAACAGCGATCCCAATGACGAGCGTGATGAGGTCGGTGTCCAGTCCTGCCTGTTGCGCGGCAAGGGTGATCGCGACCACGAGGACGGCGTAATAGACGACCTGAGCCACGAGCGCGGGCGACTCGAGTCGTTCTCCGCGCTCGCCAAATCTGAGGACGAGCCCGCGGAGCCAGCCCGCCAGCCACAAGCCGCCGACGAGTACGAGGACAGCTGCCAGTGCTCGCGGCAAGAACCTCGTAAGCGTGCTCCCGAGCTCCGCTAGGGCATCGAGGCCCAGTAGCTCCGCGAGCGCCGAGAAGGTGATCAACAAAACGGTGTAGAAAACGACCTGGCCGAGGAAGGATGCCAAGCCTCGGCGAATCCCGAGCGCGTAGAGCGTTTTGGAGATGCCTGCCCGTTCGCCGAGCTCTTCGAGGCCCACCCGTCGAACCGCCCAGCGCGTGACCCTTCGAAGTACGACCGCGGCGAGCAGGCCTAAGAGAAGGACCCCGAGCACCAGTGCGATGCGGGGAGTGAGCTGTGCGAGACGATCCCAAACTTGTTGCATCGTCTCCAGCATTTCAGCGCCTCCCTTCAGAGCCGTTTCCGCGGTTGGTTGCTCGCGTGACGAGGTTGACGGCCTCCAGCAACGTGCTCCCTAGAAGGGCCAAGAGAGACGGGCCTTGGCGTCCACCTTGCAAGAGCTCTTCGATTCCTTCTGAGACGCGGCGAGTGAAGTCTCGCGACACACGGACGACCTGCTCGCGCAAAGGTTCAAGGGCCTCATGCACGCGATGAGCAAGCCTTGCGTCCTCAGGATGATCATCCATTACCAGTCACCTCGTCGTAGTGTTCCAGGAACGCCTTGCGAGCACGCGAAAGCCGCATCTTCGCCGCCGACAAGCCCACATCGAGAACGGTTGTGATATCTTCCAGCGCCATCTCCTCCACGTGTCGAAGGATCAGGATCTCCCGGTACGGATAAGGGAGTAGAGCGAGGGTCACGGCGAGAGCCTCCCGTGCCTCTAGCTGAGATCCCATCGGGGACGCCTCCTCGGGCCGCCACTCGGCCAGATATCTTGCGCGCGTAACAGCATCGCGGCGGTGGTTGTAGGCCAGACGGACGGAGGTCACTCGAAGCCATGCGCGAAAATTGGCCCCTTCCGGAATGCGTTCGATTGCAGCAAATGTGCGAACGAAGGCTTCCTGGGCGATGTCTTCGGCCTCGGCGGGCGACCGCTGAAGCAGTTGAGCGAGCAGCCGGACGAGCCAAGCTTGGTGCCGTCTCACGAGCGCGTCGTACGCCGTCTTCGCACTTGCGCCACCTCGCTTCGCCTGGGCGAGCAAGGCTTGGTCGCCGTCGTCCGTGTCTTCTCGCCCTTCCGGCATCGAATGATGACGACATCGGTACCCTTAGGGGCGCGCTCCGTCTAGTCGGCGTGTGGCTACCACCAGACTAACCTCTGGCAGTGCTCGAGGCTGATTCATAAGAGGATGTCGCCCCGTTCTCGTCCCTTCGCTCTTTGAAGGGCGTGATGTCTCGAGGCTTTCGTTTGTAAGCGATGCTCGCCCATACAAATACTAGGCCCACCACGATTGCGGCCGCGACAGCCCCTATCACCGTGAGCAAGTCGACCCAGCCCAGCAACGCCGGCCGAATGTCTACGGAGACGAAGGGCGTTCGGAGTGACGGAATGCCCCAGCTGCCGAGAAAGACCAGATAGGCGGCCATTGCGGACGATATGAAAAGCAAGCCGAGTGTGAGGCTCGCCAGTCGGCGGATTAGGGCACTCATCTCAACAGACTACTTCAGCCACTCGTTGAGCTTCTTCGATACTGCCTCAGACAGGTCCTCGAAGCCGTCTTTGACGGCGTCTTCAATCGCCTCGAGCTTCTGGCGCATGGAAGCGATCGCCTCTTTCTTTTGCACGTGCACCTCTGTCTTCGCGGAAGCCACATCAGCTTCTGCTTGAGCGATATCAGCCTGGATCTGCTTCTTCGCCGCCTCGACACGGCTCTTGAGCTCTCTTGCCTCTTGACCCATTTGTGTACTCCTTTGTTGCGACACCATGAACCACCGTAAAGACACGGCTCAGCACCCCGCGGTCACACAAGACGTAGAATCGATGAAGCGATGTGACTTTCTCAGGCAGAGCCGTGTCAAGCCATTGAAGTGGAGGTATCTATGAACACTCGTCTACCAATTTGTGCTTTGCTTTGGGCAATCGCTGGGTGCGCCGGGTCGACCATTCCCGTCACCGAGATTCCCGTTTCTGCCGACCATCACGCCGAGGTCGCTGCGCTGGCAAAGCAAATTGAACAAGCTCGTGCCGAGAAAGTCGATGTCCTATCCCCGACATGGTTCAAACGGGCTTCCGGCTCGCTCGCCAAAGCTACGCAGCTCAGCTCGAAGGGCGGCAGTGTGAAGGAAATACTGACAAGCGTCGCCGAGGGACGTGCTCAGCTCGAACGCGCGAGAGGGTTTTCGAAGGTGGCCGCGGCTACGCTTCCCAAGGCCATCGAGGCTCGAGATGCCGCACGCAAGGCGGGCGCGACTGACTTTGGAGAGGAGTACGACGCAGTCGAAGAGCGGTTTGTTGCAGCGACTCGTGACATCGAGGACGACGACCTCGGCGCGGCGCGAAAGCAACGTGATAAGCTTGCCCGAGACTATCGCGCGCTCGAGGTCAAGGCCATCAAGGAACGAACTTTGGGCGAAGTTCGTGAGCGAATCGCCGAAGCCGAAAAGCTTGGAGCCCGAGAAGTCGCGTCCAAGGCTCTTGCCACGGCGAAGACCAAACTCGCAGACACCGACAAGTTCATCGCAGCCAATCCGTACGCAAGCCAAGAGATGAACAAGCGTGCCCAAGACGCCCTCTTCCACGCGAACCGGGCCGTAGCTCTGACCGAGTATGCGAAGGCGACACAAAAACAGAGCCCCGAGGAACGTGCCCTGGACGAGGAGAAAAGCCTTTCCAAGATCGCATCTGCCCTCGGGGCAGGCGATATTCGCGACCAACGCATCGCGCGGCAGCGCAGCGCCATTACCAGCCAGTCAGCGCAGCTGCGTAAAGACCGGGACTTCCTCGTAGAACAGACCAGCCAACTCAGAGCGGAGAAGAGCCGCCTGGCGAAAGAGCTCGACGAGACCCGGGCGCAGGCTTCCGAGCAACTCGCAGAGCTCGACAGTCGAAAGTCCCAAGAGCTGGCTGAGCTCAGCCAGACCGCGGAAAAGCTGAGGCAAGACAAGGAGTTCAACGAGACGTTTGAGCGGGTCAGCGGCTACTTCTCGAGAGATGACGCGGAGGTCTACAAGGAAGGCCGACAGCTGCTGATCCGACTGCGTGGCATCAACTTTCCACGCGGCGGCCACGTCATCCAGCCTGAGGACTACGGTCTGCTGACCAAGGTGCAGATGGCGATCCGCGGATTCAGCAACCCGACGGTGGTCGTCGAAGGCCATACCGACAGCACCGGCAGCAAGGGCGCCAATCAGGTGCTTTCGGAGCGGCGGGCAGAGGCCGTTCGGAGCTACATGATCGCCAACAACGTCTTGCCGGAGTCCAGGATTGCTGCGGTCGGTAAGGCTGATTCAGAGCCTCTCGCTCCCAACACGACGAAGCAGGGCCGAGCCCTCAATCGGCGTATTGACGTAATCATCGTGCCGGAAGCTCCATAATTTGGTGACGCTTCGTTCCGACTTGATCGGGACCGCGGCCATGTTCGCGGCCATCTTCTGGTGGCCACCGAACGTGGCCCGCGCAGGACCGCCCCTCATCGCAGATGATCCGAACACCGTCGGCCCCGGCGTCGTGCAGCCAATTTTCGCAGCTAGCGCGCTGAATCGGGGCGACGAGACATTGGTGCGGGGACCGATCGCCGACGTGACCATTGGGCTCGTCGACTCGCTCGACGCGATTGTGGTCTCTTCGCTCTTGAGCCTGCACGACACCTCGGAGAACCCGCGCTGGACACTGAGCGGGTTTTTCGCCGTCGGCGTGAAATGGCAGTTCTTTCGAGCTGACCGCGGCTCCCTCGCCTTCACCCCAACCTTCATCACGGAGACCGCGGCCGCTCGAGAGCCAGCCGGGCTCTTGCCGATTCAAGGGGAGCTCACGCTGCGCGATCGCAAGGGCGTGATCGGCTTCGACATCGGCTATGCGCCCATTCGGCGGGTCGACGATGAGTGGTTTGTCGCGCTCTACGCGAGCTGGGCCGCGACTCGGCGACTCAACATCCTCGGCGAAATATGGGCCGTGGCGTTTGGGCGGGCAGAGGCAGCGGACATTGGGGCATCTCTCGGAATTGACTACGGCATCTTCGGTAAGGACCTCCGCCTGCTAGCAGCCGTGAGCCCGGGAATCGTCTCAACAGGCATGCCTCGCCTAGACATCCACGCCTACGTGGGTGCGCAATATACTTTAGGAAGTCGTCGGGATCGCTGGAGATCGACACGATCGAACGGGTTCAAATGATCGCTAGAAAGATGTATTGCTGAGGAATCGAATGAATCGATTGAAGTTTATTCTCGAGCGTTACCTTGTACGCGGCGCGCGATACCAACTGCTCGCCGTCGCAGGGATGATCGGGCTGATTTCCCTCGCCGGAGGAATCCTCGTGCGCTTTGATGCTCGCCACGAGGAAACGCTGGGCGAGGGCGTGTGGTGGGCGTTCTTGCGGCTGACGGACCCCGGCTATCTGGGCGACGACGTTGGGCTTGCACCACGAGTCATTTCGACCGTGCTCACCGTGCTTGGTTATGTGCTCTTCATGGGCTCGCTGGTGGCGATCATGACCCAGTGGTTAAATGCCACGCTGCGTCGGCTCGAAGCAGGACTCACGCCAGTTGTCAGAAAGAATCACGTGCTGGTCTTGGGTTGGACAGGGCGGGCTGGCACGGTGGTCGCCGATCTCTTCCGGTCGGAGGGTCGACTTCGACGTTTCCTGGAGCGTCGTGGGGCGAGGCAGTTGCACGTGGTGGTACTCGCCGAGGAAGTGGGGCCACGCCTCGTCCAGGAACTCAAGGAAAGAATCGGTGACCGGTGGAACCCAAAGCAGGTCACGTTGAGATCGGGGTCCCCGTTGCGAGGCGACCATCTGGCGAGGGTAGATTTCCTCAACGCGAGCGTCGTCTTGGTTCCGGTGGGCGAGTTCTCACGAGCCGGACCCGAGACTGCCGATACGCGCACCATCAAGACGTTGCTTTCGATGAGCAATCACCCACTCGTGACCAACAAGGAGCAACTGCCGCTGGTGGTGGTCGAGCTCTTCGATGCTCGCAAGGCCGACCTCGCTCGCGGGGCATATGCCGGGCCCATCGAAGTGCTGGCGAGCGATGCGACCGTGAGTCGGCTCATCGCCCAAAACATTCGCCACCAGGGTCTTTCGCATGTCTACAACGAGCTCCTGACGCACGGCGACGGCAACGAGCTCTACGTGCGTGTATTAGCACAATGCGCTGGGAGCACGTTCGCAAGCTTGGTCGGCCGGTTTCCAAAGGCGGTGCTGCTCGGCGTAGTCAGGGAGGAAGGGCGAGACTTTAAGCCGTACCTAAACCCAGCGCAGGACTTCGTGATCGAAGCACAAGATCGATTGGTCCTGGTGGCGAGGGCCTACGAAGACAGCGAGCCGAGCCCAGAGCTCCGAGCGGCGATACCGCAGGAACTGGCTACCGGACCGCCCATGTCACCGCCCCCGGGACGCCGGCGCATGTTGGTTTTGGGTTGGAACCATCGAGTTCCGGCGTTGCTCACCGAGTGCGCTAGTTATCGAACCGAATCGTTTCACATCGACGTCGTGAGCATGATTCCCGCAGCTGATCGTCAGGCCGTCTTGGCGCGGCACGAGCTCGACTTCGAGCGCCTCGAGCTTGCACACATTCACGCTGACTACACCGTTCCAAAGGACCTCAAGCGCGTGAAGCCGGAGAGCTATGACAACATCATCATGATGGGCAGTGATTGGGTCGGTTCCGGAGAAGAATCAGACGCCCGAACCATCGTGGGGTATCTGTTGTTGCAGGAGGTTCTAGCCGGAAACGAGCGGCCGCAGATCTTGATCGAGTTACTCGACCAGGAGAACGTCGGCTTACTTGGGAGTCGTTCCGGCGAGGTCTTGATCAGCCCGTTGATCCTGAGTCACATGCTGGCACAAGTCGGGTTGCGACGAGAGCTCGCGGCGGTCTTCGACGAGTTGTTCGCCGCCGGCGGCACCGAAATCGCATTCCACTCCGCGTCAGACTATGGGGTGGCCGGTCGAACCGTGACCTTCCACGAGGTTCAGGCAGCAGCGAGAGCGCGAAACGAGCTCGCGCTGGGGGTACGCATCGGTGGGGCAGCTGCCGACGCATCCGGTCTCGAGCTCAATCCGCGCAAGACAAGAAGCTATCCGTTGACCGACGCCGACGACCTCGTGCTTCTCTCGCGAGAACGAAAAACACTGCTAGGGGAACCAGGATGAATGACGCGGGGACAACCCACAAAGGCGGCTCGGAGTGGTGGGGCAGCTTCTCCGTGGCGGAGAGAAGCGTGACTCAATGGCAAATCGGACCGCTCACCTTGAGCGCACAGCGCTTGGCGGGCGAGTGGCGTATTGGATACCAGTCCTCCGACAACCCACTGGCCGACACTTTGAAATATGCATCTGCTCTCAGTAGTGAGGGCCTCGAACAGATGGCGAATATCGAACGGTTCGCGATTTCCGAGGAATCGGATGAAATTCGACTCGAGCCTCGAACTGCAGACCGACCGATCGTCTTCCGACCGGATTTGCCATTTCACGTCTTACCTGGAGAACAGGCCAGTTTGTACGTCGGTTCACCGTTGTGGGTTGCAGTCTCCTCGGGGCCTTCCCCCAAGGCACTTCTGGAAATTCCATCGCACCGTCCGTCGGACACCTGGTTTGGGCCGCCAACCGCGGAAGGCGAGCTCTGCTACGCCAGCCGGACTTTCTGCCGACTTGCGCTAGGCGAGGTTACAAGGCGCGCGCATCGCGCGGCAACAGCGGTGGTAATTCGCAACCCAAGCAACGAGACGCTCCCAGTTTTACGCCTTAAGCTTCCAATGGAGCGCCTCGGGTTATTCATGTCGAGGGATGGGCGCCTGTGGACCCATGATGTGATACTCGAGCGCGGAGAAGGCACGGAGTTCGCTCAACTCGAGATCGGCGAAGGGGCGCCCCGCTCTGCACCGGATGCAAAATTCTTGGTGCACCCGCGTGTGGGTTCCGGTGGGAACCGCATGGTGCGCACCTTTGGCTCTCTGTTTTCCTGAGCTGGAGTGAACGATGGAATGGTTAATCGACTCGATTCGCAACATGACTTGGAATGAGCAAGTCCAGAAGTTCGCGTTTGCGGCGGTGATCATCTTGCTGGGAATTGTCGCCTCGCGTGTATTGCGTCGGCGTCTTCCGCTCGAGCGGCTTCACCCTCAACACCAACTGATCATCCGACGCTTCACGGGCTATCTGGTCTTGGGCATCGCGTTTGCTTGGGCTCTTCAGCAGTTGGGAGTGAGCCTCGGGGTCGTGCTCGGTGCTGCAGGTCTTCTGACGGTCGCCATTGGATTTGCGGCACAGACTTCCGTGTCGAATCTCATCAGCGGGCTTTTCTTGATGGTAGAGCAGCCTTTCGTGGTCGGCGACGTGATCAAAGTCGCCGACGCCACTGGAGAGGTAATCTCCATCGACCTGCTTTCGGTTCGACTCAGGACGTTCGACAATTTGCTCGTGAGAATTCCAAATGAGTCGATGATCAAGTCCAACGTGACCAATCTCACTTACTTTCCGATTCGGCGTTTCGACATGCAGGTTGGAGTTGCCTACAAAGAAGACCTCTCGAAGGTTGGCAAGGTTCTGATGGAAATCGCCGACAACAATCCGATCTGTCTCCAGGAACCGAAACCCCTGATCATCTTCAGCGGCTTCGGTGACTCGGCGATCAACCTGCAGTTCTCCGTTTGGGCTATGAAAGAGAATTTCCTAGAGCTTCGAAACTCGACCCAAAACGCGGTCAAGCGTTCGTTCGAACAGCACGGCATCGAAATTCCATTCCCGCATCGGACGTTGTACGCGGGCAGTGTCACGGAGCCGCTCCCGGTGCGAATCACGGCAGCGGAACGAAGTCCGATCCAGAGCTAGTTCCTAGGCACGGCCGCGAGGTCGTTGAGGCACTCGTCATACGCCGCGTACATGACCGACTCGTCCGACACGTCACGTTTGCCGTGATCCGGGTCACGATGGTGTCGTACCGTTGTCAACAGAATCATACAGTATATATAGCTGCTTGCCATCTTCTCGACGAGAGCCGACATTAGCCGGACCTCATATCGGGTTCGTCATTTGAGGAACGGGCAATGAACGCGAAGAGTCGGTCAGCGCAAAAAGCAGTGAAGGTCGAAGACGACCGAACCGGGCTTGACGTCGAGACTCTGCGCCATGCGATTCGAGAAAACCTTTTCTATCGGTGCGGCAATGTCCCGAAGCTGGCGACCCGATCGGACTATTACCTCGCGGTCGCCTATACGGTCCGAGACCGACTCATGCAGCGTTGGCTGAGCACGGCAATGGCTTTGCTGGCACAACCGACGCGCGTTGTCTGCTATCTGTCGGCGGAGTATCTGCTGGGGCCCTCCCTCGGCAATGCTCTGTTGAACCTCGGTATTCGCGATCAGGTCGCGGAGGCGGTCGCATCGCTAGGGCAGGACCTCGACGAGCTCATCGAGGAAGAACGCGAGCCAGGCCTCGGCAATGGCGGATTGGGTCGTCTGGCCGCGTGCTTCATGGACTCGCTGTCCACCCTGCAGATCCCCGCAGTGGGTTACGGTTTGAGATACGAGTTTGGCATCTTTCAACAGCGGATCGAAGACGGGTGGCAAGTCGAGCGCACCGACAAGTGGCTCCAGAAGGGCAACCCCTGGGAAGTCGCCCGGCCCGAGTACAGCTATCCGGTGGGGTTTGGCGGTCATACCGAATCGTATGTGGATGACAAAGGCCATTACCGGGTTCGCTGGCGCCCCGGCACCGTGGTGAAAGGGGTCGCCTATGCCACCCCCATTCCCGGCTACAAGGTCAACAACATGAACATGCTGCGCCTCTGGGCGGCGGAGGCAGCCGAGACCTTCGACTTCGAGAGCTTCAACGTCGGTGACTACTACGGTGCGGTCGAGGACAAGGTGGCTTCGGAGACGCTCACCAAGGTGCTCTATCCCAACGACGAACCTGCTCAAGGCAAGCAACTGAGGCTCCAGCAGCAGTACTTTCTCGTGTCGTGCTCGCTCCAGGATCTGCTGAGGCTGCACCAACTGCGCGGGGGGCGGCCCGAGAATCTGCATGAAGGGTTTGCCATACAGCTGAAT
Source organism: Myxococcales bacterium (assembly GCA_029863605.1). Classification (GTDB taxonomy): domain Bacteria; phylum Myxococcota_A; class Polyangia; order Polyangiales; family Houyiibacteriaceae; genus SG8-38. The sequence goes on along the minus strand of JAOTVB010000015.1, from coordinate 39,381 downwards.
GACACCCATCCGGCGCTCGCCGTACCCGAGCTGATGCGGCTGCTCCTCGACCAGTACGCGATGAGCTGGGAGGACGCTTGGCGGATAACCTCCGAGACGTTTGCGTACACGAATCACACCTTGCTTCCCGAGGCCCTCGAAACCTGGCCGTTGCCGATGTTTGGGCGATCGTTGCCGCGTCATCTGGAAATCGTTTACGAGATCAATCGCCGCTTCATGGATGAAGTGCGCGAGCGCTTCCCGGACGACTACGGGAGGCAACAACGCATGTCCCTGATCGATGACCGAGGCGGCGGCGCAGTGCGCATGGCCAATCTCGCGACCGTGGGCAGCTTCTCCGTGAATGGAGTCTCTGCCCTTCACACCGACCTGTTGAAGACGCGTGTCATGCGGGACTTCGACGAGTTCTACCCCGGTAAATTCAACAACAAGACCAATGGAGTGACGCCCCGCCGGTTCGTCGTGCTCGCCAACCCGGAGCTGGCGCAGCTGATCACCGAACACATCGGCGAGGCGTGGATCACGGATCTCGACCAGTTGCGCAGGCTGGAAGGGCTCGCAGATAACCGCGACTTCCAGGCACAATGGCGGGCCGTCAAGACCGCGCGTAAGCGGTTCGCCGCCGAGCAGGCGCAGAAACTCATGAAGGTCGAGACGGACCTCGACTCGATGTTCGATGTCCAGGTTAAGCGCATCCACGAGTACAAGCGTCAGCATCTGGCGGTGCTGCACATCGTGCACTTGTACCAACAGCTCAAGGAGGACCCGGACCTGGTGACCGCGCCGCGAAGCTTCATCTTCGGCGGCAAGGCGGCGCCGGGTTATGCGATGGCCAAGCTCATCATCAAGTTGATCAACTCTGTGGGCGAGGTCGTCAACTCCGACCCGGACACCCGGGCAAAACTAAAAGTCTTGTTCATCCCGAACTACAACGTCAAAACGGCCCAGCTCGTCTATCCGTGCGCCGACCTCTCCGAGCAGATATCGACGGCCGGCAAGGAAGCCTCCGGGACCGGCAACATGAAGTTCTCGATGAACGGTGCTCTCACCATCGGCACCCTCGATGGTGCCAATGTCGAGATCCGCGATGCGGTCGGGGCGGAAAACTTCTTCCTCTTCGGGCTCACCGCAGACGAGATTCACGCGTTGCAACAGACAGGCTACCGACCGTACGCCTACTACGAGCAGAACCCGGCGCTGAAGAGTGCCCTCGACTTAATCGCTTCTGGTCATTTCTCGCGGGGAGACAGGGCGCTGTTCCAACCCTTGATCGACAGCCTGATCTATCATGACGATTACTTCGTTTTGGCAGACTTTCAGTCGTACATCGACTGTCAGGAGAAAGTCAGCCAGGCCTGGGCGGATCAACATCAGTGGACGAAGATGTCGATCCTCAACACGGCGCGGATGGGGCAGTTCTCCTCGGATCGCACCATTCGCGATTACAGTCGGGATATCTGGCGGGTCAAGCCCCACCCGGTGCAGCTGTTGGATGTAGACTGAGGGATAAGCAAGCATCTGGCTTCCCAACAGTCGATCATGGTCCCGAGCACCTGTCGGTGGCCTCGACCAAATCCCGCAGTCGTGCCGACACGTCGGCGTCGAGTTGCCCGTCCTTCAGTCGCCACATCCAGTTGCCCTGAGTCGTTCCCGGCGCATTCATTCTGTGCTTGCCATCGAGACTCAGGACGTCTTGAAGCGGAAAGATCACGGTGTCGGCAGGCGAGGTGGAAAGGGCTCGCATCGCCGCTTGGGCTACCTCCGCTTCCTCGTCGGTCCCAAGGTACGCGTGCACCCTCCGCAGCTCCGCTCTTGCGCTCTGGTCTCTCGACCGTGCGCGGCGCTTCAAGGCTTTGTACCAGCCCCGGGTCGTGTCGTTGTCGTGGGTTCCCGTGAAAGCCACGCTTTGGTTCGGATAGTCGTGCGGCCGGTGAACACGCGCGCCCGCACCGCTTCCAAACGCGAATTGCAGCACCTTTATCCCGGGCAATCCATACCGATCACGAAGGTCCCAGACCTCCTTCGTCACGGCACCGAGGTCCTCAGCGATGAATGGCAGCTTCCCGTGCACACGGACGAGCTCGTCAAAGAGTTGTCGCCCCCGTGCGGGCACCCACCGGCCGCTCTTGGCGGTCTTGGCCTTGTTCGGGATTCGCCAGTATCTGCTGAATCCGATGAAGTGATCGAGCCGCACCATATCGAAGAGATCGAGCTGACGCTGTACTCGCTGAGTCCACCACGCAAAGCCAGTTCGTTGGTGATACGCCCAGTCATAGAGGGGGTTGCCCCAGCGTTGACCGTTCGCGTTGAAAGAGTCGGGAGGGGCACCCGCCACGAACTTCGGGAGGCCCTTGGCGTTCAGCAGGAAAGCGCGCTGATGGGCCCAGACGTCGCAGCTATCATGAGCGACGAACATGGGGAGGTCGCCGATGATCCCTACACCTTTCTTTCGGCAATACGTTCTGAGGGCCCGCCACTGTCGGTCGAACACAAACTGCTGAAACGCCAGGTAATCGATCCGGTGTTCGAGCTCTACGCGTGCCGATCGAAGGGACGCATTTGCACGTCCCGCGATCCCTTTGGGCCAGCGGGTCCAATCGAGGGTCTCGAAATGGTTCGATAGCGCGCCAAAGAGACAGTAGTCGTCGAGCCAAGCCTTCTCGCGAACTTTAAACGCAGCGAAAGATCGCAGCATCGACTTGGGTCGTTGGTCCAGAAAGGATCGGTACGCGTGCCTGAGCAGCTTAGCGCGAAGCCGCTTCGACCTCGCGAAGCTCGATCCCCAGCTGCCCGACGTCGTAGGAACCTCTCGCAGCAGCTGCTTGTCGAGCAACCCGTCCTCGATCAGCCGCTCCGGAGAAATCAACAAAGGCTCCCCCGCGAAGGACGACAGGCTCGAGTAGGGTGAGCTCTGATCGCCGATGGGGTTGAGCGGCAGCGTTTGCCACCAAGCCTGCCTTGCATCTGCCAGAAAGTCGGCAAATCCATAGGCCGATTGTCCCAAGTCTCCGGAAAAGGGTCCTCCCGGAAGAGACGTGATGTGTAAAAGGATTCCGCTGCGCCGGGGGAGCCTCAAGACCTTTCAACCTCTCTTGTGTTGAGCGACGAGAAGCGCCAGCGAATGTGGCGGGATCAGGTACTGTGGGTCCCCCACAAACGGCGCGGTTGGCAGATCGTGGAAGTCTTCGGGTGATTCCTTGTAGGTGTCGATCAATTGTCGCCAGCGAGATGCCTTCTTGGCGGGCAGCACGGGAAGCTCGAACTGCAGCGGCTCCGTGTACGCGTTGACCATGAGGTGCCACCAATGCCCCAGGCCGTTGAAGGTGAGCGCCAAGCTGTGGGAATTATGAGAGAAGTCCGGTTCGTTGAGCTTCACGCCGTGCCATTGAACCGGTGTCAGGCGAAGTACCTCGGTGAGGCTCAAGCCGTGGTCGTCGAGGGGCAGATTCGACCGGAAATGAACGAGCTTCCTTACGAAACGATGCAGGTCCCGATGCTTGTCGACGAGACTCCAGTCGAACCAGGTGAGCTCGCTGTCGTGACAATAAGGGTTGTTGTTTCCCCGTTGCGTCCGGCGCACTTCGTCTCCCATCGAGATCATCGGTACGCCCAACGCGAGGAGGTTAATCGAGAAAAAGTTCTTGATCTGCCGGGCTCGTAGTTTCTCTACGCCGGGCTCGTCGGTATCCCCCTCGACACCACAGTTCCAGCTTCGGTTGTCGTCCCTACCGTCTCGGTCTTCTTCTTGGTTCGCAGAGTTGTGTTTCTCGTTGTAGGAAACGAGATCGTTCAACGTGAAGCCGTCATGGCAAGTGACGAAGTTGATGCTCTGCTCGGGCTCGCGTTCCCGGTGTCCGTAGATGTCAGGACTCGCCAAGAAACGCGCCGCCAGCTCCTTGACGTAGCCTTCATCGCCGCGCAGGAAAGAACGAACGTCGTCGCGGAAACGGCCATTCCACTCCTTCCAGTGGTCACCGAAGAAACTGCCAACCTGATAGAGGCCAGCAGCGTCCCAGGCTTCGGCAATGAGCTTCGTGCCGCTCAGGATGGGATCTGTTTCAATGTCCCAAAGAACGGGCGGGTTCGCGACAGGGCGGCCCTCGACGTCCCTCGACAAGATCGAAGCCAAATCGAAACGAAAACCATCGACGTGCATCTCCTTCACCCAATAGCGCAGGCTGTCGAGGATGAGACGCCGTACGATCGCGTGGTTGGCGTTGAGCGCGTTGCCGGTGCCGGCGTAGTCGACGTAACGAGCCTTGTCGTTTGGATCGAGGAAGTAGTAGTCGATGTTGTCCAACCCCCTGAAACAAAACGTCGGTCCTGATTCATTGCCCTCCGCAGTGTGATTGTAGACCACGTCGAGGATGACCTCGATCCCCGCGCGGTGAAGCGCCTTGACCATATCTCGAAACTCGTCGAGGGCGCGTACCGGATTTCTGCTTGAGCTGTAGCCCGAGTGGGGTGCGAAAAACGAAACCGGATTGTACCCCCAGTAGTTGCTCAGGCCCGGCGGCGCTTCCTGGGGATCGAATTGAAAGACTGGCAGGAGCTCCACCGCGGTGACCCCAAGCTCCAGGAGATAGGGGATCTTCTCGATGAGGCCGAGGTACGTTCCCCGTTTTCTGGCTGGGACACCGGAGCTCGGATGCCGGGTGAAGCCACCGACGTGCATTTCGTAGACCACCGTTCTTGCGAACCGACGCTTGGGTGGAGTGTCGCCTTCCCAGTCGTACGCGCTCAGGTCGGCGACGACGCTCTTCATCGCCGTGGCTGCGTTGTCTCCAGGGAGGCTCGCCGCTTCACGGTCGTATCCTCGAGGAACGGCGACGCTCCGACCGTAGGGGTCGAGCAGCACTTTGCCGCTATCGTATCGCAGCCCTCGCTCCGGATCGTGCGGCCCGTAGGCTCGATAACCGTAGATTTGACCTTCCTCGACACCAGGTACAAAGGCGTGCCAGTAGTAAAACGTGCGATGGTCATGCGCGGGATCGAGCTCGATGACCCGTGCTGGTCGCGCGTCCTCGGGCCCGTCGAAAAGCAACAGTTCGAGCGCAGCGCAACGCTTCGAAAACACGCTGAAATTGACACCGTCCGGATGAACCGTGGCTCCTAACGGATAGGCCTGACCTTGCGCGACATCGTTCATGAAGATTTCCGAGTCAGCCCATAGTGCCGTGCTTTCGCAAACGAAGAAAGCCGCACCGTGGCAGCGCATCAACATGAGGGAGCCTTGTACCTTGAAACCAAAACGCGACGCGACTAGTCTCCGCCAGCTGAGGAGCTTTCAATGGTCGATTCGCCGTACGACCGTACATTCCCTCACCATCTTCGACTTTGACCTTTTGGGAGCTTGCATGCCTAGTGAATCCCTGATCGCAGTCTTCATCGACTTCGAGAACCTGGCCATCGGCGCCCAAGTCACGAAATCTGGGCGCTTCCAGATCGAGCTCGTCTTGAAGCGTCTACTAGAAAAAGGCCGGATCGTGTTCAAGCGGGCGTACTGCGATTGGAGTCACTATCAAAGCGCCGTGCGCGAGTTTCACGGCCAAGGGATTGGCCTCGTCGATATTCCCCAAAGCAGGATGAGCGGCAAGAATAGCGCCGACATCCACATGGTCGTCGACGCTCTCGATCTTTGTTACTCGAAGGAACACATCGACACTTTTGCGTTGCTCTCGGGGGACAGCGATTTCTCGCCGCTCGTCTCCAAGCTCAAGGAGAACGACAAGCGGGTCATTGGCGTGGGCGTCAAGAAGTCCACATCTGACCTGTTGATCGCCGGTTGTGATGAGTTCATCTACTACGATGACCTCATCCGCGCGGCCAAACCCAAGACGACACGGGTCTCGACCCCAAAGAAGGCCAAGACCAAGAAGGACGAGGCGGTGGAACGCTTCATGGAGATCGTCGAGTCGATGGACCAGGACTACGACACCTTGTGGGGCTCGATGGTCAAGCAAACCCTGCGGCGCGTGTACCCGGGGTTCAACGAGGGCTACTACGGCTACCGCGGTTTTCCGGATCTGATGAGAGACGTCGAAGCCCGTGGTCTCATCAACCTCGAATACGACCCAGATCGCGGCAACTACAAGATTAGCGCGCAATAGCTTAGTGGGAACCCTTCCAACGCACCTTCCGAGCTAGGAGAAAACGATGACGCTCCACAAGAGGACCGCAGATCTGATCATGGCTTTCGCCACCCTGGCTCTCGTGGGTTGTACCCCACGCGCGGAGCAAGCCGCTCCAGCGCAGGTGGATGCAGAGGTCCCGCCGCCCGCGGTCCAAGAAGAAGACGACATGGCAAAGTACGGTCAGCGCTTCGAGGGCAAGATCGCCAAGACATACGAAGAGTCGGAGGAGTGGTGGCCGAGCACGCCAAAGCCGCCGGCCGGGACCCCCAACGTCATCATCTTCTTGTTGGACGACACCGGGTTTGGCCATATCGGCTCCTTTGGCGGGCTCATCGACACGCCCACCATCGATTCTCTCGCGGAAAACGGACTTCGCTACAACAACTTCCACACGACCGCGCTCTGCTCTCCCTCACGCGCTGCGATCATGGCGGCGCGCAACCACCACCGCATCGGTCTCGGTTCGCACTCCCTGACCGCGATGGGCTTCCCCGGGTACAACGCGTTCCCGCCGGAGTCGGGTAAGTCGGTGGCCAAGCATTTGCAGCAGGCTGGGTTCGTCAACTACGCGATCGGCAAGTGGGACCACACCCCTCTCTATGAGGTCTCGGAAGTCGGCCCCTTCGACCGCTGGCCGAGCGGTGAGGGCTTCGATCACTACTACGGGTTCATGGCTGCCGATGCGGATAACTACCGCTCCCTGGTGTGGCGCGACCACTATCCCGTCGAGGACTGGGAGGGCAAAGAGAACTACCACTGGAGTCAGGCGATGGCCGACGAGGCCATACGCAACATCACCTCCCACGTTTCGGTCGCGCCGGACAGGCCGTTCATGATGTTCTGGGCGCCGGTGGCGATGCATTCGCCCCATCAAGCTCCGCCCGAGTACATCGCGAAGTACAAGGGAAAGTTCGGCATGGGTTGGGATGCGGCGCGTGTGAAGATCCATCAGCGCCAGCTGGAAATGGGCATCATTCCAGCCGGGACCAAGCTCACCAAACGCACCGCCGAAATACCGGCGTGGGACAGCCTCAAGCCTGAGGAGCAGAAGCTCTATGCACGCCAAATGGAGGTGTTCGCGGCGATGCTCGACCACGTGGATGCGCAGATCGGCCGCGTGATCAAAGCGTTGAAGCGGACCGGCCAATATGACAACACCGTCATCTTCGTGACCGCAGACAACGGTTCCTCCGGCGAAGGTGGGCTCAGCGGCAGCTTCAACGAGACCTACGTGCTCAATGGGCTACAAACCCCGTTCGACGCGAACATGGCGCACTACGAAGGGTGGGGCGGCCCCGACACGTATCCCCACTTTCATGCGGGCTGGGCTCTGGCGGGCAACACGCCCTTTCAGTACTTCAAGCAGATCGTGCACCGAGGCGGAGTCCAAGATGCGCTCGTCGTGCATTGGCCGAAGGGAATCAAGGCGAAGGGCGAGATCCGCAACCAGTACCACCACATCATCGACATCGGCGCCACGATCATGGACGTCACCGGGACGCCATTCATGAAGGTGCTCGATGGCCACGAGCAGATGCCGCTCGACGGCGTGAGCATGGCGTACTCGTTCGACGACGCGGGTGCGGCGACGAAGCGTCCCGAGCAGTACTACGAGCTCTTCGCCAACCGCGCGATCTATCAAGACGGTTGGAAGGCCGTGACGATCCACGGCAATCGCATGCCTTGGATCCTCACCTCGGTGTCGCCTTTCGAAGACGACGTGTGGGAGCTTTATCACATCGACGAGGATTTTTCGGAGGCCGTGAATGTGGCCGACGAATATCCCGAGAAGCTCGAAGCGCTCAAGAAGCGCTGGGACGAGCTCGCATGGGAAAACAATGTCTATCCGCTTTACGACGACATGATCCAGCGAATCGCCAAGCAGCAGGGCCGGCTGTTCGGGGACCGGACGGAGTTCGTCTACTACGACCCCGGTGCGAGGCGCATCGCCGAGAAGGCCTCCGCGCCCGTGAAGGGCCGGTCACATAGCATCGAGACGACCCTCGAGCTCACGGGCAAGGAGGAGGGGGTCATCGTTGCCTGCGGTGGGTTCACCGGCGGCTACACCTTGTTCATCAAGAACAACAAGGTCTACTACGACTACAACTACTACAACGGCCTCTACTACACCTTGGAGTCGCCGAAACTCCCGAAGGGCGAGGTCAAGATTCAGTTCAGCTTCACCGAGACCGGCGGAGCCAAGGCGAAAATCCCCGGTGGGAGGGGCGAGCTCTACATCAACGGCAAGAAAGTCGACGAGGTCGACATGCCCGAAATGCACATCTCGACCTTCTCGCTCTCGGAGACTTTCGATGTGGGCATCGACTCAGGCACGCCCGTGAGCACCAAGTATCGGGTCAAGAACCACTATCCGTACAGTGGGGACCTGGACAAGGTGGTCATCCGGCTGACTGATTCCTAGCGCGGCCGCGCTGAGCAAAGAAAGGGTAGAAGCATGAGCGGAGCCCAGCGACCCATGCTCTCGACGGATCGCCTCAAAGCCTTCGTCGATGGCGTGATGGCGATTGTCGTCACGATTCTCGTGTTGGGGCTGGATGTCCCGAGCATGGACTTCAGCGCGGGCGAGACCGGTCACTTCCTGATGGAGTTCGAACGCCAATTGCATCCCTACATCGGAAGCTTTGGGCTCGTGGCGGCTTATTGGGTTCAGCACACGGTCATCCTGCACTACGCCCCCTACAGCGACCGGTACTTCATCTGGCTGAACATCCTGTTCCTCCTGCCGCTCACACTGCTACCGTTCCTGACGGAGCTGCGCGTCGACTACCCCACGGACGTGCTTCCCGCCGCGCTCTACGGCGGAGCGCAGATCCTCTGTGGCCTCTTGCTTCTGGCCATCTGGCGCTATGCGACCGGGACCCGCGGATTCAAGTCCTCCAACGTCGATCCATCGGTCGTGCGTAGCATGAGCATACGCATCGCCCTCGGGCCGCTCCTGTGTCTCATCGGCGCACTCGTAAGCCTCGTCGACCCGCGGGTGGGTACCCTGTTCTTCATGATGGTTCCGCTCTTGTACGTCTCGCACCGCAAAGTGGACGAGAGTTGGCGCGCCGTGTCCGAGGAGGCAGAGAGCGACTAGCGGGTCCGGGAACGTTCTCCTTGGTCCGGGGCGCGGCTCATGCCCCGCTCTGCCCAAAGCGAGGTGATCGCGCTACCTGCGAAAATGGACACGATCGCGACCACGCTACCGGGCGCCAATAGCGGCACGCCCGTGAGGCCGTGCCCGACAGTGCAGCCCGCGGCCAGCGATGCGCCAACGCCGAGACCGAGCCCTCCCGCAAAATGCTTACTCGCGCTCATGGCAGAAACCTTCGAGGCCGTGATGGGTCCGGTTCCTCGAGCGGCGACAAAGGCTCCAAGCGGAATGCCCAAAACGAACAGCACGTCCCAGCTGACCAATCGCCTCACGGGCTCGGCGAGGAGGCTGACGGTTCCCGGAACCACGGCCATGCCGAAGTCCCGCGCCGCCAGACTCGACAGCGGCCACGCGACGATCCCAACGAGCCCTATGGCAATGCCGGTGCGACGCCAAGACCATGCGCCTGCATGACCGGGAGCGGCGCGCCACAGCATGGCAACGAGCACGAGCCCAGCCACCGGGGCCCACGCCCACAGAGTTTCCAGGGGCGCATTGCTAACAGCAGGCCCCGCCGACTGAACGGCGGTTCGAAAACCAACGAGCGGACCAACCTCGAGGGCCGCAGCCCCAAGCGCCATACCCAACACCGCCACCAGGGCACCCAGGCTTCCAGACCCCACCTTGTACCAAACACCTGCGGCACAACCGCCCGCCCATCGCATCGATGCTCCAAAAACGAGGCCGCCCACGACTGCTCCTATCGGAAACATCGCTGGATAGGTCGGCCTCGACAGCCCGACCGCGAAGACCAATGGAACGATGAGCATTTGCAACGCAATCGCAAGGACATAGGCCTTGACCTTGGTCGTGTTCCGGTCGGTGATCGCCGCGCGAAACCCCGAGTTCATGCAAAAGGCGCCTCGCTGAGAGATGTATCCATAACCAGTGCCGACTAGCAGTCCAGTGAGCGCCCCCAAGTACGTCATTACTCGTTCCCAACAGCGACATCCATATGAACCTCTCCGATCATCGAAGGCCTGCTGCTAGTTCCTTCATGTAACGCTGCCTGAACGAGTCCCGTTTGCGTGCCATTGCAAGCCTGTTCAGAAACAATCTGATCCGGTCGGCGGTGTCCAGTGCGTCGCTGTTCGCGATCAGTCGTGCGATACGACCGGAGGAAGCCACTTCGCCACGTTCGCAGTAGTGCCGTAGCTGCATGATTAGGATCTGCAGCATTAGCTCGATCTTGGCTTCGCCGCGATTGCGAATGACTTTCAGTCCCAACGGGGTGATTGCGGAGTATCGGAAGTCGAGTTGAGCCAGGGTCTGATTGGACCCGTTGTCGATCAGCTCGATTTTGTACAAGGAGTTGCAGGCCGCGTTTTTGAGCTCGAAATGGACCCGGTGTTGCTCGGGCTCGTGGAGTACCGCAGTCCAGGTCGTTTTCGCCCAGGCTTTGCCCACCAGAAAGGGCGCCGAGGCGTACTCGTCAAACACCGTGCCCTGCTCGACGCGTTCATTCGGGCAGTGCACTAGATCGCACTTCCACCCCGGAATCCACTTGTACTCCTCGACGGGACAGCAAAGCCGGAACACCGCCTCGACGGGTGCACGAACCTCCATCTCGTAGTTGATTTGTATGGACTCAGGAGCTGGCATTTGCGCGAGGGGGTCAAGCCAGGGCAGGAGCCAGATCGGCATCCGAGGGAAGCTTTGAACCCACCGTGTTTCCCGTTACCACGTAATACGCCAGACCCTTCATGACGTCTTTGGTAATTCGCTTCATCATTGGCTTCATCATGAAGTTGCCCATGAGCCACCCCAGGGGACCGAATTTCACGACGAAGTCCATGCCGAAGCGGTTCGTTCCCTTGAATCCGAGCTTCCATAGCCTACTTCGACCTGTTCCAAGACTCCAGCGGGAGCTCGCTGATCAGCGAGATCATCGAGAACTAGTCCCGTGCGACGATAGTCGCTAGACCGAGCGAGGAACGACCGCACGGCCAGCCTCGAGCTCCGCAAGAAGCCACTCATGAAAGCCGTGAGCGAGAAGCCACTCGATTCGATCGCCTCGCCACACGATTTTCTCGCGTTCGTAGGGGGACTCGCCGGACACGAATTTCTCGAACGCGCTGTGTTTCACGTAGTCGAGATCTTTCTGCACAGGTGCCTGTGAGCGCATCTCCCGATTCCAGTGAAGTAGCCTCGGGTGGGTGGTTTGTTCGAGCAGAATCCCAAGTGGCTTGAGCGCTGAGATGTGAGGGAACAGTGCGAAATCTGCGATCGATAGATCTCCGCACACGAAAGCCCCGGCATCGAGCGAATCCTCGACCTGGGTGAGTACCCTGCGCAGGTCCTCACGCCCCGCCTGGAGCAACCCTTCAGGAAGCTCGTCTGGCCGTTCGTGCGTGGGCCAGGTCCAGATCGAGATGTCGTGGATGATCGCGTCGAGAAGCGTGTCTGCAACTCGTTGCCATCGTCGCGCTTTGGCCCGGAGCTCGGGCTCCACAGGAAAGACTGCGGGCGTCGGGAATCGGTCCTCCAGGTAGTAGACGATATCGGTCGAATCGGTGACCGTGACGCCTCTGTCGACGAGGACCGGAACCTCCGCGCGCGGATTCACTTGGACTAGCCTGTCATGCTCGCTGAGAGCCAAGGCGTCGATAGATTCAAACTCCAATCCCTTGAAGCGAAGCACCATCCGCACCTTTCGAGCGAACGGGCTAAAGGGGTTGTCGTACAGGGTGAGCATGACGTGGTGCCAAATGATGCCACTGAAGTCCCAGCTTTGAAACATCTCTCGTCGGCGCTGACGCCGTGACGGTTCGAGCGTGGAGCACTGCTCAAACGACCGAGACGCGGCCGCGTGCCTTCTTTGAATCACGCATCGCGAGAAGCGGCACTCCGACCCCATAGGTCACGAAGTGGCCGGTTGGCTCGACCTCGATGACGCACGTCTCGGCGACCAGCTTGGGGTCTTCGACCATTCCGCGCATGAGCGCTTGGACGACCTCCGGGATCGCTCTTGGGGGTCACGTACGAAAGCACCGCGAAGAGTTGCTTTTCGATTTCCGCCCAAACGAGCTCTGTGGTGATCGACGCCGGCATCGCCGTAGGAATAAATCCACTCGAGGGCCATCCGCAACCTGTAACGCCTTCGGCAGAACCGCTCAGCTAAAGCGCAGCCTCGGGCTCTGGCGCGTAGTCCTCTTCGTCTTTACCCCAGGACACCCCGATCCCGAGGCCGAGGACGGGGCCTTTGATTCCGACGCCGCCAACGGTGACAGGCGCGATGACGTACCCCGTGCGCACATCGAGGCCCAACCAGAATTCCTTGCGGAGTCGCCAGTAGAGGAGCGCTCGCAAATAGGCGCTCGACACGAACTCATTTTGCGGGCCGACGCGACCCCATCCGAGATCGAACATCGCGCCCGCCCCAAACCAACGGTTCCAGTCTCCGGTCCCCCAAAGGGCACCAATGGCTCCTCCGGCGGTCCGCATCTTGAGATCGTCGGGGGTTCCGTCCTTGCGGCCGAACCTCGCAAACGCTTCGCCGGCAAAATGGATGCACTTTTCGAAGGGCCTGTAGAATGCTCCCAAGGCAAACCCGGTCAGGGCGGCGTCTGCGTTCGGGTAGAGGCGCGTGCTCGAGGAGATATCTGCGAAAAGCCTCGGCGCCTCTCCCTCCGAAGCACCGTGCGCCAACGTGCTCTTGGGGGCGGAGAGCACGGCGATTCCAGCAACCAGGCAAGTCATCCAGATCATTCGCCTCGTGGTCATCGCTCCCCCTCCTGGGCCGTAGCCTTATGGTGCCTACCTTACAGCGGACAGGCCCCGGATTGATAGCGCTCCGTTCCGGCTTCTGGTACGCGTGGCTATTGCCGGGAGTTCTCGCGCTTCTGCCCACATGAAGCACGCCATGACGCTCGCACTCGTCTGCTGCCTTTGGCCCCGAATCTACCGACGCAGGCGGACGAACAGCACGATCGATCCCCAGATGGCGGCGAGCAGCGACGCTGCCAGAATGCCGATCTTGGCCTCCGCGACGAAGGCACCGGTCTCGAAGGCCAGCTCTGAGATGAATAGCGACATCGTGAAGCCGATGCCGCCGAGGCAGGCGGCGCCGTAGAGCTCTCCCCAACCAACACCCGCTGGCAGCGCCGCTTTTCCGCTCTTCACGGCGAGCCAGCTGAACAGTGTGATTCCGATCTGCTTGCCGAACACGAGACCGATCCCCACTCCCAGGCTGACCGGCTGAAGAAGCGTGTTTGCAATGCTGCCATCGATTCGAACCCCCGCGTTGAAGAACGCGAAGAGGGGCAAGATGAAGAAGACGACGAACGGATGGAGTAGCTCCTCGAAGATGAGCCCCGGCGGCTGCATCTCCTGCGCGGCCCGGCGCAGGTTCGAGATGGCGTCGAGCTGGGTCCGGTCATGGATCATGCTATCCCGCGTCAGCTGGCTCGCACGCAGCGCCTCGAAGCGGTCTTTCACCTCTCGGAAGAAATGCTCGGGGTCCCGGCCGGCTCTGACGGGCATCAGCATGGCCAGCAGCACCCCGGCGACGGTGGCATGGATCCCGGACGCGAAGACGTCGACCCAAACCCCGAGGGCGAGGATGATATAGAGGGCGGGGCTACGGATGCCGAAACGCGAGGCAAGGACGATCAGGAAGAGGAAGGAACCGGCGGCGATGAGCTCCGTGAAGTCCAAGTGGCTCGTGTAGAAAAGAGCGATCACTAGGACCGCTCCGAGGTCGTCGGCAATGGCGAGGGCGGTGAGAAATACCTTGAGCCCGATCGGCACGCGTTTTCCGAAGAGAGCCAGCACGCCGAGGGCGAAGGCGATATCCGTCGCCATCGGTACGCCCCAACCGTGGCTCGCCTCCCCACGGGGATTGAGCGTGAAGTAAATGACCGCAGGCGCGATCATGCCTCCCAGGGCCGCCGCGACCGGCAGGGCCGCCGTCTTGAATGTAGACAGTGCACCCACGACCATCTCCCGCTTGATCTCCAACCCCACCACGAAAAAGAAGATCGCCATCAGGAAGTCGTTGATCCAATCGTGTAGCGACAGTGTTCGCTCCGTATGGCCAATCTTGAACCCGAGCTCGATGTGGCCGAGACGGAAGTAGCTCTCTGCCCAAGGCGAGTTGGCCCAGGCCAGAGCCGCGATGGTGCAGGCCAACAGGATGATGCTCGCCGTCGCTTCGGAGTGGACGAACCGGGCGAACACCCCGCGGGTGCCGCTACTTTGCGCAACAGACATCCTGACTCCTCCTCGTCCGGGCGTTACCCGGTGCGGCCTACTTCGACCCATCGCGTGAGAAACGCGTACTCCTTCGCGCGCGCGCGCCGCAGCTCTTTTTCGACGCTCGACTCGATTAGCCCCCCGAGACCGAACATTTTCGCCTCAATGCAGAAATCGTCGGTGCGCCGGCAATGTCCGTCACCAGCCACTTCGACGCGGACCGTCCCGTGCATCGTGACGACGTCCTTCCGCGGCTTGCTCTTTGGGTCAAGGTTTGAGGGCTGCACCATCCGCCACGTCCATTCGCTTCTCGCGCGGTCGAGCGTGCCGTGTTCTTCGTACGCAAAGCTCTCGCCGATTAGCCTAGCGACCGGAGCGGGGAGGCTCATCTTCGGCACGATGCGCAGCTTGCGCGACGTCTCGCCAATCTCGATGACAGCAAACGCCCGGTACTCGAGCTCCGCGAGATAGAGCGCGCTGAGATACGACTCGTCCAGAAAGGCAGCCCAGAACGTCTCGGGCGTGCACGGCAGAACGGTGGATGTGGTGGAGGTCTTCATGTGGGTCGACGCAGACGACGAACGTAACCCTTTAGCAGCGTTAACCTCACTGGCTAGGGGTGGCCGTCCAGGAACCAGAGCAGGTCCCATCCGGTACCGCGCCAGGAAGGACCCGTTGACGATGGGGATCTCCTCGTTGGTCCCCAACCCACCCATGCAGGTGTCGGGGTCGAAGTCGACCTCGAGCGAGCTCGCTCCGCATTCAGCGCTGGGGTTCACGGGGCGCACCAGCGCGTTTCCGTCCGCGCGCACGTTGAAACAGATGGTGAAAGCACCGTCCGCCCCCCCTTGGCCGGAGCCTATCCGCGAAGTGCCGTTGGGCAGTGCAGATCTTGCACCTCGCCTTCCGTTCGAAGGGCCGATCGCGATGAGTCGGATGCCCCGAAGTTCGTGCAGTTTTCAGGGCTGGTAGTGATAGACGAGCGCTGTAGAGCCCCCCTCACCGAGCTGTTGCCCAACCGCCCAAACGTCGGTCGACGACGTTCCGTGCACAGCAAGAAACAGGCGCAAGTAGGGTGCACCGATTCTTTGGTGCGCCACCTCCGTCCAAGAGTCGCCGTCGTAGTGGGCGATGGCTCCGGCGCTGCCGGCAGCCCACAGATCGTCTGGAGCAGGGCCCCATATCGCGGCCAAATCCCCGACGAAGTCAAACGTGTCTATGGTCTGCCAGCTCGCGCCGTCGAAATGACTCATCTCGGAACTATCGGTCATCACCCATACATCGCTTGGGCCGGTGCCCCACACCTGGCCATCGCCGCTGCCTGCATCGAGCTCGATCTCAGTCCAACCCGATCCATCGTAGTGAATGAGATCAAAGGTCGAGAGCGCATAGATGTCGGTAGGCCCAGATCCCCAAATAGAGCTCTTGAAGGAAGAGCCAGCGATCGTTCGTCCCCAGACATTGCCGTCGTAGTGAGCAACGATCGCGTCGTCGCCTACCGCCCAAACATCGGTCTGAGACGAAGCCCAAACATCGGTGATGCCATCCAGTCCCGTCGGTGTGGACGCATCCATCGCTGTGAACGTCGCACCGTCGTAGAACAAGACGTCGTCGCCGGCGCACAGCCAGACCTCAGTTGGTGACAACGCGAAGATGCACAAAAGCCCGCGGCTACTACCGGATTCGAGCGTGGTCCAGCTGTCGCCATCATAGCGTTGCACTGTCGCGCTGCCATCGATAAACCAAACGTCGGTCGTAGAGAATGCCCAGACGTCGATCACCGACATCAGATCCGGAGCGTCAGAGGCGGACTTCCAATCATCGCCGGCACCACCGCCGCAGGCCGTGACGAAAACTAGGCTGATCCAAAAGCTTCGCATCCAACGATCATAGGGGTTCCGCGAGCTTCTAGTCACGTGAACGCCCTTTCCGTGTAGAGAAAAACCACACAGATTAAGCCTTGCGCGCAAGCCCTACAAGGAGTGAAAAGGGAGACCGTGCTAAGGCCCCCGGACCAAGCCGTCACCATCGGGCACCAGCCGCGAGTTCTCCGCCAACGCCTTCAGAAACGCCGGCTTGTCTTCGACCGCAATGAACACCACGCTGCCATCGTCTCCCTCGACGCGAAGCCGGTCCAGCGAGGCGGCCTTCGATGCACGAGGATTGTTCGACGGCCTGACGCTCGTCACGCGGTTCAGGTCGCGAAAAGGCCGCGAGCCAAAGAGGTCCTTTTCGTGAAGCTCCGTGCCGGCGACTATGTACGCCCGGTTATCGACGAACACGCCGACACAGACGAATAGGATCGCCAGCACCAGCAGCAGCACCTTCATAAAGCCCGGCACGCCGCGCCGAAGCAGGGCGCCGGCGAACATGAACAGCGCCCCTCCGTAGAAAGAAAGCAGGAACCAGGTGTCTACTTTGGCGGCGAACTCCATGGATACATTCCTAGCGCCAAAGCTGGATGAACGCCTCGGCAACGTGAGAGAAGCGTGTACGGAAGGGGCGGCGCACGCCTTGACCACTCGCTGAAGTCCTCGATTCACCCCGGAAGCGATTTGGTTGGCGAGCTAGAGCATACCTGGGCCTATCTTGCCATGATTTCAGGCGTGGGCTTTTCAAATCCGTAGTGAAGCAACATGAATTTCTTCACTTCTCTCTCCTTCGTTGTTGGTGCGTTGTTGGTTCGTTCACTGTCCGATTCTTGAGCTAATGGCGAACGCACCGCAAGATGTTTCAAACATGGACTCAGACAAACCTAAGCCCCGCGGAGAACAGCTCTTCTTAGACCTGGAGGGGCGAGGCCGCATTCGCGTCGTCGAGTTCAAGGGGCCCGAGGGCGCTCCTAGCCTTATCTTGCTCCACGGCCTTGCTGCAACGGGACCGCTGAACTGGTTCACTGCGTTCTCCGATCTTGCGGAGCGCTATCATGTGGTAGCGGTCGATCACCGTGGGCATGGCCAGGGCATTCGCACGCGTCGGTTTCGACTGAAGGATTGCGCGGACGACGTCATCGGTGTGGCCAACGAGCTTGGCATTCGCCGGTTTATCGCAGTCGGCTATTCGATGGGCGGTCCGATCGCCAAGCTTTGTTGGAGCCGGCAGCCCGAGAATGTGCGTGGCTTGGTGCTCTGTGCGACCGCAAGATACTTCACGCCGCCACAGTTTCCGATTCTCACGCGCGCCATCTTGCCTGGCGCCGTGGTCGGCGCTCGATTGGCGCCCAAGCTTGTGCTCGGGCAGATCATCGAAAACATGGTCAAAACCGTGCCGACGCAAGAAGGCAGAGACTATGTTCGCCGTGAGATGTCGGGGTGTGATCCCGCAGCGCTCGCTCAGGCAACGCGAGCCATCATTCGCTTCTCGTCACGCAACTGGGTATCGAACATCACCGTGCCGACAGCGGTCGTGATCACGACGCGAGACGAAATCGTACCCGCGCGACGTCAATACGCGCTCGCCAGGGCGATCCCGGGTGCCAAACAGTTCGAGGTCAACGGCGATCATTTCGCATGCGCCGTCCGCCAGACGAACTTCGTGCCACAGTTGGTCGCAGCGTGTGACTACGTCAACGCCGAGGCGAGCGGATAAGACCAAGCGCAGCCGAAGCCGGCCCGGCTAGATGGCGTGCTGTACGACGAGAGCCGTCATCCAGAACATGCAGATCAGCTGAATGAAAAAGAAGCCAAAGCGCAGATAGGCGAGAAGGTTGGTCCCTCATTGGCTTGAACCCGGCCGGCGAAGATCAGACCCCAGCGATAGATGCCGACGGTCAAGATCAGGACCAGCATCGACCAAACCGCGAACGCGAGCAGCACCCAGACCGGAATAGACATTGTCATGGCGCACTCTTATAATAGGTGGGCTGCGGCCGCATCGGGTTCCGTATGGGCCGGCTGGGCGACCTCGAAGTCCACTGCGACAGGGGTGCCATTGCGAAGGGTGTCGAGGGTGACGCAGAGCTTCTCGGCCTGTTGAACGAGCATCGCGCCGACCTGGGAATCCACACTGGGATCGAGCTCCAGTGCGAGCCGGCACTGCATCTGACGAAACCCTGGTCGGACCGACCGACTCATCGCAAGACAACCTCGGATCTCGAGGAAGGGACGACTTTTTCCCATGTCCTCTCCGAAACCGGCGTCCTCTTGGTAGGGTTCATTGGCTCGGCGTTCATCGCTCGTAGGCTCGTTTTCACCCTTCGGCGCGCGCGAGCCTTCGAGCGAGAAGCGGTCGAACTCCGAGGCCAGCTCACGATGACAAGAGCGGAGGCTCAACGCTGGCGAAGTGAAGCTCGGGATCTGATGAACGGGCTCGGAGCGGCGCTCGACCAGCAGTTTGACCCATGGGGGTTGTCGCCCGCCGAAAAGGAGACCGCGTTGCTTCTGCTAAAAGGGCTCAGTCACAAGGAGGTGGCCGATCTTCGGTCGGTCAGCGACGCGAGTACTCGCCAGCAGGCCAGGGCCGTCTACAAGAAGGCCGGGCTTTCCGGAAGGCACGACCTTGCTGCGTTCTTCCTCGAAGACCTTATGTTGCCGGCGGAGGCAGGAGACAACCGAGCTCGCGGCGGAGCCTGAAGCCGGCGGTCCCAGTCGCCAGTGGCCCAGAGAGCGCCGATAGCTCCACTTTCTGGTCGACAGCTCCTCAACAGAGGCGTAAGGGCGCGCGGGAAAAGGCATGGGGGTCGTAGTCGGCTGCTGTTGCCACCACGCTCGGCTTCTCATCGGGAGCAGCCGATGCGTGAGAACCCGACGGAGAGCGCATCATGAAGCAGTTCAACATCGAATATGCATGGCTGCTCCTTGGACTGTTGGCCTTTCTGCCACGCACCGTAGTCGCGCAAGAGGGGGTGAGCGGCGAAGCGCCTCCAGAGGGCGACGTCGTTTCAACCTCAGTGGACTCGCCTGTTGTCGAGGAAGTCGACGAGAGCGAATGGACCTACCCGAAAATCTATTCGGTGCGCCCGCTGACGATGGAGCAGGGGATGGTCCGGGCCAACGCCATCTTCACCGTCTGGGATGACGGGATAGACACCGTCTTTGGGATGACGCTTGGCGCCTCCATTGGCGTGCTCGACGATTTGGAGCTCGGCATCAACAACTACCGTATCGGCTCGTCGCTGCAGCAGCGGTACGAAGGCCTCATCCCCGTCATCTTCGCGCCGTCGGCCGGATTCGGAAACATGCCTTTGTACGGCCGTTACCGCATTGTCCAGCGGGAGAAGCTCGACTTTGCTGGCGATCTGATTTTTGTTTTGCCGGTCGACACCGCGTTCGCGCTCGAAGTGGCCTTGCCGTTCCGGATCAAGCCCAACGATCGGCTTTCGGTCGACACCGGCCTGGAAGTGCGCGGAACCTTTGGGTCGGCCAAGCGCGCAGACATTCGCATCCCCGCGATCGTCAACTACAACTTCTCCGGCCGAGCGTTCATCAGTGGAGAAACCGGGGTGCAGTTCGTGAACTTGGGTAAAGGGTTCAACACCCCGCCTGCGGACATCCAAGGCGTTGCGATTCCCATTGCCTTCCGCGCGGGTGGCACTTGGAAGAAGGAAGGCAAGTTTCTCGCGGACCTGTTCGCTGGATTTGCATTCCCGCAGCTGATCGAAGCAGGCACGAGCCGTAAGACGGTCGACTTCGGCATTTGGGATCTCTTCGTGAGCGTCGCGTTCTACACGCGTCCGCTCTTCTAACCTAGAGCGCTCCTAAGCCCGGAGCGATTCCTCTCTGCGATGAGGCGGAACCAAAAATGGATTGCTTGGATCATCGGCGCAGCTCTGGTGGCTGTGCTCGCGTTCGAAGGTCACCGCCTCGCGCACTTCCTTCCTCGTATCGAGCATTTCGTCGAAACGCTCGGGCCGTGGGGTCCCCTGAGCTACGTCGCTGCGATCGTGGCGCTGGAGCCGCTACTCTTTCCGAACTCGCTCTTTGGCCTGACGGCAGGCGTCGTGTTCGGGTTTCCTCGAGGTTTGCTCTACTATGCGAGCGGAGTCTATCTGGGGAACCTGCTCGTATATTGGATGGGAAAACGTTTCTTGCGTCGCCCGGTGCTCGACGCTCTAAGACGTCGCCCGAAGGTCCAGGCCACCATGAACGCAGCGAAGCAAGAGGGCACGAGCCTCGTCTTCTGGCTACGAATGCTTCCCCTCAATCCGGCCCTGTTCAGCTATGCATTTGGCGCTGTCGAGCTTCCACTCCGAGCGGTGGCCCTTGGAAGTTTCGGGATGCTGTCGCATTTGATCTTGGACGTGTACATCGGAACGGTCGCAGCGCACGTTACCGAGATGGCGGGTCGAGGACACACCCAGTGGGAGATGGAGGGCATCGGCCTCGTTGGCGGTCTCGTCGCCATAGGCATCGTCTTCTGGCGCGTTGCCCGCATCGCCAAGGCACAGGTCCGCGAGGCCGGGGTGAGCCTCGACCTA
Organism: Myxococcales bacterium; assembly: GCA_029863605.1. Taxonomy (GTDB): domain Bacteria; phylum Myxococcota_A; class Polyangia; order Polyangiales; family Houyiibacteriaceae; genus SG8-38. The sequence goes on along the minus strand of JAOTVB010000015.1, from coordinate 18,482 downwards.
TGATCAGTGGAACGGAGGCATCAAGCGCTTCTTCAAGAGCTGTCTGATAGCATCGTTGGGAGCAGTCTTCATTGCCGTCAGCGCTCGCTCGCGGGCCTTCTCTTTCTCTCCCGCGCGCCGCAGGAGATCGGACTGTGCCGCGGACCACAGATAGGATCCGGCTAGCCAAGTTGGTGGCTCGACCCCCTTGAGGACGGCGAGTCCAGCCTGCGCTCCTTTCCACTCGGCCGTGGCAATGGCGCGATTGAGACGGTGCAAGGGAGAGGGCGAGACATGCTCGAGTAGCTCATAGAGCTCCGCCACCCTATGCCATCGAGTGTCCTTGAAGGAGGGTGCCAGGCAATGCTCGGCTGCGATGGCTGCTTCAGCGTGATAGCGAGAGAAGGTTTCGCCTTCGGCCGAGGCGGCGAGCCATTTGAGTCCTTCTTGAATCTCGCTTTGGTCCCAAAGTGATCGCTCTTGCTCTTCCAAGAGGAGGAGCGCGCCTGTCTCGTCTTGGCGAGAGCCGAGACGCGCCATGTGCAAGTGCATGAGGGCGCGCAGAGCGCGAGAAGTCGACTCTTGCCCTATGCGATGGGCGGTGAGCAAGGTGGCCAGACGAATCGCTTCGGCACAGAGTTCCCGGCGAATGGCCTGTTCCGCGTGTGACGAGAGATAACCCTCAGTGAACAGCAGATAGAGCACATGATGTACCGTGGGGAGGCGGTCATTCTGCTGGTTGCCCGCAACGTCCCAACCCTCCTTTCCCATCGCGTGCAAGCGCTGACGAGCTCGACTCAGCTTCTTGTAGACATTCGCCTCACTGAGAAAGAGGCGCAGTGCGATCTCTCGGACGTCGAAGCCACACAAGACCTTGAGAGAGAAGACAAGCTGCGACGCGGCGGGGATTTGCGGGTCGCAACACACGAAGAGCATGCGGAGGAGGTCATCCGGGAGCTCTTGTTCAAATGAGACCTCGAGGGGGGCCTCGCTGGCTTCGACTCGGTCACTTTGTTCGCTGATGATTGCTCTTCTGCGAGCGGCGCCCCGCAGTTCATCGAGCACGCGACGGTGGGCCACACGATAGAGCCAGGCAGAGGGATTGCCGGGCGCTCCCGAGTGCCCCCATTGTTCGAGCGCCGTCATCAGGGCTGACTGCACGGCGTCTTCTATCGCTTCAATGTGGTGCACTCCGATGCGCCGCGAGAGGAGGGCCACGAGGTTGGCGTACTCGCGCCGGAAGAAGTGTTTGGGGAGTGAAGCGGGAGGTGAAGCGGGAGCGTTCAAACCCGATAGCTCCTGCATCAGCCGCCGGGCATCTGAATCTCAATGACTTCGCAGCCCGAGCCGGGACGCACCAAGCCGGGACATTCTTTTACCACTCTCATGGCTTCATCGAGACTAGACGCTGAGACGATCATGTAGCCGCCCACCAGCTCCTTCACTTCGACGAAGTGCCGGTCGGCGGGAGGTTCGGTCGCAGCGAGCTTTCCGTTGCCGAGCTTTCCACCCATGTCGACGAGGTTGTCCTTGAACTTCTCCGCCCAGGCTCCGAATTTGGCGTACATCTCTTGCATCTGGGCGGGAGAGGGTTTTTCTGCGTCCGGGGCGGAGAGGCTGCGCTGCAGACAGAGGAATTTGGGCATGATTTCTCCTTTTTGGGGTCGTCGGCCAACCGGGCCGATACCTTATGATGGATCGGCCCCGAGGTCTTGGACATTTGTGAGAACTTCTTTGACGCCGCGGACAGAGACGCTGGCAAAGCCGATGACTCGCCCCACGGTTCATGAAGAACAGGCTACGTTGCCCCCGCGCGCGTGCATGTAGCGTTGAAGTGGGGGAAGGGTGAGCTTGGGCAAGGTACCCAAGGCGGACTACGGCCCATACAAAACGTTGCCAAGTCCAGTGTGCTGGACGAGTACGTTCGCCATCTGCGTCTCGCACCGCAGTCCATCGACACGCGAGAGCGTTATATACATGCGGACCGTTGGATCGGTGCGATGGAAAAGACCAGCCCGTTGAGAATCGCGTGGGCCGAAGACGACCCCATCGCCAACATCGAGTCGGGGCGCGAACTGGCCAAACGTCTTCCTCGGGCGGAATTCGTCGAGTGGGCCGGCGTCGGTCACTTCCCGAACTTCGAGGACCCGGATTTCGTGGCAAACCAGATTGCGATCTCGGCAGGGCTTTAGTCGTAGACCCTCGGCGTGAAGGCTAAGCGGCACTTTCCTTCGTCACGTCCCAACCCGGAAAGAGCAGCACCGCTGGATGGACTCGAAGAGCACGGGCCAGGGTCTTGGCTCGCTCCGCTCCCAGCTGCGTGCGCCCGTTCTCGAGGTTCGAAATGGTCGATTGAGTAAGGCCGGTACGCTCGGCGAGCTCCGACTGCGTGAGCTCGTTTTTCTCTCTGAGGATACGGACCATCTCGGCAGGCGAGAGCTTGACTCGAACCGCCGACTTCGTGAACCGCTCACCCCGAAGTGCATCCTGAACCTTCTTTCCGCGCTTAGTAGTCATGCGGATTCACCTCCAGCACGAGAACCTCGAAGCGGTCTCCCTCGACCACATAGAGGACGCGCCATTTCTTCGTGAGATAGCTCGATCGGGCGCCTTTCCACTCGCCCTTGAGCGCATGATCCCGGTAGCCAGGGATCAACCGGAGCGCTCGTGGCCCAGACGCTTGAACGACTTCTTTCCATGCCTCGTATTGCTTGACGATCTCTCTTGGCGCCCTCTTGAGTTGCCTTTTGCAAGGCCTGCTCTCCAGGACCTCCCACATTACACATAGGTAATATTCTTTCGAGGCAATGTCAACCGGCTCTGGCGAGCGTCATGGTGGAGGCGGTGGGAATCGAACAGCCGGGAGCTCACCCGATTCCGATGATTCTCGAACGGTTTCGCGGACAGGTATCGAGGAGAACACGTCCAAAGAACACGAGCAAAACGCGTTAGCGGACATTCCCATGACAATGTCACAACTCCCCGATGTGAATCGGGAGCTCGCGGAGGTCGGCGCAATGGTCGCGGTGTTGGATGCGCTCCGGCGGGCTCGCGCCGCCAACGGCCGGGACAACAGGGCGTCTGTGCGGACTATCCTCACCGAGGGCAAGCGCCCTTACCGTCGTGATTTACCGACGTTTGGCGAGTGGTTTCTGGGCTCCGCGCGTAGGCGGCGCACGGAGTGCGCCCCCACGCCCCAAACGCAAGACCTGCGTGTGACACCAGCGGTCTAGGAATGAATTGCGAATAGCCCGGGGCTGAAGACGACCCTATAGTCGTTAGGCCCACTGACGGGTTAGGGAGGTGTTTATGCGTTGGCTAGCACTGTTGTTTTTCACGCTCGCGCTGGGCGTCGCGGGATGCAGTGATGAAGCCGGAGGCGATGCCGGAGCGGGAGGAGCCGCCGGAACCGGAGGCAGCGCCGGAACTGGAGGCACTGCTGGAACTGGAGGCACTGCCGGAACCGGAGGCGACGCCGGTGCAGGGGGCACTGGTCCAACGTACAACTACGCGTTCATCTCACCGGAGGCGATGACGGGCAACCTTGGCGGGCTTTCCGGCGCCGACTCACTATGCGATGAGTGGGCAGCAGACGCCGGAATCGGAGGCACCTACAGGGCCATCCTTTCCACCACCACTGGCGACGCCAACGACCGCCTCGCTGGCGCGCGTGGCTGGATCCGCCCGGATGGAAGGCCGGTCGCAGACTTGCCGACCGACCTCTTCCAAGTAGACTCGGGGTTGCTAGCGCCGGTGCGGATCGCGCCCAACGGCGATGACCTCGGGGACAGATTCGTCTGGAGCGCTTCTGGAAACGACGGCGTCTACTTTGCTCTGGGCGGAGCCTCAGATTGTGGTGGGTGGACGTCCGCAGACGCTGGCGCGTTTGCACGCTATGGCTTTTCCGTTACGACGGTCGAATGGCTCGATCGGGGCGGCACCGCTACATGCGACCGAACGTTTCACGTCTATTGCTTTCAGGTGGACCATGAAGTGGAGTTGCGCGTCGAAGATTTCGCACAAGCCGGGCGTCGCATCTTCGTTTCCAGCGGGAACTTCGACGTCACTTCCGGCATCGCGGGCGCGGATGCGCTATGCGATGCGGACGCACTGGCTACCCCCGAGTTGAGCGGGGCGAGCTTCAGGGCGTTCTTGGCCGATGATGGCGCCAGCGCCGCATCACGCTTTTCGGTGAGCGCGACGCCGATCGTGCGCCTCGATGGGTTGCTCGTCGCGCATGACTTCAACACGCTGCTAACCGACGATCTGATCCACCCACCCAACTCCCGGGTCATGGGCGTCCCACACCAGTGGCGTGTTTTCGTGGGTGCCGACTCGCCCGCGGATTTGGGGCAAGCGTCCTCCACGTGCAACGGTTGGTCGAGCACCAGCGGGAATGCATCGGAGGGATTCGCTTACAGCACGGCGACGGGTCCACCCGCCCAGCGTCAGTGGTTTGGTAACGCTACCGGTTCCTGCCTCAGCCACACGAATTCGGTCCCTGTGTACTGCCTGGAGGAGTGACAGCGGGGCCATCTCAGAACGCTAGGCCGCGACACGAGCAAAACGCGTTACCGGACATTCTCATGACAATGTCACAACTCCCCGATGTGAATCGGGAGCTCGCGGAGGTCGGTGCCGTGTTCGCGCTCTCTGATCTGCTCCGGCGGGACCGTGGACGCTAGGTAACGGTGGGCGTCGACAAGCCGAGGCTTTCGCTCTTTCCTTTTCGTCCTGATCAGGTTACCGGTGTTCTTCTGCCCTGCAGTCGAACCGGAGAAAGCCCAACATGAACCGTACCAATTTCATAGTGTTTCTGCTCTCGTTGTTCGCGTCGTTCTGCGTCGGGGCGTCCGCCTCCGCTCAGGCCATCTTTCCGAGACCCGTTCCCGTTCCAACGGGCGGCACGGACTGGATGCCCGAAGGGTGCCGACAGACGTACTCGAACAATCCGGTTTTCGCAGAGCGAACGGCTTTTCGGCAACTCCACGCGAACGAGATCAACACCGATGAGGTCAGCGTCGCCATCGCGCCCTTCTTTGAACGCGGCGCAACGTTCGAGCTCGATCCAGCCACATGGCATTTCTCTGGCCCCATGTTCGATGACGACGGGAACATCTATTACTCTGCGACGCAGCCGTTCGAACCCCTCGCCCTCGTCTCCCTGAACCCGGATGGGACGCGGCGTTGGACCATTCCCAACACTACCGGTGCCCCTCAGGGTCCGAGTGGACCGCACGTGCTTGACGACCCAGATAACTCCGGCGAGCAAATCGTCTACCTCGGGCTCTATGATCGTGCTCTTGCCGTGAAGACGGACGGCACGGTGATTTGGGATGTGCCGACCGGTCTTCCGAGCGAGAATGCCGCCTACACCTTCGGCATCAACTACCAGCCGCAGCACGACGCGCTCATCGTGAACACGCAGGACGGCTTTCTGTACGCACTCGACCGGAAGACAGGCGCCCAACTGCTGTCGGAGCCGTTCCAGCTTCCAGGCGAGCCCTCACCGCCGGGCTTCGTCAATCAGCCGCCTGCACTCCAACTCTGTGCCGCCCAGAAGTTCACGGAGCTACTCAACGTCGATGCGGCGGGCCTCCAGGTCTTGATCGACGTTCTTCTCGGCAACAACATCGAGGTCGCAAACTTCTTCTCCATCGAGCCGCGAAGCGGCCGAATCTTCGTCCCCGCCACGGCGCCGGACGCTGCCGATGGGACCGTGGACGGCATCTCTGAGTTCGGCGCGGTCTATGGCCTCGAGCTCCAGGAAGGTGCGAACGGTCTCGAGATGGTCGAGGTCTGCAGCAAGACGTTCGCAGGTGGATCGGCATCCACGCCGGCTCTGGGGCCCGACGGCGAACGTGTCTACTTTGGTGACAACTTCGGCACGTTCATCGCGATGAACCAGGATTGTAGCGAAGCCTGGACGCTGGACGTGGGCGACCAGATCTTCGGCTCGATTGGTGTGTCTTCCGACAACAACGAGCTTTATGCGTCGTTCGACGGCGGCATCGTGCAGGTCATTGATCAAGGCGCGCAAGGCGTGCTCAGCTGGCGCGCGGAGTTCGATCTGTTCACGTCAAACGTGTTACCTCCCGGAAGGGTCGTCACGCGCAACACAAATCTGGTTGGGATCGGCGCGAACGGAGTCTACTTCCAGGCGGGCGGATCCTTCGTGACGGGAGTCGGAGAACCCTTGATCGTCACGACCGGCGTCGGGGTCCTCGACCGGGATACCGGCGAAGTTCGCTACTTCACGGGCGGTTTGGACGAGACCATCGCGGTCATGAGCATTGGGCCCGATGGGGTCCTGAACCTGGGGAACTCGCCGCTGCGCCGAGTGTTCACGATCTGCGCCGCAGAGCTCGGGCTTCTACCGATTCCGGTGCCCGGCCCGGTGGGTGGGATTACTCGATGGGAGCCTGCGAGACTCGACCTCTTGGTCAGGGACGCGGTATGCGCTGCCGAGGACCGCGCCCGAAACGCTTTCGCAAACCTCAGCGCATGCGCTTCCGGGGTGGCGGAGGCAGATGTCGTGCAGGTCGGCCAGCTCGTCGACCAGGTGCGCGCGGCCGGGCCGAGTGCCGTTGAAGCGGGAGACTTGTCGAGCACCGCTTGGGCCAAAGTCGAGAAGGAGCTCGACAAGGCGGATCGAAAGCTCGATCCGGGCAAGCCTCAGGACCTGAACCCCGCCACACAGGCTCTTCGCCGAGCATGCGACGTGCTGGAGGACTCGATCGAGTGAGCGCCGAGCCACATCCCCTTTTTTGAAGCGGAAGGAGATGCTGGGCATCGCTGCAGCATTGTTCCTCCTTCAGTCACTCCTTTTTGCAGGTCAGCCGGCGCCATTGCTGCCGTCAGCCAGGATGGGTGCATCTGGACTCGATCCGCGTGCTTCAGGAACGCAACTAGTGATACGTCCGACGAGACTCGGTCGCGTCTCCGAGGTCATCATCAAGGCGAACGCGCAGCTCCGCGCAGCGTGATCGGGATCCACGTGGAGTGCGACGGTGGCGCCTCGGTACACGGGTCCTTTGAGCCAGGCATCGAGTCGACGCACGTCTTCCAGCTTCGGAGTGGGGATGCGCGAGAGACAGTGCCCAAGAACGACTGGAGGATGGTAGAGAGCCCGACGGAAACCGAACAATCGAGCATACCAGCCGGAAAGGTGGATGCCGTTGTGGTCTCCGATTAGCTGCCCGAAGCGCCAGGCCCCACCGCGGGGCATCTGCCAATGCAGCACCGTGTGACTCGCGACCTCCGGTGCTTGTGCCGACGCCGGCCGGGTTTCTGCGTGCCCGAAAAGGCCTCGGCTATAGAACGTCACTAGGCTTTCCCAAACGAGACGACGCTTGCTACGGACGGCGGTATGCAGGTCTATCTCCACACCACGCGCGAGGATACGCTGTGCGCTCACGCGGACGTCGAAGTCAATCGTCGCTCCCATTGCAATCGGAGCATGCTGGACGAGCCTGTTTCTGATCTGAAGGATTCTCCAGATCGGAATTGGAAACTCCGGATGAGTCAAGATCGCCATGTGAAGGGGGAACCCGAAAACGTGGGGATAGAGTATGGAAACTCCGGCACTTGCTGGAGCTCCTGCGCTGGCGGCCAACTCCGCCACCTTTCGAGGCTCGACCCGGTGCCGAGCCCAGCTGGCACGGAACCGCGTTGCCGGCCGCCACCTCGAGAGACCCGGTGATCTGCGGAACGCGCCGAGCATGTACCGAAGCTCGGACGGCTTTTGCGAGAACTCGAGCGAGATCGAGTCCTGCATGGATCCGCCGTCGGCGCGCATCATTGGGTGTCGTCGTTCCACCTCTTCACCTTTGGGTACCGTTTCGGAAGCGCAACTGTCCGGTACTAGATGTTATCTCGGGCGGCGAACCGCGCAAAGACGGCGTTTGTTCTGAGCACGACCCTGTCGACACTAACACTGCATGCTGCGTTACAATGCCTCGCAGTTGCCTTGAGGCTTAGCCGGCGATGTAGCGGGTCACCAGTGCGACCATCTCGTCGCTGACCGCATTATCTCCCAGTTGCGCTGGGTCGGCGCGCGCGAGCCCGAACAGGATGCCGTGGAGCGCGTAGATGATCAACTGCGCGGCGACGTCAGGATTGCGAATCGTCGATTCGCGGCGATGGGATTGCAGGTAGCCGCGGGTGCGCTCTACAAACCGGCGTTCGATATGCGTAACGCGCTGGAGGCGCCCGACGCGCGGAATCTGCTCGACGAGCAGGCGGTGGAGATCCGCATCGATCACCTGGACCGAGAGTACTGCAGTCACCAGCGCGCGGGCGGCATGGCGTGGCGGAAGCTCCTCGATGCGATCGAACGCGTGATCCAGGAGTGTGGTGACGCGGTCAACGTGGCGCTCGACCAGCGCCGCGACCAACGCCTCCTTGCCCGGGAAGTACTGGTAGAGCGAGCCGATGCTCACGCCAGCCACGCGTGCGATGCGATTGGTGCTGGCACGCTCGTAGCCAACCTCGGCCAGAACGCGAGCAGTCGCCTCCAGGATCGCATCGACGGTCGCGCGCGATCGGTCCTGTTTGGGGTTTTTGCGTGGGGTTGTGCGCACTCTACGCGCCATCATCAGCCTGAGAAAATGCGAGTCGACAGAATATGAGCAAGTGCTCACATTATGAGCCATGATGAATGGCAGGACCACCCCACAAGCATTGGACATCACGGTTCACCTCGACGACACCGCCCGAAACCGGATCGAGGTCACCGGCCGGGCGGTCATCCGCGCACCCCGCGAGCAGATTTTCGACCTCTGTTGCCCGGTGCGCGAGGAAGAGTGGATCGACGGCTGGGACTGCAACGTGTATGAGCTGGTTCACAGCCGCAGCGGCGTCAACGAGAAGAACTGCGTGTTCCGCGAGCGGTTGTCCAAGCCGCTGTTCTTTGGCGAGTCCGGCCCGACGACTTGGGTGACGACTGTGCACGACCCGGATCGGTTTGCGCTCGAGTTCCTGCTGCTGTTCGGAGACATTGGCGTGCTCAACCGCTCCTTCCAACTGGAACGACTCGACGATGACGCGACCGCGTGCGACTGCACCGACACCCTTCTTCTGCTCGATCGCACGCTATCGAGGTCACAGCTCGATCTGCTCGCTACAAAGATGCAGGCCTTTCTCTACGTCACGTGGAACGCGCTGCGCCACTATTGCGAGACCGGCGAGGCATTGCCGAGCCAGCTCGCCGTGGCGAGTCCGGCCGCTGACCCAAGGAAAGGTGAAGCTCATGACACACAACGCAAGAGGTAAGGTGGTAGCGCGATCAAACGACGCCGGCACGCTGGCTCGGTTCGTTGTGATCTGGTGCCACGAACGTGGGTCGCCGATTCAGTCGCGGTCGCTGCACGCTCTGTCGTAGAGGAGGCTGCTCGATGCATATAGACCCAATCGAACAATGGCCCCAAATTCGCCATGTCTTCGCAGCCGCGTTTTCGACCAGCATGCACTATGCGGTCGCCTCGATCGATAAGTCGGGCACACCGCGTGTCACCCCGATCGGCTCGGTGATGTTGACCACACCTGGACGCGGCGTTTTCTTGCAGCGCTTTACCACTGGTCTACCGCAACGTGTCGAGTATTGCGATTCCATCGCCATCCTGGGTGTGAATAGCGGCCGCTCGTTCTGGTTTCGCTCACTGTTTGCCGGACGGTTCGCCACACCCCCAGGCCTTCGGCTGAACGCCAAGGTCGTTGGTGCTCCGCGGCGGCCTACTGCCAACGAAATAGCGCGATTTCGCAAGCGTGTTCGCGTGTTCAAGAGGCTTCGCGGCTACGATTTGCTTTGGCGTGACCCGGGGATGGCTCGCGACTTCGAAGTGGTGTCCGCCGAGCCTATCAAGTTGGGGGAGATGACCCGCGGCCACTGGGCGAACCTCGTGGCAGAACCGAGTATCGCAAGGCTCCGACGGAGGTAAGCAACATGACCGAGATTGTCCGTTACGAACGCTCAGGCGCTGTCGGCACCATCACGATGGACGATGGGAAGGTGAACTGCATGTCGCTGGCGATGCTGTTGGAGCTGAATCGCGCGCTGAACCAGGCGCAAGCAGACGGCGTGGCTCTCGTGATTACCGGGCGCGAGGGGATATTCTCGGCTGGATTCGATCTCGCAACTTTCAAGCACGGCGGTGAGGCGCTTTATCAAATGCTCAAGGGCGGTGCCGAGTTGGCCGAGCGTGTCATGTCGTTTCCAAGGCCGATCGTGACGGCTGCCGGCGGCCATGCGGTCGCGATGGGAGTGTTCTTGGCGATTAGCGGGGACGCGCGCATTGGCGCCGAGGGCCCATTCAAGATCGTATGCAATGAGGTCGCCATCGGAGTGACGCTGCCGAGGTTTGCAATCGAGATCACTCGACACCGGCTCTCCCCATCGCACTTCAACCGTGCGCTCATACTCGCTGCGCCTTACTCGCCGAAAGAGGCCGTCGAGGCTGGCTTCTTCGATCGCGTCGTCCCCCCTTCAGAAGTCCTCACGGAAGCCACGAACCTCGCGCAGGCACTCAGCCAACTCAATGCGAAGGCCCATGCTGAGTCCAAGCTCCTCGTCCGGGAAAGAGCGCTCACCGCCTTGCGGCATGCAATCGAATCCGAGCTCGGCTCGTTCCAAGTCTTCGTCGACACCGTCGGCCGCGGGATGAAAGTGAGCCGCTGACGGATATCGCTTCCGGAGACGATCCCCGACGCGGCGATACTCTGCCACGATCCCGGGTAGCGTGCGCATGCTCACCTCAACCACCGCAAGATTCGGGGGGAGGCTGATCTCGTAATTGACGACGAAGTCGCGGGGATCGGGCTCTTCAGGTTGGAGGGTTTCGACGATGATCTCCTCCGCCAACGCCTCGACCTCAACCTGAAGCTCCGTCACCCCCTGCTGGGCTTCGGCTTCCGTCTCGGCCCGAGCCTCACGTGTTCCCTCCACCGTGACTACGTCGGCTCCCGCAACGCCGGTGATGGTGATCGGGCCGTTGATGGCCTCCACCACCAGACGCGTTTGGACCGCGACCGCTTCTTCGAAAGAGAATGGCGCAGAGGCGACCTTTCGATCGGATCCATCGGAGCTCAAGCCGTCGTCACACCCCCGCCAGCGCAAGGGTGATCACCAAGATTGGGGTTGCCTTCCGCCACATGGTCCGCCTCCTGAGCGCTTCAATTGACCGATCTTGCTTGGCCTTTCACAGGCCGACGCGGGCAATCACCACGAAGTCAAGTCACGGGATTTTACGACAGGCCGTGACCGCCCGCATCTAGAAGTCTTCTAGCACCGTCGCACATGGACAGATCGTTTGCGATGAGCCAGATGGGCTAAAGAGCGTCGCAGGGTGAACCGAGCGGGTCGAAACAGAGGTTTCTCGCCGCCCGCGTCGGGAAGCCGGCGCAGCGGGTGTGCGTTCTCATTTCACGGACCTTGCAAGGAGAGTCGCCGGGTTGGCTTCATGCGGGTGGTGAACTCCGCTTGAAATAGGACACGTGGAAGTTCGACGATGGAGCGGCTTTCGAGAAAGGGGTATGCTTCCGCGCGTGAGGTTTGGTGGGCGCGAAATGCTCGCGGGGCTTCTGCTGATGGTCATCGGTACCGCGAGGGCCAGCGGCGATGAGCCGCGGGCCGGTTGTGCGTGGAGAACCGGCGAGAAGCTCGGCGTCGCTTTCGCCGAGATCTGCACGCCACCGAGCGCTCCCAAAGGCCTCCTCGAAGAGAGCCCCGCCGAAGTCGCGCCGTTCTGGATGAGCGCTGCGCCGCTCCCGTGTTCGCTTGGAAGCCGTGGGACAATCGATTGCCCCGTGACGACATCGATCCTCTCCGCGCGATCGAGAGCGAAAGACGTGCTCCAGCCGCGCGCCGTCGCCGTCATCGACGGCGAGACGGCCTACGGGGTCTGCGGGATGCGCTTTGGGGGGCGCCTCCCAACGCGCGCGGAACGCGAGCTTGCACGTTACTCCGCAGCGGTCGCGACGCTCGTGAGCATGCAGGAGCCGGGCGAGCCTGAGCCTTGGGTCGGGGAGCTGCCCGAATGGACGCAGGTTGGCGATTGCACCAATCCCTCGCACCCCGATGAAGGCTGTCACCTCGTCATTTTTCCTCCTGTCTTGACCCGTCAGAGGGGCAAGGACAGCGTGCTCCAATCGTGCCGAGCGTCATTCGCCCCCGCTTGGATCGAGAGTGCAATCCAGCTGGGCGCTCGGTGCGTGGGTGGCACGTGCATGGTACGCATCATGCCCGCGCTCCGGCCCGAGGCGTTCGAGCTTACTTGCGGGCCCGCCCCTGTCGATGCGACGCAAGCTCCGGCCGAGCTCAAGGCGGAGCGGGCCGCGTTCCGCTGCGTCCTACCGGAGTCGGCGCTAGGCGTGGTGGGCGGTAGAACCTCGCGCTAAGGCACCGTGACAACGAAGCTCACGGATGCGTGCCGATCGTCGGCGAAGCGACCGCGTGCACCGACGACTTTCGGCGAGCGATGTGCCGGCGCGACGAACTGGAACGTTCACGACGGCATCACCTGGCTCGACGTCGATGCCATTCTTTGGTACCAGCGCCCCGCGCTTGCCCACGCTGTTCAACGAGGACCTCACGCCAAAGGCGGCATACGATGCGGCAGTCTCGGCCTTCGTCGACGCACTATGACGCCGGAGACCTCTCCGCTGAGCACAAAGTCGCTTCACCCGGTTTGGACGGCCTAAGAAGACCCCTGATGGACGGCGTGAGAGCCGGCTCTACAAGCCACCTCGTCCCCGTCGATCGAGGGTCCGTACCTCGGTGCGACTTCGGTTCTTGGCCGGAAGCGCAGTATCACGCTTGCCGACCTGCTGAAAGAGGTTGCGCTTACAGCTCAAGCCCGTAATGACCGCCCCTGGCACGAGCATAACCCACGAGACCATGGCGATCTTCTCTTTCTTCGAGAAATGACATTTCGATGTCGCCGCCGAAGCGTGGTCCGGACCAAGCCAAAGTACGGCTCCGAAGAATGCCGCCATCAGAAGGAGTTGCCAAGCCTTACCCATGTGCCGTCCTTTCGTCAGCGCAGGGGGAGGCCCAGAGTTCCCGAAGCGTCGCTCGCCACAGCCCCCCACATGCAGCCTGCACTGTTCGCTGACAGGATGGGGCGTACCGAGGGTATCGCCAGAATTTCCGTACGATCGGTAATCTAGGTCACCCTCGACTGGAGACGCTCGCCAAGCCTGCGCGAAAACCCCCAGGGGCTCGCCCGAATCGAGCGCCGCGACCGCCGCATCCAACGACTCGAGCCTTGCAGCCGCAGCGCGTGCCACATCGTTGAGCCCGGCAGTTGCCACCCCCGCGCTATTCGACGACGACTACCATCTTGCCGTTGGCGCGGTTCTCATCCATCGCCTGGTGAGCGAGTGGGAGTTGATCGAAGCTCCATACGGGGCCCGTGCGGATGGTGAGCTCCCCGCGCTCGACCAACGATACGTAGCGCCGGAGATCCTCCCTCGAGATGTCGCTCGCGCCGCCCGAGTAGGAGGTCAGCCGCACTCCGGTGGGGATGTGCCCCATCGGTCGAAACGACGCGAGCTCCCACTCGCCGCCGAGGATGCCGGTCATGCACACTACACCGCCAGGCCGAACGCACTGCAGTGAGTCGAGCAGCGTCGTGGCCCCGATGAGCTCGAGCACGCGGTCGACCCCGCCAGGGTGGTCGTCGCGAATCTTGGCGGCGAGCTCGCCGTCATCGATCACCACCTCGTCCGCACCGGCCTTGCGCAGCATCTCGATCTTCACCTCGCTTCTCGACGTGGAGATGACACGAAGGCCCGCGGCCTTGGCCATGGAGAGCGTTGCGAGCCCGATAGAAAATGTTCCGCCTCGGATGAGGAGCGTCTCATTGGGCTGCACGCCGAGTCCGGTGTGCAGCGACCCGTGGCAGGTCTGCAGCATCTCCGGCAGTGCGCCGAGGGCGTCCCATGGCAACTCGGTGTCGAGCGGAAACACGTTCGAGGCGGGCCGCCGAAGAAGAAGGGTCGAACCTCGGCGGTCAGAGAAAAGCTGCGCGGGGACCTCGAGGGACTTCATTCGATCCGCGTCAACGACCAGTATCGGGTCGTATTCGCATTCCGAGATGGGGATGCGCATGAGGTCCAGGTCCTCGACTATCACTAGGAAGAAGCGATGATTCCAAAGCACCGACCCCCAACCTCTCCCGGCGAGATGCTGCTCGAAGAGTTTCTCGTGCCGATGGAAATGACGCAGCGCGCGCTAGCCGAAGAGCTCGGCCTGAGCGTCCAAAGCGTCAACTTGATCATCAAAGGCAAGAGGGGAATCACAGCAGAAACCGCGGTTCGTCTTTCGCGGGTGTTCAAGAACTCACCTCAGTTCTGGCTTGGTCTGCAAATGGACTGGGACCTCTGGCACGCCGAACGCGACCTCGCTGAGGTAGGGTGACGGCAGAGTTGCGACCAGTGCTTCTTGGTGGAGGCGGTGGGAATCGAACCTGTTTCACATCGCCGTGTTTCGCGTGATTCGGTAGCGATTACCCGGAACGTGGTTGATGGCGAGACCCGCCTAAACCCTAGTGAACCCGGGTTGGCGGATCAACTTGGGACACGTGTCCCAAACTTCGACTCGATCGATGACTTCTCGGAATGGGTGCGTCGGGTGTGGGGGGTGCTGCGCGTGGTGTAGCGCGACAAGAGTCCGGCAAGTTCCGTCGCGCGAAGTACGGTCGACCGGCCTCGTACCGGCCCGCAGCGTTGTCGGGGCGGCAGGCCCACACGACGGCGGGCGTCTTCCTTGCTCAGCCGGCTGATGAACTCGCGCGCTAGGGGCAGCACATGCTCGTGCAGCTCACGGTCGGTTTAGAGGTGGTGCTCCCAGTGATGGGCCTCGTTCAGATGCATCTTTCAGTCCGACGCAAATTCAAATCTCAGACACGGCGTCGCGGGTAACTGGGGCGCTGCGCGCACCGTGAACAATCCGGTAGAGGCCAGGCAAGACCAAAAGCGTCAGCGCTGTAGAAGAAAGAATGCCGCCGATGACGACCGTCGCGAGTGGGCGCTGCACTTCCGCGCCGGTGCCGGTCGCTAGCGCCATGGGTACGAACCCCAAAGACGCTACGAGCGCTGTCATTATGACGGGACGCAGACGGGTGAGCGAGCCTTCGGTGATTGCCGTGTCGAGCGGCATGCCCTGTTCACGCAGCTTGTTGATGAACGAGATCATCACCACGCCGTTGAGCACGGCGACCCCGGAGAGCGCGATGAAACCGACTCCGGCCGAGATGGACAGCGGGATGTTGCGCAACCACAACGCCGCGACTCCGCCGGTAAGCGCCAACGGCACTCCGGAGAACACGAGTAACGCGTCACGTACCGTGCCGAACGTCGCGAATAGAAGCGCAAAGATCAACAAGAGTGAGACCGGCACCACGATCCTGAGGCGCTGGCTCGCGGAGATCAGGTTTTCGAACTGACCGCCCCACGACATCCAGTAGCCCGCTGGCACTTCGATTTGTGCATCGATTCGCTGCTTCGCCTCGGCCACGAACGAGCCAAGGTCGCGACCGCGCACGTTGGTCGTAACCACGATTCGACGCTTTCCGTTTTCGCGGTTGATCATATTGGGGCCCGGGGCGATGGAAATCTCGGCAATCTCGCTCAATGGAATGAAGGACTGCGCCGCATCTCCTTGCTCGCGCTTTTGCAGAGGCACGGGCAAGCGCGCGAGCTCATCGATGTCGGAGCGCAATTTTTCGGGAAGGCGCATGATGATCTCGAACCGCTTGTCGCCTTCGAACACTTCGCCCGCCGCCTTGCCGCCAAGCGCGATCTCTACGACTTCTTGCATGTCGCCGACGCTCAGACCGTAGCGCGCCAGCATGCCCCGCTTTGGAGTGATCGTCATGATCGGTAGACCGGTGGTCTGTTCGAGCTTGACGTCGGATGCACCGGGGATGGTCTTCATCTCCTTTTCGATCTGCTTGCCGTATCGTTGCAGGATCGCCATGTCCTCGCCGAAGAGCTTGACGGCCACGTCGCTGCGTACGCCAGCGATGAGCTCGTTGAAGCGCATTTGAATCGGCTGCGTGAATTCGTAGTTATTGCCGGGGATCCCCTTTACCGCGCTTTCCAACTCGCCCACCAGCTCAACTTTCGGCTTGCGCGGGTTTGGCCATTGATCGCGCGGCTTCATCATGATGAAGCCGTCAGCGACGCTCGGTGGCATTGGGTCGGTAGCGATCTCGGCTGTGCCCATTTTGGCGAAGACATCCTTCACCTCTGGGAATTCCTGCAACCGCCGCTCGAGTGAATGTTGCATCTCGATCGCCTGGGTCAGACTCGTTCCCGGAATACGTAGGGCATGCATCGCCACGTCCCCTTCATCGAGGCTCGGGATGAACTCCGTACCCATGCGGGAGGCCACGATGCCGCTCACAATCACGAGCAACGCTGCGGCGGCTGCGATCGGTCCGCGGAACTGCAGGGAGACTTTCAAGGTCGGCACGTATGCTGCCTTGACGCTGCGCATGAGGACGTTTTCCTTCTCCGAGATCTTGCCCGTGAAAAAGAGCGCGATCGCTGCCGGAACGAACGTAGCCGAAAATATCATGGCGCCAGCGAGTGCCATGATGACCGTGTAGGCCATCGGATGAAACATCTTCCCTTCGATGCCAGTCAAACTAAGGATCGGAAGGTACACCGCCATGATGATGAACATGCCGAAGAAACTGGGACGCACGACTTCTTTGGTCGCATCGCGCACCACCTCGAAACGCTC
Organism: Myxococcales bacterium; assembly: GCA_029863605.1. Taxonomy (GTDB): domain Bacteria; phylum Myxococcota_A; class Polyangia; order Polyangiales; family Houyiibacteriaceae; genus SG8-38. Next base: position 1,756 of record JAOTVB010000015.1, on the reverse strand, counting down.
GGTGCGTGTGAGAAGCCGTTCGACGCGGTGTTGCTCGTCGCCCAGGCGTCGAATGCAGTTCTCGACGATAATGACGGAACCGTCGACGATCAGTCCGAAGTCGAGCGCTCCAAGGCTCATCAGGTTCCCGCTAATACGCGTGCTCACCATGCCGGTGATCGTGAAGAGCATCGACAGTGGGATCACGAGCGCCGTGACGAGCGCGGCGCGGATGTTGCCTAACAAGAGAAAAAGGATGACGACGACGAGCAGCGCACCCTCGAGCAAATTGTTCTTAACCGTTCGGATGGCGGCATTCACCAGGTCGGTTCGGTTGTATACGGTTTTTGCGACGATGCTCCCGGGCAATGTTTTGTTGATCTCGCCCATCTTGGCGTGCACGCGTTCGGAGACGATACGGCTGTTCTCGCCGATCAGCATGAACGCCGTACCGAGAACAACTTCGGCTCCATTCTTCGTAGCGGCGCCATTGCGCAGCTCCTTGCCGAGGAAGACATCGGCGACGTCCTTGATGTGCAGAGGCACCCCGCCGCGGCTACCAATGACGATGTTGTCGATGTCTGCCACGCCCGCGACCTGACCAGGGCTCCGTATGAGGTACTGTTCGCCGTTTCGTTCGATGTAACCGGCACCGATATTGGAGTTGTTGTCAGCGAGCGCCGCCATTAGATCACGGAACGTCAGGCCGTACGCGCGAAGCCGATCGGGATGCGGTGTGACGTGGTACTCTTTGACGAATCCGCCGATCGAGTTGACATCGATCACCCCTGGCACGTTGCGTAGTTGCGGCCTGATGATCCAATCCTGCACGGTGCGCAAGTCCGTTGGCGAGATCGTCGTTCCATCGTCGTTCGTAGCGCCGGGCTCCGCTTCAACGCTGAACATATAGATCTCGCCGAGGCCGGTAGCGATGGGTCCCATCGCCGGCTCGATGCCTGGTGGCAGCTTGCTCTTCACTTCTTGGATTCGCTCGTTAACGAGTTGACGGGCGAAGTAGATGTCCGTCCCGTCCTCGAAGATGACGGTGACTTGCGAAAGACCGTAGCGTGAAAGGGAGCGAGTGTAGTCGAGGTGAGGCAGCCCGCCCATCGCGGTCTCGATGGGGAAGGTGATGCGCTGTTCGGTTTCGAGCGGCGAGTAGCCCTTGGCCCCCGTATTGATCTGCACCTGGACATTGGTGATGTCCGGCACCGCGTCGATCAGAAGGCGTTGGTAGTTGAAGGCGCCGAGGACGGCGACGAAGGCGGTCGCTACCAGTATCAGCCAGCGCTGGCGGATGGAGAAATCGATGATGCGCTCAAGCATGGGAATCCCTAATGATCGTGGGTCGCGCCGGACTTTCCGATGTCGGCTTTGACGACGAAGCTGTTTTCGGCAGCGTATTTCTGCCCGGGTGCAAGCCCCGACAGCACTTCAACCCAGTCGTCATCGCGACGGCCGAGCTCGAGGATGGCAATCTCGAAGAGGTCGCCATCCCGCAAGAAGACGACATCCCAATCGCGGAAGGTTTGCAGAGCGCTGGCCTTCACGGCGAGCGGTACGGAAGCGTCGTCGACGACGATCTCGCCGGTTACGAACAAACCGGGGCGCCACCGACCGTCTGGGTTGGGTAACTCGATGCGTGCCACCGTTGTCTGTGTGTTCTCGGCGCCGAAGGGCGAAATGTAGATCACCGGGGCCGTCGCGTTCAGCGTACCTTCGCCTGCGAAAAGGTTCGCGATCTGCCCGACCTTCAGACTCTCGAAGTCCTTCGGGT
>JAOTVB010000014.1 GCA_029863605.1 Myxococcales bacterium | reverse complement strand
CAGGCGACTACCCCTAGTTGTGGGCTCTCTCATCTTTATGGCTGTCTCGGCGGCGGCCACGGCGGGGTATGCCTGGCTCGCAGGGCCTCTGCTGGGGAGCCTCGAGGGGGATCGGCTTTCTGTGGCATCTCAGACGGCTATCGAGCAAACCAAGATTCCCCCTAGCCTCTCGTGGACCGAGATCGTCATTGCGCTCGTTTTCTTGGGACTTTTTCGAGCCCTCTCCGAAATGGCCCGCGCGCACTTTTCGTCGCGGCTGCAACTCAGCATTGTGCGCGAAATTAGAGGGAAAGTTCTCGAGCACGTCCTCCGCCTCGAGCCACGCGCGCTCCTCCGATGGCCGCCTGGGGAGCTTGCATCCCGGGTCCACGTTGAGGTTCATGGGATTCGGACCTTGCTTCATTTGGGCTTCGCCCAGGGCATTCGGAGCATATTAGTGGCTACTGCACTAGCCATAGTCGCCCTCCGGGTGGACACTGCGCTAGCCATCCCAGGTTTGGTCGTTCTTCCTTTGGCGGTCGCCGCCATCGCGGTGGGGGCCAGGCCTGCGCGCAAGCTCCAGCGTGAGCTTCTCGGTGCCGAGTCGACCGTCGTCGCGGATTCTTCGGAGGCGATCGACGGGGCCGCCGTGCTTCGCGCTTATGGTGCGATGACCGCCCGTGCTGCGCAGATCGACCGAGCGGCGGCCGAGTCCGAGAGACGAGGTGTCAGGGCCGAAACGTGGGGAACCGTAGCCTCCCCGTTGGTCGAGCTAGCCGCCGCGCTCGGGATCGCAGCCGCCTTCGCGTTGGCTTGGGCGACTCGGTCGAACCTCGACCTCGCGTCGGCCGGCACAGTCTTCGTGGCGCTCATTCTCATGTATCGGCCGCTTCACGGGTTGGCCCAATCCATCTTTGGCTGGTCGTCGGGCCTCGCCTCGCTCGACCGCCTCGACGAGCTCCTCAGGCTCCCGACTCAGGACACAGCCGGAGGTGTCGTGCATCAGACAGGTGTCCAAACCCTGGAGCTGCAGCGGTTATCGTTCGGCTATGGGGATCGACCGGTGTTGAACGCGGCGGAGGTGCGATTTAAGGCCGGCGAGCTGGTCGCGATAACCGGTCCGAGCGGCGCTGGGAAGTCGACCTTGCTTGCGGTTGTCGCAGGCATTCTGGATCCCACTGAGGGCACCATCACCGTCGATGGTGCACCGGTCACGACCGACTCGAGGACCACCATGACCGCCTGGATGCCCCAGGCCCCCACTCTCTTTCACGACACCATCGTCGCGAACATCACGCTCGGAGACACACACCCCCATCGCGGCCGGGCACTTGAGGCAGCCAAGCGCGCCGGCTTGGACTCGTTCGTCATGGCCCGCCCAAACGGTTACGACGGCATTCTTCTCGAAGGCGGAGGGGACCTCTCTGCTGGTGAGCGGCAGCGCGTCACCTTCGCTCGGGCCCTCTATCGAGAGGCGCCGATCCTGCTGCTAGATGAGCCGACGTCCGCGCTCGACGGGGAGCAAGAAGCCAACGTGCTGAGGGTCTGTCGCGAGCAAGCAGACCTCGGATGCATCGTGATCGTCGCGACGCATCGCGATGATTTCCTTCGGCATGCCGACCGCGTGCTAAAGCTGCAGAACGCCATGGTGATCGAGTGGGACGAACAAGCCTCAAATCGAACGTTGCACTGATCGGCCTCTTCGCACTTTGGGCTTCGTCGATGACCGCGGGGGCCCAAGAGCCTGGGGCCTTCGCGGGCGCGTTGCAGGATCTCGATGGCGACCATGATCTCTCGGTTGCTGCCGTGCAGGAGCTGAAGGCCGGCGGGCAACCCGCCGCCGTCGCCATTCGCGACGTGTGGTCCACTCTTTCGCGCAAGGCACAACGCCGCGCGCTGGCTGCGCTGGCAGCCCTCGCACACGACCATCGACCCGCGGTTCAGTGTCTCTTCGAGGCGGCATACTCGCCCGATGAGCAGATCAGCGAAGGCGCTTTTGCCGCACTGCAACGAGCCGGACCTCCTGGCTGGGAGGGGCTAGTCGCATTGCTAGCGGATCCCGACGTGGGCGATCGCTCGGCAGTGTTGTTGGCACGCACCGAACCCAACGCGGCGATCGGCCCGTTGTTGGATGCGCTCACGGCCGAGGGCGGTGACCGGCGGCCTGTGCTCCGAAGCGCGCTCGCCACCGCAGTGCAACGTGCCGACGCGAATGCCGAACCGACGCTTCGTGCGTGGCTCGACACCGAGCCCCCCGCCTCGGCGGTGGCAAACGCCTCGCTCGCTCTCGCTTCGATCGAAGAATACGCGCCGGTCGTGGCTGAGTTCATCGAGTACGGAGCGCCGCGTTCCAACGACTTTGCAACGACCTGGCGGTTGCTTCGGAGCTCGGCAGCGGCTGGGCCAAGCGAGCCCGTCGATCGCTGGATCGAGAGCCATCTACAAACGCCGAAAGAGTGGATGCTGCGACAGGCTGCGGTCGATGCCACCGGCGCGCGCGGCCAGCGCACCGTCGCGAGGGTCGCCTTGGAAGATCCGTATCCCCGAGTACGAGCACATGCCGCGCGGGTTCTCTCGAAAGAACCCGGCTCGATGGCGATGCGGGCGAAGTTGGCCCGAAAGGATCCGTGGCCGATGGTGCGCGCCGAAGCGGTGATGAGCCTGCGGAGTGAGCCGGTGGCAACGCCCATCATCATTGCAGCGGTCGACGACCCGATGTCGGAGGTACGAGTAGCCGCGATCGAGGCGCTCACCGGCGCCACGCACGACGAGGGCTGGGACAAAATTTACGCGCATCTCCAAAACCGAAACGAGTGGCCCACGGTGACAGCGGCCGCGATCGAGTATGTCGCGGCGCACTGCCGCATCGAGGCGGTCGACGCCCTAGCCGGGGTTGCTCTCAGGGCGGCGTCTCCGAGCGCGCTGACCGACGACATCAACAATGCGGCCCGAGCGATCGTCACGCTCAGGGTCCTCGACACCCCCGAGGCAGAGGCTGCCATTCAGCAGCTCCGTGGGCCGGCTGGAGTGTCGCCTACCCTGAAAATGGCGCTGGAAGACCCTCTTCCGAGGCGTCGGAGGTGCGTCCCCATAGCGCCCTAGATTGTCGCCCTGGAATCGCCCGTGCTACTTTGTCTGGGATGTTTGGGGGGAACATGGGAACTCGTCTGATTGGCCTGGTTTTGACTGCTGCGCTCTTGAGTGTCGGCTGCGATCAATTTTCCTCTGCGGAGGCCCCGGTCGAGCAGCTTCCGGAGATCGTGCCGAACCTTCCAGAGGTTCCGACACTACCGCCGCCGCCGTTTCCGACGACCTACGACGACGAGTCGTACAGCGTCTACGGCCTGCGCCAGAAGCTGCGCCAAGCGCTCGACACGGATGTGGCCGTCACCGGCTACATCATGGATATTTACGAGCCGCCGCCCTGCAAGGAGCGCAAGAAAGAAGACTGCCCACGCGTCGACGCGCCGCACATGTTCATCGCGGATGCATTGGACAAGACCGATCGCGCGGACCAGCTGATCATCGTGGGTTACGCCGACAATCAGGAGCAGCTTGCGCGTGCTCGACGTGGACGGAAGACCACCACTATCGACGGCTCGGTCGTCGTGCCCACCAACCTCAAGGTCGGGAACAAGATCGTCGCGAAGGGTCACTTCAGATTGATCTCGTCGGGCGGTTTCAACACGAGCAACGGTTTGCTCGAATACGCGTCTCACGATACGGTCGAAAAAGCGCTCGCTCAGAAGTGATCAGGGCGCGGCTGCGTCTTCGCGAACCTCTGCATCGAGCAGGTCCGCGAGGTCGGGTGCACCCGCGTCGTCCTTGATTCGAAAGTGTTCGGCGTCGAGGTCGAAGAGCTCGACCACGGACTTCGGGACGACCATCACTTGGTCGCGGTCATCGATCCGGACGTAACCGCCGCCGTCCACTGGCGTGCCCGACCCGAGCGACACGGTGACTGCGGCGCGTCCCATCTCGAAACGCACCGACGCGCTAGGGGCATCGAGGCCGAAGTTCCGGACGTCCTCCGGGCGAGGGCTTTCGAGGGTCCGCGTGGCGATCGCGAACTCCCAGTTTTGGAGATAATCTTCGACGTGCTCGGGATCGGCAGCCGCTTTGACGGGTTGCTCGAGCGTCCATGTCTTGTCGTAATCCTGTCCTTCGCAGGACATCGCCATCTGCTCGCCCCCGGAGGAGATGTGAATCCGAGATACCCGATCGCGCACCAAAGACTCAACCAAGAACCCCGCCCGGGCTTCGATCTCTGCGCGTCCCGGTCGATCGCGCTCGAAGAAGAAGACATAGGCTGCCAATAGCACGACGATGATTGCGAGAATGATCGGCGTGCGGGTCATCATGAGCGCCTTGCCCACCACACCCCGAACCCGGCGATCAATGCGGCAAGTGGCAACAGAAAGACGACCCGGAACAATAGGTTTTCGAGGTCGGCATCACTCATGATGACAGCGCGCGCCTTCGCTTTTCGCGGAGCGATGTTGATCAAAGCCTCCCGCTGCGTCAGCCAACCTGCCGTCGAGGAGAGGAGGTCGATGTTCGATAGCTGCGGGTTGTCGAGAAGCTCTCCGCTCATCCAGTCGCTGTCGCCGATCACCAGGAGTCGCCCGGGCTGAGGGCCATCGCTCTCGACTGGTTTGAGGTCATCACCGAGTGGCGGCACGTGCTCCCATGCAGTGGCGATCGGCACGACTCTCGGCGTGATGCCTGCGGCCTTGAGGTCCGTCGCAAGCGCGCGCTTGAGATCGAATTCGGCGCTGGCACTCGGGCTGGTGCGCATGATGACTTCGGCATCGCTACCGTCCGCCGCATCGACGGAGCGAACGACAGCCAATAGGATCCCCCCTCCGCGCTTTCGGATGGTCTCGGTGAGTCGGTGGGCGCCGAGATCGATGGAGAGGAACAAGTCGCCAGGGTTCCCGGGGAGCTGCCGGCTTTCATCGTGTTCGATCACCAGATCATTGCCGACGACGATGCCCCGATTTCCGAGGCTTTCCTCGAACCCGGTTTGCTGAAGCGCTTCCTTCTTGAGGAGCGGATCGAGGGCCAGAAGGACATTACCGCCCGAAGCGATGAAGCGGTCGACCGTTGCGACTTCTTCGGGCGAGTACCGGCGCTGCGGGCTCACGACGAATAGCGCATCGCACGAAGCTGGGACATCTTCGCCCTCTCGGAGATCGAAGGGCTGGATGTCGATCTTCTCCCATTCGAGCTCGCGGGCCACGGCGTCGAAGCTGCGGTCTCCCGAAGCGCCGAGCTCCCACTCCCCATGGCCTTGGGCGAGACAGATCTTCGTCGGCTGACCGGTAGTCACCTCCAGAATGGCGCCGGTCAGGGCGCGTTCGGACTGCAGGTCGAGCTTGTGGCCGTCGGCGTCCTCGAAGCTGTCGAAGTCTTCGACGATCAGCTGATGCCGCTCGACCTTCCACTTGCGGTCACCGCTCGTCACCACGACGGGCACCTGCGAAAGGGTCATTTCACCTGCGAGCCAACTATCGATTCCGAACTTGTCGGCCAGAACTTGATACCGGGCACGGTCTCGATCGGGATCGATCCACTCGATCTCGAGTCGTTGCGTCACGGCCTTGTACTCTTCGAGCAGCGTTTCGACATCGGCGAAGTCCTGCTCGCCTCGCGCCAAGAACACATAGATCTGAACGTCGTGATCGAGCTCTCTGAGGACTTGCTGGCTTCGATCCGACAGCGTGAAGAGCCTTTCGGTCGTCCAGTCCCAACGCTTGTAATTTTTCGAAGAGACGTAGTTCAAGAGCCCAACCACCGCGAGCGCCAAAACGGTTGTGGCTAAGAGGTTGAAGCGCGTCCGTGACTGGTCGCTCACCCGTGCCTCCGCGCCTTGAGCACGGCGATGCTCAATCCCAACGCCAAGAGCGCCACCGAAAAATCGAAGACTAGATAGCGCGAATCGACCACGCCTTTCGAGAAGCTGTGCATGTGGCCCCACATGCTCAAGTAGGCGCACACCTCGCGAAGCGTCCCATCGAGCACGAACTCGCCGACGCCCACCGCGAAGAGCGCTCCGAGCACCACGAACGAGAGCACTGCGGCGATGATCTGGGTCGGGGCAATAGTGCTCATCAACAGGCCGACAGCCATGAAATAAGTGCCGAGGCAAAACACTCCAAAGTAACTGGAGCCGACCGCGCCCCAATCGACGCTGCCATGTTGACTCGTGATCCAGGCGTAGATGATCGTCGGGATCCAAAGCATCGCCCACATGACCAGGGCGGCGCCGTACTTGCCCCAGATGATCGACGTCTCGGAGATCGGCGCCGTCATCAGGCCTTCGAGCGTCCCGGACTGCCGTTCGGCGGCGATCAATCGCATCGTGAGGACGGGAACGAACACCAAGAGCGGTATGAAGAACAGCGCACTGCCCCCAAAGAAGCCGGACAACGGCGTATCGGAGCCGGAGGCGACCGCGTTTCGCGCATAGAACTCGCTGAGAATCCAGAAGGTGATCCCGGTGAAGATGAGCCACGACGTGAGAACGACGTAGGCCAGCGGCGAGACGAAGAAGGACCCGAGCTCGCGCTTCATGACGACCCAGGTGTTCTTCATGGGTTTGGCTCTGCGACGCTGTTGGTGGTGAGCTCCGCGAACATGTCTTCGAGCTTCGTGGTTTGGCCGAGTGTGAGGTCGGCGACCTTTCGGCCCTCACGAATGATGATCACGCGATCACACACGGCTTGGACTTCCGAGAGGATGTGGGTCGACAGGAACACCGTTTTGCTTCCGCCGAACCCGCGCACGAGGTCTCGAAACTGACGCACCTGGTTTGGGTCGAGACCCGACGTCGGCTCGTCGAGGATGAGAAGCGGAGGATCGGCGACGAGTGCATCGGCTAGACCCACTCGTTGTCGGTACCCCTTGGACAATTGACCGACGATCCGATTCTTGACGTCCGTCACTCCCGCAAGCATGAGAACGCGGTCGACGGCTGCGCGCACCTCGGAGACGTGTTTGAGGGCGGCGCGGTGACGCAGGTATTCGTGCACGCGCATCTCCCGATACAGCGGCACCCCTTCGGGCATGTAGCCGAGTCGGGTGCGCGCGCGGATCGAGCTCCGGACCGCGTCGATGCCGTCGATCCGGATCTTACCGGCAGTCGGGGCGAGGTAACCGGTGAGCATTCGGAGGGTCGTGGTTTTCCCTGCGCCGTTGGGGCCCAGGAACCCAACGATCTCACCCTGTTTCACGTCGAAGGACACCTCGTTCACCGCGAGATGGGTTCCGTAGCGTTTGCTGAGGGTTTCGACTTCGATCACTGGAGTGCTCGTTGGCGCTCCGGGGGTAGTCGATAGGATCGGTGGAAGCAACTGCAGGCATGTACAGGTACTGCGGCTTTCTCGCATACGCCTGTCTCGCTTCCGTACGATCGCTTCATCATGCCGATGGTTCCATGGCGGGTGAGGCTGAGCTGCTTCGTCCTGGTGTTGGTTGCTGGTGGCTCCCTCGCGGGCGCTGCGAGGCCGAGGTCCGCGCCGGTGGTCGAGCCGATCCAGGTGGCGGCCCACGTGTCCCGCACGCTCGAAGACCCGTCGCCAATCGACCCATCGTTCGCGCTCGAAGTCGCGCATGGGCTTGAGCCTGGCCCCCCACCTCACGACGTGACCGGCGAACGTTATCCAAGCGGCCTGACGATAGACGGCTCCACCAAGCGTCGCACGATCCTCTTTAGCTTCGACGACGGCCCCTCGCGCCGCACCACGCCGGCGCTTCTCGACCTCCTGGACCAGCTCGACCTCCGCGCGGTGTTCTTCGTCAAGACCGAGAGCTTTGGGCGCGGCAATCCCTGGGAGCGTGAGCACCGCGAGATCGTTCGAGAGATCGTCAGCCGCGGACACATGATCGGGAATCACACCGAAACCCACCGCCAGCTTCCGCTCTTGAACAACGCCGAGATCGACGCCGAGCTCGCGGTCAGCGAGGCGAAGATCGAAAACGCGATCGGCCTGCGGCCCCGGCTGATTCGACCCCCGGGAGGGGCGCTTTCTACCCGGGTGCGAGAGCTGCTCGCCGCGCGAGGCTACACGAGCGTGCTTTGGAGCGTCTACACGGGCGACCTGGAGGTCGATACCGCCGACGACGTGGTTCGAACCTTCTTCCGGGTGCTCAGGCGCCGTGAACGGGAAACGGGAGATCGCGGCGGGATCATCCTTCTCCACGACACCCAGCTCCACAGCCTCGAGGCGGTGCCGCGCCTGGTGGACGCCCTGAGGAGACGCAACTGCGAGCTCCTCGAACGGAACGAAGAGCTTTATGACATCGTGGACGACGTCGGCTACTTCATCCCGGGATACGAGCCCGCCTCTCTCGATGACCGCCAGGCCGACCTCGAGGCTCGGACCCGACGAGACTGCGCTGCCCTGGCGCTCCGCTAACCTGCGTCGCGGATCGCTAAAATACGCCAAATCGGAAGCCCCGCCTCGAGCGCACGGCGCTCGCGGTTCGATCGCGCCGAAAAAGGATTCTCGTCGACGAATCCTCCATCGCCGACGACCCTGAACCCGCCGATGGCGAGAAGCTGTCGAAGGTAGAGTCTAGCGCGGTCTTCGACATCGGTTTGAATCAAGAGCTCGCCTTCGGCCCGCATTAGGCGTCGCAGCTCGACCAGTAAAGGCTCGCCGACGACCCTGCGTTTCTGATGCCGCTTCTTCCACCAAGGGTCAGGAAAATGGAGCGCGACCTTATCGACGACGCCCTCGGGCCCTGCCCGCCTCAAAATCTCGCGAGCGTCGCCGCAGACTACCTGAACGTTCGACACCCCATGCTTCGTCAGTCGTTGCTGGACTTTGTACGCCCACTTGGTCTTGACCTCAATTCCGATGATTCGGCTGCCTGGCGCGGCCTCTGCGCGCTCGAGGAGGGACTGCCCACGGCCGAACCCGATATCCAGCTCGAGAGGGCCCTTGCCCCCGGCTAGCGCACCTAGGGAAAACCGCCCTTCGGGTGCCTTCGGGGCATGCTCGACGTAGAGTCGGCGTAAGCGAGAATCCGACACCCGGGCTCCCTACCGGCCGGTGTTCGAGGGGTCAACTCGGTGACGCCGCTTCTTGACCGGTAAGGTGCCGATCGCGTATGTCACCGATACAACTGAGTGAACGGGGCTTGGGGTTGATGAGAATTTTAGTCGTCGAGGATAGCGTGACGATGCGGAAGGTCATGGAGATGACCTTCGCTGGGGAAGACGCGGAGTTGCTTGCCGTCGAGAGCGGTGAGATCGCGCTCCAACGAGGCCGAGACTTCGCGCCGGACGTCGCGTTCATCGATGCATCGCTTCCGGGCATCGACGGGTACGAAGTGACCCGCGCAATGAAGGCAGACCCCCAGCTCGGAGGGACCGCGGTCATCTTGATGGCGAGCCAACATCGCCCCCTCGACGAAGCGCGCGCTGCCGAGGTCGGGGCCGACGAGCACATCCTCAAGCCGTTCGATACGCAAGAGGCGATCGACAAAGCCACCGGTTTGACCGGGCGCGCCGATGCGTTTGCCGAAGCTCCGTCCATTCCCGTGGCGCGTCCTGCGACGCTTCAACCAACGCCGATTTCGACCCCTGCGTATCGTCCCACACCTCCGCCGCTGCCGGCCGAGGGTCCTTTGATCACGCCCACCGGGCCGTTGTCTCGAATACCGGTCTCCGGAGCTGCGGTGTCGGCCGTGCCGAGGACCGCGACCTCGCCTTCTTCGGCCCCGATTTCCACGCTGAAGTCCCAACAAGCCGCCCCGTCGCCGTCCGCGGTTGCGTCGGACGCGCTGTCTCACTCCGTCGTGCAACGACTCGAGGCGCTCGGCCTGACCCCCGATCAAGTCGAGGGTGTCCTCAAGCTTTCCGCCGAGGTCGTCGAACGTGTCGTCTGGGAAGTCGTCCCAGAGCTCGCCGAAGCGATGATCCGCGAGGAATTGCACCGTCTCGTCGGCGACTGAGGCTTGACTGCCTCACGATTTCGCCGCACAGGGTCGGTCGGATGAGCGACAAGTCGGACGAGATACCCACGACGTACTCGCCCTCCGAGGCCGAGACCCGTTGGTACGAATTCTGGGAAAACTCGGGGTACTTCGCCGCTTCGGAAGACCCCGAGGACCATCGCGAAACCTACACGCTGGCGATTCCACCGCCGAACGTGACCGGCTCACTCCACATGGGCCACGCGTGTCGCACGACGTTCGAGGACGTGCTTTGCCGTCACAAACGAATGCAGGGGTACAACACGCTGTGGGTGCCCGGCATCGATCACGCCGGCATCGCAACCCAGGTCGTGGTCGAACGACAGCTCAAGAAAGAGGGCCTGACTCGTCACGACCTCGGCCGCGAAGCCTTCATCGAACGAGTGTGGAATTGGAAAGAGCAGTCCGGCGGTCGAATTCTGGAGCAACTGCGCAAAATGGGCGCCTCGTGCGATTGGTCGCGGACGAAGTTCACGATGGATCCGGACATGGTTCGCGCAGTCCGGGAGTCGTTCGTGCGACTCTACGAAGAGGGCTTGATCTACCGGGACACGCGCCTCGTGAACTGGGATGTCGAGTCACAGACCGTTTTGTCGGACCTCGAGGTCGACCAAGAGGAGGGGGTCGAAGGAGAGATGTTCGACTTCGCCTATCCACGAGCGGACGGGGACTCCGAGGTCGTGGTGTCGACGACGCGACCTGAGACCATGCTTGGCGACACCGCCGTGGCCGTTCACCCCGAGGACGACCGCTACCGACATCTGCATGGCAAGTACGTCCGACACCCATTCGTCGATCGGCTCATCCCGGTGATCCTGGACGGGGAGCTCGTCGATCCCGAGTTTGGCACCGGCGTCGTGAAGGTGACGCCGGCACACGACCCAAACGACTTCGCCACCGGCAAGCGCCACGGGCTCGAAGAGATCAACATCCTCAACCTCGACGGAACCCTCAACGAGAACGCGGGGCCCTTCCAGGGGCTTGAACGGTTCGCGGCCCGTAAGGCGGTGAAGGAGGAGCTCGAGGCGCTCGGCCTTGCCCGCGGCAGCAAGAAACACCAGATGACGCTCCCGCGCTCCCACCGTTCGGGCACCATCGTAGAGCCGATCATCTCTACACAATGGTTCGTGAAGATGACACCGCTCGCTGGGCCGGCGATCCGAGCGGTCGAGGATGGTACGATCCAAATCCTCCCCGCCGAGTGGGCCAAGACGTACTTTCATTGGCTCCGGGATATCCAGGACTGGTGCATCTCGCGACAGCTTTGGTGGGGACACCCCATCCCGGCTTGGTACTGCGAGTCGTGCCACGAGGTTACCGTGTCCCGCGAGGACCCGTTGGCGTGCGGCGCGTGCGGTCATGCGTCGCTCCGACGAGACGAAGATGTCCTCGACACGTGGTTCAGCTCCGCGCTTTGGCCCTTTTCGACGTTGGGTTGGCCCGACGACACGCCCGCCCTTCGGCGCTTCTACCCGACGCAGGACATGGAGACCGGCTACGACATCATTTTCTTCTGGGTCGCAAGGATGATCATGATGGGGCTTCATTTCATGGGAGAGGTTCCCTTCACCCGGGTGCTGTTGGCAGGTTTGGTCACCGACGAGCGTGGCGAAAAGATGAGCAAGGTGAAGGGCAACGTCATCGACCCGCTCGACGTCATTCACGGAGCCACCCTCGAACAGCTTCTCGACAAGGCAGAAGACTCAGGCGCCTCCCCTGCCGGCGTGAAGTATCTCAAAAAGACCTATCCTGACGGCTTTGCGGCGTACGGGGCAGACGCGCTCCGAATGACGTTGCTCAGTTACTCGCCGCAGTCGCGACGCATTGCGCTTTCGATCAAGCGGATCGAAGGTTACCGAAACTTCGCTAACAAGCTCTGGAACGCGTCGCGTTACGCCTTGATGCGGCTCGGCGACGCGAAAGCCGTGGCTTCTCAGGCGTGCCCTCGGCCGCGTGCGCTCGGCAACCGTTGGGTCTTATCGCGGCTCTACCACGCGCTCGACACGGCTTCGACGGGACTCGAAGGGTACCGTCTCGATGACGCTTCGGGTGCGCTCTATCATTTCTTGTGGGACGAGTTCTGCGATTGGTATCTCGAGGTGAGCAAAGCGGCTCTCGACAGCGGGGACAGGGAGCTAGTCCGTGAAACGGAAAACACTCTCGTACACACCCTCGAGTCCGTCCTCCGTGCCTTGCATCCGATGATGCCGCACATCACCGAGGAAATTTGGCAGCGCGTTCCCAAATGGGACGATGCGCCGGCCAGCATCATGATTTCGCGATACCCGACAGCGCTGGCCGATGCGCGGATCGATAGGGAAGCCGAGCGCGACTTCGAGGTAGTGCAAGCTTTCGTCGGGAGCGCGCGAACGATTCGCGCCGAGCACGACATCCCGAGGAGTAAGCAGGTCGCCATCCACTGGCACACCGGCGACGATACGAAGCGCGCGGTACTTCAACAGGAGCGCAGAACGATTGAAGCCCTGGCGGGATGCGTCATGTATTTCGAGCCCGATCCCAATACGCTCGACGACGTCAGCGCTCACTTCGAAAACGCCGCGGTGTTGGTGAATCCCGGTGTCCGGGCGGCAGTGCCGGATGTGATCGACACCGAAAAGGAGCGCGAGCGGCTTCGAAGAGACCTGAAGAAGATCGACAAGGAACTCGGCGCCGTCGAAAAGAAACTCGAAAACCCGAGTTTCGTCGAGCGCGCGCCCGCTGCGGTGGTTGCAAAATCCAAACGGGATGCCTCCGAGCTTCGCCTGAAGCGAGAGCAACTCGAAGTGGCGCTGAGCCGCCTCTGATGGCACCGTGGAAATCGAGTGAAGAAGCCACCCTTGCAATCTGCCGAAACGACACGGGCCTTGTGCGTGGACTTGGATGGCACGCTGGTGGCGACCGATACTCTTTGGGAGTCGTTTCTGATCCTAATGAAGACGGCGCCTCACCGGGTCCTCTCGCTGCTCTTCGTGCTCCTTGGCGGACGCCCTAAACTCAAGCGCTACCTGTCCACACACGCGCCGGTCGATCCTCGGGCACTTCCGTATCGGGAAGAGGTTCTCGAGCTGACCAGGAATGCACGTCAGGCGGGCCGCCCTATTATTCTGGTCACGGCGGCAGATCAGGCCACCGCTGCGGCGGTTGCAGCGCATGTCGACGTTTTCGATGAAGCCGTCGGCAGTGATGGTCGACACAACCTAAAGGCTCAACGCAAAGCCGACTTCCTCGCATCCCGCTTCGGGCGCGGAGGCTTTCAGTACGTCGGCGACGCGGCCGCCGATCTGCCGGTGTGGAAGGCCGCTGGCGACGCGATCATCGTAGCACCCAGCCCACGCACGAGACGACGTGCGGAGCAAGCTGTGTCTAGCGTGACGGTCGTATCGGAGCGCCCAAACAAGTGGTTGGCAGCGATGAAAGAGCTCCGGCCACACCAGTGGGCCAAGAACCTCTTGCTCTTCGTTCCCCTCTACTTTGCCCATGCATACGATGACTGGTGGCGGGTGTTCAGCGTGGTGATGGCGTTCTTCTCCTTCAGCCTCTGCGCCTCGTCGATTTACATACTCAACGACTTGGTAGATTTACCCGCCGATCGTCGGCATCGCACCAAGCGCAAACGTCCGTTGGCCTCGGGTACCCTGGCCATACCCGAGGGCCTGCTGCTGATGGTGTTCAGCCTCGCGTCGTCGCTGTTACTGGCGACGAGCTTCGTGAACCTCCAATTCGTATGGGTCGTTTTAGGTTACATCGCACTCACGACTTTCTACACGTTCTACTTGAAGCGGCGGCTCATCGTAGACGTCCTCGCGCTTGCCTTGCTGTTCACGTATCGAGTGATGGCCGGTAGCGTCGCAGCCCAGGTCGAGCTCTCGTTTTGGTTGCTGGCTTTTTCGATTTTCTTCTTCACCAGCCTTGCATTCGTGAAGCGCTACTCGGAGCTCATTCAGCTGCGACGCAACGACGAGCATGCCCTTCGAGGCCGGAACTACGTGTTGGCCGACGTTCCGCTGGTGACTTCAATCGGGCCAGCCTCCGGGCTCTTGGCGGTCCTCGTCTTCGCGCTCTACATCAATAGCCCGTCGATTCAGAGATACTATTCGACGCCGCAAGCGCTCTGGGGGATCTGTCTGATCCTGATGTACTGGGTCACGCGGGTCTGGTTTCTCGCCGCACGGGGGGAGATGCACGATGATCCGGTATTGTTCGCGGTGCGCGACAAGGTGAGCCTCTTTTCGGGCGCACTGGCGCTTGGGTGTCTGTTGGCAGCGCGACTCTGAGGCGCCTAGACGGCCTTCGGCCGCGGTTTGTCCCGCCCCACCACCGCCACGCTATCGACTAGAAAAGCTCCAGTTGGCCTGGTTGGA
This sequence comes from Myxococcales bacterium, assembly GCA_029863605.1. GTDB lineage: Bacteria > Myxococcota_A > Polyangia > Polyangiales > Houyiibacteriaceae > SG8-38. Next base: position 101,092 of record JAOTVB010000014.1, on the reverse strand, counting down.
CGATGCCCTCGTGACATCGGACCCCTTCGAGCTCGAGAAGGAATTGCTTGCGCTCCAGCCCACCGCCGTAACCACCGAGGTGATGGCCTGCTTCGACCACACGGTGACATGGAACGACGATGGGAATGGCATTGACGTGATTGGCTTGTCCGACAGCACGCATGGCACGGGGCGAGCCGATCTCCTGTGCAATGCCGCCGTACGTCCGAACGTGGCCCCAGGGGATTCGTCGGAGAGCCTCCCACACGAGCGTCTGAAAGTCGGTGCCGCGCAGGTCCAACGCCACTTCTCCGAAGTCCTCCGGCTCACCCGCGAAATAACGCGTGAGCGGTTTGGCGAACCTCTCGGGAACCTCGAGCTCCTCGGCGTCCAGGTCGTCAGGCCGATGAAAGGAAAGCCGCAGCAATCCGACGTCGGTCCAGACGAGCCACAGGGTCCCGAGCCCCGGCGCCTCGAAGGTGCCCCACCCCGCGGCGGGCGCTTGGTCGGGTGGGTCCAGGGTGGTACCTTCCGCCGTCATGATTCGCCTGCTTATCCTTTGCTGTTTGTTGGCATCGATCGCATGCGGACCTAGCCTAAAACACGCCCACGAAAACACCCAGTACTACGAACGATGTTACGCTGCTGACCACAACCCATCGGTGAGCTCCGACACCCGTCGTGAGTGCTGGAGCCGTTGGCTCGAGGCCCATTCGAGTAACCAGCCCCCAGAACGTATCACTTTCGCGGAGCAGCGCCTACAGCAGCTCGCGGCCGATGGCTCGACCCGTCCGCTCCCCGACCAAGAGCCGGAGCCGGTCCCCGAGCTCGAGCACGAGTATCCACCCGCCCCGCCGGGCGAGTACCACACGTCGGGCTGCAACCCGCTTTGCAACGAACGGTGGCACGCGTGCACGAGCCACTGCGAGCAAAAGCACAATACCTGCAAGGACGCCTGTAGAACCGAGTATCGAGTCTGTTTGGAGGGCTGCCCGTAGCGGCTTAGGCTCCGACATGAAGGAGCGGATGCGGCTGTCTACTCCATCATTTCCACACATCGGATGAGGTTGTCGTAGGGATCGCCACAGGCCTCGTTGTCGCAGCCGTTGTCGGTCTGGCACACGCGGCCGATGAGGTAGTCAACGGCGCACTCGCCATGGACCTCGTGGCCGGCAAAGAGCGAGTATTCTTGAAAGCAGGCGTCAGGGACGGCGGGTTCACAGGCGGCGACATAGGCATCGCACGCGCGCTTCGCGGCTTGTCCCTCGCGGCCGAGCTCATCGCCGCAGCCGACGAGTAAGAGCGCCATGAGCAAGACGCGTTTCATTGGATGCCTCCAATCGTCTGAACATGATAGTCGTTTGAAATCGGTCGATCGAAACCGCACACGCGTGCAGCGCGCAGCTCATCGCAGAGCTCGGGGTCGTCGTCGCATTCTTCGAGAAAGATCAGGTGAATGTCGGTCGGGGTCATCTCGACGCGGATGATCGGCCACTGCCACGGTAGCAGGCTCGTCCCGTCAGACCGCATGGTGAGGTTGCGCGGCTCGCCGTTTTCATCTTGAAGCCCAATGATCGCGCCTTGCGTGAAGCGCTGCTCCAGATCGGGCTTGACCCGATTGTTGCAAACCGGTCGAAAGATCGACCAACTTTGTACCCGTGTCCAGGTGCAAGGCTGGCGTTGGTCGGGGCCACAGGTCTCGCTGGTGTTCAGAACCAGTCCCACGCCTCCGTCAGGTGAAGCCCGAAAACGGCCTCGAAGGTGCATCCGCAGATCTCGGTCCTTTTCGCAGTTACCGATCAAGAAGAGCCACGGAAACAAGGTGCCTGCGCTGGCGAACAGGGTCCCTTGAATCGCGGCACTGAGGAACGTGGCGCCTGCCGAGTTGCCAAGCCACCCTGGATCAAAGTTCCATTGCATGTCGCCATCCACGCGGTACATCGCTTCGAGCACCACTTCGTTGAGTCCGGCGGCGCTCTGGGACGCAGGCGGAAACCGCTCTTCAAAGCCGATATTGTGAGCAGTGAAATCGGTCCATGCGAGCACGTCTTGGGCATGGTCCTTGAGCTCGACGGTGAAGTCGAGCCATAGCGCAATGTCCATGCTTTCGGGCGAGGTCTGCTGGCCTAGGCGATTGTCGGCCTGGCGCTGGAACTGCTCGCGGATCGTGCCGACGAAGTTTTGGACTGGAAGGAAGGCCGAGCATTCGCCGATGTCGTGAACGCTGTAGGCCTGAGGCGTCCAGGGCCGCCAGTCTGGGTCGTGCACGGCATTGACGTGCGGTCCATAGTCTTCGAGGATCCCGGCAAACGTCGTCGGCTGTGTACACAAGAAGACGTGCGTCGGGTCTGTGGACGGGTCGGGGCCGTCGATGCCGGGACGGGTCCCCGTGCCCGGAGCGTAGGTTTCAAAGAGCTGCGGGATGTTCGGGTGTTGCTGCCAGTCGCAGATCACCTTCTGCGGTCCGGAGGCAAAGCGGTCGATCGACGAGTCGACCGTGTAGTAGATTGGGCGATTGTCCTCGTTTTTCGGGCCTTGAAACGCGGTTCCGTCCTGCAGGTAAAAGGTCTGGTTGACCGTTTCTTGGTTGCAGTCGTCGGCGCCCATGATTAGAAGCGCGCCGCCCGCCAAGAGGGCGCCGGTCAACAGGCGGGATCGGGCTGCAGAGCTCATGCATCCTTTCTCGGTCGATGGCCCCTCCGGTTTCCTCACGATCAGGTGCGCGCACCCGGCGGCGGCTCCCCGGCACATGGCCGCCAGTTCGCCAAGGATCGTGACCGTCCTAGTGGCGGCTCGGCAGGACCTTCAAAAGTCGATCGATCCGCGGCCGATGCATGCTAGCGTCGCCGGCTATGACGTACCGAACTTGGACACTCTGCCTATCGGCCAATCTCATATTCGCCGCCGCTGTAACCGGCTGTTCAGACGATTCCGGTGGCGCGGGTGGTGCAGGCGGGACCGCTTCCGTTTCGTGCGCCGAAGGCGCCCCCGAAGCGCTTCGCGTGTGTATCGGTGAGGTCAGCGCAGCAATTGGAACTTGCTACGGCGATACGGATTCACCCTGCGCCGGCAACGACACCAACGTTGCCGCGGCGCTTTCCGCGCTCGAAGAAAGCGTGCGAGCCAATTGTGCCGACGCTGAGTTCGGATCGCTGACCGTCGACTCGCTCGTCGGCCGCCTGCAGAACTCCTGTTCGTCCGAGGCATCGTCGCTTGGGTGGCGCACCTATGGCGGACCCCAAGGCGCGGTGTGGCCGACGGTCGAGGCGGCAGACCAGAGCTGTCTCCAGACCGCGCACACGTCTGCATCCGCCATGGTCGACGGCGCACTCTCGGCGATCAATGCGTGTCTTGCGGAAGGCGACTGCTCCGGAATCGACGCCGAACGTCAAGCGCTGGTTGACTCCGCGGTGAGCGAGGTCCAGGGCGCGTGCGGTGCCCTCGAAGAGTTGATCGCCGTCAACCCGGCCACCTACGTGGACCGCGCGGTTCACCAGGTCGATTGCATCACCGCGACGGGACATGCGGACACCGGCTCGCTCGCGCTGTCATGCGGGCCGTCAAACACGGACTTCGACCCACCGCGCGGGGAGTACATGCAAGTCGTCGTCGACGGCGACAAGTGGGGGACCCTCTGCGGCGATGGTAGTCCTTATGCCTTCCAGGTGCGGCTCGCACCCGAGGGCGAGCCCCTGGATCGCATCATCGTCGGGCTTCAGGGGGGGGGCGTGTGCGCCTTCGAAGCCGATTGCGTGCCCCGCTTCGAAAGTCGACTCGACGGCGGCAACAACCTCTTCAGCGCCATGGACGACGAGCCTCTTGGCTCCGGGATCGCCTCCAACGACCCCGCCGAGAGCCCGTTTGCAAATTGGACGAAGGTCTACCTGCCCTACTGCAATCAGGATGTTTTTGCCGGCGGTGGCGTCACGGAAGACCTCAATACGTTGCAGTTACCTCGATACGGATCGGTGAACATGCGCGCCGCGGTCCAGATGGTCCGGGACGTCATCTGGAAGCTCATGGACGCGGAGGGCGGCGATGGCTTCCGCCCGGACGAGCTCATCGCCCTCTTCGGGGGGTGGTCGGCCGGTGGCTATGGCGCGCTCTACAACTACCACTGGTTGCTCGACGACTTGCAGTGGCCGAGGACAGCCGCCTTCCCCGATGCGAGCGGTGCCCTCGACAACGGTCAGATACTCGGTGTGGCGGGCCTCGGTCTCCTCAAGATCCCCGGATGGGGGATGCTACCCAACCTTCCGCCGTACTGTTTCGTCGGCGATTGCGCGCTCGGTCCGGTCCTCTATGAGGCCATCTCACCGCGCCTCAAGCAGGTACCCGAGCAACAGATGTTGATTTTGAGTAACCAGTTCGACGATACGCAACGCAGGGACGCCTTCTTCACAGGTGACGAAGGAGATGAGTTCTGGCAGGCGCAATGGTTCAACACGATGCGCCAAGCGTACTGCGACACCAAGGACTTGAACGGGATCAACTACTACTACACCAGCGTTTCCGCCGAGAGCACACACGTCGTCACGCTGCGCCCCGAGCTGTGGGCGGGCAGTGTCGCCGGCGAAGTGATGAGCGACTGGTTCTTGCGCGCAGTCACCGAGCCCGACACGATCGAAAGCCGAACCGAAGAGGGCGACTTCGTCATGCTCTTTCCCGGTGTCGAGCCATACCCCTGCACCGTCGCGCCGTGATACGGATGGGATAGCGCGAGCGCCTAATGCGCCGCGCCCCAGCTCTTCCCCCACCCCGCCTCCACCGGCAGCGGCACCGACAACGGCACGGCGGTTTGCATGCGGTCGCGGGCCAGCCGTTCGAGCTCCTCGTGCTCGCCCGGCGGTGACTCGAAGACGAGCTCGTCGTGGACGGTCAGGACCATCCGACTCTTCATGCGCCGCGCTTCGATGTCCCTCTGAATCTGAACCATGGCGACTTTCATGATGTCGGCGGCCGTGCCTTGAATGGGGGTGTTTCGTGCGATGCGCTCAGCCCCGGCGCGCAGATTGTGATTCCGGCTTCGGATGTCGGGCAGCGTCCGGCGGCGACCGAGGAGGGTCGTGACGAAGCCGTTCGCGCGCGCCTCTTCGACGACCTCGTCGAGAAAGGCGTTCACCCCGGCGTACTGGTCGAAGAAGGCGTCGATGTAGCGCTTGGCCTCGGTCCGCTCGATCTTGAGATTCCGCGCCAGCGCGAACTGCGTCTGCCCGTAGATGACGGCGTAGTTCACGGTTTTCGCTTGACCGCGCATGTCCGTGGTGACCTCTTTGGGCTTGACGCCGAAGAGTGCGCAGGCGGTTTGTACGTGCACGTCGTCGTCTTTCGAAAACGCTTCGACGAGGGCCGGGTCCCGACTGAGATGCGCGAGTACCCTGAGCTCGATCTGGGAGTAGTCCGCCGACAGAATCGACCAGCCAGCTTCCGGGATGAAGGCATCTCGAACCCGGCGCCCCATCTCGGTGCGGATCGGGATGTTTTGGAGGTTTGGGTCGCTCGACGACAGGCGTCCGGTGGCGGCCACGAGCTGGTTATACCGGGTGTGAATCCGCCCGGTCTTTGAATTCACCTCTCTCGGTAAAGCATCTAAATACGTGCTCTTAAGCTTCGAAACGGAGCGATATTCGAGGATCGCTGCCGGTAGCGGGTGCATGACCGAGAGCTCCTCGAGGACCGTTTGGTCGGTCGAACGCGCGGTTTTGGTTTTCTTGATGACCGGCAGCTCGAGCTCATCGAACAGGATGGTTTCGAGTTGTCTAGGCGACGAGACGTTGAACTCGTGACCAGCGAGCTCGGTGCACCGGGCGTGGAGCCGTTCGAGCTCCCCCTTCGCCTCCTCGGAAAGCTTCTCGAGGAGCTCGGTGTCGACGCCGATGCCATGGAGCTCCATCGTGGCCAATACCTGCGCGAGGGGCAGCTCGACATCATAAAAGAGCCGCTCGAACTCCCCCTCGTGCATCCGCGGCGTCAGGAGCTCGCTCAGCCGGAACGTGAAGTCCGCTCGCTCATTCGCGTAGGAGGCGACGCTGTCCACTTCCACCTCATCCCAGGTGAGCGCCTTCTTGCCCTTACCACGCACCGCCTCCTCGGCGGCAAGCTCCCCGTCGAGCTCCTGCCGCGCAACGTCTTCGAGGCGATGGGCGTGTCGAGCGGGGTCCAACAGGTAACTCGCAAGTGCGGGGTCAAACCGAACGCCTCGGACCTTCACGCCGCGCCTCGCCCAGAACACGGTCTCACGCTTGGCGAGAGTGAGCTTCGGGATGAGAGAGTTTTCGAGAAGAGGTTTCAACACGACACCAGCCTCTTCCCAACCGAGATGGTCGGGCGCGCCGATGTATCGATGGCCGAGTGGGATGTAGGCGCTGACGCTTTCGAGCCAGCTCACGGCCACGCCCACTAACTCGGCGCGAATCGGATCGTCGATGTCCATCACGGTGTAGAGCGCCATCGTGCCCGAATCACGGATCGCGCTGGCGATGCGGCGAACGCCGTCGATGGTGGTGATGGTCTCGTAGTGCCCCTCGACGACCGGTGCTGGGTCGAGTTGCGCCAAGAGCCGCGTGAACTCGAGCTCGCTGAAGAGGCTCCGAAGCGCAGCCGTGTTTCCGCCGTCGTACCTACGGGAAATCAATGCGGGATCGATCGCGACCTCGTCGCGGAGGGTGACGAGCTCGCGCGAAGTCTCAGCCTGCTCACGATGGGCGGTGAGTTTTTCTTTCAAGGACTTGCGCGTGATCTCCCCGAGGTGTTCGTAGATCCCGTCGAGCGTGCCCCACTCCTGCAAAAGCTTTGCAGCGGTCTTCTGTCCGACCGAAGGAACACCGGGCACATTGTCCGAGCTGTCGCCCATCAAGGCGAACAGGTCGCGGATTTGGCCCGGCGCGACGCCGAATCTTTCCTGCGTTTCCTCCGGGCCGAGCACCTTGTCCCGCATCGTGTCGTACATCACGACGTCCGGTCCGACGAGTTGCAGCAGGTCTTTGTCAGCGCTGACGATTACGACCCGGAGCCCCTTCTTCCGGGCTTGCGCCACCAGGGTTGCGATGATGTCGTCTGCTTCGTATCCGGGGGCTTCGATCGGCGACATACCCCATGCTTCGACGATCTCCCGTACTCGGACCATCTGCTGCTCTAGATCGGGCGGCGCGGGCGGACGATTGGCCTTGTATGGCTCATAGAGCTCCTTGCGGAACGATGCTTCTCGCGAGTCCATGGCGACCACGATCCCCTTGGGATCTCGCTCACGGAGGAGCTTGGCGAGCATCCCCGAAACTCCCGCAACCGCGTGCGTTGGCTCTCCCTTACTGTTCGAGAGCGGAGGAAGTGCGTGATAGGCGCGAAACACGTACGAGCTGATGTCGATCACGTAGATCGCCTCGGGATCCCCCTTCTCCGGCAGCGCATCGGGCATGCGTCGGGACCATCCAACGGTCGCCACCTGCGGTCAAGGTGCTAAGAGGTTGCGCAGCCGCTTCGGCACATGCTACGCGCCCGAGCTGCATCCTTCATGTTTGAGACGCTGACAAAGGGCTTTCGAAACGCCCGCAATCGCTTGGCAGGCGTCACAGAGCTGAGCGAAGAGAACATCGATCAAGCGCTTCGTGACGTGCGGCTGTCGTTGCTCGAGGCCGATGTAGAGTTAGGGGTGACCAAGGCGTTTCTCGCGAACGTAAAACAAAAGGCCGTCGGTCAGGTGGTCCAGACCGCGACCAAGTCGAAGGGCCGCAAGATCAAAGTGGGCCCCGCCGAGCAGTTCGTGAAGATCTGCCAAGACGAGCTCGAGTCGATGATGGCCTTCGAGGGGGAACCCGTCGAGTTCGCCAAGAAGCCCAAACCGACCGGCGTCATGATGGTGGGCCTTCAGGGCTCGGGTAAGACGACTACGGCGGCCAAGCTCGCTCGCTTTCTCGAGACAACCAACAGTCGAAAGCCTCTGTTGGTCGCCGCCGATATCGCTCGACCGGGCGCCATCGAGCAGCTGCAGGTCCTCGGTGAGCAGGTAGACGTTCCGGTGTTCTCGATCCCGGGCGGTCTGCCGATCGCGATCTGCAAGCGAGGTCTCGCCGAGGCCAAGCGATTGAAGTGCGACACCGTCATTTACGACACCGCGGGCCGTCTCGCGATCGACGAGCCACTCATGGAAGAACTTTCCGAGATTCGATCGTCGGTCGAGCCACAGAACGTCTTTCTGGTAGTCGACGCGATGATCGGCCAGGACTCGGTCAAGACCGCGAAGGCGTTTCACGAGAGACTCGGATTGAGCGGCGTGATTCTGACCAAGCTCGACGGTGACGCGCGCGGCGGCGCGGCGATTTCGATCAAGAGCGTCACCGGGACGGCAGTGAAGTTTGTAGGTACCGGCGAAGCGCTCGACCGCTTGGAGGAGTTTCGAGCGGAGGGCATGGCGAGCCGTATTCTCGGCATGGGCGATGTCGTCGGCCTGATGAAAGACTTCGAAGAGGTCGTCGACGAAACGAAGGCGGAGGAGGACGCCAAGCGCATGCTGCGCGGGCAGTTCACCCTCGACGACTTCCTCGAGCAGCTCCAGATGCTGCAGAACATGGGCCCGCTTCAAGACATGTTAGACAAAGTCCCGTTTTTCGCTGAAAGCGTACCCGACGGCTTCCAAGTCGATGAGCGAGAGATCGGGCAGATCAAGGCCATCGTGAGCTCGATGACGCGTCAGGAGCGGGCCAAGGCCGAGCTCTTCGAGAAGCAGCCAACGCGGCTGGTCCGTGTCGCCAAAGGATCGGGCACGTCCGAAAAGCAGGTCGCCGAAATCCTTCAGCGCTTTGCGTTCATGCGCCAGATGATGGGCAGCATCGGGGCACAGGCGGGAATGCTCTCGAAGATTCCGGGGATGAAGCAGCTGGCGGCTGCAAACCGGCTGCGCGACGCGATTCAGACAGGCGGCCTCGAGGGCAACCCGATGATGACAAACCTTGCGGATTCGCTCTTGCAGGCTGCTGTTGCCGAGCAGGGTGGCATTGGCCCAAACACCACCGAACGGCGAACGGTCAACAAGAGCAAGAAGAAATCGAAGCGAAAGATGCAGAAGAAGTCGCGACGAAAATCGCGGCGCTAGACTTCGCCATGGGATTTCCGTGCCGCCTCTTGGTCCTCGCGCTCGCTTCGGCGATGGGATGCACCACAGACTCGGCGCCCTTGAGCCCTGCCCAGCGCGAGGCGGTCGCGGCTTACGTCTCCAAAACAGCACCCACTCCCGCGTACGACCTCGACGTAGAGTTCGGGAAGAAGGTCCGGCTGCTGGGCTATGATCTCGACGCGACCGAGTGGCGTCCCGGCGAAACCCTTCGGGTGACTTGGTACTGGCAAGCGCAGGTTGCGCCTGGGGCCGGCTGGAAACTGTTCACGCATCTCGTAAGCGACGACCCCCCGCGTAGGGTCGATGGAGACGTGAGCGGTGTGCTCCGATGGCTCTATGGTCCCGATCGATGGCAGGCCGGAGAATTCGTGGAGGACACTCAGGAGCTGCACCTGCCCGAGGACTGGAAGGCGGATGAGGTCACCCTCTACGTGGGGCTCTCGCGCCAAGGCGAGCGCTTGCCGATCACGGCGGGGCAGTCGGACGGAGACGAGCGGGCACGCGGGCCCACGGTGAAGACCCCCGTCGGTGCGAAGCCCGGGACCCCGTTGCGCGTTCCGAGGCTTGCGGTCGCGCAGACCCGTCGCCCGCCGAGGCTCGACGGATCGCTAAACGACCCGGTGTGGAGTGCTGCCCGTAGAAGCGCGCCTTTCGTCGAGACACGAACCGGCGACGTCGCACCCCTGTCCGCTTCGGCAAAACTCCTGTGGGACAAGCGCTACCTCTACGTTGGCGTCGATGTCAGCGACGCGTTGCTTCGCGCAAGTGACCGCGACCACGACGATCATCTCTGGGAGCAGGATTGCGTCGAGCTGATGATCGACCCAAACGGTGATGGGAAGAGCTATTTCGAAATTCAGGTATCGCCAAGAGGCGTCGTCTTCGACACGCGGTACGACGCGCGCCGGGTCCCCAAGCCATTTGGGCACGTCGATTGGGACAGCGAGGTGCGCGCGGCCGTATCGCCTCTTGGGAAGCTCGACGATCTCGAACCAGACGCCGGATACACCGTCGAGATGGCAATTCCGTGGCAGGCGTTCAGTCGAAAGAACCGCCCGGCATCGCCGCCGAGGATCGGTGACAATTGGCGTGCAAACCTCTACGTCATCGATCTCACGGGCGATCGTCAACAGGCTGCAGCCTGGTCGCCCCCGGGAATTGGCGATTTCCATGTGCCGGGTCGATTCGGTATCCTGACGTTCGAAGGCCCCCCGGACGAGATGGTGGGGCAAAGCGAGCCCGTCCAAATGCCTTCGAATCGAGTCAAGCAGTCCCAAAGCCGAGAAGACGCGCGAGATACTGGCGTGAAAGGTCAATTGATCAAGAGGCGCGTGATGAACCGCCGACATCCCGGTGAGCCGCGTGCCGCTCCACTCGACGAAGGCTCGCAAAGGCTTGAATCCAAGGAGACCGCTCACTAGGGTGCGCCTAGGCAGCTCTTCCGCTCATGATGCTCCGCACACGCCTCATCGCTGGTCGCACCTCGGGCTTGATCATCAGCGCTGTGTTTGCGTCGATCATCACCCTGGCAAGCCAGGTCGAGGTGGTGCTTGAGCCGCTGCGTGTCGACCCGCTGCAAACCGCCCCTGTCACGCTTCGGATTCCAGCAAGTTATCTGTCGAATGCAAAGGCTCGTCGCTATCGTGGCCTTCCGCAGCCTCTGGTCGTGCCGCGGGGGCAAGTCGTCGACGACCCCGATGAGCAGCGCGTCGTGCGCGCCTTCGAGCGAGAGCGGCGACCGCCGGCGCGTTCGACCTTGTTCGGCGCATGGGTCAGCTACTTCCTCGTCGCGTACATCTTTCTCGCATTCCTGAGGCTGTTCACCGGCGGGCGCGGTACACTACTTCGGACCCAGGCCGGTCTGTTGTTTCTGGTCTGCGCGACGTGTATCGGCGCCAAAGTATTGCTCTTGTTCACCGGGCTGTCCCCATTGTTGCTTCCGCTCGCGACGGTACCCCTGTGGGCCGCCCTCTATTTCGATAGGGGCACGGCCATTGCTTCGGGGTTGGTGATCACGCTCGTCGCCTCATCGTTCGTGCATTTTGCGATGCCTGTCGTGGTCGTGTACCTGGCCACCACCCTGGGCGTGGTGATCTTCTTTCACGATCGGAAGCACGCGACACACATGTTGGTTGCCGGGACGGCGGCAGGGCTTTTTGCCGGATTGGTGCTGATCAGCGTGGCCCTGTCGGTCGGTGAGGAGATCGACGTCATCGGCGACGTAGCCAAGCTGAACGAATCGACGCTGCTTTCCACGGTCGCTGGCGGCATGCTCGCCGGCGTGCTGGGAGTGCTCTTCCAGCGGATCGCCACTGCCGCCCTCGGAGTCGTGACGCGCGGACGGTTACAAGAGCTCACCGACGTCGACCACCCGCTCCTCCGGAAGATGGCCCGCGAGGCGCCCGGCTCCTGGCAACACGCGCGCGCCATGGCCAACCTGGCCGAAGGGGCGGCAGCGGCCATCGGTGCCGACGCATTGCTGACCCGTGTCGGCGCCTATTACCACGACCTGGGCAAGACAATTCAGCCCAAGTACTTCGTCGAGAACCTGTCACCCGGCGAACCGACGCCCCACAACGAGCTCGAGCCAGACGTCAGCGCCGATGCGATCATGGCGCACGTCGTCGAAGGGGCTCGCATTTTGAGGGAGGGCAGCGTTCCCGAGCCGGTGGTCGAATTCGCCTACACCCACCATGGGACGAGCGTGATCGAGTACTTCTGGCACAAGTGCCTCGAGCAGGGGAACCCCAAGGGTCTCTCCGATTCGGCGTTTCGCTACCCGGGGATGCGACCACGCACCAAAGAGACCGCGATTCTGATGCTCATCGATGCCATCGAAGCCGCTGCACGCACGGTCGACGAGCCGACGCGCGAGAAGTTCGAGGCGATAGTCCAGAGGGTGATGAATGTGAAGCTGCGACAGGGCCAGCTCGACGAATGCGGGCTCACGATGGAGGACCTCCGCGTCTTACAGACCACGCTGACGGATACCCTGTGCAACGCCTATCACAACCGCATCAAGTATCCCTGGCAAGACAAGGAAGAAGAAGGACAGGCCCAGCTTCCCGTGCCGGGAGTCGCGACAGAGCGAGACGTGGCGCTGGAGCGAAGCCGTGAGTCGACCTAGGCAGCTATTGGCCCTAGGCGCTCTTTCACTCGTCCTCGGTTGTGAGCAGCTCGGCAACCCCGATCAGCTGACCACGGGACCCACGCTCTGGAAGAGCAGGCATCACGAGCTCGTGACAACCACGCATTCGTTTCGAAACCCGGCGACCATCCAGCGCCTCGTCGCGGACGGGCTCGGCGAGCTCGACTACTCCGACCCATCGATTGGTCCCGACCAGACCCTCACATTCGTCACGGTCGCGCCGCGGCGCCTCAGACCCTTCCGGCCGGGCCCGATGACGCTCGTGACGCATTTCGAGATCCCGGGCCGAGCGCGCGTCGCGCGTCGCTGGAATACCCCCGGAGGCCCTAGGCAGTGGGTCGCGGCGTTCGCGTTGCCGGCTCCACCGTCGGCCGCGATCACGTCCGTGGCGCCATGAGCCCCGACTGGGTCTCGGTAACGTCGGGGAACTCCTCGAGCGAACGCCCATCACCTCGGAACTCGTCGATCGAGTCGAGGAAGCCTTGCGCGATCTCGGGATCGAACTGCGTGCCGCCGCAGCGACCGATCTCGGAGATCGCAATGTCGTGGGAGAGCGCCTTACGGTACGCCCGGTCGCTGGTCATCGCGTCGTACGTGTCAGCCACGGCGATGATCCGGGCGATCAGCGGAACGTCGTTGCCCTTGAGCCCAAGCGGATAGCCAAGCCCATCCCATCGCTCGTGATGCAGGTGCACCCCGGGAATCAATGGGTGCAAAAACTCGATTGGCTGTAAGATATCGCGCCCATGGTCTGGATGTTCTTTGAATATTTCGTACTCTTGGTGCGAAAGCTTTCCAGGCTTGTTGAGGTTCATGACGCAACCGATCTTGCCGATATCGTGCATCAGCGCCGATTGACGCACGATTTCGATCTCCTCGTCGCTGAGGCCGAGCTTGATGGCCAGGATCTGCGCATAGGCGGCAACGCGCGCCGAGTGTCCCGCCGTGTAGCGGTCCATCTTGTCGATCGCGCTGGCAAGGCCTCGAATGGTTTGCTTGAACGTGGACTGCAGATCCTCATAGAGCCGCGCGTTTTCGATCGCCGCAGAGGCCCGGTCCGCAGTGGTGTGGAGGAGTTTTCGTTGCCCTTCGTCGAACCGCTTGCCAGCTGTGTAGCTCACGGCGCATAGGAAGCCGATCGTGTCGCCACGGGCTGTCAGCCGCGCCACCGCCAGGGATTGGGGCTTCGGCTCGTCGCCGACTTTCTCGAAAAAGCGCCAGGCGCGCTCGCCGTGCTCGAGGAGGGCTGGCGCGTGTCGAAAGTACTCGGTGAGAGCCGAAATGCTCAGCGCGTCGGATTCCCGGCGAAGACGGAAGTTTGGCCCGAGCTCGGTGGTGCGCCGGTAGAAGCTCCGGCCGCCGTCGCTGAGAAGGACGAACACCATGTCGGAATCGACCTCGTCGATCGCGGCGCGGCTGAGGGTGTGCACCACCTGCTCGAGCGACAGGCTGGCGGCGATTGCCTCGCTCACCTTGTACAGTGAGAGCGCCTCTTTCAGGCGAAAGTTCTCGGCTTGAAGCCGCTGCTTTTCGAGGCCGCGACGGATCGTATGCACCACCTCTTCGACCTTGAAGGGCTTGAGCACGTAGTCGTAGGCGCCTTGCTTCATCGCTTCGATGGCGGTCTCGACCGTACCGAAACCCGTCATGATGATCGTCACTACGTGAGGCGTGTGTTTGCGGATCGCCCCGAGCAGCTCGAGCCCGCCCATGTTGGGCATCTTCAGGTCACTCAGGACGAGATCGAAACGGTCGCGCGACAGCTCCACCAGCGCGCCACCGCCATCCTCCGCTGTGCGTACGTAGAACCCTTCCATCGTCAGGAAATCCGCAAGGATCTCACGGATCACCACCTCATCGTCGACAACGAGGATCTTCGCGACGTCTTCGCCATGCTCACCGCTCATCGACGTATGACCTTGGCTAGTACTCTGCCCCTCACAGGCATGTCAATTGCGTGGCTGCTTCCCATTGCCGCCCGATTGTCACTTTGATACATCCCGCTCGGCCTTGCCATCATCCGTTCGCATCACCACCCTCGCCGCTGTCGTTTATCTTTCACTGACCGCGATCGCCCTGGTTTGGGCGTGGCTCGGGTACGGCCGTCAAGCGTGGGAGCTCGACGCGGCCTGGCTGACCCACCCCTACCCGACCCGACTCCTGGTCTCGCTCGCGCTCGGGCTGCTGCTCGGCCTTGCAGTGGTCGCGACTACACGGTTGCTCGTCGCGCACGCGCAATGGGCGCGCGAGCTTCAACGCGAGCTCAGGGCGATCGTCGGCGACCTCTCACCCCGAGAGCTCACCTGGCTCGCGCTCTTGTCTGGCTTTGCAGAAGAGCTCTTCTTTCGTGGCGCCATGCAGCCCGTCCTCGGGTTGTGGCTTACCTCTCTAATTTTCGGTGTGGTGCATGTAGGTCCCAGGCGCGTATTCTTGGCTTGGTCGCTTTGGGCTTTCGTGATGGGTGTCCTTCTTGGGGCCATATTCGAGCTGACCGGTGTGCTCTGGGGTGCGGTGCTCGCCCATGTCTGGATCAACCAGCGCAACATGCGCTTCATCCAACGCTATTGACTGCGAAAGAGCCCCTTTCTACCCTGAGTGATAGGCCGCAACGCGCCAACCTTCGCGGTCTGCCGACTCCCGTGCACGGTGACATCAAAACCCGGGTCAGCCCCTATCCTGACGTCCGCATCAAGACCGGGACCGGTCAAGACTGTCTGGTGATCATTTACACAGTGAACTCGAGGGAGCTCGGAAAGCGCTTTTCGCTGGCAAGCGGGCCGGTGAACCTCGGGCGCGGGGCTGACAACACGATCATCCTCGACAACGACGCCGTTTCCCGGCGGCACGCGATCGTGGAAGCCCGAAACGGCAAGTACTTCTTGGTGGACATGAACTCGACCAATGGGACGTACGTCAACGACGAGATCGTCCATGACCACGCCCTTCGCCGAGGCGATCAGATCAAGATCGGCGACACAATCTTGAAGTTTCTGAGCGGAACTGATTTGGAGTCCCAATACCACGAGACGATCTATCGGATGACGATCATGGACGGGCTCACGAGCGTTCACAACAAGCGCTATCTCATGGAGCAGCTCGAACGCGAGCACTCACGGGCGACCCGACATCGTCGTCCGCTGACGATGGTGATGCTCGACATCGACTACTTCAAAGAAGTCAACGATATTTTCGGGCATTTGGCCGGAGACCAGGTGCTCAAGGAAGTCGCGCAGCTTGCCAAGAGCCGCTTGCGGCCGGACGACGTCATCGCGCGATACGGCGGCGAGGAGTTCGCCATCGTCCTCCCAGAGACCAAGCTCGACGGGGGGATTCTGATCGCCGACCAGCTTCGGCAGATGATTGCGGACGAAGTGTTCGCGTTCGAGGATGAGGAGATCCAGGTGACGGTGTCTTGCGGGGTGTCCGAGCTCGCTGCCGAGTGGCGGTGCCACGACTTCGTAAAGGATGCAGACCGGAACCTCTACGAGGCGAAGCGGTTGGGACGAAACCGGGTTTACCCCAGCTGACTCGACCACCGGAGGCCCATGCTACGCTCCGGGTCGATGCGCACGATCGCCGAGGCCCTTCGGTCGATGCTCCCCGCCTTCGAAACCTTGGGCGACGAGGAGATTTCACTGACTTGCGCGGCTGGCCGCTACCTCGCCTCGGACTTCGCTGCAGTCCTCGATTCCCCGCCATTCGACAACAGCGCCATGGATGGGTACGCCGTGCGGGCCGCCGACGTCGCGGCGGCTTCGAGCGACAGCCCCGTTCGGCTGCCGGTCACAGGTGAGTCCCGTGCGGGCGGAGACATGCCGACGGACCTCGAGCCCGGGACCGCATGCCGGATCTTCACCGGTGCCCCGATGCCTGCGGGCGCCGACGCGGTGGTCATCCAAGAAGACACCAAGCAGGACGAGGAGTCGGTCCACATTTTCGAACCGTCGACTGTGGGTCGACACATCCGGGCTCGCGGAAGCGACCTGAGGAGCGGAAAGACGATTCTCCGTCGGGGTGATCGGTTGTGGCCTGGCGAGATCGGGTTACTGGCGAGCCAAAACGTCGCTCGGGTGCGCGTCTACCGTCAGCCCCGAGTCGCCCTGCTCTCGACCGGCGACGAGCTCAAGGCCCTCGGGGACGAGCTCGCGCCGGGGACAATCATCAATTCGAACGTCTACGTGCTTTCGGAGATGCTGAGCCTTCTCGGGGCCGTTCCCCAGCCGCTTCCCTCTTCAAGCGACGACCTCCCGTCGATCGAGGCAGCTCTCCGAAAGGCGCTAGAAGCTGATGTCGTGATCACCATGGGCGGGGTCTCGGTCGGCGCATACGACCTCGTTCAAGAGGCGTTTCGACGCGTTGGCATCCACCCCGAGTTTTGGAAAGTGCGGATCAAACCTGGCAAGCCCCTGACCTTCGGACAGCACGAGGGCAAGCCGGTCATCGGTCTTCCAGGAAACCCGATCAGCGCCATGGTGACGTTCGAGATCTTGGTCGCACCATGTCTGCGGCAAATGCTCGGAGACCGAGAACCGCACCCGCAGCCCGTCGTGGCCCGCCTCCAGCACGCCTATCACCGACGGCCCGGGCGAGTCGAAATCGCGCGCGGGGTGGCGACCCGGCATGGGGCCGAAATCCAAGTATCGCTCCACGAGCTCCAAGGCTCGGGGTCGTTGCCCTCGTTCGTCGGGGTCAATGCGCTGGTCATCTTGCCGAGTGACCGGGCTGACTTGGAGGCTGGAGCGGAGGTCGATACGATCCTTTGGGGGTCTGGCTTGCGCGGGTCGCGGTCGTTTTTCGACGCGGTAAGCTAGCGGGTTTTCAGAGTAATTTCGGTTTCTTTCATGTTGGCTTATTGACTACCGAGGCGCGATCATTATGCTCCGGCTCCTTCAAAGGGGGCTACGACCATGAAGAAGAGCGAGCTCAAGCGGTTCCGCGCCATCCTAGAAGAGAAGCGGGACGCCGTGGTGCGGCGGGCGCGGGAGACCATGGCCCAGGACATGACCCTGGACGCGTCCGAGCTTCCAGACGAGATGGATCTTGCCTCGAGCGAGTACATGCAGTCTTTTACTTTCCGGCTTCGCGGCCGAGAGCGCGTGTTCCTTCAGAAGATCGAAAAGGCCCTCAAGAAGCTCGACGAGGATGTCTTCGGCATCTGTGAAGACTGCGAAGAACCGATCGGCATCAAGCGCCTCGAAGCCCGCCCCGAAACCGAGCTCTGCATCCGCTGTAAAGAGGATGAGGAGCGAATGGAACGCGACTTCGCATAGAGCCCTGGACCATGGCCCAGCACGAACCTTCTGAGACCACCGTCCTCGTCACCGGCGCCTCGGGGTTCATCGGATTGCATTGCGTTCGCGAGCTTCTTCAAAAGGGCTATCGCGTTCGTGGAACCGTGCGCTCGCTAGCGCGGGAACCGACGCTTCGTGATGCCCTAGAAAAGCATGCCGACACAACCAACTTCGAGCTCGTGACAGCAGACCTCATGAGCGATGAGGGGTGGGCAGAAGCCATGCGCGGATGCCGATACCTCTGGCACGTCGCCTCCCCGGTTCCGAACGCACCTCCGAAACACGAAGACGACCTCATCATCCCTGCGCGCGACGGAACATTGCGGGTCCTTAGGGCAGCGTCGGAAGCTGGTGTCGAGCGGGTGGTCCTTACCTCATCGATCGCCGCCGTTTGCGAGGGATACCCCCGCGATCCCTCCCGGGTCTTCAACGAGGATGACTGGTCACGCCTTGAGGGCGACGTCTCGGCGTACGACAAGAGCAAGACCCTGGCCGAGCGTGCGGCATGGGACTTCGTAGGAGGCTTGGCAGGTGACAACACGCTCGAGCTTGCCACGATCAACCCAGGGTTGGTCCTAGGGCCGGTGCTGGAGCAAGACTACGGCGTCTCCCCACAAGCAATCCTGAAGCTGATGCGTCGAGATTATCCGGGCTGCCCCCGCCTCGGCTGGCCTATAGTCGATGTGCGGGATGTCGCGAGTGCGCACCTAGCAGCGATGATCACGCCGGAGGCCAAAGGACAGCGGTTTTGCTGCTGTGTCGATTTCGTTTGGATGAAAGAGATAGCGGCCATTCTGACGGCGAACTTCGGTGACCGCGGTTACGAACTTCCAACCCGCACCCTCCCCGACTTCGTCGTGCGTATTGCAGGGCTGTTCGACAAGGTGACGAGGGTCGTAACGCCTCGACTCGGCCTGGAGCTGAACGTCTCCAGTGAGCGCATCAGGCGTGTGCTCGGCTGGCAGCCAAGAGGCACTGAAGAGATGATCGTAGCTACGGGCGAAAGCTTGATCGAGCTGGGCATCGTATGAACCACGCCACGAATGCTCCGGCTACTCCGGTCTGGCTCGAGCAAACATCCAGTCGAACCACAGGTCTCGCGCTTCGTCGGTGAAGTCGGGAACATGAGGTGCCTGTTGGACCACCCACAGCGCACTTTCGGCCTGGGCATCACAGTCGGAATACGAACGCACCCGGGTCTCTGCACCGGGTGGCATCGGAACGAGATCGAGATTGGCGAGCATTTCGAGCGGGCCGCATCCGCTGCGCTCCGCGAATCCGGCGACTAGGTTCACCGCCGACAAGATCGTGATGCCGCTCTCTCGCACCCCGCCGCCGAAAGCCACGACCTCGTCCTCGGTACCGTGCACCGAGAGCAAGCTGACCGTCCCGTCGGCACATGGAACGTCAGCCGGTAGTGCCCCGGCCTGACTGAGGACCGCTGTGACGCTCGCTGGATCCTCGCAGATGATGTCGAGCGCCAGGTGCCCTCCGTTGGACGTTCCCAACAAATAGATGCGGTGCCCGTCCAAACGATACGTCTTCCGCGCCTCCGCGATCAGGCTACGCACGTAACCAATGTCGTCCGGGGCTTCCGGCTCGAACACGGAGTCGATTGCTCCAGCATTCCATGCGAGTCTGCCTTCGGTGTCTTGGGTGCCGTCTGGAGCTACCAACACGAACTGCCGCTCTTCGACACGCTGCGATGCGCCGAGATAGATCGCGTTCGCAGCACCCGTCGCACCGCGTCCGTGGAGTACTACGATCAACGGATAGCGCGTCGAGGTGGTGTAATCCGACGGCACGACGACTTGCGCTGGTCGCTCGGCGTCGATCGCGCTGGGAGGCATCTCGGGGCAGTTGACCGGATCAGGTGCGTCGCAGTCGAATCGCATCAGGCCGCCGCCCGAGCCCCCGTCTCCACCCGAGCCCCCTGCGCCGCCTGTTGCGGCGTCGTTGCCGGAGCCGCATCCCAACAACGCCACGGAACAGACCAAAGCCAGGCTCGAGCTATGCATCCTTCACCGCTGGTGAGTGTAGCTCATCCGGCGACGCGGCGACGATCTGCAGCTAGCCCTATTCCGCCGCGTCGTGATCGACGTGCAGGATCGGGTCGAGCCCCTGGAAGACCGGCTCGAGCTCCACGCCGAGGGCGTCACCGAATTTGCTGATGGCGATGTACTGGGTGATCGTGAATGCGGCCTCGACGATTTGCGGCTCGGTGTAGTGCTGATGAAGCCGGTTCCAGAGCTCTTCCGGCACGCGATTCGCGTCGACTCCGATCTGCACCGTGAGGTCGAGCAAGGCCTTTTCGCCGTCGGTGAAATGTGGGCTCGTCTTGTACGCTTCGTCCCCTATGTCGTTGATCTTCTCTTCGGAGATGCCCAAGCGCTTGGAGACCGCCTCGTGCTGGACCACGCAGTACTGGCAGGCGTTTCGGTGTGTCGCCTTGAGGATCAATAACTCTTTGGTGGTCCAAGGGAGCTCCCCATCCTTGAGAATCGCCATGACGGTGTCGGTGAAGACGGTCCCAAGGGGGGGCGCATGGCCGAACACTTTGAAAATGTTCAACACCATTTCGAACGTGCCCTCGGCACGGTCGTAGAAGGCTTTGGTTTCCTGATCGGCTTCTTCTGGCTCGACGTATGAGACGCTCATGATCTTTCTCCGGGTTATCGTACGAAGGGCTCGGTAAGGACTACGCCAGGCCGAGTTGCCGGCGCGTCATTCGAATGCTGTTTTTCACCTCGTCGACATCGACGTGGCTTGCGGCGCTCACCAGGACACCACGCACGAAGGCGACGAGCCACTGCGCGACGGCGTCGGGGTTTTCCTTAGGGCGGACTTCACCGTCGCATATCGCTTCACCGTAGCTCCGTTCGATGCATCGGTGAAGCAGCTCGAAGTGCCCGCGGACGCGCTGCCGGACTTGCGGTCCAAGCTCAGGTTCCATCGCGGTATTGACGATCAAACAACCTCGGCATGCTGCCGGCGATTCCACGAACTTCATGAGGCGCGCCAAGAATCGACGAAGTGCCGTCGCGCCGCGCTCGCTGAGGAGCGGCTCGATGACTTCGTTTGCCGGCCCCGCACGATACCGATCGAGGGCGGCGCAAAAAAGCTCGAGCTTGCCGCCAAACGCATTGTAGAGGCTCGACCGATTCAGCCCGGTCGCTTCGGCCAACTCATCGACCGAGGCGCCCGCGTAGCCATGCGACCAAAAGGCTTCCATGGCCTTCGCGATGACCTCCCCCTCGTCGAACTCGCGCGGCCGAGCCATGTTTTGAACCATATAGTCCAAAACTAAAGGACTCAAGCGAAATCGTACGGCCAACTTTCCGCTTCCTTTGAGCCAAGGAGCGCGGCAGGATCGAAGGGATGCCCCGAAAACGCTTGCAAGAGGCGCTCGACACGCTTCACCAACAGCTCGAGTCGACCGAAGAGCTCGGCGAACAGGACCGCGAAGCCCTCCTGGAGGCGATGGAAGACATTCGCAAGGCGCTGTCCATAAGCGAGCCACCGAGCACCGAAGGCGCCTTGGGACGGCGGATCTACGCCCTGATCGAAGATTTGGAGGGCTCCCATCCGAAGTTCGCCGAGATTCTGCGCAACGTTTCCGAGAGCCTCGCCAATCTAGGAATTTAGAGAAACAGCCCCTCCAGGCCGACATCGCCTACGGGGCTTCGCCTTTTTTACTCGGCGGCGGCGGGGCGGGACGTGTTCTTCGGCTGGGGCTGCGGCAGCACGATCACGAACGACGTGTGGCCCGGCTTGCTGTCCACCGAGACGCTGCCGCCGTGATCTTCGACGATGCTTTGGACGATGGCGAGGCCGAGACCGGTCCCGCCCTGCTTGCCATAGGTGGTGAACGACTCGAAGAGACGCCCATGGATCTGTTCCGAGACACCGGGTCCGTCGTCGGAGAACGTGAGAACGAGGTTGCCGTCGTCCGAGCGGTCGACTTCGAGTCGGCAGACGCCACCCTCCTCGCCGATGGCTTCCGCGGCGTTCCGCGCGAGATTGTGGAAGACGCGCTGCATCTTTTCTTCGTCGAAGTGGGCCGCGCCGCGGTCTCGCAGAACGAGCTCTAGGCGGATGTCTCGCTGCGCCAGCTCGATTTTCAACTGGTCGGCGAGCTCCTCGAAGAATTTGTGAAGGTACACGCGGCGGATCAGAATTCGGCGCTCGCCTTTGGCAAAGGCAAGAGTCTCCCCCATCATCGTCGTCAGCAATTGAACCTGGCGCTTGACCGAAGCAGCGAGCTCCCGTCGCTTCTCCTCGTCATTTTCCTGCACCAGAAGACCCGTGTAACCGGAGATGACCGTCAGCGGCGTCTTTAGGTCATGGAGCATGCTCGACAGAAATCGCCCGAGCGTGCTCAAGCGTTCCTGGCGGGTGCGTTGCGCGCGTGACTGGGCTTGCGAGATGGCCGTCGAGAGATGACCCGCAATCACAGTGGCCATCTTGAGGTCGTCGTCGATGAAAGGTGCCCGGCCGCCGGCCTTGTTCAACAGCTGTAGGGCGCCCCGTCCGTCATCCCATCGGAGCGGCACACACAAGACCGACTTCGGGTGATATCCAACTTCGTCCGAGATGCGCGTGGAGTGCCGCGCGTCGCTCTCGACCTCGTTCACGATCTGAGGGCGCCCATGCTCGGCGACCCAGCCGGAGATGCCCTGTCCGGCTTTGATTTTCATCCGTTTGACGCGGTCCGGCTCACCTCCGACCGCTGCTCGAAACGTGAGGTCTCCGGTGTCCTGGTCCGCGAGCAGGATCGAGGCCGCCTCGGCATCGGTGGCGCGCATCGTTCGAGCGAGCACCCCGGCCAAGAGGTCATCGAGCTCCATCGCGCTTGCTGCCACTTGGGTGATCTCGAACAAGACGTCGAGCTCGCGAATCTTCTTTTCGAGTTGCTCTTTCGTGTCGAGGAGCTCGATGTTCTTCCCGACGACCGAGAGGAACAACTTGGAGTTCTCGATCGATACCGCTGCGTGGCTGGCGAGCGCTGCAAGCAGAGCCTCGTCGGCGACCGTGAAGTGCCCGTGTTGCTTGTTGAGCACCTGCACGACACCGATCGTCCGCCCGTGCTGATTCTTCATCGGTACGCAGAGGGTGGAGCGCGTACGATACCCTGTCCGCCGATCCCACTCGGCGTCGAATCTGACGTCTTGGTAGGCGTCCTTGATGTTGAGAGGTTTGCCGGTTTTGGCTACTGCGCCCGCCAGGCCCTCCCCCGGCTTGAGGCGAATCTCGACCACGTCTTCGCCCTGGATCACCTTCGACCAGAGCTCGTTGGTGTCCTCGTCGAGGAGGTAGAGAGCCGAGCGATCGGCCTCCATCACCTCTGAAATTCGGTCCAAGATCATCTCTAGGAGCTCTCCGAGGTCGAGCGTCGAGCCCAATGCGGCACTGATGTCCTGGAGCGCCCGCAGCTTGGCCCTCTCGCGGTCTACGACGCTTTGTAGCCG
The DNA here is from genome assembly GCA_029863605.1 of Myxococcales bacterium. Lineage (GTDB taxonomy): Bacteria > Myxococcota_A > Polyangia > Polyangiales > Houyiibacteriaceae > SG8-38. Next base: position 78,097 of record JAOTVB010000014.1, on the reverse strand, counting down.
CAAGGCTTCCTGGCTGTCTCGGTCGCCATCGGATGCCATCGTCGTCGATTGTCCCCCGAACAGGGGCAAAGACGCAACGGCTTAGACGGCGACGCTATTCCCCTTCGCGTAGCTCTGCGAAATCACCCATGCGAACTGCCCGCGTGGCGCGCTCGAGGAGGATCGCGGTCGTGGTGGGTTGCACGTTGACAGCCCTCCCAATGGCCACGACCTCCCACGGGTAGTGCTCAGGCGGGTCGGGCAGCGGCACGGTGGTCTCGATCTCGCGGCCGATCTTGCCCTCAGCGCTTCGGCGCCATTCGTCGCCCTGCCGCACGATGTAGAATCGATTGCCGAGCTTGACGCCGTTCTCGACGCCCACGTCGACGAAGACGATCTGGTCGGTGGAGGGCAGCTTGCGCGGGTAGAGGCTCGCCACGACCCTCGCGCGGAGCGATTGATCTGCCGGAACAAAACCCACCCAGTAAAACTTACGCTGGAGCGGTGCGAACTTGAACCCTCGTTCGATTCCGTCGAGCGTGTTGACGACGGTCGCGCGTCCCACCTGGCGCTTTTCGTCATAGTCCGTGAGCATGAGCTCGCCCGTGATGCGAACCAGGGTGCCCTTCTCGCCTTCGGCCCGTTCGTATTCTTCCATCTTGCGGTACACGGTATAGATCCCGCCGATCCTCGGGGTCGCGCCTTCTTTCAGACGCACGTAGACCTGGTCGGTGTCCGCCATCATCATGTGCTCTTCGTTGGCGGCGATGATGTAGCCGGCCTCTTGGAGCGCATCGGAGTCGAGAAAGCCGTACTCGGACATGTACACCGGACTGTCGCCCTTCAGTCGCGACTGAGCGAACGAGAAGCCGCGAGGGGCGGTTTCGATGATGCCGCCGGTCGGACGCAATCGGACCTTCGCGCCGGGGTAGATCCAATGCGGGTTCGTGATGTCTGGGTTGTACGACCAGACCTGTGGCCACCGGTATGGGTCGCCGTAGAACTGCTCAGTGATGTCCCAAAGCGTATCGCCTTCGCGCACCGTGTAGATCTCCGGAGTATTGGCCGGGACGGACACTTTTTCTTGTGCGTCCTCGGGTCCCACCCCCATTTTCGCCTCGGCCTCCCGGTCTTCCGGGGTCATCACGACGTCTTGTGCAAGTGCCGTGTGCGTGATCAACACGACCGCCATGATCCATCCAACCGTCTTCATGATGCGTCCTCCCGCAACGCCAAACGCGCCGCCGCGGTATCCGGGAACTGGTCCCTAACCTTGTCGAAGTAAGCCCGAGCGCGAGCCTTATCCCCACGCTTCAGATGGATCTGACCGATGCGATAGAGCGCGTCGGGAAGCTTGTTACCCCAGGGGTATTGCTTCTCGACGGCCTGGAATTCCTTCAAAGCGCGCCCGTACTCGCGGCGCAGGAAGTAGACCTCGCCGCGCCAAAAAAGGGCGTTGTCCGCGTAAGGATGGTCAGGATAGACATCGAGAAACGCGGTGAGGGCGATGAGCGCCTCGTCGAACTCGCGTTCGCGGACCAGGCTCAGCCCGCGTCGGTAGTCCTCGACCCCCGAGTCGGTCAACGTCGTAGCGCCAAGAGTCTCCTCTTCGATGAAGGCCGGCAGATCGGGAATGTCAGTCGTCGTCGACAGACGCTCTTCGCCGAGGAGCTCGAGCACCTCGCGCTCGCCGTCTTCGGTGCGCACGGTGACTGGCTTCTCGAGCCATGGGAGCTTCTGCGCCTTCTTCGTGCCGGGGCTTTCGCGGGGGTCTCCGTCGTCGCCTTGGCGGGCTTCACCCCGGAGCTCTTGTACCTCGGCACGCGCCAACGCCAACTGTCCGCGAAGGGTCCGCAGCTCGTCGGACTGCTCCTCGAGCTGGGCACGAAGCGCGGTGACCTCGGCCTCTGCGGAGGCTGCGCTGGACGCATCCGTAGCCCTCGAATGCACCCCCACCGAGCTGCACCCGATCAGCGTCGACCATCCGACCACTGTGACGAGCCTCTTCACGGCATAACCCCGCATCCAAATCGTAGGGAACGCGGTGGACTGGCGTCAAAAAACCCGTTGGCTAGCGCCAGGCGCCAAGTGCGCGAAATCGCTCGTATCGTTGCTCGATCAGGGCCTCGGGAGATAGTGCTCGAAGCGCGTCGAGATGGTGCTTCAGACTCCCCCGAAGCGATGCCGCAGCGACTTCCGGCCGTCGATGGGCCCCGAGTGGCGGCTCGGGTACGACCTCGTCGACCACACCGAACCCTTTCGCATCGCGTGCGAGGAGCTTGAGTTGCTCGGCCGCTTCGGCGCTTTGAGTGCCGTCACGCCAGAGGATCGAGGCACACCCTTCGGGCGTGATCACGCTGTAGGTGGCGTACTCGAACATCAGCACCCGATTCGCAACTCCGATCGCGAGCGCTCCGCCCGAGCCCCCTTCCCCGAGAATCGTGCAAACCACCGGCACCCGCAGCTCGGTCATGGTCGATATCGCGTGTCCGATCGCTTCGGCTTGGCCCCGCTCCTCGGCACCGAGGCCGGGATAGGCCCCTGGCGTGTCGACGAACGTCAGGACGGCCCTCCCCGCGCGTTCGGCGAGCTTCATGACACGGATGGCCTTTCGGTAGCCCTCGGGGTGCGCCATCCCGAAGTTGCGATGGCCCTTGTCTTTCGCCGTCCGGCCCTTTTGATGGCCAATGACCGCAACAATTTCGCCTTGAAACCGCCCAAACCCAGAAACGATCGCAGGATCGTCCCCGTAGAGTCGGTCCCCGTGGAGCTCCACGAAGTCCTCGAAGAGAAGCGGCGCATAGTCGAGCAGATACGGGCGGTCCGGATGGCGACTCAGCTGCACCTTCTTCCAGACATCGAGCTCTTCATAGAGCTCGCGCTGCAGCTCTTCGGCTTGGGCTTTGAGGCCTTGGATTTCGGTGTCGATCGCATCGGCCTCAGGGGCGCCTTGCTCAGTCAGCGCTTGTAGCGCGGCGATCCGTTCCTCGAGCTCCACCAACGGAGCCTCGAACTCGAGATGAGCCATCGCGCCATGGTTTCGCATACCTTCCTGGCCGGGCAAGCCGCAGGCGGCCGGACTAGTCGCCTTTGCGGCGCCCGAGGACTTCGAACGCACGGATCGGTTGGACTTTGCCCTTCAGCAGCGCCTCCGGAAGCTCATTGACCTCGAATTGGCCGCCGACCTTTTCGAGCGTCCCTTCGCTGATGAGGATCTGCGAGGGCTTGGCGATCGAGCAGAGTCGTGAGCCGATGTTTACCGGGTCGCCGATCACGGTGTACTCCATCGCTTGGCTGCTGCCGACGTAGCCAGCGACGACCTCCCCGGTATTGATACCGATTCCGATTTGAAACGGTGGGAGCCCGTGTGCCACGTGTTGTTCGTTCAACCCTGCCATGGCTTCTTGCATTTCGATCGCCGTGTTCACGGCCCGAACGGGATCATCCTGGTGGGCCACCGGCGCGCCGAACAGCACCATCATCTCGTCACCGATGAACTTGTCGAGCGTGCCCTCGTAGCGGAAGACGATTTCCACCATCCGCTCGAAGTATTCATTGAGAGCCGCGACGACGGTTTGCGGTTCCGATGATTCGCTGATTCTGGTGAACCCACGGATGTCGGCGAAGAGGACCGTGGTCTCTCGGAGCTCGCCGCCCTTTCTGACCTCGACCTGACCGGAGAGCACCTGCTCAGCGATGGCGGGCGAAAGCAGGCGACGAAAACGCTCGCGGGTGATCGCTTCGTGCTCGAGCTTTTTCGCGAAGAGCGTGTTTTGGACGGCGACGGCAGCTTGGCTTGCAACCGTCTCGAACAGCGCCAGGTCGCGCTCCGTGAATGCGTGCGCAGCCAGCTTCGAATCCAGCATGATGACGCCGAGCACGCTCTCGTTGTGAAGCAACGGCACGCACATCGTGGAACGAATCCCCTGCATGATCACCGACTGCGCACTCTCGAAGCGGGCGTCAGCAGACGCATCGTGGGACAAAACCGCCTCTTTTTCGCTGACCGCGGTGTCGAGGACGGTCTTCGAGACGATCACCTCTTGGGTGGGGTCTACGTCCTCCCCTGTCCGCACCGCGACTGGTTCCAAGTGACCCTGATCATTGTGCAGGAGGATCACTCCCCGGTCCGCTGGAACCAACCGAAAAGCGACTTCGAGAATCTTGTCGCAAAGGGCGGAGATGCTCGTGCCGACCTCGATCGCTTGCGTGACCTCGTAGCTCGCTCGCAACTTCTCGTAGTCGCGGCGAAGCGATGCTTCGTCGTGAATGAGCTCTTCGGCGAAGAACGTCTTCTCGGCGAGGACCGTGAGCTTGGCCTGGATCAACGGCCCGGTGCCGGTATCCCCGATCTTGAACCGATTGGTCGCCTCCCGCGCGTCCTCGCTCAGCAAACCATCGAAAGTGAGTCGGCCGACTCGGTCCGGGGGCTCGAAGACGATTCGGGTCGACCCGATCGTGATTTCATCCCCAGGCTTCAGAGGGTGTTCGTGAACCCGCTCTCCGTTGACGAAGGTGCCGTTCAGCGAGCCCAGATCCTTTAGGACGTAGCCGTCGTCGACCAGCTCGATGTGGCAGTGCTCCTTCGACACGACGCGGTCCAACACCTGATGCGTGTTCCGCGGGTGCCGCCCTAGTGAGTTGTGCCGGAAGAGCTGACGCACTTGCCGCCCACTCGGCCCCATGATGCTGATCCGAGCCATCGCCGCAGCCTCAGGCTAGCTTCGGGCTGTTCGTCCCGCAAAGATGGGGCTAGCCAGCGTCGTTCGCTTTGGTCTCGACGATGTGCTCTTCGACGGCAGACCTCACGGGGCGTGCGAAATACACCTTTTGGTCGGCAATTTCGCGCAGCGCCGTCACGACGGGTCGGTTTTTGCTCGACACCAGAGCGGGCGCTCCCTTGATGAGCTGGCGGGTGCGCCGCGCAGCCAGCACGACCAGCGCGAACCGGTTTTCCTGATGTTCCAAGCAATCTTCGACGGTAACGCGTGCCATGAGGGCCGGAGGCTAGCAGGGGTCCCCGAGCTGGGCAAAGCGTCGGCGGCGTGGGCTTGAAAACCCACCAACATCGCTTGACTCGCTCGCCATCGGCATTACCTTCGGGCCAATCAGCACTCCTAACCATCGAGTGCTAAAAGGCTACCGGGTAGCGCAACTGCCTGAAAACGGAGGGATAAATGGCCATTCGTCCATTGCATGACCGCATCCTGGTCAAGCGACTGAAGGAAGAAGAAATAACCAAAGGCGGGATCATCATTCCGGATACCGCCAAGGAAAAGCCGATCGAGGCCAAGGTGGTCGCGGTGGGTACCGGGCGCATCCTCGATAGCGGAGAGGTTCGGGCACTTGCCGTAAAGAAGGGCGACCTCGTCCTGTTCGGCAAGTACGGCGGCACGGAGGTCAAAATCGACGGCGATGACCACCTGATCCTCCGCGAAGACGACATCCTCGGAATCATCGAATAGGAGACTGAGAAACATGGCTGCGAAAGAAATCATCTACGATACCGCTGCTCGCGACCGCATTCTGAGAGGCGTCAACGCGCTGGCGAATGCGGTGAAGGTCACGCTCGGTCCGAAGGGCCGCAACGTCGTGATCGAGAAGAGCTTTGGCGCGCCGACCGTCACCAAGGATGGCGTCACGGTCGCGAAGGAAATCGAGCTGGCCGACAAGTTCGAGAACATGGGCGCCCAGATGGTGCGGGAAGTCGCATCGAAGACCTCCGACGTCGCGGGCGACGGCACCACCACCGCAACTGTGCTCGCACAGGCGATTATCCAGGAGGGCACCAAGATGGTCGCTGCGGGTCACAACCCGATGGAGATCAAGCGTGGCATCGACGCGGGTGTCATAAGAATCGTCGAGGAGCTGCAATCGCTCTCGAAGGCCACGAAGGATCCGAAAGAGATCGCGCAGGTCGGCACGATCAGCGCCAACGGCGACCGCACCATTGGTGAGATCATCGCCGGGGCGATGGAGAAGGTCGGCAAGGAAGGCGTCATCACCGTCGAAGAGGCCAAGGGTCTCGAGACCGAGCTCGACGTCGTCGAGGGTATGCAGTTCGACCGCGGTTACCTATCGCCCTACTTCGTGACCGATCCGGAGCGCATGGTTGCCGAGATCGAGGACCCCTACATCCTCATCGTCGAGAAGAAGATCTCGAACATGAAGGACCTTCTTCCGGTTCTCGAGGCGATCGCCCGTCAGCAGAAGCCGCTCATCATCATCGCCGAGGACGTCGAGGGTGAGGCCCTTGCCACGCTCGTCGTCAACAAACTTCGTGGCACGCTGCAGACCGCTGCGGTCAAGGCGCCCGGCTTCGGTGACCGCCGCAAGGCCATGCTTCAGGACGTCGCCGTCCTGACCGGGGGCACCGTCGTGAGCGAGGATCTCGGCATCAAGCTCGAGAACGTGACCCTCAACGATCTAGGCCGCGCAAAGCGAGTCACCATCGACAAGGAGAACACAACCATCGTCGATGGCGCAGGCAAGAAGAAAGACATCACGGGCCGAATCGAGACCATCCGCAGGCAGATCGAGGAGACCAGCAGCGATTACGATCGTGAGAAGCTGCAGGAGCGCCTCGCGAAGCTCGTCGGCGGCGTCGCGGTGATCAAGGTCGGCGCGGCCACCGAGGTCGAAATGAAGGAAAAAAAGGCGCGCGTCGAAGATGCGCTCCACGCCACGCGCGCGGCTGTCGAAGAGGGCATCGTGCCTGGCGGCGGCGTCGCGCTGATTCGTGCACAGAAGGGCCTCGAAGGGCTCACAGTCAACGACGAGCAGAAGGTCGGCATCGGCATTCTTATTCGCGCCATTGAAGAGCCACTTCGTCAGATCGCGCAGAACGCCGGGCTCGAAGGCTCCATCGTCGTGAACGAGGTTCGCGGCGGCAAGGGCGCCTTCGGCTTCGATGCCCAGACCGAGGAGTACACGGATCTGGTCAAGGCCGGCGTCATCGACCCAACCAAGGTCGTGCGTAGCGCCCTTCAGAACGCGGCTTCGGTTGCGGCGCTCATGCTCACCACCGAGGCTCTTGTTGCTGAGCTCCCGAAGGACGAGCCCCCAATGGGCGGCGGCGGTCACGACCACGGCGGCGGCATGGGCGGCATGGGCTTCTAAGCACAGCCAGCCCAGATGTGAGTTGAGCCGGACCGGCATTGCTGGCCCGGCTTTTCTCTTTGTCGGGATGACGATAAGAGGGACTGTCCCTTTTCAAGAGGGTTAAGCGCTACCCAGTCACCGGCCCAAAAAAGGGGACTGTCCCTGATAATTCGGCTGCTAGGATTGCTGGGTGAGCTCTATGACTGGCAGATTGACCCGGTACCGCGGGCGGCTTCGGATGGCTGCGGCGACGGTTCTTGCCGTTCGGGTTCTGGTCGCTGCGAGCGCGGTGGGCCTGGCCGCGTTCGTCCTGGTCGCCTGGGTCCTAGGGCCGATGACACCCGTCGTTTGGCTCTGCGTCGGTTGGGCGGTGGTGTTCGGAATGGTGGCCGCCGCGATTGCCTGGTCGTTGCAGCCGCTTCGGAAGCTGCGCGGGCACGGAGCCCTGGGGCTGGTCGCGACCGAGGAGCCCGCCTTGCTCTCGCCGCTTCAGAGCGCGTACGAGCTTCAAACCGAAACCGCCTTCTCGCGCGAGCTCATCGTCGCACAGCGCCTCGGGGTGCTTCGCAGACTCGAGCGTTCACCCGCGCGCAAGTTCATCCCGTGGCACTGGGTCGTCCAGCCGGCGTTCGCCGCGTCGATCCTCATGGCTGTGATCGCCTGGGGGTCGCTCGGCCTGGATCGCGCGTCGGGTGGAAGGTACGCGCTGCTGCACGCAGAAGGGAGCCTTACGGACGGCGTGCTCGTCAGTCACGTGGTCGCTCGAACGGATGCGGTTCTCGTATTTCCCGACTACATGCGTCGCCAAAGCGAGCACGTCGAAGAGGCGGATCACCTCGTGGTGCCTCGCGGAACCGCCGTTAAGTACAGCATTACCCCGATCGGGGATGCCGCGCGCGTGATTGTGGAGCTTCCAGGTCGCCACGTGCAGACCGATCGACTCGGCGAGCTGTTCGTCGCGTCGTTCGTAGCCGACGTCGAAGGACCGATCGAAATCTACGTCGAGTCCGCAGGTGGCGAGAGACGGGTCGACTACAAAGCTCGGTCGATCGAGGTCGAGGCGGACGAGCCGCCCGTCGTGCACCTCGCCGAGCCCGCCAACGATCTCGTCGTCGAGTCTCGGGACCCCGTCGCGCTGCGACACGTGGTGTCCGACGATTACGGCGTGCAAGAGTTGACTCTGATCATCAAGCTTCCCAACGGCGAGCATCAGCGCCGTGCGCTGTTTGGTCCGCCGGACGATGCCCAGCAACAGGTCCAAGGAGACACGACCATTTACCTCGAGGAGTTTTCGCTCTCCCCTGCCGACGCGATCACGGTTTGGCTCGAGGCCAAAGACGGCAATCGGATCGATGGACCAGGAGTGAGTCGCTCCGAAGATCGGACTCTCACACTTGCTTCGGAGATCACCCGTCGCCGCGACCGAATCATCGAGCTCGAAAAGATCCTGGATTCGTTGTTGATGGCGCTGGCGGTGCGTCTCGAGCAACCGGTCGAAAAGGAGCGGAAAGCCGCGGAACGGCGACATGCGAACGTATCGACCGCACTGAAACACACACTCGCCCTCTTGTTCGACGTGGGCGAACATCCCGGGCCTCGAACCGTTCCTCTGCTCCTCGACATGCGAAAGCGCCTGGAGCGGCTCCAGAAGCGGGAAGCAGCGGCCCACCGAAACGGCCCGCACCGCTCTCAAAGGGCCCGCATCGACAAGTCCTTCGTCGCCGAGCTCGAGAACGACAGCATTTTGGCGGCGGACCTCATCAGCCAGGCTCGCCTCAACGATGCCGCGGCAATCGCCCATGAGATGCGGGAGCTTCAACGTGAGATCGCGTCGCTGATCTCGGAGCTACGTCGGGGCCAAACGCCGGAGCTCGAACGGGCTCTCATGGCCGCCCTCGATCGAGCCGAGCGCAGGATGCAGGCGCTCAAACAACAGCTGCTCGGCGCGATGCAGTACGTCCCCGGGGAGTTCGTCAACCAGCAGAACGTTCAGGCGAGGCAGTCGTCCGATGCCCTCAAAGACCTGCGCGAGGCGCTGGCCGAAGGCGATCTCGACGCCGCAGAGGAGGCCCTGGCGAGGTTGAGCCAAACGATCGATGCCATGACACAGGCGCTCTCCCAAAGTGAAGACTCGCTGGCGGAGACCAGGTTCGGCCCACGAGAGCGAGCGCTGATGGAAGCGTTGGACTCGATCCGTGACCTCGAGGTCGAACAACAGCGGATGGCGGATCGAGCACGTCGGATCGGAAAGAGTGCGACCCGTCGTGCAGCCGATGAAGCGGACGAGCTCGGGTCGGAGGCGCAACAGTCCCTCCAAGAGAAAGCCAAACAACTCGTCGAGCAGATCGAGGCGCTTGCAGAAGAAGCGCTTGGCCCCTACGAGCGAAATCTCCGCGACCGCGCCCAAGAACGATTGAGCGACTTTGAGCGGGCGCTCGAGAGCGGTGATTTGGGCGAGGCGTTGTCGATGGCCGAGAAGGCGGCGCAGGCAGCCCAGGGCCTGGCAAAAGACCTGGAGCTTTCGGCCATGATGTTTCGCGGTCGAGCGGGAAAGACCGCCGAAGCGGCAGCAGAAGCCCGAAAAGCAGCGGCCGAAGCGCTCGATTTGCGAGATGCGACCGCCGATGCGATTCCGGACGTTCGAGGGGCGCTTTCCGATCGCGAACGCGAGCAGCTGCAACAGGAAGCAGCTCGACAAGAGGCCGCCCGTGAAGCGACGCACCAGCTCGCTCGTCGCCTTCGCGAAGAGGTCGGTGGCGTACCCGTATCCGATCAGACAGCCGAAGAGCTCGAATCGATCGAGCAGCCGATGGGACGAGCCTCACAATCCTTGGATGCCGAAGACCCCCTCGAAGCCAACAAGCAACAAGAGGCGGCGGCCGACCAACTCAGAAGGCTGCGACAGCAACTCGAGTCCCAACAGCGGAGTAGGAGCGGACGAGGCGGCGATGACCGTGGTGAAGGAAGGCGCACCGACGAACGCGTCGAGATTCCAAAGGGCCGTTCGAAGGCAGACGAGCAGGCTTGGCGTCGTCGCGTGCTCGACGCACGAAAGGGAGACGCTCCCGAGGGTTATCAGCCTGCGGTCCAGGACTACTATGAAAGGCTACTGCGATGAATCGTGTGCCGTTATTCGTCTTGTGCGTGGCGTTGGCTTCGACTTCTGCGTCGATACCGGCTGAGCCCGCAACCAAGGACGAGGTGCTCGGACTGTTGGAGGCCTCTCTCACCGCGGGAGAGGGTGTGCCGGCCCAAGTGCTCCTCGAGCGGTATCTCATCGATCACCCGCGGACACCTCGCATCCGTGAGTTGGAGGCGCTCACTGCCTTTTACACGGGTGACTACGAATCCGCAGCCGCAACGGTGACCGAGCTACGTGCGAGCGCCAACGCGCCCAACACCCTCGGCACGATGGCCGACCTCATGGTCGACACCTACGAAACGACGAAGGGGTACCAGACCGCCACTTACGAAAACTTCGAAGTTCGCTATGCGCCTGGGCTGGACGAAATTCTGGTCCCCTATGCCATCGATACCCTCAAGGCCGCTGCTGAAGCCATGGAGGTCGAGCTGGGCGTAAAGATGGTCAGTCCGGTCCGACTCGAGATCTACCCCGATGCCGACTCGCTCGCGCGCGTGTCGACGCTTTCCGTCGAGGCGATCCGAAACACCGGAACGATCGCGCTGTGCAAGTGGGGCCGGCTGATGATCGCTTCGCCGCAAGCGCTCATGCGCGGCTATCCGTGGCTCGACACGATTGCTCACGAGTACGTGCACCTGTTGATTACGAAGATCACCCTCGACCGCGCACCGGTTTGGCTACAGGAGGGTCTGGCCAAGCTACTCGAAACACGGTGGAGGTTGCCGAAGACACAACTTCCCCTCGACCCTGCGTCCAATCGACTGCTGCTCGGTGCCGTCGAAGCCAATCAGCTCCTCGATTTCGATCAGCTGCATCCGTCGATCGCCCTCTTGCCCAGTCAAAGAGATGCAGCCCTCGCGTTTGCCCAGGTGTCGTCGTTCATGGAGATGTTCTACAACCAGCACGGGCGCGAAGGAGTGCAGCGTGGGCTCCAACACGTGGCCGACGCCGCCGATGCGCGCACGGCCCTGGCCGTGGTGGCGGGTGCCCCCTGGAAAGAGCTCGAGGCCGGCTGGAGAAATGAGCTTGCGAAAAAGCCGAAGCCGCCGGCTGTCCGACTCCTGCGGCGCCACCTCAGCGGTGAGGCGACCGAAAACGACGAGCTCGCCGAGGTCGAACGCGAAAAGGCGCGCAAGCACGTACGCCTCGGCGACCTCTTGTGGGTTCGTTCGCGCCCCGCGGCTGCGTCGGTCGAATACGGAAAAGCGCACCGAGCTGCACCCTCGGACCCGGTGGTCGCCTCACGTTACGCTCGCTCGGCGATTGCCGGCGGCCGTCCACGGGATGCGATCAAGCCCCTGGTATACACGCTGTTGTTGTACCCTACCCACGCCCCCGCACAATCGAGCCTTGCCACGGCACGGTTTCGCACCGGAGACAGGAATGGAGCGATGCACTCGGCGTTACTGGCGATCGCCCTCAACCCTTTCGACCCGCAGCCTCATTGTGTGCTCGCGGAGCTCGATGGCCCAAGCGAAGCGCACGAGCGTGAGCTATGCACACGTCTTGGGGGAATTCGTGAGTAATCTGGCGCTTCCCTCTGCCAGGCGCTAAGAGGTCCCCGTGAATGAACCCGTCCGCAGTAGTCCGCCTTCGACGCCAATCGCCGCGGCATCCGACGTAGCCCGGGTGCAGCAGCTGGCCCACGCCCGCGACGAAATCGTCGCCCGCCTCAAGCAACGCATCGTCGGACAAGAAGAGGTCATCGAGCTCTTGCTCATTGCGCTCTTTTCCCGAGGGCACGGCTTGTTCGTCGGCGTGCCAGGCCTCGCGAAGACCCTTCTCATTACGACGCTCGCCGACGCGCTGTCGCTTCACTCCAATCGTATTCAGTTCACGCCCGACTTGATGCCGAGTGACGTCACAGGCACCGACGTGCTCGAGGAGGACAACACCACGGGGAAGCGGCATTTCCGATTCATTCCCGGTCCGGTGTTCACCAACATTCTCTTGGCCGATGAGATCAACCGAGCACCGCCGAAGACACAGGCTGCACTCCTGCAATCCATGGCGGAGAGAAGAGTCACCGCCAGCGGCAATACCTACGCGCTCGAGCAGCCATACCTGGTGTTCGCCACCCAGAATCCGATCGAGCAAGAGGGGACCTACCCGCTACCGGAAGCGCAACTCGATCGCTTTCTCTTTCAGATCGACGTGCGCTACCCGAGCGCCCACGAAGAGGTCGATATCGTCAAGCGCACGACGGCACCCATGCCGACGACGATCACGCCCGTTCTCTCCTCGGAGGAGATCGTGAGCTTTCAGGACCTCGTCCCACGCGTTCCAGTCGCAGACCACGTGGTGCAGCACGCCGTGGAAATCGTCCGGACATCACGGCCAGAGGACGTCAGGGCGATCGATCTCGTCAAGCAGAACGTGGCCTTCGGCGCAGGCCCTCGCGCGAGCCAGGGGCTGATTCTCGGCGCCAAGGCGCGAGCCATCCTTCACGGCCGTTACGCCGCGGAGCTCGATGACGTTCGCGCGCTAGTGGAGCCGATTTTGATGCATCGCCTCGTCATGAACTTTCGCGCCGAAGCCGAGGGCGTCACGGCGGTAGACGTCATCGAGGGCATCATGCGAAGCATCGAGCCGTGAGCCGTGTGCTCGAACCCGAGCTCGCAACCAGGCTTGCCGGGCTCACGTTGAGGGCCAAGCGGACCGTGGATGGGCTCCTCGCCGGAATGCATCGGAGCCCTCACCGGGGAGCAAGCGCCATTTTCAAGGAGCACCGCGAGTACCGGCCCGGTGACGACCCGCGATTGATCGATTGGCGTGCCTATGCGAGGTCAGACCGCTACGCGATCAAGCATTTCGAGCACGAAACACAGATGCGCGGGACGCTGGCACTCGACATCTCGCCATCGATGCGCTGGGGCAGCAGCGACACGACCAAGCTCGAGCATGCGACTACCTTGCTTGCGGCTCTCGCTTACGTGTTGACGAGGCAAGGTGACGCGGTATCGCTCATCACCTTCGACGAGACCATTCGCGACCGGCTTCCACCCCGCTCGGGACCTGCCCACTTGGACTACCTGATGCGTACCCTCGCGGCGCCGACGACTTCGCAGACCGAAACCGGCCTTCACGCCTCGCTCGACGAACTGATCGAGCATGCCGGACGCATGGGGCTCGTGGTCATCGCGAGCGACCTACTTGACCTCCGCGCCGATGCGTTGGACCCAATCGCCCGCATTCAGGCACGTGGACATCAAACCGTCGTTTTGCACGTCCTCGACCCAGCCGAGGTGGATCTCCCTTACGAACAGCCCTTTCGTTTCGAGGGGCTAGAGGGCGAAGCCTCGGTCGAGGTCGACCCCAAAGGCATCCGGCGCCGCTATCGAGAGTCGATCGACGCTTTCATCGAGTCGTGCCGACGGCGGGTGGTCGCGGCCGGGGGTCGGTACCAACTGGCCCGGAGCGATACCCCGCCCGAGCACACTCTCTTGCAGCTTTTACGGACGAGCTGAAGCATGGGATTCGGGTTGCCATGGATGCTCGTGGGGCTCATCGCAGTGGCGGCTCCGATCCTCGCCCACCTCTTGAGACGGCAAAAGCTTCCTCGTCAGACGCTCCCTACGATCGCATTCCTCCATCGCATTCATGCTACTCGCGCAGCCCGATTGCGGGTCGTCGACCTGCTGTTGTTGGTGCTTCGGGTGTTGTTGGTGCTCGTCTTGGTATTGGTCGCAGCTAGACCGTATCGCGTGGTGCAATCGAGTGTCACGGATCGTCAGCACGCGCTCGCGATCGTTTTCGACGACTCTCTCTCAATGTCGGCAATCCATGAAGGGTCGACCCTCATTGAACGCGCCGCCTCTCTCGCGAAACGACAGTTGCGCGGGCTTCCCCGGGGTTCCGAGGTTTCCGTCGTCCTGGCCGGAAAGCCACCGCGCGTTTGGCTCCGGCGGAGCTCCGAGGTCGAACTGGCAACAGATGCTTTTGGAGAGATCGAAGAGCGCTCGATTCGAGCGAACGCGCTGTGTGACGCCGTTCGACTGGCGGTCGACTTGCTCTTGGAGAGCGACCTCGGAGAGCGGCGGCTGGTGGTGTTTTCGGATTTCACGAAGGGCGCACACTCGGAAGAATGCGATTGGCCCACTCGGGGCGTAAGTATCGGTTTCGAGCAGGTCGCCACACCCAACCCCGATAACCGTTGGATTCGGGCGGTGGAGGTGACAGGCAGCAGGGATTCCGACAAAGGACTTCAGCTCGAGGCCAAAGTGTCGGGCACCAACACCACTAGGCCGCAGAACATTCGACTGCGCCGCAAGGGCCAAGACACGCAAACGAGCCCGGTCGAGTGGTCCGGAAAGGAAGGCGTGGCGGTGTTGACGCTGCCGGCCGGATCGGTGGATGCCGTGGTGGAGATGCAACTCGATCCCGACGACGTGCTCTCAGCCGACAACGTGAGAGGCGTTCTGCTCGGCTCCGACACGATCCACGTCCTGCTGGTCGACGGCGATCCGCATCCCGATCCACGAAGGCGGGAAACCGCCTTCATCGCCCAAGCCCTGGAGGTCGCGCCTCAGGCAGGCCGCTCCTTTGCCGTCGAAACGCTCGACGCACAAGATTTTTCGGAAAGCGCCATCATTCGGTCGGACGTGGTGGTGTTGGCCAACGCTACGTTGGATTCGAAGTGGCTCCCGCTCCTACAGCGTTTTGTGTCCGGTGGAGGTAGTCTGTGGGTCACTGCAGGCAACAAGATCAACCCTCGCGCGTACGGAAACGTTCTGCGAGATTTGTTGCCCGGCCGATATACGGCTACCCGGACCGACGATGGGCCTTTGTCACTACGCTCGGAAGGCCTTCCCGAGCTCGCCCAGGTGACCGTCAACGGCCGAGCGCCGATTGAGGAGACTTCGCTCGATGCGGTCGTGACGGCGCGGTTCAGCGACGGCTCGCCGGCTATGGTGGAGCATCGGTATCGGAGCGGGCGCGTGGCGATGCTCGCGACGACGCTCGACGACGCATGGACGGATCTGCCCTACCAGCCCGCATTCGTCCCTTTCGTTTTGCAGACCCTAGCGCGGCTCGCTGGTCGTACGGA
Organism: Myxococcales bacterium; assembly: GCA_029863605.1. Lineage (GTDB taxonomy): Bacteria > Myxococcota_A > Polyangia > Polyangiales > Houyiibacteriaceae > SG8-38. The sequence continues at coordinate 62,828 of JAOTVB010000014.1, read as the reverse complement.
GCACTCGGTGGAGCCGTTCCAAGCCGTATCGCTCCCAGGGTCGACGCAAACCCAGCGCATTCAAGTGATCACTCCATCGGGCCGCACGTTGGACCTGCCGCAAGCAGACCGTGTGGCGTTTCGGGAGACGACCGAAATCGGTGCATACCGCGTGCTAGTCAACGGAGTCCAAGGCCCCCGCTTCGCGTTCGTCGTCAACGCCCCAAGCGGCGAGAGCGACCTCGTTCCCGACGAGTTGCCAGACGTGGCTACCGGCTTCGACCGTCCTGGCGGAGTCACCTTGCGAGGGCTCGAAGAGCCGCTCACGCCATGGCTTCTGACCCTCGCCCTCGGGCTGCTCTTCGCCGACGTGTGGCTCCGTCAGGTGCGGCGGAGGTAAACGACTCGCTCGATCCGATTGAGATCGGGATGCGTGCCAACCGGCTTCCAGGCGTCGCTGCGTTCGGCCAGCGCGAGGACCGACCCGGATTGACCTTCGCCCACCTCGATCAACATCCGTGCGCCGGCGCGCGTAACCCTGGCGGCGGCAGCAAGCAGCGCCCGCACGACATCGAGGCCATCCTCGCCTCCCTCGAGCGCGGCGCTCGGTTCGTAGTCCCGCACTTCGGGCTCGAGTTCCGCCAATTGTGCATGCGTGACGTACGGCGGATTCGAAACCACGAGATCGTGCTCAAAGCTCTCGTCTACCAGGTTCGCCTTCACGAAGCGGACCCGATCGCCGAGGCCGAGCCCCGCCGCGTTCTTCCGAGCAACGCGCAAGGCATCCTCGGAGACGTCGGTCCCGGTCACGATTGCGAGGGGCCGTTCGGCCGCCAGCGTCAGCGCGATCGCTCCGCTTCCCGCTCCCACATCGAGCACTCGGAACGGCCTGTCTTCGGGGATGCACTCGAGTGCGTGTTCGATCAGGGTCTCGGTGTCCGGCCGTGGGATCAACACCGACGCGTCGACTGAGAATCGGCGCCCATAGAAGTCCCGGTAACCGAGAATGTAGGCGACGGGTTCGCGATCCCGACGCCGGCTGACGAGGACACGGATCGCGGCGCGCTCGTCGTCCACCAAAGGGCGATTGAGATCCAAGTACAGGCCCACCCGGTCAGTACCAAGGGCTTGAGCTACCAAGAGCTCCGCATCCAAGCGGGGCGTCGCAATCTGCCGTGAGGCAAAGTCGCTCGTCGTCCATTCGAGGACTTCACGGATTGTCCAAGTGCGTGAGGTCACGAGCTACTAGCGCGTGCGCACGCGCATCTTTTGCTTGGGAAGTGCGCCCGCCCCTGCCAAGACTTGCTTGGCGAGTCGGCTCAGCTCGGGGCGTGTGCCGCGTTGGACGAATGCGGCGACCATGTTTGGATCCACTTCGAGGAGTTGCTCCATCGCTTGTTTGGCGCGCCCGCGCTTCTTGGTCGCCATGTATGTGTAGACCTGCGCGCGCAGAAGCATCCCTGCGACCTGCCCAAACTCTTTGTCGTCAGGGTCGTAGGTTTCTAAAAGCTTTCGCGCGTCCTCGGCTTTTCCGGTGCGCGCGAAAGCTTCGGCGACGACCGCTGCGTACATGGCCTTAGCCTTGGCCTGGGGCTGTCGGTCGAGGCGGATCTCGTCTGCAAGCTCCCGAGCATCCCGCGCTCGACCCGTCATGAGGTAGAACATCGCGAGATTGGCACGAACATCGTCGTGGACCAGCGCCGGCGCTTTCTTGAGGTCGATGGCTTCGAGAATCTTGATCGCCTCGGCAGGATGTTCCTGAGCTACCAGCTGCGCCTGAGCGATCGCGTTCAACGCGTCTTTGCCTCCCGGAGCTTGTCTGGCGCGGAGTTGCTCGAGCGCTGCAGCGCGACCTTCCTTGTCGGTCGCGCTTTTGAGAATCGCAGCGATATCGGCCGACTTTCGCGTGAGCCTCCATATCCAAATCAGAAACCCCAACGCGACCGCGGTCAGCACCCCCGCCACGATCAACCCGACGTAACCGATCGTCGGCATGAGGATCCCGCCGATGACCCAGACCACCGCCAGCGCGACGCCCAAGAGCCCGATGACCTTCCAGTTCATCGTGGGCTGCTCGAGCTGCCCGAGGGCCTCTCCAGCGTCTCGAGGGGCCGCGGTGATCTGTTTTTTTGGCTTCGCCACCTGCGCGGGCTACTCCGTGTCCCAGGCACCGGCAAGCGGATCGGCCTCCGCCAAGATGACTGGGATCCAGCCGAAACCCCTACGAAACCCTTGTTTGCCGCAAAAGGAGCTTTCCCCGAAGTGAGGTAGCTCCCATAATGTAGGTCCTCCCCCAAATCGTTGCCTGCAAGGGTCCCTTTCCACCTACACTTGAGTCTGGGTCATTTTTGTGAATAAATATACTAATGCTGTACTTCGGTGAGGGAAGTAACTGGGATGAGTAGAAACCGACTGGGCGAGCTTCTCGTTCGCGAAAAGCGGATCAGCCTCGAGCAACTGCGCGAGGCACAGAAGCAGCAGAAGGACGACAACATCAGCCTGGGCTACGCGCTTGCGCGGCTCGGTGCGATTTCCGATCAGGAGATCACCGACTTCCTGAGTGAGCAGTATCGCGTTCAGGCGATCGATCTCTCCGAATACGAGATCGACCGAGACATCCTCAAGCTGATCAGCCCGCAGGTTTGCGAACGCCACAAAATCATTCCTGTGTCTCGGGCAGGCAGCTCTCTGATCGTGGCGATGGCCGATCCCTCGAACTTGAACGCAATTGACGACGTGAAGTTCCTGACCGGCTACAACGTCGAGCCGGTCGTCTCGTCCGAAAGCGCGATCTTGGCGGCGCTCGAGAAAGCGTATGCGCAGCCGGAGATCTCCTACGAAGACATCATGGAGGGCTTCGACGAGTCGGAAATCGAAGTCGCGTTGGACGAAGACGACGCGGATCTTCTCGACCTAGAAAGGGCGAGCGAGGACGCACCGGTCATTCGGCTCTGCAACGCGATCTTGCTCAATGCGATCAAACAGGGCGCCTCGGACATTCACGTCGAGCCGTACGAGCGGGTACTTCGTGTTCGATATCGCGTGGACGGTGTCCTTCACGAGGAAATGACACCTCCGATCAAGCTGAAGAACGCCATCGCCTCTCGTCTGAAGATCATGTCCTCGCTGGACATTGCCGAGCGACGACTTCCCCAAGACGGCCGTATCAAGCTCAAGCTCGGTAAGGGTCGCGAGATGGACTATCGTGTTTCCGCGGTACCCACCCTGTGGGGCGAGAAGATCGTCCTCCGTCTCCTCGACAAATCGAACCTCCAGCTCGACATGACGAAGCTCGGCTTCGAGCAGAAGCCGCTCTCGGACTTTCGTGATGCCATTCACCAACCGTACGGCATGGTACTGGTCACTGGACCCACCGGCTCGGGCAAGACGACGACGCTCTACTCTGCGATGTCGGACCTCAACGACGTCGAAACTAACGTCAGCACGGCCGAGGATCCGATCGAGTTCAACTTGATGGGCATCAACCAGGTGCAAATGCACGAAGACATCGGCCTGAACTTCGCGGCCGCGCTTCGCTCGTTTTTGCGTCAGGATCCCGATATCATCATGGTCGGCGAGATTCGAGACTTCGAGACCGCGGAAATCGCCGTCAAAGCCGCGTTGACCGGCCACTTGGTGCTATCGACCTTGCATACGAACGACGCGCCGAGCACCGTCACACGTCTGTTGAACATGGGCGTCGAGCCCTTCCTGGTCACCGCATCGGTAAACCTCGTCCTCGCCCAACGCCTTGCGCGCAAGATTTGTGAGGAGTGCAAGGTCCAGGTGCCAACCGACGAGCAAGTGCTTCTCGATGTCGGCTACCCGGAGGCCGAAATCCCGAATGTCGTCGCCTATCGAGGCTCGGGCTGCAAGGTCTGCAACGATACCGGCTACAAGGGGCGCATCGCGCTCTACGAGGTCATGCCCTTCACCGAGCGTCTCCGTGAAATCGTGCTTCAGGGCGGCTCCACGGCCGAGGTCAAGGACGAGATGATTCGCGAGGGCGTGTCCACGCTCCGTATGGCGGGCCTTCAGAAGGTCATCCAAGGCGTCACGACGATCGACGAGGTCGTCCGCGTGACCGCTGCAGACAACTAATCAGGCCTCTCCGTAGCTCTTTGTCGCCCGACCGCGACGGGGTCGACCCCGACCTACTTTGTCAACCATGCATCCGACTAACCTATCGATTTGGCGATCGTCGATAGTTGGATTGGCAACCTGAAAACTATCGGAATCACAGATACTTAGAGCGCAAAGTTCCAACACGCATGACAGGTCATGGCCCTACATTGCTCGTCACTGATTGTCATGCATCGACACGGGTGGTAGATCGGAACCATGCGCATCAGCAACAGTTTTTCCGAAGGCGAGATTCAAGTTCTCGAATTCATCCTGCAAACCCTCTTGCGCGGCGGTACTCCGAATATGGCCACGCGCAACAAAGACTTCGCCTCAGTCTACCGGAAAGTCATGACGATGAAGAAACGTGTCGAGGAGAAGAAAGCTCAGGCCAAAGTTTCCTCCTCGGTCGGCACCGTCGCTGCCGCGGAGGACGACGACGAGATGCATCGGAAGGCCGGCTAACGGGTTGACTGGTTTGGGTCCGTCACGTAAGCGCGGACCGGTATGTTGACGCACGTGACCCCGCCGATCCCTCTGATCCTCAGGGGTGGGCGGGTTCTCGATCCATCCTCGGGCCTCGACGAAACCGCCGACGTCGTGATCGAGGCAGGGCGTATCAGAGCGGTTGGGCGCGACGCCGGCGCCGGGTTTTCCAACGACGAGAACGTTCGCGTCGTCAATGTCGAAGGGTCCTGGGTGTGCCCCGGCTTCGTCGACCTACACGTCCATCTGCGTGAGCCCGGCGAAGAGTACAAAGAAGACATCGCCTCGGGGTTGTCCGCCGCGGCTGCCGGTGGTTTCGCTGCAGTTTGTCCGATGCCGAACACGCATCCGATCAACGACAATCGAGCGATCACCGAAATGATCCTGGCGCGCGCGCAGGACCTCGGCGGCACGCGGCTGCTGCCTTTCGGAGCGGTCACCAAAGGGCAGAAAGGTGTCGAGCTTACCGAGATGGCGGACTTGCGGGAGGCCGGCGCCATCGGAGTCAGCGACGATGGGCTCTGCGTGATGAACGCAGCTGTGATGCGACACGCGATGGAATACGCCCGAACGTTCGATTTGCTCGTGAGCCAACACTGCGAAGACCACGACCTGACCAAGGGCGCGCAAATGCACGAAGGTGCGAAGTCGACGCAACTCGGGCTTCGCGGTTGGCCGCGGGCCGCTGAAGACATCATCGTGGCGCGGGACTTGATTCTGGCCGAGCTCACCGGCGCTCGCTATCACGTCGCGCACATCTCGAGCCTTGGAGCGGTCCGGCTGATTCGAGAGGCAAAGTCGCGGGGCTTGCGCGTCTCCGCAGAGGTGACTCCGCACCACTTGCTCTTCACCGACGAGGCCCTTCTCAGCTACGACACGTATTGCAAGGTCAATCCTCCGCTTCGCGAAGCAGAGGACCGGGAGGCGCTCCTCGAAGCGCTGGCGGATGGCACGATCGACTGCATCGCGACAGACCATGCACCCCATAGCGAACTCGAAAAAGATTGTGAGTTCGAGACTGCGGCGGTCGGTATCAACGGCCTCGAGACCGCAATCGCGTCACTCCTCCAGCTGGTGCGTGATGACGTCATCAAGCCCCTTCGGTTCGTCGAGGCCCTCTCCGCTGCGCCGGGCCGTCTCATTCCGGATTTCGAAGGGGGGTCCCTTCGGGAGGGGAGACGTGCGGACGTCACAGTCATCGACCCCGACCTTCGATGGATTCTCACCGAAGAGGCGCTACGCTCCAGGTCACACAATACACCTTTGCTCGGCCGCGAGCTGACGGGCCGTCCCACGATGACGGTCGTCGGAGGCGCTGTGGCCTACGAACTCGAACGATCATGAAAGAAGGACACCTCGTACTTGCAGACGGAACCCGGTTCAGCGGCCTCGCGTTCGGTGCGTCGGGAACCGCTGTCGGTGAAGCCGTCTTCACGACGGGAATGACAGGCTACGAAGAGGTCCTGACCGACCCCTCGTACTGCGGACAGATCGTCACGATGACCGCGCCGCAGATCGGCAACACGGGTATCAATCTCGAAGATGCCGAAGCCAGGCGCCCCGCCCTGCGGGCGTTCGTCGTCCGTGAGCTTTCGGAGGTGTCGAGCAGCTGGCGCGCGGTCCAATCTCTCGACACGTATCTCAAAAAGGAAGGCATCGTTGGGTTATCCGGGGTCGACACCCGAACGTTGACCCGTCACATACGCGACGTCGGGGCGCAGATGGCGGCGGTAGGCGCCGAAGATCCGGCGACGCTGCACGACCGGGCTCAAGCGGCGCCACCGATGACCGGCCAAGACCTCACGGGCGAGGTCACCACTACGGAAACCTTCGAATGGACCGAGGGCAGCGGTGTCTGGGCCGAGCCCCGCCAGAACGCCCCACCGTGGCATGTCGTCGCCGTCGACTTCGGCGTCAAGCTCAACATCCTACGTTGCTTCGTCGACGAAGGGTGCAAGGTGACCGTCGTCCCAGCCACCGCCACGGCGGACGAGATTCTCGCGTACGATCCCGACGGTGTCTTCTTGTCGAACGGTCCGGGCGATCCGGCGGCAGTCACCCAGGGGATCAAGACGGTGCGGGACCTGCTCGGCAAGCGCCCGATCTTCGGGATCTGCTTGGGGCACCAGCTCATGAGCCTCGCGCTCGGAGGCGAAACGTACAAGCTCAAGTTCGGGCATCGAGGGCTCAACCAGCCGGTCAAGGACCTCGAGACCGGTCGCGTCGAAATCACCACACAGAACCATGGGTTCTGCGTCGATGTCGACTCACTCGAAAACAAGTGTAGCGTGACCCACCTGCACCTCAACGACGACACCTGCGAGGGCATCGCGCACCTCGAGACGGGTGCCTTCAGTGTTCAATATCATCCCGAAGCTGCCGCCGGCCCTCACGACTCGCGCTATCTATTTCGGCGCTTCACCGATGTCATCGCCCGCCAACGAAGCTGACGTAGCGCACGTGCTTCGGCGCGCTGCGCAGGAATGCCAATCGATTCACGGGATCTGGCTCGGCGCAGGGCTTCCTCAGGCCTTGAGCGGCTCGATCGAGCACCTGACGGAACCGCAGTCGGCAAAGCTGGCGTTCGTCGAGGTTGCGTCGGTGTCGCCAAGCGGGTCCGCCACGACGGCCTATGCGCCTCCTGTGTTGAGGTGTCCGATCATTGGTCTCAGCGCTTCGGACTACGACCGCTTCGACTCTCTGATCCAAGCACGGGACGAAACTGGAATCGCGATCCGCAGGCTGATCTGCCCGTTCGCGCTCTTCGACTTCGGACCGAATGGCTTGATCGTCCGGGAGATCCGGCAGGGCCTCACCGCCGCCGACCTCCAACAGAAACTGGATGAGCCTTTGTGGGCCGGCCCCGACCTGAAAGAGCTTGGGACCCGGTAGCCGGGAGAATCTTGGGGGCGGCCGCACCAGGGTTAAGCGATGCGGCTACTGTAGTGGCACCCGAATCACCGATGTCTCCGACCCCGTGCCGAAGAAGGTGCCCTCGTCGGTCAGCACCACCACATTGACGGTGCGCTCGGGTCGTTGACGATCACCTTCCTGACTGGCGATAGTCAGCGCGACGGTCCCGTCGATGCGCTCGGCCGCATAGGTCGTCAGCAGATAGTCTCCATCTCGGTAGTCATATCCTTCGCCGTCGTCTTCGTACAAGATTCCTTCGGCCTGACCGCGGTCGTCGAGCGACACTAGGAGCGTCAGGGGCTCGAGCGAAGGTTCGGTCGTGGTTTGAATCACTTCCCCAAGCGGAATAATCGCGCCGCCTCGTGCCTTCAGAGTCGGGATCGCGGGATCGGAGTCGGAGTCTTCGCCCACCAACGTGAATGGTCGCCACGCCCCGTCTGGAAGAGCGAACTCGTGCGGATCAGCTTCAGTGAGAACGGGTTCGACCAATACATCAGCGCCCAACAAGAATGCGTGGTCCTCGGCGCGAAGCGAGGCGTCTGATGGATCGGCGAAGAACACAGGCCGCCAGACAGGAAGCCCGATCGTCGAGGCCTCGTGGAACAGCGTGTAGAGGTAAGGCAAGAGTCGGTAGCGGCGCTCGATTGCCGTGCGCGCCGTCGATTCGACCTCGGCACCAAATGACCACGGTTCTTGGTCCGCTGATCCACTCACGGTGTGCGTTCTGCTGAACGGAAACAAGGCGCCCACCCCGATCCAATGCGCGTAGAGCGAGGGACTCGGTGTCTTGAAGAAACCGCCGATGTCCGGCCCCACGAAAGGCTGTCCGGAAAGGCCCATGTTGAGCGACATCGTGACCGACCAATAGAGATGAGCCCAGCTAGCGCTATTGTCCCCCGTCCACATCGCAGCGTACCGTTGTCCCCCGATGAAATTCGAGCGGGACAGAACGAAAGGGCGACGCTGCGGCCTGGCTTCCCGAAGCGCCTCGAACGTTGCCTGCGCCATGAGAAGTCCGTATGCATTCCGGTAACGCCTATGTGTCGCCTCGGGAAGGCCACCGCCGCCACGATGAACGACATCTTCTGGAAACTGTGCACCCACCGGGAAGATCAGAGACGGCTCGTTAACGTCGATCCAAATGCCATCGAGGCCGTTGCCTAAGAAGGCGGGAAAATACGCTTTCCACCATTCACGCGTCTCGGGCCGCGTGAAGTCTGGCCAGTGCGAATCAAGGGGCCAGCTGCCTCCGGTGAAAGGCTCGCCGTCTGGACCAAGCAGGAAGTGTTCGCCGGCTAGCCCCTCTTCGTAGACGGAGTAACCGGGGTCGACTTTGACCCCGGGATCGAGGATCCAAACCGAACGAAACCCCTGGCCGTGCAAGTAGTCGTTGAGACCGGAGGGGTCTGAGAAGCCTTCAGGTTCGAAGGTGAAGATCCGAAATTCGTCCATGTAGTCGATGTCGACCCAGATCACGTCGCACGGGATCGATCGGGCGCGAAATTCGTCAGCGACTTCTCGCACGCGTGCATCCGGGAGGTAGGACCAGCGAGCCTGTTGGTAGCCGAGCGCCCAGAGCGGCGGCAATTCCATCGTTCCCGTCAGCTCGCCTAGCTGCCTCAGAACCTCTTGGGGCGAGTCTCCCTCGATCACGATCACCGGAAACGGCTCTTCGCCGCTGAAGACGATTCCGGCCGTCAGGTCGATACGTAGTCTGTAACTCGTGTCGGCCAGCGCGCCAAAAGCGGAGCCGTCGGCGCGCACCCCCAAAACCCACGGGTGAGCCTGATAGAGATTGGGCGTTGCATCGTCGTACTCGAGGGAGCCGAGGCCCGGTGGCGGGTCCCGACGAAACGGCTGCATCGTCGACACCTCGGTCACCTGTCCGTTGCGAAGGAGCGGGCCGGCAATTTCTCCCGTGCCGTAGAGGCTCGTTCCTTCGGCGGTCGCGATCGTTGCGAACCGGCGCGCGCCGGACGTGCTGAAGAGCGGGGCAGTCGCCCAGGAATCGGGAACGTTTGCGGTGCTGAGCCGCGGCTCGACGAGAGCCATTGAAGCCGGCAGTGATTCACACTCGACATCCCTCGGGGCGAAGCGAGCGATTCGTTGGCTGATCAGACCCTGCGCCTGTACGCAATCGCTGGCCACTTCGCTGCCGGATTCTGTGCAGGCACCCGATAAGCAAATCGTGATCAGGATAATCGCGCTACGTCCGGCGCATCTCGCAGAGCGTTCTACCATCGTGCCCACATGCGGTTAGGATGCCTGACGGAGAGCATTCGTCGGTAGTGCAAAAGTTGCGCATTCGTGTCTGTGGCGTTCGCTCTGGTAGCGCCTATAGTGAGCGACCAAACCGGGACCGGTTGCTATGCAGGCGCTTCTCTTCGATCTCGACGGAGTGCTGTACGAGGCGGATTGCGTCATCGACGGCGCGGTCGAAACGCTCCAGTGGTGTGAGCGACGGAAAATTCCTCACCTCTTCGTCACCAACACGAGCTCTAAACCTAGGAGCGCGCTCGTCGAGCGCCTCGACGCGATGGGGCTGTCGGTGTCGGCGGAACACATCTTCGCGCCGCCGGTTGCCGCACGCGAGTACCTTTCTGAGTGCGACGCGACGCCGCTCGCGCTTTTCGTTCGAGAAGCGACACGTCAGGATTTCGCAGGGCTCGAGATTCTAGGCGACGCGGCCGAAGAGGGCGCGGGCAGCGTGGTCGTTGGCGATATCGGCGACGCATGGAATTTCGCAACGCTGAATCGGGCTTTTCGCCTGCTCATGGCGCAACCGCGACCGGTCCTGATCGCCCTAGGCATGTCCCGCTACGCCGAAGGGGACGATGGCCTGGTCTTGGACGTCGCTCCGTTCATCAAGGCCCTCGAGCACGCGGCCGACTGCGAGGCGGTGGTGATGGGCAAACCCGCCCACGATTTCTTCGAAGCCGCAGTAAGGAAGCTTGGAATCTCTCCAGCGAAGGTTGCGATGATCGGGGACGACATTCGTGCGGACGTCGGCGGGGCACAGACTGTCGGCCTCACCGGCATTCTCGTCCGCACCGGGAAGTTCCGCCCGATCGACTTGGAGGGTGACATAAGCCCAGAGGCGGTCTTGGATTCGGTCGCGGACCTGCCCGAATGGTGGGAAAGCCAAGCGGAAACCTAGCGACGGCACGTACGAGTTGGGGCGTCACATAGAACGGGTGGCACGTGATTGGAGTGCCAAGACAATCACGAAGAGCACGCGCTAGATTGAAGTTCGCGCCTCAGGACGTGGCCGGTGTGGCTGCGCTTTCGTTTGGCGATCGTTTCGGGGGTGCCTTGTGCGACGACCCGGCCGCCGCCGGCACCGCCCTCGGGGCCGAGGTCGATCACCCAATCTGCGGCGAGCATCACGTCGGGGTGGTGCTCGATGACGATGACCGTGTCGCCTCGGTCCACGAGGCGCAGGAGGACGCCGAGCAATCGGTCTACATCGTCCCGGTGAAGGCCGGTCGTGGGCTCGTCCATGACGTAGAGGGTCGGGCCCGTGTTCAGTCCGGTCGCAAGCTCGGACACCAGCTTGATGCGCTGCGCTTCCCCGCCGCTTAGCGTGTTTGAAGCTTGACCTAGATGGAGGTAACCGAGCCCCAGATCCACCAGCAACTTCAAAGGCTCTCGGATCGCTTTCACAGGGGCAAACACGTCGACTGCTTCAGTCACCTCGAGATCGAGAAGCTCCCCCGCGTTCAACCCCTGCCATCTCACTTCCAGGGTTTCCGGGGTAAATCGAAAGCCATTGCAGGTCTCGCAGGGAACGCCGACGTCGGGTAGAAAGGCCATCTCGACGAGAATCGAACCCTGCCCTTTACACTCGGGACATCGGCCTTCCTCCACGTTGAACGAAAACCGGCTCGGGCCGTATCCTCGAGCCCGAGCCTCGGGAGTTCCCGCTAGGAGCCTACGCACTAGGTTCCAAATCCCGATATACGTGGCGGGCACCGAGCGCGGTGTGCGTCCGATCGGGCTTTGGTCGACCTCGATGGCGCGGTTGAGCCGCTCGAAGCCGTCGATCCGCCGAAATGGACCAGCCGGCGAGTCGTTGACGAGGCCAACCGCATCACGCGTCGCTCGAAGGAGCACCTCCCGGATGAGAGAGCTCTTGCCGGACCCGCTTACGCCGGTGACCGCGACGAAACGGTCCAGCGGAAAACGGACGTCGATGCTCTTCAAGTTGTGGTGAGCAACCCCGGAAAGCGTGAGCCATGAGACCTCTTTGGTGGAACGTCGGGACACCGGAATCCTCGGTGGCCGGGCGAGTGCTGCCGCGGTGACCGAGTCCTTCATCTCTGCGAGCGACCCCTGCGAAACCACTCTCCCGCCATGCTTGCCGCCTCCTGGCCCAATATCGATTACGTGGTCGGCAGCACGGATCGTGTCGGCATCGTGCTCGACCACTAGGACGGAGTTCCCTCGTTCTACGAGCCCCCGCAACGCCCCTAGCAGTTGCCCTGTATCGCGGGGATGAAGCCCGATGGTAGGCTCGTCCAACACGTACAAGACGCCGGTCAGCCCACTTCCAAGCTGTGCGGCCAGTCGAACACGCTGCATTTCACCGCCGCTCAACGTGTTGGCTGCACGCCCAAGTCCAAGATAACCGAGGCCGACCTCTTCGAGAAACGTCAGCCGGCGGAGGGCTTCCTGCAGTGGCGTATGGGCGATGGTGGAGTCGCGTCCGCCGAGGCGCATGGCCCGAACGGTCTGCATCGCCTCGGACACGCTCTGGTCGAAAAGAGACGTGATCGACATGTCATCAACCGTGACCCCACGCGCCAGCGGGGAAAGGCGCGTCTGGTCACAAACGTCGCACAAGCGGCGCTCTTCCGCCCGCTTCCGACGCCGGCCACGCCACTTCTTTTTAACGATCTCCCCGCGGCCTTCGCATTCCGGACACTGCCCTTGGCGGGTATTGAACGAAAAGAAACGCGGATCGAGCTCCGGGTAGCCGCGTCCGCAGCTCGGGCAAGCCTGCTTGCTGGAAAGCTGCATCTGTTGGTCTCCAGCGAGGACCCATGCGGCACCATTCCCGAAGGTTAATGCACGATCGAGAAGCTCTAATAGCTCAGGGCTTTTGACCCGCGTCTTGCCGACCACCAGCTCGATGTCGTGCTCGATGTAGCGGTCGACCTTCATACCCGGCTCTAGGGTCTCGAGCTGACCGTCGATCCGCGCCTCGGTGAAACCGTCCCGCTGCGCCTTGGCGAGAAGCTCACGATGAATCCCCTTTCGACCGCGCACGACGGGCGCCAGGATCGTGATAGTCCTGCCGGCGAACGCTTTGCGGACATCGCGGACGAGCTCAGACACGGGACGTGCCGAGATCGGCACCTTGCAGTCGACGCAGTGCAGCACGCCTATACGGGCCCAGATGAGCCGCAGATAGTGCGAAACCTCGGTCACCGTGGCCACGGTCGAGTTGGCACCTGCCCGGGTCAGGCGCTGCTCGAGCGACACACTCGGTGGAACACCAAGCACTTGATCGACCGACGGGCGCGGGAGCTGAGGCATGTACTGCCGCGCGTAGGGTGAGAGCGTTTCGAGATAGCGCCGCTGACCCTCCGCGAACAAAACGTCGAACGCCAGGGTGCTCTTGCCGCTTCCACTCGGTCCCGTGAGCACCACGAGTTGGTCGCGTGGGATCTGAACGTTCACGTTCTTGAGATTGTGCTCCCGGGCGCCGACGATCTTTATCTTCTGGTCCTGGCTGCGCACGAGACTCGCCTTCTTACGGCGGTGCCTCGACTTCGTCGGAGGCTTGCCGCCGATCGCCCGCGCCAGATACGGGGCAGTCTGCGAACCCTTGCGCTTGGCGACCGTTTCAGGGACGCCAATCGCCACGATGCACCCTCCCTCCGCCCCGGCGCCGGGCCCGAGGTCGATGACGTAGTCGGCGTGTGCCGCGATCTGCATGTCGTGCTCGACCACGATCACGGTGTCCCCCCGCTCGACGAGCCCATCGAGCACGCGAACCAGCGGCTGAACGTCGTTGGCGTGAAGACCGGCGGTAGGCTCGTCACAGATCAGAAGAGAGCCAGGTGATGCCCGGAGGAGCGCCTCTGCGAGCTTGAGGCGTTGCGCTTCGCCCCCAGACAGCGTGTTTAAGGGCTGGCCGAGCCGAAGGTAGCCGAGACCGACGTCGAGAAGCGGCGACAGGCCACGTTGGATCGACGGGTCGTCGGCGTAGCGCTTGGCGGCCTCCTGTGCGGTCAGCTGCAGCACCTGCGCGACATTGAGCCCCCTGTACTCGATATCGAGAACCGGCCCGGCGAACCGCTTCCCGCCGCATTCGGGGCACGAGAAGACGACGTCCGCCAGGAACTGCATCTCCACGGTTTCGGCACCATCGCCTCGACATGCCTCGCAACGGCCGCCTTCGACATTGAACGAGAAGAACCCGGGCTTGTAGTCCCTTTGCTTAGCGATGGATTGGGCGGCGAAGCGCTTGCGAAAGATATCCCAGATCTTGAGATAGGTTGCGGCATTGCCGCGCGAGGTCCGTCCAAGCGGCGCCTGATCCACGCCGACGACGCCCTTAAGCGATTCGAAGCCGGTCAGCGTCGCGTGCTCGAGTGCTGCCTGCTCGGACTTGACGCCAAGCAGCCTTTGAAGCGCGGGGAGCAGAGTCTCGAGAACGAGGCTGCTCTTGCCCGACCCGCTGACGCCTGTGACGCACGTCATGACCCCGAGCGGAAACGAGACGTCAACACCGCGCAAGTTGTGCCCCGAGGCGTCCTTCAGCTCGAGCCAACCTTTGGGCTCACGGCGCGCCCGCACGATGGATCCGTTGAGCTTCAGAGCCGCTCCGGTCGCGGTTTTGGCGCGTCGGAGCGCTGCAGGCGTTCCATCGAATACGATCTCGCCCCCGTTCTCACCCGCACCGGGCCCGAGCTCGACCACGCGATCGGCGCCGAGGATCATCTCGGGGTCGTGCTCCACCACGACGGCGACGTTCTCGTCTTTCGCGAGCGCGCGCACCACGCCAAGCAGCCGTTCGACGTCCCGTGGATGGAGCCCCACCGTCGGCTCGTCCAGGACGAACATCGCGCCGTTGAGGGTCGCCCCAAGAGCGCTCGTCAGCGCGACGCGTTGCGTCTCCCCGCCCGATAGCGTCCTCGATGTGCGATCGAGAGACAGGTACCCGAGGCCGACTTCGTGAAGCGCGCTCAGTCGCCCGATCGCCTCACGCCACAAGAGGGCCGCCCCCGCATCTCCCTCGAATCGCTTATCCTGGCGCTGTAGAAACGCAAGCGCGTTCGATGCGGAAAGTGCGTAGAGGTCAGGCAAGCTCAGGTCGTCGATCCGCCACGCTAGTGCCTCGGGCTTCAACCGTGTCCCATCGCAGTCTTTGCAGGTCTCGTACTTTCGATACCGAGAAAGAAACACACGGACGTGCATCTTGTACGCGCGCGACTCCATCCAACGGAACCAACTTCGAATTCCCCACCATCCCTTCGGGTATCCAAGCTCGTCCCCGTCGATCAACCACGCGATCTGGGTCGGGTTCCAGTCCCGGAGCGGAACCCCCAGAGGCACACCAGCCTTCTTGGCTTGCTTGCGCAGCTCCTTGCGCTCCCAGGTGGTCGCCTTGCCCTGCCAAGCTCGAATCGCACCGTCCTCCACGGAGAGATCGTAGTCGGGGATCACGCGGTCGAGGTCGATCTCGATCGTGCGGCCGAACCCGCGGCAGGTTTCGCAGGCCCCAATGGGGCTGTTGAAGCTGAACAACCCAGGCGTCGCCCGTCGAAAGGAACGGTCGCAGGTGGGGCAATGGAGCCCCTCCGAAAATCCGAGCTCCTCGCCGGTGGCCGTCCACACGCTGGCGCGGCCGGTCCCCCGCTTCATGGCCATCTCGATCGCCTCGACGAGCCGACTGTGATCTCGCTCCCGGGCGACGGTGCGGTCCGCGACGACGTCGAGGGTGCTGCTCCGTCCATTGGTGACGTCACTAGGCCTGACCTCGTCGAGATCGCTCACTTTGCCTTTCACTCGGACGCGGCGATACCCGTCCCGCAAGAGGGCTTCCCGAACGCCCAGAAAGTGCTCCTTGTCGGCCACGGCGACGGGGTAAGTTACCAGAAGCTTCTTACCCGCCAGCTCCTTCATGACCGTTTGGGCGGCGCGCGTCGGGGCATCCCGATGGACGATCGTGTCGCACGTCGGGCAATGTAGCTCGGCTGCGTGAGCCCAAAGGTGCTTCGCGTAGTCGGCGATCTCGGTCATCGTGCCGACGGTCGAACGACTCGTCCGAACCGGGGCTTGGCGGTCCACGGCGATCCCAACGGGGAC
This sequence comes from Myxococcales bacterium, assembly GCA_029863605.1. Taxonomy (GTDB): domain Bacteria; phylum Myxococcota_A; class Polyangia; order Polyangiales; family Houyiibacteriaceae; genus SG8-38. The sequence goes on along the minus strand of JAOTVB010000014.1, from coordinate 47,012 downwards.
TGGGTCGAGCTCGTCGACTGGTGGACGCGAGAGCCGTTCGAGGAACTGCCTCGCATACGCGCTGAAGCTCTCAACGTAACGCCGCTGTCCCTCGGCGTAAAGCGTGCGGAACGCAAGCGAGGACTTCCCTGCCCCCGAAGGCCCCACGATCGCCAGATAGGTGCCTGGGTCGATATCGAGGTCGATGGAGCGAAGATTGTGCGTACGGGCGCCGCGTAACTTGGTGCGCTGCATGGGCGAGACGGCTAGTTCTAGGATGACGTCAGGCGATGTCCAGCCCGTTCCCTCATCTCATGCGAGAATGCCAAAAGCGCCTCCGCTTGCGACGACTAGCGACGACCCCAACGGCGACGAAGCACCCAGGTCAGCGCTAGGACGGCCACCGTGAGGAACAAGAAAAGCGGGTGCAGCAACGGCTGTTTGGAGATCAGCCCGGCCGTTTTGCGCGTCGTGGCCGCGAGCTCCGCCAGTAGGGGTACATCGTTGATCGAAAGAAAGACCCGGCCCCCGGTGCGCTTGGCTGCTGCTTGGAGCTCGGTCGAGCTGACTTCGAGGTTGGCTAGCTCGTCGCCACTTTCTTCCACCAAAAACACTTCGGCGGCGATGTCTTCACCATCGGCTTTCGCTTTCACTTCGTAGGCACCCGCTGCGGTCGGCCCCTGGAGAGTGGCGCGGACTTGACCATCCAGGTCGGTTTGGGCGGTGACCTCGCCTGCGACTTCGTCCCGAGTCGGCTCGACACGAAGCGAGACGCGCTCGTTCGCGATTGGTCGATACCGCTCGTCTCTCAGCAGCCCCGAGACGATCACCGGTGCGCCGATCCCGTAGCGATCGCGGTCTGTCGAAATCCGCGCTGGCTCGAGCAGAGGGTCGCGCGTGAGCCAGCGCACCAGGCGATCCCAAAACAGCTCGTACTCGTCCGATCCCACGGTCGCATCATCGCTTGCGAACCTCCACCTCCAAGACGCATCGGCGGTCATGGCAGCGACACGACCCCGATCCGCTTCTCCGACGATCAAGATTGGAAGGCGCGCGCCACCCGGTAGACGCGCGCGCGGATGTTGAAGCAGGACTTGCGCGCCTTCCTTGACGCCAGCGATCGCGTTCGCTCCATGAAGAGGTGGCAGGGCCTCCCACGTCCGCCGAGTCAGACTAGGATCAGGCCCGAGGGCAACGATCGGATGGCGTATCAGCTGCCGGTTCGGCTGAGGCCGGTAGCTTCCCGTGACGACACCTCCTCCCGCTGGCAGCTTTACGGGCAACACTTGCTCGATGGGGGTCCCGCCGTACCCTCCGAGCGAGAACGAATGATCGCCCCCGATCATCAGAAACGACCCCCCGCGTTTCACGTAATCCCGAATGCGCGGAAGGTATGCCTCCATCTCGTAGGGCGCGAAGTCGAAGTTTTGAAAAATCACGACATCGAAACTGCCCAGATGCTCACGAAACAACTCGTCCGTGGGAAAAGGGATCAGTGCCAGCTCGTTGGTCGGCGCGGCCGTTAGATCGCTAGGAGCACGGAGGATGAAAAACGAAATCAGGTCGACCGAGCCGTCTCGTTTGATGAAATCGCGTAGAAAGCGGACGTCCCAGCTCGGACGACCCGCCACGAGCAACACGCGAACTCTGTCACGCCCTACCCTGAGCAACACGGCCCGTCCGTTGTTTTGGGGCACTTCGTCGTCTGCATGCGTCGGTATGACGAGGCGATACAAGGCCCGGCCAGGCCGTTGCGGCGCGACCTCGAAAGTCACGTCCCCTCTGCCCTCGGCATCGAGCGCTACCCACTGCTCCTGACTCAATCGATTCTCGTGCCACAGTTGGACGCTTAGCTCTTTTTCGCGAAGCTTACCGATAGCCCGCACGTCCGCGCGGATCACGGCGGGCACACCGACATAGGCCGTCGAATCTGCACGGAGCGATACGATGGCTTGGTCGTCGAGTCGATCATCGCCGCCGATCACGACCGAGTGTATGGCCGGGGCGGACGCATGGAGCGATAGGGATTCGGCTCGAAAGCTGGGGTCTGCTCCGTCCGTGATCACGATCACCGAGCCGAGCTCCTGTTCGATACCCCTCTCGAGCACGGTGCTGAGACCCTCTCGGATGTTGGTCTCATCATCGGTCGGATCATAAGTGTCGGCGAGGTCGTTCCAGATCGCGCCGCGTGTTTCCGATCCGAAGCGATAGACGAGCGGCTCTACCCGGTCATCGTCTTGCCATTTTCGAATCAGCGCACGTACCGCGTCGCTCCGTTCGCCGCTGGAACCAGAGAGAGTCATGCTTCGCGAGTTGTCGATGAGCAGGGCCGTTCCCCCAGCGACCTCTTCGAAGGCCTCGCGGACGAGCGTGACCTGAAGTGCGAGGGCGTAGACCGCAAGGATGCTCAGGCCACCGAGGGCGCCGAGCGTGAATCGGCGGAACGCGCTGCTCTCACCACGAATCGACCGAAGCTCGAGAAGCCACAAGGTGAGAAACGCAAGGCCGACCACCCACGCCGTGGTCGCGCCGCCCGCTATTCCAAGCTGCCAGTGCCAATCTTCCAAGGACAAACCTCAGGGCCCCGAGCCTCGTCGTCGCATTATGAAGGGAGCATGGACCTGGTCGTCTTTGTAGTCCGTGCACAGTGCATAAAGGACGATGTTTATTGCCAAGCGTATGGCGCTCTCGCGTTGACGCTCTCCCCCTGGAACCACGGCTTGACTCCACGCGCCAAGCTTGTCGCGCTGCAGCGCCCCTCCAAGGTCGTGCCGGCTGTAGACGATCGCAATGCGGTCGCCGTACTTGATGCCCTCCAGGAACTCGGGGCCCGCGAGCCGCCCCACAGGTCGGTCCAACAAGTAGAACGAACGATAGATGGTGTGGTCGTCGGGGATCGGCTTCAGCGGGGTTGCTGGGAATGCTCGGAGCAACTCCCGACGCACCGCACGATCGAATCCCTCGCTGCCTGCCGAACCGTCATCGACGAGAATGAACCCGCCCCGGTGTACGTAGCGCCGAAGCGCGTCGACCGACTCCTCGCTGAAGGGCGCAATTTCGTCGGTGCCGCGCCAATAGATGAACGGGCTGCGAAAGAGCGAGTCGTCGCCTAGACGAGCGCGCCCGGGCTCCAGCATCGGCTCGACGCTGCTTCTCTTGCGGACCTCCCATGCCAGACGTTCGGTGACCGATTGGCTGCGGTCGTCGCCCCTGCTGACATCCAATGACACGATCTCTACCTCGGTCGCATCGCCGAATGCAGAGGCACTCTCTACCGGAGCTACTGAAAGGCAGACCAGTACCAAAGCGAAGCAAGCAGAACGCACCCCGGACCCCAAGATCATAGTGAGCAGTACCAATCATGCATGAAAGCGCAAGCCGGGTTGACGGGTGATGAGTTCGCGACGACAGTTGCGCCGTGTCGAAGGGGTCACTTCGAGCGATCGTGGCGATCGCCATCATCACGTTAGCCACGAGCTGCGAAAACGCCGGCGAGAAGAGCCAGCGAGATCCCACTACCGAAACCGCCAATGAAGAGCCGCCGCCGCTTCTGTCTCGGACGCGACCCATGATGAGCACGGTGTTTCGGATCCAGGTAGACGCACCCCCCCCAAACGCCGAGGCTGTGATTCGGAGCGCTTTCGAGGAAATAGAGCGCCTCGAGAACGTGCTGTCGGAATGGCGTGACGATAGTGACGTCTCCAAGATCAACGCGTCCGCCGGAAAGCGCCAGGTGAACGTTGGCGACGACACCTTGCGTGTGATCGACGCCGGCATCGACGTGTCGATGTGGTCGCGCGGCGCATTTGATCTTTCGTGGGCTGCGCTCTGGGGACTTTACGACTTCCGGCCGGAGAGTGTGAAGATTCCCAGCGAGGCGCAGATCAAGCCACGGCTCGCGCTGATCGACTACAAGAAGATCAAGGTCAGCAAGAAGTACCACACCGTGTACCTACGCAAGCGCGGGATGGCCATTGGAACCGGGGGTATCGCGAAGGGGTACGCGCTCGACCAAGCGGGCGCGATCTTGCGCGGCGGTGGAGTCGAGAATTACATGATTTTTGGTGGCGGCCAGGTTCAAGTGCACGGCGTCCGGGATGGGCGTCCCTGGCGTGTCGGCATTCAACATCCACGCAACCCCAACGAGTATTTCGCCGCCCTCGAGTCGACGGGCGCGTCGTTTTCCACTTCGGGCGACTACGAGCACGCGGTTTTCGATGGGGCCGGACAACGGTGGCACCACATCATCGACCCCCAGACGGGCCGGCCCGCGACCGAGTCTCTCTCGGTCACCGTGATGACTGCGGAAGGCATCTACGCAGATGCTCTCAGCACGGCAGCATTCGTTCTCGGTCCCGAGAAGGCATTGAAGATGTTCAGGCGCATCGCCTACCCTGCTGAAGCCGTCATCGTGGGGGCGGACTGCAAGGTCTACATGACGCCGAAGGCAAAGAAACGAATACGCTTCAACGCAGACCTCATCGATGGACGCCTTCCCGGCTGTACTAGGCGATAGTGCGGGGGCGGTGGGGCGGGACAAACCGCCGTCGAAGGCGTCCGGGCGATAGTGCGGGGGCGGACTCAGCCCCGCTCTTCGATCGGCACGAAAGTACGATCGGCTTCGCCGATCCAAATCTGGCTTGGCCGGAAGATGCGATTGTTTTCGAGTTGCTCGAGCAGGTGGGCGAGCCAGCCTGAGACCCTCGAAACCGCGAAAATCGGCGTAAACAGGTCGATGGGGATCCCTAGCTTCTGGTAAACGATCCCGCTGTAGAAGTCGACGTTGGGGTAGATACCCTTGCTTCCGACCAGGTCGGTCATCTGCCCTTCGAGCTCGACCGCGAGATCGTAGTCCGGCGTCGAGCCAAACTTCCGAAACAACTGCGTCGCGAGACCTTGGAGAATGGTGGCCCGCGGGTCCTTGACCTTGTAGACGCGATGACCAAAGCCCATGATCTTTTCTTTTCGCGCGAGCCTGTCTTCGGCCCACCGGCGAACGGCTTGAGGCGAGCGGTCCTCGATGTCTTCTAGCGTCGCGAGAACTTGCTCGTTGGCCCCGCCGTGAAGAGGCCCTGCTAAACTTCCGATTGCGGAGGCGACGACCGCATACGGGTCGGTCAAGGTCGACCCTGTCACTCGCGCCGTAAACGTAGAGGCGTTCATCGAGTGCTCGGCGTGAAGGACGAGCGCGACATCGAACACCCGCTCGGCCAGTCGCGTAGGCACTTCGCCCTCGAGCATGTAGAGGAAGTTCGCCGCGTGGCTGAGCTCGGTGCTCGGTTTGATCGGGTCATCGCCCCGCCGGATACGATGCCAAGCAGCGACGATGGTCGGCAGCTTCGCGATCAGGCGAATCACGCTTAGACGGCGAAACTCGAGGTCTTCGATGTGATCGCCCTTGTAGAACATGCCCATGGCTGCAACGGCCGCCGTGAGCGCGTCCATCGGGTGACCGCTTTCGGGCAACGTCTTGAGCAAATCGATGATGCGGAACTTCAGCCCGCGCTCCGCGATCAATTGACCGCGAAATTCGTCAAGCTGCCGAGTGGTCGGGAGCTTCCCAAACAAGAGCAAGTAGGCGACCTCTTCGTAGGTGCCTTGTTCCGCGAGAACTTCGATCGGATAGCCCCGATACTGGAGCTTCCCAACGATGCCATCGATGAGACATATACTCGTGCGCGCCGCCGGAACGCCGGCAAGCCCAGGGATGTACTCGGGCATTTCCGCCATGAACTCAACCTTGAAATCAGGATGTCGGCGGCAACCTAGCTGTTAGCCCTAGCGGCGCAAGTCGAGCCTCAGACCTCCTCGAGCGCCCTGCGAAGCACGGCTGGGTCTTCGATCGGTGCCGAGCACGTTTGATTTCGGCACACGTACGCTCCCATTTTGGTGGGCACTTCTCCGATCAGGCGTTGTGAAACGTCTTCGCCCTCTCCGGCCGTGGTCAACATGCGATCCAACACGAAGGTTGCGCGCGCCGCGTCGGCCAAGGCGCGAAGTTCTCGGTCGTGGCTCTTGCCGCCGACGAACAAGACGTGACACGGGCCGTGAATCCATTGATCGACCACGCCGATCAGATGCCCGTAGCCGAACGGATTTGCGACTGCCGAAGCGGCGCGTCGCGCGAGCACCCGCTCGGCGACTTCGCGATAGGGCCCTGTCTGGAGAAGGGCGTCGAGGCGCATCAACGCGCGTAGCATGCTCGAGCTTCCCGAGGGCGTTTCTGTGTCGACGTTGTCCTCGCTCCGGAGCACCAGGTCGTCGCTTTGCTCGGCGAAGTAGAGGAGCCCCTCTGCCTCGTCCCAGAACTTGTCGAGCGCAGCTTCGGCGAGCTCTTGCGCCCAATGGGCCCACTCGTCCACGAAACTCGCTTCATAGAGGTCGAGGGCCGCATTCGAGACCTCGGCATAGTCGACCAGGAAGCCGCGACCTTGCCGCAACCCATCCTTCGAGATCCGAGAGAGCGACGGCGGGCTCCAAAGCGTCTTTCGGAGGGACGCCAAGGCCTCGGTCGCACGCGCGACGAATCGGGGCTCGCCGAAGGCAGCGCCCGCCTCGGCGAACGTTCCCGCCATCATCCCGTTCCACGAGGTAATAATCTTCTCATCTCTAAACGGTTTGGGGCGCAGCTCCCGGGCATCAAAGAGTTTTCTGCGAATACCCTCGAGACGGCTGGCAAGGGCGCCCTCGGTCGCGCCCACCTGCCTGGCGAGGGCCGAGATCGACCGCGTCAGATGAAGCACGGTCGTCCCCTCTTCGAAATTGCCCGCTTCGTCCACCCCGTAGTAGCGGGCCGCGAGGGACCCATCCTCGGGCCCGAGGACCTCGACGAGCTGAGCAGCCGTCCACACGAAAAAGGCGCCCTCTCGTCCCTCGCTGTCGGCGTCCTGTGTGGCGTAGAAACCACCCTCGTCTGCGCTCATCTCGCGTTGGACATATTCGAGAAGCCTGAGGCACGTCTCCCGGTAGCGAACGTCCCCGGTTACCCTCCATACGTCGACCAACAGCCGCCCGATCAGGGCGTTGTCGTACAACATCTTCTCGAAGTGAGGGATGCGCCACCGCGCATCGGTCGCGTAGCGGTGAAATCCGCCGCCGAGGTGATCGTGAATCCCACCGTCGATCATGGCATCGAGCGACTGCCTCACCCGCGACAGCCAGAGCTCGTCACCGCTTCGGCGATACGCCCGCAGCATGACGTCGAGGCTCATGGTGTTGGGAAATTTTGGCGCGTCGCCCAAGCCCCCGTAGCGATCGTCGAACCGCATGCCGAGCTGCCGTGCAGCAGCGAGGGCCGCCTCGCGATCGACGTCTCCATTACCACTTTGCTCATCGAGTGATCGAAGCGCTTCGACGACCTCCGCCGCCATCGACTCGACCTCATCGGCCTGCTCCTCGTAAGTGCGTGCGACAGATCGGAGCACCTTCGGAAATCCGGGCATCCCGTGCCGGTCCTCTGGCGGAAAATACGTACCCCCGTAAAACGGTTTCAAGTCGGGGGTGAGAAACACGGTGAGCGGCCAACCGCCGCTTCGTCTCGTCATCAACTGCACAGCGGTCTGGTAGATCTTGTCGAGGTCTGGCCGCTCCTCACGATCGACTTTGACGCTGATAAACAACTCGTTCATCAGTTGCGCGACGTCGGGATCGTCGAAGGACTCGCGCTCCATCACGTGGCACCAATGACAGGCGCTGTACCCAACCGACAAAAAAATGGGCTTCCCCTCGTTCTTGGCTCGTTCGAGAGCTTCGTCACCCCACGGGTACCAATCGACCGGGTTGTGGGCGTGCTGCTTCAAGTAAGGCGAAAGCTCGTTCGCGAGTCGATTGGCCATAGCCGGCCTATACAGCTGGCCTCATCAATCGCCAAGGAGTGCTTCGACCAGCCGCCTGGCGAAAACCGGCCGAGCCGAACCGAGCACGACATCGGCACCGGCTTCCAACGCCGCTGCTCGCTTACGCGCCTCCGCCGTCAATGCTGGAAAGCGAATTGCGATTCGGATCGGTCCGCGATTCGGATCGGCTACTCGCTCGGCGTCGAGCTGTCTTGCGCCCACGTCCGTCATGTACGAGGCCAATCGGCTCGACGAACTGCCGTCGCCCTCGTCGAAAACCATCAGTGTCGTATCGCCCGCCCGTAGGACTCGAGGCTGCGGCCCTGGATCTCCCACGGGCTCGGTCAGAATCTCGAGCGAACGCTTCAATCGCGCTCCACGTCGAGCCCGTCGGCTTCCCAATGGAGAAACCCGCCAGAAAGAAAGCCAACTTGCACTCCGTCCGCCTGCAGCTTCTCGCTCCACTCTTTGGCCTCGTCACTTCGTCCGTAGAGCACGCGAATGCGACCGTCGAAGGGCTGAAGCTCCTCCGCGCGGCCTGCGAGCTCTTTGGCGGGGATGTTGATCGCATTCGGAATTCGATAGCGTCGGTACGATGCATCGTCGCGAATGTCCACGGGCAGCGCTTTGCCTTGCGCTAGCCATGCAGCCAGCTCTTCCGCACGCACTTCGGCAGCTGATCGTGGCATCACGGGCTCGAGCAGGCGGAGCAGCCCAGGCTTGTCGAGCACGCCAACGTGGTGTTGGACCACCCTGCCCTGATGAAGGACGAGCAACATCGGAATCGATTGGGCACGGAAGGTCTGTGCGACCATGGGATTGCTATCGACATCGACCTTGACGGCCTTGATTTTGCCGGCGAGCTCTTCGGCGACCTGCGCAACAATCGGTGAAAGCTGCTTACAGGGCTGGCACCAATCCGCGTAGAGGTCCACGAGAACCGGAAGCTCGGACCGGATGACTTCTGCTTCGAACGTTGCGTCTGTAACCGAGTGAACCGTCATTTCAGTACCCTGCGTCGCCCTCTCGATATTCTGTCACGATCGCGACCCCGGCGCTCGTTCCGAGCCGATTCGCCCCAGCCGCAATCATTCTATCAGCACCCTCAGCCTCGCGGATTCCCCCCGCAGCCTTCACCCCGAAATCTGGACCGACCTCGCCTCGGAGCAAGCGCACGTCTTTCTCGGTCGCGCCTCCGACCGAAAACCCCGTCGACGTCTTGACGAACGCCGCTCCCGCCTGCCGAACCCACAGGGCGCCCTGGCGCTTCTCGTCGTCGCTCAACAGGCAGGTTTCGAGGATCACCTTCACCACCCGTCCCTCTGCTGCACCGACGACTTTTCGTATGTCTTCGATGAACGCCCGCTCCTGGCCCGATTTGAGGTCGCCGATCTGACAAACCATGTCGATCTCGTCCGCCCCGTCCCGTACCGCCTGACACGCCTCCGCAGCCTTGGCGATCGCGCTGGCGGCCCCTAGCGGAAAGCCGGCCGTGGCAACGACTTTGACGCCCGAACTGCCCAGAAGCTCCCTGCAGCGGCGCACATGGGTCGAGTTGACACATATGGCGCCGAGGTTGTAATGAGCAGCCTCCGCACAGAGCCGTTCGAAATCCGGGGGGACTGCATCCGGGCGGAGCAAGGTGTGATCGATCACGGCGGCTAAATCGCGACGCATCCGCTGGGCTTTACTAGCAACAATCCGGGACGAGGACCAATCGCAGCGACGGACAAGCCCCTGGGGCCTTTCGACATTCTCGAAAGGTCGGCTAGACTCCGGCGACTGTTTCATAGCTGATGGACGTTACTTGCGAGCGCTGCGGCACTGAGTACGAGTTCGACGAAACGCTCCTTTCGGGACGCGGAACGAGCGTGAAGTGCACCAACTGCGGTCACGTCTTCAAGGTCTATCCAAAGGCGCAGGAAGACCCTGACCGATCGACGAGCACTTGGCGACTGCTGCGATCGGACGGGTTGGTCGATACGATCGACACCCTGAGGGAGCTTCAACGGCGGATCGGTTCGGGTGAGCTTACCCCCGACGACCAGATCTCACGCGGCGACGAGGATTTCAAGCCACTCGGCGCGATCCCCGAGCTCGAGACTTTCTTCCACGCTGCGGGCGCCGGAGAACGAACCGACATCCCCTCTCCGGTGCCCCCTGCGCCGACCGGATCGACTTCCGACTCGAGCCTGCCGCCGGGGAGGCGGATGAGGCAACCCACCCTCCTCGGCGTCGTGCCGGTCCCCAAGCCGGTCGCCCCGGCAACCCCTGCATCCAGCGGTGGGCGCAACACGGACCGCGAGAAGGGCGATGAGTACGTCACCACCCCCGTGGAGGTTCCCGGGCCCGTGAGCCGCAATGTTTACACGGCGGACTCGGTGCGGCTTCCCGAGACCGAGAGCGAAAGCGCGCCCGCTCCGGCAGATGCGTCCGACTCTCTGCGGCTTCCCGATGCCGGCGACGCGTCGATGCCGCCAGTCGATCCGGAAAGCAGCTCGTTCACCCTTCCCGAAAGGCCCGCGCCCTCATCGGAAGGCGACATCGAAGATGCGGTGTTCGAAGAGCCGAGCAGCTCCCGGCGTCGGAGCACCCCGCCCCCGGGGTATTACGAGGATGATGAGGACATCCCCGAGCTCCCAGGTCGTGGATGGTCACCAGCGCGGTGGCTCGTGCTCCTCGTGTTGATAGGAGGCCTTGCGCTGATGGCGACGCGATGGCAGCAGGTCGCCGACATTCTCGGTTTTGGCTCTTCTGCCGAAGAAGCAGAGGCAGCGATCGAAGAGGGCGACTCGGCCCTCGCAGCCGACCACCTCGAAGCCTACCAAAGCGCGATCGCATCCTATGATCGCGCGATTGAGGCCCGCGGCGGCGAAGACGCTCAACTCCTGATCCTCTTGGCGCGGGCACATGCACTCGCCGCCCAGGCGATGGACGACGGCGCAGGAGCTGGCGACGACGGGCCTTCTCGCGAAGCTCACGCGAAGGCAGCCCTCAAACACGCCGAGCAAGCGCTGATGTTCGACGCCAAAGGGCTAGACGCCAGACTTGTGGAGGCCGATGCGTTGCGCCTGAGTGGTGACACCAAACGCGCCCGCGAGTCGCTCGAGAAGGCTCGGCTCATGCCGTTCAGCCGCACTGCAGAGTTTTCCCGGATCGATTCCCTCCTTCAGGCTGCGGAGCACGACGGCAAGCTAGACGCAGGGCTCGTAAGCGCCGTACAGGCCGCCGAGCGGGCGCCCGAGGGGATTCGCTACAGATTGCTGCGTGCCAGAGCCGAGCTTGCGTCTGGCGCGACTGGTCGCGCGCGCAGCGAGGTCGAGGCGGCCCTCGCGATCAACCCGAGCCACCCGGCTGCCATCGCGCTGCTTGGCCAGCTCGAAAAGGTGGCGGTGGTGGTGGTGGATGCTGGGGCCGCCGCAGACGCGGGGGCAGAGGCAGAGGCTGGGACAGAGGCAGCGGCGGCGGCGGCAGACGCTGGGACAGCGACAGGGACGGAGACGGAGGCACTGGCGGGGGTTGTGGCGGAGAAAGCGGTCGAGAAAGAGGCTCGAGAAGCGACTGCCGCAGAGGCTGTGGGTGCGACGGGGCGTGCCGAGAACGGGAGGCGGGCGGCTCGTTCTCGCACGCGGCCCGAGTATGACGAGTATGATCGCCTCGCCGAAGCTGCGGGGTCCGACGCGTTCATCGACGGGCGGCCGCCGCTTCGGGATTTCGGTTGGTACATGCGGGAGGGCGAGGCTTCGCTCGCCGGGGGTGACTATCTCAAAGCACGCGCCCTTTTCGAGAGCGCTCTCGAAGCTCGCCCGGGCTCCGGCGACGCGACCGATGCGCTCGGGCGCGTGGCGTTCGCCTCCGGCGACTACGAGCTTTCGCTGCGCTACTTCAGAAGCGCCGCGCAGCGAGGCCACCCTGACGGCTACTACAATCTCGGCCGCGGCTACGAGCGCCTCGGAAAGACTGATGAGGCGGTTTCCGCGTATTACACTTACTTGAAGAGGCGTCCGTCCGGCACTCATGTCGCGGCCGCCCGAGCCGCGATCAAGAAACTGGACCCGCGGGTGAAGCTCCCCGAGAGCGACTCCGAGAGCGAGCCCGAACCCTCCGCGGAGCCCAAACCCAAACCGGACCCCGAACCGCAGCAGGAGCCACAGGGCCCGGGCGCGCCTACGCAGGAGTCGGAAGCAACACCACCATGAATCCAATATCGCGCCAGCTCGCTCTCTGTGTTTCTCTCGCCCTGTTTGTGCTGGGTGCCGCCTCCTGCGATCGCTCTGAAACCGACGCCGACAAAGCCGAGGTTCGCGAGCTTCGGATCCTGCAACCCTACGTCGACGGTGCCGAGCACGACCCCTTTTCGAGACCGCGGCCCACCCTCCACGACATCCTTCAACAAGTCTGGAAAGCGTCTGACGACGAGAATGTCCGCGGCCTGCTGGTGCGCATCGGCCCACTGGGTGGAGCATGGGGAAGCGTTGGCGACCTCACCGAGGCGCTGGATCGCTTCCGTGGCGAGGCGCGACCGGTTCACTGCCATCTGGAGACGGCGGATAACGTCGCGTACTTGCTTCTCGCCTCAGCTTGCGACCGCATCAGCATGTCTCCCGCGGGCGTCCTCGACTTGGTCGGCCCTGCCGCCGTGATGATCTATGCGCGTTCGTTTCTAGAAAAGATCGGCGTGCAAGCCGAGATCCTTCACATGGGTCGCTACAAGGGCGCGGGCGACATGTTCATCCGGGACGACATGCCGCCAGAAGCCAAAGAATCGATGGACGCGATCCTCGATGACCTGTACGGCTCGTTGGTTGCCGCGACATCAAAACGCGTCGACGGCGACACCGACAAAGCGAAAGCCTTGATCGACGCCGGCCCCTATGTCTCTTCGGCCGCAGCCGAGGCTGGGCTGATCGATTCCGTCGAGTTCCTTGGCGCTGCTCGCGAAGAGATCAAGAAGGCTGCAAGCGTCGATACAGTACGACGTATGCGGATGGTCCCGCAGCAGGACAAGCTGACCGTGGGACAGTTCCTGGACTTGCTGAGCGGTCACCACGACGAACCTTCCGCGGGCGGCGAGCGCGTCGCGCTGGTTTTTGTCACGGGTAACATCGTCGAGGCCGAACGCACGACCATGGGCGACGCGGCCTCGGGACCCTTCATCCGCGAGATGGAGCGCCTCGCCAAGGACGACAATGTCAAAGCAGTGGTGCTACGGATCAACTCGCCAGGCGGCTCTGCGCTTGCGAGCGATCGTATGTGGCAAGCTGCGCACCAAGTCGCCGAGTCCAAGCCCCTCATCGCCAGCGTCGGCGACATGGCTGCAAGCGGCGGGTACTACATCGCCTCGGCAGCAAACGAGATCCTGGCGCACCCCGACAGCCTCGTCGGTTCCATCGGGGTGGTCGGAGGCAAATTCAACTTCGAGGGCCTCGCCACCGAGCTCGGCGTCAACACCTTCGTGCTTCAGCGCGGCAAGCGTGCCGCATGGTCCACCCCGGTTCGCGGGCTCACCCCCACCGAGCGCCAAGCCTTCGAAGCGCTTCTCCGGGACACCTACGACCGCTTCATCGCACGCGTCGCCGAGGGTCGCGAGATGGAGCGCGACAAAGTGCTCGCGGCCGCTGAGGGGCGCGTACTGACCGCTCAGGACGCTCGGGTGCTCGGGCTCGTGGACGAGATGGCAGGTCTGAGCGACGCACTCGCCAAGGCGCGCGCCGGGGGCGGCCTCGGCCCCGATTCCGAGGTCGAGGTTTGGCCCTCATCAAAGGGGATCCTCGACGCGATCAACGAGATTTTCGGCGAGAATGGCGACGATGAGGTGGGCTTGCTGACCGAGCTCTGGCTTCGAAAGCACACGCGCCTCGAGCCGTGGCTGCCCCTGGAAACCTGGCGAGACGCCCTCGTCGTCCTCGGCCAGGAGCACGTCGCGCTCGTGCCGCCGTTCTTCTTTTCGCTCCGCTAGGGAGTCGCCATCGGGTCCGGGGGCGGCGGTATCTCGTACTGACAATACAGGTACCCGTCTTGACCCGGCAGGCACGAGCTCAACAGGCCTTCGAGGCCCAAGTCGCTTAGGTTATCGGCATCTGCTTGTGTCGGGCACAGGTCCATACACCCGATGCACAGGTCGACCGGCCACAAGAACGGCGCGGACTTCTGTGTGAAGCCCCCCATCGTCGTCCCAATTGCCTGGATGATGACGATCATCTCGTTGAAGCCAGCCCCGAATACGGCGTCCGCCACGGCCTGTCGATACGACGATGGAATCGCGATCGAGAACGTCGCGCTGCTGCTAAACGATCCGTCGAGTGCGACCTCTAGGTTTGCACTCGCGGTGACACGATAGGGATTGGGCAATGTTTCTGGAAGAACCAGAGTGGCGCCATCTGGGGTCTGGAGCGTGACCTCGAGATTGGTGACCTGAAGATTGTTTTGTTCGGCCTGGATATCGGTCGCTCGGCTGATGATGTAACTCTCGAAAAGCGGCGACACCACGAAGCGCGGGGTTCGTGGAAAGTCCCCAAACGGCGCTGCAACGTCCCAAAGCCCCCGCGTCTGTCTCTCGTCGGTGGACGGATCGAGCGAACAGTTTTCCTCGAGGGGCAGCATGCCGCCAATTTGCAGTCCGTTGTGCGGGAATCGGTTGCAGCTCGCAACCGTCAGAACCGCGAAAGCCACGATGATGAATCGATGCATAGAGCCCCTCCAGAGGGTGCTTTCATGGTATCGATCCCGAAGGCAAGCTGCCAAATTTCCGTACTCTAGCCTTGGCGAAGCGCGTTTCGGACCTCATCGAGGCCGATGATCGCGATCTCGGTTTGGCCGGGAAGCCTGGGAATTACGAAGTGAATTTGGGTCCCTCGGCGCTTTTTATCGGAGCCGATGAACCCGAGCACCCGCTCATCGAGCCTCCGATCGAGGTCGATCGGGAGGCCCAGTCGCCGAAGCAGCTCGCTGAGCCTTTCGGTCTCTTGCGCGCGCCCTCCCTTGAGCTTCGCGGCGACCCGCATCGCCGCGATCATCCCAAGCGCGACGCCCTCGCCGTGGCGCAGCCCTTGGTAGTCGCTCGCGGCCTCGAGCCCATGGCACACCGTGTGACCGAGGTTGAGCAACATGCGGCGGCCCGCTTCACGCTCGTCTTGGTGAACGATCCGCGACTTGAGCATCACGGACATCCGAACCGCACGAATCGTCGCGTCTGGGTCGCCCTCGAGCAAGGCGTCTGCGTCTCGCTCGAGCATCGCCACCGACTCCTCCGAATCGAGCCACGCGCTCTTCACCACCTCGGCGAGCCCTGATGTCCGTTCCTCGGTAGGGAGTGTCGACAAGGTGTCGATGTCGCAGAGCACGAACTTCGGCTGGTAGAATGTGCCGATGAGGTTCTTCCCTCGCGCGCGGTTGAATCCGGTCTTGCCTCCCACGGAGCTGTCCACCATCGACAGGAGCGTCGTCGGAACTTGCCCGAGGGCCACGCCACGAAGGAGTGTCGAGGCCGCGAATGCCGCGAGATCTCCGATCACGCCTCCGCCGACTCCAATGACGATCGCGCGACGATCGACCTCCGCCTCGAGGGCCGTGTCCCAAATTTTCTCGACGCTCACGATGTTCTTGCTGACTTCGTCACCCGGAAGCTGCACCTCGATCGGAGGCTTGCCGACCGCGGTGAGGTCGTCTATCGCCTCCTTGGGCCACCCACGGTCTTCGTCGCCATCAAAAACCAAGATCGCATCCCCCGCAGCATGCTCGACCGCGCGGCTCCCGACCCGGTGACGGACGCCTCGGCCAACTTCGACCCGATAGGTGCGGAGCCCTAGTGGGACTACGATCGGCGCCCGATCGCGCACCGCCACGACCTCAGCCGCAATCCGGTCGAGATTGAAAGCTTCGGTGTCGATCACGGCATGCGCCTCGGCGTATGCAGGCGCCCTCGCCTCGATGATGCGCGCGAGGTCGGCCTCGGGGTCGGCCCCTAGGAGTGGGCGACTCGTCCCTGCCCCGATGCGCTCTGCAAGCGTCGATGGGCTCGCCGTGAGCGTGACGAGGATCCCAGCCTGCAGAAGCGACTGCCGCGTGTCGTCGTCGACGGTCGTCCCGCCCCCGAGCGCTACCACCCCAACATCCGCCGACAGCTCGGCGAGAGCACGCTTCTCGAGCGCTCGAAAGGCCCCCTCCCCCTGCTCGGCAAAGATTTGTGGAATCGTCTTCTCTGCAAGGGCCTCGACCCGCTCGTCGAGATCGATCGCAGTGGTTCCGAGCCGGTCCGCGACCGCTCCAGCCACGGTGGATTTGCCAGCCCCCATGGGGCCTGAGAGAAAGACACGCACGAAGCGAAGCATACGAGGGGAAGCGATACCCGGCTACTCAGCGGCAGACCAGTGTCAGCGGCAGTGCCCGTGACCGAGACTGCGGCAGTGACCTGAGCATTCAGGCCCGGGGACAGTGTACGTGCCCGGCTCTACTCCGGAAGCGCCAGCGCGCGGTTGACGATTCTCGGCGTGAGGAAGATCAAAAGCTCGTTTCGGTCCTCGCGGAAGCGACGACGCTTGAAGAACACGCCGAGAACCGGGATATCGCCGAAGAAAGGCACCTGGTCGACATTGCGGCCCGTGTTGCGGGTGTAGATGCCGCCGATAACGGCTGTGTCGCCATCGTCGACGAGAAGCTGCGTTGTGGCCTCGCGCTCGAGGATGGTCGGATCGCCGTTTGCGCCTGTACGACCGAAGTCCGGCTCGTTTCGGGTAATTTTCACATTCATCGCGACCGAACCGTCGGCGGTCACATGCGGCGTGACATTGAGCTCGAGCTTCGCCTCCTGGAAGGCGGTATTGACGCCCTGCGCGCTGACCTGTGAGAACGGGATCAACGTGCCCTGCGAGATCGACGCTTCCTCGTTGTCCAACGTGAGCACCCGAGGCGAGCTGATAATCCGTACAGACCCGGCGGCCTCTGCGGCGCTGAGCCGTACGTTCAGGTTCACCGCTCCGCTCAAGCTGCCCATCGTCAAGCCGAGGGCACCACCGGACCCGCTACCGGTCACCGCGGGTAGGTTCACGGCGAAGTTCGGGTTGCTGACGTT
Source organism: Myxococcales bacterium (assembly GCA_029863605.1). Lineage (GTDB taxonomy): Bacteria > Myxococcota_A > Polyangia > Polyangiales > Houyiibacteriaceae > SG8-38. The sequence goes on along the minus strand of JAOTVB010000014.1, from coordinate 30,128 downwards.
CGGGTTGAAGGGCGAGATGCCATTGGTTGGCGCGCCGTCGACCGGCACACCACCCGAAATGCCGAGGTCCGACGGGAAACGCAAGCCCGTTGGGTTACCCGTGGCACCGCTCATCACGGCAGAACCACCCCACTGAATGCCAATGTCTCGCGAATAACTGCTGCTCGCTTCGACGATCCGCGACTCGATCAACACCTGCGGCGTCTGCGTATCCAGGCTTCGAACGAGGTCTTCGACGTTGTCGAGCTGTCCCACGATGTCGCGCACGATGAGCATGTTGGTTCGATCGTCGACCGAAACCGAGCCGCGCTCGGTCAAGAGCTCGCTTACGCGCGGCTGTAGCTGCTGTGCGTTCGCGTAGCTTACCGGAATCAGCCTAGTCTCGAGCGGCGAGAGCTGCTCTTGCTGCTTCTGTCGTGCGATGGCTGCCTCTCGCTCTTGCTCTAGTTGCGCTAGGGGCGCCACTCTAATGAGATTGCCCTGCCGCACCATCCCCAGGGCCTTGGCCTGCAACACGACGTCGAGCGCCTGATCCCATGGAACATCGCGCATGCGGATCGTGACGGTGCCGCCGACGTTGTCTGCCGTGACGACATTCACGCCACCAACCTCCGACAGCAGCCGAAGAATGTTGTGGATGTCGGCGTCCTTGAAGTCGAGGTCGATTCGGCGACCCGAATAGCGCCGGCCGCCCTTCCCCCCGACCTGCATCGGAAGCTTGCTCAAGAAGCCAGCAACCTCTGGACCGTCCACTTCGGCCGAATAATCCTTCTCTCTCGCGATCGTCCGGGTCGACGGGCGCGTCTCTGTGGCGGTCGGCGAGAACATCCAAACGATGCGGTCGCCGGAACGGATTGCGGTACCGGCAGCACCCTCGGATCCAAACACTTCGACCACGGCCCGGTCGCCCTTCTGCTTGAGCTCGACCGATCGGAAGCTCACGCCCCGCGGGGCTTCGAGACGGCGCTTGGCGCTGGACCCGATTTGGGCACCGATCACTTCGAGACGAGGCGCCGACCCGTCGCGCGTCGATACGCGGAAGTCCACGTCGCCCTCAACCTCGATGACGACCCGGTCACGCCCGCCCCTCTTCTCGAGTTGCACGGATTGGATCCGAGCTCTTGAGGCCTTGGCTGGCCGACTCTTGTGACTGGAGGTCGCCTTACCCGCGCCGCGTCGGAGCTTGATGGTAATCCGATTGTCGCTGGCGCGGGCGTGATACGTCGCCTTGCCGGTCAAGCTCAGCACGATGCGCGCGCCACGCGCCGTAGTGCTGGCAACCGTTTGCGCGACGAGCGAGTTGCTTCCGCTCGTCTCGATACCGCCGGAAGGCAACGAGGCCTCGTCGACGTCGATGACGATGCGACGACCACCCTCCTCCGCACGAACCGCGTACCGCGGATCACTGAACGCACCCTCGATCGAAACCTGGGCTTCGTCGCGTTCGCCGTTGATTTGAACTCGGTCGATTTTGGGTCCGACCGCATGGGCGAGATTCCCCCATGCGAAAGTTGCCCCTACGGCCAAAGCGAGACCCCAATGAATACGCATTCCTGACTCCTCTGCCAGCTACCGTTAATCATCGAACGGCGGTGCGGACCGGGGCAAGAAATCGACCGGATTCTTTAAGGCGTCGCGATCGGAACTGGTTCGCCGCCCTCGTGCAGAGGCATGACGCGAGTGAGCGGTGGCTTGTCGGGCGAAGAGGGGTCTTCTCGGGTCAGAACCACGGAACCAGGGCGGATCCTATCCACACGCCAGTTCAGTGTGACTGGCATTCCCTCTGCGCCACCGGTCTGAACGACTTCAGGACGACCGATATAGTCCCCACGCCGCACGACATGTCCCACCGCGGCGGTGTCTGTAAGCATCGCACGGGGTGTCGCAATGCCTGTTACGATCGCGATCAAATTCATCTCGTCGAGACTCGTGCTCGGCATCAACACGCGACGCTGTGCGGGCGCGGCAGCTTGAGCCTTGAACGCCTTTGCGTACGAACGAAACGGATCGCGATTTTGAATGTCGAGCTCGGTGAAGTCTTCATCGCTGAATACGTGAGCTTGGGCCTCCGCAACGGCCGCCGCCTTCTTTGCCGCAACCTCAGCTTCGGACGGCGGTTGCTCTTCGGTCGCCGCACCGGCGAGGAACCCCTGAAACGAATCTTCCGCGCCTTCGCCACCGCAACCTGCGACCCCTACCGTCGCGACCAACAGAGCCAAACACCAAAACCTGATGAACGAAATCTTCAACGTCACTCCCCTTAGCTCGGCGGCCGCCGATACGTTGTCGCGCGTACATCGACGTTGATGACCACCTCCCCCGATGGCAGTTGCCGCGGTTGTGTCATCCGGATGTTCTCCATGCTGATCGCGCGATCGAGCTTGCTCACGTTGTAGAAGAACTTGCCGAGCTGATGGTATCGACCAGTCAGCGCGAGCACGACCGGGATCTTCGAGTACAGCTCCTGGCGCTGCTCGGGGCGGGGCTCGACGAGCCGAATCGTGAGGCCGCTCAGCTCCGCGACCCGGTTGAGGTCTTGAAGGAAACCAGCAATCTCGGAGTCCTCAGGAAGGATCCGCCGGTTCTGCCGATCGGATGCCTCCCGGTTCGCAAGCTCCTGCGTGAGCTCGAGGTATTGCTTCTCCCTCCGCTCGGCATCCCGAATCTGATCCTGAAGCTGCTGCTTCTGCTGTCGGGAAGCCTCGAGCTCGCCCGAAATGCTGCTGTGCACGACGGCATAGTATCCGGCGCCGAGAAGTGCCAGCACGCCGACTAGGGTCAGCCCCTTCGCCCAGCCGGGCATTCCAACGAATGTGTCTTCCAGGCTCGCCATTAGTACTTCACCCTGCACGTAATATCGAAGCCCACCGTCTGAAGGCCAGTTTCCGGGTCGACGGCCGAGCGCGTTCGCTGCAACGTCACGTCGTCGTAGATGTCACTCAGGGTCAGCCGTTTCAGAAACTCGGCCACGTCTTCGTTACTACGTCCCATGCCCGCCATCGTGCACTCTCGCTCGATCTCCTCGAAGCGCGTGAGCCATAAACGCCGAACGTCCCAGGATTCATTGTAGCCGGCGAGGGGATTGTCCTGTCGCATGCGCTCGAGCTCTTCAGGATCGATCGTCGGCCCGCCCGGGGTGCTCAGCACCCTCGAAAGCTCCATCACGGCGCGGGTGGGGCCTCGGCGAGCCCGTTCGAGCTCTTGCACCACCTGCTCCAGGCGACGGCTTTTTTCGAGGCGTGCCTCCACCTCGGCCAAGCCACTGGTCTTGCCGTGTAGCTCGTCGCGACGGGCCTGAAGTGTCTTGTTCTCTTCAGCCACCGTCTCCAGCTCCGCACTTTGAACGAAGTACAAGATCCCGAGAATCGCGATCCAAACGGCGATGGCGCCGCCGTACACCGCGCCCCAGGCTCCGAGGCTTAGATCAGCCGAAGGCAATGGCGACGGCGCAAGGCGTCTGGCACGCTTTTTCTTATCGCTGGGCAGTAGATTGATGCGAATCATCAGTGTCGCTCCCGCTCTTTTCGCAATGCCAACCCGATACAGACCACCGCCTGCGAAGCTCGGCCTTGCAACTCCGCAACCGCACGCTCATCGACCTCGGCCACACGTGTCGGATCGAGCACTTCAACGGGCACCTGCGAGCGCGACTCGATGATGTCCAGGAGCGCTTGGATGTTCGCCGTACCTCCTGATACGCAGACACGCGTCAGATCACGGTCTCCACTGGTTGCGAGATAGAAGTCGAGCGAGCGCTGAATCTCGCCGGCAAGCTGCTCGACCGCCTGATTTACGATCTCGGGGACCTCACGCGGTACGATCCCGCGCCCTTCACCTCCGCACTTATACGACTCGGCCTCGTCCCGGCCGATACCGAGCTGCCGCTGGATTTCCTCGGTGATCGCATTGCCGCCATTCGCGATATCGCGCGTGAAAGCGGTAGTCCCATCCGCGAGAATGTTTACCGTCGTCGTTGCGGCACCCACATGGACTAGGACGATGGTCTCGTCGGGTTTCGCCACGCCGTACCCCATCTCGTAGACGTTTTGCACCGTGAATGCGTCGAGGTCGACAACCATCGGGCGAAGTCGAGCTTCCATCGCTAGGTTCGTAAGATCTGTGATCTCTTCTTTCTTGGCTGCGACCAGAAGCACGTCCATTTGGCCGTGATCGGTGCGCTCATGCAGGACCTCATAATCGACATGAACCTCGTCGAGATCAAAGGGAATATGCTGCTCAGCCTCCCAGTTGATCTGCTCTTGAAGCTCACCGGCCGTCATCAGCGGCATGGTGATCTTCTTGATGATGACGCTGTGTCCGCTGGCGCGTAGCGCCACGTTGCGGCGCTTTGACCGGGCGAAAAGCTTCTCGAGCCCCTCGACGACCGCGCCGGAGTTGATGATGTGCCCGTCGACGATGGTCTCGGCAGGCAATGGGTGGAAGCCGAACCGAGTGATGGTCCTCGCTCCCTTACGCCCCTCTTTGATTTCGCAGACCTTAATCGAGCTCGAACCGACGTCGACCCCGATTAAGTTCTTCCCCTCCGACGACATTTGGGCGCATTACTCCTCCTCACCGAACACGCGTACCCGATCGGCGAGCCTCAGACCTAAAGCTTCGAGAATCTTTCGCTTTGTGTCCATTCGACATCCAAAACCCTTCTCGACGCGATCGATCGTCAAAACCGATAGGTTCGCGCGACGAGCCAACTCAGCCTTGGACATCATGCGCTCGATGCGAATCTTGCGAACATTGTTGGGCTTGTTGCCACTTTTCTTGCTCGTCTTGGGCTTGGTCGCCCCATCGTCATCGCGCTGCGAAGAGACAGCCTCACCCGTTTCCGGTTTCGGCATCGCTTCGTGTGCCTCGGGGTCGTGAGTCATGCCTCGGCTCGTAAGAGGTCGGAAAGGCACCTTGCCAGTCTCATCCAACGTTATGGCCGAACCACTCTAGGGTCAAGCAACTTTGAAAAATTTAGTGTTAAATTAGATGCTAATTATATATAAATTATACGAACCTTGGCAGCGGAACGCAGACATCCGCGATCGTCTCACACTGCTTGTGCTCGACGCGCGAACCTACCGGTTGTCAACGAACGAAGACGTCGGAATTCATGGTGGCAATGCTGGGGGTCAATGGCAAAAAATATGTGGGTGAGGCTCGGTCTCACCTCGTGGCCGGTTTGGTTTCCGGCGGGCTTGTGGCCCGGCAACTGGCCCCCACCCTACCACTCATCAATACTCGGCGGGTCGTGATGAGCTCGTTTGGGGTGTGGCGCGCTGTCGCTGTGGCGTTTTTGGTCTTGTTCCTCAGCGCATCGGCCCAGGCACAGCGAAAGCACTCTGTGCAGCAAGGCCAGACCCTAGGAGCTATCGCCAAGCGTTACCGGGTTTCGGTCACCAACCTCGCCGCCGCGAATCGCCTCAAGAAGACCTCCAACCTCCGCGTCGGGCAGGTTCTTCGAGTCCCGCCCAAGGGCGTCGTGTTCGTCTATCCAGGACAAACGCTGATCGGCATCGCGAAGTTGAACAAAGTGAGCGTGAAGGCCCTGGCGAGGGCCAACGGTCTCAAACCCGATTCAACCCTTCGCGTCGGGCAACGACTCGAGCTGCCCGGGTACAGCGTCTCAGCCAAGGAAGCCAAAGCCCGAAACGCGAAGCTCAGTGGGCTCGTCACCTTGGAGCGTCCCGCCAGCAAGGAGAGCCTGCGAGTCCGGCTCTTCGACAAGAACGGCAAGAACGACCCAAAAGCTCGCTCACGCCTCGCGCGTTTTCTTCGCGATCGGGAGAAGGACGCGGTGAGACGCCCGAGCGTCCGGCTCATGCGGGTGCTCGCCGACTTGGCGGACCACTTCAACGGGCGCACCATCATCGTGATGAGCGCCTACCGCGCGCCTCCCGAGGACGGCACCAGGTCGAGCAGGCACTCGACGGGTGAAGCCGTCGATGTACGCGTCGAGGGCGTTCCAAACGAAGTGCTGCGCGATTACTGCCTCACCATGACCAGGGTGGGAGTCGGCTACTACCCGCGGAGCAGTTTCATCCACATCGATGTGCGCCCTGAGGCAGCTTACTGGGTGGATTGGTCGCGTGCGGGAGAGCCACCTTTGTACTTGCCGCCCGGAGAGACACCGGAGCAGTACGACGCTGGGGTCCCCACGGCCGTCTCACCCGCGAATTAGGCGATAGTGTGGGGGCGGTGGCCCCGCCTATGCACCCTCCGTCGGAAGCTCGATGTTGTGCTCTTTCAACCGTCGGTAGAAAGTGCGCCGCGCCATCCCGAGGGCTCGCGCTGCCTTTGCACGATTCCAGCCGTGTGCATTCAGCGTGGTGAGAATTCGGTTCCGCTCGGCATCCTTGAAGTCGCGATAGTTGTCCAACACGGGCTCCTTCTCGATGACCCCATCCTTCGCTTGGATGGCAAGCTCCTCAACTTCGATTGTGTCGCCCACCGCGAACACCGTGGCGTTCACGAGCAAATGCTCGAGCTCCCGCACATTTCCAGGAAAATCGTGCGCACACAGCCGTTGCAACGCTGCCCGGCTCAGGATCTTCTTTGGCTCCCCGCGCTCGTCAGCAATGCGGCCGAGAAAGTGCTCGCAAAGCAGAGGGATGTCTTCCCGGCGGTCCCGAAGCGGCGGTAGACGGAGCTCGACGACCGCGAGTCGGTAATAGAGGTCCTCGCGCACCTTGCCCTCTGCGACCAGCTCGGAAAGCGGGCTCTTGGTGGCGGTCACCAGCCTGACGTCGATCGACTTTTCTTCGGAGGCGCCCACCGGTCGCACGCGTTGCTCTTGCAGAACGCGAAGGAGATCGAGTTGCATCCGGGGCGGCATGTCGGCGATCTCATCCATGAAAAGCGTTCCTCCATGCGCCTGCACGAAAACACCTTCACGCGTGCGACTAGCGCCCGTGAACGCGCCAGCAACGTGCCCAAAAAGCTCGCTTTCCAGAAGCCCGTCTGGGATCGCGCCGCAGTTGATCGAGACGTACGGCTGATTAGCACGCGCGCTACTTTCGTGGAGCGCACGCGCGACTAGCTCCTTGCCTGTTCCGCTCTCGCCGGTGATCACCACCGGCACATCGCTCGCCGCGACACGATCGAGCACGTCGTACACCCGACGCATCCCCTCGCTCGCGCCGACCAGGCCCCAACGCTTGCCCATCGACCTCGAAGCATGAAGGCGCGCGACTTCCCTTCGCGTCTGCTGCAGAGCGTCCGCCTGACCTTGGATCCGCTGCTCCAGATGCTCGTTGGCCTCACGGAGTGCTTCATTGGTCCGTTCGAGGTCCTGCTTGTGGCGCTCGACCTGCTCGAAAAGGCGCGAAGTCTCGATCGCGATCGCTGCCTGATCGGCGTACGCCCGAAGGAGAGAGAGGTCGGTGCCCGAAAAGCGGCCGCTCATGCTGCGGTGCTCGAGGTAAAGCACGCCCCAGATGCGGCCACGAGACCGAATCGGGAGGCACGCAACCGACTTCAACATGAGTTGGTGCACCGAGAGATAGTCTTGAACGCGGGCATCGTGCGACGCATCCACCGTGACGACGGGGTCGCCGTCTATGAGGACGGTCTCCGCGATCGAACGACTGAAAGCGGCGGTCTGCGGTCCCAGCTGATCTTCCGCGGTTCGGATCGCGGCGGTTTCGAGCGCACCATGTTCATCGGTGAGCAATACGAATCCACGCTCGGCTCCACTCAGCGCTACCGCCCCGTCGGTGATGAGCGCGAGCAACTTCGCGAGGTCTCGCTCGCTGGCGAGTCGGCGCAGATTGGCGAGCAATGGAGAAAGACCCGACCCAGACGAAGTCGCGACTTCCGGCTTCTTTCGTTTCGAGGCCGTGCGGATCCACGCCCGTCTCGCATCGCACCAAAAGCCAGCTCGCAAAGGCGGGGCGAGCGAGGTCGCCATATCGTCCCATAGCTCAACTGCTTGGACGGCGGCGATGCGAGCCTCCTCTTCATCGCCGCGCGATGCGTGAAGCATGCTGATATCGGCACATGCATCGGCCAAGAGCCGCACCGCGCCATGCGCTCGCGCCTGGTCGGCAACCGACGACGCCCCCGCGAGCGGGTCGTCCGAAAGGCGAGCCCGAAACAACGCACGCTCCAAGCCGACGACTCCCGTTTCTCCGGTCAGCGATTCGAGAAGGGTTCGGGCCTCTCCGGATCGACCCAACTCGATTTGGGCGCGAACTGCTAGGAGCGTAGCGCGCGAGCGCAGCCCTTCATCCCCGCGAGCCTCCAGAGCCCAAGGCACCGCCGACTCCCAGTCTCCGCGAGAGGCGGCGACCCTGGCACGTACAAGCGAGACGGCAGGGCCCGCCACCATTCCGGCCAGCAGGCTCAGCGCCCCCTCCTCGTTTCCACAAAAGGCTTGGAGCTCGGCGCGTACCAGCTGCTGTCCATCCACCCCATTGGCACCCCGGTCGTGCTCCCACAACGATCGGAAGGCCGCGCCCAACGCCCCCTGCTCGACGTGGCACCAAACCAACGCGGCCTCGGCCGCAACTCGCTCGGCTTCGTCGCCCTGCTGCACGGCTTCTCGCAGCGTCTCGGCTAGCTCAATCAGGCCCTGTTCGGCACGATCTGACACACTCGCATAGTAGCTGATTGTCAGTCAGTGACGAGGTCGATGATCACGACGCCACGCTCGGATTCATCATCCGCATCAGGCGCGGGGGCTCCTTCTCGGGCCGGCACCGGAAGCTCAAGCTGAGGAATCCACTGCTTGGCTTGTTCCTCTTCTTCACGCTGTCGGATTTGATCGATGATGAAGCCCGGAAGCATTGGAATCCTCTTATCCTTAACGTAGGTCAATCCACGGCCGCAACCAATATAATAACGCCTTCTCCGATGACAACGGGTGTGGGACAACGGAAGCTGAAGTGCGTCTATTGTGTCAAAACCCCCATGATCTTAGCGAGTTGACCCGATGAGCGATTCTGAGGGTGCACCCCCCGACGCGAGGGATCTTCTTCGAAAGTACGACCTGCACCCCAAGCGCGCCTTCTCGCAGAACTTTCTGATTCAAGCGGGTGCCATCGCACGGATCGCTGATGCGGTCACGGAGCTCGGGCAAGAGGTTGTCGAGCTTGGGCCAGGGCTTGGCGCGCTCACGCATGCGCTTCTTGCCCGAGGGTGCCGCGTCACGGCCGTGGAGCTCGACCGTGATATGATACATGTCCTACGCCGCGAGTACGCAGGCGAGGAATCTTTGCAGGTCGTCGAAGCCGACGCGGCCGAGTTTGATCTGCGCAGCCATGCCGAGACCCAGGGTTCGAAACTGGTGCTCACGGGGAACCTCCCCTATAGAGCGACGGGCGCGATCGTGCGTCGGGTGGTCGACGATCGGGATGCTGTCGTCGGCGCTGTGTTGATGGTGCAAAAGGAGGTCCGAGACCGTTTGATCGCGGAGCCCGGTCATAAGGAATACGGCGCCTTGACGGTTTTCGTGCAGGCCGTGTTCGAGGTCGAAACCGTGTGTCGTCTCCGACCCGGCTCGTTCTATCCTGCTCCCAAGGTCGATAGCACGGTCGTCCGCCTGCTACCGCGAGAGGCGCCCCTGGCCGAGGAGACTGATGCGCTTCGGGCCGTCGTTCGAGCCGCATTCCAGACGCGCAGAAAAACCCTCCGGAACGCGCTGCGGAATCTGGGCGACCCCGATCGGGCCGCGCGAGCCCTTCAATCGGCGGAAATCGACCCGGCACGGCGTGGAGAAACCCTCTCGATTGCAGAGTTCGCGCGCCTTGCCGAGCATTGGACTTCCGCTGGCTGACCGGCCTGCTTGGCGATGTATCGAAAGGCCATGTATCGTGCGGACCGCATGGCCGACAACCTTCCGTTACTCGAGCCTTTCACGAAACAGCATACTTATTGCGCGTATTGCCCCAAGATGTGCCGCTTCTCCTGCCCGGTCTCGGTGGCACAATCGAGCGAGACCACGACGCCTTGGGCCAAGATGACCTCGGCCCACCATGTAAACGACGGCAACCTCGACATGAGCGAGACCGTGGCCGCGAGCTGGTATGGATGTTCCGGATGCCTCCGGTGCCGTACGCACTGCACGCACCGAAACGAAGTGGCGGCGACCCTCTACGCAGCTAGGGCAGAGGCGATCCAGCAGGGCCGCGCACCAACGCGTGCTGTCGCCGTTCTGCAAGAGCACAAACGCCGAGAACGAAACGCCGCCCTGGCGGCTTCCCGCCTCTATACGTCTTCTGCGACAGACGCTCAGCCCGACGTCATGTACTTCCCGGGCTGCACGGCCAACGTGTTGTGCGCCGACGAATCCGTCGCGGGTTGGCGTGCGACGCGAGCGTTGGCTGACGCTCCCGTGCAAGTCGTCGCCGACCGATGTTGCGGCCTCCCGCTGCTCGAAGCGGGCGATCCTAACGGATTCAGGCGCGCGGCGACCGAGGCTCTTTTGGCGATTTCGACAGCACGCCTCGTGGTGTTCCTCGATCCGGGGTGCCTTCATGCGCTCAAGATAGAAAGTGTTCGTCACGGCCTCACCCCTCCCGCCGACCGGATGATCCATCTCAGCGAGCTGGCGGCACAGCACATCGACCGAATCGAGCCCCTGCCGAAACCGATGACCGCGCGTTATCATGACCCATGCCGACTCGGCCGAGGGCTTGGCGTGTATGAGGCACCACGACGAGTCCTCGCCAAGATTCTCGCAAGCGAGGTCGAAGAGTTCCATCAATGTCGTCACGACAGCATTTGCAGCGGTGGAGGCGGTCAGTTGCCGCGAACCGATCCACAAACGGCCGCCGCGATCGCAAAGAACCGCGTCGCGCAGCACGCTTGGGTCGGTGGCGGCAACATCGTCACCGCGTGCCCCGGCTCGGCAAGGCAACTCAGCAAAAACGGCAACGACCCGGTTCTGTCGTTCGCTTCGCTACTCGAGGAGAGCTGCCGGGAGGATCGTTGATGCTTCGCGGTGCCGGCGCCTGCGCGGCGTTGATCGTCTTGGTTAGTTGCGCGCCGAAAGGCCTGCAGAGTCCGGTCGAGAAAACGCCCCCAGCCGAGATCGAACGCGCGCGGACGCTCGTCTCAGCTGGAGATGCGGCCGGCGCGCGTAACGCCTACGAGAGCTTCATCGTCTCTCATCCGGGGACTGTCGAAGCCGACCTCGCCCGACTCGAGCTAGGAATCCTGGAAGCGGCGAGCTCCGGCTGCGCGCGGGCAACGCTGCACTTTCAGCAGGCCCAGGATAGCCAAGATCGAGCAATCGCAGTTCGCGCTTCCCTTCGATACGCGGCGTGCCAACTGGATTCGAAGGAGCCGGATCAAGCCCTCGGGACCCTGGACCCGATCGCAGGCGAACGGTTCGCCGATGCCGAACAGGAGTTGCTCTGGAAGACCACGCTCGGAGCGTCCGAGCAGACCCTCGATGCCCCGCTCGCTCTACACGTGATCGACGAGCTCCTCGCGAAGGGGGGTGAGGCGCCTGACCCCGAACGTGCGAGCGCGGTGCTCGAAGTCCTCGCCATGAAGCTCACCATCGAACAGGCGTCAGCTCTCTTCGCCGAGCTTCGTCCGGGCGCTTTCCCACAGCTCGCGGTCGCCCGTCGAATGCTCGAGCACGGCCTAGAAACGCAGGACGCCGACCTCATCGCTAGGTCGACCGACGCGCTGCGACAAAGCGCCGCGATCGAGGACCCCGAAGTGCGCGTGCTCGTGGCTCGAGGCGATGAGTTTCTGCACGGCAATCCTTATGTGCTCGGCGCCCTGTTGCCGCTGAGCGGACGCGGCCGCGAGGTCGGTCGGCAGCTGCTGCAGGGAATGCAGCTCGCTGCGCTTCACGAGGGCGGTCCCGAGCTGATCGTCGAGGATACTGCTGGCGACCCGTCAAAGACCACCGTAGCCGTGGGGTCGCTGATCGGCGACCAACGAGTGGTAGCCGTCCTGGGCCCGGTCGAAACCCGGACTATCTCAACTGCCGCCGAGTCGACGGAGCGCGCTGGCGTGCCGCTGCTGACTTTCTCAGTCGCCGAGGACACGACGGGAGAAGGCGATCAGGTTTTCCGCCTTCTCTACAGCCCACGCGAGGAGGTTCGCGCACTCGTCACACAAGCGCGCGCGCGGGGTGCGACTCGCTACGTGATTCTGTACCCAGACCACGGCTACGGCCGAACGCTTCAACGGATCTTCGATGAAGAGGTGGCAGCGGCTGGCGGTCGCTCCTGCGAAGGTGTGGCCTATCCGCCGGGTACTCGGTCGTTCGTCGACTACGTAAAAACGCTGCTCGAGGAAGGCTGTGACGTCGTGCTACTCGCTGATGTCGCCGATCAAGTTGCATCGATCGCCCCAACCTTTGCAGCGGAGGGCGCCTGGAGCGCACGCGAGGTGCGCTTTCTCCTTCCGAGCCCGAGTTGGTCGTCGAAGCTGTTGGAGCGGGCATCCCGCTACCTCCAAGGGGCGCTCGTCGTCGTGCCCTTCTACGACGCATCGGAAGCGCCAACGAACGTTCATTTTCGAGAAGCATACGAGGAGCGCTACGGGCGGCCGCCCGACACTTTTGCGGCCTATGGCTACGACGCGTACCGAATGATCTCGGCCACCCTTCGTCAGGGATACCAGACCCGCGAGGCGCTGTTCGAAGCGCTACGGGCCGGCATCGGGGTGACCGCCGTGACCTCGACGAGTGCGTTTTCCCCCGATCGGACGCCAGCACATGCGCCCCGACTCTACGAGGTGCGCGGAGTCGTTCTTGAGCTTCAGGAGTGACCTCAGGAGAGAATCGCCCAAACCGTCGCGACCACGGCGAGGAACATCAAGACCGCCGTCAGAACCGAGACTAGTCCGCTCGAGCGTCGAGGCAGGGGAGCGGGGACGCTCGTCGGATAAACCATCGGCGGCGGTGACGCGACCTCCGTCGTATCCGTGGAGCTCTCGAGGGCATCGACAATCGCGCTTTCCGAGCTACGAGCCCATTTCTCGACATCGGCGTCGAGCCCGAGCGAACGGAGCATTGCCTCTGCAAGCTCCACCGCGCTTCCGAAACGCTTTGTTTTGTCTTTGTGGAGCCCCTTCTTGACGACGTCGTCGAACGCCCACGAATATGCATGGTTGGATGCGCTGACCGGCGGCGGCTCCTCGGCGACGATCTTCATCAGGATCTCGGCCGCTTCGTCTCCCCCAAACGCTACCTGCCCAGTGGCAAGCTCATGCAGGATGGCGGCCAGCGCAAACACATCCGTTCGCTGGTCTACATCGAGCTTCCCCATCGCCTGCTCGGGAGACATGTAACAGGGTGAGCCGAGCGTCGTGCCGAGCGCAGTGAGCTTCCGGCCCGACACGAGCTGAAGCTTCACAGACCCGAAATCGAGAATGCTCACCTCGTCGCCGCCCTCCCCCGCGGACACGAAGATATTGCCCGGCTTGAGATCACGGTGAATGACTCCGTCGGCATGCGCATGGTGCAAGCCGAGTGCGAGCTGACAGACGATTCGAACCACTCTGGCCGGCCCCAGAGCCCCTTCCTTCTCGAGCACCAGGCCGAGCTCCTGACCCTCGAGGTACTCCATGGTCATGAAGTACGAGCCGTCTACGGTTTGACCAAAGTCCACCACCTCGACGATGCGGTCGTGGCTCAACGAGCTTGCCGTCTCGTATTCCCTTCGAAACCTCTCGACCGCGACCTCGTCGTTCGCAACCCTGGCGTGAAGAACCTTGACCGCGACCTCGCGGCCGGTGCCCGTATGACGGGCCTGGTACACGCGTGCCATGGCGCCCTCGCCGACGGGTTCTTCGACGATGTAAGGGCCAAGCCGCTGGCCGATTCTCGGCGGGTCACTCTGCACGCTTGGGTAGCTCCCGCACACTCATCAGCCGCTCGACGACGGCCTGGTTGTAGACGACGCGGTCTTCAGCCTCGAGCCGCTTGACCACCTCTACGAGCTTTTCAAAACGTCGCTTCCGGCTGAGTCGGTCGCGGATCTCATCTTCGACATCCCCCAGCGTCCGCACCGCGCCCGGCTGAATCTCGGTGAGCACGATGGCGTGCCATCCGTAAGAAGTGCGGACCGGCTCTGTCAAAGGTCCTAGAGTTTTTGCGGCGAAGAGTTTGTCTTTATAAGGTTTTTCGATGTCAGCCTTGATGCTGATCGGAGGCAGCTCTTCGACAACGACCGGTACATCGAGGTCATCTGCAGCCCCTTCTGCGTAGCGCTCGAAGACCTCCCTCGGATCGTCGGCTTGTCGCGCTTCGTCGAGAATCCCAGCCGCCAGCTCGCGGGCTTTTACCGTGTCCGCTTTCACCAAGACATGCCAGGACGCGCGGCGCTCGAGGAGCTGAAACTGCTCTCGGTGTCGTTCAAAGTCCGCCCGTACCTGCTGGTTCGAGATGCCTTCGGGCGTATTTTCGCGTTCGAGGTCGCGAAGGAACGCTCGCACGATCATTCGGTCGACGGCACGCATCGCCTCGGGATCTTCGGAGAGTCCGGTCCTCTGCGCCTCCTGTATGAGCAACTCCTCCTCGACGAGGGCGCCTAGCGCGTCCTTCGCACTGACGCCGTCGAGCGTCACCCGTTCTCGCACGTCCGGTGCCCCGATGGCGTGCCCCCCGACCGTGGCCACGACCTCGGTGACCACAGCGGTCTGCACCTTTGCGGAAAGAGCTTCGTTCGTCGGGCGTTCACACCCGACGCCAAAGCCCCATAGCAGACAGGCCCAAGTGACGATGAAGTCTCGGCGCATGGCGCACCGGCCGCGGGCTCAGCTCTTTTCCTGCCGGCTTCGAAGCCGTGCTTGAATGGGAAGCGCTTCGACGCGGAACATCGTCCAGACCGATTGCCCTTCCTCGCGGTTGCGAAGCTCATCGATCTTCAACACCGCATCCGGAGCACCGTCTTCCGCAATCTTGTCGAGCGCCATGAGAGCTCCCAAGCGAACGCCGAGATCTTCGCTCCCCAGCCGACCAACCAAGGCCGCGATCGCTTCGCTGCTTCCCACGCCGTAGCGACCCAGCATGTAGGCGGCCTTGCGTGCAACGTTCGGATCAGCGCTGGCGACCTTGCCCACCCAGCACGCCACCGCCGTGTCGCATTCTTCCGCAAGCGTCATGAGCGGCTTGTGTTCGGCGAACTTCTCGCGGTAGCCCCCAGCCTCTGACGGCTGCTCGTTCGCGATCGCTGCAGCGAGCTTCGCCGCGTCCGCCTTGTTGGCGAGGAGCGCGTAGTTCTGGGCTGCGATCAAACGGACCTCTGGATTGGCGTTCTTGTCATTTAGCTGCTCGAGGATGAACGGCATGAGCTCGGCGTCATAGGTATGCGCCATCGCCGCCAGCAACTGCCCCTGCATGCGTACGCCGTCGTAGCCCTTGGGCAAGCTGCCGTACACCTGCTTGAGCGTCGAACGCACCCTGTCACGCTGAGCGGCCGGCACTTTGAGGCGCACCAGGGCGATCGCCGCGTTGAGCTTGCGGGCAGTATCAGACGCGCTGGCTTCCTGTAGGAGCGGCTCTAGCGCCTCGGAAAATCCAAGCGCACCGAGCGCAAAGGAGGCTTCCGCACCGGTCACCTGCCGAACAGTCATCTTCGTCGCGAGGTCCGGACGACGCGCTTTGATCGAGTCGATGTAGCTCTTGGCAATCGCATTCGCCGTTGCGTCTTTGCCTTGCAGCATCTGGAGGAGCGGCTCGAGCGATGGACGGCCGATCAAAATGAGCGCTTCGGCTGCGACGTCATTCATACGTAGGTCCGGGCGGTTGGGCGCGAAAAGAAAGAGGCATCGAATCAACGCAGGAATGGCGGCCGGGTCGCGGAGCTCACCGAGTTGCTGGGCCGCTAGGCGGTTGATCAGGAAGTTCTGGTTTTCGTCTTGCCTGGTAGCAATGACGGTCAGAATCTCGGTTGCCCCACGGTCCTCGAGGGAGCCAAGCGCACGGATCATGGCAATCCGCATCTTGTTGTCCTCGGATCGCGACCCTGTGATGCGCTCGAGCGAGCGCGCCAACGCTTGGACCACGTTTTGCACCTCCCCTTCGGGCACCTCGATCACTTGAATCGTCTGGGCTGCCCGGATCGCATGGTCCTCTGAGACTTCGGTGCGCCAGTTGAGCGCGTCGAGGAGTGCCGGGAGACTTCTCGGGTCCTGCATCTCGTGGAGCAGATCCAGAATGGCCATCCCGTTGATCCTGTCCTCAGGAAACGCGAGGTACGTGTCCGTCAACGGCTTCACGATCACATCGGCGACGGCCTCGACCTCCGAGCTGCTTCGGTCACCGGCATTCGCAGCAAGCGTTTGGGTATAGATACCCTTCAGATTGAAGATCGCGTTTTCCCGCCGGACGGGATCGGCAAGCTCCCCGGCTTGCCCTTCCGGATCATCGTCGGCCGCGTGACAACCAAAACTCAGGGCTGCAATGACAACTGCAACCGCCCACCCCTTGTGGCGCATCTTCATGCTGAACCTCCCCGCTTGGCCCCGTTTCCCCATTCGTTACCAAGGCTTACGCGACCACAGCATGATAGCGAGCGAGGATCGCGACTGTCAAACCTTCGTCAGGTGCCTTGGGAAGGTCGCAAATCCCAGCGAAGGTCGACCCGGCCGCGCGCGCCAGTGAATCGGAGCACGATGAAGGGGGAGCCGTCGGGAATCGTCTTTCGACCATCCGGCTCAACTGCGGGAAAAATCAGGCGAAATGTCTCTCGGAGCGGATCGACCTGGGGGAAGTACACGCGGTCCACGGCGCTCGGCCGGCGCACGCGCTCCATCGAGATCGGGACGCTTTGATTGCCCTGCGGGTCGACCAAGAGGACACGCCAAGCGGATTGCTTGCTGACCAGATTGGACTCCCTGAAATCGAATCCGGCCAGGGTGACGAAGAAGCGGTGCTCTTGGCGGGAGCTGGCGAGGCTGGCCTGAAGCATCTCGTCTCGGGCCCTCGGCAGCAGACTGTAGTCACGGGCATAGCGGACGACGTAGGCCCAGCGAAATTCCCAGGATTCGAATGTCGCGGTGACGTGAAGCTCGTGGCTCAGCTCTTTCCAGGAGAACGACTCTTCGTCCCGCGTCCACGCCTCCCAAACATAGGGATATGACTCGGGTGTGAACACGCGAGGACCCGGCTCCATCGTGAGGGCATGTTGCTTGCAGCCCGAAGCGAATAGTAGGGGAACGACCATCAACCATGCGCAGGTTCGAATCATGTTTCTCCCATGAAGTCGGTGCGATCATAGAGCGCGCTGAAGCTTACCCCAGCGCCGGTGATCACTTCTGCGCCGCCTTCGAGTCGGTCCACCACCGCGACGACCCCGGCGACTTCGAAGCCCGCTTCTCGGACGGCATCGATCGCGCGGAGTGTAGAGCGGCCAGTGGTCACCGTGTCTTCGACGATAGCAAGGCGTGCCCCAGCAGTGAGTCGGTCCGCGCCCTCGAGCGTTTTGCGCGTACCGTGCGCTTTTGGCTCCTTGCGAACGTAGACCGCGTCGAGTGGGTCGTCGCTTTCGGCGGAGGCATAAGCGACTGCTGAAGCGAGCGGGCATCCGCCGAGCTCGACCCCCGCAACCGCGGAAAGGGAACCGGGGAGATCTCGAATTCGTTCGAGCAAGGCCTCTCCGATCAGGACATGGCCGCGCGCCAGCAGCGCCACCGGTTTACAATCGATGAAGAAGTCGCTTTCCTTCCCCGAGCTCAATACGAAGCTGCCACGACGGAAACCCCGCTCCCGGAGAAGCTCGAGAAGCTGATCCACGGGCCATTTGCACCACGTCCAGGGCGCCGGCGCAACCAAGAATTGCAGGCGGGCGGCCCTTTGCCTTGCTTGGGCGCAGCTCCTGCTGTCGACGGGAATCCCAGCGATCGATCGAGTGGCCGACCGTGGTATAAGGCTTCTCTTTGAGGCCGATTGCAGATCGAAGGAGCCGGGGATCTCTGCACTAGATGAGAAGCTGAGGGTGATCGTCAAAGACGTGCCGCCCTCCGTGGTGATGTTTCTCATCGCACTCCCGTTGTCGATGGGGATCGCGCGGGCATCGGGCGTACCGGTGATGCTTGGGCTGATCACCGCAGTAGTAGGCGGTGTGCTCGTCGGCTTTCTAGGTAGCGCGCCACTTCAAATCGCAGGACCTTCAGCAGGCCTGAGCGTGCTCATGCTCGAGTGGGTCCTCGCATATCGCAACGAAGAAGACCCATACGGCCTGATGAGCCTAGCGGTCATCGTCATGATCGCCGGAGCCATTCAGGCCGCCGCGGGCTTGATGAAATTCGGCACCTATTTCCGCGCGGTCTCTCCAGCGGTGATCCGAGGCATGGTGGCTGGGATCGGGGTGATCATCGTCGCCAAGCAGTTCCACGTGATGATCGGCAACGATGTTGAAGGAAGCGTCCTCTACAACATCGTCCAAATCCCCGCCGGCGTGCTCAAGGCAGTGACCACCGGGGGCGACCGCACGCACTACATCGCGGCTCTGATCGGCGTGGCAACGTTGCTCACCATCGTGCTTTGGGATCGCTTCCGGCCCGCGAGGCTGCATTTCCTTCCCGGGGCGCTGATGGGCGTCCTCGTAGCGTCGATCGCGGCGGCTGTCCTCCGGCTTCCGATCGACTACGTGGTCGTGAAGAACTCTCTTTTCGAGTACGTTACCTTGCCGAGCGCGGGCTCGCTTTCGAAGCTCATGGAAACCCGGATCTGGATCTCGGGGGTGGCCTTGGCGTTCGTTGCCAGCGCCGAGACCTTGCTTTGCTCGACCGCCGTGGCCCAGATGCACCAGCGGGGCGGCCGCACCAATTATGATCGAGAGCTCGCCGCTCAAGGACTCGGGAACCTCGTTTGCGGCGCCCTGGGATCGCTCCCCATCGCGGGGGTCATCAGCCGCAGCACGGCCAACGTCGAGGCGGGCGCGCATAGCAAGTGGTCTTCGATCATGCACGCAACGTGGATCTTCCTCTTCGTCGTGCTGCTCCCCGGGCTCCTCGGGTTCGTTCCGGAGTCGGCGCTGGCTGCTATCCTGATCTACGTCGGCATCCGCCTTGTGCAGGTATCCACCCTGGGAAAGCTTCTGGGGTACGGATGGCCGGTGTTCGGGATCTACCTGGCGACCGTGACAGGTATCGTGGCCATCGACCTGCTGACGGGCATCGTCATCGGCTTGGTGCTTTCGACACTCAGGTTGGTCTATTCGTTGGCACATCTCGACATCGACCGCGTCGATCGGGACGAGCGCATCGAGCTCCACCTCCACGGCGCGGCTACGTTTCTCGCCCTTCCCAGGCTCGCTGCCGCGCTGGAGGAGATCCCGCCCGGCACCGAGCTCCACATGCACTTTGACGAGCTCGACTTCATCGACCATGCGTGTCTCGATTTGATCGCCGCCTTCCAATTGCGCCACAACGAAAGCGGCGGGCGCGTCGTCATGGAGTGGCGCTCGTTGATCGGCCGCTACACCCGAGGCGGCATCCGCGCGGCGACCCGCCGAAACTCGCTGATCCCGTCGCCCCCGCCGCCCCCCAAGGAGGAGTGAGCCAGGATCCGCTTCTTTTCTAGCTGTTGGTGCGGCGTCAAGCTGACCGCGGCTACATCGCTCTGCGGATTTCCTTCAGCAGCGCCTGACCGGCCGGCCCCATCTGTTTGGCGACGAGGTCCGGGACCTGTCGTTGAGCAGCCTTGAAGGGGGCCAGTTCGTCGGCGGTGGGTTCGTAGATTTCGTAGCCGTAGCGGGCCAGGTTCTTCAGGAGAACGGGCTCGATCTTGCGGACTTGGCCTCGACCCCAGACCGTGAGCTCGTAGGGCACGCTCGTCAGTACGTCTTGAATGTCTTTCGGGAGGCCATTGAACCACTTCTTCGAATACACGAGCAACGCGGGCTGGTAACAGTGGCGGCTGAGGAACAAGTTGCGCTCCCCCTCCTTGAGCCCCTGGTACCACGTTCCGGCCATCGCGAAGAGTGGCGTATTGTCGAAACCGTCGACGACTCCCGTTTGCAAGCTCATGAGGGTGTTCGCAACGTCGATCGGGACCGGGGTCGCTCCGTACGCCTGGTAGGTCTCGACATGCACCATTGACTCCTGCGATCGGAACCGAATCCCCTTCATGTCGCTCGGCTTGCGGATCGGGCGCCGACTGAAATACGAACGATATCCGTTCTCGGACCAGATTCCGAAGATCAAGCCGCGCTTGGCCAGGATCTTCTTCATCTGCTCTTTGACTGCGGGGTCGTCGAGGGTTTTGTCGGCCGAGGCGAAGTCCGCGAACAGGTAGGGCGACTCGATGACGTTGACCTCCCGTACGATCGAGCTCATCCCACCCACGGACCCCGCAAACGACTGCATGCTTCCCATCTGGACGCGTCGCGCCAACGAGCGTTCGTTCCCGCGTCCGAGTCGAAGCTTCACCTTGACTCGGCCGTCGGTGCGTGACTGAACATCCTTCTTGAATCGTTTCAGTTGGTCGGCCCACGGGCTTCCGGGAGGCGCGACAGTCCCCACCTCCATCACGAATTCAGGCTCTTGTGCCGGCAATGGCCCCGCGACCGCGAGGCTCAGCACCAACGCGACCCCACCCAAGTAGAAGACTTTGCTCATCGGAACCTTCTAACGACTTATTCGACCAAAAGGAAGCGGGCACACGCCGGTCAACGAGAGACGGCCGAGCGGCGCGTTTCTGGGCTTCGTGGTAGGGTCCGGCGCCCAACCGGCCGACCCGAGGACACTTGCCCACACCCGATGCTCCTGTTCGCAAGTTGGATGACTTGCTCGTGCTTTTTCACGAGGCTGAAAAGCCTCGCGAACGCTGGTTGATCGGAACCGAAGCGGAGCGGTGCGCGGTCGGTCGGGCGGACGGATCGCCGCTGCCTTATGACGGCCCGGTCAGCGTGCTGACGATCTTCAATTACTTGATCCACGAACGGGGATGGGAGCCGGTACAGGAGCTCGAGGATGGCCCAATAGTCTCGCTCCGGCGCGGGGACGCGTCGGTCACCCTCGAGCCAGGCTCGCAGATCGAGCTTTCGGGCGCTCCTTATCGAACCGTGCACCAAGGAAAGGCGGAGTCCGAAGCTCACTGGCAAGAGCTCTCGCCCATCATCGAGGAGCTTGGGCTCACTTGGCTCGGTCTCGGTTGTCACCCGTTCGCTCGTGTCGAGGAGCTCGGTTGGGTTCCGAAACTTCGCTACGAGGTCATGCGCGAATACCTGCCGCAGCGCGGATCGATGGCGGCGGAGATGATGACGAAGACCACTACCGTGCAGGCCAACCTAGACTACGCATCCGAGGAAGACGCCATGCGCAAGCTTCGAGTGGGGCTGCGCGCGCAGCCGCTCATTACTGCGATGTTTGCCAACAGCCCCTGGCAGGAAGGCCGGCGCTCTGGCTTTCAATCGTACCGTGCGCTGGTGTGGCTGCACATGGATCCCGATCGATCCGGATTGCTGCCCTTCGCCTGGAAGGACCACCCGAGGTACCTCGATTACGTCGAGTGGGCGATCGACGCGCCCATGTTTCTCGTGAAGCGCGGCAGCAACGTCTATCACAATACCGGTCAGACTTTTCGTTCGTTCATGAACGATGGCTTTCAGGGCGTGAAGGCCATCTACGACGATTGGGTAGTCCACTTACGAACCTTGTTTCCGGAGGTCCGTCTGAAGAGCACACTCGAATACCGTGGGGCCGACGCGCAGCGCAACGAGATGTCGTTCGCGCTTCCCGCGTTGTGGAAGGGGCTCCTCTACGATGATCGGAGTTTTGGTGCCCTCGAGGCAGTGGTCGACGGATGGTCGTACCAAGAGGTCGAGCGGCGTCGCGAATCATTCGCTCGGCATGGCGTTCGTACTCGATTCTTGGGACGAGAGGTCGCCGACTGGGCTGGCGAGATCCTGGAGCTCGCCGAGGCGGGCTTGAGGCGGATCGACGACCGCAACGACGCAGGGGAAAACGAATCGGTTCTGCTTGGACCGCTGAGGGCCCTTTTGGAACGGGCCGCCTGCCCAGCAGATCTGTTGCTCGAGGAAGTCCCGGACGACGTCCCGGCCCGTGCCGACATCATCGCCCTGACCGAGTTGTAGCGCCCCTCTCAGCCAACAGCATTGGCGAGCAACCGGCGGAGCTCGGGGATACTCGCCGGATTCAGCATGTTGAGCGCTTTTGCGCCACTGAGCTTCTCGATGACCTCGACGCCGGCGCTCGTGCTGGTTGCGAGCCCAGCCACCAAATCGGGTCGCATCATCTGGTAGCCGCGCATGATACCGACCACCGCGTACGGGTCGGACGCGCAGAGAACGGTCATCGCGACGGAGTCCTGAATCTGTTCGAGCGCGGTGTCGCCGTTGTAGGGCTCGAGTGGCGATGCCCCAGCCTCTGCGACGACCAAATCGGGCTTCGCTTCGACGATGAGACCGAGTAGATCGCGCAGGCGTGGTCGGAAGTCTTCGGGATCCAGCACGGACGAAGGCAACCCCACATCGACGAAATCGAAGATGTCGTCCGCTCCGGCGTCCCGCATCGCGAGAATGTCGCGATACCGACCCGCGCCCGTGAGCTTTGCACCGACGACGCGGTGTCCCGCGCGCTTGAGTTGGCGCACGATGATCTTGGCGGACGTCGTCTTACCGGCCGACATCGACGTGCCGATCACTAGAATCGTCGGAACGTCATAGTCATGTGTCTTCGAGGGCGCCTTGGCAAAGTCCTTCATGCGCAGCTTGGTACCGTTGCGCATCGCATGACCTTGATAGTCGACGCGCATCGGTACTCCGATCATCCTGGATACGGAGGTGGCCCGGCCGAGGAGTCCGGCGGCGGTCAGCAGGTGCATGTGCCCGTCAGCCGCCACTTCTTTCCACGAACCCACGATCTCGAGGGTGGCATGGCGCACCCCCAGCGCTCCAAGGACCGAGTCTCCCTCGATGGCTTGGATCAGTCGGCCGCTCCTGAGCTCGATGGCCGAGAGCCCACCCCGCGTAATGGCCACCTGGCCCACGACATAATCTCCAGCCTCCCATTGTTCGCGCGGCAACGACTGGCAATCGAAGCCAGTACGGTCGAAATCCGTGATCCGTGTGAGCGAGCCATGAAAGATCTTGCCGGTCATAGTCCAGCCTCCGCGAGCGGAGGGAACGAGAGCAGCCGCGCCAGGAGAGCGGAACGCTCGACCATCCTTTCCAAGACCAAATGCTCGTTCGCCGCATGGGCCCCGGCGCCCACCGCACCGAGACCATCGAGGGTCGGCGCATACTGGCTCGTCGTGTTGCCGTCCGAGCCTCCCCCGGCGGTGACTTGATCGATCTGAATGCCGAGGTCCTCGGCACCTCGGCGCGCCAGCAGCCAAAGCTTTTGGTTGCCGGGGGTGCGCTCCATCGGCGGACGGCCAATCGAGCCTTCCACCTCGAGCGTCGTTCCCGGCGTCTCGGCCCGCAATGCATGGATCATGCGCTCGATTCGCTCCGCATCCGCGCTCGTCGGAACGCGGACATCGACTGTCGCCTGACTCGTAGGCGCGACGACGTTTGGGCTGAGGCCGCCATCGATGGTTCCGACGTTGACAGTGATTCCCTTTTCGGCGTCGTTCAGAGCAAACAACTTCTGAATCACGAGAGAGAGCTCGAGAATGGCGCTTGCTCCCTTGCCCGGGTCGAGCCCGGCATGAGCCGCCTTGCCCAGCACCCGGATCGTGAAGCGCCCCACCCCTTTGCGAGCGGTCTTGAGGTGTCCCTCGGGGCCGAGGGATGGCTCGAGAACGAAGCATCGATCGGCCGAGCGCGCGAGGCGTTTGATGACGCTCGTCGAATCGCGGCTTCCGATCTCCTCGTCGGAATTGATGAAGAACACCGGGGTGACCGAAAACGTGTCAGCACCGGTTGCACGAAGGGCATCGAGAGCAAAGAGGCCTTGGACCAATCCTGCTTTCATGTCGAAACACCCGGGTCCCCAAAAAGTCCCTTCTTCGATCTTGATTGGCATCGACTGGAGGGTCCCCACCGGCCACACGGTGTCGCAGTGGCCAAGGACGAGCTGATGAGGGCGGCGCCGCACGCGGCTCACCGGCATCGCAAGCAACATGCCGCCGCTCTGTTTTCCAGGGATGACCCGAGGTCGAAACCCACGCTCGAGGAACGCATCCGAAAGCAAGCCAAGCATCCGGCCTTGGGCGCTTGGCTCCTCGGATGGGGATTCTGCGCGAACCAGGAGCTCGAGGAGCTCGAGCATCTCAGGACGCCTCCCTTCGAGATGCTCGACAATTCGTTTCGGCTGGTCCTCGTTCATCGGGATCGGTCAGCGTCGAAAGCCCACGTGATAGGGGAAAGCCTGGGTTTGGACGATTTTCGCAAAGCGGCCGGGGTGGAGATAGGCCAGCATTGGCGAATGCGCGATCATCTCCTGCGCATCGACGTCGGCGTATCGGGCGCTGTCTTCGGCCACGGCGGCGGCGACGATCCCCCCGATGATGAGGCTGTTGATCCCGAAGCCATCGATGATCTTCTCGAGCTCACATTCGAAATGGAGATACGCATTGTCGAGGAGCACGCCATCGATCTTCGTCGCTGGGATGGTGGGCACCGCGTCGAGCGCGTGCTTTTGGGCGTCGTCACAACGCGGCCCGGCAGTGAGGCTGGTGAGCAGGATCTGATCCGGCCTAGGAAAGCTCACCGTGAAGCAACCTTCGCGCCGCGCATTCGCGTAGGTCGCATGCGAAGGCGTGCAAACGAAGCCGTAGTGGTTCTGCCAACCGAGCGGCATGGCCATGTGCTTTGGGGCGAGGTCGTATGTGCCATCGGGCTCGCGCGTCCCAATGATGGTCAGCGGGGCCACCATGTAGACCTGTTCCCAAAGCGGATGCGAAATGTCGAGGGGAGTCATAGTCCGCGTAGCATACTCAATCGGAGACACCCCGCGAAGCGATCCGGGTGTCCGCTCAAGCGTGCGCGGAAACTTCGTGTGAGGCCGCGGTGTCGCGCAGGCTTTGCGCCTTTCGCTGCAGAACGGTGCCGAGAACGTTGCGTCCGAGCACTGCAGAGCTGCAAAGCATCCCGCCCATCAATGCGCCCCCGACTCCCGCCGAGCAGACGTCGGCGCCGGTGAGGTAGAGACCTTTGATCGGGGTGCGCGGCCGGAGCCACCGCTGCTCGAAGCGTGCGGGGGTATGCGCCAAACCGTAGATCTCGCCACGTGGGTGATTGGCGAAGTTCCGGGTAGTGAGGGGGGTCGAGAGCTCGCAGATCTCGACTTTGCCGCGCGTTGCCGGGGCCTGCTCGTAGAGAGTCTCGAGCAATCGCGCCTCGAGCTCGCCTTTGAACGCATCGTAATCTGCGCCTCTCTTCTTCCATGTGGTGCCCTCCCAGGACTCGAACCACGAGTAGGGCGCGAGGGTGATCGCCTCGATCGTCGAGCGGCCGGGATAGCGTCGCTGGAAGTCCGGATCTTTCGCGGACGGAAACGACAGGTAGACGACCGGCGGCAGAGCGTTCTTGTCGTCGACGAAACGCCGAACGTTCTCCTCGTGATGCGGCGTCGGGTAGACCCATAGATTGGTCTTTTGGAGCTGAAGGTCCTCGGTCGTGCCTCGGAGGCCGATGTAGGCGGAGAGGTGCGCGACCGAGGGCTCGATCACATCGACTTTGGTGCGAAGGCCGCGGTCCTCGGCGACATCGTTCGGGAGGAGGCGGCCGTAGGTATTGGCGACTCCCGCATCGCTGATCACCAAAGGCGCGCGCAGCTCGTGACCGTCTTCGAGGATCACACCAACCGCCCGTCCCTCTTCGATCAAGACCCTCTGCACGTTGGCATTGGTGACGACCTCACCTCCGGCACTTTCGATGACGGGCAGGATGGTCGCGGCGATCCGTGAGGCGCCGCCCACGGGATACGCGCCACCGTTGAGATAGTGACCCGCAACCATGGCGTGGATGAAGAAACTGCTTTCCGCTGGCACCAATCCGTAGTCGCCCCACTGTCCCGTCAGGACGCCGATCAGCTCTTGATCTTGGGTGAGGCTTTCGAGCACCTGACGGGTGGTGACCCGCGCCTCTTTGAGAACCGGCCTTCGCATCAGGCCGCCAAACACCGACGAGACCAAACTCGGCACCGCTTTTTCGGCGAAAAAGAGCTGGCCCTTTCTCGAGGTGGCGCGGACCTTTTCGAGATAGTCATCGATCGCGCGGGTTTCCTTGGGGAAGTAGCCGTGGAGCTTTTCTCGAAATTGCTCGCGACCCTTGACGAAGTCGTACGACCGGTCGTCGATGATGATGCGATCGTAGACATCGCCCATGTCGGCCCACTCGAGCGCGCCGTCGGTCACGAAATCAAAGACACGCCTCATCGCCGAGCCCGGCCTGGAGACCTCGCCGATGTAATGGACGCCGACATCCCATTCGTAGCCGGGACGCCGAAACGTGTGCGTGAAGCCGCCCGCGGTGTAGTGCCGCTCCAACACCAGCACTCGCTTATCCGCAAGCTTCGCAAGCGTGGCAGCGGCAGCAAGCCCGCCGATGCCCGAGCCGATGACGATGGCATCCCATCGATCAGCGAGATCACGATGCTGTTTGTACGAAGTTCCGATACGCATGTGGCTCTCCTATGCGGACCTATTGGCCGCTTGTAGTTTCTCGAAGACCTCGGGCAGCAGGTCCTCCAATGAACACCCCATCGCCAACTTGCCGGCGAGGTGAAGCGACACGAGGCCGTGCACCCGGGCCCAAAGAAAGTGCGCCTGCTGGACTGGCTTTCCATCCATGAGGCCGGCGTCGATGACACCTTCGACTGCCGCGAGGAGGTAAGAGAACGCACGCGCCTGTGACGTTTCGAGCTCCGGGTAGGTTCCCGCGGGCGCTTGACGAAGCTCGAACATGATGTGGTACGCGTCAGGGTCGTTCAGGGCGAACGTGACATAGGCCATCCCGAGGGCATGAAGCGCCTCGGCCGGGTCTTCGATTCCGTTCGAAGCGTCGCGCTGCGCATCGGCGAACCGCCGGAAGGCGTCGGCGCGTACCATCGCGAACAGCTCTTCCTTGTTCTTGAAATACCGGTACGGCGTCATCGGGCTGACCCCGAGCTCCGCTGCGAGCGCCCGAAGCGTCACCCCCTGGTACCCGAGGTCAGCGAAGAGCGCGGTCGCCGCCCCTACTGCGCGCGTCCGAAACACCTCCACCTGCTCTTCCGTAAGACTCGCACGGGGCATAGATGGTGTTTACAGCGTAAAATTTACAATGTCAAGGGCTGTTTTGGGTCCCTATTTCAGGGTGACGGTCGCCCAGGCGCGCTTTCCGGCCTTGATGACGTAGGGGCCGCCCTTGGGGAGCTTGGCCTGAGGGTCACTAATGCGGTCGCCGTCGATTTCGACACCGCCCTGCTGGATGCGGCGACGCCCCTCGCTCGAGCTCTTGACCAGGCCCAAGTCGCTGAGAAGCTTGGGGATCCACACGTCTTCTTCCTCGAGGGCGACCTCGTGCTCGGGCATGTCGTCGGGTATTTCGCGCTTGGAAAATTGGGCGAGCCACGAAGCCTCGGCCGCATCGGCCTCTCGAGCCCCGTGGTACCGCGACACGATTTCTTTCGCGAGCGCGATCTTCGCGTCTCGCGGGTTCAGCTCGCCGGCCGCACAAGCCCGTTTTAGGCGTTGGACTTCGGCCTCGGGCGCGTTCGAAAGAAGCTCGTAGTAGCGCCACATCAAATCATCCGAGAGGCTCATCAGCTTGCCGAGCTGTTCCTTAGGCGCCTCGTCGACCCCGACGTAGTTGTCGAGCGACTTGCTCATTTTCGCGCCTACGATTTTGCCATTTTCGATGCGTGCGTTGATCCCCTCGAGGAGCGGTGTCGTCATGACGATCTGCGGGCGCTGCCCCATCTCCCGCATGATCTCCCGACCGACGAGAAGATTGAAAAGCTGGTCGGTGCCCCCAATCTCCACGTCGCATTCGAGCACCACGGAATCGTAAGCTTGTGCAAGAGGATACAACAACTCGTGGAGCGAAATGCTCACGTGCTCGGCCCAACGACGCTTGAAGTCGTCGCGCTCCATCATCCGGGCCAGGGTGTACTTACCAGCGAGACGAATGACGTCATCGAACGCCATTTTCCCCAACCACTCCCCGTTGTAGACGATTTGCGTACGCTTTTTGTCGAGGATCTTGAAGGCCTGCTCAGCGTAGGTGCGCGCTCCTTCTTCGATCTCCTCTCGCGTCGGCACCGGACGGGTGCTGCTTCGGCCCGACGGGTCGCCGATCTGCGCCGTGAAATCGCCAACGATGAAGACGACATCGTGGCCCAAGTCTTGGAACTGCCGCATCTTGTTGAGGAGCACCGTGTGACCCAGGTGAAGATCCGGTCGGGTTGGATCGAAGCCGGCTTTGATCTTGAGCGGCCTCCCCTCGCTTAGCCGCTCGAGCAGGTCAGCCTCGACGTGCAGGTCGACCACACCGCGCTTGAGCTCGGCGAGCTGCGCTTCGGGTTTCATCGATCGCCCCTACTCGCCGGGCTCGGAAACACCGCCGTTGACGAGCTCTTTGAGCTCTTTCCCGACCTTGAAAAACGGAAGACGTTTTTCAGGAACGGGAACCGGCTTGCCAGTCCGAGGGTTGCGGCCGTGGTACGATTTATAGTGACGAACCGTGAAGCTGCCGAAGCCGCGGATTTCGATCCCCTCCCCGTTTTCGAGCGCTGCCGTCATGGCGTTGAACACGCAGTTTACAACCTGTTCAGCGCGACTCTTGGTGATCTTCGTCCGCTGGGCCACAGCGTCGATGAGCTCCGACTTCGTCATCGATTCTTTCCCCATTGGGCGCTGAGTATATCTTTGGCCCCCGGCGAGTCAACAGCGATTACGCGCACTTGCGCCTCAGCCCATCGAGAGGTGACCAGTCGCCATCGCAGTGGGAGCCAAGACTTCCAGTTGGGCTTTGTGAGCCGAATTTCAGTGTCAGAGGCGATGCTCAGCGCGTCGCGTCGAGAGCTGCCACCACATCTGCAATAAGCTCATCGGTATCTTCGATGCCCACAGCGAGGCGCACGAGGTTGTTTTTGATGCCGATCGCTTCGCGTTCTTCAGTGCTCAGCTCGAAGTAACTCATCAGGGCAGGTTGCTCGATCAGCGACTCGACACCGCCAAGGCTCGGCGCGATCCGGGGAATGCGACAAGCGTCGACAAAACGGCTCGTGCCTTCGAGATCGGCATCCAGCTCGAAGGTCACCACCCCTCCGAAACCGCTCATCAGTCGGCGCGCAGTGTCGTGGTTGGGGTGAGATGCCAACCCAGGATACCACACCTGTCGCACGCGCGGATGCTTCTCGAGACGTTCGGCCATCGCCTGGGCGGTCGCGTTCTGTTGCTCGACGCGAAGCGCAAGCGTCTTGATACCACGGTGGATGAGGTACGCGGCGTGAGGGTCGAGAGTCGCGCCGAACAGGCTCCGCAGGTCTCGCACGAGCGATACCATCCCCGCACTACCCGCCAATACGCCCCCGAGAACATCATTGTGGCCGGCGAGGTATTTGGTCGCACTGTGGATCACCAAGTCGATACCGTAGCGCGCGGGGTTGAAGTTGACTGGCGTCGCAAACGTGCTGTCGATGAGCGTCTTGATCTTCTTCTCTTTGCAGATCGCAACCAGCTCCTCGAGGTCCGGAATCGTTTGATACGGATTGGTGGGCGCCTCGGCGATCACCAGGCGCGTCTCCGGGACAATCGCTTCTTTCAGGGCGCCGACGTCGGCTGGCGGGATCAGGGTGTGCGACACATCGAATCGGCCCAAGAACGTGGTCACGAATTGCCTCGTGCGCCGGTAACAGTCGGCAAACAAGATCACATGCGAGCCGGACTTCACCAGCGCCAAAATGGTGGACGTCACCGCGGCCATGCCGCTTGCAAATGCCGCCGCGTCCTCGGTACCTTCGAGAGCTGCGACCTTTTCTTCGACCAGACGCACCGAAGGGTTGCCGTAGCGTCCGTACTCTTCGCGGTCCTTGCGACCTTCGAAATAGGCGATCAGCTCGGCCGTATCAGCAAAAGAATAGGTGGCGGTCTGGGTGATTGGCGCCGCCAAGGCGTCGTACGGGTACGTCCTCGGCTCGCCACCGTGAACCGCTAGCGTCTTTTGGGAAATGTCGTCCTTGTCCGACATGGACGCGAGCGTAGGTGAGCCGATCTACCTGCGCAACCCAGGGAGCCCGCGCTTGCGCGATGCCCTAGACGGCCT
>JAOTVB010000054.1 GCA_029863605.1 Myxococcales bacterium | reverse complement strand
GTCTCGGCGATCCGTTGACTGCATCCCCGGAGGACGGCTCGCGACGGCGTCCCGGGCCGCGGGGGAACACGACACGGGGTTCCGCCGGACGGGTCGGCTTGCAAAGGTGGCCGGATAGACTGGCTAACTTGGGCCACGACTATGAAGTGGCGGTAGCTGCAAGGCAGATCTCGGCAAAGCGAGGCCGAAGCTCGCGCGGGTGGGATGATTCTGCTTTCCGGTCCCCATGTCGGGCTGTCGTACTCGACTATTCGCGTTCGCAATGACGCAGGAGAAGATCCATCGGCAGGCCGTATTCGCAAGCACGAGGTGGCTCGACCGGTAGGTCGCGCCCCTCAGCGTGGCCGTCGCGGTCACTGCCTTTGGACAGTCTGACAAGGGGGATGGGTCACAGAAGATGGGTCGGGCCGAGCGCGCTAGGCCGTCGGCTGCGCGGCCGGTTGAGGCTGATAGGGGCGACCGTCGCGCCACATCGCGTACAAGACGCCCGCCATCTTGCGCGAGAGCGCCGTGAGGGCGATCTGCGTGTTGCGCCGCTCGGCGATACGCCGGGCCCAGAGCACCATCGGGTCTTCGGGTCGGGTTCGCCACAGCGACCATGCCGCTTGGCCGAGCGCATGGCGCGCCGCGCTCGACCCTGCTTTGATGATGCCGGTACGCCGACGCGTTTGTCCCGAGCTCCGCTCGCCGGCGTGCAGCCCGAGGTAGCTGGTGAGCGCCTGGGCGCTCGGGAAGCGAGAGATGTCGTCGACCGCCGCCATGAAGCGAAGCGCGGTGATGGGGCCGACCCCGGGCATGCTCATCAGCAGCTTGGCGACGGGCTCGTTGTCGAGAATCGTCGCCATCTCGGCTTCGATGTCTGCGATTTGTGCACTGAGCGTTTCGAGGCTCGAGAGCACCGCCTCGATGTGGCTCGGCAATCCATCCTCGCTCGATTCCATCGCACGCCGGACCGCCTTGGGAAGCGTTTTGCTGGTGCCTCGCACCGGGGTGCGCAGTTGCGTCCGAAGATAGCCTCGTGCTCGATTGATGAGCATGGTCCGTGCGCGCACCAGCACCTGACGACTCGTGCTCATCGCACGCCAATGCACCGACTGCTCGCTCGGAATATGGATGCTCGGCAGCGTCACGCGGGTCGACGCCTCGCTCAACGCTCGAGCATCGCGCACATCGGTCTTGGTCCCTCGATACCCGACGCCGAGCGCACGGCTGAGCACCGAGGGCACAATCGAGATCTGATGCCCGGCAGCCTGAGCCAGTCGTGCCACCCCAAACGCTTCGGAGCTCGCCTCCACAATCACCTGGCTTGCCGGCCGGCGGCGCAAATACGCTCCTAAGCACCGGGTCATGCACGCACGCTCCTCGACAATCTGTCCTTTTGCATCGCGCACGCAGATTTGACTGGTGCGACTGCCCAAATCGATCGCAATATGCTCCATGGCGGGCCCCTCTTTCTGCGGCTACTGACCGCGTCTTGATTGTTGAGGCACGAGTATCGTTGACCTCGCTGATGAAGGGGCCCGCCACTTCATCTTTTCTCAAGCCTCCCCTCGATGCTCACGCCAATCGGAGGTGGTTGCTGTCTGGCCGATTGTCATTCGCGACGCCGACTCCACCCCATGTCGCGTTCTCCCGCGCCCCTCCGCACGGAGACTTCTACGGAGGAGGACGGCTCGGGATGGGCAGCACAGCGGGATCTGAGGTCCGAGTGTGAGGGTTTGGGATCCGAGGCTCCGACTCGAGGCTGTGCCTTCAAATCCGCTTGCGGTACATCACTCGGATCTCCCGAAATCCGAGGGCATCGTGCGCGCGTCGGGCTCCGTGATTACCGGACCAGGTCGCGGACTCGATCACCTCGCACCCCGCTTCCGCAAAGCGCTGTTCGAGGTCTCGAAGCAGTAGAGCGCCCACGCCCGCGCCCCGCGCCTCCGAAACGACGTACCAGTCCTCGATGACCCCGCGCCGTGGCAACACGCGGCTCCGCTCGACCGTGACCCGGCCGGTGATGTAGCCGACCGCCGTACCTTCCGATTCGGCGATCAGAACGTGACTGTTCCGGTCCTTCAGGATCGCCCGTAGATCGTCCCGAAGGATATTCTCGTAGTCGCGATACTCGATCAAAGCGAGGTCGTCGCGGGGCACGACTTCGTCGCGGTGTCCCTGGTAGAGCCTCTGATGGAAGCCGATCAGCACGTCGTAGTCGGACGCGTCCCCTTCGCGCACGGTGATCGTCGGCGCCATGGGCCAAAAGGTAAGCCGTTCGGCCCG
>JAOTVB010000013.1 GCA_029863605.1 Myxococcales bacterium | reverse complement strand
TCCGCAGGCTGTTGGTTCGATGCGTACCGGTAAGTGGGAGAAGAGCAAGTTCCAGGGCCGTGAAATCGCCTACAAGACCCTCGGTATCATCGGCCTCGGAAACATCGGGCGCATCGTGGCAGATCGCGCGCAAGGCTTGAAGATGAAGGTGATCGGGGTCGATCCCGTCATGAGCAGCGAGAGGGCCGCAGAGCTCGGCATAGAGCTCGTGGGGCTCGATGAGCTGCTTTCGCGCGCAGACTTCATCACGATCCACGCGCCACTGACCCCCGACACGAAGAACATGATCAGCGACGCCGCCTTCGACAAGATGAAGCGTGACGCCCTGTTGGTGAACTCGGCACGTGGCGGGATCATCGACGAAGAGGCGCTCGCGAAGGCGATCGCGGAAGGCAGGATCGCTGGAGCCGCTCTCGATGTGTTCGCCGAGGAACCCGTCGACCCGAAAAGCCCATTGCTACAGCTCGACAACGTGTTGTGCACACCGCACCTCGGTGCGTCGACTTCGGAGGCGCAAGAGCGCGTTGCTGTCGAGATTGCACAGCAAACAGTCGATTATCTCCGGAACGGCATCGTCAAGAACGCCGTCAACGTCCCTGCGCTTCCAGCCGAGATCGCGGAGCGTCTCAAACCGTACCTAGATGTCGCTCAGGCGCTTGGAAGCCTCGTCGGTCAGCTCGAGCCGATCGACGTTCGCGAGCTTCGAGTCACATGCACTGGAGAAGCCGGCGACCTCGGTGTTACGCCGATCGCACGAGCGGCGCTCGCCGGGTTTCTACAACACCACCTCGAAGAGCCCGTGAACCCGATCAGCGCCCCGTATGAGGCACAGGAACGCGGCATCAAGCTCGCGGAAGTCAAAGAGCCAAGCGATCGATACGCGGCCACGATTCGCGTCACCGTCACAGGCGAAAAGGGCATTCACACGGCGACTGGGACACCAGGCCGCCAGGGTGAGCCACGCCTCGTCGGCTTGGAAGGTTACGAGATTGACGCCGTCATGGAGGGCGACGTCATCGTCATGCACAACCTCGATCGACCGGGCGTAATCGGCGCGGTCGGCACCCTACTCGGCAGCAGGGGTATCAACGTATCGAGAATGCAGGTCGGGCTCGACGAAAAGAGCGAGCAAGCCCTTGCGCTCTGGAACGTCGACTCGACCGTCAACGGAGGGGTGCTCGATGATCTTCGGGCGCTCGATCACGTGAGCAGTGTACACACGCTGAGGCTCTGAGATGCCCCCCCAATCGCGACGGCGACGAACCGGGAGCCAGCTGCGTCTCGGGGCACCCCGCCCTGGGCTACCGATGACTCCACCGGGCGGGATGCGTGACATGCTGCCACCCGCATCGATGACGCGGACCCTCCTGTGGCAGCGTCTGATGGAGACCTTCGATCTCCAAGGGTACCAGCGCGTCACGACTCCGCCGTTCGAGTACGCCGAGGTGATTGAACGCGGCCTCGGAACCGTCGACCGACGCGATCTCGTTCGGTTCGTGGAGCCGGACTCCGGTGAAGTTGCGCTTTTGCGGCCCGACATCACCCCCCAAATCGCTCGCATCATCGCAACGCGATTGCAAGACCGCCCCGCCCCTTGGCGGCTTTCATACGAAGGCACGGTCGTCCGGCGACGCCGGGGCCGCGCCCGCAGGCAGCATCAGGTCTTGCAATGCGGGATTGAATGCGTCGGCCTCAAGGGCCCGGAGGCGGACGCCGAAGTGATCGAAGTGGCCGTGCGCGCGTGCGAGCGAGTCGGGCTTCAGGACTTTCTCGTCGAGCTCGCGCAGGTGAAGATCGGCGCCGAAGTGCTCGATCACGTACCCGAGAATGCGCGCGCCGCCGTAATCGACACGTTGGCTGCCAAAGACGCCACGAGCCTCGAACGCCTCCTCAAAGACGCCGGGGTCGTTGCCGCAGAGCGCAAGCGCCTCGGAATGCTTTGTGACCTCTACGGCGACCGGACAGTGATCGCCGACGCGCGTCGCCGACTCAGGAACGCCGCCGCCAAGCGAGCGCTCGACGAGCTCGAGCGTGTCGTGGACCGTCTCGAGGCGGCGGGGCTCGGCGATCGCGTAGGCATCGATCTCAGCGACCTCCGCCGGCAGAGTTACTACACCGGCGTGAGCATGACCCTCCTTGCCGAAGGCCCAGGCGAGCCACTTGGTCTCGGGGGCCGATACGACCACTTACTAGGACGCTACGACGCACCGGCACCTGCCACCGGCTTTGCGTTCGAGGTGGACAACGTTCTTTGGGCGCTTTCCGATGCGGGGATCTCGCTGCGGGCGGAGCTCCCACTTCGCGTGCTCGTTGCGGGCGGCACCTCCGCTCGCCAACGCCAGACCGCCGACCACTGGCGAGCTGAAGGTGCGCGGGTTGCAACCTTGGCGTGTAAGAGCGTCGACCAGGCGAAGCGATACGCGAGAGCGTGGGATTATGATCTATTGGTCTGGCAACAAGGGAGGACCGCGCGGCTGACCCGCCTGCGTGACGGCCGGTCTCGCGCGCTCGACGCCGAACCCGATTCGGCCGTAGTCTCTTGGGCCCGCGTTGGGGACGAGTCATGAGCGCATTGGTAGTAGTTGGCGCCCAATGGGGCGATGAGGGCAAAGGCAAAGTCGTCGATCTCTACGCGCCCTACGCAGACCTCGTCGTCCGGTACGCGGGCGGGGCAAACGCCGGGCATACGCTCGTCGTCGGAGGGGAGAAGTTGATCCTCCATCTGATCCCTTCTGGAATACTCCACGAACAGACCAAGTGTGTGGTCGGCCAGGGCACGGTCATAGACCCGGCGGTGCTGCTCGAGGAGATCCGCTCCCTCGGGGAACGCGGGGTGTCGACCCTGGCCCGTTTGCTGATCAGTCAACGCGCCCACGTCGTGCTTCCCCAACACAAACAGGTCGACGAGCTCCGAGAAGCGAAATCGAACGAGGCCATCGGTACGACCAAGCGCGGCATCGGACCTTGCTATGAAGACAAGGTCGCCCGTCGGGGAATTCGCATGGGCGACCTTCTCGACACGTCGCTTCTGGGCGCCAAGCTCGAGGCCAATCTCGAAGCCTGGCGGCCGGTCCTCGAAGACCTCGGCGGCACCCTTCCCGACTCGACGTCGATTCAAACCCTGTACGCTGAGCTCGGCGAAATGCTACGCGGCTACATTGGGGACGCGAACACTGCGGTTCGTGAGGCGGTGCAGTCGGATCACAAAATCCTCCTCGAAGGCGCTCAAGGCACCATGCTCGACATCGACAACGGCACCTATCCGTTCGTGACGAGCTCCAACGCAGTGGCCGGGGGCGCGTGCGCGGGAGCAGGGATCGGGCCGACCCACATCACACGGGCGATCGGAATCGCGAAGGCCTACACGACCCGGGTCGGAGGAGGCCCCTTCCCCACCGAGCTCGACGACGAAGTGGGCCAGCGACTTCGAGATGCGGGCGCAGAATACGGCTCCACTACCGGACGACCTCGACGATGCGGTTGGCTCGACCTGGTGACCCTTCGGCACGCGGTCGCGGTCAATGGTCTTGATGAGATCGCGATCACGAAGCTCGACGTGTTGAGCGCCCTGCCCACACTCGAGGTGTGCGTCGCCTACGAGCTCGACGGGCAGCGCTTCTCGCATCCTCCGTTCGGACACATGGGTACCTTGACTCCGGTCTACGACACGCTCGAAGGCTGGGATGACGACCTCTCTTCGTGCCGAGCGCGAAACGAGCTCCCGGTCGCAGCCCAGCGTTACCTCGAGCGCATCGAAAAAGAAGTCGGCTGCCCGGTCGGTCTGGTGAGTGTCGGACCGGACCGTGAAGACACCGCAGATCTAAGGGACCCGTTCTACAGCTAGAGGGCCTCTCGGAGTCTCGCGATGAAGTCGATTTCGACGCGGACGCCTCGCGGCAACGCGGCGGCCTGGATGCAGGCACGTGCCGGGGGCGCACTCCCTTCGAAATACTCGGCGTAAATCTGATTCATTTTCGAGAATTCATTCATATCCGTCAGGTAGACGGTCGCTTTCACGACATCCGCCCGAGTGGCCCCTGCTTGCGCGAGAACGGCGTCTAGGTTTTTCAGAACCTGTCGGGTTTCGACTTCGACATCGCCGTCACCAGCCAGCATTCCGCTGTCGGGGTCGAGCGCGATTTGCCCGGAGCAGAAAAGCCATCCCCCGGCGGACACGGCTTGGGAATAGGGGCCGATCGCGGCCGGAGCGCCCTCGGTTTCGATTCGTTTGTTCGGCATGATTCCATGCTACTGCATACCGCCATGAAGGTCGCCACGTGGAACGTGAACTCGATCCGGGCGCGCCGGCAGCACGTGGTCGACTGGCTGGACGCCGCCCGCCCGGATGTGCTCTGCCTCCAGGAGCTCAAAGTCGCCGATGCGGATTTCCCATTCGAAGAGGTCCGAGAGTGTGGCTACGAGGCTGAGGTGTTCGGCCAGAAAACCTACAACGGCGTGGCGATCGTGAGCCGCCATCCCCTCTCCAACGTGGTGCGCGGTCTCGATGGGGACGACGACCCACAGGCCCGCCTCATCCGTGGTGATGTCGAGGGTATCACCGTGCTCTGCGCCTATTTTCCGAACGGAGGAGAGGTCGGCTCGGACAAATTCGAGTACAAGCTTCGATGGATGGGGCGCTTGCATCAAATGCTGCAGGCTCTGTACGACCCGAAGGTCGATCAAGTGGCCCTTTGTGGGGACTTCAATGTTGCCCCACGAGATGAGGATATCGGGCGACCAAGCGAATGGCGCGCCTCGGTCCTCGCGTGCGACCCGGTGCGCAAGGCACTCGACGACGTGGCATCGTTCGGGCTCATCGATGTGTTTGAGCCCTTCCATCCCGATGGCGGGGTGTTTTCGTGGTGGGACTACCGAGGCAGAGGGTTCGAACGGGGCAACGGTCTTCGGATCGACCACATCTACGCGACCCCAATGCTCGCCGAACGAGCGATCGGCGCAACGATCGACCGCGAGGAGCGACGGCGCAAGTCTCCGTCGGATCATGCGCCCGTCATGGTGGAGTTCGAATGAGCTCGCTCTTGATTCTAGCCGCGTGCATCGTCGTCCCGTGGATGAGCGGCGGATTGTTGAAGTTTCTCCTCGTCCGAAAGATCTCCCGGGATCCGGCGGCGCGGGACCGCACCCTCGGTCGGTTTCGTCGAGTCACGCTCGCCTTGGGCTTGATCACCCTCGTATCGGCCACCGTCGTGGGGGCGCTCGCGACGGACCCGGACTTGCTCCCCTCGTGGCCTACGCTGGCGGCTTGGTTCTTCTCGAGCCTTTGCGCGACCACGTTCTGGGCCGCCATGGCTCTTTCCCAGCGCACCCCAGAAGAGGTCGCAGCGATGTCGTCCTCGGAGGCGTTCGGACGAGCTGTTCAGACATCGGCGCTTTGGGTGGTCAGCACTGGCGTGGCGGTCGCCCTCGCTGCGGGCGTCGGCTCGATCCTGCCGTTGCCCCCCGCGGTCAATGCCATCACGTGTGCCGTACTCTGCGTGATCGGAGTGGTCGTGTTGAGCCCGTGGCTCCTGATGATCCTAGGCATTTGGCGCGTATTCGAAGCAAGAATCGAAGTCGACGGCGTCGCCTGGCGGCTGGCCCACCTCCCGGCAGCCACCCCGTTTCTCACGCACGCCGCGGCACTCCCGTGGCTTCGAACGGTCCTGCTGAGCGAGGGGCTGTTGAAATTTGTCCCGGAGCGACACTGGAGAACGCTCGTCCACTTCGAAGTCAGCGAAGCGACCGCCTCGCGTCTCGACCGTACACAACGCTGGGTGGTGAGCATTGCCCTGTCCGTGTTGGTGTTCGTCGCAGCATGGGTCGTGGGCGCCGATGATCCCAAGAAGCTGGTCGCCAGCTCGAGCCTCGCCGTCGCCTTCACGATCGGCGCAACCTGGGTTGCGAACCGACAGCCGGCCCCGAGGGCGTCGGCGGATCACAGCGGCCCATCGCTCCAAGACTTGGCACAAACCCTTCGCCACCTGCCGCCGTCGCATGGGCAAGCCATGCCCCGAACCTCACACAAGGCGCTCGGCTCAGCGCTCTACGATCGACTCTTCGCGCTTGGGCACGACCCCGGACCGAGGCCTCGAAAATGAAGCCGCTGGTTCGGTTCCCACGGGCCTTCGTTTTCGGGCTCTGCCTTTCGCTCACGGGGTGCGGCAGCCCCCAAAAGCCGATCCGCCCGACGTCAGGAGTCGTGCAAGTCCCCGAGGGACGGCTTCCCGAAGGCGTGCGGCCGACGGGCTACCAACTCAGCGTCACGATCGTTCCGAGCAGCGACGGGTTTTCCGGAAAGGCGGTCATTGGGCTGGAGCTCGACCAACCCGCCACCGGCATCTGGATGCACGGTCAGGACTTGAACGTCACCGCGATTCACGCGCACCGCGGTGATGCACGCGTCGGGGCCACTTGGGACCAACGAACGAGCGACGGGGTTGTGCGCGTCGAGTTTGGCGAGGAGCTCCGCGCGGGCCGCGCCACCCTTCACATCGAATACACCGCGCAGTTCGACCACCCATTGCGAGGACTCTACAGGGTCGAGTCGGACGGCCGGGCCTACGCCTTCACCCAGTTCGAGTCGATCAGTGCGCGGCTTGCCTTCCCGAGCTTCGACGAGCCTCGGTTCAAGGTGCCCTTCGACATCACCTTGACCGTCCCGGCCGACCAGTTCGCCGCGGCAAATACACCCGTCAAGAGCGCGATCGAGCTCCCGGACGGGCTTCAGCGGGTGCACTTCGCACCGACGCCCCCGCTGCCGACCTATTTGATCGCGTGGGCGGTGGGGCCTTTGGACGTCGTCGCGGGGCCCCCGATACCCCGAAGTGAGATACGTCTTCGCGCGGTTCCTCTCCGCGGAATCGCCGCCCATGGGCAAGCCGACCGTTTACGCTACGCACTCGATAGGACCGGCGAGTTCGTCGAAATCCTCGAGGGGTACTTCGCAACCGCGTATCCCTACCAGAAGCTCGACCTCGTCGCGGTTCCCGACTTCGGCGCGGGCGCGATGGAAAACGTCGGGCTGATCACGTTCCGTGAATGGCTCCTGCTGCTCGACGAGCGACACGCTACCGAGCACCAGCGGCGGGCATTCGCGTATGTGATGGCACACGAGCTCGCGCACCAGTGGTTTGGAAATCTCGTCACGATGCCGTGGTGGAACGACGTGTGGCTCAACGAGGCCTTCGCGACCTGGATGGGCGACAAAGTGGTCGGGATTCTCCACCCCGAGTACCGCGTGGACCTCGCAAGCCTCGCTTCAGCACGACACGCGATGAAGCTCGATAGCTTGACGAGCGCACGGAGCATCCGCCAACCCGTCGAGAGCAACCATGACATCCAAAACGCGTTCGACGCGATCACCTACAAGAAGGGCGGAGCCGTGCTCGAGATGTTCGAGCGTTGGATGGGCGCGGACCGTTTCCGTGACGGGATTCATCTGTACCTGCGGCGCCACCAAGCGGGGACGGCCACTACCGAAGACCTGTTGGCCGCGCTCGATGCAGTCGACGACCGGGACGTCGCAACGCCATTTCAGTCCTTCCTGACCCAGCCCGGTGTTCCGTTGATCCACGCAGAGCTCGAGTGCAGCAATGGCCGCGGCATGCTCGAGCTTTCTCAAGAGCGATACTTCCCGATCGGATCGGACGGAAACCGCTTCCAAAGCTGGCAGATCCCTCTGTGCGTGCGCACCAGCTCCGGGGTGACTTGCAGTCTTCTTGAGGACGAGGCGGGTAGGATCCAACTTCCCGACTGCCCGTCTTGGTGGATGCCAAACGACGAAGGCGCCGGCTACTTTCGCTTCGCACTGTCGACCGCCGACTGGACCACGCTTCGGAACAAAGGCTTCTCGAAGCTCTCAGCGCGCGGACAAATCGCCGTGATCGACAGCCTGCTCGCGGCGTTCGATCAGGGAAGCATCGACACCGAGACCCTTCTTCCGTGGTTACCGAGGCTCGCCGCGAGCCCGATCCGCGAGATCGCCACCGCGCCAATGGGTCACCTACGCTTCATCATGGAAGACGCCGCCCCCGCTGCCGTTCGCCCGAACGCCGCTACATACGCCTCTCGTCTCTACCGCAAACGCTACGATGCTCTCGGTTGGCGGCGGCGAAAGAGCGACTCGAGCGACACGAAGCTTCTTCGCGAGACGGTGATTCGATTCATGGTGATGGACGTGCGTGATCCCGCCGCACGGGCCCGCGCTGCACGGCTCGGCAGGGCGCAGGTCGGCTACCAGACCAAAGCCAATCCTCGCGTGGTCGATCCGCAGCTCGGGGGCCTGGTGCTCGCGGCCGCCGTTCAAGAGAGCGGCGCAGGCCTGTTCGATCACTTGGTGCAGATGCTCGACTCGAGCACCGATGCCACCGAACGAAGCCGAATCCTCGCGGCGCTCGGTAGCGCAGAAGACCCCGAGCTCGCGACGCGCGCCCTCGCGCTCACCTTGAGTCCCAACACCCGAGTCAACGAAATCGGCCACATCCTCTCGCGTCAGCTCAGCAACCCACGCACGCGCGACCGCGCCTGGACGTGGTTCACCGAGAGCTTCGACGAGCTGGCCCGACGCTTCGGCAAGCACCAGGTCGGAGGCATTCCCTGGTACACCGCGTCGTTCTGTACCGAGGCCGCAGGGTCCAAGGTGCAGAGCTTCTTCGGGCCCCGAGTCGCCGACCTCATGGGCGGCCCTCGCAACTTACAAGGCGCAGTCGAAGCGATCTCCCTATGCGCCGCACGAGCGGAGGCCCAACGCCCCGGCATCGAACGCGCGTTCAAGCGCTGACACGGGTGTACCGGACTGCGGCGCGGCCCCGGTCACCGGTTGACGCAGAGCGAGCGCTGACGCTGGGGCTGGCATGCGCCGCTGACACTGGCACCGACGATGAAGCATCTGCGTTTCTCAGTTGGGCTGACACACGTTATTGGCCGATGAGAAACTAACGAGTGATGGGGTTACGCCAGCCACGCACTTGTAACGGAAGACAGGCGATCTAATGAACAATTACGTATGGACGCGCCTCCACGAACGTGAAAGCGTCAACGTTCCTGACGAACGATCGACCAGCTGCGCCTCTCACGGGGTTCGTAACTTTCTCTGACAGACAAAAGCGCGATTCGAGCCCGTAAGACTTCTAGCGGGGCGGCAACCACACCGATTCGTTCCGTTTAAAAAATAGGGAGACTCATCATGAAAAAGGGAATTTTTATTGCAATGGCGGCGCTGGGCTTGGCCCTCTTCGCGGTTCCAGAAGCACACGGCGTCGATGGACAAAGCCTCCAGCTGAGGTTCGCCGGCAGCAACTTCATCACCAGCAGCACAGATGAGGGAAGGCCCACGCCGCTCGGCCAAGTGTCCACCTCATTGCAGAACGGAATTGTAAAAGGGGGCGGGAGCGCGGTTTTCTCGGCGCAAACCATCGTCGAGGAAGCCGGGCAGGATGACCGGTGCGGAAGCTTGCCTGGCGCCGCCCTCAGCACGACGACCGTCCTGACGTATAACGACGGTTCAATCCTTTCCCTGACCACCGATGACGAGGTCAGTTTCTTCTGCTTTGACCCCATCTCGGGGGTCTTCTTCGTGGACTTCGCAGGCACCGTGACAGGAGGCGTCGGACGATTCGAGGGCGCGAGCGGCAGCTGGCAGGGCACCGCGCAGGCACAGAGCAGCCGCGTCACAGCGGACATCACAGTAGACCTCGATTAGACGAGCCGTTCCAGATGACGGAGGCTCGACGTAGAGCCCAACAACCGAACCCCCCGGCGACAACGATCGACCGGGGGGTTTCGCTTCTGCCGCAGTGCGGCATGCACGTCCGAAACTAGCCATTGAGTATGTCAGCGACGTCGTGATACTCGTTGCACCCGCGCAGTTGGATCGTCGGCACGCCCCCCCGCTACCCGTTACCCCCTGCGCAGTGGAGTGGATCATGGGTACATCTGTTTCTGGAAGATTGTGGACTTCGTGCCTGCTCTCCGCGGGCGTTGCACTCGCTGTCTTTCTCGTGGACGCGACGCACGCGAATGCATTCCGGCCAGCATTCAACGCGTGGCAAGCTTTTTACCCCGACTCGACCTCAGGCGACACCGCCGACTGCCAGCTGTGTCACCTAGACCCCAACCCCCCCGGGAGGGCCTGGAACGGGTACGGCTGGGACTTCTTCCTGGCGAGGGGCAATGTGCTGCCCGGCATGGACTGCGACGGCGACGGCAGTGGCGTCGTCAGCTTCGAGGAGGCGTTCATCTGCATCGAGGGCCTAGACTCCGACATGGACCCCGGCATGTTCCTCAATATTGAGGAGATCAACTTGAGCACGCAGCCGGGCTGGACCAACGGGCCGAACAACACGATCTTTACCGAGGCCGGCGACTCTCCTAACCAGCTACCCCCGAACGACATCGGGCCGCTCGATCCGGGTGGGGCCGGCGGCATGGGCGGCACGGGCGGCATGGGCGGCGACGACATGTTTCCCCCAGGCCAGTTCAAGCGAGACACGATTGTCGTCGTCAACCCGGGCCAGTCGATCCAGGAGGCGATCGATCGGGCGCAAGAGGGCACCCGAATCTACGTCCTCGCTGGCGTCTACGAAGAACCCAACAACCCGACAAACGGCCTCAACATCACCAAGAGCGGCATCCACCTGATCGGGCAGAGCAACCCACAGAAGCGCGTGATCCTGAAGAGCACGAACGGTCAGCGCAATGGTATCGTCATTGTGCCGCCGGACGTTCCGGCAGCGGCCCAGCCGCAGGGGAGAGAGGTCGAGCGCACCGACTGCATGGGCTGTCACACAGACATGGGGCCGCCCTTCCCCCTGCATCCCGACGTGCCGACGGTCATCCTGATGGACGAAGACCCCTGGATCTACGACATCGTGATCGAAGGCATCACGATCGAAGGCTTCGAGAACAACGGCCTCTTCACCGAGCACGTCGACGGCTTCGTGTTCGACGATGTCGAATCGAAGAACAACAGGAACTATGGAATCTTCCCCGTCCTATCGAAGAACGGCGTCATCACCAACTGCCGCTCCACGGGTTCGGACAAGGATAGCGCCCTCTGGGTCGAGACTTCCGAGAACGTCCTGGTCATCGGCAACGTCGTCGAAGACAGCGTCAACGGCATCGAGGTCTCGAACAGCGACGACATCCTAGTCATCGACAACGAGATGCGAAACAATACGATCGGCGCCGCGATCCTGCTCCTGCCGGACATTTACCCGAACAGGGCCGGCGCCAAGCGCATCGATCTCCGGAACAACTGGGTCCACGACAACAACAGGCCGAACACCGCCCGGCCGACTTCGATCCTCGGCTCCATCCCGAGGGGAATCGGCATCCTCTACGTGGGGGTGGACGAGTCAGCGATTTCGGGGAATCTGGTCGAGAACAACAACTTTACCGGGATTGCCGTCGTCGACTATTGCCCCCCCTTCGAGGGGACCCCATTTGCTTGCGGGGTGGATCCCGACACCTTGACGCCCGGATTCCTCGAGGACCAGGCGGCCGAGAACAATCGCGTTGTGGGGAACATCCTGGTCGAAAACGGAACGAATCCGCGTCCTGAGGAGAACCCGTTCGCGTTTGCAGCGGCCGACCTCACATTGCTCACGGTTCCTCCTCCATTCCCACCCGATCACGGCAACTGCTACCTGGACAACACCTTCACGACCTACTTCTCGTTGTTCGACGCGCTAACCGGCAACCCACAGCCGCCACCACCGTGTCTGTGAGCTGAAATTGGGCCAGGCGGTGCGCTCTTTTGGCGAACCGCCTGGTGCCGACCTAGTCCGTAACGTCGCGCCGTGGGCGGGAACACGTGCGAGTACGCCAAAAATGGAGCGCTAGCCCGGCACACACCTGCCGCCTACGAACACGAGCGACTGACAGTAACGCTGGCGCTGACACCGACACTGGCGCTGTCGCTGGCGCTGTCACTATTCTCGAGGAGTAGGTGACCCGGGCCGCGCCGCAGGCATGTCCTCGAGCGCGAGTTCCGCAGGCGCCAACCCATCATTCCGACGCCGGCGTCTAGAAGGAGTTCACAACGCCACCTAACATCCCCGCCGAGGATGTCTGAGCGGGCGAGGGCGTGCCTGCGGCGCGGCCCGGGTCACCGGTTGACGCAGCTCGCTACCGTCCCTTGAACACCGCGTCGCGCTTCTCGAGGAACGCCGTCATTCCCTCGGCTTGGTCCTCGGTCCCGAAGCACGCGGCAAAGGCATCCTGCTCGAGCGCATTGGCGTCGAGCAATGGTTTCTCGATCCCCCGGGCGATCAGCCGCTTTGCGGTCGCCACTGCGATCGGCCCTTGGCTCGCAATGTGCGCCGCAACCTTCTGTGCGGACCCGAGAAGCTCTTCTGGCGCAAACACCGCG
The DNA here is from genome assembly GCA_029863605.1 of Myxococcales bacterium. GTDB lineage: Bacteria > Myxococcota_A > Polyangia > Polyangiales > Houyiibacteriaceae > SG8-38. The sequence continues at coordinate 107,634 of JAOTVB010000013.1, read as the reverse complement.
TTGGCCAAACCAATGCGGAGGGCTTCATCGGCGCTGATCATCCTCCCGGTGTAGATCAGCTCGCGCGCCATTGCGGGCCCAACACGCCGAGGCAGCCTTTGCGTCCCCCCGAACCCGGGAATGACCCCCAGACCGACCTCGGGCTGACCGAACTTCGCTTTGCTCGACGCATAGATGAAGTCGCACGCGAGGGCGAGCTCGCACCCTCCTCCGAGGGCAAACCCGTTCACGGCAGCGATCACCGGAAACCGGAGCTTTTCGATCGAAGCGAACACGCTATGCCCAAGGGCGCCGAAATCTCGCCCTTCCCACTCGTTCATTTTCGTCATGGCGGCAATGTCGGCTCCGGCTGCGAACGCTTTGCCGGCACCGGTGATGATCGCCGCACGCAGCTCTTCGTTGGCGCCAATCGTTGCGATCGCCGAACGCAGATCGCCGAGAACCTCCGTGCTGAGCGCATTGAGCTTATCCGGACGGTTGAGCGTCAGCGTGCTGACCGGGCCGTCCTCGGTGATTTCCACAAACGAGGTCATGGCCCGCACTCTAGCCGAACGCCCCGCGCCTGCCTACGACCCCGAATCGCTTCCGAGCGCCCGTCGAACCAACGCTTCGGCGACCGAATAGGGGTCGCCGCGACCTTGGACGACGTCCCGGACCCCTTCGCTGACCTCGTCGACAAAGCGCTCGTCAACCTCGTCGATCAGGGCCTGATACAGAATCGCTCGAAACTCCTCGACGCGCCGCTGTTCGCGAATGGCCTGGCCGGCGTCGGTGTCATTTAGAAAGCTCCGGTGCTCCGCAAAGGCGTCTACGAGCTCAGCAAGCCCCTCCTGACGGTGCGCGACCGTCTTGAGAATCGGAGGAACCCACTCCCCGGTTTGCTCGTCTGGCCCGCGACGGAGCGTCGACACCGCGGTGTGCCCCTGCATTTTACCCACGCCCTTGGGGACGCGCCGAAGCGAAAGCATTTGTTGGAGGTCCTGCACGGTCGCGTCCGCGCCAGCCCGGTCGGCCTTGTTGACCGCAAACACATCCGCCACCTCGAGAATGCCGGCCTTGATCGCTTGAATGTCGTCGCCTAGCCCGGGGGTCATCACTACGAGAGTCGTGTCGGCCAATCGCGTGACTTCGAGCTCGTCCTGCCCCACCCCGACGGTCTCTAAAATCACGACATCAAACTCGGCGGCGTGGAGCACGTGGAGCACGTCCCCTGTGGAACGCGACAGCCCGCCAAGGTGCCCCCGCGTCGCTATGGAGCGAATGAACACCTCCTCGTCGGTGAAGTGTTGCTGCATCCGAATACGATCCCCGAGAATCGCACCGCCAGAGTATGGGCTGGTCGGATCGATTGCCAACACCGCAACCCGCAGCCCCTGCTCGCGATAGAGACGAATGAGCCCATCGACCAGGGTGCTCTTGCCGGAGCCCGGCGTTCCCGTCACGCCGATCACATACGCGTGTCCTTCGTGCGAGAACACCTGCTTCAGCAGCTCGAACGCCCGCGGGTCACGCTCGTCGATCAACCGGCATGCACGCGCGAGGGCCGGCATGTCCCTCGCTCGGATTCCTTCGACCAGCGTCGACAGGTCGGCCAACCGTTTCACTCCTCAGAGCGGCCCCGATCGGCCGCCCTTCATGGTGGGCGTGGCTGGAATTGAACCAGCGACTTGTTCCGTGTGAAGAAACCACTCTACCACTGAGTTACACGCCCGATCTGCGCATCGCCAGGCTGGCTAGCATCGCACGGGCAATTCGCAAGCGAACCGATCACTCGGACGAGTCTTCGAGCTTTGCCTTCAACAGGTCTCCAAAGGTGCCAAGGCCCTGCTTGGCCGACTCCTTGCGGTACTCCTTGACCGCGCGTCGCTCCTCGTCGAGCAAGCGAGCACGAATGGAGCAACGAAGCGTCCCGTCACGCTCGGTGCCGATCACTTTGACCTCGATGACATCGCCTTGCGCAGGGCCCTTACGACGCTCGCCCCGGATGTCTTGAAGCTCGCGGTTCGGGATGAACCCTCGGCCCCGCTTTCCGAGCACGCCATCGACTTGGACCTGGGCGCCGCTGTGCTCGACGCGCTTTACGACGACGGAGACGTGCGAGCCTGCCTTCAGTGACCGCGGCGCCTTACCGAACTCGATCTCGCCGGCTTCGATCGCTTTGGCATCGGCTTCGGACAGTCTCGACAACGAAATGCGGCGTTGCTCACGGTCGACTCGCTCTATCACGACATCGATCTCGTCGCCTTCTTGAACCGCCTGCTTGGCGTGGGTCAGCTCCTTGCTGCCTCCGAGCTCCGAGATGTGGAGCAGCCCTTCGATGTTCTCTTGAATCTGGACGAACGCGCCGAACTCGGTCGTACGCATCACTTTGCCTTTGACCGGAACTCCCGGCCGCAAGGTGTCTTTTGCGATGTCCCACGGGTCGGGCTGGCAGGCGCGCATCGACAGGGACACGCGACCGAAGCGGTCCTTGCGTGTGGCAGGCTGAACCTTCACGACCTGTACGTCGACTTCGTCGCCCACCTGCGCCGCTTGGTTCGGGCGCAGGCCCCGGCTCCAGGAAATCTCGCTCATGTGGACGAGCCCATCGAGACCGTCGCCGAGATCGACGAGCACACCATAGTCACGGACCTCGAGCACCTTGCCTCGGAGCTTTGCGCCGACTTCGAGCTCGCCCATCCGCTCCCGCGCTCGCTTGCGGGCTTCCTTTTCGAGAATGTTGCGCCGACTGACGATGATGCTCTTTTTGCCGCCCTTGTCTTGGGGCAAGGAGAACTCGCATCGCTGGCCGACGAAGGCACTGGGATCGTCGATCGGCGTGAGCGACATGGCGCTCGCCGGACAAAACGCGCGAACACCGCCAACGAGCACGTCGAACCCGCCTCGATTGAAGCCGTAGACCACTCCGTTAACCCGTTGATGGTCTTGTCGTGCCGCCCGGATCGCCTTCCGCACCGCCGCCTTGTCGATGTCGCGGTTGACGATGGCGATGTGACCGCTCTCGGCGATGGCGCCGATTCGTCCCCGGAAAATCGCACCCATCTCCGGCGGCCCAAGCTCGGGCAGCGGCTCGAGCAGCGACAGATCCGCATCGGAGAGATCCTCTTGCACCGGCGCGGCCTCGGCTGGAGCTTCGGGCGCCGGAGAAGGCTCGGCGGAGGACTCTCCACTCTTCTCCCCAGAGGCCTCGCCTTCGCCTTCCGGCGCCACCGGCGCTTCGGGTGGGACGGTCGGTTCGTAGGCTTTCGCGGCTACAGCCGTGTCAGCTTCGACATAGGCCTGCGCGCCTACAGCCGTGTCGGCTTCGGCGTAGGCCTGCGCGCCAACCACGGTGTCCGCTTCGCCGAGCTCGGGAAACTCAGAGACCGGAGGCACGGCGGCTCTCCAGACATTCTTCGCCGCGGCTGGCGCCGGAATCTCCGCGGATGGCTCGGTCGCTGGCGTTGGAACGGGTGCCGTCGTGTCGGTGTCTGGGAGCGCTGTCTCGGCAGCTAGCTCCAAGTGAGGGACTACCGACCGACGCTCTTCGGTCGCGGCGTGGATGATGAGGGGAATTTCGCGCGGCTCATCGGCGTCGGCGATCGCGCTCGCCTTGCCGAACAGATCGACGACGATCACGCCTTGATCGATCCTTTCGACGCGACCGGCGATCACCTCGCCTACGGAGAATGCGTGCTTGCGCGCTCCGCCGCCGGAAAACAGATGAAGGAACGGCGCGTGATGGTGACCGGCCTTCCCCTCGCTAGGCGCGTCGGTCGTGCCTGCCTGCGCACCCTTCTTCTTGCGCCGCCTCCGACGCTTTTTCTTGCCGCCCTCGGCGGGGACTTCGCCGGAAGAGCTCTCGGTCCCCGTCTCAGCCGCCACCTCGCCCGACGCGGTCTCGGTCCCCGTCTCAGCTGCCACCTCGCCTGAAGCGGTCTCCGTCGTTTCGGTATCCGGTGCCGGGTCACCGCCCGTGCTCTCGGCGTCGACCGCGACATCGGGTCCGGAGTCAGGCGCGGCCTCGGCGGACGGAGGAGCGCTTTGCGATTCCACAGGCGCGGCCTCTTCCGACGAGGTCTCACTTGTTTTGGAATCGGTTTCAGTCATGCGCAGTTCCTCGCGCGCGAAAGACGCTCGACGCCTAGGCGGAACGTCCGGGTTGATGAGTTCTGTAGCGTAGGCAGTCCGTGTTTTGCAGTCAAGGGAGACTGTTGTTGCGGTGGCCCACCGAGGCCTCTACCTTGCCTAAGGGGTATGTCGGACGGAGGCCGAGAGCGTAGGGAAACGGGCCGAGCCGTGCTCCAGCTGCCCGTCGAGTACGATCGGCTAAATCCCTTGCTGTCGGACTACACACACAACATCAGCCGGGGTGGGACCTTCATTCGAACGCACCGACCGCTCGAGGTCGGCACAGCGCTGTCGTTCCGAATTCAGGCCCCCGAGCTCGGTGAGCTGTCGTTGAACGGAGTGGTGCGCTGGGTGGTCGACGCCGACGACGCCGAGCAGGACCGTCCCGCGGGGATGGGCATCGCGTTCCTCTACGATTCGGCTGCGCAGCAGTACGAAGTCGAGCTCCGACTCGACCGGCTCATGGTAGATGCGCTCGGGCCCGAGGCCTACGAAAAGCTCATGGGACGGCCCGCCCCGATTGACCTCTAGGAGCCCGAACGCCAATGACGGCACGAATCGACATCCTCCAAGGCGACCTTACCCGCCAAGTGGTCGACGCCATCGTCAACGCGGCCAATCGAAAGATGCTCGGCGGCGGCGGGGTCGACGGCGCCATCCACCGGGCCGCGGGCCCCAGGCTGCTCGCCGCCTGTCGCCAAGTCCCCGAAGTGAGGCCCGGCGTACGATGTCCGACTGGCGAAGCCCGGATCACTCCGGGGTTCGATCTTCCCGCACGCCATGTCATCCACACGGTGGGACCGGTCTATGAGGGTCGCCCACGGGACGCCGAGCTTCTGGCGTCGGCTTTTCGTGCATCGCTCGCGCTCGCAGTAGAGCACGCGCTTCAGTCGATCGCTTTTCCCGCCATCTCATGTGGGGTCTATGGATACCCCCTCGACGAGGCTGCCGCGGTGTCGGCCGAAGTGGTTCGCGAACGCGATTGGGAGCTCGACGAGGTGCGGTTCGTTCTCTTCTCGACCGAGGTCTTTTCCGCCTGGAAGCGCGCACACCGCTGAGCTCAGAAATTGACGACCGAAAGGTTTTGTCGGTCCTTGTCGTCTGCGACCTGCCAGCTGTTTTCGAGCTTCAGCACGCCGCGCGGACACATGTGGGCGCACATCCCGCAACCGACGCAGGACGCCCGGGTGAAGCTTTCGTTGCTTTGCGCATAGGACCGCACGTCGATGCCCATCTCGCAGTACGTGCTGCAATTCCCGCACGAAATGCACATGTCGGGCTTCACCCGAATGCGATACCGCCCAACCTTCTGCACCCAGCCCAAAATCGCCGCCATCGGACAGAAGTTACGGCACCACACCCGCGGTCCGAGCAGCGGATAGAGCCCCGTCCCGACGACCCCGGCAAGCACTGCCCCGACGGCGAATCCGTAAAAGCTCTTCACCGACCAATCGCGCCAATCGTTGCCGGCGACGATGCGATGAAACGTCGGGTGGTCTTTTCCGATCAGCCAGTCGAGCCCGATCAGAAACGTCGTCGCGATCGCGATGAACAGGACGACGTGAATGCTGATCTGCTCGAACCGCCACGACTTGGTCGACTTGCTCGTCAGGTGACGCCAAGGGTCGCCAAAGGTGTTCGCGAGGCCCCCGCAGCCGCAAATCCAAGAGCAGTACCAACGCTTTCCGTAGAGCACCGCCAGGATGGGCGCGGCGATCAACGAGCCGACGATGGTGTACAGGGCCAAGTAGAGCGGCAAATCCGCCAGTGTTTGCGGATAGAGATAGTCGTACTTGAGGGGCCAAAAATACGAAAAATAGAACTCCTTGCCCCCAAATAACGGCATGATGAAGGGCAGCGAGAAACCCAGGGCGATTTGGATGACGACGTTGACGCTGATCCGGAACCGGTTGTAGCGGCTGTTCCCGTGCCGCCGAAGGTAGTAGATGGCGCCCCCGACGATCGCGACCGAGTAAAGAAAGCCATAGAGGTACCAGCGATTGCGTAAGCCCACGGCCTCCGACGCGGCCGTGAGGGGAGTCGCGCCGAAGTATTCCTCCACTTTGTGCTCCCAATAGAGGACGAAATAAAAAAGGATCAGCAGCACGGAGAACGCGATGCCGACCCAGCTTCGGTTTCGCCATCCCTCGCGGTAGGTCGACAGGAGCCCGTTCTGTCCTTGTTGGTCCACGCGTCGCCTTTCTAGAACGGAACCTTGGTCGGTCCCGGGATCATGGGGTTGGGTGCGGGCCCGTCGAGCCTCGGGCCCGGCTTCGGGATCCGAAGGGCCGGCACGAACTCGGTATCGAAAGCCGCCTCGTGCAAATGCCTCAGCACCCAGTCGAGGCGCCGTCGCTCTTCGAGCCACCCGACTAGAACCGAATGGTCCCACCGCCGCCCGAGCAGATTGAATCCGACCACGCGGTCATCCTGGACGACGATCCGAGTCGTGCTGCGCACCCTCCCGGTCTCTTCGAAAAACCAGTTCTGCTCGCGCTCGACGTTCCAGTTCACCAAGCCCACCGTCGTGTACTCCACATCCATGAGCTTCGCCGAGTTGTACCAAATCCCCCGATCGTACTTGGACGCGTCGCCCAGCAGTCGGCGACCTGCGACCCGCCCCTGGTCTCGTGCCGTGTACCAGAGCTGCTCGGGCCGCGCGGTGCCGTCGAACCAACGAACCGAGGCACAATCGCCGGCAGCGAACACGTCGGGCGCACTGGTTTGAAGGCCTTCGTCGACCACGATCCCGCCGCGGGAATCGATCGCGAGAGAGGAGTCAGCGAGCCACTGCGTGTTGGGCATCACACCGATCGCGATCACGACACAGTCGGTCTCGTAGGTTCCCTGATCGGTCTGGATGGCACACACGTTGCCATCGGAATCCGCCTCGATCGACTGGACGTCATGCTGCAGGTGTACCTGTACGCCGTGCTCCGCCATGCGGCCGCTGATCCACGTCGCCTCGCGCGGATCCAGGGCGATCGGCCAAAACCACTCCTCGCGGATGAAGAAGTGAGGCCGTAGCCTCGCGGCCACGGCGACTTCGATCGCCTCGATGCCGATCAAGCCGCCGCCGATGACCGCGGGCTGCCGCGCGACCGATCCTCGACGGGCCGAGGCGACTTCGCGAAAGCGGTACGGGGAGTCGTCGCCGCTTGCGCTGAGATGGGCCGCGGCTCGGGGCGGATCGCCTGCCCGCCCCGCTTCCCCGTGCACCTCGCGCTCGTACCACGACAGGTCTTGGAGGGTGACGAAGTGCCCCACTCCACGGTGGTCGCTCCCCGGCCAGGGGCCAGGGCGCGGCCGGGAGCCGCAGGCGATCAGCAGCCGGTCATATGCGATCGGCGCGTGACCCCCCGCGAGAAGCAACCGCTTGGCTTCGACATCGACCCCGGTGGCGCGGGCCCTGACGCGTTTGAAGCCAAGCCGCGCATACGCGTCACGCTCGAGCGGCTCTATGTCCTGATGGCTCATCTGTCCGCTGAACACCCACATCAGCGCCGTGCGCGAAAAGAAATGGTCGCTCTCCTCGGAGACCAGGGTGATCGGCCATTCGGGCTCGCGTTCACGCACCGCCAGCGCCGCCTCGATCCCAGCGACCCCGTTGCCGATGATCACGATGTGCATCTCCGCGACGATACGACGGGTTTGCCCCGTAGTTACAGTCTCATCGAACCCCCGAGTTGGATGAGGCTTCGCTTTGACTGTACTGTATTTGAGCACTTACACTGCAACCATGCAGGAAACCGCAACCAATGCCTTCGTGGCAGGGGTGCTGGTCGGGAGACCGGTGTTCCGAGCCCCAGGAATCGTCGTTCACGGGGGCCTGGATCAAGAGGATCGCGAAGTAGCGGTCATCGTTCTTCAAGCGGTGACGACCGACGGTCAGAAGCTCAACTTCGAGAACATCTCGCGATGTGCAGACATGTCGGGGATCGAAGTCTTACGGAAAGAGCCGTACGTGATCCTGGCGACGCCCGAACCGAAGGGGCTGTTTCGGGATCTGCCATGGGGCTCGTGGTCCCTCGATGAACGTCTCCGACACTTCGAAGCGGTGGTCGACGTCGTTCGGCGCTTTCACGCTCACGAAGAGCCCGTCGGAACGCTTTCACCGCGCTACGTGACAGTAGACGACGAGCTCAAACCATTTTTGCTGGGACCGCGTCTCGCGCCGAGAAGCGGTGCATACGTCGCTCCCGAAACCGCAAGCGAACGAATCCTCGATCTGCAATCGGATATCTATTCACTGGGCAAGCTTCTGTACTTCGTCGTGGCCGGCGAGGAGCCACCGCGAGAGGCGCGTGATGTCCCAAAGCTCGAAGAGCTGACCAAGTATCCCGCGGGTCTCGTGCGGATCATTCGCAAGGCGAACTGTCGCCAGCCTGAGCAGCGGTATCTGTCAGTCGATGACTTCCTCAAGGATCTTGGAAACTACCGGGAATACAAGAAAGTTGGGATGCAACACGAGGAGGTCACCGACCGGAACACCGGCGTGCTCAGCGTGGTTCCCGATGCGCCGCCGAAACCCGAGCCCAAACCCGCAGAAAAAGAAAAAACGAACCAGAAAGCCGCCAAGAAGCCTCGTCCAAAGATTCCTTCGGTGTTTCGATTACAAAAGCTCGGGCACGGCCTCGGGCTTGCGCTGGCGTTCGCCGGGATCGCCTTCCTGGTGGCCGACTACATCAGCGCCGAAAACGCCCTCCGACCCCTCGACGCGAACGTGTCGACGGGTCTCTCGAGCTTCATCAGCTCGGCCTCTCTGACCAAGGGCGAGCCTCCAGTTCTATTCGCCCAGGTGGATGAGTCGTGGGAGCTGCTCTCGACTGAACGACGACGCGAAGAAGTTGAGGATCTATTCAAAGCGGCCCACAGGCAGTGGGGAACACGCGACGGGTTCCTTCACCGTGGCGACGCCGTCGTGGCGCAATGCTGGGGCAAGGAAATCACGATCTTCGATAGCTTTCATGGGGATGAACAATGAAGACCAGAAGAAAACGAGCCACGGGGACTCAACGGCGCGCTGGGTACACGCTCATGGATGTCATGGTCGTCACCGCGATCATCGGGGTGCTCTCGAGCCTCGGGGTGAACCAGTACAACAAGTACATCGCCCGTGCGAAGCGGCCCGAAGCCGTGATGACGTTCCGGGCGCTGGCCACGGCGCAACGCGAGTATCTGCTCACCTGGGGGAAGTACTCCGGGACCTTCGAGGCCCTTCGATTCAACGTCGAGGGTGGGACGAAGGTTTCGCCGACCGAAATTCAAGGCAGACACTACAACTACCGCCTCGTCCAGGATGACGGTCCGAAGTCCTGGTACGTCATCGCAACCGGGAATATCGATGGCGATGCGTTCCTAGACGTCATCGGGGCAAGCAATCCCCGATAAAGTGAACCATCGGTAATATACCCTACTTGAGGACTGTAAATTTATACCTATACTAAAAAGGTGAAAGGGGTACTGAAAATGAAAGCTAAGCATTGGACTATTGGGGTCGGGCTTGCGGCGGCTGTCAGCCTTTTTGGGCTCATACAGGCCAATGCAAGCCCCTTTTCTATGTTTGTTCTCTCGGATGACCTTGGGAACAGGGTCAACGGGAGCGCACCTGAGGTGCCTGCCTCGGGGGGCGCCTCGAGTGGTGACGACAGCGGCAGCTCCGGCGGCGGCGACAACAACGGCCATGGCAACAACGAGGACGGTGTCGACTCGAGCAATCCCGGCACGGACAACAACGGCCACGGCAACAACGAGGACGGTGTCGACTCGAGCAATCCCGGTAGCGGTACGGGTGGCCCGAACGGTGCTGCGGATGAGTCTTGTCCCACGCCTGAAAGCTGTGTCGACGACGAGATGAGTGGCGGCAACACCGATGGGAACGCCGAGGGCGGCGAGAAGATCGACGTCGGTGACGGCGCGGCCAGCGACAGCAAGGGCAAAGACGCCGACAAGGGCAACAAGGGCGGCAACGCCAAGGGCGGCGAGGAAGTCGACCTAGGCGAAGGCGCGGCCAGCGACAGCAAGGGCGAAGGCGCCGATAGTGGCAGCAGTGCCGAAGGCGGCGAGGAAGTCGACCTAGGCGAAGGCGCGGCCAGCGACAGCAAGGCCAAGTAAGGCGACTGTTGCACGAACTGGAAGGGCGCCCCTCGGGGCGCCTTTTCCTTTTAATCCGGTCTCCTCTTGGGAGGCCTTCTCGATCGCCATCCCTCATCGCCCGGGCCGCGGCAAGCGCCTTGACGGACGCCCGGATCGGCGCTTCTCTCGAGCGGTGTCTTTTCCGAAACCGCTCCGCGCGGTGATCACCGGTGGCGGCAGTGGCCTCGGCCGCGCGCTGGCGGCTCAGCTGGCAGACCTCGGCGCGTCGCTCGTCGTTTCGGACGTCGACGAAGCCGGAGCCAATGAAACCGCATCACTGACCCGCGAGCGAGGCGCAGAGGCCGAGGTGATCGCCTGCGACGTCACCGACCGAAGCGCGGTGTTCGCCCTGGTCGAGGAGACCGAAAAGCGGCTCGGGGGCATCGACATGATCTGCAACAACGCCGGCGTCGCCCTCGGGGGCTCATTCGACGAGATCTCGATCGAGGATTGGCGTTGGGTGTTCGACATCAACCTCTGGGGAGTCATCTACGGCTGCCAGGCGGCGATCCCGAAAATGAAGGCGCAAGGCCGCGGCTACATCTTGAACGTGGCCTCGGCGGCGGGTCTTCTGAGCCCACCGAGCATGGCGCCTTACAACGTGAGCAAGGCGGGAGTCGTCTCGTTGAGCGAAAGTCTTCACACCGAATACAAGGGTGCGGGGATTCACGTGTCGGTGCTCTGCCCGACCTTCTTTCAAACGAACATCATGAACAGCGCCCGCGGCGCGTCGACGCCGCAAGAGGAGGCTCGCATCCGTAAGTGGATGGCGCGCTCGAAGGTGCAGGCCCCGGACGTCGCGAAAGCCGCCATCGACGCGCTCCGCGATGGGGAGCTCTATGTGCTCCCGATGGCCGACGGCCAACAGGCGTGGCAACTCAAACGTCAAAACCCACAGGGCTATGTCGACCTCGTGAGCGCGGCCCACCAACGCCAGCTCGAGAGCCAAGGCCGAGACGAGCCGTGAGGGTGGCTACTGTCCCGGCACGCCAGCAACGCCCGGTTTGAACCGGAAGATGTAGTACGGCGCATTCGCCGCGATGTGCGCCTTCGACTGGAGCATTTGGTCTGGGATCGCGCTGTCCGCGACGTAGAGCCAGCCATCGGGCCCATAGCTCAGCGCGTCTGCCCAACGAATCCGTTCGCTTTTCACGAGCGTGGTGAGCTCGCCCTTTGGCGTCATGCGGAGGACCGCGCCGTGCTCGACGTCGGTGATCAACAGATTGCCGTCGTTGTCTGTGCTGAGCCCGTCGTTGAGGGGCTTCGCACCCACCGCTCGTACCCCCGCGGCAAGGGCCTCATCTCGGAGAAGCGGATCGAGGAGATCGGTAACGGTGACCCGGTACATCGTGTCGTGAGTCATTGCCCCGTAGTAGAGCCACTCGTCGTTGCGATCGATGGCGATCCCGTCGACGCCCGGCTTGAGCACCACGAGCCCTCCGAAGAACGTCATTTCCTTGGTCGGATTCCGGATCAGCCAGTCCTGGGGCGTCACCGAGGAATCGCTGTTCAATACCCGTCGTGCCTTCGCGCGTTCGACGTCGTAGACGATCAACCCGGGGTTCTTCCTCCAAAAGCTCACGTCGGCAATGAAGATGTGCTTGCCGGTCGAATCGATTTGGAGGTCCTGCAGAAACGATCCCAGCTGCGCGACCGACGAATCGAACACGTGCTCGTGCACGACGGCACCTGTCTTTAGATCAAAAGCCATGAGGCGCGGTTGCCCGATCCCGTGGTTGCCGTGATCGATCGTCCAGAGCCGGTTCTGCCGATCGATGACGACACCGAGCGGGGTTTCGAAGAGCGTCTGTGCCGCTTCGCTTGGAAAGGGCTTCGGCGCTCCGTCCACCCACTCGAGGAGCTTGGCCCCGGTCGGGCGACTCTCCGGGTGAATCGTATAGAACACCCGCCCATCGGCGGACACGGCGAGATTGCCGATCGGCTCGGGGCTCGTCACCACCACCTCGAGTGCGCTCTCGTCGTAGACCGGCGTGCCGCTCAGATCGGGATAGGGTTCGCCGCCGCCGTAGCGAACGTTCAGTACGGCCGCCACGACCCCGATGAGCAACGCAAGCCCAATCAACAGACGCACGAGAAATCTCTTCATCGGACCGCGGACGCTAGCATGCGATCAGCGGTAGCCCTAGCGGTTAGGGGCTGCTATCCCAGCCCCGGACATGCGTAGCGCCGCCATCTGGATCTCGACTCTGGTAGTGGGCGCGCTCCCCGCCAGCCTCGCATCGGCCGAAGAGGACCCGGCACCCGCCTCAGTCGTGATCGGCACGGAGCAGCGCGCCCCAAGCCCAACCTCGGAGGCCCTCACGGCCAACGCCGCGCTCATGGATCGCCTGTTGACCACCGCCAATGAAAAGACCAGACGGGAGCAGAAATTCGCCGCCGCTGCTGGGATCGTCGGCGGCTCGACCCTCATCGGTCTCGGCGCTTGGCGACTGACCGAAGTTGAGCCGCAGAGTCAATTCAGCCGCGGTCTCGGGGTCATGTTCATGACCCTGGGTGCGGCCGACCTCACGACCGGCATCTTCGTAGCAACCCGCGTCGCCCACGAGACGCGAAGGCTCGAGCGGTGGGAGAAGGCGCGGGAAGACGGTATCACCGAGCTCGAGCTGGCTCGCGCGGAGGGGGAGCTGCTGTCATCGGCTGAGAGCCGTGAGGGCGAGCGACTTCTGGTGCGATGGAACGGCCTGACGCATGCGCTGGCGGGCGTGTTCGTGCTCGCTCTTTCGCCCGTGCCCAACACCACCCGCACCGACAGGGTTTCCGCCTATATCGTTGGCGGCCTGTTCGTCGGCACCGGCTTCGCTGCCTTCGGCTTGTCGTTCCGCCCGACCCCGAGCGAGGCCGCGTGGACCGAGTATCAAGCCAACAAAGTCTCGGGCGCGGGCCAGCAGCTCAGCTTTCGGCTTTCGCCCTCCGTATCCCGCCACGGATTCGGCCTGGGCATGAGCGGGACCTTTTAGTTACTTCGAACCCCTTGCACAGAAACCATCGAAACGGTTAGGAAGCCTTCCTATGGAACTCGACCAACTCAAAGTCATCGTGACTGGCGGCGCCTCCGGCCTCGGAGAGCACTTCGCCAAACGCCTACACGGAGCGGGAGCTCAAGTTGCGGTAGGCGACATCAACGAAGGCGCCCTCGGTGCCCTACCCGACGGGATCCACCGACGTCGCCTCGACGTTGCGGACCAAGACGACATCGCGAGCTTCGTCGGTTGGGCGGCCGAGCAGATGGGCGGGCTCAACGCACTGATCAACAACGCCGGCATCATTCGCGACGCGCTGTGGGTCGGAAAGAGCCGGAAGACGGGCGAAATCCGCAGGATGTCGCGCGAGGATTGGGACGCGGTGATCGCTGTGAATTTAACTGGGGCGGTCCTGATGGCGCAAGAGGTGGTCGCCAACATGGTCGAGCGCGGAGTGCCGGGCGTGATCGTGAACATTTCGTCGGTCGCCCGCCATGGAAACCGAGGCCAGACGAACTATGTTGCGGCCAAAGCCGCGCTCGCCGCCAACACGCGAACCTGGATGAAAGAGTTTTCTCAGTACGGCATTCGCGTGGCTGCCGTCGCCCCTGGCGCCGTCGAGACCCCGATGACCGCCGGGATGAACCAAAAGGCCTTGGATATGATCAGGGCGGCCATTCCGCTAGGCCGGATGGCGCAGCCCGAGGACATATGGCGGGCGGTCAAGTTCATCTTCGACTGCGATTACTTCACGGGCGAAACGATCGACGTGCATGGTGGAGCTTATCTCTAGACGGCTCAGCTGAGCGCACGCATCACGGCGCGATGCAGGAAGTAGCCCGCCGGCAACAGCGCGCATCCGACCGCGTAGGCTGCCCAAAACGAGAAGCGGTCCCGCATCAGAAACGGGATGAAGAACAGGAGCGTGATCGGCAGCGCCACTAGGATACTGCGCGCCATGTCGAACGCGCTCCCGGCGTCCCGGTGCTGAAGATAGGCCAACGGTAGGACCAGCATCGTCGCCAGGGGCAAAGCGACGATGAACCCAGCGGTATTCGGATATCGCCTCGAAAGCCAAGCCGCAACGCCGATGACGAGCGCCGACACGAGCGTGTTCAAAACGGTGATCATGACTTACTGGCCGGCGACGATCTTTTCTACCGCCTGGAGAAGGCTCTTGCTGTAGACGCGCCCAACCAAGTTCTGCCGGGCCTTCGCCGCTGCGGCGTCCCACTCGGCTTTGTAGGCCGCAATGTTGACCTCGATCATCCCTCGGCTGATCAGGGAGTCGTAGGCTCGATCGTCGTCACGACGCGCAAGGCCATCGAGGGCACGGGCCGCCCGCTCGCTGGTGTCGAGCAGGATCTTCTGGTCGACCTCGGAGAGCTCATCGAACTTCTCCTGCTTGATGATCGAGCCGCCGACGATGATCCCGAAGTTGTCTTTGGCCATGTAGTTCAGCCGCGTGTACCACTGGAGCGCGACCGCAGCGATGGCCGAGGCCGGGACGGTATCGATCATTCGGGTTTGAAGGCCGGGGTAAACCTCGGGAACCCCCAATCGGACCGGGTTGGCCCCGATCACGGTGATGAACTCCGCGAAGACCGGATCATCCTTCCAAGCCCACGGGCGGCCGGCCTTGAGATCGGCGGGCCGCGCGAACTCGTTGACCGAGAAAAGGCGGTTCTTGCCGGCTTCTCCCCAGGCCAGCAGCTGGAACCCGCCATCTTCGAACATCTTCGCGAACCGGTCGTTGAGCTCCGTGCGAGCCCGTTCGAGCTGGTCGTACTCGGTGATCAATCCCGGGGACGTCATCACCAACACCGGGCGCGCCACGATGCCGAGCCCCGTCGTCGTCACGCCCGCGGCATCCATCTGCCCCGCGCGAACTTTGCGAATGAAGTCACGCTCGTCGCCCTGACTGCCTCCCGAGTAGAACCGAAGCGCGACCCGGTTCTCCGACTGCTTCTTCAAGCTGCGGTTCCAGGCCTTCATCACCTTCATGAAAGCCGACCCGGCCGGAGCAAGAGAGGCGAAGCGAATCACCGTCGCGCCCTCGGCATTGGCGCTCGGCGCCGTGCCGGGCAACAAGAAAGCCCCCGCAGCGAGGATTGCCACGAAGAGGGTCTTCAACTGGAACATGAGCTATTCGCTGAGGTCACTGAAGAACAATTCGATCTGGTCCATGTACCGCTTCGCTCGACGTTTGGCGAGGACGTTGGACAATCGTGATTCAGGTAGCACATCCCCCGCCTCGAGCACTTCGGTAAGCAGCTCCGTGAAAAGCTTAGAGTCACCCTTGTTGACCGCGTAGTACCTCGCCATATTCAGTTGGACCATCAAATTGCGTCGTTTAGTACCCTCGAGGACCTCGTCGAAGATGGTTTTCGCGAGGTCCATGTCGGGCGGAAACTGCGATGCCGCCAGGACGCCGAGGGTCATCATCGGGGTCATGAAGAGGAAGTCGGGGTCGAGCTCGACGGAATGGCCGAGAAGCACCTTCGCGAGGGGAAGGTCCGCCACCGTGTCCATGTCCTCCATGCCCATGTTGATCCGCGCGCCAAGCGACGCCCCGGCCCAGAACGCGAGCGGGGCATCCTCGGGCGTGTTGAGGACCCGGTCGAGCCAACTCTTGAGGCTGTCGGGGCCGCGCGCGAGGGCCTCGTCGAAGCTCCCGTCTCTCAGGCGCATCAGGTGCTTCGCGAGATCCCAGGCCCGCTCGTACATGATCAAGGCGCGGGCGCGGAGCTCCTCCGCCTCTTTCCAGTGATCGTCGGCATCTGCCACTTCGACGCGATCCTCGATCCAGCCGGTGCCGTAGCCGATATACGCCCCGATGGTCGACGTCACCACGACCTCGTTGTCCGGGACGACACGCATGATGCCCTCGAGTTGGATGATGCTCGCCGGAAACGCAGCACCCGCGGTCTCGTAGTCCCAGTACTGCTCGATCGCCGGCGCCGCTCGCTGGAACAAACCGGAGGTCGAGTCCGCGGCGAACTTCGCTGAGTCACACGCGGTGACCGAGATCAGCCCGCAGACTAGCGCCACCAAGCGAGAAGCCGTTCTCGAGCTGCCTGAACCGGACATCGCGCGAAAGTGAACCGGAAAGCACTCCCCAACACAAGCTCAAAACCGATTAAAGGGGGACAGTCCCCTTTTTGCCCTTTTGACACCGGTCGGGTGGCGGGTTAGTCCGCGCCGAGAGACATGACACCAGGGGAATGTCGAGAGCACCTTCTAGACCTCGTACAGCGCATGGAAGCGCTGGGGAGGTATCTTTGACCTCGAAGGCCTGCGCCACGAGGTGGACCGTCTGACCAACCTCAGCCTCGCCGAGGGCTTTTGGGACGATCACCAGAAGGCGCAGAAGATGATGCGGGAGCGCGCGTCGGCAGAGGAAACACTCAAGGAATTCGGGCAAGTAGACACCGAAGCTCGGGATCTCTTGGAGTTGCTGGAGCTGGCGGTGAGCGAGGGCGATCAGGGCGTCGTCGGCGACGTGGCGCAACAGCTTCCGTCCCTCGAGCACCAGGTCCGGAGCCTCGAGCTCAAACGGATGCTCACCAAGGACGACGACACCGATGCGATCGTCACCATCAACCCGGGCGCGGGCGGCACCGAAGCCCAGGACTGGGCCGAGATCCTTCTTCGGATGTACCTCCGGTGGTGCGAGCGCAGGGGCTACAAGACCGAGCTGCTGAGCAAGCAGCCAGGCGACGAAGCGGGGATCAAAGACGCGACCTTCGTGGCGCGGGGCCCAAACGCCTACGGGTATCTTCGGGCCGAGAACGGAGTGCACCGCTTGATCCGGATCAGCCCCTTCGACGCCAACAAGCGCCGCCACACTTCGTTCGCGGGCGTGAGCGTGGTCCCGGACCTCGACGATGATCTCACGGAGGGCGAAATCGAAATCCGCGACGAAGACCTCGAAGTCAGCACGATGCGGGCGGGCGGGGCCGGCGGCCAACACGTCAATCGAACCGAATCGGCGGTACGGATCAAGCACATCCCAACCGGCTTCGCGGTTCGATGTGAAGCGGAACGGTCGCAGCACCAGAACCGGGAGACGGCGATGAGGATGCTTCGTGGGCTGCTCTTCGAGAAGGCGCGCCGTGAGCAGGAGGAAGCGTTCGAAGAGGCCTTCCTCGGCGACCGCGCGGATATCGCATTTGGATCGCAGGTCCGCACCTACACCCTCCAGCCCTACACGATGGTCAAGGACGAGCGAACCGACCACAAGGTGAGCAACGCCGACGCCGTGCTCGACGGAGACCTGGACGAATTCATCGAAACCTACCTATTGATGAACGCCGACAAGCAACAACGACGCAAGAAGGCGGGTGACGCCCAAGGACACCAAGAGGACTGAGGGGCAGCTGATGGCGACCGAAGACGAGCTTCGACAAATACGGCTCAACAAAGCCGCGCGACTGCGAGAGATGGGGGTCCTGCCCTACCCGAACGACTGGCGCACCAATCCCGAGCTCGAGGACAAGCGCCGCTCGGTCGTCGAGCTCGCCGCAGACGAATCGGCGCGGTCGGCGCTTCCAGTCGAGGACGAGCTGAGCGAGGACGCCCCGCAGATGCCGCTCTTCGGACGCGTGATCGCCAAGCGCGGTCCGTTCCTTGTGATTCGGACCCCGCACGGAGATGCCCAAGCCTTGGTGCGCCCAGAGAAACTGAGCGAGCGCGATGCGGCTCTCCTCAAGCTGGTCGATCTCGCCGATCACGTCATGGTCGAAGGTCCGGTCATCCGGACGAAGACCGGCGCCCTTGCGGTGAGCGCCCGTCGCTACGAGCACCTCGGCAAGGCCCTCTTGCCGCCGCCCGCCAAGTGGCACGGTCTGAAGGACGTCGAAAAGCGTTACCGGGAGCGGTACGTCGACCTGTTCGCAAATCCCGCCGTCGCGGAGGTGTTTCGCGCGCGAACGGTGGTCGTCCAGTCCCTGCGTCGCTTCCTCGACGCCCTCGACTTCTTGGAGGTCGAAACCCCGCTGCTCCACGTGACCCGCGGCGGGGCCACCGCCAAGCCTTTCGAGACCCACCACAACACGCTCGACTTGGAGTTGATCCTCCGCATCGCGCCGGAGCTCTATCTGAAACGCCTCCTGGTTGGCGGCTTCGACCGCGTCTACGAGATCGGCCGAGCCTTTCGCAACGAAGGCATCAGCACGAAGCACAACCCGGAGTTCACCATCCTCGAGCTCTACATGGCCTACGCCACGCACGAGGACCTTATGGACCTCGCCGTCGACATGATCCGCGCGGTCGACGCCGAGCTCCGTGCACGCTTCCCCGAGCTCACCGCCGAACGCGCCTTCGACCTGAGCGCAGACTGGAAGAGGGTGACGTTGCGCGATTCGATCGCGGAACGACTCGTACGCGCCGGTCGGGAGGGCGTGCCAAAGACCACCTGGACCGACAAGCTCTCCCACGAGGCGATCGACGATCCGGAGGCGCTGGCGAACGCGTGCAACGCGATGCTCGCCAAGCTCGGCCCCGTCGCCCAAAAGCAACTCGAGCACTGTGAGACCCACGGCGAGCGGCTCTTTGCGATCTTCGAGCAGCTCGTCGAGCCCGACCTGACGGCGCTCTACCGCACCGGCGACGGCAGCCAGACCGTCCCCGTCTTCATCACCGAGTATCCGATCGAAGTCTCCCCGTTGGCCCGCAGCAACGACGACGACCCCGCGTTCGTCGATCGGTTCGAGCTATTCATCGATGGGCGCGAAATCAGCAATGCGTTCAGCGAGCTCAACGATCCCGACGATCAGGCAGCCCGCTTCGAAGGCCAGTTGCGCAACCGCGAACGCGGTGACGAAGAAGCGATGGACTTCGACGCCGACTACATCCGCGCGCTTTCCCACGGCCTGCCACCCGCAGCCGGATTCGGACTCGGCGTAGACCGGCTGATCATGCTTCTGTGCAATCAGCCCTCGATCCGCGACGTGCTCCTCTTCCCCCTGCTGAGACCGGAAAACGAATGAGGAACAGTCGACGCTTCGGGTTCTGGACAGCGGTCCTTTGCGGCCTAGCGGTCCTGCACGCCGTGGCAATCGTCGTGTTCGTCGCCACAAGCACGGGATGGTTTCAAGCGATGCAGGTCGACGAGCTGGTTTGGATTCGGCTCGTGATCGGCTGGGCGACGGCGCAGCTGATCCTCGGCCTTCTCAGCTTGGCCATCGCACGCCGCGCCCGTCGCATGCCACGCGGCGCGTTGGGGCGAGCGCGCATCGTGGGCCTTTCGGTCGCCGCAGGGCTTCACGCTTCAATCACCACTCTCTCGATCGGGATCATCTTGTGGGCGGCACGCGCGTCGCTCGGCCACGTCCTCGGCGGTACGACCCCGAGCCTTCTGTTCGGCCTGACGCATCTCGCGTACCCGGACCTCGAGCTCGAGTGGGTCCGGACACTGTTCCAGACCGCCACGAGCCTTCAGTGGGCGACCGGCACCGCGATCGTCCTCCTTGCCACGTCGTGCTGGTTCCTTTTGCCTCTACCCAGACGCCAACGGTTTTGGTGGCTCTTTGACGCCGGCATGGTTCTGGCCTTCGTTGCAGTCAGCTCCATGCTTTCGATAACCCCCGTCGAGGGAGACGGCGCGAGCCTCGCAGGCGCCGTCGTGCGGGTGACGGTGACCACCCTCTTCGCCATCCGGGTCGGGCTCCGGTTGGTCGGGCCTCTTCTTTCGGCATTCGAGCGCATCGGGTTTCGATCGATGGTTGCGGCACGTCACCTGCGCGCGAAGAAGACCGGCTTTCTCGCCGCAAGCGGCACCCTTTCCGTGCTCGCGGTTGCCGTCTCGTCGTGCATGTTGATCTCGGTCCTGAGCGTCATGGGAGGCTTTCGGGCAGACCTCATGAAAAAAATCCTCGGAAACCACGCCCACATCGTCATCGACGAAGCATTGAAGGAGCTCGACGATTGGCAGCTCATCCTCGAACGGGTACGCGCCACCGAAGGCGTCGTTGGGGCCACGCCATACCTTCAAACCGAGGTGATGGTGTCGAGCCTGTCGAATCGAGCCGGCGCAATCTTGCGCGGGATCGATCCCGGGTCGGTGAGTGAAGTGACCGACCTCGCCAAGAACATGACCCACGGCAAGCTCGAGTACCTCGAGCACCCCGAGCAAATCCTCGACGCCTCCGTTGGGACCTCGCGAAAAAGCCCCCTCGACGCGATGCTCGAGGCCGAGCCCGGCGAAGACGTCGATCCGCAACCGGCCGCAGAAGCGATGCCCGGCTTGATCGTCGGCCAAGAGCTGGCGCGGGCGCTCCGGCTCGTCGTGGGCGATCGCGTGACCGTGGTATCGCCCCGCGGAGAGCTCGGCCCGACCGGTCCCATCCCACGCACGAGGCCGTTCCGGATCGCGGGCATCTTCTACAGTGGAATGTACGAGTACGACATGAAGCACGCCTATGTCGCCCTCGACGTCGCGCAACGCTTCCTCAAGGCCGGTAAGGCGGTCAGCGGCATCGAGGTGAAGGTGCAAGACGTCGAAAAGGCACCGGCGATGGCAACCGAGCTCGTCTCGATCCTCGGTCGCGACGGCCTACGCGTGCGCGACTGGAAGATGATGAACGAACAGCTTTTTGGCGCGCTCGCCCTCGAGAAGCTCGCCATGTTCATCACGCTCGGGATCGCGATTCTGATCGCAGGGTTTTCGGTCTTCGGCACCTTGACCCTCCTCGTCCAGGAAAAGCGGCGCGAAGTTGGAATTCTGAAAGCCATGGGCGCCTCGGCACGCGGGGTCATTCGGATCTTCGTGATCGAAGGCCTTCTCATCGGGATGGCTGGTGGCCTATTGGGGCTCGGTCTTGGCTTCATCATGACATTCGCCGCCGAACACTTTGGAATCCGAATGAATCCCGAGGTCTATTACATCGACAAGCTTCCCGTGAACCTCGATCCAACCGAGTTCGCCCTAGTCGGTGCGGCGACGGTGGTGGTATGCCTGGCGGCAACTCTCTTTCCGGCCTATCAAGCGAGTCGCGTGCGCCCCGTGGACGCGCTTCGGTACGACTGATCTGATCGCATTCTCGATGTCCGACCCTCTCGTCTCCGTCGCAAACGTGACCAAAACCTTCGAGCACGAAGGTCAGTCCCTCGAAGTCCTCAAAGGCATCGACCTCGAGATCGGCGACGGCGAGATGGTGACCATCGTCGGCCCTTCCGGCGCTGGCAAAAGCACCCTCCTACACCTCATCGGGACCCTCGACCTTCCGACTCGCGGCACGATTCGATACCAGGGCCAAGACGTAACCCTTCTCGGAAGCTCTGACCTTGCTGAATTTCGAAACCGAAGCATTGGATTTGTTTTTCAATTTCACCATCTGCTTCCCGAGTTTACGGCGCTGGAAAACGTGATGATGCCCGGGCTGATTCACGGGAGTCGTCGGCTTGAGGAGCGAGCTCGGCTGCTGCTCGACGAGGTGGGACTCTCCCACCGATTGACCCATCGGCCCGGGGAGCTCTCGGGCGGCGAACAACAGCGAGTCGCCCTCGCGCGGGCGCTTCTCATGGAGCCGAAGCTGGTGCTCGCAGACGAGCCCACCGGTAATCTAGACAGCCGGAGCAGTGACGCGGTGCAGGAGCTCTTCTTCGAGCTCAACCGACGCCATGGAACGACGTTCTTGATCGTCACCCACAGCCGAGATTTCGCCGGCATGATGCCCAGGCAGGTCGCGATGAAGGACGGGCGGATCGACTCCGACGAACGACGGTCCCTGTCAACGGCAAAACCCACGGAGCAAACGCCCGGCAATGATGCTCAACCCCTTGAAAATCAAGGAAAACCAACTTGACCCACTTCTGGGCCGCGGCTATAGCCGCCCGGATCACAAGCCCTGACAATGCGCCTTTCCGCCCATGCCATAGCCCTGACCGTCGTTGCAGGGCTCGCTTCCATGGCGGGCGCTCAGAGCCAAGACAACATTCCGGAGCCGCCGCCGCCTGCGACCCGGCCGGTTCGAACCTCGCCGCGACCTTCCCGGCCCCCCGCGCCTCCGCCCGACGCGGGACCTGAGGCCGAGGACTACGAACCCGTCGAAGACCCCGACGCGGCGATTCAGGTCCCGAGGACGAGCTGCCACGGTAAGAACATTCGTCGGGTCGCGGTAGTCGGCGCTCGGCGGGTCGACCCCGATGACGTCCGCGCCACGATGAAGCTTGGTCGCGGCAAGGTCTGCACCGACCCTCAGGTCACCCGGGATGCCCGCGCCATTTGGAACATGGGCTACTTCGACGACCTCGCCATCGAATCGGACCCGCTTGGCGACGGGATCAAGCTCACGATTCGGGTTCTCGAGCGTCCTGCGATCCGCAAGGTCAAGTACGAAGGCAACGATGAGGTCGACGATGACGACATCGACGAGGCCATCACCCTCGAAGCGGGAACGATTCTCGCGGTTCCCGAAGTCGAAAAGAGCGCCGACAAGATTCGCGCGCTCTACGCGGAAAGCGGCTTCTTTCTCGCGGAGGTCCAATACGAGCTCAAGCGCATCCCGGGAGACAACAACCAAATCGACGTCCTTTTCAAGATCGACGAGGGCGCAGAAGTCGACGTCCGTCGGGTGAGCTTCGTCGGAAACAAGCAGCTCCCTTCCGAGGAGCTCCTCAAAATCATGCAAACCAACGAGACTGGGATGTTCTCGTTCTTTAGCGACCGGAACAAATTCAACCGAGAAGCCTTCGACGAGGACGTGACGCGGGTCCAGGCCTGGTACTACGACAAGGGCTACCTGATGATGCGCCCGGGCCGCCCCAGCGTAGAGCTGACGGCCGACCGAAAGTACGTCGACATCACGATTCCGGTGCAGGAAGGCCCGCGCTTCCGCATCCGCAACGTCGACGTGGTCGAGAAGGACGATGTCGGCAATGAGGTCGAAACCATCGCACCCAAGGCTGAGCTTCGAGGCGCCATCGACCTAGAGTCCGGCGACTGGTTCAGTCGAAGCAAGATCGCCGAAGGCATCGAAGAGATCAGCCGTGCCTATCGGGACCAGGGCTACGCGCTCGTGGAAATGATCCCGGAAACCGACCTCGACGAAGTCAACCACTTGGTCGACGTGAGCGTCAACATACAACGCGGCCCGCTCGTGTACATCGAGCGAATTCACGTCCGAGGCAACACCAAGACGCGGGACGCGGTCATCCGACGCGAGTTTCGCCTCAGCGAGGGCGACCTCTACAACCAGAGTAGGATAGAGGACGGCCGGGCGCTGGCGAACCAACTCGGTTACTTCGAGCGCGTAGACGTGTCCGAGGAGCAAGGCAGCGCCCGGAACCAAATGGTGCTGAACGTCGAAGTCGCCGAGAAACCGACAGGCACGTTCCAGGTCGGCGCCGGATTCTCGTCTCTCGAGAGCTTCATCATCACGGCCCAGGTCCAACAGCAAAATCTCTTCGGCCGCGGTCAATCGCTCGGGCTGAACCTGCAGCTATCCGGCATTCGTCAACAGATCGACGTGAACTTCGTCGAGCCCTGGTTCCTCGGTTCCGAATGGAGCCTCGGCTTCGGCTTCTTCAAGCGAATCCGAGACTTCGCCAGCTTCCGACAAGACTCGACGGGCGCCAACTTGACGGCCGGCCATCCTATATTCAATCCGAGGTTCCGGATCTTCGTCCGCTACGAGTTTGAGAACGTCGTGATCTCACAACCCCGGGGCAACATCGTCGGCGTCGGTGGACAGCTCCGAGACACGTTCTCCAACATCTTCATCGCCAATGCATTCCGCGACGGCATCACGAGCTCACTCCGCTTCACGATCAACTGGGATAGTCGAGACAATCGCCTGGCTACGACCGGCGGGATATTTGCGAACTATGGGGTCCAAGTGGCCGACCAATTTCTCGGCTCCGACAACACCTTCGTTCGCCAGACCGCCTTCGCACGCTTCTACAAGCGAATCTTCGGGCCGGTGGTCTTCAAGGTGAACACCGAGATCGGATTGATCACC
The DNA here is from genome assembly GCA_029863605.1 of Myxococcales bacterium. Taxonomy (GTDB): domain Bacteria; phylum Myxococcota_A; class Polyangia; order Polyangiales; family Houyiibacteriaceae; genus SG8-38. Next base: position 83,447 of record JAOTVB010000013.1, on the reverse strand, counting down.
TCCCGAAAGCTCGTTCCCGTCTTCGAGCGTTTCTATCTCGGCAGTATCTTCACGATTCGCGGCTACCGCCTTCAGTCGGTCGGCCCGCAGGCGGGGATCGCATCCGCCGGCGACCCAAACCTTCCGATCGTGCCCCAGGGGCGACCGATCGGCGGGGACTTTCAGGCCTTTTACAACATCGAGCTCGAGTTTCCCCTCATCGAAGCGATCGGGATCCGAGGCGTGATCTTCACCGACGGCGGCAATGCCTGGAACCTCTTTGCGTTTCGCGATCAGTTCGGCAACTGCCAGGCGCCCCTTGCGCCCGAAAACGATCGCTCCTCTCAGCCGTGCGGCATCAATCCGTTCCTGAGGTATTCGGTCGGTTTTGGCCTACGGTGGTTCTCCCCGCTTGGGCCACTGCGATTCGAGTGGGGCATTCCGATCCGGCGACGCCCACAAGACGCGCCGATTCGCTTCGAATTCACGATCGGTCAGTCGTTCTGAGAATGTCCTACGACTTGGCTTCGTATAACCCCTGCGGCTTGACCGGCCATTGCCAAACGGCTAGCTAGGCCGGGCTCGAAAGGATGCTCTGATGGGTTTTTGTAGAATCGTAGTTCTCGCACTTGCAACGTTCGTGTTGGCCAACGCCGCTTCGACAGCCGATGCGCAAGTGAAGATCGGCGTCGTGGATCTGCAGCGTGCAATCAACGAAACCGAGGACGGCCGCCAGGCAAAACGAAGGCTGACCAAGCTCTTCGAGGAGCGACAGAAGAAGCTCGACGCGGCCCAGAATTCCCTCAAGTCGCAAAAAGAGAACATCGAGCGGCAGCAGGACGTGCTCAGCGAGGATGCGCTCAAGAAGAAGGTCGGGAAGTACCAGGAAGACCTCATGGCCCTGCAAACCGAGTACGTCGATTACCAGCGAGAGCTCTCAACCAAAGAAGCCGAGCTCACCAAGAAGATCCTCGACAAGATGCAGGGAATTCTTCGCCGCATTGGGCAGACCGACGGCTATACGTTGATCGTGGAGGCCAACGAGGGTGGCGTCGTCTGGGTGCCCTCCAACCTCGACCTCACCGATGTGCTGATTCAGCGCTACAACGCTCAAGCCAAGAAGAGCGGCGGCGGTAAGAAGAAGTAACGAGAATCGCGCATTCGTGGCCCGACCGCCCTTTTCCGGGTACAAAAACCCCATGGTCAGGTGGTGTGTCTTAGCCGCGTTGGGGCTCGCGACCTTCGGCGTCGCCCTACGCCTCAGCGCCGAGGAAGCGCCAAACCCCCGCGTTCATTACTTGGACGAGTACACCGCGGCGGCGATCCAGCACTACCCGTCTCTGCGTGCAGCCAAGGCCGACATCGCGGTGGCGCATGCACGCTTGAACGAGGCTAAACTCTCACCCTTCTTTCAGTTTCGAGGCAACGCCGCGTTCTTCGTCCGACCTGGGGCGCAGGGTACCCCGATCTTCAGCCCGGACAGCCAGCTACCCCTGAGCAACCGCTGGGGTCCGGGCGTCGAGGTCAACGCCGAAGGCGGTATTCCCATCTACACGTTCGGCAAGTATCGCGCCGGCAAGACCGCTGCGAGGGCCGGCATCAAAGCGGCGGAGCAGGAACGAGAGCGAACCTTGAGCCAAGTGGTCTACGACGTTAGGCGGGCGTATTTCGGCACGCAGCTTTCGCTCGACCTTCAGTCGATGATTTCGGAAGGCAAAGGCAAGCTCGCCAAGGCGGTCGACAAGCTCGAGGCGCGTCTCAACGCCGACGACCCGCGTGCCAAGCAGACCGACTACTGGCGGCTGCTCTCGACGCTTTCCGAGATCGAGTCGCGCGAGTCGGAGGCTTTACGACTCGAAGCCTCCGCGCGGGCAGCGCTCGAGATCCTCTCGGGGATCAAGCCGGCCATCGTTCCGGAATGTCGGCTCGAGCCCGTCGAGAGCGAAGTCATCGCGCTGAGTCAGCATCTGGATCGCGCGCTCGCCAACCGACCCGAGATCGAACAGCTCCAAGCCGCCAAGTCGGCACGCGACGCAAACTTGGTCGTCAAACGGGCCGGCTACCTACCCGACATCATCCTCGCCTTGGCTGCGAGCTTCGCGTCGACCCCCATCGTCACCGACATCAACAACCCTTTCATCATCGACCGGGGCAACTTCAGGGGGGCGTTTGCCGGCCTCGTCGCGAAATGGGAGCTCGACTTCGCGGGCACCAATGCTCGAGTCAAAGCGGCAAAGGCCGAAATCGAATCGCTGAAGGCCAAGACCGAGGAGGCCCACGACGGGATCGAGCTTGAGGTGATCGCGCTTTTCGAGCACCTCCAGGACGCCAAACGCCGCATGAACTCCTGGGCGCGCGCCGAACGGGAGACACGGAAATGGTTCGTCTCTGCGGGTCAGGGATACGAGGTCGGGACGATGAGCGCCAAGGATCTCGAAGATTCGATCGAGGGGTATTTCAGTGCGCGCTCGAAGCACCTGATGGCGATCGCCGAGTATAACCTGGCCATCGCTGGGCTCGAGCAGGCGACCGGAATGCCGCTGGTCGACCTCAAGGGCTGGCGACCGCCGGGCTGCGAGGAATAAATCCTCGGCTATAGTCGTCGAACCGGAGATATGGCGCTTTTTAGGACTATTTCACTCTTGGTTCTTGGGGTTTTTTTGATGGTGGGACCGGCCCTCGCCGAAGAAACCGCGCCGGCTGGTAGCGTAGCGCCGACCGCGGACGACAACCCCCCGGCCGACATCCAAGGAGCCGAGCGGTTCATCCGCACCAAGCACAATAAGGTGCGCGCGGTGCTCCGACGGCGAGACACGCCGAAGCGAGCGGAGCAGCTCACCGAGCTGTTGGGTCAGTTCCTGGACTACGACATGCTTGCTCAGCTCTCCCTCGACCGAGAATGGAACGAGCGTTCACCGAAGGAACGAAAGCGATTTGTGAGCCTACTCCGTCAACTGGTTGAGCGTCAGTATCAACGCAATATGGAATCGACTCTCAGGTACAAAGTCACCTGGGTCGGCAGCGAAGCGCTCGACGGCACCAACGTCCTCGTCAAATCATCGGCCCGCTCACAAGTCAAGAAGCGGCAGCCCCCCGTCGCAATCGACTACAGCATGCACCCCGACGGCAACCAGTGGCGCGTCTGGGATATCTCGACCGACGGCGTCAGCCTCGTCAAGAACTACAAACGCCAGTTCCGTCGCGTCATCAGCGACGAAGGCTGGGAGGGCCTCATCGGCCGGATGGAAAAGAAGCTCAACGAGGAAGAAGACGAGCTGATTTAGACGGTTTACCGGCTGCCCGAAGTGAACGTTGCTGAACGATGACCAAGGCTAGATCACACTGGCACGAGTCGCTGACACCGACGTTGGCACTGCCGCTGATTAAAACCGTCCGCCCGGCGGCGGCCCCCCCCAGGCCGCGCCGTTTGGACGACTCCCCCTAGCTCATACCCTCTTTCGCAGTCCTGCGACGTCCCGGATCACGACGCGGCGGTGATCGGTTGCGATCAACCCGCCCCTCTTAAACGCGCCGAGTACCAGTGTGACGGTTTCCCGAGTCGAGCCGACAAAGCTCGCAATCTCCTGGTGTGTGAACTTTACACCAACGAGAATCCCCCGCGAGTCCGGGATACCGTGTCGTGAGGACGCATCGATAAGAAACTCAGCAACCCGCGATTCTACGCTCCGGGTCAGCAATGCATCGATTCGGCGCTCCGCCATCAGGCGGCGCTCCCCCATCAACCGATGCATCGCAGCCGCAAACCCCAGGTCTTCACCCATGACCATCTTGATGAGGCGTGGCGGGATCCGAAGCGCTTCCACGTAGTCCAGAACCACCGTCTCGAGACGGGCTTCCGGATCGACCAAGGACATCTCCCCCACGAGGTCTCCCGGTCCGTAGTAACCAAGCGTTAGCTCTCGCTCCTGCGTGCGCCGCACCCGCCGCACGCGTCCGCTGCCGATCACGAAAATCGCCGGGTCGCTCGGCATGCAAAGCGATTCCCGTCGGTCGGCATCCACGAGCGCGCTCCCGTTGAGCACGCGCTCCCGGACCTCCGCCGCCAATCCTTCGAACACTCGACACCGGGCGAGAATGCGGGTTCGACGCTCTTCCGTCGTCCGCAGGCGTCGCGCGCCAGAGCCGTTTTGCAATGCAGGAGCGTTCGAATCCATACTTACAGCCTTAACGGTATGGTGCATTATCACAGGATTACCGTCAAGATGCATTTTCACAAACCTGATTCAGGGTAAGGTCTGGTCTTGTTGACCCGGACCCCCGCCTTAGGTAGGGTCGCGGCACGGGGAATGGGCCGGAAGAGGTTCCCGCGACACCCCATAACCATGCGACTTTACTCGGGAAAAATTGGTCCGATTGTCGACGATTTGGTGAGGGAGCTCACCGCCCGACAAGACATCGAGGTGGAGCAAGAGGCTGAAGTGCGGTTGGACCTCGAGGCCGTCCTGAAAGAATTCGTCCGGCGAGAGCGCCAGATGATCGACGAGGCCAAGGACCGGATGGAGCGAGAGGGTCTTGGATACTCGAAGCTCGGCCGGATGCGGCAGCGGCTGGCCAAAGAGATGGCCTTTCCGCAGCAAGACGAGGTGCTTCCCTACCTGGTCGACCAGATCCTCAACATGTTGTTCCACAGCGCGAATGTCGTGGAGATCTATGCGGATGACGCGACGCTACGAAAGAAGATCACGCCCGTGCTTCGTCGGCACATGGAGATCGAGACCGGCCTCGACGAAGAGGTCCGCTCAAAGATCAAAAACCTCCAAGAAGGCACCGCGGCTTTCGAGGTCGAGTACGCCAAAGTGATGGACCAGATCAAGCGCAAACGCGGGCTCGAGTAGGCGTGTATGCAGAGTATGACGGGATACGGGAGCGGCCGCGCCACGCTCGGTGATGGTCACATCGTGCTCGATCTACGTGCGGTCAATCACAAGTACCTGGACGTGCGCGTGCACCTCCCATCGCGCGTGCAAAGCCGTACCCCAACGGTCGAACGAATCATCCGGAGCCGACTCGAGCGCGGGCGAATCGACGTCACGGCACGGTTCGAAGGCCAGACGCTCCCCCAACCCACACTGGACGTCTCTCGTGCGCGCGCGGTCTACCAAGAGCTTGGTGCATTGCGCGATGCCCTGAGCCCAGACGACCCTCTTCCCCTTTCGGTGCTGTCCTGTGTGCCCGATCTCTTCGTGGTCAACAAAGCGATCGACGACGATGCACTCGAAGAAGCACTCGCCGCCGCTGCCGACGAAGCTTGCGGCGCCATTACCGTCATGAGGCGTGCGGAGGGCAAGGCTCTCGCTCGAGAGCTCACGACCCGGCTGGGTGACGTCGCTACACAAGTGAAAGCTCTTCGGGCCGAGCTGCCGCGGTTGGTCGAAGGGCGTCGCACCCGACTTCGTGACCGGCTCCAGGCTTTGCTCGAGAACATCGATGTCGAGCTCCAGCCCTCCCGACTCGAACAAGAGGTTGCCGTGCTTGCCGACCGAAGCGACATCGCGGAAGAGCTCGTTCGTCTCGACAGCCATCGCTCTCAAATGCTCGAGCTCATCGACGATTCGAGCAAGCCGGTCGGGAAGCGAATCGACTTTCTGCTTCAAGAGATGGCGCGTGAGGCCAATACGATCGGCGCGAAGGTCCAAGATCTCGCAATGACTACACTCGTCATCGAATTGAAGGCCACAGTGGAAGAAATGAGAGAGCAGGCGCAAAATGTGCTTTAGTCCGGCGGTTGCAAGGGGTAGACGTGGCAGTCGGAGGATCAGGGCATGAGCGCCTCAGTCTCCACCGATCCGGATCTCATCCTGTTGATCATCAGCTCACCGTCGGGAGCCGGTAAGACGACGCTGACCCATCGATTGCTCCAAGAGTTTCCCGAGCTTCGGTTCAGTGTCTCTCATACGACGAGGCGGCCGCGCGCAAACGAAGTCGATGGCCAGGACTATCACTTCGTCGACAAACAAACCTTTCAGCAGCTCGTGGACGATGGGTCCTTTGCCGAATGGGCCCAGGTGCATGGGAACCTCTACGGCACCAGCGTGACCGAGATCGACCGCGCACAGTCGGATGGCAAGCACGGGGTCCTCTTCGACGTCGACTACCAGGGAGCGCGTCAGATCAAAGAGAAGTTCCCCGAGGCAGTCGGTGTGTTCATCTTGCCTCCGTCCATGGACGAGCTTCGAAGACGCCTGGACAGCCGCGGCTCGGACGACGAGGAATCGAGACGCCGACGCTTTCAGAAGGCTCGCGAGGAGATCGAGCACTATCCCTTTTTCGACTACATGATCGTCAATGACGAGCTACAACAGGCGCTCGCAGAGCTTCGCGGCATCGTGCTCGCCGAAGGATGTCGGCAATGGCGCGTCGCCGCGAGGGCCGAGGCGCTTCTCGAACGCTGAGCTCAGAACTGAATCCCGAGGATCAAGCGCCACACTTGCGCGTTGCCCACGCTGAGCCCCTCGGTACCAGGCTCGCGGATGCCGTCAACCCCGAGATACTTCAGTCCGTTGAGCGGGAAAAGCACGGCATACTGAAAGGCCGCATAAAAGCCGTCGGTAGCGCTCGGCCCGTTTTCGGTGCGGTAGTAGAGCGAAAGGTCGAGCTCGGCGCCGAGGTTTGGCTGTGACGAATACGTCTGCTGCTCAAACATGGCGCGGCTGTAGATGAAATCGAGTTTGGCGCCGAACACGCGCCCAAAATCGGTGTGGATCAAGTCGTAACTGATCGCCGGTGCGAAATAGTAGGCGCCGGCCACACGCCCTAGGATCTCGCGAAACAGAATCAAGTCGATGCGGTAGTCCGCTGCGAAGGAGAACGTCGAGATGTTCTTGCTCCCCACGGGTTGCGTCGCCAGGTCCTCGTACTGCGAAAGACCGACCACATCGGGGTCGCCCGAGGCCACACCCCCCTTGACGAACACACCGAGCTTCTTGTTCAAGAATCGATACTCGCCTTCAAACGCGATGCCCCATTGTCGAAGCTTGAACGGCGCATCCTCGGCGGTCGGAGGGAATTCCCCTGCCGCGGTGTTCTGGATCTTACCGAGGATCGCGCCGACCTCGATCTCGAGCCTCAAGTCCTTCCACAAGACCTGGAACCAACCGTCGGGAATGTAGACCTTGGCGTCACGACGAACGAAGAGGGACTCGATCTCTTCTGGCGTCCCGAGGAGCGGAGCGGTGGAGGTCGACAAGAACTGCGTCCGGTAGATGAAGTAAGCACCACCGTTGAACACCCATTTGCCTTTCTTCAGGCGTTTGAGCTGCTTCAGCGGGTCCATCCGACGCGCGACCAAGAAGCTCCATTGACGGGTGTCGTCATTCCTGGTGCCGTCTCGGGCGATGGCTTGGATGTCGCCGAGCGGATCGACTGTAAAGCCCTTGTTCACGAAGTCCCACGAAACGCCAAAGAAGATGTCCTTGAACTTACCGATCAACTGGATTCGGTCGATCTCGGTCTGAAAGTCCGAGTCGAGCTGCGTGTCGAGGATGTTCGTGCCCACGCCGGCATTCCAGAGCATGCCAAGGCCCCATTGGTGACCCATGCGCCCGAAGCGAAGCTGGCCGATCGTGCTGTTGGTCACCTCACCCCACGCGCGCCTCACCCTGATGTTGTCGCCGATCGTGTTTCGAAAGCTTTCGGGCGGGGGCTGCGTCAGGGTCAAGCTATCGACGGGCACCCCGGGGGCGCGGCCGGTGACCTGCCCGAATTGGTTGACCGACTTCACGTCGGGAGTCGACCCGAGCACCAGGTTGTCGAAGACATCGACCATCATGTGGAGGCGAATGTTGTCGCTCAACGACAGGGTGGGCTGAAGCCGAAGCCGCATGTTGGCAAACCGGATGCTCTTGCTCCCCGCACAGCGCTGATCTTGGGTCGCCGGAGACGAGGGGGGCCCGCTGCAGCCGCCGGCCGGCAACACACCCTGATTGTTCTCGCCCGCATCGATGCCGATCCACCGACCAAATGGCTCGCCGGTGAGGCGCTCTAGCGGTTGCCGGCTGAGGTGAAAGTTGTTGTTCATGCTGCCGCGAACGCGGAAGTAACCGCTCAGCGAGAAGACGGGGCGCGGATTGGTCCACGACGCAAGCGTGGGGTCCGAGGCAGGTGGCTCCGCCATCCCGAGAAGCGCGGCGTCTTCGGCGGCCATCTCTTCCTCGGACTCGAAGTCATCGGGAAGGTCGTCCTCGGCCGCATCGAGCTCTTCTGCCGGCAAATCGAGCCCTTCGAGGCTAGGAGCCCGCAGCCGGGGTGGTGGCTCTTCGGCCGGCTCGATCTCGACAGTGGAGTCTTTCTCGGCCTCCCAGGTCTCTTCCTCCGTTGCAGCCTGACGACGCGCTCCGGCCGGCGTGGACTCCTCCTGCGCCGCACCTACCGTCGCCCAGAGGCTGACCACCCCGATAATCGCTAAGAAACGCCGCATGAGCTCGTGCGGTCCGGGGCGTAGCACGCAGGAAACGCACGGGTCAACGAGGCGATTGACTCCTTGACCCAATGGCCGCGGACCTTTAGCCCGGCACCCGAGAGCTCCGTGACCGATAGTCTGCGCTTCATCCCGCTCGGAGGCCTGAGTGAGGTCGGAATGAACTGTGCCGCACTGGCATCGGGTGACACCATCTTCGCGATCGACTGCGGCGTCGGGTTCACCGATGAGCTTGGTGCCGACATGTTCCACCCCGATTTCGCTTGGCTCGAGGAGCAGGGCGACCGGTTGCGCGCGATCGTCGTCACCCATGGCCATGAGGACCACATCGGCGCGCTGCCATATCTCCTGAAGCGCGTTCGTGTTCCCGTGTACGCGCCGCCCTATGCTGCGGCCTTAATCCGCGATCGGCTGAAAGAGCACCGTTTGAAGGATGTCGACCTCCGGGTCGGGGGTGCCGGCAGCCGCTTCGAAATCAGACCATTCACGGTCGAACGGTTTGCGGTTCATCACTCGATCGCGGATGCAACGGGGCTCATCTTGGATACTCCCGTCGGCACCGTGGTGCATACGGGCGACTTCAAGATCGAGTCGGAGCCCTGCGCCGGCCAGCGCTTCGATCGCGAAAGACTCGACGAGGTCGCCCGAGATGGCGTTCGACTGCTCCTGAGCGATTCCACCGGAGCAGACGTCGAGGGCACGTCTGGCCTCGAGCGCGCCGCCGAAGCTGCGCTCGAGCGCTGGGTCGCGCGCTCACGACATCGAGTGGTCGTCGCCACGTTCTCATCCAATGTGTTCCGACTGCGTGCAGCCCTCCGGATCGCAAGGGCGCACGGCCGAAGAGTCTGTCTCCTCGGGATGTCGGTGCGCAAACACACCGAGGCTGCGACCGGCCTAAACCTGGTGCCCCCCGTCGATTCCCTGCTCGTGTCCGCCGAAGAAGCCGCCACCCTGCCCCGCAACGAAGTCATGATCATCACAGGCGGCACCCAGGGAGAGCCGCGCTCTTCATTGACGCTCCTCGCCCGCGACGAGCATTCCTATCTGCATCTCTCGGAAGGTGACATGGTCATCTTTTCGTCACGGATCATACCGGGCAACGAGCTTCCCGTGCTCGACGTGATCAATCGGTTCGAGCGGCGCGGGATCGAAATTATCACTCGCCGCGAGCACCCGGAGATCCATGCAAGCGGCCATGGATCTCGCGAGGAGCAACGGTCGATGCTTCGCCTCCTGCAACCAGAGGCATTCGTCCCGGTGCACGGAACCCATCGTCATCTTCGCCGACATGCAGAGCTCGCCCGTGAAGAAGGCATCACGCAGATCAAGCTCGTCGAAAACGGCAGTGTCTTGGAAGTCACACGCGACTCGCTCGACGTGGTTGGGTCGGTGCCTGTCGGACGCGTCTACGTAGAACGGATGGAGCCGCTCGGCAAGGGAGTGATCGACGACCGCCGCGCGATGGCCTCGGGCGGGGTCGTTACCATCTCGATCGCAATGAAGGACGGCAGACTCAAGAGCTCTCCCTGGGTGTTGACACGCGGCGTCGTCGGCGCCGAGATACGCCCTCGGGTCGAGCAGAAGGTGGCCAACCAGATCCGGGACAAGCTCAAGGGACGCCGCTTCACCCGGCCTGAGCTGGCCGAAGAAATCGCCATCGAGGCTGCGCGTCGCTTCCTGCTTCACAATCACCGCAAACGCCCCCTCATCGCTGCGGCCGTAGTCGAGGCATCATGAACCGTTGGGTCTTGGGTTTGGTCACGGTGCTCTGCCTGAGCGGTTGCCATCGACAAGCGAAACCGGAGCCACAGTCGGAGCTCATCGTCCCCCACGCCTCGGAAGAAACGAGCACTGCCGGGTCGTCGGAGCCGTCGCCACCGAAGCCAGGGCTGAGGCGACCAGCGACCTCGCAGGAGCGTGCGGCGATCGAAAAGCTCGCGCGTGCGGCTGAATCCGTGCGTCAGCTGAGGTTCCTGCACCCGATTACGATCGAGATCGAAGATGGGATCGCCATCGCGAGCAGCTTGCACGATCAGATCGAAGACGAAGAGATCGAGCGAGCGCGCCTCCTCTACGGCGCCCTCGGTCTGATCGACCCCGACGCGGATCTGCGCGCGCTCTTTTCCGGAGTACTCGGCGAGCAGGTGATCGGCTACTACGATCCCAAGGAGACCCGACTCGTCATTCGCGACGATGTGATGGATGGCCTCCTCGGAACCCGAGGGCCCAAAGAGAGTGACGAGGCACGGCTGGTGCTGGTCCACGAGCTTGTGCATGCCCTCCAAGATCAACGCCTGGGCCTCGGGGACTCTTATGACCAGAAGCGGACGGCCGATGCGGACAACGCGTTCCGAGCCGTCATCGAAGGCGACGCGACCCTCGCGATGCTTGCAAACGCCCTGCGGAGCCAAGGGATTCCCCTGTCGGCGGCCACTCGGGGGATTCAACAAATGGGGAGCTACATCGACGTCGAAGCCTTCATCAGGGGCGAGAAGCTCGATGAGGCGCCGGCGATTCTGCGGGTGACGTTGGTCGCTCCGTACCTGCGTGGCTTGCAGTTCATCGCCACGGTTTATTCGACGGGCGGGTGGCCTTCGGTCAATCGAGCCCATCGGCGGCCACCCACCACCACCGAGCAGGTCCTGCACCCCGAGAAGTTTGCCAACGCTGAGCGTGGCGAGCTGTTCGAGGTCTCCGACATCCGCGGTGTCGAACAGGCGGGGTATCGACGAATCGCAGAAGATACTCTCGGGGAGCTCGAGCTCAGCGTGTATCTCGGTCAAAGCTCGCCGACGGGAACGAACGAGGCTGCCGCCGCGGGTTGGGGTGGCGATCAGCTCGTCGTCTACCGACGCGCGGACGCAACGGCGGTCGTCTGGTGGACGACCTGGGATTCGGAGGCGGACGCAGTCGAGGCGTATCGAGCGGCGCAGCGGGTCGCCCCGAAGAAACCGTCCTCGTTGGTGGAACGTCGGGGGCGCGCCGTCTTGATCGTGCGCGACCTACCACCCCGCGTTCACCGGGCAGTGCGGAAAGCCTTCGGGAGCTTTGCCCGGAAACTGAAGGAGGGGCGCCCACTTCAGGTTACGCGCAACCCGGTGTATTGAGGTTGTCGGCGCTCGAAGCTCGGGCTAGGAACCTGCGATGGCGCGCGCCTCGTGGGACGAATACTTCATGGATATCGCGGAAGTCGTGGCCGCACGATCGACCTGCCCCCGCAAGCACGTCGGTGCGGTGATCGTTCGCGACAAAACGATCTTGTCGACCGGCTACAACGGCTCTGTGAGGGGCCTTCCCCACTGCGACGAAGCCGGCCACATGATGGAAGACGGCCATTGTGTCCGAACGATCCACGCCGAGATCAACGCAATCATCCAGGCAGCCAAGAACGGCGCCCGTATCGACGGCGCGTCGATTTACGTGACCGCGTCCCCGTGCTGGAGCTGCTTCAAGGCGATCTGCAACGCAGGGGTCAAGCGGATCGTGTTCGAAGAGTTCTACCGGGACGAGCGGATTTTCGAGGTTTCGCAGGCGCTCGGGATCGAGCTCGTCGAGCTTCACCGCGAGAAATCGGTCGCCAAGGCTGGGTCCAATGCAATCTGAGATTCGAGAGATCAGCCCGGTCCTCTTCGAGGTCACCGTCGAGGTTCCCTGGGAGCGAATCCAAAAAGACCTCAACGACACCTACCGAGAGATCGGCAAGACGGCACGCATCCGAGGCTTCCGACCCGGCAAGGCCCCGAAGAACGTCGTCAAGCAGGTCTACGGACGACAGGTCAAGGCGCAGGTGACCGGGACGCTCGTCGAGCAAGGTCTGATGCAGGCGGTGCAGGAGCACGAGCTTCACATCGTGGCCCAACCCGAGATGGAGCAGGCGCCTCAACTTCAACAAGGTCAGCCTCTCACCTTCAAGGCGAAGGTCGAGGTGCGACCCAAGATCGACAAAGTCCTCACCGAAGGCATCGAAGCTTGGCAGCGCCCGATCGACGTACCTCGGGAAGACGTCGACGCGGAGGTCGAACGTCTGCGTCATCAACACGCCGAGATCCAGGTTCCCGAGCCGATGCATCCCGCGCAAGAGGGCGACCTGATCACCATCGACTACGAGGTGTCGGTCGATGGCGAGGCCAAACAGCAGCTCGGTGCCAAGGGTAGGCAGGTCGAGATCGGTGACGCCCAGCTCCTACCTGCGCTCAAAGACGGGCTCCTTGGAATGCAGCCCGGCGACGAGAAGACCATCGAGGTCGCCTTCGAAGAGGATCACCCAAACCCGGACCTCCAAGGCAAGACCGCGGTCTTCGCAGTGACGGCCACAGACCTGCACGAGAAGCTTCTGCCCGAGCTCGACGATGAGTTCGCCAAAGACTGCGGCGACTACGAAACGCTACTCGAGCTGAGGCTCAAGATTCGCGAAGGCCTCGAGCAGGGCGAAAAGCGGCGTGCAGAGGCGGAGGTCAAAGACCAGCTCGTCACCAGCTTGATCGAGCACAACGACATCCCCGTGCCTCCTTCGATGGTGCAACAGCAGCAGCAAATGATGATGTACGAGATGGCGCAGCTGATGCAGATGACCGGGCAGGCGGGCGCCCCCGGGGAAGACTTCTTCAAAGGGCTCGAGGATCGGGCGCAGCGGCGAGTCCAGGCCGGCATCTTGCTCGGGAGCCTCGCGCGCCAAGAGGGCATCGAAGTGACCGATGCCGACCTGAACGCCAAGTTCCAGGAGATCGCGGACCAGACCGGTAAGCACGTGGCCAAAGTCAAAGCCGACTACCAGGAGGCTCAGCGAGACGCCCTCGAGTCCCAGCTCCTCGAAGAAAAGGTGATGGCGCTTTTGACCGAGCGAGCCAATATCAGGGAGGGGGAGCCACCGGCGCCTGCCGAGCCGGTCGAGACCTCCGAGGAGGCCTCCCAAAACGAAGCGGACGAAGGGGAAGAGTCATGAGTGAGCCAACGACCGGACAGATGTACATGCCCTGGGTGGTAGAAACGACGCACCGCGGCGAGCGTCAGTGGGACATTTTCAGCCGCTTGCTCAAGGACCGCATCATCTTCCTCGGGACCGAGGTCAACGACGACGTCGCAAATGCCATCATCGCGCAGATGCTCTTCCTCGAAAGTGACGATCCCGACAAGGAGATCACCCTCTACATCAACAGCCCCGGCGGCTCGATTACAGCAGGGCTCTCGATTTACGACACGATGCAGTACGTTCGGTCACCCGTTTCGACGGTTTGTCTCGGTCAGGCGGCGTCGATGGCGGCTTGGATCCTCGCATCGGGCAGCCACGGGATGCGCAAGTGTCTGCCCAATAGCCGAATCATGATCCACCAGCCTCTAGGCGGAATTCGCGGCCAGGCGACCGACATCGAGATTCATGCACGAGAGATCTTGAAACTTCGTGAACAAATGAACACGATCCTGGCCAGGCATACAGGCCAAACGACCGAACGTATTAAGGACGACACTGAACGCGATCGCTATCTGTCGGCCGAAGAGGCCCGGGAGTACGGCTTGATCGACGAGGTGATCGCCCCGCACTCGGACGAATAAACCGTAAAACGCAGTGGAAGCGCGTCGCCAGGTGCTTGCCGGAAACGAGGCAGGACGCTAGACTTCACCGAAGTAGGTAGATGGTGGATCGCAGACGAGACGACGGACACGGCAACCTTCAATGCTCCTTCTGTGGGAAGTCGCAGAAAGAGGTGAAGAAGCTCATCGCCGGACCGACGGTCTACATCTGTGACGAGTGCATCGGGCTCTGCAACGACATCATCGCGGAGGAGGTCGAACGCGAAGAATCGCTCACGACGACGACCCCCCTCCCCAAGCCCGCCGAGATCAAAGAGATCCTCGACGAGTACGTCATCGGCCAAGAGCGTGCCAAGAAGATCCTCTCGGTCGCAGTGCACAACCATTACAAGCGCATCGACTCGAAGGTCGCCACCGACGACGTCGAGCTGCAGAAGTCGAACATCCTTCTTCTCGGACCGACGGGCTCCGGTAAGACGCTCCTCGCGCAGACCTTGGCCCGCATCCTGAACGTTCCCTTCGCCATCGCGGACGCGACGACGCTGACCGAGGCTGGCTACGTCGGCGAAGATGTCGAGAACATCATCGTTCAGCTCTTGCAAAACGCCGACCACGACGTCGACCGCGCGCAGCGCGGCATCGTATACATCGACGAGATCGACAAGGTCGCTCGCAAGGGCGACAACCCGTCCATCACGCGTGACGTCAGCGGCGAGGGTGTCCAGCAGGCTCTTTTGAAGATCATTGAAGGCACGGTCGCCAACGTGCCGCCCAAGGGCGGTCGCAAGCACCCCCAACAAGACTTCCTGCAGATCGACACAGGCAATATCCTCTTCATCTGCGGCGGCGCATTCGTCGGCCTCGACGAGGTCATCGAGAGGCGCATTGGAGAGCGAACGCTCGGCTTTGGCGCCGACATCCCGTCCCGCAAAGACAAGAAGATCGGCGACCTTCTCGAGCGCGTCGAGCCCGAAGATCTGCTTCGAGCAGGGTTGATCCCAGAGTTCATCGGCCGTTTGCCCGTCATCGCGACGCTCCACGAGCTCAATGAGGGCGCCCTGGTCGATATCCTAACCAAGCCCAAGAACGCGCTGGTCAAGCAGTACCAAAAGCTTTTCGAGATGGATGGCGTGAAGCTCAAGTTCTCCCAAGGGTCCCTGCGTGCGGTAGCGCGGCAGGCGCTTACGCGGAACGCGGGTGCGCGCGGTCTCCGCGCCATCATGGAAAAGTCGATGCTCGACATCATGTATGACGTCCCCTCGCAGGCGGATATCCGCGAAGTCGTCGTCAACGAAGAAGTCATCGCCTCCGGCGAGAAGCCGCTCATCGTCTACGAAAAGGAAGAAGCGGAGCTCGCCTGATGCGGCGCATGCCGCCCACCACTGCCCCGTGTGGGACCGAGTAGAGCGATGTTCTTTCACCGAAACGACAACGACGACAACAATCCCGGTTCTGGTGAGCCCGCCGGGGACGTCTATCCCCTGCTTCCCTTGCGCGACATCATCGTGTTCCCGCACATGGTGGTGCCTCTGTTCGTCGGGCGCGAAAAGTCGATCAACGCGCTCGAAGAGGCGATGAGCCAGGACAAGGAGATCCTGCTCGCGGCGCAAAAGAAGGCCAAGACAAACGACCCGACGCCCGAGGACATCTTCGAGGTCGGCACCGTTGGGACGATCATTCAACTGCTGCGTCTTCCAGATGGTACGGTCAAGGTGCTCGTCGAAGGTAAGCGCCGTGCACGGATTTCGCGTTTCGTGCCGAACGAAGAGTATTTCCTGTGTGCGACCGAGCCCGTCGAAGAGGTTTACGCGGCGAACGTCGAAGTCGAGGCGTTGATTCGTTCGGTGCAGTCAGCCTTCGATGTCTACGCGAAGCTCAACAAGCGGATCGCGCCCGAGATGTTGATGACGGTACAAACCATCGACGACCCATCGAAGCTCGCCGACACCGTCGTCGTGCACCTGACCAGCATCAAGCTCGCCGACCGCCAGGAGATCCTCGAGACGATCGATCCTGCGAAGCGCCTCGAGCGTTTGTTCCAGCTCATGAACGCGGAGATCGAAATCCTCCAGGTCGAAAAGAAGATCCGCTCGCGCGTCAAGAAGCAAATGGAGAAGACGCAAAAGGAGTACTACCTGAATGAGCAGATGCAGGCCATTCAGAAGGAGCTCGGCGAGCGCGACGAGTTCAAGAGCGAGATTCAAGAGCTCGAACAACAGATCAAGCAGAAGCAGCTCAGCAAAGAGGCGCACCTCAAGACGCGTAAAGAGCTCAAAAAGCTCAAGATGATGCAGCCGATGAGCGCGGAAGCGACGGTCATCCGCAACTACATCGACTGGGTATTGGCGCTCCCCTGGGGCGACAAGACCGAAGAGAACTACGACATCGATGCCGCGGAAGAGATCCTCGATGAAGACCATTACGGCCTGAAGAAGCCAAAGGAACGCATCGTCGAATATCTGGCCGTTCAGGCCCTCGTCAGAAAGCTCAAGGGGCCCGTGCTCTGCTTTGTGGGGCCACCCGGCGTCGGCAAAACCTCGCTCGCGCGGAGCATCGCGCGCGCGACCGGCCGTGAGTTCGTTCGGCTGTCGCTAGGCGGGGTCCGGGACGAAGCCGAAATCCGCGGGCATCGTCGTACGTACATCGGCGCCCTGCCCGGTCGGTTGATTCAGCAGCTTCGCAAGATCGGCGCGAACAATCCGGTATTCTTGCTGGACGAGGTCGATAAGATGTCCTCGGACTTCCGCGGCGACCCTGCGTCGGCACTCCTCGAGGTGCTCGACCCGGAGCAGAACCACAGCTTCAACGACCACTACCTCGACCTCGACTACGACCTTTCGGACGTGATGTTCATCACCACGGCCAACACCCTCCAGGGGATTCCTCTTCCACTTCGCGACCGCATGGAGATCCTCGAGATCAGCGGCTATACCGAGTTCGAGAAGCTCAACATCGCGACTCGGTATCTCGTGCCGAGGCAGCGCAAGAACGCCGGCCTCGTCGAGATCGAAGTCGACATCACCGAGAATGCGATTCGGCAGATCATCCACTACTACACGATGGAAAGCGGCGTCCGAAACCTCGAGCGCGAGATCGGAAGCATCTGCAGAAAGATCGCACGCCAGGTCTTGAAAGACGGCGAGGACGCCAAGACCAAAAGCTACCGCATCGAAGCGAAGGACATCGCTGAGTATCTCGGTGTCCCGAAGTACCGACCCGACAAGACCAACGAAAAGGACCAGGTCGGGTTGACCAACGGGCTGGCGGTCAACGCATTTGGGGGTTCGATCCTCGAATGCGAGGTGGCCGTCGTTCCTGGCAAAGGCAAGCTCCACATTACCGGTCTGCTCGAAAAGGGCATGCAGGAGTCAGCACAGGCCGCGATGAGCTACATTCGCTCCCGTCAGAAGGTGCTCGGCCTCGAGGAAGACTTCCACTCGCGCTACGACATCCACATCCACTTTCCAAACTTCGTCCCCAAGGACGGCCCAAGCGCCGGCATCACGATGGCAACCGGCATCGCGAGCGCGCTTCTCAAGATCCCGGTGCGCAAGACGGTTGCCATGACCGGCGAGATCACCCTTCGCGGTCGAATCCTCCCGATCGGGGGCCTCAAAGAGAAGCTCCTGGCCGCGCACCGTGCCGAGATCCAAGTGGTCCTGATTCCGAAGGAAAACCAAAAAGACCTCAAGGAGATCCCGCGGCGAGTGCTCAACGCGCTCCGCATCGTCCTCGTCGAGCACATGGACGAAGTCCTCCGCCAGGCGCTGGTCCTCAGCGACCCCGATGCCCTCTTCGGCGAGCACTCGGTACGCCCGGTCGAATATCGGCAGGGTCGCCTCATCACACCCGATGACCTCGAAGAAGAAGACGACGTCCCGGAACCGACGGTCGACCCGCCCGGCGCGCGGCAGTAGACACCACGTGCTGGGTCCGTCATGCTCCGGGCCCTTTTCGGGCGGGTAGCTCAGCGGTAGAGCGCCGGCTTTACACGCCGGATGTCGCAGGTTCGACCCCTGTCCCGCCCACCGCATGAGTGTTGGTCGACAGCTCCGCAGCGTGATGGCGCTGCCGTTCAATGCGATCGTCACGGTCCCGGCGATTCTGCTGTGGCTGACGCCGTGGGGACCGGGGTTCGGGCGTGGTGGCCTAGTTGTCGCAATCGTGGGAGCCGCTCTGGGCCTGTGCTCGGCTTTGCTCGGTCTCACGCTGATGGTGAAGACCATCCGCCTCTTCAGTCGCCTCGGACGAGGAACCTTGGCTCCGTGGGATCCGACCGTGAACCTCGTCATCGAAGGGCCCTATCGCTACGTTCGCAATCCGATGATCTCGGGGGTGGCCCTCGTGCTCTTGGGCGAGGCGCTCGCAACCGGCTCGCTGGCGCTGCTCGGGTGGTTCGGCTTGTTCGTCCTCGTCAATGCGATCTACATGCCGGTGTTCGAAGAGCCTGGGCTCGTCGATCGTTTCGGAGACGAGTACCGCGATTACGCCAAGCACGTTCCGCGCTGGATCCCGCGACGAGCTCCCTGGTCGCCCGCATCCGGGAGCCCGCGTTCGGATCCGTGAAGACGCAGCCACACCATTGGCTCGATCCCGGTCACTGCTCACCGAAAATTCACTGTTTCTCCCCAGATTCGTGCGACAGTCCCCTTTTTTCTTGCTAACTCTTAGTCAGCCACTGACTAACGGTCATCAGGGCACTAGGGAGGTTTTGTGGCGGTTGCTGAACGGCGAGAACGAGAGCGAATTGCGCGACGGGAGGCGATTCTCGATGCGGCGCAGCAACTGACCGCCGAGGTCGGCTATCAAGCCCTCCGCATGGATGCGGTCGCCGATGCGGCCGAGCTCAGCAAGGGCACATTGTACCTCTACTTCGCCAACAAGGAAGCACTCTGCGCGGGGGTTGCGAGCCGGTTGATCGACGAGCTGCTTCCGGTTCTGGAAAAGAACCTCGCCAAGACCTCCTCCGGTCTCGACGCTGTCCGGCAAGTGCTCCAAACGTATTTCGATTTCACGCGCGAGCACCCGCACCACTTCCGATTCGCAGTGAGCTGGTTGAGCTCTGGGGAACGCATGGACGACTCTACTGAAGCCTTTCAACTATATCGGGAACGCGTAGGCCACGTGCTTCAGCATGCCGTGACTGCCATCGAGCGCGGCCAAGCCGACGGCAGCGTCCGACTCGACGTCGACCCCCTGCCCCAAGCGCTCCAGCTGTGGTCGAGCATGCTCGGCGTGATCCTGATCAATCTCAACAAAGAAAGCGTCTCCCAAAGACTTCCCATGCCGGTAGACCTCGACCAGGTGGTGAACCTACACATCGATGCCATGGCACGGGCGCTCGCCAGAAAGGAGCTGTCTTGATGCCCCGCAAGATACTCGCGGCGCTGATCGCCGTTTCGGCGCTCGGCTGCAACTACAAGAAGGCAACCGACATCCCGGCGCCAGTGTCTGTTCCCGAGACCTATACCGAAGGCGACGAACAGGCCCCGGAGCCCGCCGCCAAGAGCGACGTCGAACAGATTCGCGACGCCCGTTGGTGGAGGTACATGGGTGACCCGACCTTGAGCGCTTTGATCGAGGAGGCGCTGCGCCGGAACCAGACCGTGCGCGCAGGCTGGGCCAGGGTCCGGCAATCGAAATACATCGCCAACCAGGTCCGGGCGGCCCAAATGCCTCGGCTCGGCGCTGCGGGAGAGGCCGCGATAGGGAAGAGCATTCAGGCCTTTGGCGACTTTCGATTCCGGTCCGCGCGCGGTTCTCTGCCCGTGTCGTACGAAGTGGATCTGTTCGCGCGGCGTGCGCGTGAGCATCAGGGCGCCAAGCTCGATGCGACTGCCGCGCGTTTCGATCAAGACGCGCTCGCGATTTCGATCTCCGCCGAAGTCGCCGAGGCGTGGTTCGATTCGATCAATTCGCGCATCGAAGTCGCCGTGGTCGCGCAACAGCTCGACACCGATTTGCGGTTCCTCGAGCTGGTCGAGCTGCGATATCGAGAGGGGTTGAACTCCGCCGTCGACGTGCACCAACAACGCCAACGGGTAGCGGGCCAGCGCGCCCTTCTAGCGCTTTCGGAAGGCCGAATCGATCTCACCGACCAACGGCTTTCGGTCTTGTTGGGAGAGGCGCCGGGGCGAGAGTTTCCCGTAGAAGACAAGACGCTACCCGACATCGGCCCGACCCCCGACGTCCAGGTCCCCGCGGTGCTCTTGAAAGCACGACCGGACGTTCGCGCCGCACAGACCCGCGTCGAGGCCGAGGACCGCCGACTCGCAGCGGCCATCGGGGCCCGGCTGCCCCAGCTAGTCCTCGAATTCGCGCCGAACTACACCTGGCTGCAAGCGGAGTTCGGCGAACAACCGGGTTTTCAGACTGCTAGCGGATTCACCTGGGACGCTGCGGCAAGGATCTCCGTGCCGATCTTCGACGGGCTCCTCGGGCGGTCTCAGATCAACACCGAGCGCGCGATCGTCGAGGAGCTCGTAGAACGGTACGCGGAGACTATCTTGACCGCCCTTTCCGAGGTCGAGGGGGCTCTCGTCCTCGAGCGCCAAGAACGGCTGCGCATCCAGTACCTCGAAGACGAGTTTCGGTTGGCCGGGATCACGCTCGACGCGACGCGGGATCGTTACCGCGCTGGGCTGAGTGATTTCTTGCCGGTCCTCACGGCACTGGCCACGCGCCAGATATCGGAGCTGCAGCTCGTGGCAGCAAGACGGCAACTGGTCTCGTACCGCGTCCAGCTCCATCGAGCCCTCGGAGGCGCATGGCCCGAAGAATTTGGAGGGCCCGAGGATGACTAGACGAAGGCAACTGGGTTTGAAATGGGCTCTGTCGATCGCGGTGCTGCTCGTCTCGATCGGAGGCGCGTGGGCTCTGGTGGCGACCAAAGACGAGCCCCCACGCGCCGACAAGCCCCTCGAAGGGACGTTGGTCGAGGTGATCGAGGTGCAGGGCAACCGCCACGAGGTCGAGCTCCATGCCAAGGGTACAGTCGTCCCAGCCAAAGAAGTCGTCCTTCAGACAGAGCTCGGCGGCCGAGTGACTTGGCAAAGCCCGGAGCTCGTCCCGGGCGGTCGTTTCAAAGAAGGGCAACCGATCCTCAAAATCGACGCGCGTGACTATCAACTTGCCGTCGAGTCTTATCGTTCTCAGGTAAACCGCGCAAAGCTCGACATGCGACTCGAAGCCCGACGCGGCGAGGTCGCCAAGCGGGAGTGGAATGCCTTCGGCGAGATCGACGCGAGCGAGGATCAACGAGCGCTGGCGCAACGCGAGCCTCAGCTCGAATCCGCCAAGCTCGCGCTCAAGGCCGCGCAAAGCTCCCTGAAGAAGGCCGAGCTCGATCTAGCGCGCACCACCCTTCGTGCCCCCTTCAACGCCATGGTGGTCAGCGAGAGCGTCGATCCCGGTCAGCTGATCAGCCCCCAGACGGCGGTCGCTCGATTGGTCGGCACTGACCAGTACCACGTTCAGGTCTCGGTTCCCGTCGTTTCGTTGAGGACGATGAAGGCCCGGTCGGGAGACGAACCAGGCTCCGAAGTGAGCGTGGTGCAACGCGTTGGGCAAGAGACCATCGAACGAAAAGGCGAGGTCATTCGACAGTTTCCGGACCTCGATCCCGGCGGCGCAATGGCCCGAATCCTCGTCAGCATCGAGGATCCGCTTGGCGACGGAGAAGGACTCCCACTCTTGCTCGGCTCGTTCGTCGACGTCGCGGTGGCGGCGGCCCCAATCGAAAACGCGGTGCGAGTCCCCCGCGGCGCGCTTCACAACGGTCGGGACGTGTACGTCATGAACGACGATGACCTGCTCGAGATCCGCACCGTACAAATCGCGTGGACCGAGCCCGATTCGGTGCTGGTCTCCGGTGGCCTCGAGCCCAGTGAGCGGGTGGTCACCAGCCGCATCCCGACGCCGATCCCCAACATGCTCCTCCGAACCGCGGGACACGAGCCCGCGACCGAAGCCGAAAGCCCCAGCGAACCCGCCGCATCAGCCATCCCATGAGCGATTCACCCGACTTCGACCCAGCCGAAGAGCGCGGGCCTATCGCCTGGATGGCGAAGAACGCCGTCGCCTCGAACGTCCTGATGCTGGTGTTGATCGTCGGAGGCCTGGTCACCCTGGCGTCAGGCATCAGACAAGAGGTGTTTCCCGAGGTCGAGATGGACATCGTCTCGATCGAGATCAGCTACCCAGGCGCCAGCCCCGCAGAGGTCGAGCAGGCGGTCATCCTCGCGGTCGAAGAGGCGATCCGCGGCATCGATGGCGTCAAAAAGGTCAGCTCTACCGCGATGGAAGGCATCGGGATGATCTCCGTCGAGCTTCTCCTCGGCACGGACAAGGACCGCGCGCTCAACGACGCCAAGAGCGCGATCGACCGAATTACCTCGTTCCCACAGGACGTGGAGCGCCCCACGGTCAGCCTGATTTCCAACCGGCAGCAGGTGATCTCGCTGGTGCTCTACGGAGACGTCGACGAGGCGACGTTGCGTGCCGTCGCCGAGAACAGCCGTCGCGAGCTGCTTCGCGATGAGCGCGTTACCTACGTCGAGCTTACGGGCATTCGGCCTCTCGAGATCAGCATCGAGGTCCCCCAAGCGCAACTGCGAAAGTACGGGCTGACCCTCGACGAGATCGCCGCGAGGATACGAGCCGCATCGGTCGAGCTTCCCGGCGGTGGCGTGAAGACGGACGCAGGAGAGGTTTTGCTACGAACGACGGAGCGCCGCGATCGCGGCGACGAGTTCGGCGATATCATCTTGTTGAGCCAGCCGGACGGGTCTCAGGTGCGCGTTCGGGACGTAGCCACCGTCAGGGACGGTTTCCAGGAGAACGACAAAGAGGCGACCTACAACGGCAAGCGCGCCGCGATGATCAATATCTTTCGCGTCGGAGATGAAACACCTCTGACCGTCGCCGCCGCAGGCAAGGAATACGTTCAGAAGCTGAAGGACACGTTGCCCCAGGGCCTTTCTGCCGCTCCCTGGTTCGATACGTCCGAGATGTATGAGCAGCGTATCTCGCTCCTCATGAACAATGCTCGCATCGGCCTCCTGCTCGTGCTGCTGACACTCGGTCTCTTCCTCGAAGCGCGCCTTGCGTTCTGGGTGACGCTTGGGATTCCGATTTCGTTTGCGGGCTCGCTCTTGTTCTTCCCAGTCACCGACATCTCGATCAACATGATCTCGCTCTTCGCGTTCATCATCACGTTGGGCATGGTCGTCGATGATGCGATCGTCGTCGGCGAGTCCATCCACAAGCACCGGAGCGACGGAAAGGGGCGCCTCGAGGCTGCGATCACCGGGGCTAAGGAAGTTGCGCAGCCGGTCATCTTCGCGATTCTGACGAGCTGTGTCGCGTTTGCGCCGATGCTCGTGGTGCCTGGCCCGATGGGCAAGTTCTTTCGGGTCGTGCCGATCGTGGTCATCGCGGTCTTGATGATTTCGTTGGTCGAGTCGCTCTTAATTCTGCCCGCTCACCTGTCGCATCCGATGCCGTGGGGGGTGAGGGTCATTCTTTCTCCCTACCTCTTTGTGATGCGCTTCGTCGCCAAGCTCGAGATGCCGCACCGGTTGCAGCGGTTCGTGCAGCACGTCTACGTTCCGTTGCTGAAGAAAGCCCTCGAGTGGAGGTACTTCACGATCACGCTCGGCATCGCGACCCTACTCTTCACCCTGGGCTACGTCGCGGGGCGGATCCCGTTCACCTTCCTGCCAAAGGTGGAGGGCGACATGATCACTGCGCATCTCAAGATGCCCGTCGGCACCCCGGTCGCCGAAACCGAGCGAATCGCCCACCGGATCGGGGCGACCGCCCAGGCCATCATCGACCAAGAAGACGCCGAATCCGACAGCTCCACCATGTCTCGTGGACTTTACGAGGAGGTCGGCGCCATGAGCTTGATCGAAGCCTCCATCGACGTGCTCGGTAGAGAGGGCAGCCACCTCGCAACGGTCATGGTGTATCTGACCGATGCCGGCTCCCGCGAGCTCACCACGCAACAGTTCGTGCAGCGGTGGCGCGATGATATCGGCGAGATCCCCGGCGCCGAGTCGCTCGTCTTCTCCTACGAGGTGGGTGTCGAGCCGGGCAGTCCCATCGACATCCAGCTCATTCACGATGACGTACCCACCCTCGAGGCCGCGGCGGAACGGTTGGCCTCCGAGATCTCTTCCTACAGCGGCCTTCGAGACATTGATAGCGGGGTCACGAGGGGCAAGGAGCAACTCGACTTCCGACTCACCGATGCCGCGGTTGCGCAGGGGCTCACGGAGCTCGAGCTCGCTCGCCAGGTTCGCGCCGCGTTCTTCGGGGCCGAAGCCGTACGTCAGCAGCGCGGCCGCGACGAAGTGCGTGCCTACGTCAGGCTGCCGCTCGACGAGCGCCAGTCCCTCTACAACGTCGAGGAGTTGGTGATTCGTACGCCGAGTGGCGGCGAGATGCCACTTGCACAAGCGGCCATCCTCGAGCGGGGGCAGGCTTACACCGCGATCAACCGCACCGACGGTCGTCGAAACATCAGCGTGACCGCGGACATCGCAGACGAGGAAGCCAACGCCAACGAGATCGTCGGGCAGATCCGCCAGCGAGAGCTTCCGCAGCTGCTCGCAGACTTCCCAGGCCTCGCGTACAGCCTCGGTGGCGAGCAGGAGCGGCAAGCCGAGACGATGAGCGCGCTCGGGCTCGGCTTCGTCTTGGCGTTGATCGTGATGTTCTCGATGCTGGCGGTCGTATTCCGCAGCTACACGCAACCCCTGCTCGTGATGTTGGCCATCCCCTTCGGGATGGTCGGCGCGGTGTGGGGCCACGTGGTGATGGGCTTCACCTTGAGCCTCATGAGCATGATGGGGCTCGTCGCGCTCTCGGGCGTCGTGGTCAACGATTCGCTGATCCTGATCGTGTCGATCAACCGGTACCGCGAAGAGGGAATGAGCATGTGGGACGCGATCATCGCCGGCGGCGCGCGGAGGTTTCGGCCCATTCTGCTGACCTCGTTGACCACGTTCTTCGGCCTCGCCCCTATGATCTTAGAGACGTCCGTACAGGCGCGGTTTCTGATTCCGATGGCGGTGTCGCTTGGTTTCGGCGTGTTGGCGGCCACGTTCATCCTTCTCCTCATCGTTCCGTGCAGCTACGTCGCCATGGAGGACGCGCGCCGGAACATGGGCAACTTCTTCGCGAGGCTTCGAGGCCGCCCGACCGTACCCCCGCCGCCCCCTTCGGAGCCCGCGGATGCCGAGATTGAGCTCCTCGTCGCCGAGGAGTAGAGCGCCTACGAAGCCCTCGAGAAGGTCCAGGACCCGGTCACCGCGTGGTTGCGGTTGAGCTCGACCGGGCGCCTCATGAGCCCCAGGGCGCCGGCCGTGGCGTGCATCCCAGCCCAACGCGCCAAGTTCCGATACGCCTCGAGTTTCTGCGAGCCACGATTCGAGCTTCGTGCGTGGTCTCGGGCGACCTCGAACGCCTCGAGGTAACCCTCGACGCAGGCGTCGGGATCGGAGCGGTGCTTCGCGTTGCGGATCGCGAGGCCGGACATCTGACGGCGGAGCGTTGGCTTGGTGAGCAAGAGCTCCACATGGCTCGCGAACTGGCGGTCTGCTTCCTCGTCCTGGGGATCGACCAAAAAGCCGTCTTCGCCGTCGCTCACCTGGCCGGCCACCCCCATGCGGTCGTCCATGGCGACCACTGGAAGCCCGCACCATAGAGCCTCGCTGATGACCTGACCGTAGGTCTCCGAAAGCGACGCGTACACGAAGAGGTCTGCGTGCCGAAACCAGGCGGGCATTCGGGCAAGACTCTGCTCGCCGACGAAATAGGTGCGCTGCTCGACGCCGAGCTCTCTCACCAAGTCCTTTAGGGCCTCGTGCTCGGGGCCGTCACCGACCATCGTCAGGGTTGCGCCTTCGACGCGCGGGTGAACGTACTGGGCAAACAGGCGAAGCACGCGGTCGACCTGCTTCTCGCGCGTGTGACGGCACACGACCAGAAGCCGAGCTCCTGGCGTCGCCTCGCGTGGGAAAGGATCCTCTTGGCTGGCATCATCGAAAATGTGCTTCTCGATCGCGCGCGGAATCACGTGGATCGGGACCTCGACACCACGGTCTTCCCAGTACTTTTTCAAGCCCGGGCTCAAGCATACGAGCGCGTCACCCACGTTGTAGGCATCGGTCGTGTTGTCCTCGACCCATGGAATCACGCGTCGCGAGAACAGCCTGTTGACCGTGGGCACCTGGTTGAGCGCGTCGGGAAGCACCACGTTGTACGCGCTCGGCATGTGCAAAGTGTTCACCGACACGAGGGGCACTCCGTGCTGCTGACGGAGCCAGCCACCTGCGTAGAGGAGCCCGCTCGGGCTTTGGACGAGCAACATGTCGAAGTCCGCATCGCGCAAGGTCTCGAGGGACGACGGCGACGGCATCGCGAGGTAGACGCCGGGATGGTTACGCAGCGGGATGCTCGGCAACGAAATGTGACGCGGCGGAAGCTCACTCGACTTGGCGTTTGGGTCGTCGGGGCCCACGATGGTGACCTCGTGCCCGCGTGCGGTCATCTCCCGGTACAGGAACTGGGACGCATAGGACGACCCGTTCGCATATGGGATGCGGACGTAATCGTTTAAAATTGCCAAACGGCGCAGCCACTTTCGCTCTTGCGAATACATTCTGGGCCCTCCGTAAATATCACCGGTGAAACCGTCAACTGTGACTGAGAATCACACCTGTGAAGAAATCCGTCGTGTTACAAGCACAAGCAGGCGACAACCTCGCCGCATTGACCTTGGCTACCGGAGGTGATGCGAAAACCGGGCCAACTTTCGGACACGCGTGACACGGGCGATCTTAATACTTGTAGGTGCGTTCGCTCTCGCCGCGCTCGGCGTGGTGAAGACCCGAAACCTCGAGCTCGACACCAGCGTCGAGGCGCTATTGCCCTCCGACTCGGTATCGGTGGTGTCGATTCAAAAGACTCGGGACAAGCTCGGGATCGAAGAGCCACTCACCATCCTCGTTGCGTCGGACGACGTCGAGCGCAACAAGGCGCTCACCGCGCATCTCGCCGCGGAGCTCAGTGAGTGGCCCGAGACCCAATGGGTGATGACGGGTTACGGCTTGGATCGACTCGCAGAGCGCGCCCTCTACTACGTCGACCGCGAGACGCTCAGCGAATGGAGCGAGCTGGCGGAGGAGGCGCTCGACTGGGAAGTCTGCAAAGCGTCGCCTGTTTGCGTCACCATCGCCGATCCGCCGGAGCTCCCCGACAGTGACGACGTTCGCGCGGCGGTGGACGCATCGCCTGCGGGGCAAGTCCTTCGGGAGCTCACCGGAACGTCGGCCAAGAAGGCTCGAACAGACGATGGGGCTGACGCGCAGACCGCGCTTTGCGACGACGACGGCTCGGTGTGCGCGGTGCAGGCGATGCTCGATGGCTCCCCCGGTGACCTCGGGTTTGCGCGGATGATCAAGGAGCGGGCCGAAGCGATCATCGTACCCCTCGAGCTCGTGCAACCGGAGGGCACCCGCATCCGGGTCATCGGCCGCTACCGGGTGGCTCCCCTCGAACACAGCATCATTTTGGATGACCTTCGTTTGGTGTCGATCCTGGCAGCGGTCGGCTCATTGTTGTTGGTGCTCGTCTTCTTTCGGGACCTGACCGCGGTCGTGCAGCTCGCGGTGCCCATGCTTTCGGGGCTGGCAGTGGCGGTCGGGCTGATCGTTCTGATCGAGTCGAACCTCAATATCATCAGCGCATCGGCGCTCGCGATTCTCGCTGGGATGGCGATCGACTTCGGCATTCATCTGTTGATGCACTACCAATCCGTTCGCGCGGACGGGTTGAGCCCGCCCTCTGCCGCCAAAGCCAGTGTCAAAGAGCTTTGGGTGTCTCTCACGGTCGCGGGCGTGACGACGGCCTGCGGCTTCGCGGCATTGTCGATGACCGATTTTCAAGGCTTTTCTCAGATGGGTTGGATGGCGTCGCTCGGGATCATGGTCACCCTACTTTGGACCCTCGCCATCTTTCCGAGCGTCGTCCGCGTGCTCCCGGGAACGGACAAGCCACGCCGGCAACGGCCCGCCAGACCAGCCGAGAATCGAAAGCTCGCGATCGCCGGCCTCGTGCTGGGCCTGCTGGCGATCCCGCTCGCGGCCAACGTCGACTTCGAACGCAACCTCGGCGACCTACAGCCGAAGGTGGTTCAACACGGAATCAACGCCGACGTGATGCGTGCGCGGAGGAATATCAACGCCCTCTACCTCGGCGAGACGCGCGAAGACGTCGACCGCGCGCTCCGAAGCGAGGCGATGACCGAAGGCGGGCTTCGGATCATGGGGGTCGAGCCCGTCGTCGTGTCCTCTCAGGTCATCTTCCCCGCCGACTCCGACGAGAAGACCAAAACGATCGACAAGATCCGGAACACTCTCAGGCGCGCCCACGAAAAAGCGATCGAGCGCGGGGATCCAAAGGCCATCGAGGAGATCGACGAGATCGAGTCGTGGCTCGAGATCGACGGTGCACCGCAGCCGGACCAGCTTCCTCTTTGGCTCGCCGCCCCCCTCGTCGAAAGGGACGGCAGCGTCGGCAAGAGCGGGATCATCTACGTGCCCCTTCGTGGCTCGGACGCGGATGCGATGGAGCGGCTCGCTACCTGGTTGGACGAGCTTCGCGCCGAAAACCCCGACGTCACCTTTGCGTCGGCCGCGGCGCTCCTCGGCGAGGTGACGCCTGCGCTCGTCCGAGATGCGCCCTGGATCCTAGGGCTCGTTTTCTTGGGGCTCCTCGTCGCGACCGGCCTCGCCAGTCGGTCCTTGGTCGTCACGCGCGATGTGTTCCTTGCGACGGCCATGAGCACGATCTTTTTTGGGGCTGCGCTGGAAGTGCTTGGCATCGAGCTTCATCTCTATAACCTGCTCGCGGTACCCGTCGTGATCGGGCTGTCGGTCGACGGCGCGGTGCACGTCCGATGGGCGCAGCGCTACAGCGATGCGAGGCGACAGTATGCAACCTACAGAGCCGTTGCGGCCTCGACGTTGACCTCGATGGTCGCGTTCGGGGCGCTGATGACCGCGTCGCATCCAGGAATACGCTCACTCGGCACCGTCGGCGTGCTTGGTCTCGGCATCTCGCTCCTCGTGAACCTCGGGTGGCTCCGCACGTGGGTCGGCAGTAGCCCCACCGATTGGGCCACGACCTGACCTAAAGACCTACTGCTTCGCCGTCTAGGACTCTGCGGGCCAACGAGCTGAAGAGCTGCCTCCCCGACATCTCCCGAATCCGCGCGTCGTCGACCATGGTCGCCACGACTTTCTTCGTGCGAACCGACGCGTACCAGTGCACACAGCACGTGGCGGGGTCGATCACCTCGATCGCGTCGACACCGTCTCGATAGTGACGGAACCAGTGCGCGCTGATCTCCGGCGGAAGCGGATAGAAAACCGGAGGCGGGAACGCGCGCAAGTCGTCGCCGTCATACGCGGCATAGGTGGCTTGCAACAAATGCGTCCCGAGCGCGTGAGGGCGGTTCCATCGGGCCTTGGGCACTTTGGTCATCGCTTCGAGGTACTCCCGAAAGAGTCGGTGTCCCGCGACACCGCCCATGATCGCCCCGTTCACCGCGCGGTGATAGTGCCGCTCGATTCGGGGAAAGTATCGGTATCCGTGGGGGAGGCGCCGAAACACGTCCCGTACGGTGGTCTTGAGATAGGCCTTGGCCTTGACGCGCAGATCCCAAGACTCGACGACCTCTCGCGGAAAGACGATGTGTTCCTCGCCGACAAAGCCGGGCGCCGTCGCACGAACCGCGTCGAAGGACCGAATCGTGAGCGTATCCATGTCGAGGTAAACCCCGCCATCGCGATACACCAACGCCGTCCGCACCAAGTTCGAGCGCGCCACCGGGGACTCGAGCGCACTGCAAAGCTCTGCGAGCTTGGGGCCGGCCGCCTCTTCGCAGAGCGACAGATCGTCGAGGGCGACGAGCTCGACATTGGGAAGACCGCGAAGGGCAACAACGTGCGGAAGGTCTTCGAGCGCATCGGCGTGGTGGAGCCTCACGGACCCGAATCCGCCATGCGTGGCGGCCGAGCGAATCGCCAGAGCGTGGAGATACGGCAGCCTCGGCCCGTACCAAACGAAATGCGCGATCGATGGAATCACGACCCGCTCCATAGAGCACACGGAAAACCCGAAGGCTAGCGGTTTGCTTGGCTCGGGGGGCGACTGGACGACACCTCGACGCCAAGGCGCTCCTCTGGTCAATGGCGAGGCTGCCCTCACCAAGTGCGCGTCTCGCCAACGAACCGTTCCTCTTCAGGAACCACGTCGGGCTCGGGTGTGGCGCCACGCTGCGCGGGCTTTCGGTCCCCGCCGAAGATGTATTCGAAGCCAAAGGTGCCGACAAAATAGACATTGTGGTAGCGGGCGTTGACACCGAAGTCCGGTTCGTCGTGCGCAGCTCCGACCGCTCGGAAGCCGAAGACAAACGCTGGCTTCGTGGCTGGGGAATCATCGTGAACTATCGGCACACGGAAACCGAGTCCACAGAACCAGCCCAGGGTCGGATCAGGAGCGCCTGCGAAAAAGTCACCGTCGTCAGACGTAAACCGAACCTCTTGAGCGCGAATCGGCTGACTGAAGAATCCTCCTGCGGTGATGATCGGCACGAACTTCGGGTTCTCCCAAGCTAGAATCGCGCCAAAGTCCGGACTGACGAACCCGCCTCCTGCGGACCCGCCGCCGCCGATCCCCACCATCAAGGCGAAAGGAGTCGCGATTTCGTATTTGAGGCCCAACCGGACGGAATAGATTCCCTGGTGTGCCGAGCTCGTCCAGCCATCCGCGTCATTACCGACGCGAACAACATTGCCTTGAAGCGCGAGCTCCAGTCCGTGCCCCAGTCCGTGCCGCGCACGAACAGCAGCGCTGAACAGGTTCGGACCCCAGTACTCACCCCCGCCGCCAACCTCGCCCTGTAGTCCCCACTCACCTTTGTTCAAGGCTTTGGACGACTCGATGGGAACCGTGGTAGCCGGCGGTGAAAGCGCGTACGGACTGCATCCGTTCATGGCCAACAAACCCAAGGCAAGCGATATCGGCGCCTTCACAAGTACCTCTCTGCTGGTTCAGACGACGGCGCGGGCTCCTGTAGATTCAGCTCCGAGGTCGTGCCTTCTTCAGCGTCTTGTGCGCTCGCGCTCTGGGGCAAAGTCCCCAACATTGTCAGCACAAACATGAATCTAATTAAGTAATGCATAAGAACCTCCTCGGTTTACGACTGCACCTCAAACGCCCCCACGTCGCACATCGTGCCGCCGGGGCGTCACAGCGCTCAGAACACGACTCGAGATCTTGCGAGATCCCATTGAACTTTGCGCGGTCTGCCATAGTCCGCTTCCTGCAACTTGCGCCGCTTTCGCTTGCGGACGCCCAGCAGGATGCCGGTGGCAATCATGCCGACGGAGCCGATCCCCGCCAGAGCCACCCCGCCCCAAAGGAGCCCCAAGCTCTCGTCAGTAACGATGTTAGCGCTAGCGCCGGCAACCCCCAGGAGCACCCCACCAACAACCAAAACAGCAGTGGAGCTGATGAGCCCGATCCGCGCTCGCCGCACACGAAGATCCATCTCCTCAAGCGTGTATCCGTCGACCGTCCGTGGCGGGCTTGGCGCAACGTCAACACCGGCAGGGGTTAGCTCGAGCTGTAACACGGGCTCTTCAGATGCTGGCTCAGACGAGGGCGCGGACTCAGAGGTCGTGGCTCCCTCACCGGCCTGTGCGCTCGCGCTCCGGGGCAACGGCACTACGTCCAGCGCACAGACACATAGAAATCCGAAAAAGTAACGGATGGGAACCCTCCTCGGTTGCAACGGTCCCTAGCAGACCGCCACCAAGTAGAGGCATGTAGATGCATGCGGTGTGCCAACGCAAAACCGCGGATTCTTGTGGGCTTTACAGAACCGTGGCCGAAAGATCTGCGTTCGGTGGGAT
Source organism: Myxococcales bacterium (assembly GCA_029863605.1). Classification (GTDB taxonomy): domain Bacteria; phylum Myxococcota_A; class Polyangia; order Polyangiales; family Houyiibacteriaceae; genus SG8-38. The sequence goes on along the minus strand of JAOTVB010000013.1, from coordinate 51,515 downwards.
TGGCGACGAAACGACCGCGCGTGCCTCACTGACACAGGCGCTAACACGGACGCTGTCACTGGCGCTGACACTGACCCTGTCACTGACACTGGCGCTGACGCAGGGGCCGGGTGTTGGCGCGGCGGACGGGACTCGTGTGCGATCGGAAAGCTGCGAGCCGGAGCGGACGCTAGTCCGCGGAGGTGCAGCATTCCGGACGCAGTACGCAGCGCCCAAAGGGCGCGAGTACACCCCGGGTGAGAGGCCCGGACGACGCGAAAACACCCGGCCCTTGGGGCCGGGTGTTGGCGCGGCGGACGGGACTCGAACCCGCGGCCTCCGGCGTGACAGGCCGGCGTTATAACCAACTTAACTACCGCCGCATCCCCGAAGAGGCGCGCCCCTCGGGACGCGGTTCTTAGCCTGTGGCCTCGGCGCTGTCAAAGGCCTGCGGCGGGTCTCCAACTAAGACTGCTGCCCTACCTTCACCGCGACCAAACCGGCGCGTGCCTTGTTGACGGTCTCTTCGTATTCCTTGTCGGGATCGCTGGCTTCGACGATGCCCGCGCCTGCTTGCAACCACATCTCGTCATTGCGCGCGACGATGGTGCGGATTGCGATCGCGACATCCATGTTGCCATCGAACCCGATATACCCGACGGCACCCCCATAGACGCCCCGCCGTTCTGGCTCGAGCTCCTCGATGATCTGCATCGCACGCACCTTGGGTGCGCCGCTCAAGGTCCCTGCGGGAAATGTCGCTCGAAGAACGTCCAATGCATCACGTCCCGCCGCGAGGTCACCGACGACGTTGGAGACGATGTGCATGACGTGGGAATACCGCTCGATGAGCATTTGGTCGGTGACGGTGACCGTCCCCGGACGGCTGATCCGCCCAACATCGTTTCGGCCGAGGTCGACGAGCATGACGTGCTCGGCCCGCTCTTTGGGGTCGGCGAGCAGCTCTTCCTCGATCGCGCGGTCTTCTTCTTCGGTCTCGCCACGGTGCCGCGTCCCAGCGATCGGACGAACGTAGACCTGACCGCCTTCGAGACGCACGAGGGTTTCCGGACTCGCACCTGCAACGATCCGGTCCGGCAGTCGGAGAAAATACATGTACGGGCTCGGGTTGATGACACGCATCGCACGATAGACATCGAACACGTCGGTATCGCCAAGCGGTACTCGAAACCGTTGGGACAACACCACTTGGAAGATGTCGCCAGCGCGGATGTGTTCTTTGGCCTCCTCGACCGCCTTGCAGAAGCCCGGGCGATCGAAGCTCGACGCGGGAAGCTCGAGCTCGCCGTTCGACTCCGGGGGATGGAGCCTCCTTGGAAGCTTAGGCTCATCGAGAGCTCGAAGCGTCGCTTCGATCCGCTCGGTGGCCCGCTTGTAGGCGTGTTTCGCATCGCCTTGCACTCGCGCCGGCACCACGACGCGCAACGTCCCACGGACGCTGTCGAAAATGAGAACCGTTCCGCCGACCGCGAAGCAGAACTCCCAATCGTCGTCACGGGTGAGGGCCGCGCCCACCGTGGGTTCAAACGTCCGAACCGCGTCATAGCTGACGAAGCCCACGGCTCCGCCCCAGAATCGAGGCAGCCAGTCGACGTCCGGCGGCTTCCACTCCGCCAACGTCTCCCGAAGACGCTCCCACGGGTCAACGCTGAGCTCTTGCTCCACCGCACCATCGACCACTCGCTCGAAACGGTCCGCAACCCCACGCACGATCACTTCAGGATCGCACCCGACAAAACTGTAGCGAGCCCACTTCTCACCGCCGACGACGCTCTCGAGCAGGAAGCTGCCCGGACCGTGTCCGAGTGTAGCCTGGGCGAGCACCGGCGTGAGACGATCGGCGATCACCTCGCGGTACACCGGAACGACCGTGGCCGTCGCGCCGAGCCGCTCGAACTCTTCGGAGCTTGGAAAATAACCGCTCACCGCCTTCGGATAACACCGACCCTCTGGCTCGCCAAGTTGCCGGGTGCTAAGGCCCCCGAGGAGAAAACATGGCGGACCAACACCTAGCCGAAGTCGACCCTGAAATCGCTAAGTACATCGCTGACGAGGTTCGGCGTCAGCACGAGAAGCTGCGCCTCATTCCGAGCGAAAACTACGCTAGCACTGCCGTCATGGAGGCCTGCGGAAGCGTGCTCAACAACAAGTACTCGGAAGGGTATGCCGGGCGGCGTTACTACGAGGGCCAACAGAACATCGATGCCATCGAGAAACTGGCCATCGAGCGGTTGAAGGCGCTGTTTGGTGTCGACCACGCGAACGTCCAGCCCTACTCCGGCTCGCCCGCGAACCTAGCCGTCTATTTCGCCTTCTGTAACCCGGGCGACACGATCATGGGCATGGGCCTTCCAAGCGGTGGCCACCTCACCCATGGCTGGAAGGTCTCGATCAGCGGCAAGTACTTCAACGCGATTCAGTACGGGGTGCGCCGAGACGACCACCGCATCGACTTCGACCAAGTCGCTTCGCTTGCCCGAGAGCACAAGCCCAAGGTCTTGTTTTGCGGCACGACAGCCTACTCGCGCATCGTCGACTTCCCGAAGTTTGCCGAGATCGCCCGCGAGGTCGGTGCGATTCTCGTCGCAGACATTGCGCACATTTCCGGGCTCGTCGCCGGAGGCGCCCATCCGTCGCCTGTCGGTCACGCCGAAGTGATCAGCAGCACCACCCACAAGACGTTCCGCGGACCGCGAGGCGGCATGATCATGTGCGACGAAAAGCACAAGAAAGCCATCGACCGCGCGGTTTTCCCGGGGCTCCAGGGCGGGCCACACAACGGCACGACCGCTGGCATCGCCATCGCGGCCAAGCTCGCCATGACGGACGAGTTCAAGTCGTACGCGCACGCCGTCGTCGACAACTCCCGCGCCTTATCCGAGGTGCTTTTGTCTCGAGGCTTCGATCTCGTGACGGGCGGCAGCGACAACCATCTCATCTTGATCGACCTCATCAGCAAAGACGTGCCCGGCAAAGTCGCGGCCCAGGCCCTCGACCGCGCAGGGATGGTCGCGAACTACAACTCGGTGCCTTTCGACACGCGCAAGCCCTTCGACCCAAGCGGCATTCGCCTGGGGACGCCCGCCATCACCAGCAGAGGCATGGGCAGCGACGAGATGAAGCGGCTCGGCAATTGGATGGGCGACGTCATCGAGGACGTCGAGAACGAGACTCTGCTCGCCCGTGTTGCAGGCGAGATCAAGGAGCTCTGCGACCAGTTTCCCGCGCCTGGCGTGCCGACAAAGTGAGCGCCCGCACAGGCTGATACCCATCGGGCGTTCAGGTGAGATGATGCGTCGCAAATGGCCCCGCCCCTGCTAGACTGCGCCGAAGATGTCCCTCCAGGGAAAGCGGATCGTCGTTGGGATCAGTGGCGGCATCGCGGCATTCAAGGCCGTCGAGCTCGTGCGTGAGCTCATGCGCCGTGGCGCCGAAGTGCAAGTGGCGATGACCAACGCTGCCACGCGCTTCGTGGGCCCGATCACGTTCGCTGGGCTGACGGGGAAACCGCCAGTCACCGACCTCTGGGCCGAGGACTACGCGGGCGAAGTCCACGTCGAGCTCGGTGAATGGGCCGACGCGATAGTCGTCGCGCCAGCCACCATGAACCTGATGGCCAGGGCAACCTCGGGCCAGGCGGACGATGCGGTGCTGGCGACCCTCGCCTGCGCGCGCGGAGACGTCTTCTTTGCACCGGCGATGCACCATCGGATGTGGGCACACGAGGCCACGCAAGCCAACGTCGCGCGGTTGATCGAGCGCGGGGCCATCATGCTTGGCCCTGTGATCGGGGCGCTCGCGAATGGCGAGATCGGCCACGGCCGCATGATGGAGCCCGAGGACATCGCCGAGGAGCTCGAGACCCACTTCGCGCGAGGAGACGACTTAGCCGGCAGGCACGTCTTGATCACCGCCGGTCCCACACACGAAGATCTCGACCCGGTCCGCTTCATCGGGAACCGCTCGACCGGAAAGATGGGCTACGCGATCGCCTCGCAGGCGCTTCGGCGTGGCGCTTCGGTCACGCTTGTGAGCGGGCCGGTGCACCTGCCGGGCCCCCGGGACGCCGACGTGGTGCGCGTGCGGTCGGCGCGCGAGATGCACGAAGCGGTCATGCAACGTTTCGAGGAAGCCGACGTCGTGATCATGGCTGCGGCAGTCGCCGACTACCGACCCGAGCAACGCGCGCCGCGCAAGATCAAAAAGGGGGACGGCCTTCAGCTCGAGCTCGTCCGTAACCCGGACCTCCTCGCCGATGTCGGGGCCAAGCGTGCGCAACGCCCGGCGGTCCTCGTGGGATTCGCGCTCGAAACCGAACGCCTCGAGCAGGCTGCAAGGGGTAAGCTCGAACGAAAAGGGGCTGACTTGATCGTCGCCAACGCCGCAAGCGACGGGCTGGCCGGAGACACCAACCGCGCGACCCTCGTCGATGCGAGCTCGGCCACTCCTCTTCCCGAGATGAGTAAGCATGCCCTCGCCAACCAAATTCTCGATCGCGTGAGCGCGCTGCTGCAACGACAGCCCCGGCGCACCGCGACGAAAGCCGGGCCGGATGCCCCCAACTGAAACGAGCCGGCTGTGACCCGTCCTCTGATCACTTCGCTTCTGGCGTGCATCGACGGTGAGGTCTCGAGAGACGAGGCCCTACAAGCCTATCGCGCTGCTGAAGAACAACACGGCATCCGCATCCATGACGATCACGACGCGCGTGTTGCGCCGGGGGCATTCAAACCACACATGCCGATCTCCGAAGAGCGAGTGCGCACCCTCACCCGCAGCTGGGAGCAGTTCGACCGCGCGCTCGAACCGCTCGGAAGGGCGGCGGAGCGCCAGCTCGTGATTCGATCGCTCGGGCCGTTCATCACGGATACCGGCCTCTGGGTGGCTGGTGCGGACCTGGCCGACGACCATTTGTTCATCTTTCGATCGGGAGAAGTCGGTTCTTGGACCGCGGAGCAATGGGACCAACATCTCTCCAATTGGGCGGCGGTGACCCAGTACCAAGGCCGTGACGAATGGACCGCCGAACGTTTGGTCGAGCAGATGAGCCGAGCGCCTCGCTACCGAGAGTGGACGGCGCTCCTTCGAAGCATCATCTCCGAAGCGCGCGGCGCGCCGGTGCGGTCCCCGTAAGACCGACGCTTTGCATCGGCCACGGGGTTTCACCGCCTAGAGGATTTCGATCGGGCCGGCGCCTTGGCGCAGTACGACCGCTTCGTCGCCAGTGAGATCGATGATCGTCGAAGGCTCGATCCCGCCCCACCCGGCATCGACGAAGGCATCGACTCGAGGGAATCGCGCATGAAGCTCGTCCGGGTCGTTCAGGATCTCGTCGCCGATCATCGCCGACGTAGAGACGATCGGGCTTCCGAGCTCTTGCAAAAGGGCCTGCGCCACCGGATGGTCCGGGACGCGAATGCCCACGGTCTTCTGTTTTCGAAGGAGGATCTTGGGAACCTCCCGGGTCGCGCGAAGGACGAACGTATACGGCCCTGGAATGAGGCGCTTCATGGTGCGATAAGCGAAGTCGTCGACGTGGGCATAACGGGCGATCTTACTGAGATCCGGGCAGACGAAGCTCAACGGGTGATCCTTTTTGAGCTGCCGAATCTGATAGATGCGCTCGACAGCCCGCTTTTGGTGAATGTCACAGCCGAGGCCGTAGACCGTTCCTGTCGGGTACACGATGACGCCGCCGCGACGGAGGACCTCCGCCGCCCGCTTGATGTGTCGCGCCTGTGGGTGGGTCGGATGAACCTCGATACGCATCGGGGCGGGTCCAGCTAACGAAGGCAGTACGCCCCGTCAAGGCGACGAGCACTACCCAACCGGTGCCAAATGCGCTAACTAGTCGCTCCGAAAATGATGGAAGAGCGAGACCCACGCCCCTACCTGGTGCTCACCGTCCTTTTGGACGGTTCTGCGCGCCCCGCTGCGATTACCCGCAGCCACGGCGACGCCCTCGAGCGGTCGCTGATGGCCACCCAAGGCCAAGAGATTGCCGGGCTCGACTTGGTCGAGCTGCCGATCGCAGCTCCGGTGTTCAAGGCCTTGCGACAACCGCTAGCGGTGTCAGCCGATGAGATCGGGCTCTACGACGTGTTTCCTCTGGCAAGCCATCTAGGCCCCGAGCTCAGAAAAATCGCCGGTCAGTTTCTCGCCGCGGAAGCCCTGTGGACGATGGAAGAGCAAGGCCTTCTCGGCGGCGTGCCCGTCAATGTGAAGCTCGACGTGCCTGAGGGTTGGGACAAAGACCCGAAGCAGGTGCATCAACGGTTGGTGGGCGCCGGCGCCCTAGATCTCACCGCGAGCGGCATCGAGACCTACAAAGCGATCAAGGCGGCCTGGGACGGCCGCAACTAAGACGGGGACAGTCCCGTTTTCTAGTTCAGGGAGTAAGGCCTCTCCAACAGAAACTCTGCGATCTCGACGTCGAACTGGCCGCCTTCGGGGAAGTGCATTTGGTAGGTGCCTTTCATCGTGCCGCGCTCGGTCGTGAGGATGGCGCCGCTGGTGTATCGAAAGCTCTCTCCGTGGCGAAGCACCGGCTGCTCCCCGACCACCCCGGGCCCCTCCACCTCTTCGACATCCCCGAGACCGTCCGCGATGATCCAGCGGCGCGACCGTAGCTGGACGGCCTCGTTGCCGTTGTTGGTGATCGTGATCGTGTAGGCAAAGACGAAACGCCGCGAAGCCGGATGCGATTGCTCTTCGAGGTAGTAGCTCTGCACTTCGACCAAGACCCCTCGGGTTTCGGCGCTCGAGCTCGTCGCAAGCGCGGTCATGGATGCACCGCTCTCAAGGCGTTCGCGTGGCTCACCCAGGAAGACCCGGCGATCGCCAATCGCCATTCGGCTTCTTGGTGCTCGGGCTCAGCGTATCCGATGCCGATCCGAGAGCCGATCGCGATCTCGGATGCTCGCGAGCCTTCGCGGACCTCGAGCCCACCACGTCGATAGAGCGGGTGACCACAGAACGAAGCGTCGAGCCCCAACGCCTGGCCGATCTTCCCAGGGCCCGTCAGCAGCACCGGACCCTCCTTCCCACCGCGGCGGCGTCGAATCGCGCGATGACCGGAGATCGGCTCACAAGATCGAATCAACACCGCAGCGCCCTCCCCGTCCCGATTGGTCACGAGGTTGAGCAAGTGGTGGATGCCGTAACACAGATACACATAGGCATGCCCCGGCGGACCCCACATCGGCGCATTCCTCGGGGTGCGGCCGAGGTGACAGTGGTTCGCGCTGTCGTCGGGATGCCGGTACGCCTCCACCTCGGTGATCCGAAGCCCGACGTTCCCGTGCCAAATCTCCTGCCCAAGCAAATCCCGAGCGACCTCCAACGCATCGCGAGAATAAAACTGTCGCGGCAGGAGGCGGCCCGGCACGGGGGGAGCATGATTCAGGGGCTGGGATGACGCCACCCCGTCGGCTTGCCAACGCCGCTCAACACGAGGATGCATAGTGCAACTCGGGGCCCTAGCCGTTGCTGGGCCACAACCGAAAATCGGAGGCACCTCCATGGGCAAAGGTCAGAAGAGAACACCAACGACAAACAAGCCGAAGCTCACTCAAAAAGAGAAGAAGGCAAAGAAGGCAGAGAAGGCCCTCAAGAAGGCGGACAAGGAGGGCATCCATGTTCTGAAATAGTGCCCTTTACCGATCTCGCGGATGTTCTGCGGCAGGCCCGCGGCGGCGCTCCAACTCGCGACCCGTCAGGTACGTGGACCCGAAGATGAGGATGAAGGGGATCCAGGTCCCGAGCGGGCTGGTAAACATCTCCAAGCTGCGCTCGATAACCAGCGCCACCAGGAAGAAATCTACCACGATCACAAAGGACACGAAGGCTATGGCGGTCTGCAACGGAGTGGTGTAGCCAAACCGCTTGAAATAGTTCCAGGACACGACAGCGAAGAAGATCGGGGCTCCGATGGCGTGCACCACCAGTGCGGTCTCCAGCGACGCCACGGCCATCCCGACCACCATCGTCAGGTCGCAGAGCCCCCATCCGACGAAGGCGTGGCCAAGCAACACCGTGAGCACGCGACCTCTCGTGGCCGTTAACGGTTGGCGTGCTCGTGTGGGAGTCATGATGTTGCCTCCCATTACGCGCAACGTCAGCGATCGGTCAACCCCCCTACGTTGCCGCTCCGGCGCGGTCGGGGCGCATTTCCATTGGTACTCAGATCCCGGTAAACTGGACTCATGGTTCGGACGGGATCGCTGTTGAGCACCGCAGTGGTCGCGACGCGTCACGGCGGGCCGGAGGTCCTGAAGGTGCGGGCGTTCGACATCGCTGCGCCAGAGCCGGGAGAGGTTCGTGTACGGGTAGAGGCTGCGGGGATCAGCTACGCGGATCTGCTCATGTGCCAGGGACTGCACCCAGAGCGCCGTCGTGCACCGTTTGTGCCGGGTTGGGATGTTGTGGGCGAGGTCGAGTCGGTCGGGTCGGAGATTCGCAACGTTGCGGTTGGTGATCGAGTGGCAGCCCTGTCGATCGTGGGCGGTTGGGCCGAGCATGCCGTCGTGCCTGGTTCCCTGGTCGTTCCCGTCCCACCGGCGCTCGAGTCAACGGCCGCGGTGTGCCTGGTGATGGACTACATCGTCGCCTATCAGATGCTGACCCGGTCGACGTCGGTGCGCCGGAGCAACACCGTGCTGATCCAGGGCGCTGGTGGGGGTGTGGGCACGGCGCTGATGCAGCTCGCCCGACCGATGGGGGTACAGGTCCTCGGCACCGATCGGGAAAAGAAACGGTCCCACATTGAATCCGAGGGCGGCATCCTGATCGACTTCGAGCGTGAAGACGTGGTCGACCGGTGCCACGAGCTCACCGACGGTCAGGGCGTCGATGCCGCTTTTGACGGGATTGGCGCGACCGCTCGGGAATCGCTACGAGCGGTTCGCCCCGGGGGCCGGCTGGTGTGGTTCGGGATGGTCACGCTGCTGTCAGGCGGGGCCCGCGATCTTCGCAAGAGCGCGAGAACGGTGGCCAATACCGCTGCCGTGTTCGCCCAAAACCTTCGCCCTCGCGGTAAGCGGACGTCCCTTTACAGCATCCAAGAGCTCGCTCGGCGCCATCCGGACTGGTACCGCGACGATCTCGCCGCCCTGCTCGCAATGCTGGCCGACGGCCACATCAAACCCCACATCGCCGCAGTGTGGAAGCTCGACGAAGTGCCCGCAGCCGTTGAGGCTCTAGCAAGCGGCGGCGCTCTGCCCGGCAAACAAGTCGTTGCCGTCGCCGCAGTGCGTTCAAACGCCCTTTCCCCCCGAGAAAGTCGGCTCAACAGCTAGAACCGCGCAAATGCTGCGCGCAAGCGCGGCGAATGGAAAGCAATGTTTGAGCACTGCGCCGCGGCGTGCTCATCCGCAACTGGCCATTGATTTTATCAACGACATCGTGGTATTCGATGCGTTCGCACAGTTAGGTCGTCGTCACGCCATCCCCTGCCCCCTGCGCGTTGGAGTTGATCATGCGCATATCTGTTTACGCAAGGCTACGAACGTTTTGCTTGCTCGTCCTGGGCGCGGCACTTGTTGTGTTCTTTGTCACCGGGGACCCAGCGAATGCGAACACGGTGATACGAAACGCATGGGTCGACCTCTACGGCCTCACGCCGAGTGACGCGGACTGTCAGCTATGCCACCGCGATTCCCAAGCTCCCTCCTGGAACGGATACGGTTGGGATATCAGGACGGCAATAGGCGACCTGGCCTGCGACGGGGCGGACGGATCCGCGCCAGACGGCTCGGTGAGCCTCGATGAGATCTTCGTCTGCATCGAAGGACTAGACTCCGACATGGACCCCGGATCCTTCTCCAATATCAACGAGATCATGATGGACACCCAGCCGGGTTGGACCGCAGCAGACACGAACACCGTCTATACTGAAAGCAGTACCGATCTCAACCAACCACCGGCTCCCGGTCTCGAGCCGTACGATCCGACCGGTGCTGGCGGCGCCGGCGGCATGGGTGGCATGGGCGGCGCTGGGGGCACCGGATGCCCGCTCCCCGCGACGGGTCCCTTCGAACCGTTCGGGGACGGCATCCTCGTCAAGCAGGGCCAGTCGATCCAGGAGGCCATCGATCTGGCCGAAGAGGGCACCCAGATCAACATCGAGCCTGGCGTCTACGAAGAACCCTGTAACCCGGGCAACGGGCTCAACGTCACCAAGAACGGAATCCAGCTGATCGGGCTGAGCACCGCGGCAGCTGGGCCGAAGAGTCCGGACGAGGAGCGCGTGATCGTGAGGAGCACCGGCACGCAAACCAATGGCATCGTCATTGTGCCGCTGGAGGTTTCGCAAGAGGCGCAGCCCAAGGGGAGAGAGGTCGAGCGAACCGACTGCATGGGCTGTCACACGTCTATGGCACCACCCTTCCCTCTGCATCCCGACGTGCCGAAGGTCATCCCCAAGCAGGACGATCCCTGGCTTTTCGACATCACGATCCAGGGCATCACGATCGAAGGCTTCGAGAACAACGGGCTCTTCACCGAGCACGTCGACGGCTTCGAGTTCATCGATGTCGAATCGATCAACAACCGGAATTACGGAATCTTCCCCACCCTATCGAGGAGGGGCAGCATCCTCAACAGCTACTCCACGGGTTCGGACAAGGATAGCGCACTCTGGGTCGAGACTTCCGAGAGCGTCGATGTGCTCGACAACGTGGTCGAAAACAGCGTCAACGGTATCGAGGTCTCGAACAGCGACGACGTCCTCGTCATGGGGAACGTGTCCCAAAACAACACGGTTGGTGCCGCCATCCTGCTTCTGCCGGACATTTTCGACAACCGAGGTAGCGCCAAGCGCATCGACCTCGTGGACAACGAATTCAACAACAACAACAAGATCAATACCGCGTCGCCGGGCTCTATCCTCGGCTCCATCCCGAGGGGAATCGGTATCCTCTACGTGGGCGTGGACGACTCACTGATTTCGGGGAATCTGGTCGAGGATAACGACTTCGTTGGGATTGGGATCATCGATTATTGCCTCGCCCTTGCGGGTACCGCGTTTGACTGCGATGCTCCCCCTCCCACCCCCGAGGATCCGCCACCAGTTTCGCCCGAATTCAAAGCGGACGCGACAGCCGAGAATAATCGCATCGTGGGGAATACCCTCGTGAACAATGGAACGAACCCGGACCCCAGCGACTTCGACGATTTCGCAGCGGACCTCACGTTGCTCACACTCCCCGACCACAACAACTGCTTCGCGGACAACGTCTTCACGACGTCCTTTTCATTACTCCAAGTAGGACTACCGCCGTGTCCGGACGAACCGGGGACCGGCGGCGCTGGCGGCATGGGTGGCGCCGGTGGAGCAGGCGGGATGGGTGGAACCGACACGGGCGATGGCGGTGGTGGATGCGCCGTCGGCAGCGCCGCAGCGTCCCGGACGCCAACAACGTGGCTCGCCCTGCTGTGTTGCGCGTTGGCTCTATCGCTCAGGCGACGCGCGCGTCGGCGTTAGCTTCGGAGGAACTTCATCGCAGCGAACCCGCGCTAGCGTCAATCTGGCTGACGGGTCGGCGCGCCCGTGGCCACTAGATGCATTCGCACAAGCCCACCTCGACGCCGCAGGCTTCGGAGACCTCGGTGGAGGTGCAGCACGGCAACCCGTCGTTGCAGTCTCCGTCGTTCCGGCACGGTTGGCCGAACTCTCCGTTTCCGGGGGTGACGTCGGCGCAGCTATTTCCGCCATTGCCGCCCAGCCCACCAGCTCCGCCCGTGCCACCAGTGCCGCCCCCGCGACCGAGATCACAGGTGCCGCCGCCAGAAACGCACTCGCAAAAGCACTCGGACAGCCCCCCCGGGAATGGGTTGCTGCATCCGGCGGATGCGACGTCGGAGGCGCCCTTGCAGATTTGTTTCTCACAGTACTGCTGGCACAGGGGACCGTCGGTGAATGAATTTTCGCAGAACCGCGAATCAGGACAAGTAGTCGGACAGCCCATCGCGGCGAAACCTGCAAGGCACACAACATTGCGAGCAAACGTATTCATGACTTTGCTTAGAGGGCAAGCCGCGTGCCAACCCTTGGTTTGTAAACCGTTGCCAAGAGAACCCACGGAAGCCCGAGAAACTCCGAGCTCGATGCCCGCAGCCGTTGCGCGAGCTACGCGCTCGACGAACGCCTTGCGCGGTGGAGCAACAGTTCGAACCCAAGGCGATCACTCACATTATGGAAAGCAGACGAGGCTGGTCCCGGGAACAAATCCTACCCGCTGCTACGCTGGGTCTTCCGTCATTGCACCTGTGCGCATAACCACTGGATGAGCGTTCATCTAGCGGTAAGAGGGGTCGAAGCCCCTTGACAGCGAACGCGGATCGATCGTCGTATCGCAGATCCCGTCGCGCACAATCTGAATTTCCTCCAGAAGAGAGGACACCATGATCAACAACGCCCTCAGCGTATCGAAAACTCACGTTCGGAAACTTCCCCTCCGAAAGACGCAGGGATTCACTCTTCCCGAGCTCATGATTGTGGTGGCTATCATCGGCGTTCTGGCCGCGATCGCGATCCCCACATTTAGTAAGTACCTCACCAAGAGCAAAACGAGCGAGGCTCCTTCTCAACTAAAAGCCATGTTTCTAGGCGCCGCGACGGCCTACGCCAAGGAGCTCCCGAGCCAGGGCTTGGTCACGGCGGGGAACAGCGCATCCTCGCTGGTGCATTGCACTTTCCCGAGTGCCGTAACCAGTTGGACGCCTGGAGTCGAGAAGCACGCGGCCGACTGGAACGCTGAGGATCAGAATTTCCGCCAAATAGGTTTTGGCCCCATAGATCCGCTCTACTTTGCGTACGGCTGGGTAGCTGTCGGCGGGTGTGGGAACGTGCCGAACGATCCGACGCTCTACAACTTCTATGCACGTGGAGACTTGGACGGCGACGGTGTGGAGTCGACCTTTCAGATTGCTGCGGGATCGAATCCGCAGAACGCATTGCAGCGTGCTGGCGGAATCAACGCGATCAACACGACCGAGTGACACACAACCTGTTGGCGTCGGTAACCCATGAGCTCGGCCCTCGATTCGGGGAGACCGCGTCCAATGAAAAAGCCCCGACCGAGGCCGGGCTTCATGGTGGTGACCCCAACGGCAGACCGACGACCGCGACCTCGCGCACGCTGGGGTGGCGGAAGAGCTAGGCAGTGCGTCGAAGCCGCTCGTCAAAGAACCCCAGCACGCGGTCGAGTGCCTGCTTGGTCGGATGCCCATCGTCGTCGACGAGCTCCTCGGTGAGGACGCTGTGCGCAACACGCTTGATTCCCCACGGATTGTCGGGGCCGGAGTTGATCTCGATTCCCTCGAACCCCTCGCCAAGCTCGCGGCGCAGCGTTTCGAAACGCGCCCGGGTGCAGATCGGGTCGGCTGTAAACCTAAGGCCGAGCACTTTCACACCCTCTTCGCGCACCCGTCTCTTGATGATCGAGAGGTCCTCGGGCGAGGCATGAACCGCGCGGCCTCGAGCCTTCCCGATCGGGAAAGGCAGCGAGGGCTGGGACAGCACCGGAGCTTGCACCGAAGGGTCGACCATGAGTGCCAGAGCGAAGTTCCCGGTCATGCACATACCAAGCGCGCCGACGCCCGGCCCGCCGAGCTCCTCATGCACTTGGCGACACAGCTTGCGCAGCCAATCGGTGATCGGGCTCGAGTCGCCCGTCGCCAATACGTGGAACTCACGCGAGACGCAGCAGTGCACCATCGAAGAGATCACGTATTCGCCGCTCACCGGCTTGTCGACCACCCCAAACATCTCCGGCAGGAACACGGTAAACCCGTGGTCGCGCACGATACGGGCGAACCTCGCCACGCGTGGTGTGATCCCTGGAACCTCGTGCATAATGACTACGCCGGGACCGTTGCCGCTTCGCCAGACGGGCTTCGTCATCCCGTCGATGGTGACTTCCGCGCGTTCGAAGTCTTCGGCTAGCGGTTTGCGTGCAGGAAACATTGCGAGGTCCCTGCCCATACTAAGTTCAACCGCCCTCTTTCGTCCCAGAAAAAGTCGGCATGGAAACTAGAACCACGCAATTCGGCCGCTGAGGGGTTACGCTTGCCGTCTGCGTCGACCCATTGCCGAAGATGAGGCTCCCCGCTGCGGTCGCCAGGCCGGGCGATGAAGCGCTGGCGGAGTTCGGAACCCTCGACATCGTCTCTTCGATCATGAGACCCTGATGGAAGCGAGCTCTGGGGTCTCCGCAGGACCACGTTGGGCGGCTCCACCAACGTGTCGTAGAACCTCGCCGTTCTCCGGTACGGATCATTCATGCTGCGCCAAGTGCTTTTCCAGCGCGGCACTGACCACGTCTGCGCCGTCGAAGCTGCTGATGTGGGCCGCATTCGGGACAATGAGCAGCTCGGAGCCTGGGATTCCGTCGGCAATCCGTTGCGCACGGGCCGGGGGCTGGGATTTGTCTTCCTCGCCGACGATCACGAGCGTGGGCACTGTGATTTTCGGCAAGTGCTCCACGACGCTTTTTCGCCCGAAGATACCGCGACCGAACTGAATAGTCGCGTCGTTGTCGTTGTCGATCACCATTTGGCGGAATCGACTGAGCTCCTCCTCTCGGGTCGGGTCGTGGCGCGACTTCTTCGAGAAGAACAGGGACACGATGTAGCCCGCGAACGCGCGCGTGCCGATCACGCGCACCATGCGCATCATCAGCTCGTACTGGAATCTCTTCAGCGCAGGCTCGATCTCGGCGGAAGTATCCATCAGCGTGAGCGTGCGAAGAAGATCCGGTCGGCGAAATCCGAGCCGTAGACCGATGAATCCTCCCGTCGAAAGGCCGACGAAGTGAACCGGGGCGCAATTCATGGCTTCGATGAAAGCGACCGCGTCCGCGTAGAGGTTTTCCATGTCATAGCCGTCTCTGGCGCGCTCGCTCCCGCCATGTCCGCGATGGTCGAAGGCGATGCAGCGATAGCGATGCGACAGCGCGTCCATTTGTGGTTTGAAGTGAGTCCAGTCGACTAGATAGCTGTGAGAAAAAACGACCACCTCAGGCCCCGAGCCCTGCTCCACGTAGTGAAGGCGAACCCCGTTTACTTCGATATCCGGCATGCGTCGGATGGTAACGTTAGGAGTCGCCCTTGAATACCGTGACCGCGCAAGGTGAGATCTCTGCGTCGGCTAGAGAGGGAAGAGCACCGACGTTCAGCAGAAGAAAGCGAGAAAGCAACACAACCTGTTCGCCTGGGGTGGCGGCGTGGGCAGCTTGGATTCCGTGGTGGGGTCTTGCCTCATCGACCGTCATCAACGCATGGCAAAACACGATCTAACTAGGGAAGGCGAAGAGTCTTGACGTAGATCGTGCCCGTCTCCGGTTCGTCTCGACGCCGTTCCTGCCACGCGACGACCGGATTGCCCGATCCGTCGAGTACCAGAGACGCCATGTCGACCGCTTGGCAACCGGACTGATCTTCAAGCCCGCAACTGCAGTCATCTTCGTTCAATGCTTCGCCGAGTTGCTGCCAGCCGCTCCCGTCCCAACGCTTGACGATGACTGCGAATTGGCATGCAGCCTGGTCAAATGTCCGGTAGGCAACGATGGGATTCGCCGCAGTGACCGCCAACGATGGCTCATCACCGCCATCCTCGACTGAAGCCAATGTTGGACCCGTCTGCCTCCAAACCGGATCGTCCTCCGCCCACTCCATCACGAACGGGTACAGGCGAAGGGTGGAGGAGAAGTCCACCCAGGCAACGAATATCTCCCCGGAATTACCGATGTCCAGGGACGCATCACCTGCTCGTGGACCTAGACCTCCAGGGAATCCGCTGGGACCTATCTGCACCCAGGATGGGTCTCCCCAGCGCTTGACGTAGACCTGCGCGTCGCTCGCGGACTCGCCTACGCCTTGGGAAAAAGCAACGACTGGAGATCCCTCGGGATCCAAGGCGATCGATGGAAAGCCAGCCGTCTTGTCGTCGAACACGTTGAGCCTATCTCCAATAGGTACCCAACCGTCGTCCGTGGTCCAACGTCTCACAACGAGATCACCGAGGTCCGTACCGCTTTGCATTGCGACCACGGGCTCGTCGTTCCCATCCACGACCAAGGAGGGATTGGCGCCCCTCGTTGAGGCACTCGGTCCGTCCCAATCATCGCCCAACCATCGCCTCACGTGGAGCTGCAGGAGATCCGAGTCAGTGAAAGCAACCACGGGCTGATCCCCGGCGTCCACCGCGACCTCGACGGTTCGAGCAATCGTCGTCCGCCTCGCGCTCAATGCCCCGCCCAGTTGCACCCAACTACTGCCATCCCAGCGTTTCACATAGACTTGGTATCCGTTGGGCTCGCGTTCGACCCAAGCGACCACGGGATTCGTTCCGTCGTGCGCCAAAGAAAACTGGGTAGCACCGCCGGCGGTCACCGCTCCCCCGAGCTGCTGCCATCCGCTATCGCCACCCGTACCGCCGGTCCCGTCACCACCGGCCCCGCCGCCACCTCCGCCGCCGTTCCCACTGCCGGAACAACCCACGTACATCACCGTCGCGGCTGCGAGCACCACACTCAAAGCTAGGTTGCGCATGATAAGACCCTAGGCAGCAAGTAGCATGCCAGGCCTCCGCTTGGAGCGTAGGCATCGACGAAACGGCATGAGTGAAGAGCTCCCAAAGACCGAATCCATGTAATCGTTGCACGCAGCCTTCGCTACGTGCAGCAATTGCGCGATTCTATTACAATCTTCCTGCAAGAAAGTCCCCGCCGAAGCGGGGCTACCGTGGTGACCCCAACGAGATTCGAACTCGTGTTACCGGCGTGAGAGGCCGATGTCCTAACCACTAGACGATGGGGCCTTAAGTTATGAGCTGCGTTGCTTAACAGCTATTTGGCTCGGGGACTAGGATTCGAACCGCACGCGCGAGACCAAACGCGGGCCAGCCTTGGCTGGACCGCTCTCGAAGCGTGGGCATCCGGGTTCCCTTTGAGCACCTCCTTTAGCTGTTCAGTAGCTCGGGGACTAGGATTCGAACCTAGATAGCCAGTACCAGAAACTGGAGTCCTGCCGTTAGACGATCCCCGAATGGGAGCGACACCTTAACATCGGGCGTCGAGCGGCGGCACTATAGCGGCACGGGTTGGGCCAGCAACCGCGCAGCCGAAATGCCAAATCTTTATCTTTTTAGTCGTCTATTTACTCCCATTTACCCAACGAAAATGGATTTACGGGCTGCCCCATGCAATTGTTGACTTGACCATCGTGCAAACTGCGGAATAGTCGTGGTTGCCGCTGGCAACGCTTTTCGCTGCCTAGGTACAGGAGCACCATGACTTCGTGGAAACAACAGCTCGGCGACCGCATTCCCGATCGACTCGGCGGCGAGGTGGACCTCTTCGAGGGCCAAATCGAGCTCAAGAAAGAAGGGAAGATCGACGACAAGATCTTCGCCGAGACCCGGCTTCGGCGCGGCGTGTATGGCCAGCGCTACGACAACGGCCTGCGTGACGACGGAACCGGTCAGCAGCCGCTCCATTTCCCCTGCGGTGACCTGACCAAGGGCCCCGATACGGTGTGGGACGCGCCCGGCATGATGCGGATCAAGATCCCGTTTGGGAAGCTGAGCGCCGAGCAACTCGACACGCTTGCCGAGCTTGCCGAGGAATACTCCGATTCGATTCTCCACGTGACCACCCGGCAGGACATTCAGCTCCACTTCGTTCACATCGAGGACACCCCCGACATGATGCGGCGGCTCGCTGCGGTGGGGATCACCACCCGCGAGGCGTGCGGCAACAGCGTCCGCAATGTCACCGCGTGCGAGTACGCGGGCGTCTGCAAAACACAAGCCTTCGACGTCACGCCGTATGCCAACGCGATCACCCAATACCTGCTCGGCCACCCGGACGTGCAAGACTTCGGGCGCAAGTTCAAGATCGCCTTTTCCGGGTGTGAAGACAATCCGTGCGGCCTGGTGACCTTCCACGATCTCGGCGCGGTGGCGCAGGTTCGTGATGGCAAGCGTGGTTTCCGCGTGGTAGTTGGCGGCGGTCTCGGCGCAGTGCCGGTGCAAGCCAAGGTGCTTGACGAGTTCTGCCCCGAAGAAGAGCTGCTTCCGCTCGCGCAGGCCGTGTCCCGCGTGTTCGCTCGCCTCGGGGAAAAGCAGAGCCGCGCGCGCGCGCGAATCAAGTTCCTCGTGCAAAAGCTCGGAATCGACGAGTTCAAGAAGCTGGTCGCCGAAGAGCGCGAGACGCTTCGCCCCGACGAGAGATGGACCGCCTTCCTCGACGACCTGCACTCCACCGATGAGCAACCGGTTCGCGACCCGGGCCCGATTCCGAGCGACGCTCCGGCGGGCTTTCAAGCCTGGGCCAAGCACAACCTCCGTCCGCAAGCGCAAAACGGATATTACGTCGCCATCATCAAGATGCCCCTCGGCGACTTCACGTCGACTCAGGGTCGTACTCTTTCCGATCTGGCCCGACAGTATACGGGCGACTCGATCCGGTGCACCGTCGAGCAGAACCTCGCGTTCCGTTGGCTCAGCGGCGCAGACGCGGTCGCTTTCTACGAAGCGCTCGATGCGCTCAACCTCTCGGAGGCCGGCGCCGGCACCATCACCGACATGACGTCGTGTCCAGGCACCGACACCTGCAAGCTCGGGATTTCCGCGTCGCGCGGTTTGACGGGCGAGCTCCGTAAACGACTCGACGTGATCAAGAGCGACCTCCCCCCGGCCGTCGAGTCCCTCCGCATCAAAGCGAGCGGGTGCTTCAACTCCTGCGGCCAGCACCATGCTGCGGACATCGGGTTCACGGGAGTCAGCCGACAGGTCGGCGGTCGCAAGGTGCCGCACTTCAATCTCGTTCTCGGCGGTCAATGGACCCAAAACGCCAAGAGCTATGGCCTGGTCGTCGGCGCCGTCCCCTCGAAGAACATTCCGAAGGCCGTCGAGCTGATCACCGCCCACTACATGCAAAATCGCGAGGGCGACGAGAGCTTTCAGGCCTTCATCGCGCGCGTGGGCAAGAAAGACTTCCGCAAGGTCTTAGCACCGATCCAGAAGCCCCCGAGCTACGAAGAGGACCCGAGCTACTACAGCGACTGGGGTGACCCCCGCGAATACAACATCGGCGACATCGGTGTCGGCGAATGTGCCGGCGAGATCGTCCCGTTCGTCGAGTTTGGCCTTCAAGAGGCTGAGCAACAGCTCCACGACGCACAGGATGCGCTCGAGGCCGGCCATGCGGTGATCGCTGCAGCCGGCGGGTTCAGGGCGATGGTGACCGCAGCCAAGGCACTGGTTCGACACCTCGACGTGCAGGTCAAAGACGATGCCGACGATGTGGTGGCGAACTTCAAGACACACCTCCACGACACACAGCTCTTCCACGATCCCTTCGCCAAGGGGAAGTTCGCGACCTATCTTTTGAAGATGCACGCGGACAAGTCCCACGAGAACGCCAACGACGAGATCGCCCACCGGACGCTCGACGAATCGCAGTTGTTCATCGAAGCGGCGCATTCGTGCTATCAGCGTCTCACTGAGTCAGCAGCCGCAGCTGCGGAATGACGATGAAACCGACGAAGTTTCAGGTGAAGCTCTACACGAGCGCCGGTGAGATCGAGCTCGAGAAGCTCGTTCCGGTCTTCCACAGGTGGATCCGTGAGAAAAGGATTCCCGACGAGCTCTTGATCGACGTCGCGGATTACGCACACGTTCCGCAGGGGCCGGGTGTCGTTCTGATCGGCCACCAATCGGACTACTATCTCGATGTGGCCGATGACCGTCCAGGTCTGCTCTACAGTCGCAAGCGGGGTTTTGAGGGCGATTTCCAAGCAGGGATCGAAGACGCGTTTCGGCGCGCCCTTCGCGCCTGCCAGCTGCTCGAGTCGGAGGCCGATCTGGGTCTTGACTTCGCCACAGACGAGATGCTCTTCCGGGTCCAGGATCGATTGGCGGCCCCGAACGACGACGTCACCTACGATGTGTATAGGGGCCCTCTCGAAAAGGCCACCGGCGCGTTCTTCGGAAGCTCTGGGTCGCTCGAGCGGATCGGTTCGGCACGTGACCCGTTCGCCGTTCGGATCGTCACCGGCGCGAACGGTAGCGTGGGAGACGCCCTCGCGAGGTACTGAGCCCATCTGGCATTCTTTTGGGCGACGTCGCGATTCGCGGTACAAACGCCAGCCAGGAGCTGATGTGTTCAAGCGAAATGCCCTTGTTCTTCTGATCGCCCTGTGCGCAGTCGCCTGCTCGAAAAAAGAGGCGGCCGAACAGCGACCGGGAGCCGACGCCGACGCACCCTCGGAGAGCAGCGAGGCGGCCCTCAATTCGGTCCGTCGGGCGATGCGGGTCTGGAGCAAAGAGCGTCCGACGGTCGAGGTGGTGGCCGCGGAGCTCGAGGGCGTGATCATGGCCCGGACAACGGCGCAGGTTTTGATGCACTACCCAGGCTATCGCATCATCCTCACCACGCCGGGCGAAGTGGTGACCCGCATCGTCTTCCAGTTCGACGATGACGCCAAGCCCAGCATCATTCAGCTGACAGGCCTCTTTGGCGAGCCCAAAGCGATTCAGAAAGGCATGCTCTACACGCAGCAGAACGTCACGACCGGCCAGACGATCAACATCCTCGCCCAGCCGGTGACGATGCCCGCCGAGGACGTGACGCTCGTGAAGGGGCTAATCATCGAAGGCGCGCGCACCCGTTAGTGAGCGGATGCGGGCGATGATACGGGCGTCGGCAGGCGGCAGGTCGTAGCGAGCTAGCTCCTCGGGAGCGACCCACGCATGGTCCTCGACCTGCAGGTGGCGCACCTCGCCGGACACGATCGAGCAGCGATAGAACAAAAGCAACACGTCGTTGTCTGCATAGCGGTAGAAGGTCACGTCCAAAATGTCGGCGACCGCGATCTCGATCCCACACTCCTCTTGACACTCGCGAACGAGCGCTTCCTCGGGAGACTCGCCGCGTTCGAGCTTGCCGCCGGGGAACTCCCAAAGGCCCCCCAGGTGTCTTCCCTCGGCTCGCTGGGTGAGAAGCACGCGACCGCCCTCGATGACGACCGCCGCTGCCACGATGCTCGGCACTATGGCCTCGACCCGATCGCCCGCAGCAGCTGTGCCTTGGCGATGCGAAGACCGACCGCTGAGTCGACCACGTCGACTTGCGCGCGAATGAGCTCGGACTGCGACTGCAACAGATCGGTCGTGTTCACGATGCCTGCTCGTAGTTGCTCTCGCTTGACGCGGTACCCTTCCTCGGCGGCTGCCAACCCGAGGCCCGCGGACTTCAGCGCAGCATTGGCCGCACGCACGCCATGGTAGCCCTCCGCCACTTCGACGCGAATCGCATCGCCTAGCGCAATGACGTCCGCCTCCGCGCGTTGGAGCGCAGCTTGGAGCTGCTTGGACCGACCTTGGGCCGCTACGGTGTCGTTCGGCGCCCAGCGGATCACGGCGCTCACCTCCCAGGTTCCTTCGAACCGCTCTTGCTGTGGAACCACGCGTAGGTTGGGATTCGAGTATTGCGCGCTTCCGCGGACGAGGAGGTCCGGCGCTCGTCCACCGTTGGCGGATTTGAGCTGATGTCGAGTCGCCTCGACGTAAGTGTAGAGGGCCTGGAGGTCGGGTCGGTCGACCAACGCCCGCTCCTTCAACTCGTCCTCCGTCTTGGAGGGGATACCGGTAACTGGTTCCGACAGATCTTCGCCGAGCGTCGGAACCTCGTTGGTGTGCATCAGCGTTTGAAGTGCGCGTTGTGCCACTTGAAAACCGAGCTTGGCTCGCTCCAACGCGACGTTGGCGGCCTCGAGCTGTGCTGCGACGCGCAGCAGGTCGACTCTTGCCGCCGCCCCCGCATTGACCAGCGCCGCCGTATCCTTGCGCTGGGCTTCCGCGGCCGCGACCGCGCTCTCCGCCACCCCTACCCCAGCCTTTGCTCGAGCAAACTCGTAGTACGCTTGCCGCGCTCCAAACGCGACGTCGTTCAGCTCGGCCTCGAGTTGCTGCTGCGCGGCCTTCTTGTTCTTCTTGGCTGCTCGGTAAGCCGGCAGCGCTTCGGCAAGCGAGTCGGTGAACGAGTAGATCAGCGTCGCGTCGGTCGCGTACTGCGTCGTCAAGGATGGAAACTGAAAGCTGAAAAGGCCTCGCCACAGATCCTGGGCCGCCTCGTCCTGAAGATCGTCGATGCGGGCGTTGATCACGGCGCTGTCACCCCCGGGGATGCCTGCGGTCTTGACCGGGCTCAGCTTCGTTGCTCGGCCGACGAGCTCGAGGCGTGGAACGAGCCCCGACATCGCCTGAACCGCGCCGCCCTTGGCTTCGAGAGAAAGCGCTCGGGTCCGCTGAACGTCGGGCGACGTCCTCAAGATCTCTTCGACGGCTCGCTCCGCGGTAAGCCCATCGGGGATGTAGAGCGAACGCAAGCCGCGCGCGGCGGCGTCTGGTTCATCACCCGCGGGTAGCAAGGCATCGGCGTCGGGCGGCGCCTGTCCACGGGCCTCCGTCACACCGACCAACAACAAGAGACCCGCGAACCCGATGAAACCGCTGCAGCGTTGAATCCTCATGAATACTCCTTGCCGAAGGCATCATACCCGAGCGTTCGCAAAGCCCGCTTGCCGCTTTCTCGACGCCGACCTATAGCCCCGGCCTATGTCTGAAGGCTTGAAAGTCGCGGTGGTGGGAGCCACCGGCATGGTGGGGGCAGAGATGCTCCGCGTGCTCGAGCAGCGTGCCTTCCCGGTGCGCGAGCTCGTCCCGGTCGCCTCCGCCCGTAGCGCTGGCAAGACCGTCAGGTTCAAGGGAGCCGAGCACACCGTCGTCGAAATCGCCCCCGAGGTCTTCGAGGGCGTCGACCTGGCCCTCTTCTCCGCGGGCGGTGCGACTTCGCGCGAGTGGGCCCCGATCGCAGCCAGCAAGGGAGCCCTCGTCGTCGACAACTCGTCGGCGTTTCGCGCAGACCCCGAGGTCCCGCTGATCGTCCCGGAGGTGAACCCCGAGGCGGCCGCCGATCGCCCGAAGGGCATCATCGCCAACCCGAACTGCTCGACCATCCAGATGGTCGTCGCCTTGAAGCCCCTTCACGACGAAGCCCGGCTCAAGCGCGTCGTCGTGGCGACCTACCAAGCGATCAGCGGCGCGGGGGCTCAGGCCGTCGCCGCGTTCGAGGCTCAGGAAGTGGCGACCAGTCGCGGCGACGAGGTCGAAAAAGAGAAGCTTTCTGGTCAGTTGAGCCGCAATCTTCTCATGCACTGGAAGCCGGATTCCGACACGGGTTACCAAGAGGAAGAGCTCAAAATGGTCTCGGAAACTCGCAAGATTTTCGGGGACCCCTCCATCGGTGTCTCACCGACCGCCGTCCGTGTGCCGGTGGTCACCGCCCATAGCGAGGCGGTGACCGTCGAAACCCACGCACCCTTGACGGCGGCACGCGCCCGGCAGCTCCTCGAAAAAGCTCAGGGTGTGGTGCTCGTCGATGATCTGAGCGAAGGGCGCTACCCGCAGCCCATCGATGCGGCGGGGCAGGACGCGGTCTATGTGGGCCGCATTCGCGATGACGTGGGCAATCCCGGCGGGATTCAGATGTGGGTGGTCTCGGATAACCTGCGGAAGGGTGCCGCCCTCAATGCGGTCCAAATCGCCGAAAAAGTTCTGATAAAGTGACGAAATGTCAGCGCCTGGCGTAGAAGTAAGGCGGATGATGCCAGTTTGTCCTCCGGCCTCCCGAAAACACACAGCTTTTGGGGTTGCGCCATTGGCCCAGGGATTGCACGGAAATCACGCCATGAAGGCCTCTCTCTTATTTCTTGTTTCGCTCGTGGCGGCGGGGATGGCGCTGGCCCCGAGCGCCTCGGCGCAGACCGCCGCGGTGGACCGCATCAGCTCGATCAACGGGGACAGCGACTTCGAGTCTGACGCGCAGACTCGCTACTTCAATGGCCGTGACTGCGGCGTCGATGGCGCCGGGGGCACCGGTGGCGCCGCGGGGGCTGGTGGCGTTGGTGGCGCCGGTGGCGCGGGTGGCGTTGGCGGTACGGGCGGAGCGGGGGGCATCAGCACGGCCGTACAGAAGAGCCCCGACACGACGACCTTCGAGATCCGTCTCCAGGAATCCGGGTCGGTGAACGAAGTGTATCTCTGGGTTGGCGGCGAGAACGCAGCGTGCAATCTGGCCGTGAACCGAAACGAGACGATGGGCACCTGTGGCCAGGTAACGGGGAACCCGCGATCGGTGGGCAACAACTTCACGGTGAGCGGCCTGACGCTCCAGGATCTGCTCGACGCGCGCTCGGGGGGGACCGAGATCGTGACCTGCGAGTCGGGACTGAGAGGCACCCCGTACGAGATCTTCGCGTTTCGGAATCAGGCCCCGGGCTCAGGCGACATTGCCGCGACCGACTACGGGATCGCGGCGTTCACGGTGGACGTGCAGCCGCCGAACCAGCCCGTCGTGGACACCACCCCACAACGGCAAGCAGACTTCGACATCACCTGGGACGACCCGGATCCCGCAGACGACATTCAACTCTGGACCTTCTGGTTTTCCGACACCGACGACTCTACGACCGCCACCCAACTGAGCGTCACAGCGTCGCTGAATGAGCGCAGTCAGACGATTTCGGCGACGACCCTGGGTCTTGGACCTGGCGAATCCGGTTTCGTCTTCGTGAACGCCTTCGATCAGGCGTTCGTCTCCGACCCACTTCTAGCTAACGAGGGGGAGCTCTCCGAAGGGGTCATGGTCACGAACATCGA
This sequence comes from Myxococcales bacterium, assembly GCA_029863605.1. Classification (GTDB taxonomy): domain Bacteria; phylum Myxococcota_A; class Polyangia; order Polyangiales; family Houyiibacteriaceae; genus SG8-38. The sequence continues at coordinate 26,791 of JAOTVB010000013.1, read as the reverse complement.
GGTGTCCGGCTTCTGCGATGTCAGTGGGGAGTGCGAGGGCTGCTCGGTCTCACACGCTAGCCTCGCTGACCGACGCAGCCCCGGATCGCTCGGCTGGGTCCTCGGTCTCATATTCATTCTGGCAGGCTTCTGGAGGCTCCGCCGGTGAAGCGAATCGCGTCGGCCCTCCTGCTGGTCTCCGCCGTGACCCTGCTGCCCGACCGGGTGAGCGCCGAGGCGATCGGCGGCCCGGCAGAAGAGGGGTGGTCCCCAGAGGGATATCTGCTCTCGCTCGGGATAGGCGCTTATCGTCCCAAGCCGGGGAGCGAAGACTTCGACCTCGTCTATCCGAGCGACAACGGTCCGATTCTCTTGGTCGAATTCGATTTCTATCTGTACCGGATCCCCTTCATCGGTCCGATTGGCTTGGGCATCGCTGGTGGCTGGGCTGCGTACAAAGGCGCCGCATGCGAGACCGCCAACCTTCCGGCCTGCGTCCCGTCCACGCAGACCGCGAAGTTCAATCTCTTTCCTTTGAACTTGATGGCGGTTGTCCGCATCGACGCCCTTGCCCGAAAGACCCCAGTGCCGTTCGTGTTCACGGGCAAGGTCGGCTTCAACAGTGTCTTCTTCAACGAGGACGTCGGTAGCGGCAAATCTAGCGGTCGAAGCCACGGTTTTGGATGGGCTGCGCAGTTTGCGATCGAGCTCAACTTCGTCAATGAGCGGCGGGCCAATGCGCTCGATGAGGACTGGGGCATCAACAGCTCGTTCTTCTTTTTCGAGCTCGCGGGCTCCGACGCGAACAGCCGTGCCCCGGTGGGCGACAACCTCTACTTCACCGGCGGCCTCGGGCTGACTTTCTAGACGGCGTTTCGTCGCGGGGGCTCGCCCACCGTCGGGCGGTCGAAGGCATCCGAAGGTCCGTCGAAACGAGCGAGCTCTATTTCGACGAGCGTCAGGGCGTGCGACGGAGCGGTCTGCCCCGCGCTGGTGCGATCGGCTTCGGCGTGCAGCATCCCTGAAATGTCCCCTGGAGCGATTCTCCCCTGGCCGACTTCGACGAGCGTGCCCGCCATGATGCGCACCATGTTCTTCAGGAACGAATTGCCGATGACCTCGATCGCCAAGACGTCGCGCCTTGCGTTCCAGCCGGGAAGCACACGGATGGCAAACATCGTCCGCTCCACGATCTCGCGCTGGTCCCCTGACTGGCGGAACGCGCGGAAGTCGTGCGTTCCGAGGAAATGTTTCGCGGCCTCTCGGATCGCGCTTACATCGAGATAGTCCTCGACGAAGTCCCCGTCAGGCGACACGTCCCTTCGTCCATCCTTGGGGCCGAGCTGCCATGCGCGCTTTCGAAGGAGTGGATCACGATGACGACCGACGCGCACGAGATACCGGTATCGCTTGTGTGCGGCATGAAACCTTGGATTGTATCGACGAAAGCAAGGTTGGGCGTCATGAATGACGATGTCGTCGGGCAATCTCGCGTTGAGCCCAAGGACCCAGCCCTCCCGGGGAATGTCGTGCGTGCACGAAAAGCTCGCCACCTGACCGAGGGCGTGGACGCCAGCGTCGGTCCGGCTGCATCCTTTGACCGGCGAATGCTCGAGTCCCATCTCGTCGATGGCCTCCTCGATCATCCCCTGAACGGTGCGAAGGCCGGGCTGCGCCTGCCACCCGTGAAAGTCGGTGCCGTCATAGCCGAGGCACAGGCAGACGCCGTGCGGGAATTGCAGCTTCTCTTTGCCCATCTCAGCCCGGCCGGACGCTAGCGCGGAAGGCCGTCGTTGCCTATCGTCCGGCGGTGCGCCTGATTCTGAGCCTGACCCCGGCCCTAGCCTTCGTCTTAGCGGCCACCGCCTCGGCGCAAGGGAGCGCCGGGACTGACGCGGGCACTGGCGCTGACACTGGCACAGACACTGTCGCTCCCACTGACACTGTCGCTGGCACTGTCGCTGCCACCGACCCCCTCCGCCCCAAGATCGCCGTCGTCGTCGCCGGGGATCCGGATGACTCGCTCCGCGCGACCGCTTCCCAGATTGAGCAGGAGTGCGCTGGCGCGGGCCTCCGTACCCCCGCCGACTCAACCCTCCGCGCGGCCCTTCGTGGCGAAGTGGGTAGCGAGGATGACGGTCTCGAAGGGCTTCGTTCGATTCGGCGGAGTCTGGGTGTCGATCCTCGGAAAGACCTCGGCTCGTACAAGCGGCTTGCGACTATTGCCGGAGCGGATGCGCTAGTCGTTCTGCGCCGCGAGGGCACGATCAAGCTCGAAGTCTTCGACGCGAGCGCGTCCCAGTTCTACGAAGGCCTCCTCGAGGTCGACGACACCACACCCGAGGAACGCACCCATTACATCGTGCGCCGCGCCAAGACCGCACAGCAACGATGGCAAGAAGACCCGAACGCAGCCGGCGCCCAAATCGACGCAACCGCCAAGGCAACCGATGAAACCGAGAAGAAACGTTGGATCAAGAAGGCTTGGCCCTACTTCATCGTCGGTGCGCTTCTCGCCGCAGGTGTAACCTATCTCATAGTTGATGGGCGTCGCACTAACGAACCCGGACCTCCGCTGCTAAGATTTAGGCCTGGTGACGAATAGACGAGAACGACCCATGCCCGGGGCGATTCTGTGTTTGGTCGCGGCCACTCTCTTCGCGACCGTCACAGCGGCTCAGGCGCCTTTTGAGGCTCCTTTGCCTGAGCCGCCAACCGGCTACGCAAGCGAGCAGATCGGCGCCGTCACCTGGACTTTTCCGGTCTCCGAGCGCGCTCGAGTCGTCCCACTGGTCGAAAGCGTCGAGAAACACTGGGCTGAGCTCGCGAACGAATTCGGGGTCGTCATCGATGATCGCCTGATCGTCCGCGTTGCGCGAAATCCGCGCGAGATGCGCGCTTTGTCGCCGATCGGGTATCCGCCTCCCGACTATGCGACCGGAGTTGCGTACCCGCGCTGGGGCGTGATCTTGATCACCATGTCGGCACCGGACACGTGGCAACCGCCCGACCTCCAAGTCGTCTTGGTGCACGAGCTCTCCCACGTTGCGCTTTACCGCGCGGTTGACGGGCACGACGTCCCGCGCTGGTTCAACGAGGGCGTCGCGATCCACCAATCGGAGGTCCGTCTCTTGCCCCGGATGCAGTCACTCCTACGTGCCGCCGCCCAGCGCTCGATGTTGCGTCTTTCGGAGCTCTCCGATCGCTTCCCGAACCGGCCTCATGAAGTCAACATCGCTTACGCGCAGAGCGCGGACATCGTCGGGTTCCTGCGCCGCACGCCCAACGACGAGCGACGCTTTCATCGATTGATCGAAACCATGCGAGCCGGGGAGACATTCGACACGGCGCTCTCGACTGCCTACGGCTGGACCAGTGTTGGGCTCGAGCGCGAATGGCGTGAAAGCCTTCGCACACGGTACCGAATCGTGCCGGCTCTGCTCGGAGGAACGACGATCTGGGTGCTCGCGGCCATCCTGGTGGTCGTCGCGTATCGCCGCAGGCGCCGCTACCATCACCTCAAGCTCCAGCAGATGGGCCACCGCGAAGAGCTCGAGGCAGCGGCCGCAACGCTTCCTCCACCCGCGCCCGAGGCGGAGACGGATGTAGTGAGCGACGCGGGCGTGCCGCGAGTCGAGCATGACGGCGAATCGCACACCCTACACTGAGGGCGCGCAATCGGGCCCGCGCGATGCTTCAGGCTTTACGGGCCTTTGTGGGGTCGATCGGGAACTTAGGGGTGCTCCCCTGCTTCTCGAGCTTCTTCTTGCGGTCTTTGCCTTGCGCGGCTCGTTTCCGGCGCCGCTGGGCTTTGGTCTTGCTGGTGTCTGACATAGGCGATAGTGGGGGCGGTGGGGCGAGACAAACTGCGGCCGAGGGCCTCCGAAAGATCCGAGAGCGGCTTGATACTGCCCCGAGCTACAGCGGTCAAACCGCCGCCCCGGTTCCAGCCGCAACGGCCCCGAGATAGCCGCGACGAAGCCTCTTGGTCAACGGGCCCGGCGTTCCATCGCCGATTGAACGGCCATCGGCGACAACCACTGGCATCACCTCCCGAATGCTGCTGGTGATGAAAGCTTCATCAGCGTCGTAGAGGTCCGGTGGATGGAGCTCGGTCTCTTCGACCGTCAGCCCCTCTCTCGCGCAGACTTCGAGCACCGTCGCGCGCGTGATCCCGACCAGGATCCCCGGCTCCGGTTTTGGCGTTCGGATGACCCCGTCCTTCACGACGAAGAGGTTGCTCGATGCGCCCTCGAGAAGCTGCCCACGCCGGCCGAGGACGATCGCCTCCTGGGCGCCTTTCTGCTTCGCTTCGTGTACCGCGAGCAGGTTGGCAAGGTAGTTCGATGCCTTCGCGCCGGCTGCGCGCGCGTCGTCGGTGGGCCGAGAAGCGTTGAGCAGCACTACAGACGCGCCATGCTCGTACAGCTCCCGAGGGTACGGTGTGATCGGAGCCACGATGATCACCCGCAACGGCGAGCTCGCGGTCGTGGGGTCATAGGTGAGTGGCCCCGTCCCACGAGTGATCATCACCCGCACGTACCACTCGCCCTCGCCGGCTGCAGCAAGGGTGGCGCGCACCTCGGAGGCAAGCGCGTCGATCGACACCGGCATGGAGATCATGAGGCAGTCCGCCGACCGGCTCAGCCGTTCGAGATGCTCCTTTTCAGCAAACGGGACACCGCCATAGGTCCGATACACCTCAAACACACTGTCCCCGTAGAGGAAGCCCCGGTCGAGCACCGGCACGCGTGCTTCCGCGGTGTCGACGATCTCTCCGTCGATGCAGACCTTACCTGTCGCCATGATTCAACCCTTCAGCTGAGCGAGTAGCTGCGAAGCCTGATCGTGGCTCGCGTCCTCGGCAAGCGCCCGTTCCAACATCGTGATCGCTTTGCGCTTGTCGTCTTGGCGAGCGGCGATGTCACCCAGGTAGTAGTAGACATCGGCCTTGCGAATCCCGGACGATGGCTCGAGCTTCTGAAGAAGGAGCGCCCGAAAGCTCTTTTGGGCCCGGCCGAGGTCGCCCTGGGCCAGGGTCAGCTTTCCGAGGTCGCGTAGGATCCCGACGTTGGCCAAGTCGACCTTGAAGGCGGCGTCATACGCGGCAAGCGCGCCCTCGGCGTCCCCCAAGGACTCGAGCGCCTGCCCGAGCCGGTGATGGTGCGTCGCAAGCTCCTTGCTTCGCGTCTGACCGAAGCTCTCGATGATCTGCCGAAGGATGGGAACTGCATCTTGCTGACGCCCGGCCGCGATGTAGAGGTCGCAGAGCGGAATGAGCGCCGCCCGATCTTCTCGGTCGAGGGCCACGGCCTTTTCGAGGTAGGTTGCGGCGGTGCCGGGATCGTCGAGTCGGTCTCGATAGACATCGGAGATCGACCGAAGTAGCGCTACTCGTTCTTGGTCGGAGACGCCGGCCTGAAGCTCGTCGTCCAGGACGCCGGCGAGCGCTCGGTAGTCGCCCTCGGATTCGTAGTGCGCCTTGAGCCGCTCCCGCGTGGCGCGGTCGCTCGGGAAACGCTCGTAGGCAGCCCGGAGCGTCCTGCCAGACTGCTCCCGGTCGCCGATTCTTTCAGCCCACAGGTCCGCCACCCGATGACAAAGCTCGACCGCCGACTGGCCGTCCAGCCGAGCGGCCAGGAGCTCGAGGGTGTCTGCAACCTTGGTCCAACTCTCGCTACGCTCGTACAACGACGCAAGCCCGCGGAGTGATCTCTCGTTGGCGCTGATTTCGGCGTGGATCCGTTCGTAGGTCTGGATGGCGGATTCGGGATCGTGGCGCTTGTCCTCGTGGATCTCGGCAATCCGCTCGAGGAGGTTGCGTTGCTCTTCCTCGGTCGCGTTCTCGACCCGCGATAGCAACGAGGCGACCAGCTCATCCCAGGCACCGGCCGCCTCGAAGAGGCGCTCCAAGTCGTTGAGCGCGGCCTCGTGGGTGGGGTCAGACCGCACCACCTCCCGCAGCATGGCAATCGCGGCGGTTTGATCGCGGAAGGAATCCTCGTAGAGCCTCGCAAGCCGGAGCTGAAGCCCAGCTCGTTCCCGGTCGTCGACGAGCTCACACCGGCGTTGAAGAAGCGAGCGAAGCGCCTCGATACGATCGTTCTGTTCGTAGAGCTCCTCGAGCGCATCTAGAGTCTCGGTGTCGCTCTCTTCGAACTCGAGCGCGGCCTCATAAGCCTCGATCGCCGCCCTCGAATCGCTGAGGTGCACGCGGTACACCGCTCCCACCCTTCGAGCCAGCGACGCGCGCTCTGCGTCGTCCGAAGCGACATCCAGGCTACGTTCGAGAAGGCTCACGACCTCGTTCCATCGCGACTGCCCTTGTCGAATCTCGCAAAGAGCGCGGAGCGCGTGGGCGTCGGTGCGGTCGATCGCAAGCAGCTCCTGATAGCACTCGGCCGCAAGCTCGGGCTCGGAAAGGGTGGCAAGGGCAATGCCGGCCGCGTCGCGAAGATGCACCTTTCGTTCGTCCACGACAGGCTCGACGACCGCCCAGGCTCGGAGCGCCGCTACCAGCTCGGCCGACCGTTGTTGCTCTCGCAGCATCGTGACGAGCTGGGCATGCGCCTCGAGAGGCTCGGGATCGAGCTCGAGCGCGTCGGTGAGCGCGCGTTCGGCTGCTTTCACATCCAAGAGGCGGTCTCGATACCATTCGGCGGACCGTAAACGAAGCTCGTAGAGCTCGCGTCGGTCGAGCCCGCTACCCGCGGCAATCTCTTCGACTAGGCCCCGGAGGTCCTCCCAGCGTCCCGATTTCTCCGCCAGACGCTCGAGGGAGGCGATCAGCTCGCGGTCACGCGGCTCGATCCTGACGGCGGACCGCAGAGCCGTAATGGCTTCCTCGGGACGACCCAAGTCGTTCTCCCAAATGGCAGCGGCCTCGGTGAGCAGCGCGACACGGTCGGCGTCGCTTGGAGCGATCGCGACCCTCTGCTCGTACAGGCGAACGACCTCCTCGAGGTTGCCTTCGTTGCGGTAGTGATCCTCGAGCACGTCGAGGGCGCTTGCGGCGACTTGCGGCTTTTCGACGAGACGTCGGACCGCCCCGATGGCGGCGTCGCGGCCTGACTCGTGCTCCATCGCCATTTGATAGGCCCCGAGACCGCCGTCGAGGTCGCCGAGGTAGCTTGCCCGGAGCCTTCCTTGGCGGAGCAATAGCGGCGGTCGATCAGCGTCGCCTGCCTCGAGGCGCCGAGATACGACGTCGTGCAGGCGATCCCACTGTTCGGTCTTCTCGAACAATCGATCCAAGTCCTCGAGGATCGAAGGCTCGTCACCGAGCAGCGAGAGAGCGCGCTCGGTGGCGTCTATCGCCCTGGCGTGATCGCTCAGCTCGTCTTCGCAGATGCGCGCTACCCGGCGATAGAGGGCCGCCCCTCGCTCGGGCTCGAGGCTCGCGCTTGCCTCCGCGAACGAGACTTCCACCAGGTCCGGCCAGCGCTGCAGGTCGCGTGCCAGCATCTCCGCGCGGTCGATGGTTGCGTCATCCTCGGGCCGCTCTCCGATCGACTGAAGCAGCGCGTCGAGCGCAGCGTTGGGGTCCCTGCGCCCCTGCTCTTGTACGTCTGCGAGCGCTATGAGCTGCTCCGCCTTCTCATGGGGATCGGTCATCGCGTCGGCCCGCAATCGAAGGAGGGCCGCGAGGTCGTTCCACCGCTCATGGGCGCGGAGATAAGGCTCGACGACGGCAGCCGCCTCCTCGCGATAATCGGCAAGCTTGGTGATTCGTAGAAGAGCCTGCATCGAGGGCTCGTGGTGTTCATCGATGCGCAAGACCTCCCCGTACACCGCGATCGCGCTCAGCTCGTCGTCGAGCTCTCGTTCGGTGATGTTGCCGAGCTGGTGCGTGAGCTCGACCCGTTCCGACTCGTGGAGAGCCGTGTCGGTCCGACGTTGCAGCACCTCGACCAGGTCCTGCCATTGCCCTTGCCGTTCGTAGAGGCGGCTGAGACTCTCGAGGGCTCCCCTGTGGTCGCGGTCCGCATCGAGCACTGCCCTGAGCGCATCGCAGGCAGCTTCGGGACGACCCAGCTGGGCTTCATAGAGCTCAGCGAGCCGGAGCCCGACCTCCACGCGGACATCGGGATCCTCTTCGAGAGCCATGCGATGCTCGAGGACGTCCGCCAACCGGTCACTGTCGTTGGAGGCCGCAAACAAGCGGTCGAGCGCCGCATAGGCGTCTCGATCGTCCGGCTTTTCGCCGGCTGCCTGTTGGTAGTACGACACCGCGCGCTCCGAATCGGAAAGCTGCTCCTCGTAGAGCGAGCCCAACCGGGTAAAGAGGGCAGCGCGGCTGTCGGGGTCCTGTGAGCGCTCGAGCTTTAGCTCGTAAACCCTCGCAACTCCTTCCCAATCTCCGACCATTGTCTGAAGGCCTTCGAGGTCGTCGAGGGCTGGGGCGGCCTCGGGATCCACCTCGAGGATCCGGCCGAACGTCTGGATGGCGGCCCGCGGATCGCCCTGCGCACGGTCTTGGGTCTCCGCTACACTTCGCAGGAAGGAGGCCCTGAGCGTGGCGTCGTCCGAAGCCGCGGCCGCAGCCTCGCAGACGTCGATGTAGCCGGCCCAGTCCCCAAGCGCGCTCGCCAAACGGTCGACTTCCGCACGCGTGGGCTCATCAGAAGGCTCGGCCACGAGCGCCCTTCCCCATGCCTCGAAGGCCTTTCTTTCATGACCGCCCGGTGCCTCGTAAAGCTGGGCTACCTCACGCCACGTTTCGGCTCGTTCGAACGAATCGGCCGTCTGCCCGGCCTTGGCGCGCAGGACTGTGATGAGCTCGCGCCAGTGGCTGCCCTCACGGTGAATGGGCTCGACGATCTGCACCGCTCGCGGCCCGTGCTCGTCGTGCGACACCAAGCGAGACACGGCCTCCAAAACGGGTTCGTAGCTCGGATCATCTGCGAGCACATCCTCGTAGATATCGAGCGCGCGGGGGACGTCGCCGAGCCTCGTCTCGGTGACTGAGCCCAAACGGTGACGAAGAGCCATCGACGCCCTACGGTCAGCGGTGTTGTCGATCCGAAACTCGATGTGGGCGGCGAGATCTTCCCAGCGCTCGGCCCCCTCGAGCAGAGTGTCGAGGTTCGTGGTCGCGTCCTTGTCGGACGGATCGATTTCGAGGATTCGTCGGTGGGTGACGATGCCGTCCGGGACGGCTCCGAGCTCGTCGACCTCGATGCGCGCGATCTCGTGCAAGATCGAAACCCTTTCTGCGTCGTCTTCAGCAAAGCTTTCGCGCTCGCGGTCGAGCTCTAAAAGCTCGGACCATCTGCCGCTTTTTGCGTACACGGTCGCTAGCGCGGTGCTTGCTTTCTTGTTGCTCGGGTCGTACGTGAGCGCCCGCCGATAGTAGACCGCCGCCTTTTCGGGGTCCTCTAAGCGCTCGTCGTAAAGCTTGGCGGTCGTCAACGCGAGGTTCGCCGTGCTTGCGTCATCGACCTCGACGGCCCTCAGTGTGGTGTCGAAAATGGCAGCCAGCCGGCTCCAACGCCCTAGCGACCTCGCGAGCCTGGTCAGCTTCTCCTGGCTCCCTTGGTCATGCGGGTCTTCGGCGAACAAACGACCGTAGGTCTCGAGGGCGCCATCGAGGTCTTCGAGGTGCGACTCCTGCACGTCGCCAAGGTGTCGCAGCAGCTCGAGCCTTTGGGTCGGATCGTGTTCGCCGTCGAGACGGGCTTCGAGAATAGCGGTGACTTTCTCCCACTCCATTCGCTTCAAATAGAGAGGCTCGAGCAACTCGGCCGCCGCGCGCCGGTACTCCGGTTGTTGGAGCATTTCCTCGAGAACCTGAACGGTCGGTTCGTGGTTCGGATCTTGGGTGAGCGCTTCGCGGAACTGATCGAGCGCGCGCCACGGCTCATCGAGCTTACGGAGGCACAGTTGCCCGAGCTCGTAGCGCACGGTGGCGGGATCGCCGACCCGTTGGTCGATCTCACGCTCGTAGAGGGTGGACAGGTCCTCCCAACGGCGCGTCTTGCGATACAGGCGCTCGAGGCCCTCATAGGCAGCGGGATGGTCATTTTCGCCAAGCGCGCGGTCGAAGGCGTCGATGGCAGAATCGAGGTCTTCGATGTCGGTTTCGTAGAGCTTCGCCTGACGCACCAACAACTCGGCGCGTTCGTCACGCTCGCCGACGAGCTCGGCCTTGCGCCGCAATAGGTCCACCAATTCGCGAACGTCCCCTGTCCCCTCGACCAGACTCAGGAGGGCATCGAGAGAAGCGCGATGATCGGGCTGTTCTTCGAGAATCTGCTCGTATTGGGAGCGTGCGACTTGGACATTGCCGAGGCGCTGCTGCGCGATGTCGGCTGCGCGCATCCGCACGTCGATGCGGAGGTCACCATCGAGAAGCTCAGGCACGATGGCATTCAGTGTCTCGATGCAGTCCGAGAAACGACCCGTCACCACGGCACGGCGCTCGTAGTCTGCGACCACGCGCTGGAAATCGTCTGCCTCGACGCCGCCGCGGAGGGATCGCCCCGTGAGCTCGAAGGCCGCGTCGGAATCGTCCAACCCGATCTCGCTCACCTCTGCAGCGCGGAGCAGTGCGCTGACTCGCTCGCTCGGATCGCCTTGGGCAGCGACTATCTCCAGCATGCGGACTTGATCCGCGTACTGGCTGAAGCTCTGGTAATGCTCGAGAAGCCGCCGGGCAACGGCGATCCGGAGCGACGGCTCACCTTCCCTCGCGAGCTCCTCGAGCGCTTGCACCGTCGGCTCGTGCCCCGGCATCCGTTCGAGAAGCTCTCGATAGACATCGAATGCTCGCTCGTCCTCTCCGGTCTTGGTCCGCATTAGCTCGGCCGCCTCGAACCGATACGCGATCTGAGCGTCGACGGCCTCTGCTGTGTCGGCCCGCAGCTCGGTGATTTCGAGGAGCTCGTGCCAACGCTCGGTTGCCCGGTAGAGCCGCGTCAGCGCTGCCAACGTGTCCTCGGTCGACCCGAACCTCGACAGGATGTCGCGATACGTCGCGATGGCGTTCTCTACGTTGCCGAGCTGGTCTTCGAATATTCCGCCAACCCTCGACAACAACGTTTTTTGTTGTGCCTCATCGTTGCTGAGCTCATGACGGCGCTCGAGCACCTCTACAAGGGGCTCCCAACGGGCCCGCTGCTCGTAGAGCCGCTCGAGTGCAGCGAGGACTTCCTCGTTGGTGGGGTCGAGCTCGAGACGGTCCCGATGGACATCGATGGCACCATCCGGATCCTGCAGGGGCCCCTCGAGCAGAGCGGCAAGCTGCGCAAACAGCTCCTCCCGCCGGCCGGGAGCCTCTTCGAAACGAAGCTGTCGGCGTAGATCCTCGGCAAGCGCTTGGTGAGCGCCAGACGCGTGATGGATTCGTTCCAGAGCGCGGGACGCCTTCAACACGATGTCGGGGTTGTCCGGCTCTTGCCGCAACAATTGTCGGTACGCCCGTTCGACCTGCTCGGGCTCCGACTCGGCTTCCTCCCAGAGCTCGGCCAGCTCGAGACAAAGCTCGGTCTTGACGTACTCGTCGGCAACCGATGAAAGCCCCGCTTCGAGTAGCTCGGCGCGATCCCGTTGCCTGTCGAGCTCGGAGGCCACCCGCTTGAGGTCCGCGCGTGCGCTTCCGTCCGCGGCATCTTCTCGCACCGCTCGCGCGTAGACGTCGAAGGCCATCTCCGGATCTCTCAGCTTCCTTTCGGCGAGCTCCCCGAGGCGACCGAGGTGCGCTGCCCGGGAGCTCGAATCGGTGAGGTCCTCGAGCTGGACTTCCAGGACCTTCGCGAGCTCACCCCATGCTCCTTGCGACTCGAAGATCGGTTCGAGGATTCGTGCGACCCGTTGGCGCTCCTCGCGGGTTTCCATGAGGCGCTCGAGCCCCTCCTGGGCACGCAGGTGGGTGGGGCTCGACGCCAGGACCAACTCGTAGTGATCGATGGCGTCGCTGGGGCGATTGAGGCGCGTCTCGTAGAGCGTGGCAAGCTCGTACGCGAGGTCGGCCGCTTCTTGGCCGGTGGCTTCGTCGAGGTCTCGCCCCAACAGCTTTGCGAGCTTGGGCCAGCGCTTCAATCGGCCGTAGAGCCGTTGGAGCGCGCGCCTCGAAGGCGTGTGGGTTGGATCGAGCTCCAGCGCTTGCTCGTAGCTCGAGATCGCATGCTTCGGCTCGTCGAGAATCTCCTCGAACAAGAAACAGAGCTGCAAGAGCAAGTCGAGCTTGGCTCCCGCGTCGGTCGTCGCCTCGATGCGCTGTTGGTAGAGCGCTCGAACGTCGTCCCACTCTTCTTGCTTGGTGTATAGCTGCTTGAGCGCGGCGAACGCGCTCGTATCGCCGGGATCTTCCTCGAGCACTCGCCGATGAAACCGGGCGGCCTCGTCGGGAAGCCCAAGCACCCCATCAAAGAGCTCAGCGGCCCGTCTACAAAGCGCCACCTCAGTGTCGGGATCCAAATCACCGGCATCGATCGCGACCACCAATGCCTTCGCGAATGCTTCATGCTGACCCGCTGCCTCTGCCACACCGCCCAGCCGGTCGAGGAGACCTAGGTCGTGCGGGTTATCCATAAAAGCGGATTCGAGCGCGTCGTACGCGCCGGCGGCATCACCAAGCTCCGACGCCGCCAGCTCGGCGATTCGCAAGCGCAGCGCACGACGCTCCTTACGGTCCTTGGTTTGGTCGAGTCGCCTTCGGAGCAAATCCGCGAGTTTTTCAAACTCACCCCGTTTGACGTACGCAGGCTCGAGCAACGCCACCGCATTCGCCAACAGCTTGCCGCCCTCTGCCGAAATCGCTTCCAGCCCACCGATTGCCACCTGGTTTCGGCCGTCGATCGCAAGCGCCTCGCGGTAGCACTCGAGCGCACCGGACCGATCTTCCAAGTGAATCCGCCGTAAGTCGGCAAGCTGCAGATACACCGCAAGCCGATCGTCGTCACCCACTTTGGATTGAAGTCGCTTTTCGAGCGCTCTGTCGAGGCGGTCCCATTGCTTCAGTTGTTGCGATAGTCGTTCGACTGCCTTCAACGCATCGACGTCGTGCGGGTTGCTCTCGAGGATGCGCCAGTGGCGTTCCGCGGCCGCAGGAAGGTCGCCCAGTTGTTCTTCTTCGATCTGCGCGACCTCGTTGAGCAACACCCACTCTTCGGCGGGGTCGATCACGGCCTGCACACGACGCTCATAGAGGCTACGCAGGTCCGTAAAGCGCCTTTCGGCGCGGTACAGTCGATCGAGCACCGCCATGGCTTCGGCGTCGTCCGGCTTCCTTTCGAGAATGGCCTCTAATTGGTGAATCGATTCTTGGGATTCCCCGAGCCTCTCGCCCGCGACAGCAGCAATTCGTCGCTGCAGGTCGATCCGCTCGGATTCCGGGGTACCCGCATCGTCGACCCGCGCTCGGAACAGCGCGACGAGGTCGTCGTAGGCCCCTGCCGCTTCGGCCGACTCCTCGAGGCCAGCCACTACCTCCGCGACAGTTGGAAAGAGCATGTATGCGCGGCTCGCCCAGGCAAACGACGCGGCCGGGTCGTGTTGGCGCTCGAGGGTCACGCTTCGGAGCGCGTTGAGGCGCATGAGTCTTTCTTCGGGCGTAGTTTCGCCGCTTGCGCTCGCCTCGATGATCTCGAGCATCTCGGTGTAGCGACCCCACCTCTGATCCTTCTCGTAGATCGGCGCGAGCATCCGAGCGGCTCTTTCGTTCGTCGGATCTGCAACGAGCACTCGTTCGAGACCGCGCTGCGCCCGATGCGGCTCCCCAACTCGGTCGTGGTACACTTCCGCGGCGCGAAGGCTCAACCCCACGATGGCTTCGGGCTCCTTGGCGTCTTCTGCGGCCTGGTTGAGCACATCGGCCAGCCCGGCCCAATCTTCGGTTTGACCGTAGAGCGCTTCCAGGGGTTCCCAAGCGCCAGAAGCCACGTAGGCATCTCTCAACGTTCGGCGAACACGGCTGTTATCGGGGTCGCGCTCGAGAAGCTGCTCCCACACCGTCACCGCCTCCTCGGGACGCGACAATCGCTCCATCAACACCACGCCGAGCCGCTGAAGAACTTCGCCTTGCGCGGGTTGGCCGTCGCTCTGCTCGGCGCGACGTCGAAGGATCACCGCGAGAGTCTCCCACTCCTTCTCGCGTTCTGCGAGCTGTTCGAGCGCATCCAGGGCGCCAGGCGTGTCGGGCGCCTCTTCGAGGATTTCCTTCCACAATCGGATCGCAACCGCGTTCTGGTGTAGATGACTCGTGCAAAGCTCCGCCATCTCGATCTTCTTCTCCAGCCGATCGGACGGATCGGCGGCGAGCTCGGCCTCTTTGCCGAGCACATTGAACAAGGCGGCCCACTTGCGCTTCTTGGTGTAAATCTCCTTGAGTCGGGAGAGCGCATCATCGTGGTCGGGCTGAAGAGCGATGACCTGTTCGAGTGGCCTGGTCGCTTGGTTCAAGTTGCCGAAGCGCTCGACCCACAGGTCCGCCGCTCGCAAATGGAGCGCTATCTGCGCCTCGGGGTCCGTGGCTATCTCGGCCTGGCGATCGAGGACCTGGATGAGGTCGTTCCAGCGCTCCGACGCTTCATAAAGCTCGGCAAGCGCGGTCAGAGCCTCGGGGTCGTGCGGCGCCAACGTGAGAATCTCCGCGTAAGCCTGGATGAGCATCGAATCGAGGCCGAGCGCATCGCGATAGATCGGAATCAAGTCCCGCAGTAGCCTTAGCTTCTCATCCTTCGCGCTCGGAGAGAGTGCCTCGATCTCGCCACGAATCGACTCCGACAGCGCGTTCCACTTCCCGCTGCTCTCGTAAAGCTGCTGAAGCGCCGCACGCGCATCGAGGTCTCCGGGTGATAGGCGCTCGACGAGCTTCCAAGCTTCGAGAGCACGTTCAGGTCGGTCGGCCGAATTCGCACGATGACCGAGCTCGCGCGCAAGCTGAAGCTGTCGTTCCGGGTCGGTCGTCGTCCGCAGCGCATCGCCGAGAACGGTCAACAAGCGGCCTTCCGAGTCGTCGCCTCCGGTTCGTTCGCGATAGAAATCCAGCATGCCTGGATGCGCAGCGTCGATCTTTCGCAGACGCGCGAAGTACGGCTCCGCCGATTCCGGGTCTTCGCGGAAGCGCCAGTGCACCATCGCGAGTTGCAGAAGCATCCCCTTTTCGGCCTCGAGCGTTTGTCGGGAACGGAGGGCGTCGTCGTACATCGCCGCCAGCTCATCCCACGCCTCTTTGTCGGTGAAGTACTGAACCAGGGCCCCGAGCGCCTCTTCATCGGTGGGCGTGAGCTCGAGGACTTTCTGATACGCCTCGGCAGCGCCCTCCACATCCCCCAAGCACCGACGCAGCACGCGGGCCGCCTGCAACCAGGCTGCGGCCTTTTCCTCACGACTGCGGGCGGCCTTGGCCGCCAACACGAACACGGACACGACGTCCTCCCAGCGCTCGCGCGCGCGAAGACTCAATGCATACTGGCGCGCCGTCCGCAGATGAGATGGGTCGGCAGCGAGCGCTTCGTCGAAAATCGCATCGGCTTGCTGCACTTCCTCCTCGCCGCCGTATTGCCAAATCAGCGATGCCGCCCTCGTGAGCAAGGAGGTCTTGAGCCGTGCATCGGCCGCTTCGCGCGCTTCCTCGACGAATCGATGCGCGATCTCACGCCACCGCTCGGCCGCCTGCTCGATCTGCTCGACGGCTTGCGCGACCTCGGGATCGTCGGACTCCCGGCCTCCGAGCCGTTCGTACGCCTGGCGGGCACCCTGATCGTCCATCAGCTCGTCACGCCGAACGCGGCCGAGCTCCTTGACCAGGATTCTGTGGAACTCGGGATCGTCCGACACCAGCTCGGACTCGATCTCCATCAGCAACGACGCCGCCAAGAACTCGCCCCGTCGCTCGTGCCCACCGCGAGCCGCTTCGATCAGCCGAAGTGGGTCTTGCGCGTTCTTGTTCGCAGGCTCGCTATCGAGCAGCTCACGCAACTCTTTGATCGGTCGCGTGTCGTAGGGATCCTCGAGCAACATGCCCAAGTAGTTCGCCACCGTGAGGTCCGGCATCTCCGCTCCTATTGATCCCTCGGTCGGAGGGAAATTTTCACCCTTGGGTGATGTCACGAAACCCCGAAAAGCAAAAGGATCCTGGGAACTAAGCTCCCCACCTCCCAGGTGCTTAGATGTTAGCGGTCTCTGGAACCCGACGGCAAGCCTCGAATTTCAGGAAATTCGCGCTCGCCTGAAGCTTCGTCGGGTCGCCGTCAGAAGAGCATAATCGCGCCCGCCCAGGTCAACGCACCCCAGGTGACGACGCCCAGCGCCAGATGGGTCGTCGCCAGCGCCTGCAATGTCCTGTAGTTGTTGGCCCGATCGAGGCCGAACCAATCCGGGTTGGCGATGACGACACCCATGCCGATCTGCGCGAGCATGCCGGCCAAGGTGACCCATCGCAGCACCTTGTGGGTCCGCAGCTTCCTCGCGAAATCGCTGTTGCCCTCGCTGACCCCCAACGGGTCCGGCATCGCAAAGGACAGGCCAAAGGTCGTGAAATAGAGGGCGCTGGTCACTACGCCCAGCGTTAAATGTATCGTCGGGGCGCCGCTGCATTGACCTTGACCGAAGATGGCATCGCCGGTCACACACGGATTGCTGCCTTGGCCCGCCCACCAACCGTACTGGTTGTAGAACTGGATGAACCCGGCGGCCACGGTCACCGTCATCATCGCCCAGGTGGCGATCCCAAACGACTTGTGAAACCGCTTGATCTTGTTTCGTTGGCGAACGAGGTCAGCGGTGGTGGGCTCGGCTGGTTCTTCCAGCTCGGTCGACACTTGAACCGCGAGCACTGCTGCCGCGTCGATCACCACCGCGGGGGGTTCCTCCAACGATGACTCGATGTTGAGAGACAGCCCGAAAATTGGGGTGGCAAGCAAGAGAGCGGTGAGGGGGCCCATCGCGGCGCAGTATCTACCAGATTCCCCCGTGGGGCCAGGAGTTGGCACGAGCTAGGGCCGAATTCTCGCCTCGGGGTCACCGCCTTTTCACCGGGAGCGAGTCGCTGTAAATGAAGGGTATGGTGTCTGCGCCCAACTTACCCACCGAAGTTTCCGTCTACGAGGTGGCCCCGAGGGACGGCCTCCAGAACGAAAGCGCCCAGGTGGCCACCCATGCCAAGGTCCGACTGATCGAAGCGTTGGTGGATGCGGGGATCACTCGGATCGAGGTTGGGAGCTTCGTCGCCTCGAAGTGGGTCCCGCAAATGGCCGACGCAGACGAGGTGTTCCGGATGATCGAGCGCCGACCGGGCGTCACGTACTCCGGTCTGTGTCCCAACGCGCGCGGGCTGCACCGTGCGCTCGAAGCGGACGTCGACGAGATCGCGGTGTTCGTGAGCGCCAGCGAGACGCACAACCAGAAGAACGTCAACAAGACGATCGCAGAGACGCTTTCGGTGTTCGAGGCGGTGATCGGCCCGGCGGTCGCGCAAGGCCTTCGCGTCCGAGGCTACGTATCGACCATGTGGGGTTGCCCTTATGAAGGCGACGTCGACCCGAAGCGGGGGCTCGAGCTTGCGCGCCGCCTTCTCGGGGAGGGCTGTTATCAGGTGTCGCTCGGAGACACGATCGGCGTGGGCACGCCACTCCAGACGCACCGGATTCTAGAGTTGTTCTTGTCGGAGGTGCCCGTCGAGCAGATCGCCCTTCATTTGCACGACACGCGTGGAACCGCGTTGGCCAATGTCTTGGTCGGGCTGCAAATGGGCGTGACGACCTTCGACTCGTCGGTGGCTGGCCTTGGCGGCTGCCCTTTCGCGCCGGGCGCCGCCGGAAACCTCGCGACCGAGGACTTAGTGTATACCCTCCAGGGCATGGGCATCGAAACCGGGATCGACCTCGACCGACTCTGGCAGGCCGGCCAGGTCGCAGAAGCGATCGTCGGGCGCGAGCTACCGGGCAAGGTCCATCGCGCGGGCGTGCGCTCGCTTGCCAAATGACGTGAGGGACGAGCACGTGCCAGTCCAAGATCTGCTGAGCTATATCGACGCGTCGCCGACCCCCTTTCACGCAGTTGCTGAGACGGCTAGGCGACTCGAGCAACACGGCTTTCGGCCGCTCGACGAATCGGCGCCTTGGCGGGTCGAGGCCGGTGACAAGGTCTACATCATGCGAGGAGGCGGCTCGATCGCGGCGTTTCATCTCGGCACCACCCCGGCAAGCGAAGCGGGTTTCCGGCTCGTCGGCGCGCATACCGACTCCCCAAACCTTCGCGTCAAGCCCAATCCCGAGCGGAAGAAAGCAGGCTATCAACAGCTCGGTGTCGAGCCCTACGGGGCGGTGCTTCTTCACACCTGGCTCGATCGCGACCTCTCGCTCGCCGGCCGCGTGTCACTCACCGACGGGAGCTCGCGCCTCGTGGATTTTGCTCGACCGCTGCTCCGGATTCCGTCGCTTGCGATTCACCTGAACCGAGAGGTGAACAAGAAGGGACTCTTGGTCAACGCGCAAAAACACATGGCGCCCGTCGTTGGTCTGACGAACGCTGGAGAGGTCGATTTCACCGCGTGGTTGGCTGACGAGCTCGACGGCGTCGAGGCCGAAAACGTCGCGGCGTGGGACTTGATGGCGTATGACGTACAGCCCGCTGCGATCGGGGGTCTCGGCGGGGAATTCATCCACGCCGGCCGGCTCGACAACCTGGCAAGCTGTCACGCGGCATGCACTGCCCTCATCGCGTCATCCACCGACGCTGCCGCGACGCGCGGGTTGGTTCTCTACGATCACGAGGAGGTGGGTAGCCGGAGCGCACAAGGTGCAGCTTCTGACTTCCTTCGAAGCTCGCTCCACCGACTGTCAGGAGGCGCACCCGAGGACTATCACCGGGCGGTCGCGAGCTCGTTTCTGATCTCGGCAGACATGGCGCACGCAGTACATCCGAACTACGCCGATCTTCACGAACCCGAGCATCAGCCGGTCCTCGGCGGCGGTCCGGTGATCAAGATCAACGTAAATCAATCATACGCCACCGACGGCGAAAGCTGGGCGGCGTTAGAACGCTGGGCCCGTCAGGCCGACGTTACCACGCAACGATTCGTCGTCCGCTCGGACCTCGGTTGCGGCAGCACGATCGGACCGATCACCGCAGCCGAGCTCGGGATCCGCACCGTCGATGCCGGAAACCCAATGCTTTCAATGCACTCGTGTCGAGAGGTTGCTGCAACCTCCGACGTCCCCAAGATGATCGACGTGATGAAGCACTTCTTCCTGGAGTAGCCACGGTGTCGCGCCTTCCAAGACCCCCAGGCCCCCGAAACCGATTCGGCCTCGGCAACTTGCGAGGCATGATGAAAGACCAGCTCGCCTACATGACGCAGGCGGCAGAGCTTGGCCCGATCGTCGATCTCCCGATCTTGTTCGAACGCTACTACCTCGTCCGGGAGCCGGCCTTGATTCAGCAGGCACTGACCCAGGGCCATACCGTCATGCGCAAAGACCGGTTTACCCACGAGCTCAGCCGGGTAATGGGTCAGGGCCTGGTAACGAGCGAAGGTGAGCTCTGGCGGCGGCAACGAAAGCTCGTGTCTCACGCGTTCATCCCCAGACGAATCCGAACCTACGGCGATGCCATGGTCGAGGCGGCGCACCGGAGCCTCGCCCGCTGGGCCGAGGGCGACGTGCTCGACATCCACGCAGCGATGGCAGAGCTCACCCTCGACGTCGTCGGCCGCACGCTCTTCGACGCCGATGTGCGAGGCGAGGCCAAAGAGGTCGGCGATGCCCTTCATGTCATTAGCGACTTCTACACCGACGTACTCGAGAAGCCGATCGTGCCCCCAGAGTGGTGGCCATCGCCCGCGATGCGACGCTTCCGACGAAATGCCCTCAAGGTGGACCGTATCGTCGAGCGCATCATCGAGGACCGGCGCCAGAGTGGTGAAGACCACGGCGACCTGCTGAGCGCGCTTTTGAGGGCGAAAGACGACGGCGGCGGCGGGATGAGCGATCGACAATTGCGCGACGAATGCATCACGCTCTTCTTGGCTGGACACGAAACGACATCGCTGGCCTTGGCCAACACGTTCTACCTTTTGTCCGAACATCCCGAAATCGAACAGCAGGTCCACGAGGAGGTAGCTAACGTGCTCGGCGACCGGCCCGCAACCTCGGAAGACGTGCAGCAGCTGGCCCTCACCGAACGCGTGATCAAGGAGAGCATGCGCCTCTACCCGCCGGTGTACGCCATCGGCAGGGAGCTCACCGAGGACTACGAGCTCGGTGGATACGTCGTCGAGAAGGGCGTCACCCTACTCTTCGTGCCCTGGGTCACGCACCGCCACGCAGACTATTTCGACGACCCTCTTCGCTACGACCCCGATCGTTGGCTTCCCGAGCGTGCCCACGCGCTTCACAAGTACGCGTATTTTCCGTTCGGCGGAGGGCCTCGCATCTGCATCGGCAATCACTTCGCTATGACCGAAGCGATCCTGCTGCTGTCGACCTTAATCCGCGCGTACCGCTTCGAGCTCGTTCCCGGCCAAACCCTGAAGCTCAAGCCCTCCGTCACCCTACGCCCCGCTGAAGGCCTAAAGATGAAGCTCGCTGCCCAGGGCCCCGAACCCGCCAAAGCCGCCTGAAAGGGGACGGTCCAGATTCCCGGTCGGGCCTTCGGCCCTGGCAATTGGTCCCACCCCGCCACCCCCACGCTATCTCCTAGGCGAGCTCGAAGTCCTTGCAGAAGAGAAGGGCGGCTTGTGGGTCGTCGTAGCGCGACCGGCGATGCCTGTGCGTGGGGAAGCCGTGCGCACACCCCAGCGCGGGGTCGAAGAGCGCGCAGTCCTCGCAGTTCCATTTGAGCCGGAAGCGTTCCCGCTGCTCGCGAAAGCGCTCGTCTTGCTCAACTTTCATCGGGAAGCTCGATCTTGTGCACGCGCCGCTCGTGCCGACCGCCTTCGAAGCTCGAGGAGAGGAACGCCTTGAGAATCTCGGCCGCCAACCCTGGCCCGATGACCCGAGCCCCGAGACACAGCACGTTGGCATCGTTGTGCCGTCTGGCCATCGCGGCGGTGTAGATATCCCCGCACGCCGCAGCGCGAACGCCGGGGTGCCGATTGGCCGCCATCGACATCCCAACGCCGGTACCGCATACCAAAAGTCCGAGTCCTTCACCGCACGACACTGCTTTGGCGACTTGGTGCGAGTAGTCCGGATAGTCGGTCGACCCGGTCGAATGGGTGCCGACATCCTCAATCTCATATCCGAGCTCGCGCGCAACGTCGCAGAGTTCTTTCTTGAGCGCGAAGCCCGCGTGATCCGAGCCGACGATGAGGGTTTTGGCCATGCTCTTACGAGCGTCTTAGCACGAGCGTACAGTTGGTCCCGCCAAAGCCGAACGAGTTGTTCATCACGGCGTCGAGCGGCCGTTCCTGCGCCTCGTTGGGGACGAGATTCATCCCAGTCGCGGAGTCATCAGGCATGCCGAGATTGATCGTTGGAGGAATCACCCGATCCCGGATGCTCAGGGTGCAAAGGGCAGACTCGAGGCCCCCGGCCCCGCCGAGGAGGTGACCGGTCATGCTCTTGGTGCTCGAAACCGCCAGTCCGTCGGTGGCGTGGGCGCCGAAAACGGCACGGATGGCCTTGATCTCCTCCACGTCCCCTACCGGTGTCGAGGTGCCATGCGCGTTGACGTAGTCGACCTCGTCCGGATTGATCTGGGCGTCCGCCAGCGCCAGCTTCATCGCGCGGCGTGCACCTTCGGCCTCCGGCGCCGGCTGCACCACGTGGTACGCATCGGAGGTAGCCCCATAACCCACAATTTCGGCGAGGATGGTCGCGCCTCGCGCCATTGCCGACTCCCGTTCTTCGAGCACGAAGATCCCGGCTCCTTCGGCGATCACGAACCCGTCTCGCTCGGTGTCGAAGGGTCGGCTTGCCGCCTCCGGGTCGTCGTTTCGACGCGACAGTGCGCGCATGGACGAAAACGCCGCCACACCGACCGGGGTGACTGCCCCCTCCGCACCGCCCGCGATCGCCGCGTCGATCTCGCCGCGCTGAATCCACCGAAACGCATCGCCAATCGCATGCGCCCCCGAAGCGCACGCACTGGTATGGGTATAGCTGGGACCCTTGAACCCGTATTGAATCGATACCTGACCCGGCGCCAAGTTAGAGATCACCGAGGGAACGAAGTACGGCGAGACCCGTCGCGGCCCCTTCTCGAAAAGCGTCTTGCAGGTGTCTTCAAAGATTTCGAGCCCGCAAAACCCGACACCGATGAACGTGCCGACCCGCTCCTTCTGTTCGTCGGTAGGCTCGAAGTGGGCTGCTTGGATGGCCTGTGTCGAAGCCGCGAGCGCCAAGTGAATGAAGCGCGCCGCTTCGCGCAGCCTGCGCTTGGGCATGTACTGCAGCGGGTCGAAGTCCGTGCATTCGCCCGCGATCTGGGATCCGAAGGCGGTCGCGTCAAACGACTGAATCCGCGCGATGCCGCTTCGGCCGGCTTTGATGTTCTCCCACGTCGTCGCGGTATCCGCGCCGCACGGGCTCACCGTCCCCAGTCCTGTGATCACTACTCGCCGCATCGATTCATCGCGAAGTCGGGACTAGAGGTCGGCTAGCCTTTTCGCTCGGTGATGTAGTTGATCGCATCTTGGACGGTCTTGATTTTCTCGGTGTCCTCGTCGTCGATGTCGATCTCGAACTGCTCTTCGAAGGCCAGCACCAACTCGACGATCGCGAGCGAGTCCGCCTGCAGGTTGTCGATGAAGTTGTCGGCTTCTTTGATCTCCGCCTGATCGACATCCAACTGCTGCGATACGATCTCTTTAACCTTCTCAGCGATGTCCATGTGTTTCCTCCGTCACTCGGCTAAACGTGCATGCCTCCGTTGACCCGGACTACCTGTCCGGTGATATAGCTCGCTTCGTCGCTTGCCAAAAACACCACGGCCGCGGCGACCTCCTCGGGCCGTCCGATCCTGCCGAGCGGGGTCTGTTCGATGATCCCCTTGCGGGCCGCTTCGGTGAGCCCCGAGGTCATGTCGGTCTCGATGAATCCCGGCGCGATCGCATTGACCGTGATCCCGCGGGACGCGTACTCGCGAGCGAGGGTCCGGGTCACACCCAAGAGAGCCGCTTTCGAGGCCGAGTAGACGACCTGCCCAGGGTTCCCAGACTCGGCCACGACGCTCGACAGATTGATGATCCGCCCGTGGCGCTTCCGCATCATGGTCTTGATGCAGGCCTTGGCGCAAAAGACCGCCCCATTGATGTTCGTGGCCCAGGTCATCTCGAGATCCTTTGGCGATACACGCAACAACAGCTGGTCGATCGAGATTCCAGCATTGTTGACCAGAATGTCGATCTTACCGTGCTTCTGGTACGCCTGTTTGATCGCCTGGTCAACGGCGTCGGGGTCGGACACATCGAAGGGGAGTAGCTCGCCCTGCCCGCCAGCCTCCTCGATGAGCCGAAGGGTTTCCTCTGCTGCCTGAGCACTCGTTCGATAGTTGACGAGGACGTGGGCTCCCGCTCCGGCAAGCGCAACAGAGGTCGCGCGCCCGATGCCCCGCGACCCCCCTGTCACGACTGCAATTTTCCCCGCGAGAGCGAACACGGCTACTCGAGCTCGTCGACGTTGCCTTTGATGACCTGGCGACCCTTGTAGTGCCCGCATGCAGGACACGCCCGATGCGGCAGCATCACGTCACCGCAGTTCGGACACGGGGCCACGTTTGGGGCGGTGACCTTGTCGTGATGGGCGCGCCGCTGGTCACGCTTCATGGGGCTCGTTCTGCGTTTGGGAACTGCCACGGGATTACTCCTCTTTCTTGGTAAGCTCTTCTTTGAGTTTCAGTAAGGGCGCGAAGCGCGCGTCGAGCGCGGACGTCCCAAAGACTTCGTTTGGAGGTCGAAGGCGCTCTGGGATCGGTATTCCCTCACAGTCGTCGGAGCAAAGTGCTTTCATTGGGACTTCGAGGAGCAAGTGCTCCCGGACCATCGGGTCCAACACGATTTCGGTTCCCCCGTAGTAGTCCCGGTTCGTCTCGTCCAGCCGAACCTCGATTTCCTCGCTCGAGTAGGGCCTCGTGTGCTCCGGGCTGAAGAGCGCCGCCACGGCGAGGTCGACGTCGATGGCCACATCGGCGAGGCACCGGGCGCAGGAGGCCAGCATGTCGGCGCTGAGTTGACCCTGCACGAGAATGTCTTGGCCGGTGCGCTGCGCATGAACGTGGAAGGCGCCTTCGTGACCGGTTGGCTTGAGCTCGGTCCCGGCCAACGCGGACGACAACCAGTCCGTGCCGATGGCAAAGTTCCATTCCTTTCCAGACTCATCGAGGTCCTGGACTTGTAGGACGAAAGCAGACATTGAAATCAGCCGGTTTGGCGCCTGTCCACCGGCTCTCCTGGATACGAGACGCGCTAATATTCAGTGGGCCTCGGGAGCTGTCAAACTGGCGCCGGCGCTGCAGGCCTGCAGCAGATCCCTGCCATCCCCGCCCCAAGGTCGCCTTTCTGCAGGACCGTGATAGATTTCGGCCGATATGACCGATGATTTTCTACGCTTTTCCGGTACGGCTACTTATCTCACCAGCGACGCCCTCGAGTCGGCGGTCAACTGCGCCATCGTCCTCGAGCGACCGCTCTTGGTTCGAGGCGAGCCGGGCACCGGGAAGACGCTTCTGGCCGAGGCGGTCGCCGACGCCCTTCAGATGCCGCTCCTGCGGTGGAATATCCGGAGCACCACCCTCGCGCAGCACGGGCTCTATGTGTACGACACGGTCCAGCGCCTCTACGACTCCCGATTCGGAGACAAGGACGTCAACGACATCCGTCAGTACATCAAACTTGGACCGATGGGTGAAGCGTTCAACGCCAAGAAGCGAGTCGTTTTGCTGATCGACGAGATCGACAAGGCCGACGTCGAGTTCCCCAACGACCTGCTGAATGAGCTCGATCGAATGCAGTTTCACGTCGACGAGACCCAGCAGGACATCATCGCGACCGAGCGCCCGGTGGTGATCATCACGAGCAACGCCGAAAAGGAGCTCCCTGACGCCTTCCTTCGGCGCTGTGTCTTCCACTTCATCGACTTCCCGACCCCCGAGCTGATGCACGACATCGTCCGGGTGCATCACCCCGACATCCACGAGAGCTTGGTCGACCAGGCGCTCAAGACTTTCTATGAAATTCGGGGTATGCGGCGGCTCCGGAAGCGCCCCAGCACCAGCGAGCTGGTGGACTGGATCGCGGTGCTGCAACGGGCGGGCATCGACAACGTCAAGCTCGAGGAAAACCTTCCCTTCCTGGGCGCGCTGCTCAAGAAGGAACAAGACCTAGTCGCCTTTGCCGACCAGCTCTCCGGCGGCAGGCAATGGAGAAGTTAAAATCCTAGTCCCTTTCATGTACGAGCTTCGCGGCCGCGGCGTCCCGGTGGGGACGCAGGAGGTCATCGCTCTTGCCGAAGCGCTCAAAGCGGGCCTCCATGAAAGCTCGCTCGACGGGTTCTACAACGTTGCCCGCTCGGTGATGATCCACAGCGAGGCGCACCTCGACTCGTTCGACGAAGCCTTCTTGTCCTTCTTCAAGGGCGTCGAAATCGAATCGAAGAAGCTCAAGGACGAGCTCTGGGATTGGCTTCAAGAGGCGAAGGAGAACATGGGCGAGCTCACCGATGAGCAGCGCGAGTTCGTCGAAAGCCTCGACCTCGACGAGCTTCGCAAGTTGTTCGAGGAGCGACTCGCCGAGCAAGACGAAGAGCATCACGGCGGCGACAAGTGGATCGGCACCGGAGGCACCTCCCCTTTCGGCCATAGTGGTCGAGCACCGAAAGGCTTCCGCATCGGCGGCTCGGGTGGTGGCCGAAGCGCGGTCAAAGTGGCCGACGCACGCCTTTACCGACCCTACCGTCAGGACCTCACGCTGGACGTCCGCCAGATGCAGGTTGCGCTTCGCAAGCTACGGGCCTTCGCCCGGGAAGGCGGCGAAGAAGAGCTCGACCTCGAAGGGACCGTCGACGCGACCGCCCAAAACGCCGGCGAGCTCGAAGTCGTCACACGTCCTCCCAAACGTCACAACACCCGAATCATCCTGATGATGGACGTGGGTGGTTCGATGGATCCGTTTGCACATCTCTGCTCCCGGCTCTTTTCGGCTGCAAAGAAGTCGAGCCACTTCAAAGAGCTCCGAACATACTACTTTCACAACTGCGTCTACGGTCACGTGTACGAGACCGAGCGCTTCGACAAGCCCATCCGCGTGCGCGACCTCGTCCACGAGGCGGGGTCTCACTACAAGTTGATCATGGTGGGCGACGCCTTGATGGCCCCGTACGAGCTTTTGGCCGCAGGCGGCTCGCTGGACCTCGGGGACGATCGAGGCATCGAGGGTATCCAGTGGCTGATGATGTTGAGCCAACATTTCCACCGCAGCATCTGGCTCAATCCCGAGCCCCAGCGGTACTGGAACGGCAATACGATCGAATACGTTCGCCAGGTGTTCGAAATGTTCCCCCTCACCCTGGAGGGGCTCGGAGAGGGCGTCGGTCATCTCCTCAAGGGCGGCAAAGCCCATTAGCCGTCGAGCTTGAGACCCCGATCGCGGGTCCTACTTCGCGCCCTTGCCCTTGCTGTCGCTGGTAGCACCGTCACCGGTGTTGACTTCCGCGCCACCCTCGGCGTTGCTGCCTTTGTTGCTGCTCTCGCCGCCTTTGCCCTTGCTGTCGCTCGTGGCGCCATCGCCATTGTCGATTTCCTCGCCACCTTCGGCGTTACCGCCGCGATTCGTGCCGGTGCTCTTGCCCGGATTGTCCGGATCGTAGCCGGTCTCATCATCGCCGTGCCCGGCATTCCCGTCCCCGTCCCCGTCGGTGCCTGGGGTGCCACC
>JAOTVB010000023.1 GCA_029863605.1 Myxococcales bacterium | reverse complement strand
GCCTTTCTGGGAACGCTTCAATCTCATCTGCGCCGTCCTTCTTCCCCTTTCGGCGGTGCGCTTTTTCGGGGTGATGGTGCCGTGGGAAACTGGGAGGACGCGATTCGTCGGGCGGGCATCGGTCGTGGCCGCGGTGATTCTTCTCGGTGCGATGCTCACCCCTTTCTACGATCACGTGATCGTCGTAACCGGGCTCCTCCTCTACGTCATCGTCTTTCTGACCTTGGCGCTGCGGTACCTCTACAAGCTCGGCTCCGAAACGACCTCACGATTGGAGGGGGCGCGGCTCCGATATATCGCCCTGGTCGGCGGCCTCGGCGGCTTGTTCACATTGATCGAGTATCTGCCGTACTTCGGCCTCGATATCCCGCCGCCCGTGGGGACGATTTTGATCCTCGTCTTCCTCTACGCTCTCTCCCAGTCGATCACCCACTACCGCCTGATCGACCTCTACGAGCTGGCCGGCCGCTTGGGCGTGTTGACCGCCCTCGCCTTCATGTTGGCGCTCATTCTATGGCTGATGCGGCTCGTTTCGGGCGAGCAGCTGTTCCTGCACGTCGTCGTGTCGGCGTTCCTCGTGCTGATTCTCTTCGACCCGGTCCGGGCCCGGGTCCAACAATGGATTTCCCGGGTCTTCTTCCACGAACGCTTCGAGCTCGAGCAAACCGTGCTCGACCTTCGTAGGTCCCTCACCCACATCCTCGACGTCGACGAGCTCGGCGCCGCCCTGATGAAGGGCCTTGATGCCTCGCCACGCTTCACCCAGGGCGCCTTCTACTTGTTGGACCCCGACGCGCTGACGTTCGTCGCCAGACATTACTTCGGTCCTCCTCCTCCGGAGCGAATCGATATGGCGCCGGCCCGACCCCTCCTGGACCGACTCGCGGCGACCGGTACGGCCGTCCTCGAGAACACCGAACGCGAGCTCGAAGAGCGCCGCCAGCGGGGCGACGACCGTGAGGCGGAAACGCTCCACGACGTCGCTGTCATTCTACGCGCCGTTCAAGCATCGGTGTGCCTCGGGGTGCGCGGTGAGGGCGGCCACCTCTACGGTCTATTGACCGTGCGAGACGATCGCTTGCGAGACGCGTTTTCGAGGGAAGAGGTCCAGCTCCTCGCCGGCCTGGCAACCCAAGTCGCGATCACATTCGAGAACTCCGAGCTCTATCAACAGATGAAAGAAAAGGACCGCCTCGCGGCACTCGGTGAAATGGCAGCGGGCCTTGCTCACGAAATCCGAAATCCACTCGGCTCGATCAAAGCGAGCGCCCAGTATCTCTCAGAGGCCGAACGCAGTCCGGAGGACGGCCGCGAGTTCCTCGGCATCATCGTCGATGAGGTCGATCGTCTCAATCGCGTGGTCAGCTCATTCCTCGATTACGCACGCCCGCCGCACACGGACCCCCAACCGATTCACGTGAACGCGGCGGTCCTCCGAACCCTTCAGCTGCTGCGGCCGGAATGCGACGCGGCGGACGTGACTCTTCACGTCACGATCGATCAGGACCTCCCCCAGGTTCGTATCGACATCGAGCATCTGCGCCAAGTGTTGATCAACCTCGTGCAGAATGCGCTTCAAGCCATGGGGAGCGGCGGCGACATCTTCGTCGAGACCCGCACTCAAGAGCGCTTCCGCATCGGCGGGGGTGCGCACCGATGGGTCCAGATCAGCGTGCGGGACACCGGGCCCGGCATCGCCCCGGGGCTACTCGCGAACCTGTTCGTTCCGTTCGTGACGACGAAGCAGCAGGGTACGGGGCTCGGGTTGGCGATCTCGCAACGCATCGTGTCAGAATCGGGCGGCCGGATCGACGTCCGGAGCCGTCAGGGCTTTGGCACGACGTTTGTCGTCCTGCTGCCCGCAGAGGAGCCCGACGCCTCCTTCGAGACGCTCGACTCCGAACGAGGAGCCGAACGCTCGTCGGAACCCGAGGGAACCTCCCCGCGCCTAGAGACTGCCGAGCCGTGATCCAATGAGACGGTCTTCATACGCAACCGATAGAGCCGTAGGTCCGCTCGATCGAAGCTCTCCTCCGGGAGCCCGTTATCGCGAAAGAGCTGGCGGTAGGCCTCAGTCGGGCTCTTCTCGTCATGGGTGGCAGTCGGCAAGAGATAGCGCCATCGCGCGGGCTGCTCGTAGGCCACGCCATGCAACGGCTTCACCAACGAGTCGATCAAGGACACCGCGCGCTTATCGAGTGTGCCGTCATCGAATAGCAACGCGACCTCCACGTCGAGTCGATCGAGTCGCTGGTCGAGTGGTCCGCCCATCGTCTCGCTTCGCTCATCCCAACGTTTGCGCGCCGCGAGCGCTGCGGTGTTCAACGCCTGCGCGATCGATTCGGCGCGTGCCGACCGCCAAAGCCGAACCCCATCGGCCCCGCGGAGAAGGACCAGCACCTCGACCGATTGCCGGCGCGTGAGGGCCTCGGGAAAGACGTCGAGCGGCGGGGGCTCGCGCCCTTCCAAGATCTCACGCGCGACCGGCCCAAGTACGCGATCGGTCAGCGTCTCGGGCCACTCGGTCCTGTCGACTGCGTAAAGCAACCCCTCCGGTGCGAGGTACACTCCGCGAAACCCTCGGATGACTCCCCCGGCCGCAAAACGGTCTGCCAGCGGGAGCTCCGGCCCCCACGGCGCATCTGGGGTCACGCCGACCCAAAGCGCATCGAGCCGGGCCCCGTCGAGCGCGTCACGGAGCGCGTCGGGATCCAATCCTCGGACGGCTTCGTTCACGGCGGGATAGTCCTTCACGTCAGCCCAATCGAGGCCACGGGGAGGCGGCACCAACGTCACCACATCGGCCCAAGGGGTAAGCGCCGGCGGCGGCTCGGGCCGGCGCTCGAATTTCCAAATCGCGATCGCCACCGCTCCCACCACGACCACCCAGAACCAAGTCCGCTTTGCCACGTGGATAGGCTCTATCGTAAGAACGGTCATGCCCCAAGGCCCGAAGCTCCGTGTGCGGCCGCTCGAGACTCCGTTCCTCGTGGTTCTGGTCGAACCGGAAATCCCGCCCAACACCGGCGCGATCGCGCGGACCTGCGCCGCGACCGGTTCGCCGCTGCATCTGGTAGGGCGCCTCGGCTTCTCGATCGACGAGCACGCCGTCCGCCGCGCAGGCCTCGACTACTGGAACCTGGTCGAGATCCACCGCCACGAATCGTTCAGCGCCTTCGAGGAATCGAATCGATCTGGCCGAATTCATTTCTTTTCCGGGGGAGCTCCCAGGTCTTACCTGGAGGCGGACTTCAAGCCCGGGGATGCCTTGGTCTTCGGGCGAGAATCGGTCGGTCTCCCCGAGGCCCTCCTCGCTGGCCGCGATCGCGTCTGGGCGATCCCGACCCTGGCACCGGTTCGAAGCCTAAATCTCAGCAACGCCGTCGGGATCGTCCTCTATGAGGCACTGCGTCAAAACCAAGCCCTAAACGATACATTTCTGGACTAGTTCCCAACGGCCTGAATACCCCTGGAGCCCAGGCGTCCGAGGAGTATGGCCAAAGCACGTATTCTCTCATTGCTACCCGCAATGCTCCTCCTCGTCGGCTGTCCCATTTACGGACCGGACCCCGTCCAGCGCGATGTGCCGATCTCCTGTTTCGACGATCTCGACTGTCCTTCGGAAGCGTTCTGCGACCCATCGACCAATGGGTGTGTCGCCGTGGATTTTGGCATCTGTCTCACCGACGGCGATTGCCCGGTTGGAAGCTATTGCGAACGGTCGGAGGGCGCGTGTTTGATCCCCGCACTTTCCGAGTGCCGAGAGGATCCGGACTGCGCCGTCGGATTCGAGTGTGATTTCAGAGACAGCTGTCGCCCGGAGGTGGAGAGCAACTGTCTCCTCGACACCGACTGCGACTCCGAGGAGCTCTGTGTCGAGAACCTCTGCGTGCCGGTGATCGAAACCTGCCAGTTCGACTTCCAATGCGCCGCCGGCTTCACCTGCGCGAACAACCGTTGCCGATTGCTTTGCGGCGGGAGCACGCGATGCCCGAGCGGCACGGCCTGCCAGGATAGTCTTTGTGTCCCAGTGGCCGGACAATGCATCGACAGCAGCGATTGCCCTGACCTCACCACGAACTGCGTCGAGGGGGCGTGCCTACGGCGCTGTGACTCCGGCTGCGACGAGGCCACCGAGACATGCGATGCCGAGGGCTTCTGCCGTCCGCGTACCACCCCCGACCCGAACGCCCCGAACCCGTTCTGCCGAACGGACGTCGATTGCGACGGCACGGTCTGCGTCGAGGGCGTGTGCCGGACCGAATGTGATGCGACCGCACCCGATCCCGATGCGATCTGCGAGTCGTTCGATGGCCAGGTACCACTCTGTGGTCTCGACAACCTCTGCTACGCGCCAAGCGAGATGCGGAGCGACTGCCGCATCCAAAGCGAGTGCCCCGAAGGCCAAGACTGCCTAGACGGTAAGTGCCGTTGACCGCGCGCTAGACCAAATACCGAACGCGCCGGAGGTCGCGAAGGGCTCGGTCGATCGAATGAGTCGGCTCATACCCGAGCTCTTCGCGCGCCCGGGCGTCGTCGACCATGCAGACATAGCGCAAATGGTCGAGCTCCTGGGACGGGAAGCTGCTCAGACGCAGCCGCCACAGCTGGTCGAGCGCCAAACGCGCAAGCGGTGACGGAAGCACTCTCGGACGCCCCCCTGCCTGGCGCACTAAATGGGAAAGCGGCATTTCCCCAGGGCCGCGGATGTTGAAAATGCCGCGGACCCCCGGGCGCAGGGCAAGCTGGATCGCCCGCACGACGTCCTTTTCGTGCACGACCTGCATCATCGGGTCGAAGCCCATGATCATCACGGGGCGGTCGAGCCTGAGGTAGTTGCTCGCCGCGTTTCGAACGCGCCCGACGATGTGGCAGGGACGAAGAATGACCGTATCGGTGCTTGGATGCTTCCAGAAGAAGCTCTGGGCGATCATGTCGAGCTCGACCAAATCACGCATCCCCCCGAAGTGCTGAGCGCCGAGCAGGGGCGCATCCTCGGTCAGGAACTGGGGGTTGTTGGACTGGGGGCCGTAGACGTTGGCCCCCGACAAAACCACGAGCTTTGGAACCTCGTACTGCGCCATGTACTCGAGCAGCTTCTGAAACGCGACGATGTTCCAGGAGTGCCGTTCGCGGTCGCTCCGGCGAGGGTCGTGAAGGACTCCCACGTGAACGACCGCTCGAATGTTCCGGCCGCGAAAGATGTCTTTCATCTTCTTTCGGCGCATGTCGACTTCGTGGTGGGTGATGTCTTTGGGGCGCCCAACGAAGGGCCGCCGATCGACCCCCACCACCGTGTCCGAACGGTGGAGCTCGCGGGCGAGGAGCTTGCCGAGGCGCCCACATATCCCCGTTACGAGCACCGCGCCCTCGGTGGCGGGCCTGGGGCGAACACCACTCGTGTGCGACGGCTTCGCGATCGGCGGGCTCGAATCACCAAAGACGCCCAGAGCCACGGACGCACGGGCGGAAGGGCGACCTTCGACCGGCTCTCCTCCGGGACGGGCGCTTGGTTTGGTGGGACGGGTGGGTTGTGGGTCAGGCATGAAAACGGGTGGGTCCTCCTTCAGATGAACACTCCTTTTCGTTCGCGTAAGCCGCGGTTCACCATGCTTTGAATCGTGCTCTTGACGAGCCAAACTTTTTCTTCGACGGCCGAGTCTTCATCGTCGGGGTCGCCCGCGAACCGGAACGGCTCGCCGAAGTAGAGACGGTATTTCGTCGGCAGGGGCGCAACCATTCCGAAGAACATCTGCGGCATGATCGGAAACGCCGGCATCCGGAGGAGCTTGGCGAGCGGCTTGAAGTCCGCGATCGAGGGATACTGCTCCTCGCCACCGATGACTGCGACCGGGACGATCGGGGTGTTGGTCTCGAGCGCGAGCCGCACGAAGCCCAAGCCAAAGTCGGTGAGCTGATAGCGCTGATCAAAGGTCTTGCTGATCCCCTTGGCCCCCTCGGGGAAGACGATCAGCGACTCGTCTTGCCTCAACAGGCGGCGAGCGTTTTCCGGCGAGCCGACGACCTGGCCGAGCCGTGGGTAGAGCTTCGAAATGAAGGGCAGCTCGGCGGTCCAGGTTTCGACCATGCTCCGTGGGAACCGCGGCGGGTTCGCATCCAGCATGAGCGCGCTGGCGATCAGCACGGCGTCGATTGGGAGTTGGCCCGAATGATTGGCGACGATCAGCACCCTGCCCTCGGGGATGCGGTCGATGCCGAATACCTGGGTGCGAAAGTAGCGGCGGTGCAGGAGGCCCGCCATGGCGAGGGCGTAGCGGCTGGTCTCCGGGTCGAAGCCAAAGGGATCGTGGCCGACCTCGTTGGGGTGGGTCCTAATGCCGGCGATGCGGGCGTCGATGTCCTGGCCGACCACCTCTTCGGCGATCCGTACGACGCGATCCCCCACCGAGCGAAGAGCCGCCCGCCAGGGAGAATCCCCCAACAATCGTGGCCGCCGCCAGCCGGCGAACGGCACGATTGACCCCCTTTGATACATACCGCCATCGTGGAGAAGAAGGCTGGATCCGTCAATGAGAAACGGCGAAACAACGCAGCGACGGCTCCGCTTCACGCGAGAGGGCTGACAGGTCATGCTCCGCGAATGGGCAACGGGTTTGACGCAGATCGCATCGGTGGCTCGGGCGCGTTACACGCCCTCACCGATGTGATCGTCCGGGCTGGGGAGATCGCCCTGAAACATTTCGATCGGGGGGTCATTCCTGAAAGGAAGCCAGATCGGAGCCCGGTGACCGCCGCCGATCGCGAGGTGGAGCAGGTGATCCGCGACTACGTCATGGAGCGCTATCCACATGCGGAGTTCTACGGCGAGGAGACCGGCCGACATGGCGACAATGCCGAGCTCCGTTTCATCGTTGATCCCATCGACGGAACCCGCGCATTCATCCGAGGTCTGCCGACGTGGTCGGTGCTCCTCGGGATCGAGGTCGAGGGATCCCCGGTCGTAGGGATCGCGTACATGCCCTCGGCCGGTGACCTCTTCGTCGGGGCTCTCGGCCAAGGCACGACCCACAATGGGGAGCAGGCACATGTGTCGAAAGTGACCTCGCTGAGCGATGCCACCGTGATGCACGGGAGTCTTCAGCAGTTCACCGAAGCGGGCGTCGGCGATACGCTGGTCGGGCTCGCCGGCGCGTGCGACTCGGCGCGGGGGTATCCCGACTTCGACGGGTACAGGCAGGTCCTGCTCGGTAGGGCAGACGCAATGGTCGACCCCGGGGTCAAGCCTTGGGACATCTGCGCCGCAGCCGTCCTGATTCGTGAAGCAGGTGGAAGGCTCACTTCGATGACGGGCGAGGAGACGATTTACGGAGGCAGCGCGGTCGCGAGCAATGGCGCGATTCACGACGATCTCGTCGCGGCACTGGGAGCCACATCTAAGGGTTAACAGCCTTTCGAACTAATGACTTGCCTCCGAGCCCGTCTTGCGGAAGGTTCTCACGCTCTACTAGCAGGAGAGAGGTATGACCAAACCAGTTCGGCGAGCAGGTGTGATCGGAGCGGGTGTCATGGGTAGCGGCATCATGGCGCACTTTGCCAACGCTGGGATCGACGTAGTGATGCTCGACATCGTTCCCCCGGGATTGAGCGAAAAAGAGAAGAAAAATCCGGCCAATAGGAATCAGTTTGCGGCTGGCGGCCTCAAGGCCGCGCTCAAGGCGAGGCCCGCGGCCTTCTTTCATCCGGTCTACGCAAGGCGGGTAACGATCGGCAACCTCGAGGACGACATCGACCTCCTCAAGGGGTGCGACCTCGTGATCGAGGCGATCATCGAAAACCTCGACATCAAGCGAAGCCTCTTCGAGAAGCTCGAGAACACCCTCGATGAAGGGACGGTCCTCGCTTCGAACACCTCGGGGCTCCGCATCGCGGACATGCTCCAAGGGCGTGGCGATTCATTCCGCAAGAACTTTTTGGTAATGCACTTCTTCAACCCGGTCCGTTACATGAAGCTACTCGAGCTGGTCGCCGGCGAGGACACCGACCCTGCCGTGATGAATCGCATGAGCCTCTTCGGGACGGACCAGCTCGGCAAGGGTATCGTCATCGGCAAGGACACACCGAACTTCGTGGGCAACCGCATCGGTTGCTACTCGATGTCGCTCATCATGAACCAGATGCTCGAGGCTGGCTTGACGCCGGAAGACGTCGACGCCATCAGCGGGCCGCCCATGGGGCACCCGAAAAGTGCGAGCTATCGCACCGCCGACATGGTGGGCCTCGACACCTTCAAGCACGTGTCGGACAACTGCTACGCGGTGCTGACCGACGACCCCGAGCGTGATGTCTTCAAGCTTCCGGAATTCGTGGACGTAATGGTCGAGCAGAAGCTCCTCGGCAACAAGACCCGCGGTGGCTTCTACAAGAAGACCAAGGAAGGCATCCAGACGTTCGATCCCGTGAAGCTCGAGTACCGGCCCAAGGCCGGTGACGCCGAGATCAAGAAGTTCTGCAAGAGCCTCAAGGGCTCTCCGGCGGACCGTGTGAAAGCCTTGGTCGAAAACGACGGCCCTGCGGGGAAGTTCGCCTGGGCGGTTCTCTCGAAAACCCTGGCCTACTCGGCCAAGAAGATCGGCGAGATCACCGACGACGTCGAAGCCGTCGATAATGCGATGAAGTGGGGCTACAACTGGGATCTAGGCCCCTTCGAGACCTGGGACGCCATCGGGTTCAAGGCTGCGTACGAGCGGATGAAGGCCGATGGGCTGTCGCTTCCGGCTTCGGTAAACAAGATGGCCGAGTCGGGGGCTGAGAGCTTCTACACGAACGACGGCCGCGTGTTCAGTCTGGTGAAAGGCGAGTACGAAGCCCGTGATATCGACCCGCGCAATACCAGCCTGACGGTGATGCGGCGGGGCGACGCGGCGGTGTTCAGCAACCGCGGCACGGAGGCTTGGGACCTCGGCGACGGCGTATTGGGCCTGACCTTCACCACCAAGGCGAACAGCATCGACGACACGGTCGTCGAGGGAATCGGCCGCGCGGTCGAGATTGCGGAGCGCGATTTCCGCGGGCTACTGATCTACAACGAGGGCGACCATTTCTGCGTCGGCGCCAATCTCTTCGCGGTCGTCATGGCTGCGCAGCAAAAGGCCTGGGACCAACTGCGGGGCACCATTAGCGGGCTGCAGAACGGCCTGCAGCGCATGAAGTATTCGACCATTCCGGTCGTGGCGGCGCCGTTTGGCATGACCGTCGGCGGCGGTTGCGAGGTCTGTCTCGGCGCAGACGCGGTGCAGGCGGCTTCCGAAACCTTCATCGGTCTGGTCGAGGTCGGCGTCGGACTTCTCCCGGGGGGCGCCGGCAACATGAACATGCTGTGGCGCGCCCTCGAGGGGATCCCCGACGGCACCGACGTCGACACGCTTCCCTTCGTTTCGCGCACGTTCCAGAACATTGCAATGGCGCGCGTCGCCACCGGCGCCGGCGAGGCCAAAGAGTTTGGCTACTTCCGCAAGACCGATGGAATCTCGTTCGACAAGGCAAGACTGCTGACCGAAGCCAAGGCCCGGGTGATCGGCATGGCCGATGCTGGCTACCACCCACCGCCCCGGCGGGCATACCGGCTGCCGGGCGAGAGCGGCATGGCGACACTCGACATGATGATCGACACGCTGGTCGCCGGCGGTTACGCAACTGAGCACGACGCGCTGATCGCCCGCAAGGTCGCGATGGTCCTGTGCGGCGGCCCGTCGGGCAACGCGCACGAGGTCACCGAGGAACAGATGCTTCAGCTCGAGCGCGAGGCCTTCATCAGCCTGTGCGGCGAGCCCAAGAGCCAAGAGCGCATGCAACACATGCTCACCACCAACAAACCTTTGAGAAACTAGGCCAGTTCGGAACGCACGAGCCAACAAGGAATCAGGAGTAGAGACATGGGTAAGATCGTCGTCGTAGATGCGGTTCGAAGCGCGGTTGGACGCGCGAAGAAGGGATCCCTGGCCAATCGGCGTCCCGATGAGCTCGCGGGCGAAGTCGTCCGGGCCTTGATGGCCCGAAACCCTCAAGTGAAGCCCGACATGGTGGAGGACCTGGTGCTCGGCTGCGCCTTCCCGGAAGGTGAGCAAGGCATGAACGTTGCGCGCATGGTCGGCATGCTCGGGGGCCTTCCCGAGGAGACCTCAGCGCTGACCATCAATCGCTTTTGTTCGAGCGGTCTACAGGCGATCGCGTTGGGGGCCGGCTCGGTCAAGGCGGGTTACAACGACGTGGTCATCGCCGGCGGCATGGAATCGATGACCATGGTCCCGATGACCGGCAACAAGCCGAGCGCATCGCCAGAGGTCATGGAGAAGTATCCCGAGACCTACACGCCGATGGGCATCACCGCGGAGAACGTCGCCAACCGCTTCAACATCAGCCGCCAACAACAAGATGAATTCGCCGCACGAAGCCACGAACGAGCCCTTGCGGCGATCGAGAAAGGCGCATTCGAAGAAGAGATCGTACCGGTTCACGGGGTTCGCTTCGATGAAAATGGTGAGCGCAAGATGTTCGAGTTCAAGGTCGACGAAATGCCACGGCCCGGAACCACGGTCGAAGCGCTCGCCAAGCTGCGACCGGCGTTTGCGGTCAACGGCAGCGTCACCGCGGGCAACTCGTCGCCGCTTTCCGACGGTGCAGCAGCCGCGATCGTCATGAAGAAGAAGAAGGCCGAAGAGCTCGGCCTCGAGCCACTTGCGATCTTCAAGTCGTTCGTTACGGTCGGGGTCGACCCGTCAATCATGGGCATTGGCCCGATCCCGGCAGTGCAAAAGCTTCTCGCCAAGAACGACCTCACCATAGACGACATAGACATTTTCGAGGTCAACGAAGCCTTCGGCAGCCAGGCCGTCTATGTCCAACAACAGCTCGGGATCCCCGACGACAAGCTCAACGTCAACGGCGGCGCAATCGCGCTCGGCCACCCCCTCGGCTGCACCGGCGCAAAGCTCACGGCAAGCGCGCTCTACGAGTTGAAGCGACGCGGAGGCAAGCGAGCGATCGTGACGATGTGCATCGGCGGCGGTATGGGCGCGGCGGGGCTCTTCGAGGCGCTCGACAGAGATTGATCAACCGCGTCGGGACGCGACGGCGCCTCGAACTACGGGCGGTCGGTCTGGGCGTGGGCTCCCACCATGTGGCCATGTTCTAAATTACGGGCCCACACCCAGCCTCGCCCGGCGACGCGGTTCCCCGTGCTGCGCGCACGGGGACACGCGACCTTCGTTCGAGACCCCATCACGTCCCGACGCTATTGAGCAAATTATCCCGGTGTATCGAACTGCGGCGCGCGGACTGCTCAGACATCCTCGGCGGAGATGCTTGGGAGCGGCCGCCTTGCGGCAAAAAGGCGAGCACCTGGCCGATCGGCTATCCTTTAATTGAGGGGGCGGCGCCCCGCCGAGGGCGACACGCCCGGCACAAGAAGGGAAACGATGGACAGAAGCCTTAAGCAGCTATTGGGTGTCGCGACGCTCGGGGGTATCGCGTATGTCGTGTTCTTCGTGCCGTTTGACGGTCAGACGCCATACGAGCACGTAGCCGAGCTCGTGAACGACGGCGTCGCATCGGCCAAAGAAAGCGTTCAAATCGACGACGGGCAGAGCGCGTTTCCGCACGCCGATGAGACGTTGCGACTCGAGGATGCGGATGAGGGTGTCACGTACGCGCCGAACCGTGGAGAGAACAACCCGGGGCGCAACCTCAATAAGAAGATCTACGACGCTGCCCAGAGGCGCGAACAGCGCAGGCAGCGCAGGCAGGACGGCTGGCAGTAGGTTCAGGGATCGGTCACTCCGACAGCCAAGCTTGCGGTGTCTTGGCGACGCCGCGCTTGATGACCCAACTGATCTCCCGAAGCGCCTGCATGCCGTGCTCGAGGGGATTGTTCGGCACGACGATGAGGTCGGCGTCCAGCCCGATTCGAACCGTTCCGATGCGGTCGTCTTGCTTGAGCATTTTGGCTGCCCGCGAGGTGGCGGTCACGATGACTTCGTTGCGTGGCAGGCCGGCCTCTTCGAGTAATCCCATTTCGACGAGTGAGCCGACGCCGTGAAAGAACGTCGTAAACACCGGCCAGTTCCCGGCGTCAGCACCCATGACGATCGGGATGCCGGCTTCGTGCATCGCGCGCACGGCACGCTGGGATGAAGCGAGCTCACGCCGCCCACTCTTGGCACCGCGCACGAAGCGAGCTCCGGCTCGTGCGAGCCATCCCGGGATCCAGGTCGGCGTCACGAGCGGAGTCATCATGTCGAGCCCACGGTTCCGAGTGGTCGGATCGTTCGCGGTTTGCCATTGAGCGATGGGAACACGTGCTTCGATCCACGGCTGACGCATCGCGCTCTGATCCCAGAACCAGCTTTCCATTTCAAAGACGGCCAGCGTGCTGATGACATACGCTCCGCTTCGCTTGATCGACTCGAGCACGTCGGGCGCGATCGTCTCGTAGCCCAGACCCACATGCACCAGCGCGTGAGGCTCCAGTGTGAGCGCCGTGCGGTGTGCCTCGTTGTTCATGCTGTGCACGAAGATCAAGAGCCCCGCGGCCGCGGCTTCCTGCTTGATCGTCGCGAGCTGCTCGGTGGAGAAGACGGGCCAGATGGGAAACACCATGCCTGGCTCGACCGTCACTTTGACGCCCAGCGGAGAAAGAGCGACCGCCTCGCGGAGCTGCTTTCCGATGCTCTCGGTGCCTTCGATGGGCTCCCAGATGTCTGCGTAAATGGCTGTCCGCAGACCCTCGGTTCCGAAGTAACCGCCCTTCGGCGTCAGAAATGGCGACAAAGCGAATAGCGACGGCCCTGGTTCCCCCTCGGCGAGGTAGCGCCGGAAGCGCAACAACATCGGCCTCGAGATTCCGGTGTCGAGCACGGTGGTCACCCCACTGGCGAGATAAGCCCTCAGCTGTAGGCGCCGTTGCCGTTCGATGAGCTCGGGGCTGTCGCCGCGCAATGCTGCGCCGGGCACCGACTGCGTGTGCGTGTGGCAATCGATCAATCCTGGCAACACGGTCTGGCCGCCCACATCGAGAACTACCGCGCTCGGGTCGTCGATCGATGCCTGCATATCGGCGATCTTGGCCCCGACGATCAGGATATCCTGGCCTTCTCGGGCAGGTGCGCCGGTTCCATCGACCACGGTGACGCCCTTCAACAGCAGTCGCGGGGCTCTCACGCTGCGCGCCGTTCCAGCAGGCGCGGGCGGAAATGCTGCCGCTTCATTCGAGGCTGACCGCAGAGGGTGCTCGGCTGCGTTGCTACATCCAACTGCAACGACGAGGACGCAAGTGATCCAGCAGCCCGCCAAGCCGATTCGCATGGAACCGGAAAGTCTGAATTGCGCAGAATCTGTCACACGACCTGAAGGAGCTAGGGCAGCCTCACCGTCTCGAACAGATCCCACATCGCTTCATTTGCGCTGATATCCGTGGTGCTTCGTCCGAGTTCGATGCTCTCGAGGATTTGACCGCAAAGGGTCTGCCCGGGCCAACAATGACCGCCGCCTTCCACGGTGCACATCGTTACCGTGACGTCACCGTCGCACTGGTCGATCGTTTCGCAGGTGACGTCGCCGTTGCTGTACGTGATCGTCGACTCGCCGATGCATCCGTTTCGTTCAGCCCAGCCGGCTTGTGTCTCTGGCGCGCTCAAGCCGCTCGCCAAGCCCCCTCCATCGTAGGGGACCAGGGCATCTTCTGTGCCGTAGAACTGGATGACCGAAATCGGCCGCGAGGGTGTGCAGTCGGCAGGGTCCACTACGAGGACTCCAGCGACCGGCCCGATCGCAGCGATCACATCGGTCGCTTCGCACGCCAGCCGATGCGACAAGAATCCACCATTGGACATACCCGTTGCGTAGACGCGCGAGAGATCGACGCAGCCGCGTTCACCGATGTCGCCGATGACGGCACGTGCAAATCCGACGTCGTCGATGTCTTCTGCCTGGGCCTCACCGCAGCATGAGCCGGCGTTCCACGAGCTCCTGATGCCGTTGGGATAGGCCACGACGAAGCCACGTCGATCGGCGGTTGCGTCCATCTCGGAAAAGAGCTGCTGCTGCGGCCCGTTCGACGTGAACCCGTGGAAGTTGAGCAGCAACGGCATGGGCGTGTCGCCATCGTAGCTCGGCGGCACGTGGAGCTCGTAGCTCCGGCTTTCGCCACCAAATTCCAGATCGACGTGAACGACGCTCTGGTCGAGCGTTCCGTCGGTACACCCCAAGCTCGCGCCAGCACTAGCGACTTCCGAGCCGCTGCTCCCGCAACCCCAGGCAAAAAGGACAGCACACGACGCCAGCCAACGGACCCACTTGTTTCTATCTCGCATCAGGCGGACTTTAACATCAATTCTGTGGAGATAGCCATCACAGACGAAGTTCTGAACTGGAACCCTACGGACACGCACCTTGGGACGCGACGCGCACGCCGTCGGCGGCTGCCTCGCAGGCGTTGCCATAGGTGCTGCCATCGCACCCGCAGACGGGAGCGAAGACCCGAGAGCACACGAGGGGTCGGGTGACGCAGGTGCCGGTCGAGTTACAGTCCTCTGCGTTGCAGTAATCCGCCTCGTCACAAGCACTATTGTCAGAGCAACCGCCAGAACCACCGCCCCCGCCGATCGCGCCGGCGCCACCCACTCCGCCCGCGCCGCCGGCACCACCCGTGCCGCCGGCGCCACCGGTGCCATTAGGCGTACTTCCCCCGCAACCCAAGGCGCTGAGGAGCGCCAGCACTGACAAACGAGAAATCCAACGAGTCGTCATGATCTGGATAATAACGCACCCGCGCGACTTGGCGAAGAAGCTAGCTGATAGTCACTTCAAAAGCCCCGTTTGACGCGATCGAACTACCAAGCGCCGGTGTTTGGCATCAATGCCCACGGTTCGGCGGGTAGGAGAGGTTTCCCTTTTTGCAGCAGCTCGATCGAAATTCCGTCGGGGGAGCGGACGAATGCCATTCGGCCATCTCGGGGTGGGCGGTTGATCGTGACGCCGTTCTCCATCAACCGTTGGCAGAGGGCGTAGATGTCTTCGGTTTCGAAAGCCAGGTGACCGAAGTTGCGTCCGCCCGTGTACTCCTCGGGATCCCAGTTGTAAGTGAGCTCGATCAGGGGCGACGCTTCTCCTTCGGCACGCGCGCGATCTTCAGGGCTGGTGAGGAAGACGAGCGTGTACCGCCCCTTCTCGTTTTCCGACCGCCGGTGCTCCACGAGCCCGAGCTTGTTGCAAAAGAAGTCGAGCGAAGCCTCGAGGTCGCTCACACGGATCATGGTGTGGAGGTATCGCATAGCGCAACGACTATAGCACTGCCGCTGGCGCTTACGGGGATGCTGATGCAGACTCCGCTCCGATGTCTAACGAATACGAAGCGATCGTGATCGGTGGCGGCCCTGGGGGCTACGTGGCTGCCATTCGTCTGGGACAACTCGGTGTGAAAACGCTCTGCGTCGAGAAAGAAGCCATGGGTGGGGTCTGCCTCAACTGGGGTTGCATTCCGTCCAAGGCACTCATCGCCGCCGCGAACCTCGCGAACAAGGTTCGAAACGCCCAGCATATGGGCATCACGGTCAAAGATCTCGAGGTCGACGTCGCCAAGATGCAGCAATGGAAGGAAGGCATCGTCCACAAGCTCACCAGCGGGGTAACGAGCCTGGTCAAGGGGAACGGGGGCGATATCGCGATGGGAACGGCCGTGATCACCGATCCGAACACCGTCGAGGTGACCGGCGCGGACGGAAAGACAGAAACCTACAAGGCAACCAAGGGGATCATCGTCGCGACGGGCACGCAGATGATTCAACTCCCGGGGTTCGAGCCCGACGGTGACCTCGTAATCACGGCACGTGAAGCGGTCAGCCTTCAAAAAGCCCCCGCGAGCATGCTTTTGATCGGAGGCGGGGTGATCGGCCTCGAGCTCGGGATGGTGTACCAGAAGCTCGGGACGAAGATCACGGTCGTCGAGCTCTTGGACCAGCTGCTGCCCGGTACCGACTCCGACTTGGTCCGCGTCGTTCAAAAACATCTGAAGAAGGGCGAGCCCGCCGACATCCACTTGAAGAGCAAAGCCGTCAGCCTCGACAAGTCCGGTGGGAAAGCGAAGGTGACCATCGAGACCGAGGGCAAGCAGCAAGTGGTCGAAGTCGAGAAGGTCCTGGTCGCGGTGGGATTCAAGCCGAACTCAGAAGGCCTCGGGCTCGACAAGGTTGGGGTCAAGCTCGACGAGCGCGGTCACGTCCTCGTCGACGACCAGTTCCGAACCAATGTGCCGACCATTTTCGCCATCGGTGACGTCGCCGGCCCACCCTACCTCGCCCACAAGGCGTCGAAGGAAGGCGAAATTGCGGCTGAGGTGATCGCCGGCCACAAGACTGCCCGCGATTGGCGTGGCATGCCAGCCGCGATTTTCACCGACCCCGAAATCGCGACCGTCGGCCTCACCGAAACCGAAGCGAAAGCCCAAGGCAAGAAGGTCAAGATCGGGAAGTTCCCCTTTGCCGCGTCGGGCCGGGCGATGGCGGTCAGCGAGACCGACGGCTTTCTCAAAGTGATCATCGACGAGAGCGACCATCAGCTCCTCGGCGTGGCCATCGTCGGTCCTGAAGCGAGCGACCTCATCAGCGAGTCGGCGCTCGCCATGGAGATGTGTGCATTCGCCGAAGACGTCGCCCTCACGGTTCATCCGCACCCTACCCTCGGCGAAGGCGTCATGGAGGCGTTCAAGCACGCGCTTGGCGAGGCGATCCACATCATGAATCGGTAGGACGGCCGAGCGCACATGCTTTTCTGTAAGCTTGGGACCATCGGCTACGACGACGCGCACGCGCTACAAAAGAACCTGCAGGCGAAACGAATCGCCGGCGAGATCGCCGACACGGTCCTGATGCTCGAGCACGACCCCGTGATCACCTTGGGGCGTTCGACCAGAGAGCAACATGTTCTGGCGTCACCCGACACGCTCGAGGCCCAAGGGGTCTCGGTGCGCGAGGTTGGTCGTGGCGGGGACGTGACCTATCATGGCCCGGGCCAGTTGGTGGCCTACCCGATCATCGATCTCAATCCGGATCGTCGTGATGTCCGCAAATACGTGTGGTCGCTCGAAGAGACGATGATCCGAGCTTGCGCCGACTTTGGCCTCGACGCTTCGCGTATCGAAGGGTTGAATGGAGCCTGGATCGAGGACCGCAAGATCGGCGCAGTCGGTGTCCGAATCAGCCGCTGGGTCACGATGCACGGCCTCGCTCTCAACGTGAGCACCGATCTCTCCCGCTTCGACCTCATCGTGCCATGTGGGATTCAGGACAAAGAGGTGACCTCGATTTCGACGGAGCTGGGCCGACAAATTGGGGTCGCCGAGGTCATGAAGCCGCTCGCCCGACACTTCGCGGAGCTCTACGATGCCGACATCGTCTGGCAAGACGGCCCGCCTCAGTAGTCAGTCACGCAAGAAATACTTGATCGCGCTTTGACCCATCGCGGTCGTGCCCGCACCCGCCACGCCAGCAGATACCGCGTTCCCTGCACCGGGAACGAACTTGGCAATCGTCTGCGCGGAAAAGCGAAGCCCCATGCCGATGCCGCCAACGACGCCCAGGCTCGCCAACCACTCGGCAACCGTCTTGCGACCCCAGGTCCGTCCGCTCAGGTACGCGAGTGAGCTCACCATCATCGCTTGCAGAGGGCCGAGAACCACCATGTCGGAGAATGGAATCGGCGTGACTCCCACGGTCACCGACACGGCGGTGCAGGCCTGGACGATTTCGTTGCCAATGCGGATCCGCGCCTGGCGTGCGCGGGTCAACGAGCGTGCCGCCTCGAGTCGCGCTTCCTCGGGCAGCGCCAAGACGATCGCTTCGGACAATCCCTCCAAGCCGTGGCCCGAAATGGCGGACACCGCTCGAGCCGGATCCGCGCGAAGGGAAGCGGCCCGGAGGTTTGCTGCGAGCTCGCGACGCACGGACTCGACGTCCTGCGGACCGCGGCCGATCAGATCGGCGTGCGTGAGCAACGGAAACACACGCACGGACGACTCGGTGCCAGGGATGCTACGCAGCAGGCTCTTGCAACGCTCGATGATTGCAGCGGCATCCTCCATGCTTTTGGGCTCTACGGTGATCAGCACCAAATCGGGCTTCCCTTCGTCGAGCG
The DNA here is from genome assembly GCA_029863605.1 of Myxococcales bacterium. Lineage (GTDB taxonomy): Bacteria > Myxococcota_A > Polyangia > Polyangiales > Houyiibacteriaceae > SG8-38. Next base: position 20,353 of record JAOTVB010000023.1, on the reverse strand, counting down.
CGGCTTCCCACTGGGACCGCGCTTTCGGGTCCCCGACGTCGAGCTCGATCCACTCCACTTTCGCACCCACGTGCTCGATGTGGACCCACTGACCATGCTCCGCATGGAAGGCTTGCTCGCCTGCGCTGCGCTCGATCAACGCGCGTAGAAGCGAGGACCGTCCGCTACTAGGGAGTCCGAGGGCGGCAAGACGAGGCGGTCGACGATTGTAAAGAAGCGCCCGAAGCTCAGTCAGGTCGTTCTTGACACTCGACACGATGGGCACCCGGTCGAGCACCTTGACCAGCTGATCGAGCGCGACCTTCTTCGCCGGACGGGCCATTGCTCAATTCATTCGTCGTACGCTCTATGCGCGCAACCCGAGTCATGTTAACGTTCGTTTGGGGTGTCGTGTGGGGGTGAGTTGGGTCCAGGCAATGGAAGAGGTCGGCGGCCGTCTCGTGCCTGCCGCGCTGAATTTCGCCGAAGCCCGCGGGTCCGGGCTGCCCGCCGCCGGTCGGACCGGAGTTCGCTGGCTCGCTGACCAAATCGAGCGCTTCCTCGAGCAAGAAGGCGACCCGATCGGAGACGACCGCTTCGTCGAAGGAGCAGGCGCATTGCTTGGCCTCCTGCTGATCGAACACCTCGGTGGCAGCGCGCGGGAGCAGGCAGGGACACATCGAGTCCAGCTTGGTCGTTTTGGTTGGTTCGACCCGTTCAGCGCGATCGAGCAAGCACTCGACGCCGAAGACCCTCGGCATTGCCTGTCGGAATCGCTCGCGGCCGCCGAACTAGAGGCAAGCGACGCAGGCCCGGTCTCACGCGTCGTCTCGATCTTCGCAGAGGTGCTCGCTGAGCAACGGCCGGACCTTCAGATTGAGTCTCAGTTCGAGCTGACTGTCGAACTGGACAACGGTGCCGCCGTAGACCTCGCCCGCGTCGAGAAAGTCGCCCGCGACCAGGACCAGGCGGCTACGGCAGAGGCGGCGCTTCGCATCGTCAGCATGTTGCCGGGCGATGATCGTCCGCGTGACACGCAGTGGGCGGAAGCGATGGCCCGCGTCTTCCCGCGACTGGTTTCCGACAGGTTCCTCGGCTCGCTGCCTGCCGAGGACGTGCTGTATCGCGAAGAGGTGGGGCACGATGTACACCTCACGCTGCAACTGCGCTACGGGCCTCGCGCACGCTATGTCCGTCGGGCCGAGGTGGAGCAGTGGCTCGACAGCGGCGATGCCTTCCACCAATCGATCCGCAACCTCGCCTCCCATTCTCGCGAACTGAGGCTCGAACCGATCGAAGACTGTCTTTTGCGAGTGCGCCAAGGAGACGGGCTAGACGCGGCGCGGCTGGTTCTCCCCGACCTCGCGGTGCGGTTGAGGAAGCTCTCGACCGAGGGCTGGATCGCGGCGGCGCCGCACCGAGACGTATTGCTGGTCGCGCCTCTGGATGGTGCCCGCCTGCTCGCCAAACATGCCAACGACGCCGCCGAGCGCGCTCCACATCCGATTTCGGGCGCGCTCTTTTCTGTGACCGAAGAAGGGCTTTTTCCGGTTCACCCATAAAACGCAAGCGCTCGACCGGGGTCTGGCGTTGCGAGCCCGAGCGTGCAAACTCGTCGGAACGCGTCACACTAGTCCGTGCCCGAGACGCGCCCCATACAAGAACATCCTTACGCAGGTTTCATCGACCGCGTGCACAAACCCGCCCAGTACCTCGGCGGCGAGCAGGGGGAGGTTCGCAAGCCATGGGACGAGGTCCGGTGCCGGATCTGCCTCGCGTTCCCCGACCTCTACGAGATCGGCATGAGCCACCTCGGTTACAAGATCCTATACGACATCGTCAATCAGAGCCCGGACCTTCTCGCTGAACGCGCGTACGCAGCCTGGCCAGACATGGAGGCAGAGCTACGCGCACATGAACAGCCCCTTTGCTCGCTCGAAAGCGCTCGGGGTTTGCACGACTTCGACATCGTGGGGTTCTCTCTTCAGTACGAGCTCACGTACACCAACGTGCTCCAGATCCTCGACCTCGGGCACATTCCTCTTACTGCGGAGCAGCGCGGTGACGACGACCCGCTGATCGTTGCGGGCGGCCCGACCGCCACGCACGCCGAGCCCATGTCTCCGTTCATTGACGCGTTCCTGATTGGAGACGGAGAACGAAAGGTGCCTGAGCTCATGAACGCGTGGGCGGCGATGAAAGAAGAGGGGGTTCCGCGCGCAGAGCGGCTTCGACGCATTGCGGGGCTCGGGGCGTTCTACGTGCCATCGCTATACCAAACGACCCTGTGCCCGGACACCGAGGTGCACGTGGTCGAGCCGAAGGATTCCGGCGCTCCGTTTCCCGTACGACGCGAGATCGTGAAGGACCTCAACGAGTACCCGTTTCCCGTCGACGGCCCGATCGCCAACTGCCAGACCGTGTTCGATCGAGCCTCGATCGAAATCGCGCGGGGCTGTACCGAGGGCTGCAGGTTTTGCCAGGCCGGGATGATCTACCGCCCGGTGCGCGAGCGCGATCCCAACGCTATCGTGGAGGCCATGATGCGCTCGGTCTCGGAGGCCGGATACGACGAAGCCTCCCTGACGTCGCTATCGACCGCAGACTACAGCGCGATCGCCCCGCTGGTGCAAAAGTCGGTCGCGGCGCTAGCCTCCCGCCAGGTTTCTTTGAACGTGTCGTCTCTCCGCGCGTACGGGCTCAGTGAAGACGTGCTCGATGACATGAAGACGCAGCGCGCCGGCGGCCTCACGTTCGCCCCCGAGGCGGGCAGCCAGCGGATGCGCGATGTGGTCAACAAGAACGTGACCGACTCCCAACTCATGGAGACCGCAAAGCGCGTATTCTCCCGTGGTTGGAGCAAGATGAAGCTCTACTTCATGATCGGTCTTCCGACCGAGGAGGACGAGGACGTTCGGGACATCGTGCGCACCGGGGCTCGCGCGCTCGATGTTGCGCGCGAGGTGCAAGGCAACAAGCGGGCTCGGGTCACGGTCAGCGTCTCGACCCATGTGCCCAAACCGCACACGCCTTTTCAGTGGTGCGCCATGGACTCCCACGAGGAAATAGTACGAAAACAATCGTTGCTTCGCGACGAAGCAGCGACCACCCGCGTCAAGCTCAAGATGCACGACTCAGACGGCTCCTGGCTCGAAGGGATGCTCGCTCGCGGCGACCGACGCTTGGGCGAGGTCATCCACGGTGCCTACAGGCGCGGCGCGCGTTTCGACTCGTGGGACGAGCGGCTCGATCTCGACGCTTGGTCGGCATCTCTCGCGGAGGTCGGCTTAGACCCAGCGCCGTTCCTAGGGACGGTTCCCATCGATGCGCGGCTTCCCTGGGATCACATCGACGTCGGCCTCGCACCGGGGTTTTTGGCACGCGAGTATCGCAAGTCAGTCCGCAATCGGTTGAGCCCCCCGTGCGGAAAGACCATCGGGCGCTTCGTGCACCATACCAACGCCCAAGAGGCTGACGCCGACAGGCGCCGTCTCGTTTGCTACGACTGCGGCGTCGCATGCGATCTCACCCAAATGCGAGAAGAGCGACTCGTCTTTCTGAAGCGCATGGACGCGCTCGATCCTAGACCTCCGCCACTCGATCGAGAAGAGACCGATGAAGAAATCGACCGGCGACCATTTCATGGGGTCGACCAGGGGCCCGTGATGCGACTGCGGATCGGCTATCGAAAGCTCGGCCGCGCCGCGTACGCCTCACACCTCGATCTCGTGCGAGCCTTCCCTCGCATGCTCCGGCGGGTGGGGCTTCCGCTCTACTACAGCGAAGGTTTTCACCCCCTTCCGAGGTTGACCTTTGGCCCCGCATTACCGGTCGGGACCTCGAGCCTGTGTGAGCATGTCGACGTCCGGCTGCGAGCAGCAGAGATGCCTGCGATCGACGACCTGTGCGCGGCGCTCAACCAGGTCGCGATAGACGGGATCGAATTCTTCGGCCATGCCGGGCTCGGATCGAACGATGCGGCGCTCAACCGGGTGATCGAGGAAGCGGAGTACGTTGCCGCGCTCTCGCGGAGCGACCTTGGGGATCTGGGTATCGTCGACGAAGACGCACTTCGACAACGGCTCGGCGCGCCCCACGATGAGCTCACGATCCGGCGCGATATCGGCGGGATCGGCAAACGGGTCGACGTGGGAGCAGCCTTGATCAGCACAGTGGTGGGCGACGGTCGCCACGAGCTCGCACGTGCCGGCTTTGCAGGCGACCTTCTCCCGATTCGGATCACCCTGCGCCTCGGGGGAAAGACGACCCCACGGCCGGCTGAGGTACTTCGCGCGTTGACGGGGGTTTCGGATGTCGCGCCTCGGGTCGTGCGAACCGGCTTTTTCGCGCGTCGGGCCTCGAGACGAGTCAGGCCTTTAGACCTCGAAGCTCTCCGTCACAAGCCCGAGCTGGAGGCAGCCGAATGAGCGATCGTTTCGACCTCCTTCGAAGCTGGATCCGGACCGCCGCCGACCGAGCCGTCGGCAGAGCCAGCGAAAGCCGCCTGGCGACCGCCACGAAACAAGTTCTCGAACGTCTCACACAACAACTCTGGCGCTTGAGCGATGACGCGCTGACGAGAGCGGCGGCACACGCCGAAGGCGTCGATTCGGCTATGGTGGCTTGCAGGCGCGGCCGTATCTTCGTCGACGCGTCGTTGACCAGCGGACGAGAAGTCCAGTTCAGCCTAGCGCCGTTGTCGGTACGGTTCGCCCCAAGGGGCGCCAAGGAGATTTCCTTCGATGTCGAGCCTCCAGGGGCTTCCGATCACTCGATCGTGGGCGCCCTCGCCGCCTGCATTGCGAGGGCGACTTGGCCGATGATCTTTTCGCTGGACACACATGAGGTGGGAAGCGCGATCGTGGAGCGAGAGTCGGCCGAACGCGTTCGCGTCGATCTGCGGACCGTTCCGGCCGTGCGCCGTTTCGCATCGCGCGGCACTGCCGCAATGATCTTCGATGTGCTGGAGCTCGAGTCGATCCGTGTGGAGCCGGGCGCGCTTGCGCTCAAATTGAAGCTTCCGCAGTTGACCCCTTAGCTCGGGCCCCGGCAAGCTCGTCCCGCCACCGTCGCGACAGAGCGACCCGCGCCCGGTAGTGCTCAATGTGTCGCTGCTTTTCTTCCGCGCTCCAACCGATGAGGGTTGCCATGCGTGTCGCGACCTTGTCGATAGCCCCTAGGCCCTGATCGTAGTCCCGATAAAATATCTGCGTTCGACGGATCATGATGTCGGCGACGCTCGCAGCCAGCTCCTCTTCTACGCCCCAGTCGACCTGCGCCAAGATCTCGCAGCGCCCCTCGATGATCGGCTCGCGCTGAGAGGGGTCTTTGACGCACCGCTTGGCGATCTCGAACGCACGCATCCCGTAGGTGTCCACTAGGTGCCGGCACGCATTGTCGGACAGAGTACCTTCGGCCGCCTTGCTGACCTCGGCTGCAACCTTGTCGTGATCATCGTCTGCAGGCCAACCGACCGCACCGGGAAGCGGGAACTTGAAGGTCTGCCCGGAACGCAGGTCGGGGGGAAGCTTGTCCATGAGCTTCAGGAGTTGAACTGCGGTGTCTACCGTTTCTTTGGCCATCTTACGGTAAGTCGTCAGCTTGCCCCCAGCGATCGTGATCAGCCCATCCTCGCCTACGAAGATCTGATGCTCACGGCTCACCTTGGACTCGGACATCTCTCCGGCATCCGGTTCGGGCGCGATCAGGGGTCGAATGCCAGCCCAGGTCGAAATGACGTCGGCGCGCGAGATCTGGTGGCCCGGGAAGTGATGATTCGCAGCATCGATCAGGTAGTCGACGTCGGCGAGGGTCGCATGCTCCTCGCCGGGAGCGCCATCATAGTCGGTGTCCGTGGTTCCGACGTAGGTGCGCTCACCCCACGGCAAAGCAAACAAGACTCTGTCGTCGGTAGGGTGGAACAAGACGACTGCATGCTTGACGGGAAGCTTTTCAATCTCCACGACGATGTGGGTTCCCTTGGTCGGCCGGAGCACTTTCCCGGTCCTAGGCCCACTCATGCCCAAGACCTCGTCGGTCCACGGTCCCGTCGCGTTGATGACGGCATGGGCAGCAACCTCTTTCAGGCTCCCATCCCGACAGTTCTTGACGACGACACCTGAAACCCGACCGCGGTCGTCTTTCATGAACGCGTCGACACGAGCCCAGTTGACCACGATCGCACCTTGTTCCGCTGCGTCGAGCACAGTCTCGAGTGTCAGACGGGAGTCGTCGGTCGAGCAGTCGTAGTACAACGGCGCGCCCTGCAAACCTTCCTGCTTGAGCATGGGCTCTTCGTCGGCGACCTCTTTCGGTTTCAGTGTTCGGTGCGTCTTAGGCGAGCGAAACAACGACAGCCCGTCGTATAGCCACATACCGGCGTTGATCATCCACAAGTTCCTTCGTGAGCCTTGATAAACGGGAAAAATGAACGCGCGTGGATTCACCAGATGGGGCGCGAGCTCCATCACGACGCGGCGCTCGCTCACTGACTCGAAGACCAAGCTGAACTCGTAGCTCTCGAGGTATCGAAGACCGCCATGAATGAGCTTGCTCGATCGAGAGCTCGTGCCGAATGCGATGTCGTTTTGGTCGAAGAGGGCTACGCTGAGGCCTCGCCGCGCTGCGTCACGGACAATGCCCGCACCAGTGATCCCCCCACCCACCACGACGATGTCAACTTGTTCGGGAATCTTGTCCCACATTTGTTCGCGAGAGGGCATCAGGAGTCTCCAAGTATATCGTGAGTTGCCAGATAGTGGACCACTTCCGCGGCCGCTTCGTCGACACCGAGGTCGGCTGTTTCCAAGTGCACCTCGGGCGACTCTGGTGCCTCGTAGGGTGCGTCGATGCCGGTAAAGCTCGAAATCTCTCCGGCCCTCGCCTTTTTGTATAGGCCCTTGGGATCGCGCGCTTCGCAAATCTCGAGCGGGGTATCGACGAACACCTCGACGAACTCGCCCTCCCTGAGCAAAGCGCGAACTCGATCTCGATCCCGACGGTAAGGGGAGATGAACGCGGACAAGACCACCGCCCCCGAGTCCGCGAAAAGCCGAGCCACCTCGCCGATGCGGCGAATGTTTTCTTCCCGCTCCTCCGGGGAAAAGCCGAGGTCGCTGTTGAGCCCATGACGAATGTTGTCTCCATCGAGCACGTACGCAAAGACGCCGCGATCGACCAACATGCTCTCGACCCGATGCGCGATCGTGCTCTTCCCTGAGCCGGACAGCCCTGTAAACCAAAGCACGGCGCCGCGGTGTCCATACGCCGAAGCGCGTGCGTCGAGGTCGACCTCTCCCTTGTGCCAGGTGATGTTGTCGGCCTTGGGCGCCGTCATGGCGTTCACCATAGCCGGGCTCTCTCCCCAAGCAAGCTACCGCACGAGCAGCTCGGCCAGCGCCTGCACGGTCAGCGGTGACGATCCCTCCGCCTTGTTGTTGACCAGAACATAGGCCTCCATGTCGCGTTCGACCGCGGCCGACACCAGGCGTTTGACGTCTTGGCGCATTACGGGCTGTGCCTCGACCAGCTTGTCGAAGGGTGCGTACGCGTCCTTGAGCTCGGCGTATTTGGCCCCCTGCGGCAGAAGCAGGCGTACGACCAAGAGCGACCCGCCGACGAGGCCATCGACGCGCATCTGATCGGCTAAGCTCGGCATCCGAGACCAATAATTGAAGACATGTACCGCATCGTGCTCCCGCAGAGCTCGCGCGTACTCGGTGGTGAGCAAGCGGCGATCCCGAAGCTCGACGGCAAACGGAAAATCCCGCGGCGCCGCGCGAAAGAACGCCCGGAGCTTCGTCAGAAACCAAGACGGGTCGATCGGAGACGGCGATGGCGCAACCTCCAGGATCCAAGGGCCCATGAATCGACTAAAGGCGTCTCGAACCGATGCGTTCACTTCGCTCGCAAACAGGTCGGCATCGAGAAAGTGCGGGTTCGTTTTCCCAGCATCGGCGCCGTATCGCGGGTGCCTCGGGTACACTGGCATGGTGATTCGCTGCCAAACTTTCATCGCGCACCGAAAGCCATCCGGCAATTGTTTCGCATAGAGCGCGAGGTCGTCTTCGGGGACTGGGGTGTAGTAGCTACGGTCCACCCCGACCGTACGCATCAAGGGATGTTTCGCGTACTCCTCGAGTGATTCGCGCAAGAACGCGCGCTGATTGGGATAGCGCCGGTGGTAGACGAGACCGGCCCAGCCGGGGAAGGTCCAACTCGACGTGCCGAAACGCACCCCTTCGGGGAGTCGCGCTCGAATCGACTCGAGCTTCCGCTGCATCTCGACGGCTGGCGTAGAGCCCCGATCGTCAGGTTCGTCAAAGAGGCCGAGCTGAGGTTCGTCTCGACCGATGATTGGATTCGGCGGGGTACGCTTCATTGCTGACCGTTGCGCCGCACCGCGATGTTGTGCTGCCGCAGGGTCTTGCTGAAATGATGTTCTCCCTGCCCCCGCGCCACGAAGTAGTAGTAGTCGTGGTCCTCCGGGTCGATGACCGCTACGAGCGCAGCTTTCCCGGGGTTGCTGATCGGCCCCGGCGGCAAGCCCGAATGACGGTACGTGTTGTACGGGTTGTCGCGGTCGTCGAGCATTGCCCTGGTGATCTCGCCATCGTATTGCGCACACGAAGGCGCGGCCTCCGGCTCGGCGATGCATCCGTACTGTACAGTCGGGTCGGCCTGGAGCCTTCGGCGCGGCAGAAACTTCCTCGACCTCAAGCGGTTGCGGAAAACTCCGGCAATTCTCGGTCGCTCGGCGGCCACGGCTGCCTCTTTTTCGACGATCGACGCCAGCGTGACGATGTCGTGAGTGCTCCAACCGTCGAGCTTTGCAAGCGCTGCTGCGTGATCTCGCTCAACGTCTTCGTAACGCCGTGTCCAATTGGCGAGCATGCGCTCGACGACGCGCCTCGGTTTCGTCTGGTCGTCGAACTCGTACGTATCCGGAAACAGATACCCTTCGGCGTCGTTGGCCTCCACTCCGTAGCTCGCCAAAAGAGACGTGTCTTCCGTAGCCTCGAGAAACTCGTCGGCAGAGCACACCCCAAACTCCGCGAGCCGCGCCGCGATCTCGAATCGATTGAAGCCCTCAGGAATCGTGATGCGCACTTGGATTCGGCCGAGCCGCGTCGTGGCATGGCGCGCGACCTCCTCGGGCGTCATCGGTGTTCGAAGCCGAATCTTACCCTGTCGGAGATGTCGATCGAGCCCGCGTAGACGCATGTACACCACCCATACCGCGGGACGCGCGATCACATCGGCGGCCTCGAGCTCGGACGCAAGCTCCCGAAGAGTCATGCCCTCAGGCACTTCGATCACGATCTCGTCGGGGTCAGTCCGAGGACCGTCGCTATCAGGATAAATCACAAAGAGCCAGCCGAGCGCCAAGAGCACGCCCATTACCGCGAGCAACGTCAAGACACTCAGCAGACGTGCGAAACTTCGCCGCACGCCACCGTCGAGGCTTATCCGTTGGGGTCGTTCCACTCTCCCCCCTTTTTGGCGTCTAAATAGCCTTGGAGCAAGATCGTCGCGGCGGACTGGTCGACGACCTCGCGCCGTCGCGCCCCCCACCGTCCCATCTCCCGCAGCGACCGTTCGGCGGCGACCGTCGTCATTCGCTCGTCCCAGTAGACGACCTCGGTGTCGAGTGTCCGGCGCAACACTTCACCGAAAGCCCTCGCACGCCGAGCTGCTTCCCCCTCGGTCCCGTCGAGACGAAGCGGAAGTCCGACGACCAGAGTTTCGACGTTCTCGTCGGTAAGCGCCTCTCGAACCTTTTCCGCTGCCTCTTCGACACCTCCTCGGACGGCCACCGTTTGCCGTGGAAACGCGATCGAGTGCCCTTCATCGGAAATGGCCAAGCCGATGCGAGCCTCGCCCGGGTCGATCCCTACGATCCGCGACACCTCACCCTCCACTTGCGGCAGGGCGCGCGCCCGGGTCTGGTGGACGCGACGGCCGCGAGGATTGGAGCCGCGCACTCAAGAGTGGAAGCACGTAGGGGAATCCCACCTGCAACTGGTCGAGGTCGGGCGCGATTTGTCCTGCAAGCCAGAACATCATGACCGAGGCTCGCTCGACGTAGAACCAGCCGTCCGGATAGTGCACCGACCGCATTAGGGTGCGGAGCTCGCGCCGCTCTACCTCGGGATCTGCCAAAGCCTCGAGCTCTTTGGCGTTCGCGCCCATCAACGCCGCAGGCGTGCGGGCCTCGAGCTTCAGGAGCTTTTGGAGATAGGTTTTCACCGTTTGCTCGAAAAGTCGACGGTCGCCGCCCTCTGCGACGAACCCCATCGCTTCAATACCCTCGATCACCAACTGGTCGTTCTGCTCGAAAAAGCCCCGAAGGACATCGACCATCCCGAACACGGTGTCCTTGCGTACCTCGCTGATCGCGCCGAAGTCGAGAACCACGATCCTTGCGTCATCGGAGCCCTCGACGGGCTGGACCAGGAAGTTCCCGGGGTGCGGGTCCGCGTGAAAAAACCGATCGACGAACACCTGTTTGTAAAAGCTCTTCACAAGCCGCTCGGCCAATTTACGGAGGTCGACCCCCTTGGCCTCGATGTCCGCGAGCCGCGTGATCTTGATGCCCTCCATGAAGGTCATCGTCAGCACGTCGCGCGTGGTCACCTCGTCGACCACTTCAGGAAACAGCATGTGGTCGTCGTCGGCAAAGTTGGCCGACATCCGACGCATGCACTCTGCTTCGTGGATGTAGTCCGTCTCGCGCCGAAGCAGGTCGACCAACGACTCGTGTATCACCTCGATGTTATGCACCGGGAAGAACCACTTGTAGACGCGGATCATCAGCTTCACGACCCTGAGATCGGTGCGGACGATGCCCCGAATCCCGGGATACAAAACCTTGACGGCCACCTTGCGGCCATCCGGCATGTACGCGACGTGGACCTGGCCGAGGGAGGCAGCGGCCACGGGCTCAGGGTCGATACTCTCGAAGAACGCCTCAGGACGCGCTTCGAGGCTCTCGATGAAGACCCGCTCAATTTCGCCGAAGGGGTGCGGGGGCACCGCGTCCTGTAGCGACTCGAGCTCCTTGGTGTACGCCGCGGGCAAGAACCCTCCCATGATCGACAGGACCTGGCCGAGCTTGATGTAGACCCCGCGGAGCTTGAGCATCCCGGCCAGCAGCCTCTCGGCGTTCTTTTGATCGAGCCGCGCCTGGCGGCTGACGAGCCACCGTGGCATTAGGGACTGTTCGCGCTTTGCATCAGGATCGTGACGCCACCGCCGGAAAACCTTTACCAGGACCAGTTGGACCATGTAGCTGGCAAAGATCACGCTGAATGTGAATACGGCGCGAATGAGGCGAATATAAAGGCTCATGCAGACGTCGGGACCAAGGGTGGCTGGGAGGGTAGCAGCGATCATGGCAGAGCCCACTCCCCTTTGGCCCGTGCCACAATGAGTATAGAGTTGAAGAGACGTGACGGGTAGTCGCAGCCGACAGCTTCGGGACAAGCTTCAAAAGGCTCTCGAGAAAGAGCGTCACGGCGAAGCCCTGCGCATTTACGAGGCATTGGAGTTCGTCGAGCCAAGCGAACCCCGCTGGCCGCACCGCAAGGGCGATTTGCTCAACCGCCTGGGACGAACAAGTGCGGCGGTGAGCTCGTACGAAACCGCGGTGGACCTCTACGCGGCGCTCGGATTCGTCGCGCGAGCCGCGGCGATGGCCAAAGTCGTCATGGGTGTCGACCCGACACGTACCGACGTCTTAGACAGAGTGAATCTCGATCCCGCGCGAAGGCTCCACCGATTGGCACGCCAGAACGTCGTCACCGCCGTGGGAAACGGGATCGAAGAGGGCGAGCCCGTGACCCAAACCAAACGCATCAGGACAGCGGCGCTCCCGCTCGTCCGGGACGAGTCAGTCCCTGACGGCGAGCTTCGGTTTACCAGGCCTCCGATGTCGGCGCGACGGGCAATGGAGCTCGATGTCTCGGCCGTGGAGGTCGAAGACCGCCCTCTGCGTAAGAGCGGCATGCCGAGCCAACGGCCCACAGCTCATCACCTGGCAATGCTTCCGTCGACACCGCTGTTTGCGGAGATACCCAAGCCCATGTTGGAGCGCCTCGTGCGAGAGTCGCGATTGGTCAATCTGGAAGACGGCGAACGTCTCATCGAGAGGGGCACCACGGCGGACGCGCTCTATGCGCTGGTCGAAGGGACGGTCGAGCTTCTGCGCACGGCCGAGGAAGGTCCGGTCCTTCTTTCCGAGGGTGACGTGGTGGGTATCTCGTGTCTGCTGGAAAACGCCAGCTATGGAGCCGACGTGACGGCGCGGGGCAGGGTCTGTGCCCTGAGGATCAGCAAGCTGCTGCTCGACCGATTGGTTTCCGAGCACCCTCCTTTCGGCGATGTCTTGATCGAGGTCGTGGGGCGTCGCTTGGTGGCTACGCTGGTGCGTACCTCTCCGTTGTTCACCGGTTTCAACGACCAGGTACGCTCGAGGGTCGCGCGCATGTTCGAAGTCCGCAAAGCCACTAAAGGGACCCGAATTCTCCAAGCGGGGAAGCGCTCGGACGGGCTTTACATCCCGATGCTCGGGGAGCTCATTGCCACGAGCGCAGATGGCAAAGAACTCGGTCAGCTCAAGCTCGGACGGGCGCTCGGCCAGCATTCGGTGCTGACCCGGGGCGTCTCGCCCCTCACCGTCGAGGCTTCGTCCGACGTCTTGGTTCTTCGAATGTCTGCCGCCCGCTTCAATAAGCTGGTGTCGAAGAACCCCAAAATGGTTGCGCACCTCGAGGAGCTCGCCCGGCGACCGAGCGAGCCGACCTTGTCCTTGGTACCGGGGCCTCACAAAAAGGGCGCTTGAGCGCAGCACGCTGTCTGCGTGGCTCTCTGACTGCAGCAGGCGATGTGCGCCTGGGGATGAACCGCCTATACTGCGGCTCCCATGAGCTACAGCGCGTCATTCCGTTGCATCGCCGGATGCCACGGCACGTACCCTCTGGACCAGGTGATCTACAACTGCCCTTCCTGCGGGCATCTGCTCGAAGTGCATCACGATCTCGACGCGCTACGAGATCGCAGCGGTTCCAGCTGGATCAAGCTGTTCGATCAGCGCTGGATGACCCGCGATTGGCCCCACGGAAGCGGAGTCTGGGGCAAGAAGGAATGGGTCCAACCGATGCTGCGCGAAGAAAACGTAGTGTCGACCGCCGAGGGAGGCACGAACCTGTTCTGGGCCGAGAGGTATGGCAAGACTCTCGGGCTCGACGACCTCTGGATTAAGAACTGCGGCAATAGTCACACCGGTTCCTTCAAGGACCTGGGGATGACCGTTCTGGTGAGCACCGTCAAACAGATGATCGAGGACGGGAAGCCGATCCGCGCCATCGCATGCGCTTCGACGGGAGACACATCTGCGGCGCTGGCCGCGTATTGTGCGAGCGCAGGGGTTCCATCGGTCGTGTTGCTGCCCAAGGGCAAGGTCACCACCGCCCAACTGGTTCAGCCGCTCGCCAACGGCGCCCTCGTATGCGCGCTCGACACCGACTTCGACGGATGCATGACCATCGTGCAAAAGCTCTCCGAGGAAGCGGGGATCTATCTCGCGAATTCGAAGAATTCGCTTCGGCTCGAAGGGCAAAAGACGGTCGGCATCGAGATCGTGCAGCAGTTCGATTGGCAGGTGCCCGACTGGATCATCATCCCCGGAGGCAACCTCGGGAACGTCGCAGCGCTCGGTGCGGGCTTCGACATGATGTACGAGCTCGGCGTCGTCTCGAAGCGTCCCCGGATCTGCCTGGCGCAGGCGGAAAAAGCGAATCCCCTGTATCGCGCCTACAAAGAAGGATGGGACAGCTTCGAGCCGATGACTGCGGGCGAAACCGAGGCGAGCGCCATTCGGATCGGCAACCCCGTGAGCGTCCACCGCGCCATCCGAGCACTCAAAGCGTTCGACGGCATCGTGGAGCAGGCAAGTGAGTCGGAGCTGGCTGAGGCATCGGCAGCGGCCGATCGCGCCGGGAGCTACACCTGCCCGCATACCGGAGTCGCGCTGGCGGCGCTCGAGAAGTTGCGCGCTCGTGGCGAAATCGTGCCCGGCCAACGCGTGGTGGTGATCTCGACCGCCAACGGCCTCAAGTTCACCCAATTCAAGATCCGCTACCACGAAGACGCGATCCCCGGAGTCGAAAGCAAACACCCGAACCGCCCCATCGAGCTCCCAAGCGACTTCGAGGCCGTCAAGAAGTCCGTCTTCAAAGCCTTAGACCAACAAAGGGGACCGTCCCCCTTTTCCTAGGGCTAACTCTCGATTGCGGCGAGTAGGCCCTCTCGGTCGCCGCGACGGAGGTTCACGAAGCGCATCCGTACCTCGAAGCGGTCGCCCTCTACTCGCCTCGCGCCGATGCTCCGGCCTTCGAACACTCTCCGGTGCTCGCCGATCAAGACGCCAAATCGCACTGGCGCACCCGGTGGAAACGCGCGCGAGCTCCAAAAGGTCAAGACATTGCGTTCGAGTGAGTGAATCTCCGCCTTGTGGCCTCCGTCGAGCTCGATCTCCACGATCATCCCTTGTGACGTTGCATTGCCGCGCGCGCTTCTTTGAGGTCTTCTTGGCGGCGAATCGCTTCGCGCTCGTCGCCCTTCTTTTTGCCGCGTCCGAGTCCGAGCTGCACCTTCGCCACCCCGTTCTTGAAGTACACCTGCAATGGGATCAGCGCGTAGCCCTTGGTGGTCAGGCGCCCCCGTAGCTTTTCGATCTCGTGCCGGTGCATTAGGAGCTTGCGGCGTCGAAGCGGCACGTGTCCTGCATGGCCTGCTTGGTCGTACTGCGCCACGTGCATGCCGTACAAAAAGAGCTCCCCCGCGTCGAGTCGCGCATAGGAACCTTCCAAGTTGGCCCGGCGCGCGCGAAGGCTCTTGACCTCCGAGCCATAGAGCACCAAGCCAGCCTCAAATCGCTCCTCGATGTCATAGCGCTTTGCGGCCTTGGGATTGCGACATACCAGGAGCTCCATCCCCGCCACGCCCTTGTCAACGCGCTTCTTCGCCATCGCCAGCCGCCTCTAGCACGGGCTCCATTTCGAGAACACCTGCATCGACCGACTCTTCGGACCTGCGTAAGCGTTCGATCCAGGCGAGCTCCGCACGGAGGCGTTCGACTGTGACCGAATCGGCAGCCGATTCAGCTGCGACGAGTGCGGTCTCTCGGCGTTGAATTTCGCGCTCCCAGCGTCTTTGGGCGCTCGGCGAATCGTCGATCTCCCAGTCGCGCACCGAAGCCCGGACAAGAATACTCACGCGAGCGTTCCCCGTGGGGGGATCGGGCACCGACACCTCCACCAACAAACGCGGCCAGGTTCGGTCGACCTCGATCACACACGGTCTCTCGCCCCACTCGGTCTGCGGTCGAAAGACCGAAGATACGAATCCTTCAGCATCGACTTCCACCCAGGCCAAGCACGTTCGGTCGGGCTCCCGCATGACGATGAGGATGTCGGGATGGCCGTCACGGTCGAAATCAGGCCGCGGATCAGGCGCCAACGCGACCTCTGCCCGATGAGGTGCCCGGACATCGGGCGTCTGCAGCGAGAGGGCCGGACCTCGCGCGGTGATGATCCGAACCGTCGAATTCGGCCGACGAGTTGCGTCGAAGGCGAAGTATCGCGGCTCGTCGATGCGCCGGTCGATTCGGTAACCGTCACTTTCGAGATCCCGCATGACCGCAAGCCCTTCGATGCGCGGGTCAACCCCGACACGAAGGTACTCCAGTGGATCTTGGACCGCCTCCGGCTTGGCACAGGCACTCAAGCAGAGGCACACGACGAAAAGCCATCGCACACTCGAACTTTACGTTGCCCGGCCGAGAACGCGAACCGCCAACACGAGCGCCTGAACATCGCCAGCACCGGCCGCTCGAAGCGCATCTGCAGCCGCAGCCAGCGTGGCCCCAGTCGTGCGGACGTCGTCCACGAGCAAAAGACGTGGTGACCCCGCCAGCGCACGTGACTGGAATGCCCCTTGGACGTTTTGAAGACGAGCGGCGTGAGGAAGATTTACCTGGCTGGGTGTATTGCGGATGCGGTGTAGACACCGAAACCAGGCAGGCGCCTCCAATGCGCGCGCAACCGGCTTTGCCAGTAAGGCTGCCTGGTCGTACCCGCGCGCGCGTCGCCTTCGCCAATGGAGGGGAACCGGAACGACCCCGTCGACGCGCCCCGCCCAAACAAGCGCCTCCTCTGCCATCTGTGCACCGAGCGCGCGGCCAAGCTCGCTGCGTCCCTCGTACTTGAAGCGCCGAATGGCGGCGGCGACTGGCCCACCGTACTCGAATACAGCGCCGGTGCTGTCATGGCGCTCGACCAGTGCGTCGCAAGGACGACAGAGGACCCATCCTTCCATGTCGCTGGCGCGGTCGCAGGCCGCACAACGGTGTGGTGCGATGAGGTCCAAGAGCCCGGAGACGATCGCCTGCATTCTTTGGGTATCGGCCAGACGGGAAGTGCGTTGCGAGCTCGCGAATCTTTAGTGGTCGTAGGGCTCGCTCCGGAGGATGGAGAATCCACGGTAGATTTGTTCGGCGAGCACCAGGCGTGCCAGTCGGTGTGGCAAGGTCAAGGCCGAAAGGGACAAGCGAAGGTCGGCGCTCCTCGAGACGTCTTGCGGCAAGCCGTAAGCGCCTCCGATCAGAAAGACGACGGTTTGGATGGAATCGTTCTCGGCACGACCGAGCCACTTGGCGAGGTCATGGCTACCGAGGACGCGTCCGTCGACTTCGAGGGCGACGACTCTAGAGCGATCGGGAATGTGCCGCGAAAGCTTCTCGGCTACTTCGACTGCATCTCCGTCCTTGATTTCGATCTCTTCGAACTTTGCGTAGCGCCCGATGCGTGCGTAGTAGTCATCGAGCATGACTCGAAGGCTCCGATCCTTCGCTTTCCCAACGGCAATGATGCGTACGCGCACGACACGAAGACTTTACGGAAAGACAAATCCCTCGTTCGCCTGCTGACCTTCGAACTCGACTCGGTCCGCATCCAGCCACAGCGCTTCGAGGTCATAGTATCCGCGGGTGTCTTGATGAAAGATGTGCACCACCACGTCACCAAAGTCGAGCAGCACCCAGTTGCCCTGGGGCAGCCCTTCCACCCCCGAGCACCGCGCCCCGTACTTGTGCTTGAGATCTTCCTCGACGCCTCCTGCAATCGCAGCGACCTGCCGATCGCTTCGACCACTCATCACCACGACGTAGTCCGTGTAGTCGACTTTGTCTCGCACATCGATGATCTCGATTCGGGTCGCCTTCTTCTCGAGCGCTGCCTCGGCGATCTTCAGGGCTAGCTCACGGCCAACCACTGGAGTTTGGCTCGAAGGGGAGCTCGATTCTGTTTTGAGTCGTGCACCTTCCGCTTGATTTGCCAACTAGACTTCCTCCTTTTTTACTCCCGGACTTGGCCCTCTCCCTGGCCGACCCATTTCAGAGTACAAAGCTCAGCGAGACCCATTGGGCCGTATGCGTGGAGTTTGGTGGTCGAAATGCCGATCTCGGCGCCCAAGCCCAAAGCGAACCCATCGTTGAAACGGGTCGACGCATTGACGAGCACGAGGCTCGCGTCGACTTCGCGCAACCAACGGTCTGCATGCTCGTGGTCTTCGGTGATAATCGCCTCGGTGTGGTTCGAACCATGCTTGGCCACGTGTTCGATCGCGGCATCGATTCCATCGACCACACCGACGTTGAGAACGAGATCGAGGTATTCGGTGTCCCAGTCTTCGGCGCTCGCACGCTTGACGCCATTGAGATACCCGGCAGCTCTTTCGTCAGCGTGAATCTCGACGCCCTTTCTTTTCATGGCTTGGCCGAGCTTTGGAAGAAACGTCGCAGCAACAGCCTCATCAACCAAGAGCGTCTCCATTGCGTTGCACACGCCTGGCCGTTGAACTTTCGCGTTGAGCGCGATGTCGAGGGCCATCTTCTGGTCGGCGGTCGAGTCGACGAAAACGTGACAGACACCTTTGTAGTGTTGAATGACGGGAACTCTTGCGTGCTCAGCGACGAAGCGTATCAATCCTTCTCCACCTCGGGGAATGACCATATCTAGGATACCATCAAGACCGATCATCACCAAAGTCGCTTCTCGATCGGTCGTCGGCAGGAGCGTCACCGCTTCGGAAGGCAGCCCTTCCTGGCGTAGTGCGTCGACGAAGATTTTCGCGATCGCCTGATTGCTATGGAACGCCTCTTTTCCGCCGCGCAACAGTACTGTATTGCCACTCTTGAGGCACAGCGACGCGGCGTCCGCGGTCACGTTCGGCCGCGATTCATAGATGATCCCGATCAGTCCGAGAGGTGCTCTCATTTTTGCGATGCGCAGCCCGTTGTCGAGCACGCGCTCTTCGACGAGCGTGCCCACGGGGTCTGGAAGAGACGCCACTTGGTCGACCCCTTCGGCGACACCATCGAGACGCTTTCGATCCAAGCGCAGGCGGTCGAGCATTGCCTTCGAGATCCCCATCTCTTCGGCTGCGACCATGTCCTTGGCGTTGGCCTCGAGCACGCGCTCACCGGGCTCACCACGGAGCGCATCCGCCGCACGACGCAAGACGGCGTTCTTCTCGTCCGTGCTCGCGATCGCAAGCGCACGAGAAGCCTTTTTGGCGCGCACCGCCAAGTCGGTCACGAGCGTTGTGAGCTCATCACTCATAGCCCGTGAAGCTAGCACCTTTTCTCAAAAGAACCATGTCGTCGCGGTGCACGACTTCGTCTCCTGCGTGGTTCCCGATTCGCTCGGCGATCTGGCGGCTTTGGCCTCCGGCGAGTTGGGTCACCTCGGAAGCGCTATACCTGACGAGGCCGCGCGCAACTTCGTCACCGCGTTCGGTGACGATCGAAACCGCGTCTCCAACCCCAAACGTTCCGGTGACCGACACGATACCCGCCGGAAGGAGGCTAGAGTTACGCTCTTCGAGGGCCTTGCGCGCACCCTCGTCGACGACGACGCGGCCGCTCGGTTTTAGCGTGTAGGCGATCCAATGCTTTCGGCTCGGCAATGGGGAGCCATCTGGAAGGAGCAGCGTGCCGACATCGTCGCCGTTCATCAAAGACGCGAGGAAGCCCGCAGAGGCCGCCGGCCCTACGACGACGGGCAACCCGTGCAGCGTGGCGCGACGTGCGGCTTCGACCTTGGACTGCATGCCCCCGAGGCCTAGGTCGTCTTCGGGCGGTCTGATGAAGTGCTCGATGTCGCTCACATTGGCGACCAGCGAGATGCGTCGATTCTCGTCGTCGAGGATGCCCTCCACATCGCTCAACATCACCAGTAGATCCGCGCCGATGAGCGTGCACACCATCGCTGCCAGCTGATCGTTGTCGCCAAAGCGAAGCTCCTCGATCGACACGGTGTCGTTCTCGTTGATGATGGGGACCACGCCAAGCTTCAGAAGCTCGTCGATCGCGCGCCGCGCGTGCAAATACCGGTCGCGATCACTGACCGCATCGTGGGTCAACAACACCTGCGCCACGTGAATCCCGAGTGCCTCGAAAGCGTCTTCGTAGGCTCGCATCAACAGCGACTGACCCGCAGCCGCAGCCGCCTGCAGTCGTGCAACCTTTTTCGGCCGATCGGCAAACCCCAGACGCTCGCGCCCCAACGCCACGGCGCCTGAGGACACCAGCACGACTTTGCGCCCCGCCCTCACTTGAGTCGCGACCTGCTCGGCCACGAGCCCGTACCGGCCCCCATCCGCACAAAGCGCGCGGCTGCCGATCTTCACCACGATTCGCTTGCAGTCGCGAAGGGCCGCTCGGGTCTTATCACCGGTCATGTCAGCCTCTGGATCGCATCCTCTTCGCCATCCTGCAACCGGGGTGGGTCCACCTGCAAAGAACCCGACGCCGCAACCCGCCACTGCTAGCATTCCGTCATGCTCGCGTCCGAGATACCTCGCTGGTTCGTGTGGCTGGCGGCGTTCGCCTGGGGCGCCGCATGGGGGAGCTTTTTCAACGTCGCCATTTACCGGTGGCCGCGCGGCATGTCGGTGGTGAGCCCGCCCAGCCATTGCCCAGGTTGCGGTACGGCGATTCGCGCTTGGCAGAACGTGCCGATCCTCGGCTGGCTTGCCCTTCGCGGAAAGGCCGATTGTTGTGGAGCGCGAATCTCCGTGCGGTACCCAGCCGTCGAGCTTCTGTCAGCCGTGCTTTGCGTCGCCATCGCGCAGATCTGGATCCTTCGAGCCGGTCCCGAGACCTTGCTGCTCGATGCGACCATCGAGGCGCTCCTTTATTTCATCTTCGCGGGTGGCTTGCTCATCGTGACCTTCGTCGACCTCGAGTGGATGGAGATCCCCGACGAAGTGAGCCTCCCCTGCGCGGCGCTCGGATTGTTGAGCGCCCCCTGGC
>JAOTVB010000040.1 GCA_029863605.1 Myxococcales bacterium | reverse complement strand
CTACGCCGACGCCTACGCCGACGCCGACGCCCATGCCAACTCCGGAGCAACCCGGTGTGAGCCGGACACACGTGCTCAATCGCGTCGTCGAGCACTTCAATCAGCTAACTACAGGGGCGTTTGGGGATGCGCGTCGCTTGAGCGCCAACGATAAAGCCCGCCTCAACGACCACATGGATATGGTCGCCGACCTGGCGCGCCGCTTCGACGCGACCGAGTCTGCGATCGCGACAAAGGCCAACGACGTGGGCGCTGCATGTGACCCGCAAGCGGGCAACACCGGCAACACGAACGGCTCCGGCGCCATGTACTCGCCATCCTACACCGACTTGAAGACTTGGCATGAGGACTACAACCTGGTGTTTGCAGCCGCAATCGCCTGCGGTAGCAGCCGGATTGCAACTGTCCGGGTCGAGAACACCTTCCACCAGAGCTCTAACTTCACGGTGGATTGGGAGCAATGGCACGACCCGATCGCGCACCGCGCCTCCTGGACTCGATCTCGATGGGCCGGGTCGGCCGACCTTCCTGAGCACCCGCAAGACACGTTGGTCACCGCGAAGAATAACTTCTACCGAGACGCGTTCCTCGATCTCATCAATCGCCTCGACGCGATCGACGCAGGGGACGGGACCGCGTTGCTCGACCAGGGGCTCGTCATGTGGGTGCAGGAGGCCGGGCCGCTCACGCACGACCATGATTCGATCCCGGTCATCACCGCCGGAAGTGTGGATGGCTACTTCAACACCGGCCACTACTTCGACCTCCGCAACCGCACCGCGCCCACCCTCGACTTCAATAGCAACGGGAACGCCTTACTTCACGAGCAACGACGGCCCGGTATTCTCTACAACCAGTGGCTATCAAACATTCTGCAATCCATGGGAATGAGTCCGAGCCAGTTCCAGCGGAGTCACGCTTACGGTTGGGCAGGCTACGGGCATGCCGGAGTGCGCAACTCCAACTTGCACCCGTCGCGCCTCAGAAGCGACGCGAACGAGAAGATCCCCAAGGTGACGTCCGGCACTTAGACTCTACGGCCTGTTGGACGACCAAGTTGTCTTCATCAAGGATGGATCGCATGGTGGGCGGCCCCGGCCTGCGTGGCGGGCGTCGCGACCCTGAAGAAGCTCATTTCGGCGAGGGCGGCATCCCTTCAGGCGATCTGGATTCTGCACTGAGTTACCTGGCGAAAGCTCTCTGCATGGGTTTCTCAGACGCAGAGTTGAAGGCCCGCGGATAGTCGACTACTGATGAAGGGATGCACTGGACGCTCGCGGCGCCCTTCATAGACACGGTCGGGGGAGAAGGTTCCGCCTGGCTCATCCCGTTCGTCCCTGGTGATCGCCACCAATTCGAAGTCGTTCCACGTCGCAAGCCTCTCGCGAAGTGGCACGATCGCGCCTCGCCGGTCAGCACGAAGGAGGAGTGGATCGACTATTGGAACCATGCGACGGACACACTGGCTGTGGCCCAAGAGGGGGTCATCACGGTGTTTCCGCAACTGCCCGCCGTGATCGGCCTCCGGCAACGCCTGTCTCCCAGGAAGAAGCTCGCCATGGTTGCGTGGTTGTTCAACGTGGGGCTCTGCCACCCGGGCCTGCGGCAGATGCTGTCTCGGTTCGCCCTGAAAGACGTCAACCGTTTCATCGTCCACACGCGACGAGAGTGCGATATGTACGCCGAGTGGCTTGGGCTTCCGAAGGATCGCTTCGAGTTTGTTCCGATCCAGGCGATCGAAGTTCCTATCGAGTACGAAGAAGACACCGAGGATCCGTTCGTGCTGCTGCAAGGCTCGGCCCACCGTGACTTCCCGACCTTCATCGAAGCGGTGCAACGCCTCGGGGTGCGCGCGGTCATCCTGTCCGGGCCCCAGGCGTTGGAGGGCGTCGACGTGCCGGCCAACATCGAAACGCCCTTTGGCGTATCGAAGGCGGATTGCCAGAGGTTTGCGCAAAAAGCTCGCGTCAACGTCGTTCCCATGATCCGCAACGACCAAGCCACCGCGGCAGGGCAGGTCACCGTAGCCGAAACGATGTGGATGAAACGGCCCATGGTGGTCAGCCGCTGCAACGGCGCCGAGGACTACGTGATCGACGGGGACAACGGGCTCCTGGTCGAGCCACACTCCGTCGACGCCCTTGCCGATGCCATCAAGAGGCTGTGGGACGACGCATCGCTTCGCACCCGCATCGGAGGCCAAGCGTACGACTATGCCAGCCGAACATTCACCGATCAGGCGGCGGGGGCCGCGCTCGGTAGCATTCTCGACCGCGTGGCCGACGAGATCGGCGCGCGTTAAGCAGAGCCGACTCCGTTCTGTTATGCTCAACGAGGGAGCCTAAGAGATGAAGGTAGTCATATTCTGCGGCGGATTCGGCACGAGGCTTCGCGAGCATTCGGAGACGATTCCCAAGCCACTCGTCAACATCGGGTACCGCCCGATATTGTGGCACCTGATGAAATATTACGCGCATTACGGGCACAAAGAGTTCATTCTGTGCCTCGGCTACGGCGCCGATCTGATCAAGCAGTACTTCCTCGACTACAACCCCTACCTCTCTGGGGACGTCACCATCAACCCAGGCGGCAAGCTCACGCCCGCCAAGAGCGACATCGCGGACTGGCGCATCCATCTCGTCGACACAGGCCTGAATACCAACATCGGCGGGCGCCTGATGGCCGTCCGTCAGTACGTCGAGTCCGAAGAAATGTTCTTGGCGAACTACGGCGACGGCTTGTCCGACCTGCCGCTCGACGACCACATCGAGCGATTCCGCCGGTCCAAGGCGGTGGCAGGGTTTGCGGCCGTGCAACCCTCTCATCAAAGCTTTCACACCGTGCACGCGGGCAACGACGGTCTCGTCACCCAGATTGAGCCAATGGCGAGCGCAGATCTGTGGATCAACGGCGGCTACATGGTGCTTCGCAGGGAAGTGTTCGACTACATGCGCCCCGGCGAAGAGCTCGTCGAGCAACCGTTTGAGCGAATGCTCGCAGAGAAGAAGCTCTTTACGCTCAAGTACGAGGGGTTCTGGAAGGCAATGGACACCTTCAAAGACAAAGTGGCGTTCGACCAAATGGACGCCAGCGGGGACCGCCCTTGGGAGATCTGGACGTCCGGGTCAGTCTGAACCATGCAGTTCACCGAAACTTCAGTGCTCGGTGCGTGGCTCATCGATCTCAAACGCATCGAGGATGACCGCGGATTTTTCGCGCGGAGCTGGTGCGCGCGCGAGCTCAAGGCGCACGGCTTGAGCGCGGAGCTCGCTCAGGCAAACGTCGGGTTCAGCATCGCAAAAGGCACGCTTCGGGGGATGCATTTCCAGCGCCAACCGGAGTCCGAGGTGAAGTTGGTTCGGTGCACCATGGGGGCTGTGTACGACGTGGTCGTCGACCTCCGGCCTGACTCTCCGACGCACAAGTGTTGGGCTGCCTACGAACTGACCGCGAAGAACCGTCGACAACTCTACGTCCCGGAAGGGTGCGCACACGGGTATCAAACGTTGGTCGACAATACCGAGATCATCTACCTAACCTCGCGGTTTTACGCGCCCGAGCAAGCCACCGGCGTTCGCTACGATGATCCCGCATTCGGCATCCATTGGCCCCTCGAGGTAACCTCCATATCTGAGGCTGACCGGGGCTGGTTGGACTACGTGGATTGAATCCGTATACTTATTGGCCCACCCCCCCCAAGCCGATAGGAGCCCCTAATGATTATCGTCGATACGGCGCTCGAGAAGCGCGAATCGAGCAACAATCCGGTCCGCGTCGCGATCTTCGGTGCGGGCTACATGGGACGCGGTATCGCGCGTCAGTTCCTCAAGCCGCTCACGGGCATGCGCCTAGTCGCCGTAGGCAACCGCACGCTTTCACAGGCGGTCCGCGCATACACCGATTGCGGCGTCGACGACGTCACGACGTGTAACACTGTGAGCGACCTCGAGAACGCGATCGCAGCGGGGCGTCCCGCCGTCACAGACGATGCCGCGCTCCTATGCGAGGCTGGTCCCATCGATGTCATTCTGGAAGCCACTGGCGAGGTTGATTTCGCTGCCGGCGTGGCGCTAAAGGCCTTCGACAACGGCAAGCACGTCGTTTTCATGAACGCCGAAGTCGATGCAACCATCGGCCCGATTCTAAAAACGTACGCCGATCGTGCCGGGGTCGTCATGACGAATACAGATGGGGATGAGCCGGGGGTCGCGATGAACCTCTTCCGGTTCGTCAAAACAATCGGGTACAATCCGGTTTGCGCCGGCAACATCAAGGGCATGATCGATCACTACCGCACGCCCGAGACGCAGCGCGCGTTTGCAGAGAAGTACAATCAGAAGCCGATCATGATCACGTCGTTTGCCGACGGCACCAAGCTGTCCATGGAGACGACGGTTCTCGCGAACGCCACTGGCTTCGGCGTCGCGACGCGTGGCATGCACGGGCACAAGTGCGAGAAGGTCAATGACCTGCTGGAGATCTTCACGGCCGACATGTTCGATGACGGAGGCCTCGTCGAATACACCATCGGGGCGGCGCCACACACAGGCGCGTTCGTGATCGGATACAACGAAGACCCAGTCAATCAGCAGTACATGAACTACTTCAAGATGGGTGATGGCCCACTCTACTGCTTTTACACACCATATCACCTACCCCACCTTCAGATCGTCACCACGGTGGCGCGGGCGGCGCTCTTTCACGATCCCACGGTCACACCGCTCGGCAGACCGCACTGCGACGTCATGACGTTGGCCAAGCGCCCGCTCAAGGCAGGCGAGGTCCTCGACGGGATCGGTGGTTTCCACACCTACGGAGCGATTGAGAATGCTGAAACGGCCATGCGTGGGCGGTACCTCCCGATGGGCGCGTCCGTCGGATGCCGGGTCAAGCATGACCTCTCGATCGACCACCCCATTACGTATGCCGACGTCGAGATGCCCGCAGAGCGGCTGCTCGACCGGCTCCGTCGTGAGCAAGATCAACGCTTCTTTCCCGAGCTGCTTGGCGAGGCAGAGACCGCTGCCGAGTAACTAGTCGATTCGTCCGCTGCCGACCGCGACGTACTTCGAAGAGAAGTCTTGCGGGTCGTAGAACTGTCGGCCATCGACCACCAGAGGTGGGTTCGACATCGAACGGATTCGATCGGGCAAGTCGGCGAACTCTTCCCACTTGGTGATCAAAACCACGGCGTCAGACCGCTCGAGGAGCGCATCCACGGAATCGACCGAGTCGAACTTCGCGGCGCTCGAGACCGTTTCGTCGTTCTTGACCACAGGATCGTACGCGAGCACCGCGCAACCCGCTGCGTTGAGCTTCGACATGACCGGCACCGCAGGTGTTTGCCGCGTATCGCTCGTGTCCGGCTTGAACGCCAAGCCCAAGATCCCGATCGTCTTGCCTTGCAGGTCGCCGAGCTCGTTTCGAAGGAGGTCGAGCACGACGTTCGGCTGGCGACGGTTGACTTCCCCGACCGATCGCAGCAGCACCGGATCGACGCCGCGGCCCTCGGCGAACTTCACGAGCGCCGCCAAGTCTTTGGGCAAGCAGCTCCCGCCATAGCCGCAGCCCGGCTGAAGGAAGCCGCTGATCTGCGCCGTCGACCGACCGTACCGTGGCGTCATCCGCGTCAAGTACTGCGAGAGATGCATCCCAGCCATGACTTGTGCGCCGTCGATGTTGCCGACGGCAGCCGCCACATTGCCGATCTCGTTGCTGAACGAGACCAGGGTCGCCAGCAATACGTTCGAGGAGTACTTGATCATCTCCGCGGTCGCGGTGTTGGTCTCGACCCGCGGGGCATCTGGGAACGCCGCGTACAGCTCTCTCAGGTCTTCCAGCACTTCGGGGGTGTCCGCGCCAAAGACGAGGCGATCCGGATTCATGAAGTCCGGAACGGCCTGTCCTTCGGTCAAGAACTCCGGGTTGGCGCCGAACCCGACCTCGGGGCCCTCAGCCTTGCCCGATTCGGCCTTGATGATGTCGGCGACTACCGAGCGCGTGGTGCCAGGCACACAGGTGCTCTTGAGAATGATCGTGTGGCGCTCCGTGGCATTGCGCAGCGCCTGCCCGATCTGGCGGGACGCAGTTCTCACCTGTGAGAGATCGATCTCTCCATCGTGAGTGGGTGTGCCGACGGCGATCAGGGTGAGCCGGCTTGCCGTGACCGCTCCGCCGAGGTCGGTCGTGAACGAGAGCGTCTTTCCGACGTTCCGCTCGAGGATCTCGGGCAGCCCTTCTTCGTGGATCGGGCAGTGACCGTCCCGCAGTGCGTTGACGACTTCTTCTCTCGAGTCGACACAGATGACGTGGTGGCCCTTGTCTGCGAGACATGCGCCACTCACGAGACCGACGTAGCCCGTGCCGATGACCGCGATGTTCATATGCCCGCTGGATCCATGTTGTGCGCGTACCAGATGATCGTCCTTCGTACGCCCGACTCGAGATCGTAGGCGGGATGATATCCGAGCTCCGTCTTGGCCTTGGTGATGTTAGGGCATCGACGGTTCGGATTGTCGACGAGGTATTCGTCCTCTTCGTTGGCCTGCCGCACCACTTTGCCTTCGTATCCAAAGAGGTCTTTGGCGGTCGCGACGGTCATGTCGGCGAGATCGCGCATCGAGATCTCCGGCGTTTCCGTCCCGATGTTGTAGGCTTCGCCGGGCCGCCCCACGACGAGAACCTTGTAGTAACCGACGACTGAATCGGCGGAGTAGCAGAAGGTTCGAGTGGGCGTGCCGTCCGAGTACATCACGATGTCTTCGTCTTGGAGTACGCAGCGGCAGAAGTCGGGCAGCACGCGGCCATCGTTCAGCTTGAGCCCGGGCCCATAGTTGTTGAACGGACGGGCCACTTTGATTGGAAGGTCGTGCACCTTGGTAAAGGTCACGCAGAGCGTCTCGCCAAAACGCTTCGATTCGTCGTAACAAGCGCGCGGGCCGGTGCACGACACGTTCCCGCGATAGGTCTCCGCGGTGGGAATCTCGGCAGGGTCCGGATCCCCGTAGATCTCGCTCGACGAGTAGAACAGGAATCCTGAAATCGGGTGTCCATCTTTGCCCTGCTGGACCGACAAGTCGAGCAAGTATCGCAGGCCGTCGATGTTCGCATCGATGCACTCGATCGGATACTTTCGATAGATCATCGGCGACGCAATGCCGGCCGCATGAATGATGTAATCGAGCTTCGGGAAATCGACCGGCTTGGAAAGATCGCTCACGATTAGCTCAACCTCGTTGGCATCAGCCAACTCCGACAGCCAGCGCGGCTTCCCGCGAAAAAAGCTGTCGAGGGTGAGGATACGAATCTGGTCACCGGCATCGGCCTTGCGGTTGTAGTGAACCGCGGCGAGCACGAGGTAGTAACCGAGGAATCCGGCGGCTCCCGTGATGAGGAGTGTCTTCCCAGCAAGTTGGCCGAACTCGTCCGAGAGCTCGGTCACGATGTGATCGAGGTCGGTGCTCAGCACCTCCTCGTAGGCCTCTCTTGGTATCTTCACTTCACTCCTTCTGCCGCAAAGTGCGAGGGCGTGGGCATGCTTGCAAGCCGATCAGCCTAACACAATCCAAGGTCCACACCACGCCGCTCCCGTGCGGTCAGGACAAGCGGAGCTTGCGGGCGTAGAAAGCCTCCGCGAAACGGTTAGGCGCCGCACATTCGACTCCGCGAAGCCGCATGAGCCCGCGAAAGGTCTCTCGATCGAACCACGTGCGACCAGCTTGGGTGGGGAAATGCTCGTAGAGGAGGTCGATCTTCTTGTCACAGGTCGTCTCATCGAGGGCGATGAAGGCGTTCGGCTGGCCGAGATCACCGTCGTATTTGGGAATCTCGTACTCGAGGATCAGGTGGTGACGAAACGTGTTCCAGGTGAGCTCGGAGACGACGCGATGATCTTGATGCTTGTCGGCACCGTGGTGGGTGAGGATGACGTCGGGCGAAACCCTCGCTTTGAGCCCCTCAAAGGCTCGTTTGATCTCCGCGAAATCGCTCGGGAAGAAACTGTCGCGAAACGCGTGAAGCTCCACGTGTGGGTTCTTGCTCGCCGCCAAGAACCCGTGCGCGCTCCGCTCGGCCTCGGTCCGTCGGTCGCCGTGCGCCGCGAACACCACCCAGTGAAACTTCAGCTTGGGGTTCTGCTCGGCCCAATGAAGAATGGTGCCACCACACCCGATCTCGACGTCATCGGCATGGGCCCCCAGACAGAGGACGGAACCAAAGGAACTGGGGGCAAGCTCGATCACTGCGGCTTGCCCCATGCTAACGAGACTCAGCCCGATCGGCAACAAGCCAGCCTCGCCCTTCGATTCTCGCGGCCTGGGTTGTAAGTCGCCGAAGCCGCGGGCGCTGCTCGCTATGTTGTGCCCACTCTAATTACCCGAGCAGAGCGTTGAAGTCGCACCACGTCCAAAAGCCATACTGCGAACCGGATGTCCCCCTGTATAGGAAGACGACTCCGTCCAATTGATACCGTCAGAGCTGTAGTAGAACTCTTGTTGGTCGTAATAGTTACCCCAACTTTGTTTTACGCCCACATATGCGCTGCCGTCGTCGGCAACAGCCGCGTGCTCCAAAGACAAATTGGGATTCATATCTGTCGTTGTCCAGTTGACTCCATCGGCACTCCTATGACGCTTGCCAGATTGCCACACCATGAAATGCGTTCCATTGAAGACCACGCTGGAGGCATTTTCTCCGATGTTATTCTGTGTCCAGTTCCGGCCATTGTCCGATGTCACGCAGGGAGCACCACTGCTTCCATTCATCCAGATCATGATGCCGTTGCCATAAGCGAAGCTCCCACCACCACCACAACCTGCTGGCGCGGATTCAGGCTTGCTCCAACTAACACCATCGTCCGAATAGACCATCTCATTACCGTTACTACCGCTGGCCGCCATGTAGAAAGTGCCGCCACCGTATCCTGCGGAACGCACATTCCATCCGTCAAGCGGAACGGAGGCGGTGTCGTGCCACGTCTGCCCCAGATCATCGGAGTATTTTGCGTACCGGGTGGCGGCCAAGACCCTACCTTCTCCAAAAACCAGTCCACCGTAGGTGCCGACAAGATTCAGATTTACCCAATCGACACCATTGGTGCTGCGCATGGTTGGTCCCTCTGTTCCCCAACCAAAGGTTGTCCAAAAATATCCGCCTCCAAATTGCACGCCGTAACCAGGCCATTCGTTGTGATCGCATTCCACTTCATTGGGGTCGCCACCCACCCAGCAGCGGATACTGTCGTCTTTGGATTGATCGGCCACCCACGTTTGGCCGCCGTCACAAGATGCGACCCGGCGCCCGGCATGTCCTTGGGCAACGAAGATCGGGATCTCACCTTCGCCTACGCCTGCCGTGCCGCCGGTTCCTGCTTGCCCGGCATCACCGCCCGTGCCGGCTGTCCCGCCGGAGCCTGTGATCCCGCCGGAGCCTGTGGTTCCGCCGGAGCCGCCGCTACCGGCGGTGTCGCTCCCACTGTCGGATATCCCTGCATCGCCGCAGGCCCAAAGCCCAGTCAGAATCGCTGCAAGCAAAGTCAGCTTTCTCACGCGAATCCCCCAAAGCCCAACCTAGCACTTGCGGGGACGCACCCCCAAAATCGTATTGTGCGAAACTCTCCCAAGGGCACGGGAGCAGTACGCAGGCGAAGCCGAGTACACCCACGACTTCAACTTTGGCAAAATTTTCCTACTGCAGATTAGACCAACGGCTTCTCTGCGACGATTCTCCAGTTCAAATCTGCGATCTTGGCCTTTTCCGCATCGGTCCATGACTGGCCACCGCTTTGAAGAAGGTCGAGCGACTCTTCGACCCAGGTGGGCAAAATGCGAATTGCTTCAAGCGCCCTGATGACCTTTCGCCCCCTGAGAATCAAATCTCTCTTTTGCTCGCAGATCGGCCAGGCCGGGCGTTTGGAGGGAGCTGAAACGACAACTGTAAAACCCGCCCTTTGCAAGGCGGCGCAAACATCGGCTGGGTACATGGATTGAGTGGCCGCGAGCGTTGGCAGAAATGCCTTGTGTAGGCTCACGTGCTCTTCGTTGTCCCAGTCGAAATGCGGCGTCAATAAATACTCGGAACAAGCGTACCGCGCTCCGGGCTTCAACACGCGGTACATCTCTACCGCGTGGTCATCGAGCTCCTCTTTCTTGAAAAACGGCCATACCGCTTGAAAGGAAAAGCATCCATCGAAGGTTTTCGAGTCATACTCGAGTGGCTCGTGATGGTTGCCCACCTTGAAGTGAAGCCGATCACTCATTCCGCATTCCGCCGCCCAGTCGATCGCACTCTCAATCTGATTGGGATCGATGTTGTACCCCGACACCTGACCGCCCGTTAGCGTGGCGAAGTGGTGTGAGACCCTCCCGCGCCCGCACCCCATGTCCAACAGATGCGATCGTTTAGGGTCTTTCAGATTTAGCTCCTTCAAGACAGCCTGCTCGACCAAGAGCTGATTGCCGTACAGACCTTGGGATTCGTCTAGCTGCGGCGGAATGTAGAGCTTCTCCAGGTCAAACACCGAGAGCAAGTTGTTCAGGACCTTGT
>JAOTVB010000039.1 GCA_029863605.1 Myxococcales bacterium | reverse complement strand
AGCGCCATCGGAACTCCGATGGACTGTCTGACCGAGTTCGAGGCGACCACGGCGACGAAAATTCAAATCCCGATCAGCGCAACGGTGCGGCCGACCGGGATGGTAATCGAGCCGACGGTTGGTGGCGTCGGTCTGTCGGCGAAAGAGCGCGAGTGCATCGAGCAGCGGATGTCCTTCGTGAAGCTCCAACCTCTCGACAAGTCATTCTCGCAAGCTGTCTCGAGCTTTCTCGAATTCGATTACACGCCTCCGGTGGTCGTCGAGTCTGACACCGCGGCTCCGGACCCCGACTTGAAGAACGTGGAGGGGCCGATGCCAAAGCTTCCCGAGGTGGCGGCCTCGGGCGTGCCGATCGAGAAACCGACGTCGGTCCCGATCGCCAAAAAACCATCGAAAGATCCGGACGGCCCCCCGGGCAAGCCTGTCACCGGCCCAAAACCCCGAGCTATCGAAGGCTACGAGGTAGACGAAAACGCCCAGCAGTGGCGGTGACCTGCTGACCGGGCGTGAAATCTCATGGGACAGCGTATTACCGTCGTCGACGCCTTTACCGATGTGGCCTATGCGGGCAATCCCGCTGCCGTCTGTGTGCTCGACCATCCGACGACCGAGGCTTGGATGCAGGCCGTCGCCCGTGAGATGCGCCACTCCGAGACAGCCTTCTGCGTCCCTTTGAGAGACGGTAGCTTTGAGTTGCGGTGGCTCACGCCTGTCGGCGAGGTGCACTTGTGTGGACACGCCACCCTCGCGACCGCGCATGTGCTGTGGGAGGAAGGGAGGCTGCCCCTCCGCGAAAGGGCGCGCTTTTCCACACAGAGTGGCGAGCTCACGGCCACACCGATCGGGCGGCAGATCGAGCTCGATTTTCCGGCGCGGCAGCCCTCCGAGGTCGAAGCTCCGGTCGGGTTGCTCGAGGCGCTCGAGGTCAGGGCGACTTGGATCGGCCGCGATGCGGACGACTACGTCATCGTCGTCGAAGACGAAGAGGCGGTGCGAGGTTGCAGTCCCGACTTTCAAGCGCTTCGAGCCGTCGAGACGCGCGGGGTGATGATCACCGCTCCGGCCGCCGCCGCTGCCGACGACTTCGTGTCACGCTTCTTCGCCCCTCGCTTTGGCATCGACGAAGACCCCGCGACGGGCTCGGCGCACTGCTGCATGACGGCGCTCTGGGCAGACCGTCTCGGCAAGTCTTCCCTCCGAGCGCGCCAGCTCTCGGAACGAGGCGCCACATTCGAGCTCGAGCTCGCAGGCGACCGCGTCAAGCTCCGCGGCACCTGCGTCACGACCCTCCGCGGTACCCTAGCGGAAAGCCCGCCGAACGCGACGGGCATGAGGGGAGCGCGGTAGACGGCTGCGGTGGCGTGTCACTAGCGGTGAGTCTACCAGGGAAGCTGCTCGCCGTTGGCGTGCCAGAAGCTTCCCGAACTCTCGAGCCCCAGCCCGTCGATGCGTGCGATCAAGCCCTTGGCAGCTTCCGCGGCGGGGATGCCGTTGCGACCCGTCATGTCCGTGGCAACGAAACCGGGGTGCAGGATCGCGACCGCAACCCCTTTGTCTCGAAAGTCGTGCGCGAGGTTCACGCCCGCCATGTTCAGCGCCGACTTTGACATACGATATCCGTAGTAGCCACCGGATCCGTTGTCGCCGATCGAGCCCATCCGGCTGGTGATGAGAATGATCTTGGAGCCTGGCGCGAGGTGGTGCTGCATGATCCCGGTGACCAGCAATGCGCCTAGCGCGTTCACCTCGAACTGCTTTCGGATCCGATCGAAGTCGAGGTCGTCGAAAGACTCCTCTTCGAAGATCCCTGCGTTGTTGATTAGAACGTCGATTCTCGTGTCGCCGAGCTCCTGTGACACCGCTTGGAGCGCTCCTCGGTCGGTCACGTCGACTCCTTCGAACGATCGAACCTCGAGTGCCTCGAGCTCGGCACTTGCGGTGCGGCAAACGGCGATCACCTGGTCGCCACGCGTGCTGAGCTGGCGGCTGAGCTCGAGACCGATTCCCTTGTTCGCGCCCGTGATCAATACCGTTGCCATGATGCCTCCTTCCATCGGAAGGCTATCATGGAGCGGCTATCGCGGGGTCGAGTGGAATTGGGTCATCGGATCGGAACGCACAGTCGATCCCCGGCGATGAACTCGCATCCGAAACCTGCCCCAATGTCGCAATCGACGTCGAACTCACAGCGCTCCACGCAGACTCGTGATGTGATTGGGCCTCCGAGAAAAGCATGGTCTACGCACGCGCCGGGCAACCCGTTGAATTCCGAAAAAGGACAGTCGAGGTCGTCAAAACAGTCGACCGTGCAGATCGCGTTGACGAAGTCGGTGTAGTGATCGGCCGGCAACGCCAGCTCTTCGCAGTACAGACCCCCATAGCAGTCGATATCGTCGTAGCAGACGCCATAGATGGGCGATTGAGGAACGGGTTCGTAGTATTGGTCGTCGTACTCCCCGATGAAAATACAGCCCGAAAGCAGCGAGGCGAAAAGCGCGATGAAGCTTGGAATTATCGTAAGTCGCATGGCGAAAACCCTCTCTCTAAGTACATAGACGCTCGGGGCCACCGTCGATTCACTAGGGTGAATTCCTTGGATTTAGCGGGCGTGCACCGGCGAACCGATGGGGCAGATCGCACGCTGCCGCCTTCAGTGCGGCCTTTCCCTCGTCGCGAACCAGTCCCGGTATTTCTCCATTCGCCTTCGCTGCCCTTCGGGGGCCCGGCGCGCGCACGTGGCTCGCTCTTCCGTCCCCTCGCGCGCGCCCCAGCGGATCTCGGCGCAGTCGTTGGGGTTGTAGGCCATCTCCATCGCGGGGCTCCGGCCGATGAGATCTTCTAAGGTGAGCGTCCACGCGCTCCCGTCGGATCTGGTGTACTGGAAGGTTCGCTTGCCGAGCTCCTCTGCGAGGGCTCGTTTGACTTGGGCGACGACGGCGTCCCGCTCGGTGTCTCGGATGCCGAAGCGGTCTGGGTGGGCCGCGACCGCGTTCGCGAACGAGGTGACGGCGTCGATGCTGATCAAGAGTCGCATGTCTCGGGACGGGGTGGAGTAGTCTTCCCAGGGGCCCGATGTTAGGAAGAGGGCGGCGCCCGAAGGCATGTCGATCGTCCCGTAGCCTTGCGACTTCATGAAGTCCTCGCCGTTCTGGACAGAGCTCAAGCGACGCTGGACCGACTCCTCGAGAGCGTCGACGAGGCTCGTTTGCATCCGAACTGGGTCGAGCGCCCGAGGATTGATCATGCCCTCCATGGCGCTGTAGAAATCATCGGCGGTCCCGCGATATTGTGCGTCCGACCAGGCCTTGACGCGGCCCGCTTTGCGAAGCTCGGTATTCGTCGCGATTTCGAGCGCCTGAGCCTCGCTGTCGAGCACAACCGGGCGCCATCCTTTGAAGCCCGCGCCCACCACGTCGGTCTTCGGGGTAAACAAGAACGAGCCGCGCCAAAAGCGACGACGGCCTACCGTTCCGTCAGGCTGGGCATCGGCGCCAATCAGCACTCCATAGTCGTCGAGTGCCTGCGGCTTCCAACGTGCGACGACCAATACGTGGCCATAAGGGTCGGCGAACACCGTTCCCGGACGGATCGCCGTGCGGCTCAGGCGCAAGGGGTAGAAGTCGGTATTCTCCTCGTCGGGACGCGTGCGTGGGCTCGACGAGTGGACCGTGCCCGCCACACGCCGTATGAAAGTGCGAAACGCGCCGACATCGGTGGCAGCTCCTTCGGGGTCGAGGTTGCTGAAGACAGCGGGCTCGCACACCGGAGGCTGGTCTTTTCGACCGCGGCTGCACGCTCGGTACGCAAAGGGAAGCCCGAGCTTCCAGGCGAAGTACGCGCGAAGGAAGTAGGGCAGGTCGGCGCAGTCCGGCTCCAGGGAGAGCCGCGCGTCCTCGCCTTGGAGCCGATAGTCGTACAGCAAATTTCGCGCTGGGTCGCCTATGACCTCTTGCAGCCGTGTCCACGTCACGTCCCCGCCCACGGGATTGCGGAAGAGCTGCTCGATGAACGCCGAGTACAGGTTTTCGGTACTTCGGCTCCACTGCCGCGTCGTCGTCCACGCGGCGCCGACGGCTTGGCTTCGCGTCCCTCGCGGAGCGCGGGAGGTGACCACGAAGCGATGACACGCGAGCGTTCGATCGCCTTCACCTAGTACCGCAGTCCACTTTCCTGGTGTCGGCTGCGCGACTTCGACGAAACGGCTGAATGGGGGCCCGTCGAGCAGGCGCTCCTCGGCGTCGACCCGCTCTCCGTTTGGGCCATAAAGCACGAGGGCGGCGATTCCGGGATCTCGCTCGGTCGTCGCGATCACGCGAAGGGGTTGCGCTGCGTGCGGCCGTCGTGGCGATGGGAAGATGGCGCTGCTTTGCGAGTCGCGGCAGGCGCCCTCGGGTCGGGCCATAGGCACGCTCGGCCGGAGTACCGCATTGGCCGCGAGGGCAGGTCCGGGGGTTTTGCCGATCACGGTGATGTGGGTAATGCGGCTGAGGAAATCCGTACGCGAGCTGCCTTCACCGAGGGAGAGGTCGCTGATCGCGACCCGGTCGACTCGATTGACCGTTTCCAGCTCGGTGCCTTCACACGGTGTGAGGTATTCGGAGAAGGCGTGCATCACCATCGGGACCCCTTCTTCGGTCGTGCCGAGGTACAACATGATGTGCCCTGGGAAATGCAGCAGCACGATACCCCGCCGCGCCGCTGCCTCGAGCAAGAGTCGCTTCTCGTTGAGGTCTTGCACTCGCGAGACGTCGATCGAGAACGTGCCGGCTTTGGCCTGGCGCGCGCTGTGTCGTGGGAGATCGATCCCGAAACGACCAAAGAGCTCGAGCAGAAACCGCGAGCAATCGTAGCCCCCGCCCTCGCCACCCCAACCGTAGGGCGCACCGAGCAGCGAGAATGCCTCGGTCAAGAGCGCCTGTCGCGTGAACGGTTGCGGCTCAGGTGCGCTGAGCGCCCGTTGCAGCGATTCAGCCGACAGCGGGGGTGACAGGTCTTCGTCGTCCACCCAGCCGAGTGCGTATGCTGTACGCGCGAGAAAGAGCCCGTTCGGCCAGCGGGCGAGAACCTGAACGACTTCGCCTGGTCGAATGGTGCTGCATCGGTTGCGATCGAAGTCCAAATCGACCGGCACGTGGTAGAGGCCTTCGGAGTACGGGCCGCAACGTAGCGGCAGGAGCGCCTCGGACAGCCGCCATTGTTGCAGCAGCTCGAGCTCGTTGGGTTGCTTGAACGGCGGCAGTGCATCGGTCCCGAGCGCCTCGCCCTTCGCGTCGACCAAGCTACCATCGCTCAGCTTTGCGCGGAGATAGTCGAGGCGCTCGCTGACCTGAGCTGCCAGCGCTGCGTCGTCCACGGGGGCCGAGAGATCGGCCTGCCCAAGTGGCTCTCCGTCAACCGGCTGACGCAAAGCGAGGACGTGCCTTCGGACTTCTTCGGGTGCGAGAAGCGGCGTGTCGAGAGCCCCGTATGGCTCGGCGCGGCTCAGCCAATACTCGAGCCGTTCATGCTCGGGCCTCACATTCGTGAGCGGCGGTTCGATCCGGCGCACTTCGGGGCAGCTCGGGTCGCGGTCGGCCGTCGGAGGGGCGTCGTCGCGGCAGCTCGCGCAAAGGAGACAGACCACGGCCGCGAAGGCCGCGAGTCTCGTCATGTGGGCGCCAGCATCCATCGAATGATTTGTTCGTCGACCGTACCGCTGGTGCCTATACCGAGGTCCACTCTTTCCGGAAAGCCGACGTGCCCTCCGCGGTTGGTGATAACACGTCGAAAGGTCTTCGCACCGGCGAGCCAGGGCCGCACCGCCTCGATCAGCACCATCGGGTCCTGCTCGGCGGCCACGAAAAGCGTCGGGGTCTCGATATCGCCGAGGACGGTGCACGCGCTCGTCTTCGCCCAGTAGTCCTCGGCCCCGCCGAACCCGTGGCGAGGCGAAATCACCTCCTCGTCCCACTGTTCGAGTGTATCGATTCGCATGGCCTTGCCGACGGGTAGTGGAACGTCTCGTCGTGCGGCGACCTCTCGATAGATCTCTTTGAGGCCCCGCAGCATGTGAAGTCGATAGAAGGCCCGATGCGGCTTGTCGATCGCACGCGCGCCTTTTTCGAGATCGATCGGTGCGCAAACCACCGCAGCGGCACGTACACGGGGATCGGGGTCGTGTGCGAGATATCGGAGCACCAGGTTGCCGCCGAGCGAATATCCGAGCAGCAGAATGCGTTGGTACGCATGGAGTGCTTTGCTACGAAGCGTTGCCTCGAGGTCGGCTATCAGGCCTGCATGGTAAAAGTCCTCGCCTCGGCGGTCGGCTCCCCGCAGGTTCAGTCGCAAACTATCGAGACCAGTCCTTGCCGCCGCTTGCGCGGCCCGTACTGCGTAGTAGCTAGTTGCGCTTCCACCGAGCCCGTGCACGATCACGATGAGGGTGTCGGACGCGCCGGTCTGCGACAGCCTGCCATTGAGGCTCAAGGTGCCGATTACCCCATCTTCGAGCCGGGTCACCCACTCCGTCGATTGGGGTGCCCGCGGCGGGACCAGCGTGTGACGAAGAAACGGGGCGAGGGTCCAGAAATGACCCCGCAGGCTCATGAATCGTTGGGCAGAAGCGCGCTCACGGCAGGCGCCTCGGTCGGCCTGTCGTGCCAAGCGTAGAACGGCGGGCGATCCTTGCAGATCGGCCGGTCGTCGTCCGAGCAGTAGACGCGGACGTGGAAGTGACTGCGGTGCGGTGCGCCATGACGCGGCTGCGAGATCACCCGCTTGGCGCGCATGAGGAGCTCGGGGTTTGCGCGCTCCTTCAGGGCCTGGTGAAGCAGCTTACGCTTCGCCGAGTTCGCCACGAAGATGTGCTGGACGTCGATCGTCGGGTGGCTGAGCAGGGATTCCATGAGCGCCCAGTTACGTGCGGCATCGAACTTGTAAAGCGTGCCCCACTGTCGGCCGATCCCTTTGCCATTGAAAGGCACGAACACGTGATTGTTCACCGGTGTCGACTTGCGATCGAGCATGTAGAACCCGAGGTCCACATCGCGACCGCTTTGGTGCGACTTGTGAGGAACGAATCGACCGCCGCCGGATCGAGAGAGGTCACCCACGGTCAAGCGCGAGCGTGGGTAGCGAAACGCGACTTCGTGTGCGGCGTATTCGATCAACCGGACGAGCTCGCCCGTGCCGTACCTCGTGTTGAGGGACCCGACTTTGACCGCTAGGTCCTTATCATCGTTGATCCGCATCCCGAAGCGCAGTAGCCCGCGGTTCGGGTACCCCACCGAAACGCTAGGATTGGGCTCCAAGTCGGAGGGCGAAATCCGACGCGGCATGCGCGAGATGCGTTCGAGGTCTTCGTCGCTCGGCTCGGCGTGTGTCTCGGCATGGTAGGCTTCGCGAAGAGCAGGATCGCCGGTCATCGGCAGCTCCGCGAGCGCGAACGTGCCCGATAACCATACCAGTGACATGGCGCTGAGAGCGCACATCCACGGCACGAACCTAGACCGCTTCTCCCTCTTCATTTCTCGGCTGCCCATGTTTCGCGTGGCGAAGTGTGCCCTGAAACCCCTCAAATGCCAGTTTGCCCGCTCACAAAGTGAAAATCCAGAACTGAGAGCCCGTTCAGCTCGTGTTTCTCAGGGTTTCATCCGGGAACAGGCTCGCCTTCGGCGGCCTTTTCCAGCGGCAGGTCGTTGGGAGGAGGGGCCTGTGCCCCCGCTAGATAACGTGCGAAGAGCCACCAAATGACCCCCAGTCCCCAGAGCAGGCCTAGAACCACCCCGCCGTCGATAATCCCTCGCCAGGGCTGGGGTAGGGTCCTGACCCACCAAATCACCAGGACCAAAGCGCCGATGAAACCCCAGCTCACGGTCATCTGACGGCGAGTCGAGTGGAAGAGGCTCATGCAAAAGGGGAGCGCCAGGACGACCCAAAGCGGCCGAGGGTTCTGCCCGAGATACACGGCGCGAGACACCACCCGTGGCGAAAAACGCAACTGAAAGCCCCGGTAGCCTTCGAGATAGGCGTTGGCGACCAGCCAGCCGATGTACAGACCTTGTTGGCCCGTTGTCATGAGGCCCTCGGTCCAGGGTTCGATGGCCCACGGAGTCAGGCTCCAAATCGCGCGGCCGAGCAGCATCGACACCCAGGCGATCCCCCAAGCGGCGATGAGCTTTTCCCGCGGCGAGCGCATGATCGGCGCGACGTTAGCAGCCCGGCTCGGGATGTCGACTTGCCCCGAATAGGCCTCTACCTGCATGCTCTTTTCTACTGAGGCATGCTTTGGACGACGCCCTCTACGACCTAGCTGAGGAACAACAGGCTGCGAAGCCGAAACGACCAGGGCTCCCCGTCGAGCCGCGGCGGATTCTCGGGATTCTTGCCGGGCATCGCAAGGAGTTGATTCGGGCGTTCGTCGGCGCGGCCGTGCTAGCTCTGATCGCTTCGTTCTTCGTCCCCCGCACCTACGAGTCTTCGGCCCACATTCTCTACGAAGGGACCCCGCTCCTCGATGGGGATTCCGACAAGGACGATCCAGACGCTTTCCTCGATACGGCGCTTTCGTCGAGTCGGCTTCGTGAGGTTCGCGAGCGGTTGGGCTGGAATCACTCTTTGAAAGCACTCGCGGCTCAATTGAGGGTGGCGCAGGAGAGCGAGAGCTCGATGCAGATCGTTGCCGAAGCGGGCACGGCCGAGGACGCGCAGGCGCTCGCACAAACGGTGCTCGACGTGTTTCTCGACCGACAAGCGAGCTTCAACGCGAACCGACTCGAGGCACTGCGCACAGAAACCCAGGTTGCGCTCGAACACGCAAAGGAGCGCCGCGCCGAAGCTGCCAAAGCATACGAGTCGTTTCAAGAAAAGAGTGGAAAACCGGATCTGCTTCAGGACCAGGCGCGCCTCCTCGAACGGGTCGCCGAGCTTCGTTCGGGGGCCGATGAAGCGGCGGTCGAGGCGGCTGCCCAGCGGGCGCGGATCGAGGAGCTGCAGAAGGCCCAGCGAGATCTCCCTCGTCAGGTCGTGGCAAGCGCTACGGTGGGCACCCCGGTCGATGCGCCGCTTGCCCAGGCCCGCGCGGAGCTCGCGACGGCGCGCGCGACGCTGAGCGAAGAGCACCCCCGCGTACAGGCGCTCCAACAGCGCGTCAACAGCCTTCAGAAGCAGCGCCAATCCCAGCCGAATGAGCGCGGCGAGCAGATGATGATGTCGAACCCGGCGCGTGACGCGGTCGAACAAGAACTGGCGACGACCCGAGCGGCTCTGGCTGCCGCTGAGGAACGCGAGGCGGCGCTACGCGTGCTGATCAAGTCGGTAAAGGCCGAGGCGGACGCGTTGGCACCCGCCGAAGACGAGGCGCGACAAGTCCTCCAGGCGCTCGCAGTCGCCGACAAACGGCTTGGCGACCTCAACGAGCGCGCCACCCGTCTGCACGATGCGGCGGTCGGACCGATGACCGGGTTTCGCGTGCTTTCCGCACCGCAGCTCCCGGAGGAAGCCAGACCGTCGAAGACGAGCGTCCTATTGCTCGCGCTCCTGCCGATCCTCGTCGTGCTGATTTTCGCGCTGGTGACGTTGGCGAGGACACTCCGAACACTCGCCGTGGAGGCGCCGCGTGAGGTCGCTTGGTGGGGGAACGGCCCCGTGCTGGGGACGAGCGTCTGGCCCCGTGACCCCGATGCCCTCGACGTTTTCGTCGACGAGCTCGAGGACCATGGGGTGCGTGGAGCAGGGCGAACCTTGGTGGTTCCTGCAACGGAGACTGAGCGCGACATTGCATGCGCCTTCGCGATCCGCTTGTCGGAGGCGCCATGGCTCGCGGCCGCGATTCTGGACGTCGAAGAAAGGCCGCCGCATGTCCACGCACGGCCATTGGTAACGCCGGTCCAGCCCCCCGTTACACCGCGGCTTTCTTCGCAGAACACGACATCGGTGTCGCCTGCGCACACGATCAAGACGCCCAGGCCCCCAACTCGGCCTACCGTCCAAGGCATTGCGCCGGCCGCATCGAAGAAATCGAAATGGAGCTCCGCCCCTCCTCCTGCCCCTGAGCACGACCGAGCTCCGAAGCCTGCCGTCGAACAGGACGGGCCCTCGTCTTCGCGTCCACCGCGAAAAAAGACGATTGTCGGGTTCCCCGCCGTGCGGGGCTCGGCCTCGTCACAACCGTCGGCGCCCGCGGCCCAACAGACCATCCCTCGGTCGTCACGCGGCATCGCGCGTGCGACTGTTCGCATGGTGATTCATCCAGGCGACTTCAAGCGGGCGAAGGGAGTGTCTGAATCGCTCGACAGTGGGAACACCGACGAGGAGGCGTTTTTACTCACGCGACCCGTTGCGATGCGGAGCACATCGGCCCCGCCCGAAAGCCAGCGTCACGCACCCGCATCCCAGGCGGTCATGCGTGCTGCGGTGCGCTTGCTCGGTAACGGAAGCGATGAAGATACTGGCCTTCGACCCTCGGATCCCCCACGATGGGGCGCCGTGGTCGGCGAGACCACTGCCGTCGCACTTGCATGGAATGGGCCGCTCAGTGGTCCCATCCTGCGTCGCGCAGCGCGTCTCGCTCACCGCGTTTTGGTCGTCGTCTCCTCCGGGATTAATGTAATCGAGCTGACGCGTGTGGCGACTCGCCTCGGACGCG
>JAOTVB010000053.1 GCA_029863605.1 Myxococcales bacterium | reverse complement strand
GGGGCGGAGAGCCTCCGAATCGATGCGCTCAGTGCCGTCTTTCGTCCCGCGTGGTCGAACAAGCCCGCCGAGCCCGGCGCAGGTCCGACGGTGTCAGTAATCGGGTTCTATGAATCGGTCGGTGGTTTCAAGGGCTTGGTTCGTTCGGGCGGCGTCCCCTTTCGCTTGCTGAGACCTGGTGTGCCGGGTGTGTGACCGAGATCGGGACGAGCTTCTATCCGCACTCTGTGAGGCCCTTCGATCGGGCCGGTGCATGTTGAGTTATCCGTCGCGTAGCGGTCGCTCCCAGGCTAGTGCACGAAGTCGAGCTTCGACTCGAATCACGGAGTCGCCGTCATCTCATCGTCCTCTGTCCTCTCGTCTAGGCCGCCTTCGGGAAGGGCTGATAGCCCTCTCCGGTGACCCACATTCGGTGCATTACGATCGCCAGCTTGCGCGCCAGAGCGACAGCAGCCTTGGCCTTGCCGACCCGTCGTTCGAGCTGCTCGGCCCAGCGCCTCAGCGCCGAGTCGCGCTTGGCCAGGAAGCTCGCGTGGGCGGCCTGCACCAGCAGCCAGCGCATCTCGACATCGCCCTGCCGCGTGATGCGCCCTCGGTGGGCGCGATCTCCCGAGGCGCGCAGGATGGGGCGCAGCCCCAAGCTCGCGCCCACGGCCCGGCTCGTCGCAAACCGTTCCGGTCGGTCGACCCAGGCGACAAACGACAGCGCCACCAGAGGACCCACGCCCGGGACCTCCTGCAGGCGCACCGGCAGCTCGTCGCTCTTGGCTTCGGCGTAGAGCTCACGCTGCAAGACGGTGATGCGATCCGTCAGCTCGG
The DNA here is from genome assembly GCA_029863605.1 of Myxococcales bacterium. Classification (GTDB taxonomy): domain Bacteria; phylum Myxococcota_A; class Polyangia; order Polyangiales; family Houyiibacteriaceae; genus SG8-38. The sequence goes on along the minus strand of JAOTVB010000053.1, from coordinate 1,836 downwards.
CGATCGTCTCGACCAAGGGCTCGAGGGTCTGGCGCAAGCTCTCCTCGACCTCGAGCGTGGCCCAGCGCGCCACAAACGACCGCGTCGCGCACGAGCCCAAGCGGTAGCCGTGAGCGCGAAGCGAGCCGCGGATCGTCGTGATCAGCTTGGCGCGCGACCGCACCAGACTCTGGCGCACCTTGAGCCGAGTGCGCAGCTCTTGGGCCGCGTAGCTACGCTGGTAGACCGGCTGCAGCAGCGCCGGATCGAAGCGGCTCAAGCGCGCCAGGATCTCGGCATCGACCCGGTCGCACTTGAGTGTGCTCTCGGCGATCAGCCGGATGTTGCGAGCGTCGACCACAACCACGTCATGGTCGAGCTCTCGCAGTAGCCGGTAGATCCATGGAGTCGAGGCGCCGCATTCCATGACGATGCGGCAGCGGTTACGACGACCAAAGTAGCTGCGCAGGCCGCTCTCCGTCGTCGGGATCCGAGAACGGTCGAGGACCTTGCCTCGCTCGGAGAGCTCGCAGACCTCGCTGGATCTCAGGTGCACGTCGATGCCAAGATGCTTCATGGTCGGTCTCCTTTCTCGGCGGCTTTGATGCCGCGTCGTGGTCGTACCCACTGGCACATTGTCCCAGCGGGGAGACCGACCGATTCATCTCATCTAGTGCATCACGGGCTGCCCCTTGCGCCGCTACGACATCGGGCGCTTGGACAAGGTCCGCGTCGTGGCCCAGAAATGGGGCGGACGCGGATTCGACAAGGCGAAGGATCTGATCGGGATCGGCCCGGGCGTCGAGGAGCTGCTCGAGGTCAAGCTCGAGGATCTCGGCGAGTACTACGCCCGCGAGCCCGTCCGCACCCCGATCCGCACGCGCCTGCGGGACCTCTTGGAGGAGCACCGAACCCGCCCGATCCTCCTCATCGCCCATTCGATGGGCTCGATCATCGCCCACGACGTCCTCCGCGGGTGCGAGGCCGACTCCGACGTCCGGGTCGAGCACTGGATCACGATCGGCTCGCCGCTTGGCCTCCCCCTGGTCAGCAAGAAGATCCGCGACGAGTTCGGCGCGATGCGTGCGCCGACGAACGTCCGCCGTTGGACCAACATCTCCGATCCGGGCGACAAGGTGGCCCTGGACTGCAACCTCCGCGACGAGTTCGGGGCCAACGACGAGGGCACCTGTGTCGAGGACATCCTAATCCACAACGACTACGTCAGCCCCGCGGGCGAGGCCAACACCCACAAGAGCTACGGATACCTGCGGGCGCCCGAGCTCTCCGAGCTCGTCCACGCGTTCCTGCGACCATCGTGAGCTTCCCGGCGACTTAGCCCTCGGCCTGGATCTCACGCAAGATCACCACCGCGTTCCAGACTTTAGCCACTTGGCCGACTTTTACGCCCACCGCGGCCACGTCCGGCGCCGCCTCGAGAACGCCTTCCAGCGGTTCCTCGACGCCTACCGCGAGGCTTCCGAGCTCTTCCGGCAGGGCAAGAAAGCGAACTTCCCGCCCGGATCGTTCCTCCCCTCGCCGGGCTTCAACCCGGCTCCCGGCTGACGCCGGTCCCGCGACCCGAATTCCAGAGTCTCCCGTCCGCGACCGAAACCACGGCCGCCGAGTAAGGCTCGTCCACGACTCCGCGGCCCGGAGGCGCCCGGCCCGGAGGCGCCACCCGTTTGCCGCAAGATCGCCCCCTCGTTCTCCGTCTGGTGGGGGCATGGCACGCAATCCCCGCTACATCCCACCCGATTCCCTCGTCGAGATCACCTGCCGCACCATCCACGGACGCTTCCTCCTGCTCCCCGGCCGCGACCTCAACGCCATCGTCATCGGCGCCCTCGCCAAGGC
>JAOTVB010000012.1 GCA_029863605.1 Myxococcales bacterium | reverse complement strand
ATCGCCATTGTCGATTTCCTCGCCACCTTCGGCGTTACCGCCGCGATTCGTGCCGGTGCTCTTGCCCGGATTGTCCGGATCGTAGCCGGTCTCATCATCGCCGTGCCCGGCATTCCCGTCCCCGTCGGTGCCTGGGGTGCCACCGCCCGGGCTGTTTCCTGAGGTTTCGTTCCCGTGCCCCTCGTTGCTTCCCGCAGTGTCTCCCGCAGTGTCTCCCGCGTTCCCCGAAGGCGGCATGGCATTGGTCGTATTGTGCATGTCATCCGAAAGCATGAACATGCTGAACGGGCTCGCACCCGCAAGTCCCAGGACCACCAGCCCGACGACTGCCGCCACGGCGATCCAAGTGAGAGTCTTCTTTTTCATCCCTATCCCCTTCGTTTCCTCTTCAGGAGCCCTCTTTCAATATGCAGGGCATACCGGTAGGCAGGCACCACAAAAGCCCACTTTCCAGAGACAGTAAGCAGACACACAAGCTTTTCTGCGCAATTCGGGGGGCTGAAGGAGCGTGTTCCCCTAGTCAGACACAACGCTGCCGAGCCGGGAGCTTCTTGGCGAGCTGCTGTCTTGGCGTTAGGTTCCGTGTATGGCCAAGGCTTCGGTCGAGCTGATCGTCGCGCTGCGTGAGACCGCGGCGCGACTCGTCCGCGAGAAGGTGAAGTATCAGTGGGGGAGCTTCGCGCACTGTAACTGCGGGCATCTCGCACAAACGATCACCGGCCTCACCCCCGAAGAGATTCAGCGCCGTGCGATGCGTCGTGAAGGCGACTGGGGCGGCCAGGCGTTCGACGTAGCGGCTCGACGCTTTCCAGAGTTCGATTACGGGGACCGCCCAGCCCTCGACGAAGGGGCGTGGGAGCCCGAGGACATCGGCGCGTGTCAGGTCACCGGTGCACCACTCGATGAGGTGCTCGGGCAGATGTATGCGCTTGGGTTGAGCCCCGACGACGTATGGCATCTCGAACGATTGAGCGACTCGAAGGTGCGGCGCCGGCTCGACACACACAAGCAGCACTTCCACCATTATCTGCGAGAAAACGTAGTCGCCTACCTCGAAGCATGGGCCGACTTGCTCGAGGAGCGCCTCGAGCCCGCCGAAGCCGCATACGTTTATCTCGAAGCGGCGGAGTGACCGCACTGACTAGCTCGTGTAATGGAGCTCGCTCGGCTCAGGAGCCGCTCCCGCGGTGACCCGCCCCTACTGCGCGAGATGTTCCAGCAGTAGCTCACTCACCCGCTCCGCCGCTAGCTCGGGCACCCAGTGGCTCACGCCCTCGATGACTTCGAACCGATAGGGGCCTGACACGAAGTCACCGGTCCTCTCCGCTGGTTCGCGACAAACCGCACTGTCACCGTCGCTCCAAATGAACATCACGGGAACGTCGATCGTGCCGACGGCGGGACCCGGGAACTGCCGGTCTGTGATGTTGGCGCGGTACCAGTTGAGGCCGGCTCCGAGCGCCTCCCTCGTCCCGAGCGCCTCGATGTAGACACTCACGGCTTCATCGGGGAGGCCGGCGTAGATCGCGCGCAGAAACGCGGCGTCGTTGGCGAGGAAAATGTCCTCCGAATCAGGGAGGATGAACGTGTCGAAATAGCCGGACGCGGAGCTCTGACACGATGCGGGATCGCGGAGCGCCTCGTTGAAGGCATCGGGATGGGGGATTGAAATGGGCGTCAAGCTGATGATGCGGTCGGGCGCAACGCGCGCCACACCCCAAGAGACAGCCGCACCCCAGTCGTGGCCTACCAAATGAAAACGGTCGGCGCCGAGCGCGTCCGCAATCCCGAGCACGTCGCCGATGAGGTTGACGATGTTGTAGTCGGCCACGTCGGCAGGTCGCGCCCCGGGAGAGTAGCCGCGCTGATCCGGCGCTACGGCGCGGTAACCGGCGGCCCCGAGGGCTCTGAGTTGGTGGCGCCACTCATGAGACGTCTGCGGGAAGCCGTGAAGCAGAATCACGACCGGAGCGTCCGCGGGCCCCGCAGTCCGCAGGTCGAATACGAGCTCGCCGACAGTCACCTGTTCGAGCGCGATCTCAACGCCAGGCTCTGGTTGGAGCGCGTCGCTCCCACAGCCAAGCGACAACAAGACGGCAAGCGAGGACAGGAGTCGGAGCATGTGCCTCTTCACTGTGACCAGCCGCACCCGCGAGCGAAGTAGTCCGGCCCCGCATCTTCGGCGGCCTGAAACCAAGACGGCCAGAAGTCCCGGGCTCGCGTGACGAAGTCGGCGACCTCTGGATCTTCGCTCGCGGCGCGTTGCATCGCTTCTGAGTTGAGGTCGATGAGCCCGGTGGCGTTGCCGAGGCCCGGAATCTTCGTGGACAAGCGATGGACATCGGGACCTTCGGCCCAGGGATCGTTCGGATCTGAGATAGGCAGCAGGCCTGGCTGATCCGACCATGCCTCGATGAACGTCATTTCACCCTGGTCGTTGAACACGAACTCTTCGTAGATGGGGCAGGAGCCGGCGGCGTACTCGAAGGAAACGTAGCAGCGGGCAAAGGGTTGGACGGGGAACGCACGGCAATCACGCGTGGGGACCGTCGAGGGATCGATCTGCAGCGCGAACTCCGTCGTGGCGATCATGTTGTCGCGCCCATACCCCGTCAGCAAGAGCCAGGGCGGTAACTCCCACCTCGCAACGAGCGTCGAGTAGTTGGGAACGCTGTTGGGATCGGCACTCATGTCGAGCGTATCGAAGTACTTGTTGGCCTGCTCGACGTAGTACTCCGGCGGCTGCTGCGGCTTCAGGGCAGTCGCCAGCGCATCGGGCGATGGCTCCGACGATGACTCCGAGCCACAGGCGATGGCAACCATTGCAAGGATGATTACCGCCGGCGGAAGCAAAATTGTTCGTTCCAACATCGTCAATCTCTTTGAAACGCTCACAAACACGGCGCCTCATTTACCGCAGTGCTTCAGCCGGCGAGGATAGTAGCTTGGAGCGAGTAACGCCATGCGGGTGCGACCGTACCCACACAACAACAGAGTCGGCACAAAGGAGGCCTAACGACTAGCCCATTGGTTCCAGCCTTCACTCATGAGACGGCGATTCGCAAGGTGCGCCTCGCTGAGGACGCTTGGAACTCTAGGGACCCAGAGCGGGTGTCGCTGGCATACTCGGTCGACAGCCGTTGGAGTAGATGAGTTGGCGACAGGCGAGCATCAACGACATGCCTATCGCCGAGGCAGACCGGCTCTTTCACTGGAATGCTCCCGGCCCCAGACCGGACGATCACCCCGGGCTTTTGGAACTTGGTGTGTAGGGCGCGTTCCGGCTAACCGCTCGGGCGGCAGGTTGGCGTGGAAGCCAAAAAGAAGCCCCCAACCGCTGCGGCGCGGCCCCAAAACCCGTGCGTCCGAGCGAAACTTGTCCCCTGACCCGATTGGTCGCTACCCTACTGCCGTGGGCAAGACATGGTGGATTGCGATGCTCGCCATCGCATTGGGCACGACGGGGACGATCGCGTCGGCGGACTATCAGGGGGTAACCCCGGGCTCGGATAACCCGCCGCCACGCGCAGACGAGATCCCGGCGGATGCCCTCATGCTCACCTGGCCTGGCTTCGTGATGCGGAAGGAAGGCCGTTCCTGCTTCTTCATCCAGACGTCGAAGCCGGTTGAGGTTGCCACCAAGAAGGCTCCGGGACGGTTCGAGCTCGTCATGCGGAAGACCCAGGTGTTCCTCAGTAACAGCTATCGACCGCTCGAGACGCAGTACTTCAGCACCCCGGTGACCCGCGCTACGGTGCAACAGAAGGGGCGAAACGACGTCGTCATGGTGTTCGAGATGCGCGACGACGTCACGCCGACGGTCAAGCAGGAAAAGGGCAAGGACGGTTTCAACTACGTCTTTGTCGAGTTCGATCCGCGACCTTGAGCTTGCTCGCCGTCGGCGCATCAGGTAACGGGACGCCATGAGCCTGCGCGCCGTCAAAGGGATGAAGGACATCCTGCCCGACGAGATCTCGAAGTGGCATCGCCTCGAAAGAGCATTCCGCGAGTGCGCCGAGACTTATGGGTTTCGAGAGGCCCGATTTCCCATCGTCGAGCCAACGGCACTCTTCGTTCGTTCGATCGGTGAAACGACCGACATCGTCGAAAAAGAGATGTACACGTTCACCGACCGGGGCGACAAGTCGCTCACGCTACGGCCGGAAGCAACCGCGTCGGCTGTGCGTGCGTACGTCCAACACAGCGTGCAGGGCCGCGAACCAGTCACGAAGTGGTACTACGTGGGGCCGATGTATCGACGCGAGCGGCCGGCCAAAGGACGCTACCGTCAGTTCTACCAGGCGGGCATCGAGGTCTTTGGTGATCCCGGTCCCTACATCGACGCCGAAGTGATCGACATGGTCGTCGGCTTCATCGCGAGCCTCGGCATCGCGGAGGTCGAAGTCTTGATCAACTCGATCGGCGGTCCCGAAACCCGAAGCAAGTACACCGCAGCTTTGCTCGCCTATCTCGAGCCGCACCAAGACGGTTTTTGCCCGGACTGCCAGCGGAGGATGGGCGCCAACCCGCTGCGCGTGCTCGACTGCAAAGTGCCCCGGTGTGCTGAAATCGCCGCCAACGCCCCCTCGATGCTGAAGCACCTCACCGACGACGACCGTGCGCACTTCGACGAGCTGCAGGCGACGCTCACCACCCTGGGCACCCCGTATAGGGTCGACGGTTCGCTCGTGCGGGGCCTCGACTACTACACTCGTACTCTTTTCGAGGTGCTTGGAAAAGGCGAGGGGCTTGGCGCTCAGAACGCGCTTCTCGGGGGCGGACGGTACGACGAGATGGTGAAGAGTTTTGGAGGCCCAGACACCCCGGCGATCGGGTTCGCCGTGGGGCTCGATCGGCTCTTGTTGGCCATGCCCGAGGTCGAGTCCGAGTCCCATGTCGACGTGTTCGTCATCGCCGCGCAGCCCACCGTCCGCGCGGAGGCTGCCCTTCTCGGTCGCGAACTTCGAGGCACCGGGCTCCGGGTGGAAAGCGACTTGCGCGGGGGTTCTCTCAAGAGCCAGCTTCGCCGCGCCGACAAAATGAATACCCGCATAGCGCTGATCTTAGGCGAGTCCGAAGTCGCGGCGGGTGCGGTCCAAGTAAAGGACCTACGCGAGAAAACGCAGCAGACCGTCTTCCGAAAAGAAGCGGCCAAGCGTGTCCACGAAATCCTCGACACGCCCGTAGGCTAGTGGGGCAAGGCCCCGTGGCGACGAAGCCGCTTTACGGGGCGTCGAAGAAGATGGGGCTCGACCAAGCCATTTCACCGTCGGCCTGGGTGACGCGACAGTAGACGTAGGCGGCCTCGACTTCGGCAGCGAATGATACCGACGGGGACCCTGGCTCGTCCGACGCCGACACCCCGGACGGGGTCACGAGCTCGATGCGCGCGATGTCGGTCGTCCCGAGCGCCTGGGCGTGAACTTCGACCGGCCCGTTCACCGCGATCTCACTTCCCATCGGGAAACCTGCCACCTGGACGTCCAGCAGGATCTTGGCTCCGCTCGTCGCGTAGCAACGCCGCATCCGAAGCGCTTCGAGTATCGATTCACGGGTTCGTTCGGATGCCAGCACCGCGGTGAGGCCGGTTCGAAACGGGTCGCGCTTGCGACATTCACCATGATGCCAAAGCAGGCCATGGCTGTCCGAGTTGGCGATGAACCCAAACCGCAAGCCCGTGTCGAGCATCGGTTTGGCAAACTGGTCGTGGAGCTCGCCACGGTACCCAAGCGGATTGCCCGGCTCTTCGTAGCACCCATGGCAGGAACAGATCTCCCACACCGGTTGCCCGATCGGGTCGTGCCCAGGCGCATCCGCACCGGTCCATCCGATGTGATGCGGCCCGGTCAAGGCTCCCTGCTCACGGATCTGCTCGACCAACTCGCGTCCGCGCGGAACCCGATCGCGAGAAACGATCGGGAACCCAGAGCCAGGGAGGTACACGCATTTGTGTCCGGGCCCTGGATAGGCCTTCCCGGTCCATTCGTAGGCTACGATCGTCGCGAACTCGCCCGGCGCGTTGTGTTGCTCGGTGACGCCTTGCAGATACGCCCACTCCCCGGGGCCGATGCGCTTACCCAAAAACGATTCATGGTCGGTCAACGCCGCGAAGTCGTCGCCGTATCGGTACCGCGCTCGCAGATAGGGCTCGTCAGCGCTTCCAACGCCATCCGAGTGCGCGCTGTGCTGCTGGATGTCCCCAAACAGCACCTGTGGGCCAGACCATGCACTGGCATGAGGTGTCATTGAGCCGCCGACCCCCACTTCGACCTCAGCGGGCACCAACTCCGGCGCGCCGCCTGATGGCGCATCGAAACGCTCGATCAGGATCCCCCTGCGCCCTCTTCGCGCGACGAGCGTGGCCCCGGTTGCGAGTCGAACGGCGCTGGCGTGTCGTCCGCGACATCCCCACCGCCCATCATCGATCGGCTCGCGAGGGGAAAAGCCGGCGGCGTTCAAGCGCTGCCGGTAGACATTGTGCGACCCGCGTCCGAAGAGGTCTACGGCTCCATCGTCGCCAACGACCAAGCTCGGAAACTCGAAGCCCTGCTCCTCGCCCGCGAGATCGCGGTCGCGATCGGTCATCGGGGCGGCCGGCTCAAACACCCGCCCTTCCATGTCGACGAAGCGAACCGCGATCCATTTGGCGATGTCGGGCTCGCCGGTGTCTTCGCGGACGTCGTGGTGGAACCCCACCCAGGCTCCACCGGGCGCGGTCGCAATGCAGGGTGCCGCCGCGATGCCGATCGCACTCCAAACCACGAACTCACCCCCGGACGGCGGCGTGACCACCACGATCGAACGAGCGCCCTCATGCCGAACGATCACGTGCCACCCTCGATGTTTCGCCTCGAGCTCAGCACCGGGATCGTCGGTCGGACGCGGAGCGCCCGGCGCCCAACCCATGATCGCGGGGCCATGATCGGTGGCGACGGGCTCCCCTACCACGGAGCCGTCGTCCGAGAGCGTGAACCGCAGCACACACTCCTGGTCGCCGGACCACGAAAGAACGTGAAGGAGCGCTCCGGCACCCGCCACAGGCTCCAGTCGCGGGCTTCTCAGGTACCGCTGTGGAGTCTGTTCGATGACGGGCATTTGGCCTCAGTGTGCGTAACCGAGAGCCCGAAGCTGGTCGCGGATCGTATCGTCCATCTCCGCATTCTCTCGCTCGAGTTGTGTACCGCTCTTCTGCTCGGCGCTCAACCAGTCCCCACGATCGGTCGCACCCAGAAACTGTCCGAGCAGCATGCGACAATGGCGGCGTCCGATCGGCGAAGCCGACCCGTCGAGCTCGTTCTTTTCATGGGGATCGGCGACGAGGTCGAACATCGTCGAGGTGAGGTTGCCACGCAGGATGAGCTTCCACCGCCCGCTCGTAATGACACGTCGGTCATCTTGAAAGTCGCTAAACGCGACCGTTGGCCTGCCGGGTGGCGAGCCGCGCATCAGGCCCACTAGCGTTTGCCCTTCGTTCTTGGGCATCGGCGAAACACCAACGAGCTCAGTCACGCTGGCCGCAACGTCTAGGGTGCTCACCGCGTCGGGGATCTGCGCACCAGCAGGCAGCCGATTCGGAAGGCGAAACATGAGCGGTACGTGCAGAAGCTCTTGATACACCGAGTGCCCGTGCCCCCACGAACCATGATCATCGAACTCCTCTCCATGATCCGACGTTACGACCAGCAGAGTGTCTTCCCACAAGCCGAGCTCGACCAGCCGATCGATGAAGAGCCCTAGGAAGTGATCGTGCTGTGTGATCTCGCCATCGTGCAGTGCGGCAAGCCTCCGCTTGTCACGTGCGTCGAACACCACCGCGGGCGGCCTACGCTTCGCGCGCTCGAGCAGATCCCCGGTCATGCGGGGCTTGATCTGCCCCGAGTACTCGCTCGGGTCGTACATTCTCAGGTACTCGCCGGGAGGGTCGTAGGGCACGTGCGGGTCGATGGTCTGGACGTATGCGAAGAAGCGCGCATCTTTGTGCGCCTCGATCCAGTTGCCCGCCTCTTCGAATACGTTCTTCGCTTCGGTGTTCTTCCCCTCGCGAATGTAGTTGGTGTAATGGTCCCAGCCCTGATCGAAACCAAACCTGTCGGACACGTAGCCGTTGGCGATGAAGCTGCCGGTGCGAAAACCCTCTCCTTTGAGATGCTCGCTCAACAGCAGCGCCGAGCTTGGTAACGCCGCATCGCCGGTCTTTTGCTGATGGGTCTGGGGATGAAGCCCGGTCAAGATCGACGCCACGGACGGCTTGGTCCAGTTCTCTGGCGCCTGGGCGAGCTCGAACACCACGCCTTCCGTGGCCAGCCGGTCGATCGTCGGGGTTTTGACCCTGGTGTGCGGATTGAAGGGCCGGAGCTTGTCGGCCCGCAGCGTGTCGATGACCAGGACGATCACGTTCTTGGCAGGCTCGATCGGCTGCTCGACTTTGGCGGGCAACAGGATCCGCGGGGCATGCCAGGCAACCCGGCCTGCGCCCCGCCCCGTCGCACGCAAATCGATGCGGACGACCTCCCCTGCGAAACCGCTGAGATCGATCTTGTGGTCCGTCCAGGAGGAGCCGGCCTCCGCTGCAAGCACCTGCGTGGCGGGCTTGCTCTCCGTCGCGATCTCCACGACGAGCGGTGTCGTCCCCTCGCCCTCAGAGCCGACGCCTATCCCCATCGAAGCACCTTCGGGGATCTGCAAATAGTAACGAAGCGTCGAGTCGCGCGAAAGGGCCATCGCTTGGCGCTCTTCTTCGCCGAGTCGCACATTCGCGAGCAAGCCTTCATAGGCGGGGGCAGCCTGCGCGCTCTTTGGCGGGTCCCCCTCGTCTCGAATCCAAATCGAGTCGACCGCGACGGAAACCGCTTCTCCACTGACCGGGACCGTGCCGCCGAAAGTCAACAGGAGGTAGTTCTCCCCAAGCTGCACATGCTCCCTCGGGAGCGGGATGTCGTACTCGGCAAACCCATCCCCTTGCCCGAGGTGAACTGACGCGAGCTGTTTGTTGTTGAGGTACGGTGTCAGCGCCTGGGTGCCGAGGGGCCGAAGCCGAATGCGGGCGACCAGGGCCTCCTGCATGTCCGCGTTGAAGTACACGCGGCCACGCATCCCCGCGTGCGCATACGTGGTGTCCCCATCCACACCGCGACCCACCCAGCCGCTCCGCCAGTCGCCCACGGTGAACTTCGACTGCGCAGGGGTGCCGAAGTCGATGTACCAGCCGCCATCATCGACCTCGGCGAGGTGCCGAATCTCGGTGAGGTCGACATGGGTGTCGAGGCCGGCGAAGAGATCGGGGTCCGTCCCTCCGCGGCTGCAAGCGGTCGTCGAAACGAAAGCCACCATCACCAGCACAAACAGTCGCATCCGCCACTTCCTCTCGAGGCTCCACCGGGCCGGTTTTCCCGAGGTTTCGGCCTGCGGAGCCCTCTCAGCGGTTATCACGCGATTTCAACGGTCGTCAACAAAACCACCCTGTGTCAGGGACGCGCGGAGCACGCGCGTCGTACCCGCTTTGACATAGTAGAAACGGTACGTCCGAATGTCGCCGATCGCGTATCGCACCGCGTGTCGACCTTCCTCCAACACGAGCGTCACCGGCAGCGGGCCTCGCTCGATCCCGTCGACTTGCACCGAGATGCCGGCCGGGCCGCCAAGCTCGAGCACACCGTGCGTTTCAGATGCGGCGAGCGAGGGCGGGACGCCCGGCCGAAGCTCCCCCGCAAAGGCGGACAGCCCCGTCCGAGTCGGCGCCGGTTCTGTCTCCGCATCGCCTGGCGCGACGACCTGCGTCGGGGGTTGAGCCGCCTTGGATGTCGGCTCCGCCTCGGGATACGCCTGCTCGCCGCCGAAAGCTACTTCCCGCCAGAGGAGAAAACCGACGGTCGCGCAGAAGATCAAGATGAACCCCGACCCCAATATCTTCGGTGTGAGCTGCATTTCGAGGGTAAATCCAGAGAGTAGCTCATCATCCTCGTCCCGCCTGCCGACCTCGCGGCGCCAAATCGTGTCGCGGAACGTCGGCACCGGGTTGGCTGGCTCTCGATGCATCGATACCGCCCAGTGTGCGCGAAAGTTCTCTCGCTCGAGAGGGTCTATCGGCTGCTCAGGCTCTCGTTCGGCCTCGATCACTTCCTGCTCCCGCGAGATCCCCACGTCTCGGACCGCGCCTTGCCTCGCCAGGGTCACCAATAGCGCATCCACCACCGCGCGCGACCCATCACCCGCCTCCCACAATGCACGAGGCGGCTCTCCGGCCGCCAGGCGCGCGATCATTCGTTGGATTCTGGCCGGCGAATGCCGAACGTAGGTGGCCAGCACGGCCGGATCCAGCTCGACGCGACAATCGGGCGTGTGTGTGAGATTGACGATCAACTCGCTCAGCCGTCGAGTCGCTGCTTCGAAGTCTTCTTCGAGCGACACGTCGCCTCTCTCAGCCACCGGGATCGGCTCAGCGACGACGAAACGCCCCGAGCTCATCCCCGCCAACGACATCAGGGTCCGCGGCCCGTGGGTCACGGTCCCGTCGATCGCGGTGCGCGTGACATCGACGATGCGGCCTTCACAAAGCTCGACCTCGAAGAGGCTCCAGGGATCCTGGAGCACAACCCGTGCGTTCGGCCTGAGGCGACGCACCGCTCGAAACAGGACCGACACGCCTAGCTCTTCGAGATCCCCGCGTGCCTCCGCTCCGCTGGTCAGGGATTCCTCGAAGCCGCTCAGAGGCTCGAGGACCGCCGCCACGCGGTCTAGGACCTGCCGGGCGGGGAGCTCCTTGAGTAGATAGTCTTGGGCCCCCGCCTGTAGCTCCGGCATGCGGTGGAGAAAGTCATCCCTCCAGGACAGGAGAACGACGGGAACCCCATCGAGGCTGGGCTCACGCCGGACTGCGGCACACAGGGCGAGGCCGTCGAGCCGCGGCAACAAGATATCGGCGAGGATCAGGTCGGGCGCCGCCAAGCGCGCGAGCTCGAGAGCCCGCACGCCATCCGTCGCCTCGACAACCCTCGCACCCGCCTCTCGAAGCATACCCACGTAAGACCAACGCACTTCGGCATCGTCATCGGCGACCACCACGCGTCGCCCCCGAAGGCTAAACGACCCTAGGGTCTCGCCCGGAGCCCTTGGCTCCGTCACGACCGGGTGGGTCCCAGACCGGCTGGGGACCCGAGCCAGCTCCTGACATCGACGGGCGAGCACCTCGGCTGCATGCACCGAAGCTGGGCTGAACGACTCTTCCCTCAACTGATCGAGCACCGCCCGCACCGAGGCCTCCAAGTGACCCAACCCGTGCTCGGCGGCGATTTGGCGAAGCTCCATGAGACGGTCGGTGAGCGCAGCTCGCGTGCCGAAATCCCCTGGTTCGATACTCAGTGATTCCGTCAACCTGATTGTTTCCAAGCTATTGGCGTACAAAGCTTGGATGATTCTTGCTTCTGAGGGCACGGGCTCTGCATCGGGGCAGCAGACTACGGGTAGGTGTAGTGTACGCATCCGGTGGATTTGTTCGAGTCCCAAGTCGGTTGCCCCCGCCTACCCCTCGACGTACTGACGAGCGTGGACTTCGTCGACGAGGTTACGCTCGAAGTCGTCGCGGGCGACGGCGGCAACGGCTGTGTCGCGTTTCGACGGGAAAAGTTTGTGCCCCTCGGAGGCCCCTCCGGCGGCGATGGCGGTCGCGGAGGAAGCTTGATCCTCGAGGCGCACGACCGCATGACGACCCTCCTCGACCTTCGATTCCGCAAGGTTGTCCGCGCCGAACGCGGCGAGGACGGACGCGGCAAGGATCAATTCGGAAAGGCCGGGGCCGACGTTCGGATCGAGGTTCCGGTCGGCACCCAGGTGTACGACGACGAGAGCGGAGCGCAGCTCGCAGATCTCGATCGCTCAGGAGCGGAGTTCGTCGCTGCGAAGGGGGGACGTGGCGGACGCGGCAACATAAAGTTCGCCACCCCCTACGACCGGGCGCCTCGTCGCGCAGAAGCCGGCGAACCCGGTGAGCGCCGTCGCATCCGGCTCGAGCTCAAGCTCCTGGCCGATGTCGGTGTGGTCGGTTTCCCGAACGTCGGCAAGAGTACCTTCATCGCGACGGTGTCGAGGGCGCGACCCAAGGTTGCCGATTACCCATTCACGACACTGGTACCGAACCTCGGCGTGGTTTCGCTAGGGGTCGACCGAACCTTCGTTATCGCAGACATCCCAGGCATCATCGAAGGCGCCTCCGAAGGTGCTGGTTTGGGGCTTCGGTTTCTCAAGCACGTCGAACGCACCCGCGTCCTCCTGCACATGATCAGCGTCGACCCCGACCCCGAACGCGACCCGATCACCGACTTCGACGGTCTCATGACCGAGCTCGAGCGCTTCGATGCCCGCCTTCTCGAACGGCCCATGATCGTCGCGGTCAGCAAGCTCGACCTGCCAGAAGTGCGGCAAGCATTCGATGGCGTAAAGATCGAGCTCGAGGCACGCGGCTATCAGGTCTTTGGCGTGAGCTCGGCTACGCGCACCGGGCTCGAGCAGGTCCTCGAGGCGCTCGAGTCTATTCTGAAGGAGCCAACCGACGCTTGAGCCTCGTGCTCGCCCACGCTGCCGCGTCCCGCACCACCGCCGAGGCGTGGTTCTGCTTTGCGTCTTCCAGCACCCGTAGGTGGATCTCCCTCCCCCGATTCCCGAGTACCAACGCGGCGTTCCGGGCCAAACCTTCGTGTCGGGCACGTTTCACCGCCGACCCTCGTGCCCAGGTTTGGAACGATTCGTCGTCCATTTCGAGGAGCGCGGCAGCGTCGACGCCCCGCCATCGGTCTCCGACCGCGAACGCGTCTAGGGGAGCCCCCGCGGTCGCGGAGGTCTGATTGTAGGGGCATACGTCCTGGCAGACGTCGCACCCAAACATCCATGGGCCTAGCGCGGCTCGTTGCTCCTCGGGAATGGGTCCCCGATGCTCGATGGTGAGGTATGAAATGCACTTTCGCGCGTCGAGGACGTGCGCCTCTTCGAAGGCCTGGGTCGGGCACGCTTCGAGGCAGAGCGTGCACGTGCCGCACTTGCGCCTCATCGCCCCGTCCGCGACGAGGGGTGCGGTCGTGACGATGCAGACCAAAAAGACGTGCGAGCCGATCCCCGGCACGATGAGGCAGCAATTCTTTCCGATGAAGCCAACGCCCGCCCGCTCGGCCCATGCGCGCTCGAACACCGGCTTCGAATCGACCGCCACGCGCGCGACGTAGCCGGAGTCGCGCAGGAGCCCTTGCAGCCGGCGCGCCTTCTTGGCAAGCACGGCGTGGTAGTCCCGCCCCAATGCGTACTTTGCGATCCGGCCGGGGGACGGTCCTTCGTAATCGCTCGACCGGAGGTAGGGTGCCGCCAAGACGATGACGCTTTTCGCACCGGAGAGCATGTCGGGATGACCTGGGTCCTTCCGGACGGGCGCGGTTTGGGCCATCCATGCCATCTGACCGTGACGGCCAGCCGCGATCCAAGCATCGAGCCGCTCACCCTCGGAATCGAGCGGGCCGGCCGCTGCAATACCGACGCGTGCAAACCCGATCGCTTCGGCTTCCTCTTTGACGCGCTTGGTGAGCTCGGCGCGGGTCATCCGACAGCGGAGCCGCGCGGCGCAGGAGGCACCTTGGGCGCGTCGTCGTCGTCCTTCGGCTCGGCGGGAGGCGACTTGTTTTGTCGCGGCTGTTCCTCTTCGGGCTCGTCCTCCGAGTTGTCGGGCTCCTCGCGCGTGCGCCAGGTCGGGGTTGACCCTTCAGGCACGACCGTGTCCCAATCCGGGGCGTCGGTGAGCCCGTCGCGCTGGGCCGGGGTTCCCGGAGGATTGGGAAGGATATAGGGCTCGGCGTTGAACGTCCCGCATTGCCGCTGGTTCTTGTAGAAGCCCCAGTGGAAGTAGACGCGCCCGTCGCCGCTCAGGATCGAACCTGGCGCCGGCGGAAATGGCTGCGCCCGCAAGACCGAGTTGAACGCGCCAAAATCGAACGGCAAAAGCCCGCTGGTCCGCGCGATCCCCACCCGGTGCACCGACCCGTCCTGGTTGAGGACGATTTCGAGCTTGGTCATGAGCGTCGGATCTGAGTAGGGGCTTCCGGCGAACATGGGGAGGTTCCGAAGGAACCGATCGGCAAACTGTCGGTGAATCCGGCGGTGCACCGCGGCAATGTAGTTTGCGAAGGGGGATGCCGCAGCATTGAGCGCGGTTTGAGCACCGGGCTTGACTGCCGGCGTGAAGTTCTCGATAGCCGCGCGGAACTGGTCCCAGTTCTTTTCGCGTGACACACCCTGTTGGGAGGATTTGTGCTCGGCGATTCGGGCGCGTCGATCTTCACGAAGCTTGTCCGAGCCGACCGCCGCCTCGAACTTCGACCAAGTGAGCTCGGTCCCCGGCCCGCGTCCCTTCGCGCGCTGACCACCACCTTGCCCAGCGCGGCTCGGCCGACCGATCGTGAACGTGCCCGCAGAATCGGTGATTGTGATCGTCTTGTCGCCCTGCCTACTGGCTTGATCGCCGGTCGTGTCGGCGCGCCGGCCGTTCGGCGACTCGCTCGCCACTCGCTCGGCCTTGATCGGATCCGCGTCGATGGCCTTGTCGGGGCGCTCCCGCTTGGCCTCATCCTCGGTAACGGTTCGCGCTTCACTGCCCTGCTTGTCCCTAGCGTCCGCGACCTCTTCGTCTTGTGAATTACCCTCTTTGTCGAGGGTCGACGTGGGTTTCTGCTGCCGACCGACCGCAGTCTCCTCGTCGTCACGGTTGTAGTTGCGAACTCTCGCTGCGGTTTCCTCTTCGACCCGCTGGTTCTCCTGCGCGATGTATTGAGCATCAGGCGGTGGCTCCACATCGGGGTTTTGGCTGCGCTGCTGAATCGCTTGACGGTTCAGCAGCTCCTGGGGCGGCGGGCGCTTCTCCTGCTGATTCCTTTGCTGCGCTACGGCCCTGGCCACCTTTTCCGGCGGCTTGGCGCGGCGCTTGGCGCTCTGGCGCTTCTTTGGCGTGGGGGCCTCTGCGGTAGAGCTGTCGGGAACGTCGAACTCCACCTCGACCGGCTCGAAGTCGCTCTTTTTTCTGGCTTCCTCAGCCAGGGCCCGGAAGTGGTCCGCCAGATCGCCGAGAACTTCGTAGACCGGCAAATGGACCGATATCGACGCGATCAGGGCGATCACGAACGCTACGAAAACAGGCTCTCGGTAGCGGTGGTGCACGAAATGGTCCTTGGGGGTGGGCTCCGCTTCCCCCATGTAGGGTTACACCCCCCCACCGCAACGGCAAAGAGTCGACGAAGGGGTTCAGCGGCCTCGGGCCGTCGAGGTGGATCGCCCGCCCCTAGAGCCGCCAAAAGACCGCCCTGTGCTGCGAGAGCCCCCGGAACGCGAAGAGCCGAAACTCCTGGAAGGGCTAGGTCTCGAGCGGCCCACAGTGCCACTTCGGGAGGACCTGGATCTCGAGCGACTGACGGTGCCGCTTCGGGAGGGCCCGGAGCTCGGGCGACCGACGGTGCCGCTCCGGGAGGGCCCGGAGCTCGGGCGACTGACGGTGCTCGTGCGCGAGGGCGCGTTGGTTCGCGTTCGGTTGACGGCGTTGGCCCGAGTAGTGCCCGTTCGCGGCGGCGTCCGAACGATCGACCCGGTTCGCATCGTGCTCGGCGTTGTCCTCGTCACGGTCGAGGTCCGAGTCGTGCTTGGGCGGATTCGATCGACCGTCGCGGTCCGGGTCGACGTCGTTCGGCTCAAGGTGCCCGTCCGCGCCGGACGGGTTCCGCCGCGGTCGACCGTGCGGGTGCGAGACGCTGAGCCTGGCGAGCGATCAACGGCAGGCGCTCTTCCGTAGGTTCGCGATCGACTCGGCTGTGAGTAGCCCCGATGTCCGGTTTCACGCGCGGTGGTGCGTCGGACGGGATAGCCGCGACCCTGCGGGTACGAGGAGTAACCCCGCCTTCCGTAGTGACCGTAGTAGCGCGGATAGTAGTACGGGGCGCGGTAGTAGTAGGCGTTGTAATAAGGGGGGTAGTAGAAGAAGGGGCGGTAGTACCCAAAGCTGACCCACACGCTGCACGGTCGGTAGTAGCCGGGGACGAAGTACCAAACGGAGCCGTAGTAATCCCAGCGCGGGTGAACGAACACGTAGTTAGTACGCGGTGCCACGTAGTGTCCGTCGACCCAGACATAACCGCCCGAGCCGTAATACCAGTACCCATCGACCCAGATCGCCCCATCGTAAGGCGCCACCGGCCGCTCGACGATCACCGTCGTAGGCGCCGGGGGAGCTTTCTCGGTGGCGGCGGTGGGTTGCGGCTCCTCGACGACGATCACGGTCTCGCCTTCGATCTCCTGGCTCGCGCCCTGCCCCTCTTCGATCACGATGTAGTTGGTCGGGTCCTGTTCGACTGCGACGTCGTCTCGAATGTAGCCGTCACGACCGACCACGGGCTCCTGGTTCTCGGTCTCCCCCACGTAACCATCCGACCGATCGTAGGATTGTGCACCTGCAGGAAGGGCGATCGCGCCCACGATCAGCGAGGCGACGAGTGCGAGAAAGGACGCTGCGAATGGCATGGGAAACCTTCTTTCAGGTGTACGTCCGGATCGACCCGCCGTCACCCCCCCTTCGATGAGCAGGCGCGGCCCGCTCGACAGGTTCGTCAGAAAGTGCTTGGGTTTGGGCGATTTAGATGGACTCACGGGACATAGACGACGAAACCCTGCAACTTCTTCAAAGATACGGATTCGAGGACATTCCGTTCGAATCCTTACAAAAGCGGTTGGCCGAAGGAACCGCGGGCTCCGAACAGAACCGGATCCGCGGCAATGTGGAACCCCCGGAGGAAGGCGATCTCAAGGCGCTTCCCCCGATCGGCGGGGACCTTCGACGCGAGCTGACGGAGCTCGGCACGGAGGCGATGCACCGAGGCGAGGTGGCAGCCGTCATCCTCGCAGGTGGGATGGCAACGCGTTTTGGCGGGGCCGTCAAGGCCGCGGTGGAAGTCCTCGATGGCGCCTCGTTCTTGGAGCTGAAGCTGCGCGACATCGCCGCCACGGCGCAACGCTGCGACGCGCGGATTCCCGTCTACTTGATGACGAGCTTCGCGACCGATGACGTGCTCCGAAAGATGGCGGAGTCCCTCACGACCGATCGTTGTCCGATCAAGACCTTCCCACAGTTCATCTCCCTCCGTCTGACGCCCGAGGGTCAGCTCTTCCGCGACAAAGCGGGCGCGCTTTCCCCGTATGCACCGGGGCACGGCGACCTCACTTTTGCGCTTCGGCGCTCTGGCATCATGGAGAGCTTTCACAGCAGCGGCGGGCGGACCTTGATGATGTCCAATGTCGACAACCTCACGGCGACGCTCGACCCCGCGGTCATCGGCGCGCACATCAAAGCCGGAGCCGCGCTCACGGCCGAGATGGCGCCAAAGGAGCGCGGAGACAAAGGAGGCGCGCCGGCGCGGGTCGACGGCCGGGCACAAATCGTGGAGTCGTTCCGATTTCCGGCAGACTTCGACCAGGAACGGATCCCGGTGTTCAACACCAATACCTTCGTCCTCGATGCGAGATCGATCGACGCGGAGTTTCCCTTGACCTGGTTCGCGGTGAACAAGACAGTCGACGGCAAGCCGGCCGTGCAATTCGAGCGCCTCGTCGGTGAGCTGACGGCGTTCCTCGACCCGGCATTCCTTCGTGTCGAGCGCCACGGTCCCGACGCACGGTTTCAGCCGATCAAGACGCCCGAGGACGTCGACAAGGAGCGTGCCGACATCGTCAAAGCCCTAGAAGCACGCGGCAGCCTGTCACGTCATCGTCGCGGGGCTAGCTAGCCTCGCGACGAGGTGTGCCTCGTTCTACGGGGCTCTCCGTGAAACGCGAGCTGCCCGCAAGCGGCTGCAACGTCGTCGCCGCGTGTCTTGCGAACGAAAACCGACATGCCACGCTGGGTGAGGCGCTCCTGAAAGCGCGTCACGTGCGAGGCGTCCGGAGCCCGCAAATCAGACGCGCTGATAGGGTTCATCGGAATGAGGTTCACCTTGACCGGAATGCCGCGTAGCAGGCTGACCATCGCGTTGGCGTCGGCGACGGAGTCGTTCACGCCCTTGATCAGCGTGTACTCGATGGTAATCCGCTGACGCTTCGAGAGCGGATAGCGCCGCAAACAGGCCATCAGCTCGTCGAGTCCATGCTTGCGGTTGATCGGCATGATGGCGCTTCGATCTTCGTCGCGGACCGCGTGAAGCGAAACTGCCAACTGCACCTGCCCGCCGAAGTCCCGGCCGAGGCGATCGATCTGGCGGACCAAGCCACTGGTCGACACGGTGACCCGCCGCTTGGAGAGGTCGATACCATCGGGATGGGTGAGCAGAACGAGGGCACGAGCGAGGGCTTCGTAGTTGTGGAGCGGTTCGCCCATGCCCATGAACACCACGTTACGGATGCGTTGATCGGATTCGAGCTCCCGTCGCCCGAGCAATACCTGGGCCACGATCTCAGCGGCGCTCATCTGGCGCTTCAATCCAGCAACGCCCGACGCGCAAAACACGCAACCCATGGCGCAGCCCACCTGGCTCGAAACGCATTGGGTGACGACACTCAAGTCTTGAAGCTGGGGGATCAGAACGGTCTCGACTCGCTCCCCGTCTGGCATCGCGACGAGCAACTTGTTGGTGCGGTCGTCCGATACGTGCGACGAAACCAGTTCGAGCGGCCAGGAGACGCCGTCTTCCGCAAGCCGCGCCCGCAACGCCTTAGGGAGATTGCTCATCTCGGCAGGATCGAGGACGCCGTGGCGGTGGACCCATTCGAAGACCTGGCGTCCCCGGTAGGCCGGCTCACCCCAGGACGTAACGGTCTGCTCCCATTCGTGCGGTAGACGCGCGATCGCATCCTGGGGGCCGGTTGATGCCTGTTCCGGAAGCTCCACGATCCTGGTGGGTGTCAGAGTTTGGGGCGCAGTGCAATCGAGCGCGGTTGACAATCCCGCGGGCGGACCCATTTTAAGTAGGTGGACCGCCCGGGAACCGCGGCTATTCTGTCTTTCGTCCTTCCAGGCGCAGGTCAGATCTACAACGGCAAGTTTCTTCGCGGGGTGGTTTGGTTGATCATCACGCCAGGCCTCTGGCTCGGCACCGGAGGCTTTTTCGGTTGGGTGTGTCACCTGGTTTCGTCCTACATGGCGTACCAGTGGGCAAAGGATAACCCACCAACCCTCGCACTAAACGCCGACGCTGAACGGTAAACTTCAACCACTAGTGTGCGGGAGAAAGGTCCGCACACTAAACGGAGACGCCGAAGTCTCGTAACGCGTCGTTCAACGACACCTTCTTGTCGGTGCTCGGCTTTCGCCGGCCGATGATCAACGCGACCGGGATCTGATACTCGCCTGCTGGGAACTTTTTGGTGCGGGTGCCGGGGATGACCACCGAGCGCGGGGGCACGTAGCCCTGCATCTCGACCGGCTCGGTGCCGGTGACGTCGATGATCTTGGTGCTCGCCGTGATCACCACGTTGGCACCGAGAACCGCTTCTTCGCCGATGCGCGAGCCCTCTACGACGATCGCTCGGGAGCCGATGAATGCGCCGTCTTCGATGATGACCGGCGTGGCGCCGAGGGGCTCGAGCACGCCACCGAGGCCAACCCCGCCCGAAAGATGGACTCCTTTACCGACTTGGGCGCACGAACCGACGGTCGCCCACGTATCGACCATCGAGCCGGCACCGACGTACGCGCCGATGTTCACGTATCCGGGCATGAGAATCGAGCCGGGCTCCATGTGTGCACCGTAGCGAATCGTGCCTGGTGGGACCACGCGGATCCCTTGCTTGTCGAGGTTCTTCTTGAGCGGGATCTTGTCGTGGTACTCGTACGCGCCGACTTCGACGCGCTCCATCCGGCGAACACCGAAGTAGAGGAGGATCGCCTGCTTGGCCCAAGCATGCACCGTCCACTCTCCGTCATCGCCCCTGGTGGCGACTCGAATCTTGCCCTGGTCGAGGAGCGCGATCGTCTCTTCGACCGCTTGCCGATACTGAGCGTCGGCGAGCTTCGAACGGTCTTCGAAGGCCTGTTCGATCAATGGGCGTAGCTGATTTTCGGTCGCGTCCGGCATCGGCTACCTGAGGACGTACTCGGGAAAGAAATAACCGACTTCGATCTTGCCGTTTTCCACGCTGTCCGAGCCGTGGCAAGCGTTTTCACCGATGTCGGTGCCGTACGCTTTGCGAATGGTGCCCTCGGTCGCCTCGGCCGGATCAGTGGCGCCCATGAGCGTGCGGTAGCGCGCGACGGCGTTATCGCCCTCGAGCGCCGCCACGACGACTGGGCCTCGTGTCATGAACTCGACTAGCTCGCCGAAGAACGGGCGGTCCCTGTGAACTTCGTAGAAGCCTTCGGCCTGGGCGCGACTGAGTTGCAGCATCCGCATGCCGATGATCTCGAGGCCGGCGCCCTGGATCATGGCGAGGATGTTTCCGATGTTGTTCTGCTCGACAGCATCGGGCTTGATGATGCTGAGGGTGCGTTCGACGGCCATTCTGGCTCCTTTTATCGGCTGATTTCTCTGATCAACTCGGCGCGTTTGTAGCGCGTTTTGGTTGGTCGGCAATGCCCTTGGCAAACGAGGTGATATGCGCCGCGACGACCTCGGGCTGCTCCTCTTGGAGGAAATGCCGAGCCTCGACCATGTGCTCCGCGCGAAGCGGAAACGCCTGGCAGATGTAATCGAGCTGCGCCTTGGGGATCGCGATTTCTTGCTCGCCCCAGATCAACTGCATCGGTTTGTCGATCGCCAGAAGGCCGTCTCGAAGCCAGTCGCGATGCTGCTCGGTTAGATCAAAGCCGGCCATGATCTCGAGGAAGCTACGGTGCCCCCCGTTCGCCTTCAATAGATAGATATAGCTGGCGATGGTGTCTTCATCGATCGCTTCGGGGTTCCTGACGCCGGTTTGGCGGAATAGCTGCAGCATCGTCGGGGTGTTCATCGTGGCGAACACCAGGTGCCGCATCACCGGAACTCGGAACGTCCACATGGGAAACGGCGGCGAGAAATGCGCGACGTCGAGGAGCGTGTTGGTGATCGTGATCGATCGGACTTTGACCGGATTGTGGATGGCCCACTCGACCCCGATTGGGCCTGCGATGTCGTGCACGACCAGATGCACGGGAGGGAGCTCGAGCGCGTCGACCACGTGCCCTACCCATTTCGAGAGCGCATGCCAATCGTACGCTAGGTTCTTCGGCTTATCGCTCAACCCTACGCCCGGGAAATCGAAGCTGATGGCGCGAAAACCCGCCTCGGCGATCGGCGCGAGCATCTTGCGGAACAAGAAGGAGCTCGAGGGCACACCATGCAGCAAGAGAACCGGCTCGCCCTGCCCCTCTTCTCGCACGAAGATCTTGTGACCATCGACGTCGACTCGTCGCCCTGCTGCTTCGTGCTCTTCGACCAATCGTGGCTTTCGCATGGTGGACCCCCAGGCGTGGTTTCTGGAGCCTAGAGCAAATGCGCGACCGCGGCAGCCTCCTCTTGGAGCTCGGCAGTGGTGGCATCCATTTTGGCGCGGCTGAAGTCGTTGATCTGAAGGCCTTGGACGATCGACCAGCGCCCGTTCTTGCAGGTGCACGGAAAGCCGTAGACGAGGCCCTCGGGAACACCGTAGCTACCGTCCGAGGGGACCGCCATCGAAACCCAATCGCCCTCCGGGGTACCGAGCATCCAGTCGTGTACGTGGTCGATCGCTGCATTGGCTGCGGACGCCGCGCTCGAGAGGCCGCGCGCATCGATGATCGCTTTGCCGCGCTGTTGCACGGTCGGAATGAAATCGTCCTCGATCCAACTCTGATCGTCGATGATGGCCGCGACGCTCTTGCCGTCGATCTCGGCATGGAAGAGATCGGGGTACTGGGTGTTTGAGTGGTTGCCCCAGATTGTAACTTTCTTGATGTCGGTGACCGGGCGACCGGTCTTGGCGGCCACTTGCGACGTGGCGCGGTTCTGATCGAGCCGGACCATCGCGGTGAAGCACGAGGGGTTTAGGTCGGGCGCCTTCTTCATCGCGATGTAGCCATTGGTGTTCGCAGGGTTGCCTACCACGAGCACTTTGACGTCGCGGCTGGCGACCGAGTTGAGCGCTTTGCCCTGCCCGGTGAAGATCCCAGCATTCGCCTCGAGCAAGTCTTTGCGGAGCATGCCCTTGCTGCGCGGCCGTGCACCGACCAATAGAGCCACGTCGGCGTCCTTGAAGCCGACGGTTGGATCGTCGCTCGATTCCATCCCGGCAAGCAGCGGAAACGCGCAGTCTTCGAGCTCCATCATGACGCCTTCGACCGCCTTCATCGCCGGCGAAATCTCGACCAGTTGCAGGATGACCGGTTGGTCATTCCCCAGCATGTCGCCGGCCGCAATGCGGAATAGCAAGCTGTAGCCAATCTGACCCGCGGCCCCGGTGACCACGACACGCATCGGTTTCTTCGACATCGTTCTATCCCTCCTTAGAGAAGGCTCTGCAGGGTGGTGCCCATGTCGGACGGCGTCGGCGCGACCTTCACGCCAGCATCCTCGAGGGCTGAAATCTTCGCATCTGCCGTGCCCTTGCCGCCGCTGATGATGGCGCCCGCATGACCCATGCGCTTGCCTGGCGGCGCAGTTCGACCCGCGATGAAGCCGGCGACCGGCTTGCGGAAGTTCTCTTTGATCCAGGCCGCGGCCTGTTCTTCGGCATTGCCGCCGATCTCCCCGATCAAGATCACCCCATCCGTGTCCGGGTCGTCGTTGAAGAGCTTCAGGATGTCGATGAAGTCGGTGCCGTTGATCGGGTCACCGCCAATCCCGACCGCAGTGCTTTGGCCGATGCCGAGCGCAGTGAGCTGACCCACGGCCTCATACGTCAAAGTGCCGCTCTTCGACACGACGCCGATGCGCCCGGCCTTGTGGACGTGGCCCGGCATGATGCCGATCTTGCACTGATCCGGGGTGATGACGCCGGGGCAGTTTGGCCCGATGAGTCGGGTCTTATTCTGTAAATCTAGAACGCGTCGAACTTTGATCATGTCCATCACCGGGATGCCTTCGGTGATGGTCACGACCAGGGGAATCTCCGCATCGGCGGCCTCGAGGATGGCGTCCGCAGCAAAGGGCGGCGGCACGAAGATGCAGGACGCGTTGGCGCCTGTCTGCTTCACGGCCTCCCGCATGGTGTTGAAGACCGGGACATCCATCAAGGACTGCCCACCCCGGCCCGGAGTCACGCCAGCTACGACCTTGGTCCCGTACGCAAGCATCTGCTCCGTGTGGAACTTGCCGACGCTCCCGGTCATTCCCTGAACGACGAGCTTGGTGTTCTTGTCTACGAGAATCGACATTCCGGTTATCCCTTCGCCAGCTCGACGATTTTCTGAGCGCCCTCGGCCATCGTGGCAGCCGACGTAATCGCGAGGCCCGACTCATCGAGGATCTTCCGGCCTGCTTCGACCTTCGTCCCCTCCAGTCGAACGACCAAAGGCACCTTCAGGCCGAGCTCCTTGGTTGCGGCGACGACGCCATTGGCGATGGTGTCGCAACGCATGATTCCGCCGAAGATATTCACGAAGATGCCCTTCACGGCTTCGGACTGAAGAATGATCTTGAACGCCTTGGTTACCGCCTCTTGGTCGGCACCACCCCCGACGTC
Organism: Myxococcales bacterium; assembly: GCA_029863605.1. Classification (GTDB taxonomy): domain Bacteria; phylum Myxococcota_A; class Polyangia; order Polyangiales; family Houyiibacteriaceae; genus SG8-38. The sequence goes on along the minus strand of JAOTVB010000012.1, from coordinate 114,384 downwards.
GAGGAAGTTTGCAGGCTCTCCGCCGTAGTACTTGATGGTGTCCATCGTGCTCATCGCGAGGCCGGCGCCATTGACGAGGCAGCCGATATTACCGTCGAGCTGGATGTAGGAAAGCCCCGCTTCCTTCGCCTCGGTTTCGGTTGGGGCCTCCTCGGTGAAGTCGCGGACCGAGCTCCAGTAGGCCTCGTGCCGAAAGTCGGCGTTCGAGTCGAAGTTCACCTTGGCATCGAGGGCGATGACCCTTTCGTCTTCGGTTAGGATGAGCGGGTTGATCTCGGCGATGGAGCAATCTTCGTCGATGAAGAGCGTTGCGAGACCGCGGAGGAGCCTGCTGAACCCTTTTTGCTCTTGCTTCGACAGGCCGAGCGCAAAGGCGAGCTGTCTCGTCTGGTAACTTTGGAGGCCGACGGCCGGGTCGATGTGCACCGTGGAAATTCTCTCCGGGGTGCGGGCCGCAACCTCTTCGATGTCCATGCCGCCCTCTGTCGACGCCATGATCGCAACCCGACGCGCCTCTCGATCGACGACCAGCGCGAGGTAGAGCTCGCTCTTGATGGCGAGACCCTGTTCGACGAGGAGCCGCTGCACGACCTTGCCTTCTGGGCCGGTCTGATGGGTCACTAAAGTCTTGCCGAGGATGTCTGTCGCGGCCTCGGTTGCCGCTTTGACACCTTTGACGACCTTCACGCCGCCAGCCTTGCCCCGGCCTCCGGCGTGAATCTGTGCCTTCACGACTACGGCTTCGTTGCCAGTCTCCTCGATGAGCTTCTTCGCCGCTGCGCTCGCTTCTTCGACCGACATGCAGGCGATGCCCTGCGGCACGGGGATTCCGTAATTCCGGTAGAGCTCTTTCGCTTGATACTCGTGAATGTTCACAGTGCTGTCCTCCTTAGAGGGAGTCCGTTCCGAGCAGGTGGCGCCTCAGCCCATGTGCGCGATGATGTTGTCACCGAATTCGGAGCATTTGATGGTCGTCGCGCCTTCCATCAGGCGGGCGAAGTCATACGTCACGCGCTTTGAAGCGATGGCGCCTTCAACCCCCTTGATCACCCGATCGGCAGCCTCATCCCAGCCAAGATGGCGAAACATCATCTCGCCGCTGAGGATGACCGACGACGGATTCACCTTGTCTTGGTTGGCGTACTTCGGAGCAGTTCCGTGCGTTGCTTCGAAGATCGCGCGGCCAGTGACATAGTTCGCGTTGCCGCCCGGCGCGATGCCGATGCCTCCGACCTGAGCCGCAAGTGCGTCGGAAAGGTAGTCGCCATTGAGGTTCAGGGTCGCGATGACGTCGAACTCTTTTGGTCGTGTCAGCACTTGCTGAAGCGCGATGTCGGCGATCGCGTCCTTGATGATGATGGCACCACGCTCCTGCGCTGCCGACTGCTCTGCATTGGCCGCTTTTTCGCCCTTGGCTTCCTTGGTGCGGTCCCATTGACTCCACGTGTACACCTTGTCGCCAAACTCGCGCTCGGCCATTGCGAAGCCCCAATTACGAAAGGCTCCCTCAGTGTACTTCATGATGTTCCCCTTGTGGACCAAGGTCACGCTCTTGCGCTCGTGAGCGAGCGCATACTCGATGGCAGCGCGGACGAGTCGCTCGGTGCCTTCCCTCGAGACTGGCTTGAGGCCCAAGCCGGTCGTGTCGGGGAACCGGATCTTCTCGAAGCGATCCGGAAACTCATTCTTCAAGATCGCCAGCATCTTCTTCGCGTCCTCGGTGCCTTCTTCCCACTCGATGCCGGCGTAGATGTCTTCCGTGTTCTCGCGGAAAATGATCATGTGAACATCCTGCGGTGCCTTGACTGGAGAGGGCACGCCCTCGAACCAACGAACCGGTCGCAAACACACATACAGATCCAGCATCTGGCGAAGCGCGACGTTGAGCGAGCGAATGCCACCACCGATCGGTGTCGTCAGTGGGCCCTTGATCCCGACGAGGTATTCGCGAAACCCGTCTACGGTCGGCGCAGGTAGCCACTCTCCGAACTTGTCGTAGGCTTTTTGGCCCGCGTAGACCTCCCACCACGCGATCTTCTTCTCACCCCCGTACGCCTTGTCTACGGCGGCGTCGAAGACACGCTGCGACGCTCGCCAAATGTCAGGGCCCGTGCCGTCGCCCTCGATGAAGGGGATGATGGGATCGTCGGGAACTTGAAGATGCTCGTCGGCCCCCATGCGTAGAGGGGTGCCGGAAGTCGGCTGCGGAAAGTCTGCCATTACGCGAGTGCCTCCGAGTAGTGCGCGTGCGGGACCGTGGCCCAGCGCCGCGGCCTCCCGCGTATAGCACAACGACGTGGAGGCGCCCGAACCGAGACTAACGTGCTTCGGCAGGCAAATCGACGAGCACGCGGGTCTCACCGACCAGGGTCGAACCGCGCACGATTTCTTCGACTTCCTGCGAGGTCACGCCGCGATAGACGACTGCATCACGCCGGACGAAGCTTTGAGCATCCGCGATGACTCTCTCTTGCTCGCGCGAGTCTTCAGGAAGTGTCACGACCAGATAGTGGGCGAACCTGAAGCCCAGCGCATCCGAATCACAGACCTCGACACTCGGTGCTCCCCCGTCATAGAGCTTGTGGACGAACGTCTCGACATAGTCCGGGCGACGAACGTATTGACGAGTTGCTGAGGACAAATAGGTCTTGGCTTCGTGAAGCTCGCAGTCGCTCTCCCGGAGCGCACGGTCGACCCAACTCTCGGCAGCGCCGCGGTCACCTGCACGGGCAGCGGCGAGCCCGTGCGCGACGGCTTGTTGTCGCCACGTATTGATGCTCCATGCGAGCCCAAACGCGACGATCAACCAGAGCAACTTCGGAATCGTGATCTGCATCGTCGCTAGCCCCTGAGCGTCGTGAATAGGTCCCACACCCCGACGCCGAGCAAGTAAATTCCCACTCCGTCGAAAGCGATCCCGACCCAGCCCGCGTCGCCGCGAAAAACCGAGTTCCCCATGAGCCAACCGATCCCAATAATCGCGACGCCGGCCATGATCGTCGCGACAGCCTGCCTTAGGAAGACGTTTCGTTGTTGCTGGCGCGACTTCGCTCGGATCAGTTCATCGATCGAGCTTGGGGGCGCCGAAGAGGGCGGACGAAGCACTCCGGACACGTCCGACTTCGTCGGCGGCGGCGGCGGCGGCCGTGGAGCGACGGGATCGTCGACCGAGATCCTCGGAACGTCGGGTTGAGCGGCGGGCGCGAACGGATCGATCGCCGACATTCGGCCTGGTAAAAGGTCTTCGGCGGGCCGCTGGAATACCGCGGGGCCGGGTCCTGCCGATGGTTTCGGGTCCCGGGCAGGACGGCACTCGACCACCGCTCCGATCGACTCGAGGACTTTTCGCATTTCCCCCGCCTCTTTGGCGGCCACGCCGTGTTTGACGACGCGGGGAAGGTTCTGCTCGAGCGACCGCGCGCTAGCGTCATCGATGCCGAACGCGTTCTTCAAACGCTCCGAGGGGGGAGCTCCACCCGGCGAGAAACGAATCACCCATACGTCGAACGTCGACATCTTCCATGAGGATACCGATTGATGTGACGCCGGGCGATTGTTTGGCAGACCGACCTGAACCGGTGATCATCCCTATCCTCGCGGATGATACCGCTCGTGCATCTTGCGAAGGTGATCACCCGTCACATGGGTGTAAATCTGTGTCGTCGAGATATCGGCATGTCCGAGCATGGTCTGAACCGACCGGAGGTCGGCCCCCCCTGCCAGAAGGTGCGTGGCGAACGAGTGCCGGAGCTTGTGGGGTGAGATCTGTTTGGTGATCCCTGCCGCTCGAGCGTATTTCTTCACGATGCTCCAAAAGCCCTGACGAGTCATCGCCTTGCCGCGAGCCGTGACGAAGCAGGCGCGGCTTGCCGGTCGCGCCCACTTGGGCCGCACCTCGCTCAGGTATTGCGTCATCGCGACCCTCGCATGCTCGCCGATCGGGACGATGCGTCGCTTGTTGCCCTTGCCGAGGGCCGAAAGGAAACCCTCGACCAGATTCAAATCGCCGAGGTCGAGGTCCACGAGCTCGGTCACGCGGAGGCCGGCGGCGTACATGGTGTGCAGCATTGCGCGATCGCGAACTCGGTTTGGTTTGTCGCCGGCCGGTGCTTGGAGGAGCCGCAGAACCTCGTCGCGGTTCAGCACGTCCGGGAGCTTGCGGAGCAGCCGCGGTCCTTCCAGTAGCTCCGTAGGATCACGGCTACGCCGACCCTCCTGAACGAGGAACCGGAAGAAACCTCGAATCGCGCTCAAGGCTCGCGCCTGGGTGCGTGCGCTCAGGCCCTCGTGCGACAGTGTGACCAAGTAGCCAGCCACGTCGGCCTCATCGACCTTGGCAAGAGGCGTTTTGTCGTCCTCTAGCCGAGCGCCGAAGCGTCCGAGATCGCGCGCGTATCCGTCCACGGTGTGCTGCGAAAGTCCCCGCTCCACCCGCAGGTGCTGAATGTAGTCATCCAGCGCACCGTCGAATGCGACGGACATACTACTCGCTACCACAAACCTGTGGGGACCGCCCATTTTGTGTACGTGTGTAAGTTGCCATCTGACACCGGTTTCATTGATGAGGATCGCGCAGCGTGGTATTTTGGATTTATCGATCAATGATGTTTCACTCCACTTACCTTCCGATGGTGAATCAATGAGTAGGCTCATCGGATACGTGGCGAACCGGGCAGATCGAATGCGCGACGCGCTCTACCAAGAGCGCGCGGTGTTGAACCCAAAGACGGCGCCGCCGAGTGCGAGTGGTTGGGGGATTGGCTTCTATCATGGCGACGAAGTGCTGCACAAGAAGCGACCGACGCGCACTGCAGAGCGAGTTGATTGGGAGCACATCGCTGGCAACGTGCATTCCGACTGCGCGGTGTTGCACCTGCGGCAACCCACCGTTGGTGACTTTCGCGCCGAGAACGCACACCCGTTTCGGATGCGGCAGTGGCTCTTCGCGCACGAAGGGACGATCGGTAGGTTTGACGCGATCCGCGCGAGCCTCTCCGAGACGATTCCGGATTTCATTCGCCGCAACATTCGTGGGCAGACCGACAGCGAGTATTTGTTCCACACGGTGCTGACGTTCCTTCACGACGCAGGACAGCTCGACAACCCAGACGTCGCCGAGGCGCAGGCCCTGGCTGCGATCGGCACGGCGGTGGCGCTCGTCGAACGGCTCACCGCAGAGGTTGGCGCAACCGAAAACAGCTTGAGCTTCATTCTCACCAATGGTCGCTCGATGTATGCGCTCCGGTATGGTGCACCGATGGCCTACGTCGAGCGCCAGGGCATGCACGACCCGCCCGACGACTACAAACCACCCCCGACTGGGAGCACCAAGCTCCGCTACGTGATGGTCGTCACCGACGTCGAGGACGCCCCCGTGGGCTACGAGATCGTGCCGGAACGCTCCGTCGCGGTGATCAATCGTGGGCTCGACGTGACGGTCCACACGCTTTGAGTACACTCGGCTCGTGACCGACCCACACGAGCTCATCGTCATCTTCTGCACGGTCCCAGACGACGAAACGGCGGAGCGTCTCGCCACCGGATTAGTCGAAGAACGGCTCGCCGCCTGCGTTAAGGTCGTTCCGGGGGTTCGCTCCTTCTACCGATGGGAAGGCAAGATCGAGGTCGCCTCGGAAATCCAACTGTTGATCAAAACGCGGCGATCGCACTTCGAAGCCATCGAAGAGTGGATCTACGAACAGCACCCGTACGAGGTGCCAGAGCTGGTCGCCCTGCCAGCCTCCGACGTCGCTGAGCCCTACGCCAGCTGGGTAGTCGAACAGACGCAGTAACAGTGTCAGCGCCAGTGTCAGTGCCAGTACCAGTGCCAATGCCAGTGCCAGTGCCAGTGCCAGTGCCAGTGCCAGTGCCAGTGCCAGTGCCAGCGTCAATGCCGGAGGCACTCTGCGTCAACCGGTGAGTCGGGCCGCGCCGCAGCCTACGGGGGGCTTCGTCGGCCATGACCGGTACCGGGTTTGCCGAGATTTGGATTCGGTTAGAATCGTCTTTTACGCCGAGGCTACCGCTGGCTCCGCCCCCCATAGGCTGCGGCGCGACCCAACTCACCTACTCCTCGAAAACAGGTGGGTGGCTCACACATGCGGGTTTTCGATAAAGTGGTACGATCCTCGTGCAGGGCAGGTATGACAGGAGCTTCAAATGGAGCGCGTTATTCTCTGCTTCATCATCTGCGTCCTCGGATGCGGCGAGATCATCATTGACGATTTCCCAGTCGTTCACGCCTTTTTCGGGGAAACAACAATCGACGGTCGCTCCAGCTTAGTCGTCAGGCCGGGTCCGGATGTGACTTGCCAGGTTAGTACGCTGGCGGGTGAGTCGAGCCGCTGGCGAGATCTAGTCATTGGCCCCGAACGACACGACCGATTGATCGAGCTCGTCGACAACATCGCGCTGGTTGACCGCTACCGGGTCGATGCGAGGGAACCCGGCAGTGCGCGCGAATGTATCGACGGAACTTCAACGTGCTACGACCCAGGGATCAACTTGTCGCCAGGTGTCCTGTCTCGCTTGGGCGATGCAGCCTATGTGCTCTACATCACACCCGCAGTTGACGACCCCTGGACAGAGGAGACCACCGAGATGGTCGACACGTTTAGAGCAGCCCTCGATGAGTGCCTAACCGACGGCACTCCGATCTAGCTCGACACGGTCACTGACCCAGGACTGTTTTCGCGAAGTAGGTGGATCGTGCCGCGCGCCGCAGCCCGATTCACCGGTGATCCTACGCTTCGCCGATGCTTCTTACGTTGGGGGCGACTTCGAAGACGCCTCGACGTTTTGCTTTGGCCAGGACGCGCAGGGCATCTCTGTAACCGCGTCGGAGCATCGTCCCGGCGTGCAGCCTCGACGTGAATGGCAGCCGTCCGAGGTCAGGCGACACCACGAGCACCTGAATCTGTGGGTACATCCGGTGAATTAGGTCGATGCCGCGCTTCTCTTTTTCGTTGAGAATGAGGTTCAGCGACTGGCGGACCACTGCCGCACCGCCTTGAAAAACCAGAGAAGGGCTGCCGACCCGGCTCACGTGCGGGCGGTACACGTTCGAAATGATGACGACATCAGCGCCGGCTTCGACTGCGAGGTCGATGCTCAGGGTGCGGACGACTTCGCCGTCGACGTAGAAGCGGTCGCCGATTTTGTGGGGACGAAACAGCATCGGAACGCACGATGACGCAGCCACGGCTTTGCTGATCGGGATGTCCTCGCGATATCCACGACCGAAGACGACACGGCCTCGACCGTCGATGTCGGCCGCCGTGACCAGCAGGTGCTTGTCCAACTCGCGAAAGTCGTCTGTGGGCAGTTGTTCGGCGACGAACTGCTCAAAGCGATCGATCGAGAAGAGGCCACTCGTCAGATAGCCCCAGCTCCGGCGCTGCTCGCGATTCGGGAGCCCGAGGAAATACCGAGCCTTTAGGGGCGGGTCCTCGAGGCCTCGGCGCCAAAAGGGGCGAAACCAGTCGACCATCTGCGCCGGGGTATATCCCTGGACGTAGAAAGCTCCTGCGATCGCGCCCGCCGAGGCGCCCACACAGATGTCGGCTTCGATGCCGAGCTCTTCCATTGCGCGAAGGACACCGATATGGGCAACGCCTTTCGCGGCGCCACCAGAACCGACGAATGCAATGCGCGGCCGGGCCATCAAACTTCAACCTGCCACACGCCGGGTTGTGAGTCGACCCACAAACCAACGCTAGTCGGTCGTCGGGCTCGTCGCAGGAGCTGCTGTCGTCGTGGTGGCACCCTTCTTCCCGAGGTAGATCTCTTTCGTCACATCGCGTAGCAGTGGTCGTGCATCCCTCGAGAGCGCGGAACGCGGCCACTTGTTGATAAGGACGCGCAACGCATCGCGCGAGGTGTCCAGATCACCCACATCGCGCGCCGACAGCGCGGTCAGCCACCATCCGTCGGGTTGCAACGCAGCATCCGTTTCTTGTTGGGCGACCTGTTGGGCGAGCACGAGTGCTTCGGCAGGCCTCCCGTCCTTGCGTAACGCGAACGCGAGGGCCGACCGGATCGCCGGGGTGTTCGACCCGTCGGGATCGAGCTCGATCGCTTCCTCGAAACGCTTGATGGCATCGGCGTACTTGCGACCCTCTGAGAGCACGAGCCCCTTCTTATAGACCTCGAGCGACAAGTCGCGGCGAAACTGCTGCTCGAAGTCTCGGAAGACAGCGGCCTCGGCAGGGGACAATGCCGCCTTCGACATCGTCGGATACTGCTCGACGACCTCGGCTCGCTTTCGTGCTCGAATCAGCTCGTAGTACTTCTCCGCCTGCGCCGCGGCACTGGCTCGCTCGGCGGCACGGCGCACCTCGTCGCCGAGGTCGACTCGAAGCTCTTCCGCAGCCGTTTCGGCGTTGCCCATGTCGGACCGATAGGCCGACAGTTGGGCGTCGTAATAGAACTTGAGACCCAAGAAGGTCAGCACCCCGATCACCGCGAGGGCTATCCCGCTGTCCCACTTGAAACGGCGCTCGTAGCCGGCTTGCCGTTTTGCGATCGACTTGATGTCGGAGCCCAGCGCATTGACCAGATTGTTGGTCTTGATGATCAGGCCCCGGCTCTCGACGATCTCTTTCTTGATCTCGCGCACCTCGTCTTCGACGTCTCGCATGAAGTCGCAGTACCGCCGGCGCGCGCGTGAGGCAAGGACCAGCGCTTGACGTATCCCAAGACGCCGCCTACAAGCCGACCCAAGGAGTTTCTGGTGGGGTTGCGATATGTCTTTCTGTTCGCGGTCTTGGCGGTCGCGAGCTGCAATCGCCCGGCCGATTACGCGATCGTTGGAAGCGCTGACGTGCCCTCTGTGCACGGCGACGTCAGGATCGAAAAGATCGACGGTGGTCAGCTGCTCTTCACGGTGCAACTCGATGAGCTTCCGCCGCCGAGCCAAATCGAGCCAGGGCTGACGGATTACGTGCTATGGTTCGTGGTCGTCGGCGAGGATCCCCAGCGTGCAATCGTCCTCGAGTACGATGCGGAAGCTCGCGTCGGCCGAGCAAGCGTCGCTACCTCGCTCCGTGACTTCGAGATGCAGGTCACAGCCGAGAACAACCCCGAACCCAACACGCCGAGCTATTTGCTCGTTGCCTCCCAGCAGATCCGAGAGAAATGACGCCATGGCAGACACCTCAGACATCAAAAAGGGTTTCAAAATGCTCATCGACGGGGTGCCGTACGCCGTCGTCGAGCATCAGTTTGTAAAGCCCGGCAAGGGGCAGGCGTTCATTCGCACGCGAATCAAGAACATGATGACCGGGGCCGTGATTGACCGGACCTTCAGGAGCGGCGAGAAGCTCGAAAAGGCCGACACCGAAGAACGGACGATGCAGTACCTCTACCCGGAAGGCGATTCGCGGGTGTTCATGGACACGCGAAGCTACGAGCAACTCACTTTGACCAACGAGCAGCTGGGCGAAAACGTCAACTATCTCCTGGATGGGACCGAGTGCGATATCATGCTTTTCGAGGGTCGTCCCATCGGGGTCACGCCTCCAACGTTCGTCGAGCTACGCGTCACAGAGACGGAGCCAGGCTTCAAGGGCGACACGAGCAGCAACACGACCAAGCCGGCCACCCTGGAGACCGGTCTTCAGGTCAACGTCCCGCTCTTCGTGAACGCCGGCGACAAGGTCAAAATTGACACGCGCACCGGTGACTACGTGGAGCGCGTCAAAGGCTGAGTGAGGCTGTGACGGCATTCGCCGATCTGACCCCTCTCGATATCCTGAAGCTCCGCGCCCGGTTGCTTCGTTCGATTCGTCGCTTTTTCGAGGAGCGCGGGTTCATGGAAGTCGAAGCGCCCAACATCGTGCCCTCCCCGGGCCTCGACCTTCATCTTTCGGCGTTCGAAGTGAACGACCCGCGCGGGGCACGCGTCGGCTGGTTGGCCACGAGCCCCGAGTATCAGATGAAACGGCTCCTAGTGTCGGGGGCCGAACGGATCTTTCAGGTTGCCAAGAGCTATCGCGCGGACGAAAAGAGCGCCCTTCACGAGCGGGAGTTCACCATGCTCGAGTGGTATCGGGCGCACGCCACCTCTGAAAGCATCATGGGCGACACGGAGGACCTGATCCAACATCTCACCGAAAAAGGGGACTATCCCCTTTTTCGAGGCGTTAAAGGACCGTGGCCACGATACGCCGTGGAGGATGTGCTTCGTGAGCACGGGGGGGTCGAGCTCGACGCGCTGACCGGTGATGATGAAGCGTTCTTTCGGATCTGGGTCGATCAGGTGCAGCCTCGATTGGGAAGCGACGGCCCGGTCTTCGTGACGGACTGGCCCGCCTCTATGGCCTCGCTCGCGAGGTTGAAACCGAACGGAATGGCCGACCGGTTCGAAGCGTTCCTGAAAGGGATCGAGCTCTGCAATGGGTTCGGCGAGCTCACCGACGCCGACGAGCAGCGGCAGCGGCTGTTGCGCGATCAGGCGGATCGGCGCGCTACCGGCAAACCGGTCTATCCGGTGGACGAACGCTTTCTTCAGGCGCTCGAGGAAGGCATGCCCGAAAGCGGAGGGAACGCACTTGGAGTCGATCGGTTGCTGATGCTGCTCGTCGGCGCCGATTCGATTCAGGCGGTGATGCCATTTCCGGAAGACCGACTCTAGAACTTGATGCAAGAACGTAGTGTGCGAGAGACTTCTCGTTCGTGGTCTAACGTCCCCACAGAGAGAGCGACTGAGAGGTACGACTGGACCCCGCGGGGAGGTAAGCCGCACACTAGCGCCTAGGCGCGCTCAGCTGCCTTGGCCCGCTCCCACAACACGTCGAGCTCTTCGTCCGAGTAGTCGCGAAGGCCCTTTCCTTCGGTTTGCGCCGTAAGCTCGCAATGACGAAAGCGGTTGGAGAACCTGTTCAGCGACTTTCGGAGGGCAGCCTCCGGATCGAGACCTTGCTTGCGCCCATACGTAGCGAGCGCGAACAAGAGATCGCCGAGCTCGTGCTCGAGAGCGGCCCGATCCTCAGCCATCGCCGCGTCATCCAGCTCTTTGAGCTCTTCGTCAATCTTGTCTCGGGGCCCGCCCGCGTCTGGCCAGTCGTAGCCGACGGAGCTCGCCTTCTCCCCGATGCGCACCGCACGAAGCAACCCAGGCAATGCCTGCGGGACCCCGCTGAGCGCGCCTCGGTTCTTCTTCTCCGCGAGTTTGATCGCCTCCCAGCCATCGACTGCCCCGCTTGCGTCGGTCACGTCTTCATCGCCGAACACCCACGGATGCCGGCGCACGAGCTTGTCACAAATCGCATCGACGACCCCATCGATATCGAACCACCCTTTCCTCTCGGTGAGAGCGGCCTGGAAAACCACTTGGAGCAGCAAATCGCCGAGCTCTTCGCGCAGCGTTTCCGGCGTGCCGCGGTCGATCGCATCGACGACTTCGTGGGCCTCTTCAATCACGTATTGCCTAAGCGACTCGAGGGTCTGTTCGCGATCCCACGGGCAACCGTTCGGACCGAGGAGGGTTCGCATCAGCTCGACGAGCCTGGGCAACGAATGGCCGGGGTCGCTCACTCGCGCCTTCTTAGCACAATCCGAGCGTGATGCCGGGGCATCAGGGCGGTTGACGTGCATGGGGCGCAGGCGTCATGTTCGCGCTTGGATGGCGTACGCGAAAAGCGCGATCAGCTCCCAGCAGATCATCGACGCCGCGATCCGCGTGATGGCGCGACAGGGATACGCACGAACCAGCCTCCTTGAGATCGCCAAGGAAGCCGGCATGAGCAAGGGGGCGCTGCACTACCACTACCCGACCAAGGAAGCGTTGATTCACGCGGTTTTGGAGGCGGCGTGCAATGTGGTGCAGGCAAGGACGGTCGAAGCATGGTCGCCTTCGGACAAGCCTTTCGAAGCGCTCCGTAAATCACTAGAGGAGCTTTGGGCGACGCGTGCGCAACGCACCGACGAAGCTCTCGTCGTCGCGGACCTGCTCGCGTTGAGCCTCTATGACGAGTCGCTCCGGGCCACCTTGGCCGAGTTTTACGAGCTTGGAGCGCGGCAGATTCGAGAATATCTAGAGGAACATCTCATCTCACTGGGCCTCGAGCCGCGCATCTCGCTCGACCTGCTGCCTCGCGTCGTCATCGGCATGCTCGACGGGCTCGTCATGCAAGCCTTCGTCGACCCCGACGCCCTGTCCCCAGACGAGGTGGTCGACGCCATTCAGACGATCGCCATTTCGATTTTCACGCCTGGGGCCGAGGTAAAGTGAGCGGCCTCGACGCCGTGATGGCGCAAGACGCAGCGGTACAAACGCTGCGGCGCGCGCGCGAGCTCGGGCGAATCGCCTCCGCCTATTTGTTCGACGGACCGAGCGGCGTTGGCAAAGAGCTCACCGCAATTGCGATTGCAACCGACGTCGTAGCGGGTGGTGACCCCCACGTCGTCGATCGAATCGAAGCGGGCATCCACCCCGACGTGCGGGTGTTTCGACCTCGTGACGAAGGCAAGCGCAACATTCAGGTCGAGGTGTTGCGTAACGAGATCTTGCCCCTTGCTCAGTTCGCGCCTTTCGAAGCGGGGTCGACGTTCTTCATCTTCCCAGAAGCCGACGTGTCATTTCCCGAGTTCCAGTCGGAAGCAGCAAACGCGCTCTTGAAAACGCTGGAAGAGCCGCGGCCGAACGTGCATTTCATCTTGACCTCCGAGCGGCCCGACTCGTTGCTCTCCACGATTCGCTCACGGTGTCAACGTGTTCGTTTCGGACGTCTGCCTACGGTTGTCCTCCGAGAGATTCTGCAGAGGGAGGAGCTCTCCGAGACATCGATCGCCCCTGCGATCGCGTTGAGCGCGGGCAGGGCCGATGTCGCCCTCGAGTTGGCGCGCGACGGCACGGTCGAAGAGCTGACCGATTTCGTCTTTTCGGTGGACGAGGCAGTCCGTGGATCAGGCCCCGGTACGTTGCTCGACTTTGCGGAGAAGCTCGGCCGTCGGGACGACCTCGAGCTTGCACTGCTCGCCATGGAAAGCTTCTATCGCGACCTCGCGATCTCGTCGCTTGTAGAAGACCCGACAGTCCTCGCGTTTTCTGGGCGGGGCGACGAGGTTCAGCAACGGGCTGCGTTCATCGACCCTAGCGCGGCCGCTGCACGCGTGTCGTTGATTCACGCGTGCATCGAATCCATGCGTCAGAACGCCAATCGTCAGGTTGCCCTCGACTCGCTGCTGTTTGGCCTCCGGGGCCTGCGGTAGTGGCGTCTCGCCCGAATTTGGCTAGTCTCGGGCGCGAAATGGCGCGTCCATACTACGTCACTACGCCAATCTACTACGTCAACGATCGACCTCATATCGGGCACGCTTACTCGACGGTCGCCGCGGACGTCGTATCGCGCTACCAACGCCTTCGGGGCAATCCGACGTACTTTCTGACTGGCCTCGACGAGCACGGTCTCAAGATCGAGCGACGCGCCAAAGAAGAGCGCTTGGCGCCGCAGGAGTTCGTCGACCGCATGGCTGCACCCTTTCGTTCTGCCTGGGAGGAGCTCGACTGCGCGCATGATGGCTTCATCCGGACGACCTCCGCTGAGCATCGCCAAAGCGTCCAAGCGCTTTGGAAAATGATGGAAGACCGGGGCGACATTTATCTCGACGACTACGAAGACTGGTACTGCGTCGGGTGTGAGTCCTTCAAGACGGTGAAAGAGCTGCTTGAAGGCAATCTCTGCGCTATTCACCGAGCGCCGGTCGAGCGGATCAAGGAGCGGAGCTACTTCTTCCGCCTCAGCAACTACACAAAACCCTTGCTCGACTTCTACGAAGCGCACCCCGAGTTCGTGCAGCCCGATGCACGGTTCAACGAGGTCAAGTCGTTCGTCCAAGAGGGCCTTCGAGACTTGTCGATTTCACGCACCAGCTTCCGCTGGGGCGTCCCGGTGCCCGACGATGAAGAACATGTCGTCTACGTCTGGCTCGACGCTCTGACGAACTACATCAGCGCTCTCGGAGGACCGGCCCCGGAAGGGGTGGCGCCGCTCTACGACGAGTTCTGGACTTCCGCTCACACCATCACGCACATCGTCGGGAAAGACATTCTTCGCTTTCACGCGGTCTACTGGCCAGCGTTCTTGCTAAGCGCGGGCGTTCGTGTTCCGAGCCAGATTTGGGCGCACGGGTGGCTCACGGTCAATGGCGAGAAGATGTCGAAGTCGCTCGGCAACTTCCTACCGCCAGGGCCACTGGTCGAGGCTTTTGGGGCGGACGTGCTGCGCTACTACTTCATGCGCGAGGTCGGCTTCGGTCAGGACGGCGATTTCAGCCATCGGAATCTCATCAACCGGTACAACGGCGAGCTCGCGAATGGTCTCGGTAATTTGATGAATCGAATCGTCGCTAGCATCGTCAAGAAGAACCTGGATGGCCGCGTTCCGAGAGTCGGCCTCGATGCCCTCGAAGACGCCGATCGTGACCTGATCGACAAAGCAAAGGCTGCTTCTCACGAGGCCGCCCAACACCTCGAAGCGCTGGCGTTTCACCGGGCGCTCGATGCGAGCTGGGAGTTGGTCTCGGCGGCCAACAAGTACGTCGACTCGACCGAGCCGTGGAAGCTTGCAAAGCAGGGCGCGCAGCAACGCCTCGAACAAGTTTGCTACACAGTCCTCGAGACTCTCCGCTGGCTCTCGATCATGTTGTTCCCGGTCATGCCCAACAAATGCAACGAGCTTCGCGCCCAAATCGGCATGCCGCCGCTACTGCCCACCGAAGGCGTCGACCTCTGGCCGAGCGCGTGGGGCGGCTTGAGGCCGGGGATAGAAACCCGTGCCGCCACGCCCCTGTTTCCCCGCTTAGACCAACTTCAGGAGCGCTCGATCCTCGAACGCCTCGGAGTCGACACATCAGGGTCGCACGCGAAGTGATTCCCCCTCTTACGCCGACCTTCGAGGCCGCCATCCGAGACGTTGGCGCACGGGGCCCACGCTTTCGCATCGCGGCAGCGGAGCGACTGGTCGACCCGCCAACCGAGCGGCGCGAGGAAGCCATCGAGGGATTGTTGACGCTGACGAACGATCCGGTGGGAGCGGTACGCGAGGCCGCATACGAGGCGATCGGCGAGCTTGGCGCGCGCGAGGCTCTTCCCCGACTACTGGACGCGTTCGACGACGGGCATTTCGGTGCGCGACAGGCCGCCGTGCTCGCAGCAGGCCGCGTAGCACCGAATGCAGCTGCCGAGGCGATCGAAGCTCTCCTCGAAGACGAGCGACCGGAGATGCGTTTCGCGGCGGTCTGGACGTTGTCACGGGTCGGCCATGCCCGGCCGGAGCGTCTTTCGATAGTGTTGGGGGACCCCGATGACGAAGTGCGGCTCCTCACGGTCCAGTGTATCGGGGAGCTCAATGCCAACGGCCAGGTCGAGGCGATCGCAGCACTTCTCGAGGACCGGTCAAACCCCGTTCGGTTTGCTGCCGCAAAGGCGCTTGTGGCGCTTGGCGATTCCCGTGGTGCGCCTACGCTCAGGGCAGCGCTCCATGGTGACCGCGCATTCGATGCTGCAATCGGCCTCGGAGATCTCGAAGACCATGCCTCCCTCGAAGACTTGGCAGCGTTGGCACGTCGTAGATTTCGTTCCCCGATCTTGCGGGCCGCCGCGGCCCGTGCACTGGTGAGGCTCGGAGATCCCCTCGGGGTTCGAGTGATCCGGAACTTCCTTCGAAGCTGGCGAATCGAAGCGCGTCAATACGCCGTTGAGCTCGTGGGAGAGCTCGGGCTCATTGCGCTGCTACCCGACCTCGCACGAGCTTTGCAACGAAGTGCGGACATCGAACAGCCGATCTACGAGGCCACCCTCGAACGGCTCGCACCGAAGAGCGCCGAGGCCCGCGCGTTGCTTGCTTCCATGCGTCAGACGAATCACCCTCCATAGTGGCTGCGCCCATGCTGTTCGACACCCACTGTCACCTTGACGACCCGCGACTCTACGAAGAGCTCGATGACGTCTTGACGCGAGCCGAGGAGGCGGGGGTGCAACGCATCACGACGATCGGCTGCGCCCACGATATCGAATCGGTGACCTCCGCCGTACGGCTCGCCCACCAACATCCCGATTGGATCACCGCAACGGTCGGAGTGCACCCGCACGACGCAAGACACTTCACGCCAGAGCTCGGAGACGCTATTCGAGAAGCCGCCGTGGACGGATCGGTCGTCGCAATCGGCGAGACGGGGCTCGACTTTCACTACGACCACTCTCCCCACCCCGCACAAGAGGCCGCTTTCCGCGCGCAAGTCGCGATCGCCAAGGAGCTCAAGAAGCCCCTGGTGATACACACCCGATCCGCCCCTGCAGATACGCTTCGGATCTTGCGAGAGGAGTCGGCGAAAGAAGTCGGTGGGATCATCCATTGCTTCAGCGAAGATCACGCCTTCGCTGCCGCCGCCCTCGATCTGGGCTTCGTGTCCTCCTTCAGCGGCATCGTGACCTTCAAGAAGGCCGTCGAGGTTCGGGACGCTGCGCGCCGACAACCCGCCGATGCCTTGCTGATCGAGACCGATGCCCCCTATTTGGCGCCGATCCCGAAGCGCGGAAAACGCAATGAACCCGCGTACGTAGCACACACGGCGGCCTGCATTGCGGGGCTTCGAGGCGAAGAGCTCGAGGCGCTGACCGAACAGACCTATCGAAACGCGCTTCGAGTGTTCGGGATCGCCGAGTAGTCCCGCTAGGGTCTGCCAAAGGCATCCGCCTTGACTCCCTTCGACCCCTCACTATCTTTGCGACCCTTTTTCAGGCGAGCAAACCGTGAATACGAACCCCGGCCTCATCGGCACCAAGCTTGGCAATACCCAGATCTTTCTCGATGATGGGGAGGTGCGTCGCGTCACCGCAATCAAGACGGGGCCGTGCGTCGTGGTCGGCAAACGCACCCCCGAGAAAGACGGCTATGCCGCCCTGCGAATCGGCATAGGGGAGCGACGCGAAAAGCTTGTGAGAAAGCCCGAGGCAGGCGCTTTCAAGAAGGCAGGAGTCGAGGCTGCGCGCATGGTGCAAGAGTTTCGAATCGACCCAGAGCTTCTCGATCGCTTCGAGGTGGGCCAGAAGCTGGGCGCTGCAGACGTTTTCCAGGAGGGTCAGTTCGTCGACGTTTCGGGAACCAGCAAAGGTCGAGGTTTCACCGGTGTCATGAAGCGACACAACTTCGCTGGCGCGGGCACCGTCGGGCACGGCACCCACGAGTACAAGCGGCACGGTGGCTCGATCGGTATGAACATGACCCCGGGGCACACGCTGCGCGGCCAAAAGATGGCTGGCCAGCACGGCAACAAGAAGGCGACGATCCTGAACCTTCGCATCGCCCGCGTGCTTGCGGATGAGAACATCGTGCTCGTCGAAGGCGGTGTGCCGGGTCCTCGAAACGCCTTCGTCACGGTAAAAGGGGCAATCAAGAAGGCCCCCGTGCCACTTCCCGCGCCGCCGGCGAAAGAAGAGCCGGCCGCGGCTGAAGACGCGCCCCCAACCGACGAGGGCTAACTGCCCGGGCGGAGGAAGCAGGATCACTTCGGACGTCGCGCGCGGCGTTCAGGCTATCCCGCACGCTCGGTGTACAAGCTCGAAGAGATCGATCGTCGCATCGGCTTGTTCAAAAAGGGCCAGCGCGTGCTCGACTTGGGGGCGAGCCCAGGCTCTTGGACGCTCTACGCTGCCGAATGCGTCGGGCCGAGTGGACGCGTGCTCGGAATCGATTTGAACGACCCCGAGGCCGCCTTGCCTCCGCACGCGGAGATCCGCACCCTCGACGCCTTCGCGGTCGACCCTAAGAAGCTGGGAGGTCCGTTCGACGTGGTGATCAGCGACATGGCGCCGAAGACGAGCGGCCAGCGGCACGCCGACCAGTACCGAAGCTATGAGCTGTTCGTGCGGGCGCTTGGGTTGGCGACCCTAGTGCTCGAGCCAGGCGGTCACTTCGTCGGTAAGATCTTTCAGGGGAGCGAGTTCGGGGACGCCAGAAACGCCGTGCGAAAAGCCTTCGAAAAGGTCCGTGTCATCCGCCCGGAAGCCACTCGAGACGAGAGCTACGAGGTGTTTCTCGTCGGGCTCGGGCGACGCGACACTACTGCCTGATCGACCGGAGCTGAGCGCGCGCGCGCGCGGCATATGGGCCGTCGGGATCGAGCTTGACGACACGTTGTAGGTGCTTGCGCGCCTCGTCGAGCTTGCCGCCTTTCACCAGAATGGTGCCGAGGGCGTATTGGAGCGCTGCGTCTTTTGGTGCTTGGCTGACCGCACTGCGCATGGTGTTCTCCGCTGCCTGGAGCTCGCCGGTCGCGTATAGCGCCAGCGCGAGCTCAGCGAGGAGCTCCGTTGGTGGAGGATCGGAAGCGTGCTTGAGCGCCCCGTGAAGTACTTCGACCGCCTGGTTTGCCTCGCCAGCCCGCCGAAGTGCTCCACCAACCGCGATCGAGAGCAATACATCCTGGCGGACCCGCGGCGCGGCGGCGCGGAGTTGATCGGCTGCCTCATCTGACCGGTCTGCGTCGAGGTAGAGCATCGCCAGGTTTATGCGCGGAACCGGATCGTTCGGCAGCGCTTGGATCGCGGCCAGGTACTCACGTTCGGCCTTGTCGGGCTCGCCCGCGTCTTCGTAAGCGAGCGCGAGGTTGAAGCGAGCGGGCCCCAGCCCGGGGTCGAGAGCTGCAGCTCGCTCCAGGATCGGAATCGCCTTGGCGAGCTGGCCGCGCTCACGAAGCAGGACGCCGAGGTTGTTGTACGGCTCTGCGAAGTTCTCGTCGATTTCGCTCGAACGGCGATATGCTCGCTCTGCGGCGCCCCAATCGCCCATCTCCTCGTAGACGAGACCCAGATCCAGCCATGCGCGAGGGTCCTGTGGGCCGTTCTCGATCGCTTGCTCGAGCGCGGTCCGTGCTTCCTCGACTTGGCCTTTGGCCAACAGCTGCTCGCCGTGCAACACCTCGGGGGTGGCCGGCGGTCGGCTCGCGTGTTCACCGGAGACGGAGCCAGGGGTCGCTGCAGGGATGCGAGCCGAACCGCACGCGGTCAGTAGAACTAGAACGACAAGAGGGACACTGGGCTCTTTGTTCCGTTCGGGCCCGCGGCCCTGTGGTCTGTCCCACCCCATCACCCCCACGCTATCGCCTACCCCTTTTTGGTTCATTAGCTCTCGGCGCGCGCGTGTAGGGCCAAGACGCGGTCATAGAGAACGCGCTGAAGCCTTTTGAGTCGCTCGGGGTCCCGAAGCTTGTTGCCCTCTTCATCGGCCACATAGAACACGTCCGCGACGCTCTGGCCCTCGGTGTTCACCTTCGAGACGGCAATGCTCAGATCGAGCTCATGGAGCGTCCGCGCGATCTCGTGAAGGAGGCCCGCGCGATCCCGGGTGAATACGTCGACGACGGTGTACTTCGCCGAGGCGCTGTTGTCGACGCTGATGTGGGTCGGCACTTGCGGACCAGGACGGACGGCCCAGGGCGGCGGCGTGCTTCCCCGCGCGACCAGATCCTCGGCCGAAATGCGGTTGGTGAGGCGGTGAGCGATGTCCTGCCGCAGCTCCTCGGCAAGCCGAGCCGGCATTGGGGTATCTTCCCCGATTCGCACCCAAAACACGTCAAACGCTTCGCTGCCGCCCGGGCGTTGCCGCGTGTAGATCTGAGCACCCAGCACCGAAAGATCGTGCGCGGCGAATACTGCCGTGAGGTCGGCGAGAAGGCCCGAACGGTCGGCGCTTACGACGACCACCTCCTCGACGTCGTCACTCGGCCCTGGACCGACGCGCACGGTGACGAGGTCCTGGTCGCGATCGCGGGCGATGCGGGCGTGGCGACGAACCACATCGACCGGATTTCCCAGAAAGTAACGGTCGGGCATCTCGTCGATGAAAGCGTGAAGCTCCTCTTGTCCCGCATCTCCCGCGAAGCCAACGACCGCTTGCAGCTTCACCTCGAGCACGCGACTTTCGGTCTGGATCGGCGTGTCACTCGACTCAAGCTCGGCGAGCGTCGCCAGATACAGGTCTTCGAGCGCTCGCGCCTTCCAGGAGGTGATCCCTTTCGGGTTCACGGTGGAAACCACGGCGACAGTGCATAGGAAGAGGTCACGAAGGCGCTCGGGCGTCCCCACCATCCGGACGACTTCGGCGAGGCCCTGGGGATCGTGGATGTCGCGTTGCGTAGCCCATCGATAGAGCGACTTCTGCTGAAGCACGAGCCAGCCGATATGCTGCGCGTCGATGGCGCTGAAACCCAAACGGAGCGCCACGCTCTCGGCAAGACGCGCGCCCTGGGCTTCCTGATCCTTGCCACGAACGCGTCCGAGCGAATGGAGCAAGACGGCCAAGAAAACCGGGAGGCGACGTGGGGCTTCCGCGGCCAAGCGCGCGGCCAATGAAGAAGCGCGGCTTACGCCACGGGTCAGTGCTTGCAGATGCTCCACGGCCTTCACCGCATGAATATCTGCGGTGTAGACGTGAAAGACGTCGTGATTGACGCGGCCAACGAGTGGCTCGAACTCCGGGATCATTGCGGTGACCAAGCCCACGTCGTGAAGCTCGGCAATCGTTGAGCCCGTTCGAAACGGAGCCACGTCGACGTTTCGCAGCCCGGAGAGAAACAATTGGGTCGCCTCTTCGGAATCCTGAAGCCGAAGGCGCCATCGTTTGTCGGGCGCGGTGCGGGCGATGGCGTCTCGGGCGGAGTGGTCAGGCCGTTTCTGGTGTCGGAGCGCCTGCCGGTAGAAACGAAAAGCGAGCGCAGGGTCTGACTCGAGGCGACGTGGTTGTTCGAGCGAGATGACGTCATCGGCCAGGAAGATGCCATCGGCGAGCTTCCGAAACGTGGTGGCACGACCCTTGCGGCGCGGCCGGGCCCGATCGAGCATTCGCTCCGCCGTGAGCGCGACGATCCGAGCATGGCGATAGTAAGCCTGCATGAACTGTTCGACGCCAAGAGTCACTCCATCGACGAACCCGAGCTCCTGCGCGACATCTTCCTGGTCGCCAAAGGTGAGCCGGTCTTGTTGGCGGCCCGCCCGAAGGTGCAGCAGGTTGCGCACGCGCCAAAGCATCTCGCGCGCGTCCTCGAGCTCACGCACTTCGCGCGCAAGCAGCGCTCCCGTTCGCACGTAGTCTTGCTCGTTTCGGGAACCCCAGCGAGCGCGCGCAGCCCATTCCGCGACATCCAAGTCGCGTAGACCACCCCGGCCCTGCTTCACGTCCGGCTCGAGGAGATAGAGACTACCCCCGAAACGACGGTGTCGGCTCGCCGTGTCCTGCTCGAGGGCCTCGAGGAACTCGACCAGGTGCGGCTCGAACACCTGCTCGCGGGCGCCACGCTCCAACTGGTCTAGAAGGGAGCCGCTTCCTGCAATGCGTCGGAAGTCGATCAACGTCGTCGTGGTGCGGATGTCCTCACGCGCCAAGCGCAGGGTCTCGTCGACGCTCCGGACTGCATGACCGATGTCGACCCCCAAATCCCAGAGAGGATAGAGCAACCCTTCAGCAAGCGCGCCGACGAATGGGTCGGACGAATCGTCGCAAAGGAAGACGACGTCCACATCGCTATTGAGACCGAGGGTGGAGCGGCCGTAGCCACCTACGGCAACGAGCGCCACGCGTCCGCGCGGGCTCTGCCCTAGGGCCTGGGTAGCCGCGTCCGAGGCGCAATAAAGGGCGCTCAGGAGACCGTCGAGCGCGCGCGCATGAGAGCACGCAGTGAGAACGCCCGGGTCCCCACGACGCACCGCGTCCTCGAACGCCCGGCGGTATCCACCGAGATAACCACTACAGGTCTTGCCGAGCGTTGGGGCGAGGCCACCTAGATCGACGACCGGACTGGATCCTTCGGACAACGATCGACGAGTATGACCGTACGTCAGGCCCTGGGCAAGCTATCGTGACCGAAGGTAGGAGGCGATGCCCGACGCGATACCATCGGCGAGCGCGCGTCTGTAATAACGCGTCGTGAGCGCCCGCGCCTCTGGCTCATACGTGAGAAAAGAGGCTTCCACCAAGACCGCCGGCATCCTCGCGCCGACGAGCACGTAGAACATCGATCGGCGAACGCCACGATCGGCCAATCGCGGGAGAACGGCACGACCGCGGATCAACGTAGCGCGCTGAATCTTGGAAGCGAGCCGAAGCGAGTCGTTGGTTTGGCTGCGGCGGTGGAGCCGCGCAAGCAGGGTCTGTATCCCGTTCACCTCTGCAACCCGTGTTCCGTTTTCTCGCGCGGCAAGACGCAGCGCTTGGCGATTGTTCGTCGTATCGAGCACGAACGTCGTAACGCCACCCTTGCGGACGTCCTCCGAGCTCGCGTTCAAATGTATCGAGGCAAAGACATCCGCCTCCGTCGCGTTGGCAAGCGCGCATCGCGCCTCGAGCGAAAGCCCTGCGTCATCCTCGCGCGTGAGAAGCACCCGTGCGCGCGGCATGATCGCGCGGAGACGAGCTGCGGTTAGCTTCGCAATTTCGAGTGCAACCTTCGCCTCCACGAGGTCGTAGTCATCGTTTGCAGCACCAGGCTCCTCCCCTCCATGGCCCGGATCTAGAACCACAACGGGGCGGCGGTTTTTCACAAGCCGTGCGTCATCAGCACTCACGTCGATCACGATCCGGTATGGGTCGGTGAGGTAGAAGACTCGACCGTTGGCGTTACGCTGAAGGTCGATGACGACTCGAGGATTCGGCGTGGCAAGCCGAACGCGCTCCACCCCGGCGCGCCCCACCGCTTGGGAGATCGGGACCGACTCCGCCCAGTCGGTGTCGACCAGCTCGATCGCGATTCGCGCCGGCAGCACTCCCTCGGGCGGCATCTGCTTCTGGTGAAAAAGCGGCGCCCCTTCGAAGGTCAGAACGACGCGGGCGCCAGCGGTGGTCTTTCGCTCGGTTCCGTAGATATCGATGCGCTGAAGCTGTGCCTTTGGGCCTCCGGGCTCCGAGCGCTCCACGAGCTCGGGAAACGGAGCGGGCAAGTCTGATCCGGACTTTGTAGGTTGCGCGGTATCGCAGGCACCACTCAGCGATAGCAGCACCGCGAGCCCGAGTGTGTGTGTGTTCGCCCCGCCTCGAATGACCGCTTGTTTACGCGACGAGCCCCGATCGGTCAACGGATTGCCCCTCGTTGACCGGCACCAACCGATCGCCTAGCTTCCGCCGCATGGCGGGGTTGACCTACCGCGACGCGGGTGTCGATATCGAAGCCGGAGAAGAGCTCGTCGAGCGAATCAAGCCGCTCGCGAAAGCCACGGCAACTCCACACGTGCTCGGCTCGATAGGCGGCTTTGCTGGGCTCTGCACACTTCCAGAGGACATTGACGATCCCGTGTTGGTGTCGGGGACCGATGGCGTGGGCACCAAGCTCAAGCTGGCGTTCGAGCTTGGGCAGCACGACTCGATTGGCATCGACTTGGTGGCAATGTGCGTGAACGACATCATCACGGTGGGTGCGCGACCTCTCTTCTTTTTGGACTATTTCGCGACGTCGAAGCTCGACGTCGACCAGGCCGAGGCCGTGGTGCGCGGAATTGCCCAGGGGTGCCGTTTGGCCGGATGCGCGCTTCTCGGCGGAGAAACCGCCGAGCTGCCTGGGTTCTACGCTGCCGGTGAATACGATCTCGCCGGGTTCGCCGTAGGCGTCGTCAGTCGAAAGCGACTCATCGACGGCGCATCGGTGAAGTCGGGAGACATCGTCATCGGCCTAGCCTCTTCGGGATTGCACTCGAATGGATACTCACTCGCGCGACGTGTCTTGGTCGAAGGAGAAGCACCTCTGTCCCTCGACGAGGTCGTCGAACAAGTGGGTCCACTCGGACGAGTCCTGCTCGAGCCCACCAGAATCTACGTGACCGCCTCTGCCGTTGCGCTCAAGCACGACGTTCACGCGATGTGCCACATCACCGGGGGTGGGCTGCCGGAGAATCTTCCCCGCGTCCTGCCGAACGGCCTCGGCATTCGTCTCGATTCGAGCTCCTGGAAGCCAAACCCGATCTTCGATCTGATCCAGAAGCGGGGCGGCATCGCCCACACCGAGATGCGGCGGACCTTCAACATGGGAATCGGCTTCACGATGGTCGCCGACCGCACCAACGCGAGCAGCTTGCTCGGCGCACTCAATGAGAGCGGCGAACGTGCGGTGTCGATCGGTGAGGTGATCGACGGCGAAGGGGTCACGTTCTCGGCCTAGGAGCACCCATGAACACGGTGGTTCTCGCTTCTGGTCGCGGTTCGAATCTCAGGGCGATCTGTCGAGCGATCGACGAAGGCAGTTGCAAGGCTCGCATCGTAGGCGTGGTGTCGGACAAACGAAGTGCCGCGGCGCTTGAGTTCGCGGAAACACGTGGGATCCCGACGCGGGTCGTCTCCTTGAAGAAGGGCGGCGACCGAGACCACTGGAATGTCGAGCTCGCCAAGCAGGTCGCGTCGCTGAGTCCCGAGCTCGTCGTGCTCGCCGGCTTCATGAAGATCCTCGGCTCTCCTTTCCTCGAACGATTCCCGGGACGAATCATCAACGTGCACCCGGCGCTGCTGCCGTCGTTTCCGGGGCATGACGGGCCCAAAGACGCCCTCGAAGCGGGCGTGCGGATAAGCGGATGCACGGTGCACATCGTCGACGACGGTGTAGACACGGGGCCCATCATCGCCCAGGCGGCGGTGCCAGTTCTCCCCGACGACACCCCGGAAACGCTACACGCGCGAATCCAGGCCCAAGAACACCGGCTGCTGCCCGGGGTCATCAATCGGATCGCCATCGGCGAAATCGAGCTCAACCCCTTGAAGATGAAAGCTACGCACACGGACCCATCGAAGGTTCTCTCTGTTCCGGAAGTCTGAAACGTGCCGACTAGCTTCTACGACGTCGTCATTCTTGGCACGCATGTCGGGCCGCTCGTTTGCGCCGCGCTGCTTGCACGCCGAGGTCTTCGCGTCTTGGTTCTGGGGCAAGGTGTGCTTTCGCCCTCGTACACGCTAGGCGAGGTCGAGGTCGAACGCCGCGGGCTGATCATCACGGGTACGCGGAGCCCTGCCGTCCAAAGCTTGTTCGACGAGCTCGCGATCAAGCAAGACATTCGCCAACGCATGCCCGACAGAACACGACCCTTCCAGCTTCTCCTACCGGATCGGCGCATCGATCTCTACGACGACGACCGGTGGATCGGTGAGCTCGCTCGGGAGGCCCCCGAAGTGCAGCGTCAAGCTATGGACATCACTCGAACGCTCGGCGAGGTTCGTGAGGAGCTCGACGTCCTCGTGCGGCGCAACTTGACGTGGCCGCCCGAGACCTTCCTTGAACGGCAGCAGTTCTCTCTGGCGACGACCGGGCAGCGCTTCGACCGTGAGGGACAGGGCTGGGCGTCTTGGAGCCAACTTCCTGCGCGGCACCCGCTCCGAACCGCGTTCGAAGAAATCCTTCCGCACCTGTCGGGGCTATTGGTGCGGCAGCACTCGGATGCGAGCCGAGCACGGCTGCACGGTCATCTCCTCGGAGACGTCACGCAGCTTTCGGGAGGAAGCTCTTGGCTTCAGCAAGCTCTCTTCTCGCGCATTCGGTCCTGGGGCAGCGACGTGCGATCTCGCGATCGCGCCCAAGGCATCCGCCGTGAACGCCGGCGAGGCCACATCATTCGTTTGGCGCGCTCCGACGAAGAAATTGGCTGCACCCAAATCGTTCATGGAACGCCCATCGGTGAGCTTCTGCAGCTGGTCTCCGAGCGCGCGTCGTTGGCCTCGCTATTCGACCGTGTGGGGGAGCCTCGCGCGCGCGCCTATCGGTCTTTGGTACATTTTCTCGTGGCGCGTCGGGGAGTTCCAGACGCGCTCGAGCCCCTTGGCCTGATCTGCGCACCGAACGCGAGCAAGAAATCCTTCCTGCTTCGGTCCCGCGAGGTCGACGAAGACAAGATCTTGTTCACGCTGAGTGGACTCGTCGAAGAGCACCTCGTCGACGCTGGCTCGGCGCCCCTGAGTTTCGTGCGCGAGGAAGCCCTCGACGCCCTTCGTTCGGTCGTGCCTTTTCTCGAAGATCACTTGGTTTGGATCGACAGCCCTCACGACGGGTTGCCCCCAAGCGTATGGCAGGGTGACACCGAACTTCCGTGCAGTGATCGGTGGGCTCGTGGTCCGCACACGATGCCAGCCGTGTACGAGTACCCGACGCGGCGGGCCCTCGGCGTGTGCGCGCTGACCACACGGACGCCGTTGCGCGGGATCTTCCTTTGCAATGATCAAGTAGCGCCCGGTTTGGGCTTCGAAGGCCCACTGGTGGCCGCGGCCTCCGCCGCGCGGATCGTCGGGTCACCGTATCGACGCCAGGAGTGGCTCCGACGTGGCCCGTGGGCTCGGCGTACCGTTTAGGCGATGGCCTGATGCTCTGATATGCTGAGCGCATGGCTGCACCACAACCGGCTCCTTCTCTTACCTTGCGTCAATTGCTCAGGCTCATGGTCGAGCGCGGCGCTTCCGATCTGCACATAACGACCGGCTCTCCGCCCCAGTTACGCATCGACGGACAGCTGGTGCCTTTGAGAACGCCTCCACTCAAACCACGCGAGAGCAAGGCGCTCTGCTACGAAGTGATGACGGAAGATCAACGCCTACGCTTCGAAAAGGGGCACGAAATCGACTTTTCGTTCGGTGTGAAGTCCTTGTCGCGTTTTCGTGCAAACGTTTTCTTGCAGCGCGGTTCGGTGACGGGAGCGTTTCGTGCCATTCCGTTTCAAATACGGCCGCTGTCCAAACTGGGGGTGCCTCCCATCGTCGAAGAGCTTTGCACCCGACCCCGCGGCCTAGTGCTGGTGACCGGTCCCACCGGTTCGGGCAAATCGACCACGCTCGCCTCGATGATAGACAAGATCAATAGCGAGCACCGCCATCACATCGTCACAGTCGAGGATCCCATCGAGTTTTTGCACTCTAACAAGCTCTGCATCGTGAACCAGCGAGAGGTGGGTTCCGATACGACGGGCTTCAAGGATGCTCTCAAATACGTCCTCCGACAGGACCCCGACGTCGTTCTCATCGGCGAAATGCGAGATCTAGAAACGATCGAGGCCGCGCTCACCATTTCTGAAACCGGCCACTTGGTGTTCGCCACGTTGCACACCAACACCGCCGCCCAGTCGATCAACCGTATCATCGACGTGTTCCCTTCGGGCCAGCAGAGCCAGATTCGCGCACAGCTCTCGTTCGTGCTTCAAGGCGTGCTCAGTCAAATGCTCCTTCCGCGATGCGACGGGCCCGGCCGAGCCATGGCTTGCGAGGCGTTGATCCCGAACGCGGCGATTCGAAATCTCATCCGTGAGGACAAGATCCACCAGATGTATGGCATCATGCAGACCGGTCAGGAGAGCTCCGGTATGCAGACGATGAACCAGTCGCTGTTGCACCTAGTTGCGCACGGGATTCTCGACCGGGAGCTCGCGGAGATTCGCTCGCCCGAGCAAGACGAATTCCGGCAAATGCTTACCAATCTAGACCATAAGGGTTACAAGCAGGGCCATCGTTGACGGCGGATTCGGCTTCCCGTCAGATTTTTATTATCGTTAAGGCGGGATTTAACGAATGACCAGCATGGCTTATGGGCAGCGATGGGCGACCTCCATCGCTATGACACTCTTTTTGTTGTTTTCCGTTGTGGCCGAAGCGCAGTCGGCGCGGGCCGATGCGCAAGACGTGTCGGTCGACGATCGCGCCGAAGCGGCTGACGCCTACGACCAGGGCACGTCCGCATACCTCGCGGAAAGATACGAGCTCGCAGCTCACTGGTTCGAGCGTGCGTACCGATTGGTGCCGACCTCGACCGCGCTGCTTCAAGCTGTACGTGCGCACGACCGAGCGGGCAACACCATCCGCGCGGCAAACCTCGCACTCCTACTTCGCGACCGTTACCCCACGGATGAGCATTCCAAGAGGCCTGCCAGCTCGATCATCGAAGCGGTCAAGCCGACTGCGGTCCTCGTCAAAGCTCAGTGCGGAGCGGAATGCACCCTCGAGCTCGATGGCGCGCTGATCCAGCACGATACGTTTTTCGTTTCGGCCGAAGTAGAGCACTCTCTCAAAGCCGCGTTCGAGGCGGGCGAGACGTCGACGATGGTGCGTGGGAAACCGGGTTCGACGAAGACCGTAAAGTTCGCTGCGCCGCTTCCCCCGCCTCCTCCACCAATTCCACGCTGGGGCTTCTTCAGCTCGCTCGGCGCGACCGTGGTACTTGGGGCAGTCACCGTCTGGTCTGGCCTCGACGCGAACAACGGCGTCACCGCCTACGAGACTGCGGCCCGTACCGCGAATTCCCCCGGGATCAATGCGAGCGGCTCGCCCACCCCTGCTGAGGAGGCGCAGGCGCTTCTCGAAGACGGTCGGAGCAAGGAACGACGAACGAACATCCTGATCGGCGTTACTGCTGGAATGGCAGCGACGACGGCTGTCTTGGGGGTCTTTACCAACTGGAAGAATGAGTCGCGGGAAGGTGCGAGCAGGCGCGTCGAGCCCGCGGTCGGAGTCAGTAACAGAGGCGGAGCTTTCACGCTCAAGGGTCGTTTCTGATGAACGCACCCGCCGGCATACCGGAAGGCGATCGCATCTCGCGACCGATGGCTGGTAGGCAGCTCGGCCGATACGAAATCCTGACGCAGCTTGCGTCGGGCGGGATGGCGTCCGTTTACGTCGCGCGAGCACAGGGCGTGGCCGGGTTCGAACGACTCGTCGCGATCAAGGTGCTGCACCCGCACCTCGCGTACGAACAGGAGTTCATCTCGATGTTCCTCGATGAAGCGCGACTCGCCGCGAGGATTCGTCACATGAACGTAGTCCCTACGCTCGATATCAGTGACAGCCCCGGCGATGGCTATTTCCTGGTCATGGAATACATCGAGGGCAACCATTTGGGCGCGCTCCTAGGACGCGCCGCCAAAAAGGGAGAACGGCTTCCCCAGCCGTTCGTATGCAGAGTGCTGGTCGACACTCTTCAGGGGCTCGCCGCCGCGCACCGGCTCACCGACGAGAACGGGAATCACCTCAAGCTTGTCCACCGGGACGTCTCGCCGCACAACATACTCATCGGAACCGATGGCATTGCACGGCTGACTGACTTCGGTGTCGCCAAGGCGGACGTTCGGATGGCATCCACCCGCGCTGGCCAGTTCAAAGGGAAGCTCTCGTACATGGCGCCGGAGCAGGCCTCATCGAATGAGACCGACCAACGTTCGGACCTGTTCAGCCTTGGGATCATCCTGTGGGAGTCGCTCACTGGGCGACGTTTGTTCAAGGGCGACACCAACGCCGCAACGCTGAACAGGCTTCTGAACGACGAGATTATCCCACCTTCGAAGCTGTGGGCCGACTTGGAATGCTACGACGAGATCGTGATGAAGGCTTTGAGCCGCGATCCCGCGGAGCGGTTCCAGACCGCGGACGAGTTCGCGGAGGCGCTCGACGCAGGCGCCGGTAGAACTGGTATCGCAAAGACGCGCGACGTTGCCGAGGTCGTCCGGGCGCTCGACGCAGAGAAGCTCCAACGAGAGCGACAGCGTGTGCGAGACGCCATCGAGATGCTCGGGCGCACCGAGTTCGCCGAGTCCCAGGTCCCAATGCCACGTGAAGGGATTGCGCACGCAAGTCAGACCTACAGTCGCGCGGAAACACTAACACCGGACGGAAGCGTGTCGGGCATGTTGACCGACGGTACGCCCGTCATCGTGCGTGCCGCGGCCGACTCGAGCCTGCTGAAGTGGTCCGTCATGCTGCTGGCTGCACTCGTGTTCATGTATGCGGCCTTCTTGATCTGGCAGCTGCTCGGTGCATCGTCTGCACACAACGCCACCGAGCCTCCCGCGCAGGCCGTCCAGCCCGTAACGCCCGAGGCCGAGCCGCCTACCGGAGAAGCAAGGAAGCCGGCCGAACGGCCGTCAAACGTCCTCCAGGGGTCCCCAGCGGAGGTCAACCCATCAACCGATTCGGGAGCCAAAACCGGTCGGCGGCCATGGCGTAGACGCGCGCGCCCAAGGCCTCAGCAAGAGACCAAGGCGAGGGCCTCAGAGCCGACTTCAGTCGGGCAGGCAGCGGCAAGAACACCCACGCCGCCCCAAAAACCCAAGCCTGAGCCGGTCGACATCGACATCCAGAATCCTTACCGCAACTAGGCCTGAAGAGATGGCAGTCAGAGCGGAATTGGGCTCGGCTTTTGACCCCATGATCACTGATCGGCTAGGATTTTGAGAGGCCCGCAGGGGATCGGGCGGAGATTACATGGCCGAGTGGGTATACGAAGCGCGCACTCGCGCGGGTGAGGTTCAGACCGGGATCATCGAGGCGGATAGTAAGGAAGCCGTTCAGACACGGCTGCGCGCGCGTCAGTTGAACCCGGTGAAGATCAAAAAGAAGGGCCGAGCGCTCAAGCTCGCCCTCGGCACCGGTGTGACCCCGAAAGAGCTCGTCATTTTCACGCGCCAGTTCGCGACGATGATCGACGCCGGCCTTCCGTTGGTCCAGTGCTTGGACATCTTGTCGAGCCGAGGCGAGAACAAGAATCTCAATACCATCCTCAAGGACGTCAAAGAATACGTCGAGCAAGGCGGAACGTTCTCCGAGGGTTTGGGCCGCCATCCAAAACTCTTCGATGAGCTGTTCGTCAACCTCGTACGCGCCGGTGAGATGGGTGGTATTCTCGATACGATTCTCAACCGCCTCGCGCTCTATATCGAGAAGCGGGTCAAGCTCGCCCGGCAGGTTCGTGGCGCGATGGTCTATCCGATCGCGATTTTCCTCGTCGCGGTCATCGTCGTCATCGTGATGTTGGCGTGGGTCATTCCAAGCTTCAAGGGTATGTTCGCGGAGTTCGGGGGTGAAGACTCGCTTCCTGCATTGACGCAGTTGGTGATTACAGCCTCCGAAGGCTTCCTGAGCAACATCGTTTGGATCATCCTCGCCGTTGCAGCAATCGTGTTCGGGTTTACGTGGGTCTATCGGCAACCGGCAGGCAAACATTTCTTCCACAGGACCCTGCTGATCATGCCCATCATGGGCCCGGTGGTGCGGAAGATTTCGGTCGCCCGGTTCACGCGAACCCTCGGAACCTTGCTCTCAGCAGGCGTCCCCATCCTCGATTCGCTCGACGTCGTGAAAAAGTCGGCGGGCAATGTCGTCGTCGAAAACGCAATCCAAGAGACGTCGAACAAGATCCGCGAGGGCCGGACCATGGCTGAGCCGCTCATGGAGACCAACGTGTTTCCGCCGATGGTCGTGCAGATGATCGGCGTGGGTGAACAAACCGGCGCGCTAGATACGATGCTCAACAAGATTGCGGATTTCTACGAGGACGAGGTCGACGTTGCCGTCGCGGCCCTCACCTCGCTCTTGGAGCCCCTGATGATGGTTTTCATCGGCGGAATCGTAGGCACCATCCTGATCGCGATGTACCTGCCGATCTTCTCGATCGCGGGTAAAGTAAACGCTGAGTGATTCAGCCGCCGCAGAGGTCGACCAGTGCGCGCGAGGAACCCCACCCGAACAGACGGGTTCAGTGGGTCCTCGGGGGGCGCCTCTTTATCGCCACGGTGCTTCTCGGCACCACCATGTATCTGGCGCTCGATGCCATACGGTACGGCCAGTTCACGCCGACTTTCCTGCTGATCCTGATCTCGATCATCTACGGGTCGTCGATTCTCTTCGGTGTGTGGTTGCTGCGCGGACGGCAGGAAGATGCCGTCGCCATGGTCGTCACCGGCCTCGACGTGCTTCTAATAACCGGGCTGGTTTACCTCACCGGAGGAGCCGGGAGCATTTTCTCATTTCTGTACGGCGCCGAGATCCTGACGGCGGCGCTCACCCTCGGTGCAAACGCGGCTTACATCACGGCGGCGACCTGTCTCACGTGTTACCTCGTTCAGGGGCTGGCGCTCAACATCGGCTGGTTGCCACCGCCGCCTGACCAGCCTCTGAGCCAGTACATCCTGGACTCTAAAGACTTCGTCTTCGCGCTGCTGTGGAACATGGTGGGCATCGCCGCAGTCGCGCTTCTCGCGAGCAACCTCGCGCGGCGCGCTCAAATAGTCAGCGCCCGGTTGATTGAAGCGGAGCAGAGCGCCGCACGTCTCGCGAGGCTCAACGACGACATCGTCCGGTCGATCGCGTCGGGGCTCATCACCGCCGACGAGGAAGGGCGTATCATCGGCATCAACCGCGCAGCTCGCGACATTCTTCGTGACCGTACCGGCTCACTCGTGAGTCGGCCGTTGTCGGTCGTCCTGCCGGGCTATGAAAAGAAGAGCATGAGCGAGCCTCCGAGGCGCGCGGAAGCGCAGGGGAAGCGCGCCGATGGCACCGAATTTCCGATGGGGTACATGATGAGCGCGCTCGTCGATGCCGAGGGCAATTCGTCGGGGCTTCTGCTCGTGTTTCAAGACCTGACCGAGATCAAAGACCTCAAAGACCAAGCCGAGCAGGCGCAACGGCTCGCCGTCCTGGGGCAGCTCGCAACCGGGCTTGCGCACGAAATTAGAAATCCCCTCAGCTCGATTTCGGGATCGGTGGAAATCGTGCGCGAAGGAAACGCTCTCGGCGCCGAGGACCGCCGCTTGCTTGGGATCGTAATCTCGGAGGTCGATCGGCTGGACGCGTTGGTTACGAAGATGCTGCAGGTCGGACGTCCGAGCCAGATTCACAAGGAGCCTCAAGACCTGCGTGCTCTCGTCAGCGACGTCGTGGTTGTCGCTCGCGGCGAAGCCACTCAGAGCAATGGCTTGTGCATCGAGGAGCGAATCCCGGATGAACCGATCATTGCTACGGTCGATCCCGACAGACTCCGGCAAGTGGTGTGGAACTTGGTGAAGAACGCCGTTCAGGCATCGCCGCACCGCGGAACGGTCGAGGTGCGCACCGGTCGTGACGATTCGGGTCGGGCGTTTCTCGAGGTGGCCGACGAGGGTCGCGGGATCGACGACGCGCAGCGGGGGCGACTCTTCGACATGTTTTACTCGGGGCGGAGCCACGGGGTCGGGCTCGGATTGGCGCTCGTGAAGCAAATCGCGGACCAGCACGAGGCTCGGATCGAGATCGCGAGCCGTCCGGGCGCGGGTACTTGTTTTAGGGTTACCCTCCCGCTCGAGCACGAGTCCGTCAGGCTGAGCGCAAGAGCTCAGACAGACGGACACCGGGATCCTCGGCCCGCATGAGGCTTTCGCCGATCAACACGGCATCGGCGCGACCCTGAGCGACCTTCCGAAAGTCATCGTGGGTGCGCACCCCGCTCATGAACACCGCGATGCGTTCTGGGGGAATCCGCGACACGTACTCGTGAGCCATGGGCAAGTCGACCTGAAACGTCCGGAGATCCCGGGCATTGACCCCGATGACGGTCGAACCCGTTGCGACGGCTCGGTCGACTTCCTCGGCGTTGGCTGCTTCGACGACTGGTTCCATGCCGAGCGCGCGGGTATGGGCGATCAGAGACTCGAGCGCTTTGCCGCCGAGCGCGCGAACCAGCAGCAAGACGAGCGAGGCACCAACATCGAACGCCAAATCCACTTGCACGGGATCGATGACGAAGCCCTTGAAAAGCACCGGCGCGGATACCGACTCCGAGATTCTTCTCACGAGCAACGGCGACCCGCCGAAGTCGGGCGCATCCGCGAGGACGCTGACGACGGACGCGCCGCCCCGTTCGTAGGCACGGGCGACACGGACCCCTTCCCCTGGAGCCCACCTTCGAATGGCACCCGCGCTCGGGCTTCGAAACTTGACCTCTGCGATGACGGATGGAGGCTCACCCGCCGCGCGACGAAGCGCTGCGATGCCGTGTTCAGAGCGCTCTGGCTGGGGTGCTCGCAGGAGCGGCCGCATCGCCTTGACGTGCTTTCGGCGTCGCAGGTTCTCGCGACGGGTTCGAGCTAGAATCTTGGAGAGGTAATCGCTCATGGGTTTCGCGTGAACTCCGCCCAGCGCTCCAAGGTTGCGCGTGCGGCCCCACTGTCGATCGCCTCAGCAGCCCGTTCGGCTGCCACGCGGGCATCTTCGGCCACGCCAGCCACGCAAAGGGCGCCGGCTGCATTGAGCAAGACCGCGATTCTTGCGGGACCTTCCTCGCCGGAAAGAACCTCTCGGACGATAGCCGCATTGTGTTGGGGATCGCCCCCACGGAGCGCTTGAAGGGGCACTTCTGGAAGCCCGAAGTCCGCCGGACTGAGCTCTGTCGTGCGGACCTCCCCTTCGATGAGCTCGGCCACGCGAGTGGGTCCAGCCGGAGAGATCTCGTCGAGACCACCATAGCCGTGCACTACCCATGCCGCGGTCAGGCCGAGCGCCCCGAGCGCCCAGGCAAGTTGCTCGGTGTGGGCTGGGTCGTAGACGCCCACGACCTGATGGGTCGCAGAGGCGGGGTTCGACAAAGGACCCAGCAGATTGAAGATGGTGCGGAGCCCGAGCTCACGACGCACGGGAGCTGCGTGCTTCATCGCCGCGTGATGACTGGGGGCGAACAAGAAACCGATGCCCACCTCTTCGATAGACCGTTGCACCTGTGCTGGAGACAGGTCGATACGAACCCCCAGCGCCTCGAGCACATCCGCGCTTCCTGCTTTGGAAGACACCGCCCGATTGCCGTGCTTGGCCACACTGACGCCGCTCGCCGCAGCAACGATTGCGGCGGCAGTCGAAATGTTGAAGGTGTGGAGACCGTCACCGCCCGTACCGCAGGTATCGAGAAGCGGACCGGCAACTTTCGGTCGAATCGGCTCGCAATGCTTGCGCATCGTGCGAGCTGCAGCCGCGATCTCGAGAGCCGATTCCCCTTTGATGCGGAGGCCCACCACGAACGCGGCGATCTGCGCCGGCGTCGCATGCCCGCTCAAGATCGCGTCCATGGCGCCTTCGACATCGCTCTCCGACAGATCGTGCCCGGCCACGAGCTCCTTGATCGCATGCGTGATCACGGCGAGCCACCCGTAGAGAGCTCCGACAGCCAGTTGCGAATCAACTGGTGACCGTGCTCGGTGAGAAACGACTCGGGGTGAAACTGGACGCCCTCGATCGGAAGCTCCACGTGCCGCAACGCCATCACCTCGTCCTCCTCGGTCCATGCGGAGATCTCGAGCTCCGTCGGGATGGTGTCTCGCTTCACGATCAGGGAATGGTACCGCGTCGCGGTCAGCGGGCTTGGGAGCCCTTTGAACACGCCTTTGTTTCGGTGCATGATCTCGGAGGTTCGCCCGTGCATGAGTCGGTCGGCGCGTACGATCGACGCTCCAAAACACTGCGCGATGCTCTGATGCCCGAGGCAAACCCCAAAGATCGGGGTGCGGCTTCCCAAGTGCTCGATGATGTCGAGGCTTACACCTGCCTCGTCGGGCCTCCCGGGCCCCGGGCTGATCAAAACACCGGCGGGAGCCAGCTTTTCGACCTCCGAGACGGTCACCGCATCGTTTCGACGGACCACGACCTCTGCCCCGAGCTCGCCCAAGTACTGCACGAGGTTGTAGGTAAAGGAGTCGTAGTTATCGATGACGAGAATCATCGGTCCTCACCGCTAGCGGCTTGGTGAGAGCGCGTCAACCGGCCCGTGTGGGCACGGCCTCATAGCCTCGTTCCCGGAGAAACTTCTCGAGCCTCAGGTTGAGCATCTCTGGATACTCGAAAGCCGCGTAGTGCGTTGCCCCCGGGATCACCATCAACTCGGAGCTGCGGATGCGCCTCACCATCCTCTCCGCGGCTGATCTCGGTGTGAACGCGTCGCGCGACCCAGTGATCAGCAGCGTGGGCACGTCGACCTGGGGTAGTAGATCCCACGCGTCGTGCTCACCCACCCGTTCTAGCAAACCGATATAGGATTTCATATCGAGCGTGCTAAAGTCCTCGACCAAGGCGGCGAAGACCCCCTCGTCGAGCGTCCTCGCGGCGAGCCCGATCCGTTTGATCCATTCACCGGCGTCAGGGAAACGCGACGCTTGGCCGATGATCGCTTCGATCGCCCGAGGTGCCGAGCGCAGACCGCGCAGAAACGGTGGCAGCAAGCGCCCCACCACATTGAGATTGAACACGTAGTCCCACGGACGTCCCGCCAGCCCATTCACCAGCGCGAGGGAGGCAACCTTGTCGGGCGCAAGCCGAAAGATTTCGAGCGCCACTTGGACGCCCATCGACCACCCGACGATCGCGACCCGCTCGATCCCTTCCTCGTTGAGCAAGTGAACGCCGTCGCGCGCGTGGTCCATGACGGTCATGGCGTCTGGGTCGCTCGGACGACCCGACTGATAGAGACCCCGGTAGTCCCAACTGAGGAGCCGATAGCGATCGCGGAAGTATTGCAACTGGTGGCTCCAGGCCTTCCAACTGCCCGCGAGGCCGTTGCAAAGCAGGATCGGGCGGCCCTCGCCGACCGCCTGATAGGCGATTTCGGTGCCATCAAAGGACACAAATCGACGTTCTTCGACCGCGGGTGGCATCATCGGGGGTGGAAAAGCCTACCAGGAGCAGGCAAAAGGCGCCCTTCCTTGACACGATCGGCCATGCCCGGATAAATTTGGAGAGGCTGAAATGTCAGACGAACTACAAAAACCTAAAAAAGCCCGCGATATCCGAGAGAGACTAGGTCGAGCGACGGCGCAACCGCCCCCGCCAGACGTCGAGGACGGAGGCGTCGCGCCACCGCCGCCGGCTCTGGGAGGTGTCGCGCCACCGCCGGGCTTCGTAGGGGGACGCGCGGCGAAAAGGTCGGGGCCGTTCAGGGGCACCACCGCGGCCGGAGCGGCGACCCCGCAAGAGGTCCGCATCGTCGTGGACGAACAGGCCGTAGCGACTGCGCACGAAGGCAGGGGACGACGCGCGCGCAAGCTCATGCTGATCACGGGAGGCGCCGCGGCGCTGATCGGCATCTTCTTGGGCGTTCTGTCGACCGCAGTCACGATCAATCGTCGAGAGTACAACCAGGCAGTTCGTGATGGCAAGGCAGTGTACGAGGGCGTCCGGGTAGCTGCGGATCAGGTCGCTGAAGCCAAACGACTCCTCGACCGAGCCTCGACTGCGGCGAAGTCTCGGCCCGGAGAAGGCCCAAGCGTCGACTATCAGGCGATCGAGGAGCTCCGCGCTCTTCCCACGCCTTTTACCTCCGCCGATTTCGCTGGGCTTCGCTACACCAAGTTCAACCGCGAGACAGTGAATGCGCTCTTCTTGTACGCGCGGCAAATCGACGAGTTGTGGGACGGTTTTGACAAGCTCGCCGGCCGGGTGCTTCCCGAAGCTCGCCGGTCCGAGCTCGACGAAGCGGCGCAGGATGAAACCGCGATCACGACCAGCCCAACGGGTTGCGTTCCGACGCTAGGCGAAGGCGGGTTTCGTTGTGGGTTAGTGTACGTCGATATGCCGGATTCAGTCGATGCCACGACGACCAAGCTCCAAGTCCGAGTCAATCGGGGTAGCCGGCCCTTCGAGAAGCAGATCTACGTGGGCCAGGACCTTCGCCAAAACGCCAGCAACTACGTGATTCTGACGAACCCTGAGCAGTCGGCGGGGGTCCTCGGGCAGCGCACGAACGCCTTCTCCGCGTATCGGCGCGACCTGGCGGAGCTCTCGCGCCTCATGGGCGCCACCCTCGTCACCCAGGGCAACCTCGAGAAGGGCCTTGGCGCGGTGGCGGGTCTCCACGAGATCGCGTCGTTCTAAACGAATCGAAATTTCGCTTAGGTCCCGAGGGGTTTCGACTGCACATGACTCGACGTTGGGTCCCGCGGGATGTTATTCTGTCTATGGGGTGCCGCGCTTTCGATTGCGATATCAGTCGACCAATCTCGAGATGCCTCTCGGGGAGTTTGCCGTTGGTCGAAGCTCGTCCTGCAACCTAGCGCTGGCCGATGGATTGGTTTCGCGACGGCACGCGCTGCTGCACGTCGGGCCGGAGACGGTTGTTGTCGAAGATCTGGGAAGTCGTAACGGCGTCGCCGTAAACGGAGTCCGAATAAACGGCCCGCGTCGATTGGCGCACATGGACCGCGTCTATATCGGCTCGCAAGAACTGGTGCTGATCGACGCAGCGAAGCTCAAAGAAGGCACTAAAGAGACTGCTGGGTACATCGTATGCGAATCGTGTGGCGCGATCAGCGGAGTCGCAAAGCGTCGTTGCGGTGAATGCGGCAAACGTCTGAACTCCACAGCTGGCAAGACGCTAGTCGAGGGCAGCAAAGTCGATTCGTCCTCGCACGCTTGGGGCGCTGAGGACACGCGAACCGCACGTGCACTGGACGTGATTGGCGGCATTGCGAGCAAAGCGATTGCCATGGGGCGTTACGAAGAAGCCGAGCGGATGCTGCTTCCCCATCTCGAAGTGCTTCTCGAGCGCGCTTTGAAAGATCGACCGCTCAGCGACTCCGAAAGAGATGATCCGGATGCACTGTTCTTGGGAGCGACGGACTACGCGCTACAGCTGTCGAAGGGGCTGCAAGACACGAAATGGATCGATTGGGTGTTCCGTATCCACGCGGCGACCGGGCGATTGATGAGCGCCGAAACGATCGAAGCACTCCACAGCCTGGTTCGGACGACGCACTACTCGAAGCCCCAACACCTGCGACACTACCTTTCGACCATCCAGGGCCAGTCCTCTGACTACGGCGCGTCTGAACGGTTCCTCGTACGGCGGCTCGAGGGTCTCGAGCAGGTCGTCGCGGCTCACTAGACGGCGCGACGGCTCGTATGTTCGGTCGATCCACCGCCGGCCCGGCGGAGCGCGGCGATCGCGTCGCTCAAATGCGGGTCGTTTGGTAACTGATCGACCAGGGCCAGGATTTCGGTCGATGGCGGCTCGAATACCCGATCGTAGAGGCGCGCACTGACAGCGAGCCACTGGGCGGCACGCAACGCGCAGCCAAGGCGCGCCGAGCATTCCGCCACGCGAAGAATCCGGCTCGGCTCGACTTCGACGCCCTCTTCGAGCTGCTCGTCGAGCTCGGCGATGCCACGAGCCATCATGCGCTCGGCATCCGCCAATCGATTTTGGTCGATCGCCCGCTCGACCACTTGAGAGAGTAAATGAAACGTCCACCCCGAGGCCGCCACGTCCCGGACCGCGGTCGTGACACCCTGCTCGGTCGAGACAGCGCCGCAATGCGGGCACGACGGGCTGGCGTTTGGATAGGGAATCGCGCACCCCGGACAAAACGTCAACGCACCGGTCGTCCGTTGCACGGTCGTCTCTCGCCCGACCGCAAGGAACACGAGCTCCTGGGTGCCCATTCGGATGCGGTCGCCATCCTGGAGCTTGGCTCGGCCGATGAGAGGCCGCCCGTTGAGCACCGTGCCGTTCCTACTGTGCAGGTCTTCGACGACCGGATCCACACCGGAAAGGTCGATGCGCACGTGCTCACGCGACATCATCGGGTCGTCGACGGTCACGCCGCAGGTCGAACCTCGGCCGATGACGACGTTGTCTCGATCGAGGTCGAACTCTTGGAGTAGAAATCGCAGGCGGTAACGCAACCCGGCTCCCTCGTGGTAGGGATCGATCAACTTAGCGAAGGCCGGGGGGAGCTGTAAACCCCACCCCACCCTACGTTGGCGCCTACTTCTTCTCGTCCACTCTCGGGGTATCGTGGCGGCGGATTTCGCCGCTGATCCGGTCCGCGATGTCGGCATTCTGGTCGTCACCGTTCCCCTCAGCGACCAGGTTCACGACGGAGTCGTCCGCATCGCCTCCCGCGGGCTTGTTCTTACGAAGCTTGCCGAGGCGGGCCACGGTCTTTGGGTCTTCGAGGACGAGGCAATAAAAGCCGTAGAACTCGTTGTTGTCGATGGCGCGGGCGAGCACTCGCGGTTCCTTCCACGCGTACCACTGCGTCGGTTCCGTGCCGGGCACGGACGCTCCGTTCTTCTTCTTGGCTTTCCCGTAGCGTTGTTGAAGCGCCTTTCCGAACTGCTCGAACGTCGCCCCTTCGAAGACTGCAGCGTCAAACGCCCGGTAGCGTTTCCACAGGCGATCGTTGATGAAGAAGAAGTAATCCTGGGTGTTCTTGGTGCGCACTCGCAACAGAGATTCTCCGTTCTTTTGCGTGAACTCACCCTTGAGGTAGCCAGAATCGTATGCGCTCGGCGTGCCGTCGAACTCGAAGTAGGAGTCGCGGATTTGTCGGACCTCCTCGGCCATCTTGTGGCGTAGCCGATCTTCTTCAATCGCATCGGTCGTCTTGGAGATCGGCTCTTTGTAAGACTCTTCGATGTTCTTCTTCAGATGGCGATACACCTGCTTAGGCGACCAACCCCATTGAATTTCACCCATTGACGCCTCGAGCGCGCTAGGCGACCTGTTGCTGGCGCTTCCCTTGTCGGCATAGACGCCGCCGCCGATCAGCAAAGCTGCGGCAACCAGGAACGCCCCGTACGATGAACGCTGCGAAACCAAAAACCCCATGCAATTCAGGGTAGCACCACGGCCAATTGCCCCAAAACTTAAGGCCTTAACCCTCACAAAAAGGGGACAGTCCCCTTTTCTCAATCGCCGCTGGCCGTTGGCGGAAGCCGCGGGGGCGCGGACGCAACGAAGAGCATGGTGCCTCCTGCCACAGCCGCAGGCATGAAGAACAGGTTCACGACGGGGACGAACAAGAGCACCCAGACCCCGGTCCCAAAGCCTGCGACTGCGGCCAATCGCTGACGAGCAAAGGCCACGCGGTCAGCTACGGACCAATCGCGACGGGCGGCGGGCCAGTCCACGTAGTCGACGCCGAGGTAGATGGCAGTGAGCGCGAAGCCGACCAGCGAGATGATCTGGCCGATCCCTGGGATCAGGAACGAAGCGACGAACATCGGGCCCACGACCGCGACGTAGATCAGCACTTTGAGCAATTCGAGCCGAATCGTTCGGACGATGTCGGCGACCATCCTCTTGAACGAAAACGGCGGAGCGGGTTCGCCAGTGAGGATTTGTTCCACCGCCTCGCTCAACGCATCGTTGAAAGGTGCGGCAATGACACTCGAGAGAATTACGACGAGCACTAAACCGAAAACCACGAGAAGCAACCCCATCAACAGGTTGATGAACCACCGAAGCACGGTGAGTAGTGTCGCAACCCACCCCGTCGCCTCGCTCCAACTATCCGGAAACCAGGACCACAGTGCGTTGCCGAGGTCGTCGTAGTAGCTTCCAGTGACGTAGAACACGCCAAACAACGCAATGGCGGTGATCAGGATGGGAAACACCCAGTATCGCGCCAGGCTCGGATGTTGAAAGTACACGAAGCGCATGCCTCGGAACGCATAAGTCAGCCCGCGCGCGAAACCGACGGGCGACTTCACGACCGCCTGGCCCCCTCTGATCACCGCCTTCATAGCGCTACGGCCGTAAGCGGGATCAGCGGCTTCAGATCTTCGTCGTCGAAGCGCAACTGGAGTCCGAAGAAGTAGTCGCGCCCTCCGTTGATGATGTTGTCGATCCCAGCCAACAACCAAAAGCGGCGCAGGACCTCATACCCCGCTCGAACGCGAAGGCGCGGCCAAGCAAAGCGGCCAAGATCAAACAGATCTACGTTGAACTCGAGCCGATTCTTGAAAAAATCGAGGTCCATCCCTAGGCCGCCCGTCGATTCGATGATCCCGAAGCGAAACGTCGCAAACGAAATCGTCTTGCCGAACTCCGCCGAAAACCTCAGGCGGTTGGTGCGGGTGATCTCGGTCCGTCGAAATTCGTTCGGCTCGAACAAGGGGGGTGGGCTCTGACGAATGATCGTGTCGCTCACGCTGATGGTACCGCGCGGGTCGTCGACGACCTGAAACAAGAAGTAGCGCCCTTCCCTAGGCTTCAGGTAGATCGAGAAGTACGTCTTAAAAGCGCTCCCGAGAGCGTAGTACTCACTCTTCAGCTCCACGATCGTGCGAAGGCGGTTCAGCCCCCCGACGAAATTATTGAGACCCTCGGCAACGCCCTCCACCTCGTCGATCAGCGCCTCGTCCTGGGTGAGGCGTCCGATAGTTCCCTCGCCTCGAGCCGTTCGGCCGGAAACCTCTTTCACGTCTTCGAGCACTGCGTTGAGCTGGTCGGCGGCGCGGTGAATCGATGCGATGGTGTCATCGACTTCCGCCACCCCACGATCGATGTCGCCTTTGCGCTTCTGGATGATGGCGTTGAGATCGCCCGTCGCCATCTCGACGTTTTCCATGATGTTGATGATTCGTGGGCCGGCTTCGTCGGTAACCACCTTGATGTTCTCGAGGGCGTCGCTGAGGTTGCGGAGGGCGCTCTCCATTCGTTCACCCGCCTCGTCGCTCCCGAAAGCGCGCTCCATCTGGGTCGTGATTCGGCGAACGCTCTGTGCGATATCGTTCACGGTCACCAGAATGTCGTCGGTCTGAACACCCACGGAAGCAACACGGATCTCTCCCCCGTCGGGAATCTCGGGGTGCCCAATGGTGCCAGGGTTGATGACCAGAACGCGCTCGCCGAGAAGAGACAGGCTTCGCATCGTCACCGAGGCATCGTCGTATAGGGTGACCCCGCCCTCGATCCGGAGATCGACCCTAGCTTTGTCACCCTCGAGGCGGATGGTCGAGATGTAGCCGACTGGAATGCCCGCAACCAGGACGCGTGACTTGGCGATGAGCCCCTGCACGTCGTCGAAATAGGCGTAAACCCCGTAGCCCGATTCGGTCGACGCACGTTCGTCGACGTAACGATAAACCGCAACGGTGACGATCAGCCCGAGAACCACCATCAGGCCGACCCGGGCCGCGTTCCAAGTCTCTCGCATAAGGCCCGGCGAATCCTAATCGAACAGGACCAAAACAGCCACGCTCACATGCTGCAAAGCCGCCATCGTCACACCTTGCAGTGGGGTGAAACAGCCGCTATGGCCTTGCACTTTGTCGGAGGGGATCGATGCGATCACCGCGGCCGCACTGGGCGCGCTTCAGGGCCTGACCGAATTTCTTCCGGTGTCGAGCAGCGGCCACGTTGCCCTAGGCTCGGCGTTTTTCGGGATACGCGAGAACCCCCTCGCACTCACGGTCCTTCTTCATTTAGGGACCCTCGTGGCGACCATCCTATTCCTGAGGGCAGACCTGGCGCCGCTTTTGACCGAATTCGCGCACTCGGCTCGACACCCGGGCCGACTGCGCTCTACGGCAGGGGGCCGCACTCTGATGGCGATCGGGATCGCGACCGTCATCACCGTCGTCCTCGGACCAGCGCTCCTACGGACGGCTGAGGAGTTCACCGAAAACCTACGCCTAATTGGCCTCGGGTTTCTCGTGTCCGCGGCTTTCTTGCTGGCAAGCGGCCTTATGAGCGGGAGGCGTGACGAGGTGGCCTGGTGGATGGCGATCCTGGTCGGGTTGGTGCAGGGCGTGGCGGTCCTCCCGGGGGTGAGCCGGAGCGGCGTGACGATCGCAACGGCCATGCTTTTGGGCGTGCGCGGCTCGGAGGCATTCCGATTTTCGTTTCTCATCTCCATCCCCGCCATCATCGGCGCTGCTGGTTTCGAAGCGGCCGCCTCAGGAGAGCTCGGAGAGCTCGGAGGATTCGCATGGATCGGTGGTGCAACGGCACTGGTGACGGGGTACGTGGCGCTTGTTATTCTTCGCAATGTCATTTTCGTGGGGCGTATGTGGATGTTCGCCTTCTATCTCCTGCCCCTCGGAATTTATCTAGTGACGCGATAGGACTTACCGCCAATCATGACGGAACTCGACAAAGCACACGCGGTAATCATGGCGGGAGGGTCAGGGACACGGTTCTGGCCTCTTTCGCGAAGCTCGCGACCAAAACAGTTTCTCTCGCTCGGGCCCGATGACCGTTCGTTGCTTCGCGCCACTGCCGAGCGCGTATGGGAGGTGATTCCCCCTAGCCGCACCTGGGTGGTGACGGGCGAAAGCCAGCAAGACTTGGTCGAAAAAGAGCTTCCCGAGCTCGATCGCGGACAGATTCTCGCGGAGCCAGTCGGCCGTAACACCGCGCCGTGTATCGGGTGGGCAGCAAGCCACATCCTGCGACGGGACGAAAACGCGATCATGGCGGTGCTCCCCGCCGACCACTACATCAGCGAGACCGACGGATA
This sequence comes from Myxococcales bacterium, assembly GCA_029863605.1. GTDB lineage: Bacteria > Myxococcota_A > Polyangia > Polyangiales > Houyiibacteriaceae > SG8-38. The sequence goes on along the minus strand of JAOTVB010000012.1, from coordinate 70,406 downwards.
CGTGGACAGTCTCCGCCGCGGGCTCGAAGCAGCGACCCACGGCGACTACGTCACCATCGGGATCCGGCCCACCCGCGCCGAAACGGGTTTCGGTTACATCGAAGTCGGCGGCGAGCTCGACCCGGGTGTGTTTCGCGCACGTCGATTCGTCGAGAAACCCAATCGTCAAAGGGCAGAACAGTTCGTCGCGTCCGATAGGTTTCTCTGGAATAGCGGGATGTTTTTCTTCCTCGCATCTCGGATCCTCGACGCCATCGACCAGCATCTCCCTGGCCTCGGCAACGAGTTGAGGCGCTACGACGAGGCTGCGCGCTCCGGAGACGAAGCAAGCGCTGTACGTGCAACCTACGCCGACCTCCCCGCGGTGAGCGTCGACCACGGAATCATGGAAAAGGTCGACGCCGTGAGTGTGGTGCCGGGTTCTTTCCCTTGGTCGGATCTCGGGAGTTGGACCTCGGCCTGGGAGCTTGCCGAACAAGATGAGCACGCAAATGTTCTTCCCGAAGACGGGATCTGCGTCGATGCGCACCGCAACTACGTCCATGCTCCGTCGGGCAAGCTGATCGCGCTCGTAGGAGTCGATGACTTGGTGGTCGTCGACTCGGGCGACGCACTTCTAATCGTGCCAAGCGACCGCGCCCAAGACGTCCGCGAGGTGGTCGCGAAGCTACGCGAGCGAAAAGACCCTCGTAGGTGAGCGCGTGAATCCGCACGTCTTTCGCGAGTACGACATTCGGGGGCACGCAGAGCGGGATTTCGACGACGAGCTCGTTCGTGAGCTCGGTCTCAGTCTAGGCACTTTTTTCTCCGGTCGCGGGCTCCGACGCATCGCAGTCGGGCGCGACTGCCGTGTGAGCTCTCCGAGATTGCACGAGGCGCTCTGCAGCGGACTCGTCGAGACCGGGTTGCAACTGACTGACATCGGGATTGGACCGACGCCTTTGCTCTACTTCGCGGTACATAGTCGTGACCTCGACGGGGGCATCCATATTACCGGTAGCCACAATCCACCCGAGGAGAACGGGTTCAAGATGATGGTGGGCAAGGCGTCGTTGTACGGCGCCGACATCGCACAGGTGCGTCATCTTATGGAGACCAAGCAGTTCCACAGCGAGGCCGGAGGCGCGATCGAGTGCGTCGATCCGACCCCTGCGTACGTTCAAACCGCAAAGGAAGGAATCCGCCTCGGACGCCGCGACATCCGATTCGCCCTCGACGCAGGCAATGGAGCGGGCGGCCCATTGGGTATCGAGACGATGACTGCTCTCGGCCTCGCGCCGATTGCAATGTTGTGCGAGATGGACGGCACGTTTCCAGTGCATCATGCCGATCCCACCGATCCCAAAACCCTCGAAATGCTACGAGAACGGGTGCTCTCGGACAACCTCGAGCTCGGCTTCGCGTTTGACGGCGACGCAGACCGCCTCGGGGTGATCGATGCGCGTGGCGACATCATCTGGGGCGACCGCCTGATGATCATCCTCTCACGGGCGCTGCTTGCGGAGCACCCTGGCGCGACGATCATCGGTGAAGTCAAGTGCTCGCAGACGCTGTACGACGACATCGAGGCTCACGGCGGCCGCGGCCTCCTCTGGAAGACCGGGCATTCCCTGATCAAGACCAAGATGAAAAAGGAGGGGGCGTTGCTAGCCGGCGAGATGAGCGGGCATATCTTCTTCGCGGACCGTTACTACGGCTTTGACGACGCGATCTATGCGGCGCTTCGGATTCTGGAGATCGTCTCGCACACGAGCATGCCTATTCACGAGATGCTGAGCGACGTGCCCAAGACCTTCACGACCCCTGAAATCCGCGTTCCGTGCGACGACGGGCTCAAGTTCGACGTGGTCCGAGGCATCGTCGAACACTACCGGTCGACTCACGAGCTCGTCGATATAGACGGTGCTCGAATCCAGTTCGAAGGGGGTTGGGGGCTAGTCCGCGCATCGAACACCCAGCCGGTCTTGGTTCTCCGTTTCGAGGCAGCGTCGCAGGGCCGGCTCGAAGCGATTCGAGGCGAAGTCGAGTCAGTTCTCGGGCGAATCCGAGACGCCGGTTGACGGGAGCGGAGGCAGCGCGATTTCGAGGCTAGCCCGGTGATCGGGTTGACCTGGGGCGACGCGCCAATCGCTCGGGCCGATGACCGCGCGGCGCGCGGAGTGCTCGGGGTGGTAGACCAATATTTCCTGCCCCTCGTGGATCGATGCGGTTGGAATCTCGACTGTGGGCCCCATCCCAACGAACCGATAGACCTTGGCTCCCGGTGGGTTGGTGATCACTCGAACACTCCCGCGCTGCTCGCCGGATGGCGACGATGTCGTCAGCGGAGCGCCGAGGCCACGTGGATCGCTCACGCTATCGAGCGGCTGAGCCTGAACGGCTAGCTCGTAGCTCGCACCATCGTCAGTGGTAGCCCAGGTCGCGTCTGTCGGCACCACGGCCCTCGAAGGTTCGAGCCCGTGATCGAAGACCACGAACTCATGCGGCCCGGCAAGCGGCAACCCCTCGGCAACCGTGGGGCCTCGGCCGACGAAGATAAATATCTGAGAGTCGGCCGGGTCGACGGTAACCTCGATGGTGCCGGTTTGTGGGGCTGTCCCCGACGTCGTGGACGGTGCTGACCGAGCAAAGCGGTCGAGGACGCCTGTCGTCCAAAGCGCAGAGACACCGATGACAGCCCCCAGCAGCAGTAGCCAGAGCCCAAGCGACGGCCGCTGCTTGAGGGGCTGCGGTACCGAAGGTCGGCCTACCGGAACGGTGGCCTCTCGTCCGGTCGATGACTCTCGTGCTTCGAAGTGTCCATCTGGAGCTTCTGACTCGCGCTGGTCTTGCGCAGGCGGCGTGGTGGCCCAAAGCTGGGTCGTCGCGGTCGCGGATTCGATCACCGCAGACGAGGCCGGAGCGAGCAGGTGGGGCGGATCCGATTCCGCGGCCGCGCCAGCAGTTGCATGTCCGGACGAGGTGTCCGCTTCACCGATGGGCACTTCGGCCGACTCAGGCTCGGCCTCGGGAAACCGAACCCGAATCGTGGCGGTCACCGCTTCTTGGTGGGGCTGCGAAGTCGGCACCGGCTCAGCCGAAGCGGCCCCGACACGACCCCTCGGCAAGGACGGAGGCTCAGAAGCCACCCTCGCCTCCTCCGACACAACCAAAGACCCCGTCTCCACCTCCGCTCGCCCCAACGACTCGGTCACCGACGCTGCCACTTTCTTCGACGTCGTCTCCGTCCCTGCCGTTGTCTCTGCCTCCAGCGCTGCCCTCGGCACCGTGATCTTCGCCGTCACAGGCTCTTCATCAACGGTCAGAGGCGTGCTCCCCGGTTCCGGATCGAGCGAGCGAGACGCAGGGTCGCGCAACAGTTCGTCGAGCTCAGCGTCGAGCTCCTGCGGGTCGATCGCCACTTCTTCGGGAGCCGGAGGCCGGTCGCTTTCGCGCACCAACCGGGCAAGAACGCGACGCGACGCACCACGGTTGAGAGGGATCAACGACGCCTCGATCGCGTCGTGCAGGTGACGAAGGTCCCGCTGCGCTTCACCGGTCATGCTCTCGCGGACCAATTGCAACAGGTGCGGCGGCACTCCAGGCCCTGCAGCGACCAGAAGGCGGGAGAGCACCGACACCAACGACCGTGCTGCTTCATCAGGCTCTGCGCGCTCAGCCGATGCAGCGACTACCACCGAGCCCTCCGCCGTCACTCGCACGTCATTGGCCCCGAGCTTGACCGCCTGCTGAAGAAGCCCCTCGCACGCCTCCAGTGCCACGAACGCGCCGATCTCGAAGGGAAGACGATCGCCGCGTTGCTCTAGCTCATCAACCAGCTGCCCCACGCCCAGGTCCATGGTCATCCCTTCCCCTCAGTCCGCCTCTGGCGGACGCACACATACCCCTTGGCCGAGCAGGTAACGCTTGACCTCGGCCACAGTGTAGTGACCATCGTGAAAGATAGAAGCCGCAAGCGCCGCATCGGCCCCTGCGGAGGCCAAACCCTCGTAAACGTGCTCTAGCGTTCCCACGCCCCCGGAGGCGACGACCGGAATCGGTACGGCGTCCACAACTGCCCGAGTTAACACCAGATCGTAGCCATCTCGAGTCCCGTCCCGGTCCATGCTGGTCAGAAGAATCTCGCCCGCGCCAAGATCGGCCACCTGCTTAGCCCAGGCGATCGCGTCGAGGCCCGTATCACGCCTGCCGCCATGGGTGTAAACGGTCCATCTACCCTCGACGTCGGGGACGCGCTTGGCGTCGATCGCCACCACGATGGCCTGGGAGCCGTATGCCTCCGCCATCTCCCCTACGAAAGACGGGTCGGCCACCGCTGCGCTGTTGATCGACACTTTGTCGGCGCCTGCGTGAAGCAGCTCGTTGACGTCTTGGCGCTCCCGCACCCCACCACCTACGGTCAATGGTACCGCAATGGTCGACGCAGCTCGGTCCACGAGGTCGAACAAGTTTCGCCGTTCCTCATGCGACGCGGTAATGTCGAGAAACGTGATCTCGTCTGCGCCTCCTTCGCTATATCGTTGCGCGGACTCGACGGGATCACCGGCGTCTCTCAGACCAACGAAGTTGACGCCTTTGACGACACGCCCGCCCTTGACGTCGAGGCAGGGGATGATGCGCTTCGCAAGCATCACATCGCCTTTAGTGCCGCTAGGGCTTCCGACAAAGTGAACGCCCCTGAGTAGAGCGCCCGACCACAAACCGCTGCACGGACTCCCGCTGCAGACAGCGCACGAAGGTGCTCGAGTGCCCCAATGCCGCCCGAGGCGATCACAGTGGTGCCGACCTGGCCTTGCAGCTGCGCGGTTCCTTCGACGTCCGGACCCTCGCGGGTTCCGTCTTTTCGAATGTTCGTATACAAGATGGCGGCGATCTTCCACCGATCGACTTCGGCGGCTAGCTCGGCGACGGCCTGAGCGCTCTGCTCTTGCCAGCCTTCGACCGCAACCTTTCCATCGCGCGCATCGAGCGCCACGATGACGGCATTGGGGTATCGAGCACAGATGCCGCGCGCCTCGTCGGGTGCCTTGACCACCATGGTGCCCAAGACGACCCTCGCCGCTCCAGCGTCGATCCATTGCCCCGCCACTTCCTCGTTCCGGACTCCACCGCCGATTTGAACCTGAAGGCTCGTCTCCCGAAGGATGCTCTGAATCACAGGTACGTGTGCGGGTCTCCCTGTGCGTGCACCCTCGAGATCCACGACGTGGAGCCGCTCGGCTCCTTGTTGCTCGAACTTCTGCGCAGCGGCTAAGGGATCGTCTTCGTAGACTGTGACTTCGTCGTACCGTCCTTGATGCAGCCGCACGGCTTTGCCGTCGAGCAAATCGATGGCGGGGATCAACTCCACGAAACGTCTCCCAGGAAGTGTCCGATCACGCGTACTCCAGCGTGCTGGCTCTTTTCGGGGTGGAACTGGCAGGCGAGCACGTTGTCGCGAGCGATCGCGGAGCAGAACCGGCCGCCGTAGTCGGTCGTCGCGACCACGAGAGCCTCGTCCTTCGGGACACAATAGTAGCTGTGCACGAAGTAGTACCACGCGCCGTCTTCGAACACAGGATGCGTGCTGGCGATTTGATTCCACCCGATGTGGGGAACCTTCAATCGCACGCCGCTCTCATCGCGCAGATCGACGGAGAATCTACGAACGCTCCCGGGGAAGATACCGAGGCCCGGCTCTCCTGGAGCCTCTTCACTCGACTCGAATAGCGCTTGCATCCCGAGGCAAATACCCAGGTACGGACGTCCGCTATCGATCCAGGCGCGCACAGCCTCGCCAACCTCTCCAGCCAACGCATGCGAGCACTCCTTGAATGCGCCTTGCCCCGGCATCACGAGACGGTCAGCACTCAGCAGCACCTCCGGGTCCGCGCTAAGCACGGGCTTGGCGCCCGCGCGCTCGAATGCCTTGGCCACGCTGTGCAGGTTCCCGAGGCCCAAATCGACGATGGCGACGCGGCCGGTAGTCATTCGGTCAACGTGCCCTTGGTCGACGGCACCCCGCGTACCCGCGGATCGACCTCGGTCGCTTCCCGAAGCGCACGCGCAAAGGCCTTGAAGCTGATCTCGATGACATGGTGAAGATTGTCTCCGGCATGCTGACGCATGTGCAGATTGCACTGGCTTCCACGCACGAAGCCCTCGAAGAACACCTCGGCGAGCTCCGAATCGAAATCACCTATTTTCGCCTTTGGCAAAGAGACGGCCCACACGAAGAAAGGGCGCCCTGACATGTCGAGCGCGCATGTCACGCAGGCCTCGTCCATCGGAAGCGTGGCCGAGCCGTAGCGGCGAATCCCGGCCTTATCACCAAGGGCCTCGGCGACGGCCTGACCGAGGGAGATCGCCAGGTCTTCGGTGGTGTGGTGCCCATCGATGTGGGTGTCGCCGACTGCACGCACCTTCAGATCGAACAGCCCGTGCTTGGCGAGCTGCTCCACCATGTGCGTCAAAAACCCGATCGGAGTCTCGACTTGGTAGTGGCCACTACCATCGAGGTTGAGCTCGACGGTGATCTCGGTCTCTTTGGTTCGACGCTTGATCGTCGCCCTTCGTCCCATAACGCAGCAACCATAGCCCGGAAATTCTTAGGAGCTAGTGCGGGACCGCACGCCGAGGCTACCGCTGGCTCCGCCCCCACAGGCTGCGGCTCGGCCCCGGTCACCTCCTCCCCGCTTGGCACTGCGGAATCGCGACGCCCAGGAAGATCCAACTGACACTGAACACCGCGGTGGTTGCAAGGAGTGCATTGCGTGTCAGCGGGTACCAGGTCTTGGACGTCGGTGAGCCGATACTCGTCGAAAGAGAGGGGCGGAGGGCTCGCTCCGCCTCGCGTAAAGAGCCGAAGCGTCTTGAGCTCGAGCTGCTTCCTCTGCCGGCTGCGCACGCCATACATGATGCCCAACAGCCCTCGAAGACGAAGAGAAACACTAACAAAGCCAACGGCGCCGCCCGCCGAAGAGCATCAAAATAAGAGCGGATGAACAAGAAAAACCGCGAGTCGCGAAAACGGCGCGGGTGCCGCGCTCGGCCTTCAGCCGGACTCCATCCGTTCGAGGACTTCGTCGAGCTTGCCTTTGAGGTCCTCGTTGTCGGGCTCATTCTGGAGCGCCATTTGTAGATTGAGCTTTGCCTGCGGCCAGTCCTCGGCTTTCATCGCTTTGTGAGCGCGAGTGAAGAACACCCGCGCCTTGCTCGAATTGAGCATGACGCCGCCGGGTGGACGCATCGTGCGCCGCGTCTCTTCGGCACGGTCGGCCGAATATCGCACGCGGCCTTGCAAGAGACCCTCATCGTAGATCTTACGCTTTACGGGATCGAGCAACACCTGATAGGCCTCACTTCCGAGCTGGTAAAGCTCCGTATGCCGATCGCGTTCCTCGTCGGGCGCGTCGACGAAAGTGTCTGGATGATGCTCCCGGGCGAAGCGATGGAATGCGGAGCGGATCTGGTCGGCCGTGGCCGCTCTGATGATCCCGAGGACCGTGTAGTAGTCTTGGGCTTCCGGAGACTCGGACACGGCCTACGCTCCCATCTTTGCCTCGTGGCGCTCACGGAGCGCCCGGATCTGTTCATCCGGCAGCTCACCGATCAGCTTGATCGCGATCTGTTGCTGTTGGCCGGTCCCGACGTCTTGCGCCCGAACTTTCAACGTGCCATCGGCGTCGATCATGAACCGAACGGCGATCTGCACCTTGCCGCGGGCAGCCGGTCGCAGCCCATCAAGCACCACCTCGCCAAGTAACTGGTTGCCGCTGATCTGTCGCGACTCACCCTGGCAAATCCGGACGACCACGGTCTCTTGCTTGTCGCGCGCCGTCGTGAACATCTTGGTTTGACCCGCTGGGATCGCAGAGTTGCGACGAATGATGTGCTCGCAGTAACCGTCGACGGTCTCGACCCCGAGTGAAAGCGGAGTGACGTCGAGCAGTAGCGGCGCTGAAGGCCCATCCGGGACCGGAAGGGCGCCGGTGACTGTCGATACCTCCTCGTCGAGTGCGGCTTCGAGCACTCGCGGCGCAGAGCTTGGTAACTCGAGAGGCGGGGGAGGCGATTGGGGCTCATCGGACGGCACCTCGGAGGGTGTGCCGAACGCATGGTCTCCGAGCTCCACCGCAAGCCCCGACGTTTCATCGTCTACGGGCACGTCACGAGCCGCCGTGCCCTCGGCGATCTCCATCAAGAGACCCGAAGCATCCGCGGTTCGCGTGGGTTGAAAATCGAGTGGATCGACCGCCTCCGCCACTCGTGTTCGCATGTCCTCGAAGGGCTCCTCACGGGACCGCGTGGGCGTATCGATTACAGCGTCCTCGGCTGGTTGCTCAGCCTTCTTGAGGTGAATCGGCGGGGGCGGAGGCGCCTGGCCGGGCAACGTGGCTTTACGCGCACTACGCGCGACCGGCGGGGGCGGCACCGGCTGCCGATCGCCGATATTTGTGACCTCGTCCTCAAAGTCGTCGCCGAAGGGCGTGTCCCCGTCCGGCTGGGCGACCTTTTTCAGCGACACGCGTCCGAGCGCCGCCGAGGGCTTCCGCCCTGGTGCCGACAGCACCTTGGCTTGAAGCGCGGCCCCCTGCGCGACCACCAGGTCGGGATCGATGGTCGCCTGCGGCTTGCGGCCGAAGTACTCGGCCACCATCCGCTGAAGCAGCGGGATGCGGGTCGAGCCACCGACCAAGATCACGTTGTCGAGCTGCGTCGGACGCAGTCCCGCGGCCTTCATGGCGTCCTCGCAGACGTCGAAGCTGCGCGCGATCAACGGTTGCACCATCTGTTCGAGACGGGCACGGGTCAGCGCATAGTCGAGGTTGAGCGCGACCCCGCCGTCGCCATACGCGAGCTCTTCGATGCAGAGCTTCACATCGGACTTGTCCGAAAGCTGGCATTTGGCCCACTCTGCCGCAGCCCGAAGGCGCTCGAAAGCCTGGCGGTCCTGGCGCGCATCGTAGCGCTGAGACTCGAGGAACCGAGCGGTCATATCATCGGCGATGAGATTGTCCACGTCGTCGCCACCGAGAAACGTATCGCCCGCGGTCGCGAGAACCTCGAACACGTCCCCTGCGAGTTGCAGAATGGTGATGTCGAAGGTGCCGCCGCCGAGATCGTAGACTGCCAACCGCTCGTTCGACGTCTTGTTGTACCCGTAGGCAAGCGCCGCAGCAGTGGGCTCGTTCAAGATGCGCAAGACCTCGAGGCCTGCGACGCGGCCGGCTGCTTTGGTTGCGCTTCGTTGAAGCTCGTTGAAGTTGGCCGGCACGGTGACGACGGCGTGCTCGCATTCCTTTCCGAGGGCCTCTTCGGCGACCTTACGCACGTGCCTCAGCACGAAGGCGCTTATCTCGCTGAGCGTGTATGTCTCTCCCCGCGCCGAAACCAGGACGCCGCCGCTCGGGCCCTCGGAAAGCTCGAACGCGAACCGCTCTCGTGCCTGCTTGACCTCGTAGCTCGTGAACGGACGACCGATCAGTCGCTTGACAGACGAAACGGTGTTCGCCGCATCGAGCAACCGCCGCTCCTTCGCCGCGGTGCCCACCAGGACGTCGCCGCTCGGGTGGAAGGACACCACCGACGGGATGAGTTGCGAACCGTCGCTGTCCGCAAGCACACGGGCGCCCGGCCGGTCTGCAATGGCGACCACGGAATTGGTCGTCCCCAAGTCGATCCCAATGACGGGTCCTTTACTCACACTCGCCTACCCCCCGGTAAAGCCCCTCGCTTTTCCCAGATCAGGATAGCGGTTTGTTCCTCGGATTACACGTTTCCGGGCTCAGAGGGGCCATTTTCCCGGGGTTCTTCGCCCTCCTCGTCCTCCGCTTCGGCTACCGGCTCCACGTCGACCACTTGCTCGCCCTCGCGGAGACGGATCACCCGCACACCCTGGGTGTTGCGTCCGGTCTCCCGGATTTCCGACACGCGCGTGCGAATCACCTGCCCGCCGTTGGTGATGACCATCAACTGGTCGTCGGGCGAGACGAGCCTGAGCTTGACTAGGGCCCCATTGCGCTCCGACGTGTCCATCGCGATGATGCCTTTGCCTCCTCGGTTTTGGGCACGCCATTCCGACACTGGGGTGCGCTTGCCGTAACCGTTCGCGCTGACGGTCAGGACCTGTTCGGCATCCTCGTTTTCGATGATGTCCATGCCGATTACGAAATCACCCTTGCGAAGGTCGATGCCCTTGACGCCCATCGAATCGCGGCCCATGGCGCGCACGTCCTCGATCGGAAAGCGAATGCTCATCCCGTGCGAAGTTCCGATGAGCACGCTCTGACCCGGCGTGACGATGCGCGCCGTCAGCAGGCCATCACCCTCGCCGATCGCGACCCCGATGATCCCGGTCTGGCGGATGTTCTCGTACGCGCTCAGGTTGGTGCGCTTCACACGGCCCCGTCGCGTGCAGGTCAAAAGGTACCCATCCTCGACGAACTCGCGAATCGGAAGGATGGCCGCGACCCTTTCGTCGGGCTCCATGCCGACGAGGTTCACCACCGCTCTGCCCCGGGCGGCACGGCCGCTTTCGGGAATCTGGTACACCTTCTTGAGGTAGGCCTTGCCTTTGTCGCTCAGAAACAAGACGTGCGCGTGGGCGTTGACCACGAACACCCAGCTGACGAAGTCTTGATCGCGGGTGTCCATCGCCCGGAGGCCCTTCCCGCCACGCCCTTGCGCGCGGTACTCGCTCAGCGGGACGCGCTTGATGTATCCGGCGTGCGATACGGTCACAACCACTTCTTCGTCGGGAACCAGGTCCTCGATCGAGATGTCACCCTCGGCTTCGACGATTTCGGTGCGTCGAGCGTCGCCGTAGCGCGCACGGATCTCGTCGAGCTCCTCGACGATCACCTTGTCGAGAAGCTCCTTGCTGTCGAGGATCGCCTCGAGCTCGCCGATCAGGTCGCATAGGCTGCCGTACTCGGCGGCGAGCTTCTCCCGCTCGAGGCCGGTGAGTCGCGAGAGGCGCATCTCGAGAATGGCTTTGGCCTGGCGCTCGGAAAGAAAGTACTCGCCACGCTCCTTTGCGACCTGGATCTCCGCCGCAGGACGACCTGCGCGCCGGACGAACTCTTCGAGGCCCGTCAGGGCGATCTTCATCAGGCGCCCCCGGGCCTCGTCGGGATCCTTCGATGACCGAATGGTGCCGACGACCAGGTCGACATCGGTCACCGCCATGCCGAGGCCCTCGACGAGCTCCCGTTGCGCGCGAGCCTGCGCGACGTCGTACCGTGTCCGCCTGAGAACGACCTCGCGACGGTGGTCGATGAACCGGAGCAACGTCGTCTTGAGGTCGAGCACCTCGGGTCGCTGCTTGACGATCGCCAGGCAGTTGTAGCCGAACGTGCTCTGAAGCGCGGTCATCTGGTAAAGCTTGTTGAGGACGATTTCGCCGTGGGCATCGCGCCTGAGCTCGATGACCATCCGCAGACCGTCTCGGTCGGACTCGTCGCGGATGTCGCTGATTCCCTCGAGGCGCTTTTCGCGGACCAGGTCGGCGATTTTCTTCAGAAGCTCCGCCTTGTTTACCTGGTAGGGGATCTCGGTGATGACGATCATCTCGCGGTCGGCTTTGCCCGGAAGCGCCTCGATAGACGCCCGCGCCCTCATCACGATGCGACCTCGCCCGGTACGGTAGCCCAGCCGAATGCCCGACGTGCCATAGATGTACCCTGCAGTCGGGAAGTCGGGCCCTTTGACGCCCTCGCGGCCGGAGTCCGGGTCGTCACGCATCAGCTCGTCGATCGTGAGCTCGGGATCGCCCATGAGCCGAACCGTGGCATCGACGACTTCCCGGAGATTGTGCGGAGGGATGTTGGTCGCCATCCCGACAGCGATGCCGCCCGAGCCATTGATCAAGAGATTTGGAACCCGGCTCGGCAGGACGAGGGGCTCACTTTCGGAGTCGTCGAAGTTTGGCCCGAAGTCTACGGTTTCCTTTTCGATATCGGCGAGCAGCTCAGAGGCGAGCCGGTGCATCCGGACCTCGGTGTAACGCATCGCCGCGGGGGGGTCGCCGTCGACGGAGCCGAAGTTCCCCTGCCCGTCGACCAACGGGTATCGCATGGAGAAATCCTGCGCCATGCGAACGAGCGCGTCGTAGACCGCCGTGTCACCGTGCGGATGGTACTTTCCCAGCACGTCGCCGACGATGCGGGCGCTCTTTTTGTACGATTGGTTCCAATGCACCTTTTGCTCGTGCATGGAGTAGAGAATACGGCGGTGGACCGGCTTGAGGCCGTCCCGCACATCGGGAATCGCACGCCCGATGATGACGCTCATCGCGTAGTCGAGGTACGAACGCCGCATCTCGTCTTCGAGTGTGACCGGCTGTTTTTGTGGAGATTCTGCCATGAACTAGTACTCCCACGCGTTGCTCCCCTGAGCGCAACGCCGGCGCGAAGCTACCACGCGACAACCGACCCTGCACGTGCTCTCAGACGCGGCGAACCGCCGTTTTTTGGCTGCTTCCGAGGAAGTCTCGTAAACCCGCAAGAGGGGCGAGGCGAGACACGAGATGGACACTGCAATGCGCGATCTCGAACGAATCGAAGAGCGATCTTCGGATGACGGAAAACGGGTCTTGGTGCTGTCGGCGGTGGGATTGATCGCCGCGATCGGAATCGTCGTCGCGGCCGTCGCAGCGCTGCCTGACGACGGCGAATCGCAGGTGGAAGACCCGTTGCAAACGCTTGCGTTGACCGGCGCGCCCGAGGCGACAGAGACGTCCAAGGGAGAGCGTGCGGACCCTTCCCTCGATCCAGAAACCCTCAGCTTTCCCACGACGTTAGTGACCGAATCTCGCCCGGAAGTTGCGGCAGCAATGGCGGCTGCCGCGGCGGAGCTTGCGCACCTCGACCCTTTGACGAGCCCGCCTGCCCGTTCGAAAATCGCCGCGGGCCTGCCTGCGGCGGTCACGGCTGGACCGGATCGCGAGGTCGTCGAAATGGCCGCCGTTCGCGACCCACTCGTAGCCGCAACCGTTCCCAATCGAACCACGAGCTCTCCCGCCGGTCGCGAGGGCCTCTACACCTTGCAGGTCATCAGCTATCGCGACCCGCAGGAGGCTCAGGTGTTTGCCGACGCCCTGCGCAAGCGAGGCCACGCGGCCTATGTGACCAGAGGCTCGGTCGAAGGGCGGGGGACACACTGGCGCGTCCGCATTGGCCCCTTTGAATCCAGAGGCGAAGCCCAGAGCTACCGCACGACGTTTGAGCACGAAGAGGGCATGAATACGTTCATCGTGCGCAAGAAGAACTGAGGGGCACCGGAGCTACTCACCGAGGGAAGTCGAGGATGGTGACCGGAACGAGAGCTTTTGCGAGGATGATGGCGATCATCTTTCTCGGTACGCTGTGCGGTTGCGACCAGGTGCTTACCTGGCTCGACGAGCTCGATCACCAGGAAGCGCCCGACCCCGCCGGGGCAGAAACGCCGGCTCTTGCCGAAGAGGAAGAGGTCTCGCAGAGGCCAGCCGATTCGATCGCGCGCTCCGAAACGGAGGTGATCACCTTCCGGAACATCCTGCAGAACGAGGAGATGAGCCGCGAAGAACGAATCCAAGCCCTTCTCAATCTCGATCCCGCAGCCCTTCAAGCGCCGGGTTCGCCGAACCGCGGGGCTTCGGATCAGCCGACGCAAGGATCGAGGCCGCAAGCTCGAGAGAAGGGGCCCAAGCAATGGGAAATCGCCAACGCGCGACGGCACGTTCCGGTGGTCATGTACTCGACGACCTGGTGCGGCGTCTGCAAGAAGGCCCGCCGATACTTCGAAGACAAGCGGATCTCCTTCGTCGAGTACGACGTAGACAAGAACGCAAGCGCGAGAGCCGAGTACCTCAGTCTGAATCCGCGACGCACGGTACCGACCATCAAAGTCGGCAACGAAGTGATCGTCGGCTTCAGCGAGGCGGCCGTTGGAAGAGCCCTCGAAGGCGCAGCAAGAGCACGGCTCAACTAGCTGGCATTGATACTGGCACCGTCAGTGTCAGCGTTAGGAACGCGTTGCAACGGGGGATGGGCTTGGGTAGGCTCCGCGCGCACGACCATCCACGAAAGGCACGCCGATGCTCCACCGTTCTCGAATGATGCTCTTTACTCTTTTGACCATTGCGTCGCTGATCTCGTCAGCCAGTACAACGGCACAGTCACCCGTTCTCGATCGCGTCCTCAAGAGTGGCGAGCTGCGCGTGGGGATGACCGCCGACCAACCTCCCCTCAATGCAAAGGACAAGGACGGGGAGATGATGGGGCTGGAGGTTGACCTCGCCGAGGGGCTTGCCCAGGCACTCGGCCTCGAGCTCAAGATCATCGAGATGCGGTTTGGCCAACTGCTCGACGCTCTGCAGAAGGGCAAGGTCGACATGGTGATGTCGGGAGTGGATATCACCCCAGAGCGCACCAAGGACTTTTTGTTCGTCGGTCCTTACTTGATTTCCGGCAAGTCGCTCCTGACGACATCGAAGGCGCTAGCCAAAGCCGAAACGGTCGATGACATCAACAATCGCAAGTTCACCTTCGTCGCGCTGGCGAACTCGACCAGCGCGGCATTCATCAAGCGGTACATGTCGAAGGCCAAATCCATCCCGATCGACAACTACAAGATGGGAGTAGACAAGGTGCGGAGCGGAGAGGCCGATGCGATGATCGCCGACATGCCTGCGTGCGTCCTGGCCGTCCTCCGCAACCCCGATTCCGGCCTCATCACGCTCGCGGAGCCGCTTTCGGTCGAACCGATTGGGATCGCAGTATCCGCAAAGGACCCGAAGTTCTACAACCTGATCGACAACTTCATCGATGCGTTCGAAGGCACCGGCATCCTGATGGAGCTCCGGAGGGATTGGTTCGACAACGGCGACTGGATCGAAGATTTGGAGTGACGCTAGCTACCTGACCAAGTACTCGCGGAGGGCTTCTCGTGCCACGTAGCTGGCCTTGATGCGCCATTTGGGTTCATTCACCACCAGGCTCGCGACGGCGATTTTTGGATCGTCGACAGGAGCGTACCCGACCCACCAGGTGTAGCGGCGATAAGGATTGCTTCGGCTGAGCGTGCCTGTCTTTCCCGCAACGGCGATGCCGGGAAGGAAGGGTCGCCCCCTGGAATCCCAGAAGGCCTTCTTTGCGGTTCCGTGAGTGACGGTTCGCGTCATCATTTCGCCTGCCTGCCTCGCGGTCACGCGTGGTACGACCTGACGGAACGTTTGTGGGGAGTGTTGGTAGAGAGTCTTCCCGCTCGAGCTTTCGATTCGATCGACGATCGCCGCGTACGGCATGCCCCCGTCGTTTGCGATCGTCGAAGCGAGCAAGGCCCCGTGGAGTGGCGAGAGCTGACTGTGCCAAAAACCAGCCGCCATCCGGGCGCGTTCGAGCCTGCTTTGCGGGACATCGACAGGGCTCGGCGCCGCTGGCAAATCGAATGGCAAGCGTTGACCGAACCCGAACGCCGACACGTACTGGGTCATCCGCGCTTCGTCGAGGTGTCGGTCTGCGAGCTTCGCAAAAATCGCGTTGATCGAGTACCCGAGAGCGTCAGCAAGAGTCGCGCACCAGCGGTCACGCTTGGGACTATCGACGAGATCTGCAGAGCCGAGGCTGCGCATCCCACCCCCGTAGCAAACCGAGGTCGACGATTTCACGCCAGCATCGAGAAGCGCCGACGCCGTGATGATCTTGAATATCGAAGCGGCCGGCGGCGCGGGGTCGGTCACGACGTCCACGCTGTCCCCCTTTCCCGCCTCGTACCCCACGTACGCCAGCACACGTCCGGTCTGCGGCTCTATCGCGACCAACCCTCCCGAAGGAACATCGTACTTACGAAAGAGGCCTTGGATGTACGTCTGCAAGTCGTGGTCGACCGTCAGCACCGCGCGCGTTCCGTCATGCCTCGGCACCACCAATTGTTCTCCCATCGGTCGCGCCTGCCCGACGTCGACGTCAGCAAAGGGTGGGGTCACAGCGCTGGCTAACTTCGTCGAGGTTCGGTGAGCCGAAGGGGGGCTCGCGAGCAAAGCCAGTGGGCTGCCCGAGATGACGGCGAGGATGCCCAATCCCCACAGCCAGGAGTGAGAAAACAAGTCGCGCACGGACCTACGCTAAGAGACCCCCTACTTGGGGTCAACAAACCCAACGACTCCGGGAGTCCGTTCTCACTGAAACGCAGGCCCCGGATTTAACGCCCATCGCTGCGCCGCTGTATAGTGGAGGGGTGCAGTTCAAGGATCAGACGACCAACCCGAGCCAAACGGTCCTGACCGAGGCGACGGCGGCTCGCGCTCCAAAGCAAACGAGCGACAGCGGATTGCTGATCGTGATCTACGGTCAGGATATCGGGCGTCGCGTCCACGTCGGCACTGAACCCTTGATCATTGGGCGCTCCCCGCAGTGTGAAATTCCGATCGACCAGGAAAGCATCTCCCGCAAACACTGCCAGATCCGGTTCCACGAGGGCGAGTTCCGCGTTCGTGACCTCGAATCGACCAACGGCACTTACGTCAACGATGACCTCGTCGAAGACGAAGGTCGGCTCCGGCACGGCGACCAGCTGAAAGTGGGTCGCACCATTATGAAGTTCATCGTCGGCGATGACATCGAGGTGCAGTACCACGAAGAGGTCTACCGATTGATGATGACCGACGGCCTCACCCAACTGCACAACAAACGGTATTTCGACGAGATACTCGACAAAGAAGTTGCGCGGGCGAAGCGATACAAGCGGACGTTCTCGCTCTTGATGTTCGACATCGACCACTTCAAGCACATCAACGACAAGTTTGGCCACCTGGCGGGGGATGCCATCCTCCGGCAGCTCGGCGCGGTGACTCTCGGGCGCTTGCGTCGAAACGACGTGATCGCGAGGATCGGTGGCGAGGAGTTCGCACTGATCACCCCAGAGGTCAGTCTCGAAGGCGCCGGGGAGCTCGCAGGAAAGATCAACCGCCTTGTTCGGGACACTCGATTCGAGTTCGAAGGGACGCGCGTCGAGGTCACGATCAGCGTGGGCGTCGCCGAATGGCAGGCGCACTATGAGGAACCCGAGGATGTTTTCAAAGCCGCCGACGAGAAGCTCTTCGAGGCCAAGCGTACGGGGCGCGATCGCGTCTGCGTCTCGGAAACAGGGAACGACGACGGAAAGATGCATGCGAAGCGACCCTAAATCCGCGAGGAGAGCCTCATGCAACGGCCTGGCCGGGGCCTTTCTGGACCTCGCAGCATGTCCCCACCGGAGGAACCCTTGCCAGGGAAATGGTGCGTGGCTATGTTCGCTGAGAAAACTTGGGTTCTCGCCGAGTTGGAGTAGAACAACCGCATGAGCGACGACGAAACCATCACATCGATGCCGCCTCCCGATACGGGAGAAATCGAGTTCGGGGCAGAGCTTCCCGTTTTGCCGATCCGCAACGCGGTGCTCTTTCCAGCAGCCGTGGCGCCTTTTGACGTCGGCCGCGAGAAGTCCGTGGCGCTCGTCGAGGACATCGAAAACCTCGATCAGCCGATCATCGCGATCGTGGCCCAGCGGGACCCCTCCACCGACGATCCGGGTCAAGACGATCTGTACCCGGTGGGCGTCGCCGCCCGCGTTCTCAAGGCGCTCAAGCACAGCTCAGGCAATTACAGCCTGATTCTGCAAGGTCTCGTCCGGATTCGCCTGGAGCATGTGGTCACCAAGGAGCCCTACATCAAGGCCCGGGTGACGCGCCTCCCAGAGGTTCCGGCCGAGGACGTCGAGAGTGAAGCGCTGGCGATGAGCCTTCGGGACATAGCCAAGCAGGTGATCCAGCTCATGCCAGAGCTCCCGCGCGAGGCGGGATCCCTGATCGACTCGATCCAAGAGCGAGGCCAGCTTGCTGATCTCGTTGCAGCCAATCTCGACGCTCCCGTCGACGAAAAATCGCAGCTCCTCGAAACGCTCGACCCGAAAGAGCGCATTCGCAAAGTTCTCCGGCTCCTCACCCGCCAGCTCGAGATCCTCAAGATGCGCGAGCGCATCAACTCTCAGATCAAAGAGGAGATGGGTAAGAACCAGCGGGAGTACGTGCTGCGCCAGCAGCTCAAAGCAATCAAAGAAGAACTGGGCGAGGAAGAGGGCGACCAAGGCGATCTAGACGTCCTCGAGGAGCGCATCACCAAGGCAGAGCTCCCGAGCGAGGCTGACAAGGTGTCGCGCAAGCAACTCAAGCGCCTTCGACAGATGCAGGTCGGGTCGGCCGAGTACACCGTGGTCCGCACCTATATCGACTGGATTCTCGACATTCCATGGACGAAGCAGACCACCGACAACATGGACATCGCGGCGGTACGCAAGGTCCTCGATGAGGACCACTCGGGCCTCGAGAAGGTCAAGAAGCGAATCGTCGAGTACCTTGCCGTTCGGAAGCTCAAGACCGACAAGAAAGGGCCGATTCTCTGCCTCATCGGGCCGCCCGGTGTCGGTAAGACGTCTCTCGGCCGTTCGGTTGCGCGTGCCCTCGGGCGGAAGTTTCACCGTATCAGCTTGGGCGGTGTGCATGACGAGGCCGCGATCCGCGGTCACCGTCGGACTTATGTCGGCGCCCTTCCCGGCCAGATCATCCAAGGGATGAAGAAAGCCAACAGGATCAACCCGGTGTTCATGCTCGACGAGATCGACAAGATCGGGCACGACTTCCGGGGCGATCCCGCTGCGGCGCTCCTGGAGGTCCTCGACCCGGAGCAGAACGATACCTTCAGCGATCACTACCTCGAGATCCCATACGACCTCTCCAAGGTCATGTTCATCGCCACTGCCAACGTCGGCGACACCATTCCGGCCCCGCTGAAGGACCGCATGGAGATCATCGAAATCCCGAGCTACACGCGGCGGGAAAAGCTCGATATCGCGCGTGTGCATCTCGTGCCTAAGCAGCTCGGGGAGCACGGCATCGAAGCGGCGACAGTCACACTCGGAGATGCCGCGATAGAGTCGATCATCGACCACTACACTCGCGAGGCCGGTGTGCGTAATCTCGAGCGTCAGATTGCGAGTGTCATTCGCGGGGTCGCGGTGAAGGTGGCAGAAGGCGAAGAGGGACCCTGGGCGATTTCCGACGAAGAATCGCTTCGGCCGTACCTCGGGCCGCCGAGGTTCACTTCGGAAGTCGCCGAACGCACCGCCGAGACAGGAGTGGCGACGGGTCTTGCATGGACCGCCGTCGGCGGAGAGATCCTCTTCATCGAATGCACGAAAATGCATGGCACGGGCAAGCTTCAGCTGACCGGCCAGCTCGGCGACGTCATGAAGGAGTCGGCGCAGACGGCCATGAGCTATGTGCGTACGCGTGCGAAGGCGTTCGGCATTGCGGAAGACTTCCTCGAGACGAGCGACATCCACATCCACATTCCTGCTGGCGCAATGCCGAAAGACGGGCCGAGTGCCGGCGTAACCATGATGACCGCGATCGTGTCTCTGCTGACCGGGATCCACGTTCGGCACGACGTCGCCATGACGGGCGAGATCACCTTGCGCGGCCGCGTGCTTCCCGTGGGTGGCGTGAAGGAGAAGGTCCTCGCTGCACACCGCGCGGGCATCAAGCGCGTCATTCTCCCGGAAAGAAACACCGCCGACCTCGAGGAGGTGCCGGAGGAGGTTCGCGAGACGCTCGAGTTCGTGCCGGTCTCGAAGATGGACGCCGTTCTCGCCAACGCACTCTTCGATCCGGATGTGCTGAAGCTCGACCTCGCCGACCCGCGCCCTGGGAAGGGCGAAAGCGGAAGCGTCCAACCGAGCCCTTAACAACCCGCGCCGCCCCCATGCGAGCGCCTCGTGTTAGGCTCCGAGCATGGGCGTGCAGAAGACAACGGTTCTTGGTGCTGGCTCGTGGGGCACTGCGCTTGCCAAGTTGCTCGCGGACAAGGGATACCCCACTCGTCTGTGGGCGCGACGCCCGGTGATGGCCGAGGCAATCCAAACGGACCGGGAAAATCAAGCGTATCTTCCGGGCTTTCAGCTCCCCGATACCCTCGAAGCAACCGCCGACCTCGAGTACGCGCTCGACCGAAGCGATCTCATCGTTTGTGTCATTCCGACGCACGGGCTGAGGCAGGTTCTGACCGATGCCGCGCCCTTGCTGCAAAACGGCGCTCCGATTGTCAGCGCGGTCAAAGGCATTGAGAACGAAACGCTGATGCTCGTTTCCGAGATGTTTGAAGACCTATTGCCCGAGTCCCAGCATCCCCAACTAACCTATCTCGGGGGACCGAGTTTCGCGAAGGAGGTCGCGGAGGGGATCCCCACCGCGGTCTGTGTCGCGGGGCGCAACCAAGACATCGTCACAGCGGCACAAGAAGCGTTCACGACCGAGCGGTTTCGCGTGTACAGCACCGAGGACGTCGTTGGCGTCGAGCTCGGCGGCGCACTAAAGAACGTGGTCGCCATCGCCGCCGGCATCGCGGATGGGCTCGGCTTTGGTCACAACACCCGCGCGGGCTTGATCACGCGCGGCCTCGCGGAGATCTCACGCCTGGCGCTTGCCAGGGGCGCGAACCCGCTGACACTTGCTGGGCTTTCCGGGATGGGCGATCTCGTGCTGACATGCACCGGTGACCTATCCCGCAACCGCAACGTCGGATTGCAGATCGGTAGGGGGAAGTCTCTCAAAGAGATACTCGGGAGCATGCAGATGGTGGCAGAAGGGGTCCGCACCACCAAGAGCGCTAAGGCCTTGTCCGAAAAGGTCGGAGTCGAGATGCCGATCACGGACGAGGTGTACGCGATGCTCTACGAGGACAAGCCAGCTTTGCAAGCGGTGGGGGATCTCATGACGCGACCGCTCCGAGCGGAGCGCGAGTAATGGAAGGGAGTCGCTTTCGCGCCGTGTACGTGTTCCTGGTGCCCGCGATTCTGATCGCCGCGGCGATCCTCGGGTACTACACGTTTTCCTCTGCGCGGGAGTATGCGGAGCTCGGAGAGAGCGCGATCGTCCAATCGCTCTTGTCGGTAGCACAGCAACGAGTCGAACGGATCGAGAACTACATCATCTTTGCGGACAACATAGTCCTCGCGCTGGTCGACCCAAATGACTCCAGCACGATCGACGCACGCTGGCTTCCTCCGGCGGAGGCACGGACGCCGAGCGTGAAAGCGGTTCTATTGGTGAACCTCGAGGGGGATGTGCTGCAGTGGGCGAGTACGCAGGATCGCAAGACGAGGCGCGGTTTTCTGCGGGTCTTCAGACAGTACTTGGTCGAGTCGATGGACCTCGGAGATCTCGAGAGCGACGAGCTTCGCCACCTCCACGAACGGGTCGAGGACGTGAGCTACCTGCTCTCCTACAAGGCTTACGCGACCCAAGACGGCCAGGTAACGTACGTGGTCGCTTATCACGACACGGAGTACCTCGTGAACGAAGTGTTTCCGAAGATGTTCGTTTCCGATGTAAGCACCCCGCTCTACAACATCGTGAACGAAAGCAATCAACGCGTTTTTGGTCCGGACCTGACCGACGCTGGAGTGTTCACGGTCGACCACCGATTCCCGACGACACTCTATCGTTGGCGCCTCCAGGTCGCTCCTCGCCAGGCTGCCTTGCTGCAGGCGCAAGGCCGTTCACGCCTGCGCGGAGAGGTCGCGCTCCCCGTCATGTCGTTTGCGATCATCTTGCTGAGTGCGATCTTCTTCATCTATGCAGCCGAAAAAGAGCGCCGCCTCAACCAGTTGAAGAGCGAGTTGATGGCAAACGTTTCGCACGAGCTAAAAACACCGCTTTCGGTGGTGAGAATGTTTGCCGACATGTTGAGGTCCAATCGCGTGCCCAGTGACCAGCGACGGCTCGAGTACTTGGACATCATCTGCCGCGAGTCCGAAAGGCTCACCTCGTTGATCGACAACGTTCTCGATTTCTCGGCGCTCGAGGGCGGCAAAGGCCCGTATCGACTTAAACGCGGCGATCTAAGCGAGGCGGTCAGGCGCGCCCTCGATGCGTTTCGCTATCGCGGCGAGCAGGACGGGGTGGAGGTCCGCCTCCTCACGCCGGGCCAGCTCCCGCCGGTCCTGCTCGACCAGGAGGCCATTGCGTTGGCGATCATCAACCTGCTCGACAACGCCGTGAAATACGGTGGCCAGACTCCAGTGGACCTCGAGCTGACCCCCCGCCGCTCGACCGTGGACGTGGCTGTGCGGGATCATGGCCCTGGTATCCCCAAGCACGCGATAAGGCACGTCTTCGAAAGGTTCTATCGGGGAACGCACGAAGTTCCTACGCGTGGCTCGGGTATAGGCCTATCGCTCGTCCAGCACATCGCGCAGGCTCATGGCGGGCGTGCCTGGGCTCGCAATGCCCAAGGAGGCGGGGCGGTGGTCGGTTTTTCGGTCCCGATCGCCGGGCCCGAGGAAGCCGCTGCTTAGCTAGCGGCCTCGGCGCACGGAAGGTGTTATGGTGCTTCCGATGTCGGACGATGGACGCGGCATTTTGCTCGTTGAGGACGATCCCGCGCTCGCGCTAGGCCTCTCGGATTCACTGCGGTTCGAGGGATACCGAGTCGTGCATACGGCAAAGGGCGAGAAGGCCGTCGAGCTGGCCGCATCGGAAGACATCGACTGCGTCATTTTGGATCTCATGCTGCCGGACATGAACGGTTACCACGTATGCCAAACGATCCGCCGCAACGATCCTCTCGTTCCGATTCTCATGCTCACCGCCCGAAGTCAGGAGTCGGACAAGATTCGGGGTCTTGAGGCTGGGGCCGACGACTACGTGACGAAACCTTTCTCCATCGGCGAGCTGGTCGCACGAATCCGCGCACTCTTCCGGCGATCTGGGCGCCCGATTCGCCCCTCTCAGGCCGAGATACGGATCGGCGACGTCAACATCGAAACGGGGTCGCAGACCCTGACGAGCGGAACGAATACCATGCACTTGTCGTTCTACGAGGTCGAGCTTCTGAAGTTCTTGTGGGAGCGAGAGGGCGAGCCGGTGTCTCGCGACGAAATACTCGAGAAGATCTGGGGCCTCGAAGCCGGTCCGAACAATCGCACGGTCGATAACTTCATCGTCAAGTTGCGCCGAAAAATCGAGCCCAAGCCCGACCGTCCGGTTCATATCCTCACGGTTTACGGGGTGGGCTACAAGCTCGTTTGTTGAGCAAATGGGCAGCGGCCTCACCTATCTGCTCTGGTACGTCATGTGTGGAGCAGTCGTGGCTCTCACCATCGGCGTGGGGGCCGGACTGTTCTACTGGGGGAGGCGCCGCGAGAAGCGAGAGCGGGGCCAAGACCCGCCGTCTTGACCGATCTCTGGGGGGTCTGTACAAACAGACCGCTTTCACGCGAGCTCGGGTTCATTGAGGAGATTCTTTGCCGCCAAAAGAACAGCGGGGCCGTCTTGGCCGCAGGTTGGTGATAGGCATCTACACGATTGCCCTCTCCTATCTGGTCATCGTAGGTTTCGCGTCCGTCATTCCGCAGGTCTTCTGGCCTGAGCGCGATGACACTTTCGACGTAGATTGCGCCGACGGGCTCCGAATCCTCCACGACGAGCTCGACCAAGTGCGCCTCGATTGCCTTTCGAGTAATGTCGTCGATGCAGAAGCGCTCGGGGAGACGCTCGAATCCTGGGACCTCCGCCTGAACGCGCTCCTCAATCGATGCGACGAAGACAAAGTGCACCTTCTCAACAAGTACCGCCACCGGGTCGAGCTCAACCTTCAACGATACATGCGCGAGGACGCGCCGCTTGCAAACCAAGTGGCCGACACCTTGGGCTCGACACCGGGCCAGGCACCCACTAACGAAACGGAACCCGCTCTATGAACGAGGCGCCCGCCGCGAACGACCCGCAGACCTTCGAAGACCTTGGCTTGCATGACGACGTGCTCAAGGCTTTAGCAGACCTCGGGTGGGAAACGCCTACGCCGGTACAACGTGATTCCTATTCACTGATCGTCGACGGCAACGACGTCATTGTCCAGGCTCGCACCGGAACGGGAAAGACCGGCGCGTTCGGTATCCCGCTCGTCGACAAGCTCATGTCGATCGGCGGGGACGAGCAGGCACTCGTACTTGCGCCAACACGAGAGCTAGCGCTCCAAAGCGCGCGCGAGATTGCGAAGCTCGGCGCACGGCGTGGCATCGAGACCGTCGCCGTCTACGGGGGCGCTTCGATGGAACGCCAAGTCAGCGCACTCAAGAAGGGCGCGCGTGTCATCAGCGGAACTCCTGGCCGCGTGCTGGATCATCTCAAGCGTGGGACCATCGCTGCTTCGCGCCTTCGCGTGTTGGTGCTGGACGAAGCAGACGAAATGCTGTCGATGGGGTTTGCGAAGGAGCTCAACGCGATCATCGAGAGGCTCCCGAGCAATCGCCAAACCCTACTTTTTTCAGCAACGGTGGACCGTGCGATCAAGCGCGTGGCCGAAAAGCACATGCGCGACCCCGTTTTCCTGGGGCTTTCCGGAGATCACGTTGGAGCGCTCGGGATCGAGCATTTCGTTTACATGCTCAGCGGGATGGGCCGCGTAGGAAACCTCATTTCCATCTTGGAGATCGAGAACCCGGAAAGCGCGCTGATCTTTTGCAACACCAAGGCGGAGACGGAGGAGGTTTCCGCGGCGTTGAAGCGTGCTGGGTTCAACGCCGAATGGTTGAACGGCGACCGCCCACAGCGAGAAAGGGAGCAGGTACTCGCGCAAACGCGGCGAAACGAGGTCCGATTCCTTGTCGCCACCGACGTAGCCGCACGCGGAATCGACGTGTCGCACCTCACCCATGTCATCAACTTCCACTTGCCCGAGAACGTGGAGCAGTACGTTCACCGCACCGGTCGCACGGGGCGTGCCGGGCGCACGGGTACCGCAATCTCGCTCGTCGGCCCCAACGAGCTCGGGGTCCTCTACTATCTGCGGCTCCAGTACGGGATCCTACCGGTCGAACGCACGCTACCGAGCGAGGGTGAGGCGAAGACGCGACGCGAAGCCGATCGGATCGCCATGATCGACCTCGCCTATCCAAATCCTCCGAACGAACGAGCGCTCGCCCTCGCGCGTCGTCTAATTACACATCCCGACGCAGAGCGGATGCTCGCCGGGCTTCTTGGTGCGTTTTTTGGCCCCGACACCGAGGACATCGACGAAGTCGCGGCCAAGCAGCGGCGACGCGGTCGACGAGCTACGACTCCGCCTGCGCCCCGGGACCCCGAGTCTGAGGAGCCCCTTACACCGGAGGCCGAGGCACCCCCGACGGCGACGCTGTACGTCAACGTAGGCAAGAGCGACGATTTGAAGGCCTCGGAGTTGGGGCGCCTGCTGCGGGAACGCACCGGCTTAAAACGCAGAGAAATCGGCCGCATACGGGTGCGCAACACGCACTCGTTGGTCGATGTGCCAGAGGAGCGCGCAAAGGATGTCATCGACTCGATGGCCGGTGCGGTTTTGCGCGAACGAGAGCTCAGTGTCGAGCTGGCCGAAAACGAAGGAGCGGTCCCGCGAAGTTGAATCCCGGCCGGCGCGTCGTCTATGTTGGAACGGTAGATGCCGGAGGGGATCGCATCGACAGCGCCCGAGCTCTCGGGATTACAACCGGGAGCCGTGGTAGGGGGAAGGTTCGAGGTCGTCGATCGGATCGACGAAGACCCGCAGGCCGTGGTGTGGTCCGCGAAGGATCGTCAAACCAAGCGCGAGATTCTCGTCCACGTGCTTCGGCCCGACCTGGTGCCGCCGCAAGCCGTCTCCGATTTTCGGGAGGCCTGCCGGATGGCGGCCGCCCTATCCCATCGCAACATCGCTAAGATGTTCGGCGTGGGTCGCACGGACAAGGGAGAGCATTTCATCGCGGGAGAGTGGATCGACGGGACTCGACTCTCCGAGTTCATCCAGGAACGCGATCGCCAAGGTGAGCCTCTTTCGCTGCGGGGGATTTGTAACGTGGTCGCACATCTGTGTAGTGCGCTGAGCTACGCTCACGACAAAGGGCCGCACGGGACCCTTCGCCCGAGCGTCGTGTGGGTCACGCGTGGCGGCCGAGTGAAGGTGCGCGACTTCGGCGTCGGACGGGTCTTACTCGAGGCGGCGGGACCGAGCGCCTTCCAAGATAGCGACCATGCGTGCCTCGCCCCAGAGGTCAAGAATGGCGAACCGGCTACGGCGCGGAGCGACGTCTTCGGCGTTGGCGCGATTCTCTACGAGCTACTGACGACGCGCTCGCCCGACGAGAGCTTCGTCGCGCCCTCACACGTGAGACAAGACATCCCGCCTGAGCTAGACGGCATTCTGTTCCGGTGCCTGGCGCCCGACCCAAAAGACCGGTTCGAGTCGCCCGAGGCCGTGCTCAACGCGCTGACGCCATTCGTGCAGCTAGCCAACTCGATGCCGCCACCACCTTCGGAGAACGTGATGGCGATGGACATCGACCTCGGCTCCGTGCTGCCCCCGCCGGAGATGGACATTCCGGTGTTTTCGCTCGTTCCGCAAGCTCCGCTGGCTCCGCCGCCACCGCCGAAACGAGACCTCAAGACCATATTGGAAGAGCTCTCGTCGGACCCGAAGCAACGCTGGATGGTGGCCCGAGACAGGATGGACCACGGACCGTTCAACGCACGCGAGCTCATCGAGCGATTGAATGTCGGCGGATTCTCGGGAGACGACCCTACGCTCAACTTGGATATCGGCGAACGAAGGCCGCTTCGAGAGTGGCCGGAGTTCCGCGAATTCATTCTGCAGCGGGAGCATCAGGACGCCGTGGCAGCAGAGCATGCTGCAAGGGTCTACGCGCGGAAATCGGAGAAGCGTTCGTCGGCCGCCAAGTGGCTGATAGCGGCTTCTCTAGTCGGGGTCATCGCGATTTCGGTTGGTGGCTTCCTGATGTCGCGCTCGAGTGACGTTCGGGAGGCGTCTTCGACCGCGCTCGACGATCTCTTCAAACTCGGTGACATCCCTACCGGCGAAGCGGGCTTGCTCCCAGATCGGCCGGTTCGACGCCGCAAGAGAGGCTCCGGCTCTGCCCCGGCTGCCGCGCGGAGCAAGGGTGGGTTGGCGAGTTACGATGAGGCGATGAGTCGGGCGGTCGAAATCGGAGACGCCTCACAGGGCGGTGGAGAGGGCCGACTCACCGGCGCACAGGTGGCCAGCGTGATGAACCGCAACCTGAACCGCTTCTATCGCAAGTGTGTGATCCCCGAGGTCAATAGCGGCACTCAGCTCGGCAACGTGAAAGTCGACCTGGCCATCGCTGGAAACGGCTCGGTCCTCGGCGCCACCGTACGCGGAGGCGAAACCGGGTTTCAGACGTGCATGGGCCAAGAGATCGCCAGCGTGCGCTTTCCGACCTTCGGGGCCCCGAGAATGGGCGCGCGGTATAACTTCGACGTGAAGTAGCGCGCGCTTGATACCGGTGACCCGGGGTGCGGCGCACGGCACGCCGGTACTCCCACGCGATCGCCCAAGGCGAACCGAATGACGGGCCCGTCGGCTGCGCACGAGATGTTGGCACTGGCACTGTTCTCGAGGAGCAGGTGACTCGGGCCGCGACGCGGGATGGGCAGCACAGCGATGGGGAGGAGCCCGCGTCAAGATCCGTACTTGTCGCCAAGGGCGACCGGGCCCCATCGCGAGCACGCCTGTCCCGTGCCGCGGCCCGAGTCACCGGTTGACGCAGCGCGAGTGCTTAGCCCGCGAGCGCCTTGGCGACCGCTGGGATCCTTGCGAAAGTCTCCTTGTCGGCAGCCTTCTCGACCGCGTCCTGCGCGGTGACGGTGCCCTCGGCGACCAGTCGGGCGAGCACTGCGTCGATGCTCTGCATGCCGTAGCTCCCGCCGCTTTGGATCAAGCTCTGCAGCATGGTCGTCTTGGCCTCGCGAATCGCCGAGGAGACTCCCGACGTGCCTATGAGGATCTCCTGGGCCGCGATACGCCCGCTCCCGTCGGCTCTCCTCAGTAGTTGTTGGGCCACGATACCCGCCAGAGATTCTGCGAGCATGCCGCGGATCTGAGGCTGTTGACTCGCGGGGAACGCGTTGACGAAACGGTCGATCGTCGCGGGCGCCGAATTGGTGTGAACCGTCGCGAAGATCAATACCCCAAAGCTCGCCAGCTGAAGGGCCATCTTCATGGTCTCTCGCCCTCGCAGCTCGCCCACCAGGATCACGTCGGCGTTCTCCCGACCGGCGCTTCGAATCGCGTCGGCGAAGCTCGGTGTGTGCACTCCGACCTCGCGGTGGGTGATCTGGCACTTGCGCGGTCGATGCACGAACTCGACCGGATCTTCGATCGTGAGAATGTGCCCCTCGCGCTTACGATTGATGTAGTCGAGCATGGCGGCAAGCGTCGTGCTCTTTCCGCTGCCAGTCGGTCCGGTGACGAGCACCAAGCCCGCCCTCCTATCCGCGAGCCCCACGACGGCCCCGGGCAGCCCCAACTGCTCGGTCGTCAAAATTTCGCTTGGAATGGTTCGAAAAACGGCCCCCGGACCCGTCGTCTTGTAGAGGTAGTTTGCGCGAAAGCGCGCCTTGTCTTCGTAGCCGTATGCAAAGTCGAGATCGTGATATGCGTGAAAGTACTCGAGCCGATCTTGGTCCAGCAGCTCGTCCATTAGACGAGTGATAGTCGGTCGATCCAGCGCTTGACGCGCGATCGCGACCAGCTCTCCCTTCACGCGAATCGTGGGTGGATAGCCTACCGCGAGGTGGAGATCGGACCCACCGCGGTCGAGAAGCACATCAAAGTATCGATCGAGCGCCGGCATGATTCACTTGTCCTTCCTCGAAAACAGGTTCCGCCGGGTACCTTTTCGGGCTCGCTCTAGGTCTTGCGACGTGGGCTGAGGCACTGGCGTCGCGGCCCCGATGACCCGGGGATCGTCCGCGTAGGCCTTCGCGACTTCTTCGGTGATCGCGCCGGCGGCGAGCAGCTCGTTGAGCGAGTCTTCGATGCGGATCATCCCAAAAGCGCGCCCGCGCTGAAGAAGGCTGGGCAACTGGAACAGCTTGTCGTCGCGGATGAGCGACCACAACGCCATGTTTCCGGTCAAGAGCTCGACCGCAACCACACGGCCGTGCCCGTCTCTTCTTGGGACCAGACGCTGGCTGACGACGAACTTGAGCGCACCCGCGAGGGTCGCGCGCACCTGCGACTGATCGTCGGGCGGAAACATGTCGATCAACCGGTCGATCGTGGTCGCGCCTGAAGGTGTGCTCATCGTGGCAAACACCAGGTGGCCCGTCTCGGACGCTTCGAGCGCCTTCTCGACGGTCTCGCAGTCCCGCAGCTCACCGATGGCGATCACGTCGGGGTCCTCGCGTAGGGATCCTTTGAGCGCCGCGTGGAAGCTCTTGGTGTGAGCGCCGACCTCGCGCTGACTGATGATCGCCTTCTTGATCGGATGAATGATCTCGACAGGGTCCTCGACCGTAATGACGTGAACCGGGCGCTCATCGTTGAACAGGTCGACGAGTGCGGCGAGAGTCGTCGTCTTGCCCGCCCCGCTCGGACCGGAGACGACCACCAGCCCCTGATGGTAGTCGAGCATTTGCCTCAGCTCTTGCGGCAAGCCGAGAGAGTCGATGGTCGGCGGTTCATTCATGATCAGTCGAAAGCACCCTTTCATCCCAGTCCGCTGTTTGTTGGCGTTGACTCGAAAGCGACCAGCGCCTTCGATCTGGCAGGCGAAGTCCGCGTAGCCGAGCTCCTCGAACTGTTGCGCATTTCGCTGGTCGAGCAGCGGTGTCAGCAGAGCGCGCGCCTGGTCGTCGCCCAAGGCACCACCTCGCGAGACCAGAAAACCATTGCACCGAAACCGCACCGGTTCACCGGACATGATGTGCACGTCGCTCGCGGATTCGGCGCGGGCCTGCATCAATAGCTTGCAAAGCGCCGGAGGCGCAGACACCGGCACATCCGCAGGCACGAACTCCGCCAGTGGAGAGGCCTCGGGTGGCGGGCGATATGAGTGTCTCGGTATTACGCTCCGAGCGTTTGGATACTGAACCGCGACGGGCGGCGGACGATGAGACGGGATGCGTGGAGGTGGCGGCGCGGAGCGTATCTCTGGTGGAGCCTGCGACGGCTCGATGAGAAGCCCGGGCGGTCTCGCCGACGTCCACTGACCATTGGCCGGGCGAATCGCTGCGATGGGCACTTTCGTCGACTCGGTTTCGGGCTCTGGCGCGGCCGGGGGGTCGGATAAGCGGTCGGGAAGCCAGACCCGCAGCAACAGCATCGCTCCAGATCGAGCGACCGTCGCGACGTACTTGCTTCCATTGATTCGAGCCGCCGTTGGCGCACTCGCTCCGTCCTCCTTGGGGAGTAGGTCCTGCAACGGCGTCTGTTCGATCAATTTGAGAATGTGCTGGGCGGTCAGCGGCTCTCGGGTGACCGGCTGAAGCCTGCCTTTTCGCTTCGCCGCGGCCGTTGCCCCGCTTTGAAAGACGATTTCGCTGACATCCCCTCTTTCGAGGTAGTGGAGAAAGTTCTCGAGCCCTGCCATGATTCCAATCATAACGGTAAAATCTGCTGTAAATCAAATCACAAATCGCCATGCCGGCGGGGTTCCGGCCCGACATTCCGACCGGAGCGGAAATCGAGGAAAACCGTTCGTTTGACAGGCAGGCAAGCCGATTGCTAGCGTCTCCATCTCGAAAAGGTCCAGTGTCCCCTTGGCCGTATCCAGCGGAAAAGTGTAATATAAGTATCATCATGTCCGAGGAAAAAGAGTCTTCCGTTCTCTTCAACCTTCGAGAGCTCATGAACCTCGAAGAAGACCGGGTTCGTGAAGAGGAGGAGGAGCAGCTTCAACGCGAGGCAGCCGAGCGCGAGCGTATCGCGGCGGAGGCTCGCCAAAAGCAAGAAGAGGAAGAAGCGCGGCTCCGCGCTGAAGCAGAGGCTCGCGCTGCCGAAGAGCGCAAGATTCGCGAAGAGGACGAGCGGGCGATTCGCGAACGCAAAGAAGCCGAGCTGCGGGTACGACTGGAACAAGAGGCTCGAGAAAAGGCCGATGAGCATCAGCGCATGCTCGCTCATGAAAAAGAGATCGCGGCGATCAGCGCACAACAACGCAAAGGGGTTCACCCCAAACTGGTGGCGGCGGCAGTGGTGCTAATCGCTGCGGTGTTTGGGGGCTCTTACCTCGGGATCTACAAGCCCGCCGTCGAGCAGCAAGAAGCGGAAGCCCTCGCAGCCAAGATGGAAGCCGAGCGAGCAGCGCGCGAAGCGGAACGGGCTCGCCAAGCAGCGGAGCTGGAGGCTCAAAAACGCGCCCAGGCGGAAGCGGAAAAGGCCCGCCTGGCAGAGAAGGCACAGCGGGAAGCACAGGCCGCCGCGGAAGCACGAAGGGCTGCATCGCCGAGCAAGCCCGCGGGCGCTCGACGCGGTCGGTCTAAACCCCGCAAAGCGGATACCGACGATCCACTTGCTGGGCTGGACAGCCTCTAGTCCGCACCGTAGCGTAGCCGCGGTGAATGATGGCTGAACAGGACTCAACGTCCCGCATCGCGCTCGCGCTCGACGTGCCGGACCTCGAGGCAGCAAGGCGGCTCATCGAGCAGACGCGCGAGCACATCGGCGTTTTTAAGGTAGGCCTCGAGCTCTTCACCGCGGTCGGTCCACCTGCTGTCGAGATCGTGCTGAACGCGGGGGCCAAGTGCTTTCTCGACCTGAAAATGCACGACATTCCAGCAACCATGGGCCGATCGGTCGCCCGGGCCGCGGCCATGGGCGTCGACTATCTCACGGTCCATGGCTCCGCTGGAACGGACGCGCTCGACGCGGCAAATCAGGCGGCGGGGTCGATGCAGTTGCTCGCGGTGACGATTCTCACCAGTTTGGACGAGCCTTCGCTCCGAGGCATCGGCTTCGTCGATGGCCCAACACCATCGGCGACGAGGCTTGCAAGGCTTGCGTGGGACGCGGGTCTTCGAGGGTTCGTAACCTCTGCACACGAATGCGCTTCGCTTCGCGCTTCCCTCGGAGATGACGCCTTCTTGGTAATACCAGGGATCCGTCCGACAGGCGCTGCCGCCGATGATCAAAGACGAGTCATGACACCCGCGGCGGCGATCACGTCGGGAGCCGATATGCTCGTCGTCGGAAGGCCGATTCGCGATGCGACTGACGTTACGGCGGCGGCATCGGCCCTCGCGCTAGAAGTAGGGTTGGCGTTCCGACCATGACTCGCGTCCTCGCAGGCCGGCGCCCGGTGCTCGAAGCGCTACGGGGTAACGCCAAGATCCACCATGTGCTCATGGAGTCCGAAGATAAGTTTCCAGATGTGCGTGGGGCCGCGCAAGCAAGCGGCATTCCGGTCAGCACCAAGCAGCGTGCCGAGCTCGATCGGCTTGCCGAAGGCGTGCGTCACCAAGGCGTCGTGGCGCTGGCCGATCCCTATGCGTTTTTCGACGTCGAGGAGCTAGTCGCGCGGTCGGGTCACCATCCGATTCTCGTGGCCCTCGACGAAGTGACGGATCCACAAAACCTCGGCGCCGTCATCCGAAGTGCGGTCACCTTGGGCATCGACGGGCTCTTGATTCCAAAGCACCGCGCGGCGGGCATTACCCCGGCGGTCGTGCGAGCCTCGGCCGGAGCGACCGAGCACGCTGCCATTGCGCGCGTCACCAACCTGCAGCGAACCCTCCTGTCGTTGTATGAAACCGGGATGGAAATCATCGGCCTCGACGCGACGGCCGAGCTCGGCATCCGCGATCTCGAGCCTGCCCATAGCGGACGGGTGCTGGTCGTCGGCTCCGAGGGAAAGGGGCTTCGTCGGATGGTTCGACAACGATGCAATATCGTGGTTCACATCCCTCAGGAGGGTCCCATGGATTCGTTGAACGCATCGGTCGCCGCAGCCATCGCGATGTACGAGGTTGCGGCGAAGCGTGGGAGGGCCTCGCGTGAACACTGACAATCTCGCGCGCGATAGGGACGAAGAGGTCGTCCGTCGGGTGTTGATTCTGACCGGTGGCGGCGATGCGCCAGGCCTCAACGCGGTCTTGCGGGCCTTCGTCAAGACGGCCACGGACCTCGGGCTAGAAGTCCTCGGTTCCGAAGACGGCTTCGCAGGCTTGATTGAACAACCCGGCCGGGTGGTTCCGCTGACGCGGAAAAGCGTTCAAGGCATTCTCCCGAAGGGCGGCAGCATCTTGGGATGCTCGAACCGCGCCAACCCGTTTGCGCACGTGGAACGTCGCGTGGGCGGGACCGAACGAACCATCGACGTATCAGACCGCGTCAAGGCCAAGCTAGATGAGCTCGAGATCGACGTCTTGGTGCTGGTCGGTGGCGATGGGACGATGGACATTGGAATGCGTTTCGCCAAGATGGGCGTCTCGGTGGTCGGCATTCCCAAAACCATCGACAACGACCTGGCGGCAACCGATCTCACGTTCGGCTTGGATACGGCGGTCGCCACCGCAACGTGGGCAATCGATGCGCTTTACTCGACCGCAGAGGCTCACGACCGAGTGATGATCCTCGAAGTCATGGGGCGTGATTCAGGTTGGATCGCCCTGCTGTCCGGCATTGCGGGCGGCGCGGATGTCATTCTCATCCCCGAAATTCACTACGACATCGACCGCATCGTCGATAAGATTCAAGAGCGTTCTGCGACCGGGCACACGTTCAGCATCATCGTCATTGGAGAGGGCGCCAAGCCCGTCGGAGGGACCGTCTCCAACATTACGGCGGGCCACGAGAGCATCTCGCAGCGCCACGATGGACCTGGGATGCAGCTCGCCAGGTTGCTCGAGGGACGCATCGATCACGACATCCGAGTGACCGTTCTCGGGCATCTGCAGCGCGGCGGCTCGCCCTCCTCTTTTGATCGAATCCTCGGGACGCGCTTTGGAGTCCACGCAGCTTTTCTCTGTTACAACGACACCACCGGTCAAGTCGTCGCCCTCAAAGGACAGGACGTCGTCTCCGTGCCACTAGAGGCCGCGGTGGCGAATCTCAAGCGCGTCCCGCCGGACGGAGAATTGGTGATGGTCGCAGGAGCGATGGGGATCGAGCTGGGCGAGGGATAGGATGTCGCGCACCGCTGCTGCCCTAATCATCGGCAACGAGATTCTGTCCGGGAAGATCGCGGACACGAACACGGCGTTCCTCGCCCGCGGCCTGTTCGAGTTGGGAATCGAGCTTCGGCGAGTCGTGGTGTGTGGAGACGAAGTCGAAGCCATTTGCAGCGAGCTCAATGCCCTCCGCTCGTCGCACGACCTCGTATTTACCAGCGGCGGGGTGGGCCCCACACACGATGATGTCACGATCGAAGGCGTCGCCGCGGCGTTCGGCCGACCGGTCGTTCGTTCTGAGGCGGTCGAGAAGGTGATTCGCCACTACTATGGAGACCGTGCGACCGAGGCGCACTTCCGAATGGCCAACATGCCGGAGGGTGCTGAGATGCTGCGCAGCGCCGAGGCGCCTTGGCCGACCATCGTGATCGACAATGTCTACGTCCTCCCCGGCGTCCCGGAAATCTTCGAGCTCAAGTTCACCGACTTACGAAAGCGGATCGACCACGGGCACGAATTCCACTCTCAGGCGGTGTACACGAAGAGCGGCGAGGGAGAGATCGCCAGCCTCCTCGAAGAGATCGCGCGCGCCTTCCCGAGCGTCATGGTCGGAAGTTACGTCAAGTGGCATGCCGAGGACTACCGCACCAAAGTGACCTTCGACGGAAACGACCCCGAACAAGTCGCGAAGGCTGCAGACATGATCGTCGAAAAGCTAGACCCAGCCGTGTTCGTCCGCAGAGAGCAATAGCTCGCTGCCGCTTCTACTTCATCCAGCGGAGCTCCTGCTTTCCCGGGTCTGTGACTTTCCTCGGGTCCTCGGCAGGCTCCGGCTCTCGCGCCCTGAATTCTCCAGCCGCCTCGGCTGGGTAGACCTGGACGGCGACTTTCGTTTCGACGCGTACCAGCTGGGGCCGACCTTGCACATAGGTGTTGATCCGCATCTGCGATGTGGATTCTGCCTCCGAGAATGGGGTGAAGAAACCGAGCCTCACGACCGACGAACCGATGACCGACGCTTGGTACGCCTCGAGCCGGCCGCTTCCGATTGCCTGGGGCGGAGCACTTTGTCGGGCCGAGATCTGGAGCTTGAGCTTGTTCTGGTCCTTGTCCATCAAGTCGTAGGTGACGGTCTGGTCGACCCATATCCCGGAGAGCTGCACCTTGCGATCGACCTCCCAGCGCGACCGCACCCCAACCGGCTCCGATGGGAAAGGCACGGTAAGGAGCGCGGTGCGAATGTTGCCAAGCATCGAGCTCAACCGAGGCGGCACGTCTTTGAGGCCGCGGAACTCACCGCGTCGGATTCTTCCTTGCGAGTCCATCTCGCTCCAGCCTTGCACCTGTAGCAGGGGCTCGAGCATGTTCTCGAGCTGTTCACGTGCCGCGGGCTTCATCTCGTCAGCGACCTTTGAAAGACGGACCTGCGTGATCTGAATGGCGTGACGAATGAAGCCTTCAGGCGTCGGCTCCGCGGGCCCGAGCTTTACCTCGAGCTGCACCGGGGGCATGCCACTTTGCTGCCCCTGGCCGCCAACTACCGTGGCACTCAGCATGACGAGCTCGAGGTAGAGCACTTCGGTCTGCCCCGGCGGAACGTCATACCGTAGTGGGACACGAGGAGTCATCCCAGGATCGAGCACCCGAATCGTAGGCGGGACGCGCCGCGGAGGCCCCGGATCGACGATCGCGGTCTGGGGTTGGTACTGGGGACGGCAAGAAGTCGTCGCAACCAGGAGACACGCGACCAACACAATGCGAAGCATCATCGCTACCTTTCTCTCTTCGTGGTCAGCCGCAGGACCGAGTGCCGCGCGGACTGAATCGGTTCCGTTTCCTCGGGAGAAACCAGGGCAATATCGGCCTCCGAATGTGACTCGAGCTCCGCTTCGAGCGCGATTGGCAACCCGAGGTCGACCAAAGCATGGCCTTCTCCCTGCATCTCGTAGGTGCGCACGTGCATCTCGAGCTTGGGATTGAGATCGGCCACCTGGGCGGGTGCGGACTGACGCACGCCAATCCGGACGCGAAAGCGGTCACCGGTGCGATCGACGAGCTCGTAGCGCGTGACCTGCGTCACCCACGCGCTCCAAAGCCGGACAGATCGTCGGACCTCCCAAACGGCGCCCACCCCGACAGGTTCGACCGGAAGCGGAACGGTCGCGACTGCGGAGCGAACATTCCCCAGCATGATCGTGACTCGCGGATGGATTCGCTCTTGGCCCTGCGTCCAAGGAACGTCCGAATCCATCACGATGCCACGGTCACTCAAGTCGAAGCGGCCCCGCATGCCGTTCAACGCTCGCACACCCTCTTGGGCTCCCTCGAGGCGATCTTCCTCGGTGCCTTCAGGCAGAATCGGGGTCGCCCTCGAGATGCGGAGCACATAGCGAATGCCCTGGTCGCCGAACGCAACCGTGGGCCCTGCGTGGAGGTCGAGTCTCACTCCAGGCAGAAGGCCAAAAGTGTCTTGAAGGTCTTCGGTCGTCGTCGAGGCCGTGCGTACCTGGAGGACGCTTCGAACGACGGTGCCGGGTGCGATCGCGTAACGCAGGACCTTGCGCGGCTCGTCCCCGGCCTCGACCATCGAAACAGACAGCTCGGGCGGTGGCGGCGTCGCCTTGTCTTTCTTGCAGCCGCAGCTGACGAGCAGCGCTAGGAGGCAAGCCCCGAGGGTGAACCTGTGTTGCGTCATTCCCAAGCCTCTCTGCTCCGGGCTTCCTTCTAAAGAGGAATCGCCACCAGAGCAAGCCCGGATCGACGAGGAGCTAGTACCACCCGCCGATGCCGAGAGAGACCGCCTGGTACTCCGCCGCGATGTCGAACGAGGTCGAGATCTGCCATCGATAGTCGTCGGGCCACAGGCCGAAGACGTTCCACTTTAAGACATTGATGTCGATTCCGAAAGTGATATGCAGGCGCGCCGCCGACGTTGCGAAGCGCGTGGGCTCGACATAGCTCCCCACCCGAACCTTCATGCGCTTCGGCCAGGGCTCGCTCTCGTAACCGATGCGCGGCGAAACCGTGACCTTTTCGCCGGAACGTTGGACGGTTTGGAACAGGAACGATTCGACGCCCACAGCGTTCGGCAACCTACCCGTGAACCAGAGATCAATTGTCAGCAGATGGTAGCGGCGAGGCCATTCATTACGGTAGCGATTCCGGATCACCTCCCAGGCTTGACTCTTCACCTGCTTTCGCCACCGCTTGATCTGGGCGTACTTCCGTTTGTACGCCTCCTCGATCACACGAATGCACTCGTCGACGCGCGGGCCTCCGCGTTCCCGAGCCGCGGCGAGCTCTCGTTGCTCGGCTTCTCGAACTTGCCGCTCGCGCCGTTCCAAGCGCTCGAGCTCCGGCGCAGCCAGTTTCTCGACGCTGATCCACGGTTGGTTCGTTGGCCGCGGCCCGAACTGATACGAAAATCCGACGCCGCCGTTTGTCGGAAGCCTCGTCGACCTCGGAAGGAAGAAGGTGCCGAACGTGATGTCCCCGTCCGTTTGGACGGCGCCGCGGGTTCGAAGCCCGGTGCCCATCTGCGGATAAAGCGAGGCTCCGAGTCGCCAGCGTTCGTCGTGCGGCTGAATCATGATCCCGACCTCACCTCCGAGGCCTAGCGAATCGAACGCATCTTCGCCCTTTTTTTTCACCAGGCGGTCCGAGAAGAAGGCTCGCTCGCGAAGGATGCGCAGGCCGCCGCCGATCACCAGCTGCCCATCGAGAAATCCGTAACCGGCCTGGATGTGAAACGTGGTGAACCGGAGTCGCAACTGCTCCGGCTGCATCGTGGTGGGGTTCTGAACGCCTTTCAGGGTGACGAATTGCGCATCGATGATGAGCCCGATCCCGAAATTCCACATCTGCCAGTACGCGCCCGGAATCAAGAAAAAGAGGCCGTCCTCTTCCACATTCTGCGATTCGCCAAGGACCCCACCGCTGTTGTAGAAGTCTCCCGACTGAAACGGATACGTCACGCTGAACGCGAGCCAATAATCATACCAATCTGGCCACTGGGGCCCGCGCCATGCCACGGCAGCGGGGTTCTGAAGGCCACCCTGGACGCCCTCCGCCAGCGAGGTCGCCGCACCCGCAAGCCCCGTGACTCGAGATGTACTGATGACGACCCCTCGCGTGAGGTCGATCGTGTAGTCGGACGTCGTGATCGGGCTCCCGTCTGGACCGAGCTGAGCAAGGGCGAGCGCGGGGGTTCCGGCGATCCCGGCCATCAGCAGAAAGTAGCGCACACACGTACTGGTCACGGATCGGGCCCGAAGCTACACCGAGTTGACGCAGAGATCACCGGGCGAGATCGATCGAAAGCTCGAACCTCGACGTGGACTCACCGCCTGGTCAAGGTGTCAGCGTCTGGATGCCCTCTTGGGTCGACTTCTGGATCGCTTCTTGATCCTCGATGCTGAGGTTTTCTTCCCGCTTCTTTCGCTCTTTGAGTGCCTCGAGCTCCTCTTCGGCCTTCTCGGCTTCAAGGCGCTCTCTACGCGCTTTCTCGGTTGCTTCCTTGATCTCCGGGTCTTCGATCAGCCCGTCGGCGGCCTCCACTTCGGCCTGGCGGTCCGCGGCTTGCCTTGCTTCTTCCTCGAGCTCCTCCTCGCGTTTCCTCTCTTTGATCTCGTCTTTGACCACAGCTGCCGCTTGACCGACGTCACCGCCGATCGAGATGATGAAAACGCGCTCCTTGACTTTCGAGGTGTAGAACACACCCGCATCGGGGTCATCGAGGGTCGACGGTCGCAGATCCAGGGCGGGGCCCTCGCCTTTTCCGAAGAGCGCCGATAGCGCGAACGACAACCCCTTGTTGTTTTTGTGCCCGCCAAACGAAAAGCTGAACCCGTAGCGATCGATGGAGGCTCGCTGAATGCGACCGGTTTCAGATTCGATTGCGTCGGGCGCCCCGGAGCGATCGGTAAGAAAACCAAAACGGGTAAACAGGAATTTGGTGATCTCAATTTCCGTTCCGATGGAGATGTTCCAGGTGAAGACGCGCTTAGTGTCGGTGTCGAGCAACGCCCCCGACGTGTTGGCGCGGCCTTCGACCTGAGGAAGGGCGGGCGTAATGCTTCCGTCGCCGACCGGCCCTACCAACTGCAGGTCGGCCGCGACTGCGACGCGCTTGGTCCACGCATACGCGACGCCGAGGCGCAGCTTCCAGGGAATTGGCGAATTGGCTCCGCGCCTGATCTGCGCGAAGATCGATTCGGAGGACGCCGGGTCGACCCGAGCGTCGATATCGTTGAGCTCAAAACGAAGAGTGGATTTACCGCCCACTTGAATGCCCGGAGGCTGAAACATCAGGCCAAGACGCCAGCGCCCGTCCCCAAGGAGCTGCATTAGGCCGATCCGGAAGACCAGGCTCCACGAGCTCATCTGGAAGAACGTATTCCGACTAACGGAGCGGGCATCCTTGACGCAAAACGGAATCGTCGGGCTTGTGGGACAAGGGCTTCCTTCTGTGGGATCTTGTTCGCCACCGACAGAAAACGAAAGGGTCTCCAAGTGATTGAGCTCTCGGTGGGCTGCAAACATGCTGAGGCCGATCAAGAAGTTCTCGATGACGCGGTAGCCGACCGCGGCGCCGAGGTAGGTGATCGAGTCCTTCTGTGCGAACTGGGCAGTATTGGTGCGGCCAAAGCTGTCCATGGTTTGAATGTCACCGCCGTTCTCGTTGTTAAAAGTTTGGAACGCCGAGATCGCGATCTGCACGGGCTTCCTGCCCTTGTCGTACTTAACCTTGCCAAGCGCAAAGCTCGCGACCGCAAAGACCGGAAGCGTCGGCCTCGATTCCAGCACGAAGTCTTGAACCTGACAGCCTGAGAAATCGGGATCGCCACTGTTGAGGTCCGGGTTACACGTACCTGGTACGGCGTTGGGATCGTCGCTCAGGATCGCGTTGCTGTACGTCGCTTTGCGAAGCGAGCTCAACGACAAGCTGCCCTGAAGCAGCTTCGCCTCCAGGAGAGGTAGGCCCGCAGGGTTGAACCAGATCGCGGCTCCGTCAGCTGCGAAACCCGTGTAGGCCGCGGCCATGCCGCGCGAGCGCTCGCCGAGCTGCAGCGTTTGGTAGTGGCTCGTGTCGCCCTGCGCGCTCCCCGACGACTCGAGAGCCCCCACCAGCAGCAGTGCGGCGCCGAAGATGCTGGCCGCGAACCTCGTTACGCTCTTCGCCGTCACGATCCGGACCCTACAACGAAAAAACTCCATTTGTCCCGGCCTTTTCGAGCGTTGCGGCGTGTACCAAGTCGGCGAAGAACGTGCGCCCTCTTGAATCGCATGCGGGTCGCCCGTCGCTTCCGGATCCACCCCGAGCGCGATCGCGTAGAGCGTGTGTCGCGGTTCCTAAATCTGAGGGACGCGCATGTAGTAGAATGCCCGTTGCATACTTGGCCGGCTCGTTGGCATCGTTTTGGATTATCGAGCGAGTCGCGGGGTTCGAAACGACCTAGTCGACGGGAGCTGCCTGAGGCGTCGGGGCCTCTTCAGCCGCCTCGGGCGCTGGGGTGTCTACGTCCGGGATGGCAGCTTCCGCCTCTCCCTTGCCCTTCTTGGCCTTCTTCTTTGCTTTCCTGGCGGCCCGCTTCTCTTTTTTGTTCTTCCGCTTCCCGTGATAGGCGGCGGGGTCGTGCTCGACGGGCGCGGGTCCGACCGAACCGTTTAGCACCCAAGTGTCGACATCCGGGAAGAAGACATAGACGGCTTTCTTCTCGCAACCGTGTGCCGCGATCTGGGAAGCCAGATTGCGTGCGCCCTCTTCATCGATGACGATGAGCTCGATCTCTTCTTTGGGGCATTGGAAATCGAAGGACGCTCGATCCAAGACGGTCTTGTTGGCTCGCTTGTTGTGACCACAGGCAAAACCAAAGGTCGCAATGAGGAGCGTGAGAACCATCCGAGCGAACATAGGACCGTTTATGCAATTCTATGGCTGAACATGCCAGTCTCTTTTCTTCTTCTCCACGGAGATCATCCCGAATCATCGGTTTGGCCTCCGGAGACGATGTGCAGGGCCACGAGCCTCGCGATCATGACGGCGAGGTAGAGCGTC
Source organism: Myxococcales bacterium (assembly GCA_029863605.1). Classification (GTDB taxonomy): domain Bacteria; phylum Myxococcota_A; class Polyangia; order Polyangiales; family Houyiibacteriaceae; genus SG8-38. Next base: position 29,415 of record JAOTVB010000012.1, on the reverse strand, counting down.
CCGTACGCGCCTTCGAGCACCGCGATGGGACGCGCTAGCTTGGAGAGGGGTGCGATGTCCCCGTATCCCACCGTAGTGAGGCATACCAGGCTGAAATAGAGCAAAGCATCCCCTACTTCCCGCTCGCTTCCGCTAGCCGGAAGGCCCGAGAACGAGCCCGGATGCGCGAGCTCGATCAGCTGGAAAACGAACGCAAACGCAACCGCAGACAACAAATACGCAACGATTGCGCCTAGGACCGCATTGGTGCTCACCCGAGGCAGCCGATGAAGCGCCGCCACGATCAGCACGATGGCGTAGACAATCCAAACGACGGTGATCAAAATCGCTCCAAACGAGTAGCCGACATGGTCTGTCAGGATCTCCGTCCAGCGGACGACGAGGGTTACCACTGTGAGCGCCAAGAAGGGCACACGATGCGCGCCTTGCGAAGCAGCGGCATAGCCGCCTGTGACCAGCACGAGGTCGAAGAAGAACTCAATCGAGTAGCCCGCCCTTTCGGCCGGTACGAGCGGTGCCACCACGATGAGAATCAACAGAACGACGAGGAGCGCCCCGTAGTGAGGCGCTTTCCGAGCCGAAGGTAGAAGGGAGTATTGCATTGACATTCTCGAACACCGGGGGCCTACTCCGGCGAGCTTCGAGGCCACGAAAGTCGGCATCCCAGAGCGCCCGAGCCTTCAATAGCGAAGCCAAAAGATCAAGCTTCAAGAAACCGGAAATGACCGTCGAAACCAGCGAAGCCCGACAAGGGGGGAAACGTCTGCGGAGACTGCAAACCTTTCTCGATGTCGCCTATGCGGTGCTCTTCGTTGAATTTTTCTTCCAGTACTTGCCACGCACCGAGGACATGGCCTGGGAGGCGCTCCCCTACGGCCTGCTCTCACTGCTCATCGAGAGCTCGGTCGACATCCTGCGGCTCATCATCGCCGTGGGCCTGACGCTGATCTCGTGGAACCTGACGCAGAAGCTTCTTGGGCCGCTCACCCAAACGGATGCGAAACACACCACGCTGGCGCTCTTTCAACTGATCTTCGTTTGCATGTTCCTGTTCTTTGCGATCGCGGACCCGGCGCTCGAAAGCGTTTCTTCGCCGGTCGGCCAGAGCATTTGCTTGGCGATTTCGGGGTTCATTGGCCTTGGCGGCTTCGCCTATGCTCGAAAGAAGGGCTTCGTCGATCCGGAACTCCCAGACGAAAAAATTGCGGAGGCTGTTCGAGGTGCCTCGATCGAGCCCACCACCGCGCTTCTCAACACCGGCCTCGCCTTTGTGGGTCCTGGTGCATGGACTCTTGGTTGGTTTCTGATTCCCGTCGCCGTAGTTCAGATCCGCAAGCGTCTTCCATCCAAGCGCAAGGCGTCACTGCCTTGACACGGAGTCGAGTGGAATGCTCCAGGCAACGGCGCTATCGTCGGGCCATCGTGGCCCGATCGTTCTCACTCGCGACCCTCTTGCTCCTTTGTACGGCAAGCTTGTCCTGCGAATCGCTCAATATACCCCCTGCCCCCGATCTTCGGCCGGTGCTCAACGCTTTTGAAAAACCAAGCGCCGTCGTCGACGGCGAGATCATGGGCGCGGTCGCTGATGAAATCGCCGAGGCTGCCAACGAGATCGAGGGATCGGAGTTCTTCGAGGAGATTCTGGCCGTCATCATCGAAGTCCAACAGGAGCTCGAGCAGAACACCAATGAGAATGGTGACCTCATTCTCGATGGGACTTGCAATGGTGGAGCCAATGATGGCGGCGCCTGCGCCGCGGGCGCCGACGCGGATTGTCCGGATGGCACTTGCGTTGGGTTGACGGTCCCAAGGCCTAATGGGGGGGTCCAGGTCAACTTCATCTGTGATGGGTGGGACGAAAGGCAATTCGATCCTGACTATGAAGCCGACCCCGACCCCGCAAACGGCACGATCGCTCTGATTGTGACACTCGACAGCGGAAGTATCGGCCGCGTCGTCTGGGGCACCGCCGACAACTGTCGGTATCTCGTGCCCATCGAGGGCGAAAATTTCCAAGCTTCGTACGACGGGGGCGTCGCGGTCGACTTGGGAGACCCCGTGCCGCTCGATGAGGACATCACCGAGCTCCTGGTCACTTTCGTCGTCGATGGAATCATCGGCTTTGACCCCATCGGCGTTGACGAATCCCCTTTCCGCATCAACCAGAGCTTTCGAGTCAAACTAGCGGACACCGACGGGCTCGAGATTCTGGTAGACATCGGGGAGCAGCCGTTAGAGGAGACGTTCAACTATTTTTTTCAAGGGACTGCTCAGGGACTCCGTGCCGCGAATGGCACATTCGGCTGCAGCCTAGAGGACAGGGAATGCTCCGACGAATCGGGACCGCTCTTCTCCTGGTAACACTCCTTGCGGGTGTGACCTCGGCGGGAATGGGGCTCGTTCCCAATTCGGCGCGGGCCTATCACACCTACAACGTGCGGCTCCTCGATACCACGGCGTACAGCCTCCATCGGCGGCGGGTCCGCATAGGCTTGATGAAACTGAGCTACGGGATCATCGACCAGCTGCAAGTGAGCACCTACACCATGCCTTGGATCCTCGGGGCCATCTTTGAGGACGTCGCCCCAAACCTCGAGCTCAAGTCGACCTTGTACAACCGCAAACGCCTGGCGCTGAGCGTCTCGGCCGGATTCCTCGAAGGCACCATCAAGCAGTCCGACAAGACAAAAGCGAGGTATTTTCTGATTCCGGTCTCCGTCGCGTCATCCGTGCGGATCAATCCTGCGGTCAGCACACACTTCGGAGCATTGTTCACCGCCGTCAACGGGGATGCCAATGGAGGCGAGGACATCGAAGGTGCAGTCGTGATCGATTTCCTTCAGCTCTGGGGGATGCTCGAGTGGCGGCTCTCGCGCGTGGTCGCCTTCACGTTCACCGTGAGATGGGTGCCTTATGTCAGCGACGTCGTGGTCAACGGCTCTCTCGACACAGGTAACCCGACGGTCGACCTTGCGCTCGAAGCCGATGTGTCGGAGTTGCAAAACGCGTTCGCCGTCATTCCCGGCTTCGTGTTCTCATGGGACCGCGCCAACATCCGGCTTGGGGTCGGCTACAGCAGTTTCTTCGTCGAGGGCTTCTTTCTCGTGGTCCCGGGGGACGTACTCACCAACATCTCCCCGGAGTTCGACGTCTTCATCCGGTTCTAGCCGGACGGATCCGGATGCGGCGCTAATCCTTCATCTTTGGTTGCGCTGCATGGGCAGCAGAAGCGGGAGACACGGCGCCGTTGAGGAACCATGTTTCGCTGTCGGGGTGGAAGACGTAGATCGCTCTCTTCTCACAACCGAACGCGGCAATTTGTGACGCCATATAGCGCGCACCTCTGGCCTGGAGCACCGCCAGCGAGAGCTCGCTTTCGGGGCACGGGAAATCAAAGGCCGCGCGCTGCAGAACGGTCGTCGTTGCTCGCTCGTTATGCCTGTTGCAAGCGATCCCGGCAGCAACGAGCAGCATCACAATGCAAACGCGTGTCAGCATCTCGGAGGTTATGCACCTCATCGCGGAGCCGCGCCAAGCCTTTATTGAGGGGCCGCTCGTCCGGTTCTGACCTGGGGCCGGCCGGCGGCCTGTGCTAGCCTCCGCGCCATGAAACGAACCGCTTTCATGCTCTTCGCGCTCGTCGTGTTGAATGCCTGTGCCTCGAAGTCCGGGTCGGGAGACAACTCCACCATCGGCAAAGGCATCGACGTCGAAACCATGCGACCGCCAGAGGCCGCCCAAGTCGTCGCGGAATTTCAGAAGAGGTACGGCATCGAACCGGTCGCCGCCCCTGACACGCAGGTGACCTCGATGGCTCAGGTTCTCGAGATCATTCGGGGCGATCGGTTCTCCGAGTTCGAGGCAGCACGAGCATTCACTGCAGGCAAGCAGGGGTCCAACGCGCTCACCCTTCGTTCCTATCTCGAGACTTCTCATGCCGGAGGCCTGCTCCTGGCGGCTGCGATTCTCGAAGAGGAACGAAAACAGGACATGACCGAGCTCCGTCAGGTCGGCCAATCGCGGCCGCTCGAGGTCAATCAGGACCAAGCGGCGGCGCAGGCGCGTGCCCAGCAACTCAAGACGAAAACCGACGATCTGCGCAAGGTGGTCCGGGCGCTGAAGGTGCTATCCGAAGAGCCTCTCGTCTCGGGCTCCGACCTCGCAGAGCAGGCGATACGACAAGATCCACAGAGTCAGTTGGCCTACCTCGCCCACGCCAACTACTACCGGCTCCGCGGCAGCTGGCTCGAGTTCGATCGGATGATGCGTTACGCCGAGGACACCGAGACCGGCAACAATCCTCCGGTCAAGACTTACCTACGTGCGATGGAAGCCCTGCAACGCTACGTCGATAGCGCCAAGTGCAAAGAGCTTCTCGAAGAGACCTTGGCTCGCCGCCCCGACTTCGTTCGCGCCCAAGCAAACCTCGTGTTGGTCGACCGCAACATCGAAGACACCTACGCCCAACTCCAAAAGCTGCGCGAGATGAGCCCCAACCACATCGTGGTGCGCCTAGCGGGGCCGATGATCGAAGAAGAATACGCCACCGCCCAACAACTCAAAGGCGCAATCCAGGACTGAAAAAGGGACAGTCCCCTTTTAGGGCGGCATCGGACGGAGCTTGATCTCCAATGTCGTCGTCCCCGGCGGCAGATTCAGCTCCATGTCGTGTGGGAAGTAGTCGTTCGCTGTGACGGTCATCAGATGCATTCCCGGGACGAGCGCCTTGGGCTCGATCGCGAGCACCTTGGCGCGCCCAAAATAGTGGCCGTCGACGTACACCGAGGCGTTCGACGGGACGGCGACCACTTTGAGCCGGGCGGGCTCGCCGCGGACGGTGTCTTTCTTGGCACAGCCGAGCGCGGCAAGCGCCATCCATAGAACGACGACTCTCATTCCCACTCGATGGTCGAAGGAGGCTTCGACGAAATGTCGTAGCAGACGCGATTGCAGCCGCGCACCTCGTTGATGATGCGGGTTGAGATGCGGGCGAGCACCTCGTGCGGAATCCGAGACCAGTCCGCCGTCATGCCATCCCGCGAATCGACCGCGCGGACAGCCACGACATAGTCGTATGTGCGCTCGTCACCCATGACCCCGACCGTACGCACCGGCAGGATCACGCAGAACGCTTGCCAGATCTTGTCGTACAGGTCGGCCGCCCTAATCTCTTCTTCGAAGATCGCATCAGCTTCTCGAAGAATGTCAAGCTTCTCCCGGTCGATCGCTCCCGGACAACGGACGGCCAGGCCGGGACCCGGGAACGGATGCCGCCAAAGAACGTCGTGCGGCATCCCCATCGCATCACCGACTTCTCGAACTTCGTCCTTGAAGAGTAAGCGAAGCGGCTCGATCAGCTCGAGGTGGAGCGTCTCCGGTAGACCACCGACGTTGTGGTGGCTTTTGATCACCGCGCTCGGCCCCTTGAACGAGAGGCTCTCGATCACGTCCGGGTAGAGGGTGCCTTGCACGAGAAAACCGACGTCGCCGACCTTTTCCGCCTCCCGTTGGAAGACATCGATGAACACGCGTCCGATAATTTTTCGCTTCTGCTCTGGGTCGCTCACGCCATGAAGGGCCTCGAGGAATTCGTCGGCCGCATCGACATGAACGAGCTTGAGTCCAAAGTGATCGCGGAAAGTGTGGACGACGCTCTCGGGCTCGTCTTTTCGGAGCAAGCCGTTATCGACGAAGATGCAGGTCAGCTGGTCGCCAATCGCCTTTGAGACGAGCATCGCGGCGACCGACGAGTCGACGCCACCCGAGAGCCCGCAGATGACGGACCGGTCCCCGACCTGGCGCCGTATCGACTCGACTGTTTGTTCGACGAACGACCCGGGCGTCCAGTTGGCCTCACACCCCGCAACCTCGAACAAGAACGCGCGCAGCATCTCGACGCCACGAGGCGTGTGCGCAACCTCGGGATGAAACTGCACCCCAAAAATCTGGCGTTCGACATTGGCGACCGCCGCAAACGGGCTGTTCGACGTGCGCGCGATCACTTCGAACCCCGTAGGGAGGCTTTCTACGCGGTCGCCGTGGCTCATCCACACGTCGAGACGGTTCCCGACGCTGAAACCATGAAGGAGCCCCTCCGCCCGCAGCACCTCGACACGAGCCGGCCCATACTCCCGCTCGTCCGCACGCTCGACCTTTCCACCGAGGAGGTGGCTCAACAGCTGCATCCCATAACAAATGCCGAGAACGGGCACGCCGAGGTCGAACACGCCCGGGTCGATGGTGGGGGCGCTCTCCGCAAACACGCTGGCGGGGCCCCCACTCAGGATGATCGCCCGGGGAGCCGTTGCGCGAACCGATTCGAGGGGATAGGTGCCGGGCTGAATTTCGCAGTAGACGTGTTGCTCCCGAATCCGCCGGGCGATGAGCTGCGTGTATTGCGATCCAAAGTCGAGGATCAGAACCCCATCCGCAATCATGCGGCGATCTAACACGCGGGCGTGAGCCGGTCGAGCGACCCTACCTGTTTATCCGGTAGTTCGGCGCTTCCTTGGTGACCATGACGTCGTGCACGTGGCTCTCCTGAAGCCCGGCGGCGCTAATCCGAACGAACTTGCTGTTCTGCTGCAGCTCTTTCACGGAGGGACAGCCGGTGTAGCCCATGCCGGCGCGGAGGCCGCCGACGAGTTGGTACAGCACGGTCGAAAGGGCACCTCGATATGGCACGCGCCCTTCGATCCCTTCCGGGACGAGCTTACCAACGTCCGAGACATCTGCCTGAGCGTAACGGTCGGACGAACCCTGTTTCATCGCGCCAAGCGACCCCATGCCGCGGTAGGACTTGTACGTGCGCCCCTGATAGAGCACGAGCTCACCAGGCGCTTCGTCGGTGCCCGCGAAAAGCGAGCCTATCATCACGCTGTCGGCGCCCGCAGCAATCGCCTTCACCGCGTCGCCGGAGTACTTCACGCCACCGTCCGCAATCACCGGCACCCCGTGCTCGTGGCCGACCCGCGCGCAGTCGAGCACGGCGGTCACCTGGGGAACACCGATGCCCGCAACCACTCGGGTGGTGCAGATCGACCCAGGCCCCATTCCGACCTTCACCGCATCAGCGCCCGCATCGATCAGCGCTTTGGTCGCCTCTGCAGTGGCCACATTACCGGCGACGACCTGCACGTCGGAGTACGTGCGCTTCGTGTCCCGCACCGCATCGATCACACCCTTGGTGTGACCGTGCGCGGTATCGATGACCAGCACGTCGACCCCAGCTTGAACCAACGCTTCGGCGCGCGTCTGCTGCTCTGGTCCGACCCCGAGCGCAGCGCCGACACACAACCGTCCCATCGAGTCCTTGATCGAATCCGGGTATCGGTCCGCCTGCAGGAGATCCTTGATGGTGATGAGCCCCACGAGCTCACCGCCCTCCCCCACGACCAGCAGTTTCTCGATGCGGTGCTTGTGCAGAAGCTCTCGCGCCTTTTTTTGCTCGACCCCAGGAGGCACGGTCACGAGCTCCTTGGTCATGAGCTGCGCGACCTTCTGGTTCAGGTTCTGCTCGAAGCGAATGTCTCGGCTGGTCAAGATGCCAACGGGTTTGTCGCCCTCGACCACCGGCAAGCCCGAAATCTCGTGGCGGCGCATGAGCTCGAGAGCGTCGTGCAATGATTCCCCTGGTCCGACCGTCACCGGATCGACGATCATCCCCGTCTCCGCCCGCTTGACTTTGACCACTTCGAGCGCCTGATGCTCCGGGCTCATGTTCTTGTGGATTATTCCGATGCCGCCCTCTCGAGCCATAGTTACTGCGGTGCGCCACTCGGTAACCGTATCCATCGCGCTCGATACGAACGGAATCCGGAGCTCGATCTCTCGCGTAAACCGGGTCGAGACATCCGCATTTGCTGGCAGAAAATCGGCGTACCCCGGCAGGAGCAATACATCATCAAAAGTGAGCGCCTCCCGCAGGGTGCCTTCTTTCACCGGAACCTCCCAAAGGACCGTAAAAAAATTGGCGCCAACTATAGCGCCCCGGTGACGGCACGCTAGTAGGCGCGCGGAAAGTCCTTGGGATCCACGTGATCGAGGGCAAAGCGAATCAAGGCGCTCCGGCTGACCCGGCGATGGCCCCGCTTCTTCAGCTTGGCGACCATGGCATCGAGGCGAGCGAGATCTTCCTTGTACAGGGAAATGCAGATCACATCGTAGTGGTCGGCTTTCTGCTGCTTCTTGGCCTTCGCCGGCCGCCGTTTCGGCTTCTTGCCTCGGTAAAAGGTGTCGCGAAGGACCGCACTGACTTCGTCCTCTTCGAAAACCTCGTTGACCCTCGTTGCACCTCTCCGCTTCATGAGTCCCCCTACGCCGCTGGAAGCGTGATCTCTGGTTGCGTCGTCTGCCCGCGCGTCGCGACAGCGGCGACCTTCTCCACGAGGCGTCTGTAGTCTTCGGCCCCATGGCTCTTCGGCGCGTACTCGAAGATCGTCTGCTTCGCGCTCGGCGCCTCGCGCAGCTTTGTGTTGATCCGGATCGGATCGTAGCAGCGCCCTTCGAAGTGCCTACGCAGCGTGAGAATCGCCTCGCGCGAAATCCGGTTTCGCACGTCGAAGAACGTGGGCAGCACCCCGAGTAACTGGACTTCGTGCTGCAGCAGCTCGCGAACGTTGCGGATGGTTCGAAGCACCTGCTTGACCCCCACCAGCGATAGATAGTCACACGCGACCGGTACGACCACGCTGTCTGCGTAGACCATTGCGTTTTGATTCATCAGCGACAACGCCGGTGCGCAGTCGATCACGACGGTATCGTAGGCACTGCAGGCATCTCCAAGGCGCTCGCGCATGATGCGGTCGCGATTCGGGCGTTCCGCGAGGAACAACTCAGCGGCCGCAAGTGTTTCGTTCGAGGTGAGGACGTCGAGGCCTTCGCGGACCGGCACGGCCACGTCCGATGCCTGCGCACCGTTGACGAGCACGTGATAGAGCGTCCGCTGACCGGCAATCCCCAACGACGCGCCCACATTCCCCTGTCCGTCCGCGTCAATCAGAAGCACCCGTCGACCCGCCTCGGCCATGCCCGCGGCTAGATTGATCGCCGTGGTAGTCTTGCCGGTGCCTCCCTTGTGATTGAACACGGCGATACGCTTGGGCGCCCGGCGAGCTAGGTCCACACTGCTCAGGCGCCGCTGGCCGCGCTCCCTGCAATCGGTCGAGCAAAAATACTCGCGGCGGCCGTCGCCCACCGACACTTGGTACGGATACTCGACCTCGAAGGTGCGTGCACACGTGTCGCAGACGCCAACTCCATCGGCCCCAAGGAGCAGGCTCTGCTGGCAACCCGTCGAGCAAACGTACACATACTCACCCTCTTCTTCGCGGACCTGATAGCGAAAACGAACCTCAAACGGCTTTTCGCAAACGTGACAAGTGGACTGCATCACCGCTCCCGGAGTTAATGAAGTGCTTCCTGAAGCGGTTGAACCAGAAGCTGCCCCCCTGGTCAAAAAACGCGTTGCTACAAATCCAGCTCGACCGCGTCGGCTTGCGGGGCGCGTTCCATGATGAACTGGAAACGCGCCGAGGGGTCCTTTCCCATCAGCTCGCTAAACACACGGTCGGCTTCGAGCTCGCCATCGACCATCACGCGTAGGGCTCGGCGGCGTGTCTTGTCGAGGGTGGTCTCCCGAAGCTCATCGGCGGTCATCTCGCCAAGACCCTTGAAGCGGCTGATCTCGACCTTCGCATTCCCGGGCGCGTCCGCGATGATTCGGTCGCGCTCGGCGTCATCGAGCGCCCAGTGCACCTGCTTTCCGACGTCGATTCGATAAAGCGGCGGTTGCGCGAGAAACACGTGCCCCGCCCGCACCAGGCCCGGCAGCATACGAAAGAAAAACGTCAGCAACAGCGTTGCGATGTGATGGCCGTCGCTATCTGCGTCCATGAGCAAGAACACCCGCCCGTAACGCAGTTTCGAGAGGTCGAAGTCCTTGCCAATGCCGCAGCCGAGCGCGCTGATGATGTCTTGCAGCTCCCGGTTGCCGAGGATCTGCGCTTGCGAAGCTCTCTCCGCGTTCAGCACCTTGCCCCGGAGCGGCAGGATTGCCTGGGTCTTCCGGTCACGCCCCTGCTTGGCGTTGCCCCCCGCGCTGTCACCCTCCACGAGGAAGAGCTCGCTCACATCGGGGTTGGTGCTGGAACAGTCGGCGAGCTTGCCGGGAAGGTTCAGCCGATGGCTCACCGCCGTTTTTCGGGACACCTGCTGGTTCGCGGCTCGGCTGGCGGCTCGCGCGCGTGCCGAAATGATGACCCGAGCGACGATCGCCTCGGCCGAGGTCTTGTTGTTCAACAGCCACTGCTCGAACCCGGTGCGCACCGAGGTCTCGATCTGCGCAGTTACCTCCGGGTTGTTGAGCCGGTCCTTGGTCTGCCCCTGAAACTGAGGCTCGTGCACATATACACTCACCAACGCGACCAAGCCTTCGCGGATGTCGTCGGCCGTGACCTTCACGCCCTTGGGCGTGAGCTTGTGCGTGTCCATGTGGTTGCGAATCGCTTTGGCGAGACCTTGCTTGAAACCGTTTTCGTGCGCACCGCCGGATCCCGTGGGAATCCCATTCGCATACGACCGAATCACTTCGTCGGTGGATTCGGTCCAACGAAGAGAAACCTCGAGCCGAGGGTCCTCGTCGTGCTCTAGGGTGAACGGGTCGGCATGCACCGAGGGCTTACCGCGTTCGGCGACGAGCTTTTCGAGAAAATCGACGATACCACCCGGATGCTCGAGCTCGGTGCGCTCATCGGTCTTGCCATCGACGAAGACGATCTTGAGCCCGCGGTGGAGATAGGTCTTGACCTCGAGGCGCTCGGCTACCCGCGCAGCGTCAAAAGCGGTCCTCTTGGCGAAGATCTCCGTATCAGGCCGAAAGTGAATCGAGGTCCCGCGCTTGCTGGTTTTGGCCCCTTTCTTGAGCTTGGTCGTCGCCTTTCCGCGCTTGAAGCTCTGTGAGTACGTCTTCCCCCCGCGCCAGACGGTTGCTGTCAGCTCGGACGACAGCGCGTTGACGACCGAGGCTCCCACCCCATGAAGCCCGCCAGCGACTTGGTAGTTTTTCGCCCCGAACTTCCCCCCGGCGTGGAGGGTCGTCAGAATGAGCTCGAGCGCCGAGCGCTTGAACTTCGGATGCGTGTCTATTGGAATACCCCGGCCGTTGTCGGTGATGGTCGCGCCGCGATGATCGTCGTCGAGGACCACCTCGATGCGGCTGGCGTGCCCATTGATCGCTTCGTCGACCGCGTTGTCGAGCACTTCCCAGAGCAGGTGGTGATAGCCATGCGTATCGACACCGCCGATGTACATCGCGGGCCGCTTCCGAACGGGCTCGAGTCCTTCGAGGACATCGATATCTTTCGCCGTGTACTCCACTAGTCCTCCGGAAACACGGGTATGTCAGGTTCTTGGTAGACTTCGCCCTCGACCGCTCCGCGCGTGAAGAGTTGAAAGCCCTTGCCGCCCCTCGACACGACCTCGTACTTGCGAAGGGTGATTCGGTAGTCGCTCCCACCCTCGCGCTTTGCGATCAGCGCATCGTCGTCATACGAGAGCACGCGGGCCGCAACGACGTGGTCGTCCTTCTGGAGCTTGATCAGCTTGACACCGCGCCCGGCGCCCGCGAGCAGCGAGACATCCTCGGCTTCGCAGACCAGCGCCCTACGCTCTTTTGTGACGCAGGCGACGCAGTCCTCCTCGAAAACGGCGGCGACGTAGATGACTTCGTCGCCGTCTTTCGGCCGCGTAAACTTGCGGCCGGAACGGGTCGACGGATCGCGGTGATTGCGCAACGAGAAGCGCAAAGCGAGACCGCCGCGGGTGACCGCTATCGCGTACGGCGGCTCGGGCTCCTCCGGCTCTTCCTCGGGCGGCGGAACCTCTAGAAACCGTGGGTCGAACCCGATCGCGCCCACGATGCGCTCACCGTCGGCCATCTTGAACAGGGTTTGTAGAGGCGTCCCATGCCCGGTGGACGCGGGAACGTCCACGATACGAGTCACGTAACAAACCCCACTGCTACTGAGGAACCCGACGGTGCTCTTGGTCGACCCGGCGAGGACCGCCAACACGCGATCACCTTTGCGGACCCGAGTCGATGCGACGTCTTTGACGCGCTGCTGACGCTTCACCCAACCTTGCTCGGTCACGACCACCATCGCGTCCTCATCCACGATGAAGGCCTCTTCATCGAATTCGGGTTCGTCGAGCTTGGCGGTAATCTTGGTGCGGCGGGGGTCCGCATAGGTCGTGCTCAGCTCTTGAAGCTCGGCCTTGATGAGCTTCCACAGCGCGGCCGGACTGCTGAGGAGCCGCTGGACCCGCTTTGCCTCCTTGCGCTTTGCCTCGAGCTCGCTTCGAATCTCGAGGATCTGGAGCTTCGCGAGCCGGTAGAGCTTGAGCTCGAGGATGGCGTCAGCCTGGAGCTCGTCGAGCTCGAAGCGTTTGATGAGCTTTGCGGCGGCGTCCTGCTTCCCCTCGGACCGACGGATGATTCGAATCGCTTCATCAAGCGCGTCGAAGACGATGACGAAACCCTCGAGAATGTGGATGCGGTTCTGAAGCTGCTCTAGCTCGAACTCGAGTCGCTTGGTCACCACCTCCATGCGGAAATCGAGAAAGTGCGTGAGGATCTCCCTCAGCCCGATCCGCTGCGGCGCCGCAACCTCGGGATTCGACGTCGGCACTAGGCAAGTGAGGTTCACCTGGACGTTGGTTTGGAGCGGAGTGTGCTTGTAGAGGTACGCCATGATCAGCTGCGGATCGGCTTCTTTCTTGATTTCGCAGACGATGCGGCAGTCATCGGTGCTCTCGTCCCGCACGTCGATCAGGCCCGGCATCTTCTTCTGAATGATCGCTTCGGCGATCTTTTCGACCACCGCGCGGCGCTCTACGCTGTACGGAATCGAATGGATGACGATGATCGGACTACCCGTCCTCGGCTTTTCTACCTTCCACTCGCCGCGAAGCTTGAGTGACCCCTGGCCGTTCTCGTAAGAGGTGACGAGCTCCTGCTTGCTGCTCACCAGCTCGCCGCCGGTCGGGAAGTCGGGCCCCTTCACGAACTTCATCAGCTGCTTCGTCGTCAAGTCTCCATCGACGAGCGCGACGCACGCCTGGATCACCTCCGCTAGATTGTGGGGCGGAATCGAAGTCGCCATCCCGACCGCGATCCCTTGCGAGCCGTTGACCAGGAGATTGGGAAAGCGGGCCGGCAACACGACCGGCTCGAACAGCCGACCATCGTAGTTCGGTCTGTATGCGACGGTCTTCTTCGCAAGCTCGACGAGCAGTTCATCGGACAACTTGTGGAGACGCGCCTCGGTGTAACGCATTGCGGCTGCAGAATCTCCATCGGGCGAGCCGAAATTTCCCCGACCATCGACCAGCGGCTCTCGCAGAGTGAACGGCTGCGCCATCCGAGCAAGCGCGTCATAGATCGCCGTGTCGCCATGAGGGTGAAATTTGCCCATCACGTCGCCAACGATGGCCGCCGACTTCCGGTGCTTCACGTCGCTCCGGAGCCGCAGCTCGTTGTACATCGTGTACAGGATCCGGCGCTGCACTGGCTTGAGCCCATCCCGCACATCGGGGAGCGCTCGGGATGTGATGACGCTGAGAGCGTAGTTCAGGTACCGCCGACGTGTCTCCTCGACGAGGGACGCATCCTCGATACTATCGATCGGAAGCTCGATTTGAGGTGTGGTCTTCTTCTTGCGACGCCGCGCCATCCGCTTCGCTCAGTCCCCTCTTTTCGGACCTGCTCGCATGTCGCACAGGCAAAGCGGCAAAACAAGTTCTTTACGGCCAATTCAGGGAAACCGGAGAAGGCCGGAAACGCGCGAAAAGGTGCCCGAGAGGACCCTGCCCGGCGGCTTCGCTAACGACCAAATCGCCGTGATCGGCCATCGCGTGACGACCCGTTTTGGGGTCTTGGTTCGTACCACTCGCAATGGGGCCCAGGTCAGGGCTCTCGAACGAAGTACGAACCAAAGAGGACGAACATCTCTTCCTCGGTGGTGATGCCACCCCCGGCCGGGCAAGCGTCGCAAATACCGCCTTGGCCGCACACAGAATCGTCACCGTTGCAGGACATCCCCTGTGAGGGTCCCCCGAAACACGACCGCAGTCCGGGCTCGCAGCCACATGCAAAAACGTTGAGGCCGAGTTGATTGATGAGGCCACTCACCGAATCGAGGAATTCGCATGTTTCCGCGTCCGGCTTGGTGGACTCGCGACGAACCTCGTCCGGGTTGGTCTCGCCATTGTCCCATAGCGAGCAGTAGCGGAACGTGCGGTCGCGTGGGTCGGGGCTATCGTAGGCAGGAAGGTCTGGTTCGGCAAAGCGTTGGTAGAGCGGGTCGGCGTAGTCTCGACTGATGTAGTCGTGTTCGCGGTCCACTGGGCCGCAGTCCGGACCGGGCGCGCAGACATCGTTGGGCGGATACCAGACGCGGAACCTCTTGCCACGCTTATGCGTGTGGCTGCTCAAGGTGAGCAAGCGGGCATGCTGCGGGATGGTGTAGCTGTTGCACACCTCCTTCGAGGTAAATGCGTCGATCGTGCCCATTCCGAAAATTTCAGAGGCATCGAAGATCTGTACGCGTGGATAGATCTGCTCCTCCGGCGCGGCAAACTCGACATTCATCCATTGTTCGACCGTGGTGTCGCTCTTGCTGGCATTGAACGAGTGGTTATTCCAAACGATGAAACCCTTGACAGGCATCAGAGAGTACACGTCGGTCGGGTAGTGTTCCCGGAATGTGGCCTCCTGTGCCGTCGCGAGATTCTGTCGAGTGTCGGCTTGCCCGATGAACCCGGACAAACTGCCGAGCTCCGGCGGAGCGTTCCTGTAGGCGACGCACGCGACGGATGTCTCGGGAGTCGTCGTACATTGACTGCGAGGCCCGCATTCGGCAGAGCCGGGTGTGCATGAAACTCCGGCCCGGTCGCCTCCGAGGCAGGTCCAGTTTTTCCAGTCCCCGCCCATCGGATCCCATTGATTCTCTTTACCGGTTGGCGGCACGTAGAACTCGATGATGCTGTGGTGGGATTGCGGGTCTTGGGCGAGCAGGATGTCGTTGTAGGCGAAGCAATCGCGCCCGGGTCCACCCTGCGTATCGGTGCAGGGGATCTTGAACTGCTCCGGAACCTCGTCGGAGTAGTCGTAGTAGCTGACGTAGCAAACCTCCCCTTCGCCCTCCGCCGGCACCGTCCATCCGCCCCCGTAAAACTGAATCCCCTCGTCGGCGGCAGGCGGGGGGGGCGGCTGGATCTTGTTGGGAGCGATGTCACCGTCGAGCGCGCACGTGGCAAACTGTTGGGAGCCTTCGACGATGCCTTCCTCGGGCGCGCCACCTCGGATCCACGCACGAAGGAGGCTGAGGTCCTGCTCGCTGAGAGCGCTCTCACCCACGGGCATCGCACCGCCGGAGATACCTTGGACGGCAAGGTTTTCACCACCCGCTTTGGCCGCCACCTTGAGGTAGAGAAGGCTCAAATCTTGTTCGGCCGGAAAGACGCGCTTGAAGTCGCCCGCCACTGCGTCGACGTTGACCAGATTCCGGTACGCAACGTCCTGACGAAGATCGAGGCCCGACTGCGGCGATTCACCATGACAGTTCGAGAGCGTGCAGCCCCGCGCCTCGAATATCTGTTCCTGGACCTGAGCGAATGTGCTCTCCGCAGCGCACTTGGCAGCGCCGTCGTTGCTGCCGCACGCAGCGACGAACAGAGCGCTGATCGCGAGACACAAGCCTCGAACGGGTTTCATGCGGACTCCTAAATGGCAAACGGGGGAATTCGGTGCCGATTATCCGCTATCCTCCAACCGCAGCAAGCCGAAAGGGGACAGTCCCCTTTTTCCGGTCGGTATCTCCCGCTTCGAACCCTAAGGTTTGCGGTCGACATCCCAGAGATGATTGACCGGCTTTGCACCCTGCCCCACTGCGAATGCATGCGCGAGTGCGCCATCGAGCCATGCCTTCGCCCGGACAACCGCGGTTGGGATGTCGTCCCCGAATGCCAACCGGGTCGCGATCGCAGCTGACAAGGTGCAACCCGTCCCATGGAATTCCCCCTCGGCGACCGACCCTGCCCGGAGCTCCTGAACGGCTCCCTCATAGAACAGGACGTCGGTCCCTCGGGCGGCGCCTTCGAGATCGCCCCCGGTCACCAGGACCGCTTTGGCTCCAAACGAGGCGATCCGGCGGGCTGCCTCCTGCGCGTCGCCGAGGGTACGTACTGCCAGGCTCGCGAGTCCCGAGGCTTCCTCTGCATTGGGCGTCACCAGGGTCGCAAAGGGAATCAGATCGCTTCGCAGAGCCTCACCTAGATCCTCGTTCGAGAGCCGCCGACCGCGCGTCGGCACCCATACCGGGTCGACGACCCACGGAAACGACGCGGCTTTCACGACCGCGCCGACCTCACGCACCACTTCTCGGGAACCTAGAGCCCCGGTTTTCGCGGCTTGGGGAGACATGTCACGCAGCAAGTTGTCGAGTTGGGCGCGCACGAGCTCCGCCGAAAGGACCTCGACCCTCTCGACGCCGCACGTGTTCTGGACGGTGACCAGAGTTGGCACCGCGACGCCGTAGGCCTCATGCCGATGGATCGTCTTGAGGTCGGCCTGGAGCCCAGCGCCCCCAGATGGATCCGAGCCAGCAACCGTGAGCACGATGGGAGTCACGGCGGAATCCTGCGCGGCCAGAGAAGAACCGCAAGCCGAGCGGTCACTGACTTTCGAGTAGGCTCCGGCAGTCTGCCAGCGCTGAACGCGCTTCGTCGCTGATGGTCGGAAAGTCGACCCCGAGACTCGCCAAGGTCTGTTCGATGATGCGGGCTACTTGCACTCGCATGTAGGGCTTGTGGTCCGCCGGGATGGCATACCAAGGGGCCCATGGTCGAGAGGTCTCGTTCAACGCATCCTCGAAGGCTTGCATGTACTCCGGCCATCGGTTTCGCTCGGCCACATCGTCCGGATTGAACTTCCAGTTGGAGCTCGGCTTGTCGATCCGTCGGATGAGTCGACGCTTCTGTTGTGCCAGCGACACATTCAAGAAGAATTTGACGATGATGGTGCCATTGCGCGCGAGATGCTTTTCGAAGCTCCGAATCGATTCGTATCGCTCTGCCCAGATGTTCTTCAGATCGATTCGAGGCAGCTTCTGCTTGTCGAGAAACTCCGGATGCACCCGGACGATAATCACCTCTTCGTAGTGGCTCCGGTTGAAGACGCCGATTCGGCCTCGCTCGGGCAATCGTCTCGCAATGCGCCAAAGAAAGTCGTGATCGAGCTCCTCCTGCGACGGCGCCTGGAAAGAGGACACCTGAAAACCCGCGGGGTTGACCCCGGTGAAGACCGCCCGAATCGTCCCGTCTTTCCCAGCGGCATCCATCGCCTGGAACACGAACAAGACTGAGTAGTCATCGGATGCGTAGAGCTTGCGCTGAAGGTCGCGAATCGCCCGAACGTGCTGCTCCAACCCATCCTCGAGTTCCGCTTTGTCGACTTCACCGGGCGGAGCGGTGGGAGCAGCTACAATTTTGAACGTGCCGTCGGCCGGAACGAGAAAAGAGCTGGGCGCGGCAGTCCAAAGTTCCTTCTTGCTCATCGTGCCGACTATACGCGGCAGCTGTTGATTGGAATAGGGGCCTGAGGTAGGAACGCCTTCATGACCATATCTGCCGAAGACCCGCACCCGAGGAAGCGCGTCGCTATCGAAGATAGCGAAATGGCCTACGTCGATACGGGGCCTGGCTCCGTCACTGCGGTGTTCCTCCACGGAAACCCAACCTCTTCATACCTCTGGCGCAACGTCATCAAAGAGGTCGCGCCCGTCGCGCGCTGCCTCGCACCGGACTTGATCGGCATGGGCGAGTCGGGCCCGAGCTCGAGTGGTTACACCTTCGTCGACCATCGCCGCTACCTCGACGCGTGGTTCGATTCCGTCGTCGGCAACGAACCGGTGTTTCTCGTCATC
Organism: Myxococcales bacterium; assembly: GCA_029863605.1. Lineage (GTDB taxonomy): Bacteria > Myxococcota_A > Polyangia > Polyangiales > Houyiibacteriaceae > SG8-38. The sequence continues at coordinate 11,434 of JAOTVB010000012.1, read as the reverse complement.
CACGACTGGGGTTCGGGTCTCGGGTTTCATTGGGCGCGAAGGCATCCCGAGCAGGTCAAAGGCATCGCCTACATGGAGGCGATCGTTCGTCCGGTCCCAAGCTGGGACGACTGGGCCGAGGGCGCGCGTAAAATCTTCCAGGCCATGCGCTCCCCTGCTGGCGAAGAAATCGTCCTCGAAAAAAACGTCTTCGTCGAACGCATCCTCCCGGCGTCGATCATGCGTAAGCTGAGCGACGAAGAGATGGCGCGGTATCGAGCACCGTTCGTCGAGCCCGGTGAGTCCCGACGCCCGACTCTCACCTGGCCTCGACAGATCCCGATCGGCGGCGATCCGAAGGACGTGCACAAGATCGTCGAAGCGTATTCCGAGTGGCTCATCGACGCAGACGCCATCCCGAAGCTCTTCGTCAATGCCGAGCCGGGGATCATTCTCACCGGGAGTCACCGGGACTTTTGTCGTCAATTCGGCAACCAGGAAGAGATCACCGTCAAGGGCCTGCACTTCATCCAAGAGGATTCGCCGACGGAGATCGGCCACGCGGTGGCGGCGTTCATCCAGAAGCACGCCTGAGCGTCATTCGTAGACCACCGGCGGGACACAACGGGGATCCTTCCCCGCGGTTCTCGCTTTCTCGTAGTCTCGCATGGCCCTCGGAAGGTTTGCTCGAAGGCGAGCGATACGGGTCTCATCGGAGGGGTGCGTCGACCGCCACTGATCAGGCGCCGCGCTGCCGAGCTCGGCCATTCGTTGCCATAGGGTGATCGCCTCGACCGGATAGAACCCCGCCTGCGCCATGAAGATCTGGCCGACCTGATCGGCCTCGACCTCGTGCTTGCGGCTGAAAGGCAGGAGCACACCGTATTGCGCCCCTACGCCGAGGCCGCCCACGATCAACCTCTCGTATTCCGGAGCCGCAGTTCCAGCGGCGACCGAGCTTGCCGAGACGGCGGTGTCCGCCAGGATCGATTGCGACATCCGCTCGTTGCCGTGTCGTAGCAACACGTGCCCGACCTCATGGCCGAGCACCGCCGCGAGCTGACCCGGGGTGGTCACCACATCGAGCATCCCCGTGTGCACGCCGATCTTTCCTCCGGGCAGGGCGAACGCGTTTGGCGTCGGGTCATCGAAGACCAGAGCTTCCCACTTGCCATTCTTGGGCCCCGCCCCATCGGGGATCACCTCCAAGATGGCGGCGGCGACGCACTCAACGTAGTCGTTGACCATCGGATCCCGACTCAGCTCCCCCTGCTGCTTCAGGCTGGCAAAAGCCGCCAGGCCCATCGCGTCCATCCTGTCGTCGTCGATCAAAGTGAGCTGCCTACGTCCCGTCATCGTGGTCGAACATGCGGCAACCCCAAGGCCGAACAACAAGAGCCCCAACGCTCGAAAACGCCAATGTCCCATCACGTCACTCCTAATGTAACTGCATTTTTGCCGATAGCGACGGCTCCAAAAAAGGGAGCAGTTCCCTTTTTCGAAGAGTCAAAGAGGAGTATCGCTCGACCATGAGCGACCGAGACATTGAGTACGAGAAGCGCAGCAGCATCGGGCTGATCGGTTTCGACCGGCCGGAGAAGCGGAACGCGTTCACGGTAGAAATGTTCGAGCGTCTCGCCGAGGTCTGCACGGAGGCCGACGACGACGACGACGTTCGTGCCATCGTCGTCTACGGCAAGGGCACGGATACGACGACCGGCCTCGACCTGATGAATGTCGGGCCGAGCTTTCGTGCCGGAAAGGTGCCTATCCCGGCAGAACTGGTGGATCCGTGGCATGTGGTGGGACGCCTTCGAAAGACACCCATGGTGACGGCGGTACATGGCCGTTGCTTCACTCTCGGCACCGAAATCGCCCTTTGCTCTGATATCTGCGTGGCCGCCGAAGGAACGGTTTTCGGCCTTAAGGAGGTGCGAGTCGGGATCATGCCCGCAGGCGGTGGCACCTTCCGGTTCGTTCAAACCGCCGGCTACTCGAACGCGATGCGGTATGTCCTCACCGGGGACGAGTTCGACGCGGCCGAGGGGTTTCGCCTCGGTGTCGTCCAAGAGGTCGTCGCCCCCGGTGCCCACCTGACCCGGGCGGTCGAGCTCGCTGAGCGGATCGCCGCACAGGCCCCACTCGCGGTTCGAGCTGCCCTGGCGAACGCACAAGTGTCGCTGTTGGAAGGATGGAAGAAAGCCATCGCCGACATCGTTCCCGTCCAAGTACCCCTCATCAATTCCGAGGACGCCGTGGAAGCCGCCATGGCCATGATGCAAAAGCGCCCACCGAGCTTCAAAGGCAAGTGATCGAAGACCACCTTTGACAGCGCCCACCGTTGAGCGCATGGTCTGCGTTCTCGGGTCCTGCGCTTTCGGTTGGAACGCGGGATAGGGAACGGGGAGACATCCCGTTTCCGAACGGGGAAGTCGGTGAGATTCCGACGCGGACCCGCCACGGTAAGCGGCCCAACACCTCGATCAACAAGCCACTGGCGCGTCACGCTGGGAAGGCGATCGAGGTCAAGGCAGTAAGCCCGGAAACCTACCCGAGGTAAATGCTCGACGCTCGCCTCGGGGATGGCGATGGGCCTATCGATCAAGACACACTCTGCATTTCTCTGTCTCGCCCTGAGCGCCCCGCTGACGACGCGCGCGCAATACGGGGAGACAGCCGCAGTGGAGCGTGAGCTGGCGGCCACCAACCGTGAGGATGCGACGGCCTCCGGCACCGAAATCGATCTGACCAATCGCCCCGAAGCCAACGAGACAGCGCAGGACATCCTTCCGGAGATTCCCGGTGCCAATGTCGTCTTCCTCGGCGGCCCCTTCAATTTCGTGAGCCTCTCCCTTCGTGGCATCGAAGCGGAAAACACGACCGTTCTACTGGGGGACCTCCCGCTTTCGAATCGAGACACCGGCGCATTCGATTTCAGTCAAATCTCGATCTCGGCGTTCGAGAGGCTCGAGGTCTACCGAGGTGGAGCGCCCGCGTGGTTCAACAGCGGCTCGATCGGCGGGGTCGTTCGACTCATTCCGCGCGAGAATCCTACCAACGGCGTGGGCGCCAACGTCGGAGCCGGTTCGTTTGGAACCTACCGGGCAGAGGCTGAGGGGTCAGTCAACAAGGGCCGCGTTCGTTCGTTCAACGATCTTCGATATGGTCGGACCCTGGGCGACTTCCCGTTCACGAACGACGGCTGCGAAGCATTCGAGCCTTCGGGGTTCTTCGAGGACATCCGCGAGAACAACGACGCCCAACGGTATCAGGGTCTGTCCTTCACTCAGATCGATACCGCGGAGGGAGATGTCGACATCGTCCTCCTCGGAACGCATCTGGAGCGAGGTGTGCCGGGTGCAGGCTGCGACCAGGTCCTCCAAACCCGCCAAGCCCGCACCCAAGGTTTCGGCGGGACGTCATATACGCATACCGGACAGCGTCCGGGCGGGAAGGACTACGAGCTCCAAGCCGTCCTGGGCGGTGGCTACATTCGCAACCGAGTCACAGACCCGTTCGGGGAGGTCGGCATCGCAGGCCCGAGCGCATCGGACGACCGCACGGCGAATGCGTATACGAGAATCGGCGCGCGGCTGCAGATGTCGGACCAAGTCGACTGGACCATCCTTGGCACTGCTCAGTTCGACCACTTTCAACCGCGGACCGACCAGATCTCGTCTGCACCTCGGCCGTCACAGCGTGTAGAGGGCGCCGTCGTTCTAGAGCCTCGCGTCCACGGCAAGTGGCGGGACACCATCCTCGAGCTTCGCTCCTCGGTGCGCCTTGGGTTCAGTCAAACCCGCATCCGCTCGTTCGAGCTCGGACCATCGATCGATCGGCAGAGCAACGTATTCCTTCCGACGATCAGGATCGGCGCCGCGGTTGGTCCGTTACCCTGGCTCACGATCGCAACTTCCGGGTACACCGGCGTTCGACTTCCGACGGTGTTGGAGCTCTTCGGAACGCGCGCGCGCGTCGAGGGAAACCCCGATCTCAATCCGGAGAGCGGCCTCGGAGGTGACCTCAGCGTGGTCATGGCCGGGCGTGCGAGAGTACTCAAAGGCAGCGCCGAAATTCGCGGCTTCGTCAACTCGACCAAAGACGTGATCGTCGTCCAGCGCACGGTTCGCAATCAGATCACCTTCCGAAACGAAGACAGCGCCATGGCCTGGGGTGCCGAGGCTCGGTTCGCTGGAGAGATCACGCCGCACCTCACCTTCGTCAGCACTCTCACTGGCCTACTCACCCGTAACCAAAACGGAAAAAAGCTTCCTGCCTTCACCCCGTTCAGCAGCCTCACCCGGTTCGAAGGACACACGCGAAAGCTCGGAAGCCAGGTCGACGATCTCGTCGCCTTCGCCCAGTTCTACTACCGCGCGGGAGGTTACAGCGACCCTGCGAATCTGGTCCCGTTTCCCGACTACAGGCCTCTTACCTTGGGCGTTTACGCGTTGATGTTCGGTGAACGCCTTTGGGTCGCCTTCACGGCTCGCAACGTCAACGACGACCGCTCCTTCGATGTCCTCGGTTACCCCCTCCCCGGTCGCAACTACGCGATCAGTGTCTCCTATCGCCACCAGTTCACTGGACACTAGCGCAGCAGCACCCGTCATTGAGCCGGCTCGCGACAAACTGCTACGATCTCTGAACGACGATGCCTGGCAAACCGCATCCCGAATTTCCGAGCACACGCATGCGACGGAACCGCAGCGCCGAGTGGGTTCGCCGCCTCACGAGCGAGTCGTCTCTCTCGGTGAACGATTTGATCTGGCCGATATTCGTGCAGGAGGGCTACTCCGAACGCACCCCGGTCCCGTCGATGCCCGGGGTGGAGCGACTGAGCATCGATCTCGCCGTCGAAGCCGTCAGCCAAGCCAAGGCCCTCGGAATTCCGGCCGTGGCGGTCTTCCCCGTGACCCCGGCGGAGCTGAAGACCCCCGACGGCAAGGAAGCCACCAACCCGGACAATCTCGTCTGCCGAACGGTGCGCGCCATCAAGGAGCGGCACGACGACATCGGTGTGATTTGCGACGTGGCGCTCGACCCTTACACCACACACGGCCAAGACGGCATCGTCCGCAACGGCAAGATCGTCAATGACGAAACGGTCGAGGTCCTCTGCCAACAGGCCTTCGTACAGGCTCGCGCGGGCTGCGACATCATCGCACCGAGCGACATGATGGACGGTCGCATCGGCGCGATCCGCACCGCTCTCGATGCCGAGAGTCTGCAAGACGTGAGCCTCCTCGCCTATTCCGCCAAGTACGCCTCCGCATTCTACGGCCCGTTTCGCGACGCCGTCGGCTCTGCGCAGAACCTCGGTACCGCCGACAAACGAACCTACCAAATGAACCCGGCAAACACGGACGAGGCATTGCGAGAAGTCGAGCTCGACATTGCCGAGGGGGCGGACATGGTCATGGTCAAGCCCGGCATGCCCTACCTCGACATCGTCCGCCGGGTGAAGGAGGCCTTCGGTGTTCCGACCTTCGCCTACCAGGTCAGCGGAGAGTACGCGATGCTACGAGGTGCGGCGGAGCAGGATTGGCTCGACTGGGACGAGGTTCTCTTCGAGAGCATGGTCTCCTTCAAACGGGCAGGCGCCGACGGGGTGTTCACCTATGCGGCGCTCGAAATCGCAAAGCTTCTGCGTGCCTAGCAAGCACTGCGAAGCATCCTCGGGTCCTCCCTTGGCTTGCTCGCCCGCGGTCGATGTGCCACATCAGCCCTTCGTTAGAGACGAGGAGACCCTGCATGTATCGATGTGAGCTTTGCAATCGAGTATCGCGCCCCGGCGAGAGGGCGACGAAGGTGGTGATGGAGCGCCGTCCCACCGAGTACCCGAGCCGAGGCAAAGCACAGCGGGCACGCGCCGGGCGCCGAGCCAAGTCCCACGACGATCCCGGCGGCGCTGGCTACGAGATCGCCAAAGAGGCCATCGCCTGCCCGGTTTGCGCCGAGGAGCAGCTCGCCAAGGAAGCGGCCCAAGCCGACGCGCTCGGGATCTAACGACGCCAGAACCGCCTCTAGTGTGGTAAGTCGGCTCGGGTGGAGTGGCCGATCACGATCATCGTGGGCTCCGTCGCCGCGGGCGCGGTCCTGGGGCTCGTGGCTCCCGGTCGTGGGCGTCTTCTCGATGCCGTTCGGACATTCGCGATCGTGTCATCGGTGGCGGTCGTCGTTGGTCGGTTGATCCCCGACGCCATCGGCGAGGCCGGCCCGTCGGTTCTCCTCGCCGCCGCCGCTTCGTTTCTAGCCCCATGGCTGATCGAGCGAGCGGCACACGAAGACCCCGAGCACGACCACTCGTCGACGATGGGCCTCGAGCTCAGCTACTGGGGGCTGATGGTGCACAAGCTCGGCGACGGCATCGCCCTCGGGTCGCTTACCGGCGCTGCCCACGCGGGACACCAACACGGTGACGTGCTGACGGCAATCGCCGCACATTCGGTTCCCGTGACTGCGCTCATGACGCTTGCCTTCACGTCGGCGCACGGACGCAAAAGCGGTATACGCCACGCAACAGGCCTGGCGATCGCAGGTGTCATCGGTGTGGTCGTCGCACAGCAAACGCCAGTATCGACCTGGGCGCGCGGCGAGCCGTGGATCGAAGCCATCGTTGGCGGCTTGTTGCTCCATGTGGTTACCCACGACTGGGCCCACGAGCATGAGCAACCCGCGCTTCCGGGTTGGCCGCAGGTGATCGCGATCGCGCTAGGCGTGAGCGTTCTGTTGCTGGGACGCTAGTGCCAGTGTCAGTGCCATCAGTGTGATCTAGCTTGGGTCGGTCAAGGTGCTCATTCTGCGTCAACCGGTGACTCGGGCCACCTTTGCAAGCCGAGCCGTCCGACACATGGCCGTGTCCCGCACCGCCCTATCGACTCGAGTTGATCCGGTCTCAGTGCCAGCGCCACACCGGGGCTAGCCCCCAAGCAGCGCCCTGCTCGCCAGGATCGCGCTCTTCAGCGCGCGAGTCACTTGCGCCTGCTGTTCTTCGTGGGGCAGCGAAATCACTTGGTCCGCGGTGAGCACGGCCCCGGTCCAGCCGCTCGTATGCCACCGAGCGCCCGCCTCCAGCACGGGCAATGCGTCCGCGTTGGGATAAGGCCACGGCGTCACGTAAAAATACGGTTGCGCGTAGGATTGATCGCCCGGGGAAAAACCAACGCCATAGCTTCTCGCTTCTTCCGGCTCCGCATCGCCGTCGAGCACGATCAAGCTCGCAATGTCGAAGTGGTGCGGCCAGCAGCGCACAGGCGACGCCGTCGGGTCGTCCGCGACCAGCCTTCTAATCAGTCTGCTGGCATCGGCGAACCAGGCTGCAAGCTCGATCCGTTGATCGGCTCGGGCCTCCGAAAACACGCCGCCGTCGCCCACCGGATGCGCGGGCATCTCGTGCTCTGGCAGTCGCAGCTCGTCGCTCGGGACACCGAGCTCACCTGCAAGCCAGACCCGCCCCTCTTCGAGGGTGTGGCCTGCAAGCGGTAGCGCGGCCCGCTCCTGAGTTCCGTCGAGCAGGACCAGCTCGAGGCCTTCGAACACGAGCGCCGGCCGAAGCGCATCGTCCCCGACCGCACGACCTGCCAACACGCCGAGCTCTGCGAGCCAGCCGCAATTCGTGTGGCTGAAATCCGACTGCGGCGGCAAGAGGCTCGTTCCGACCGCGCTCACCAATTGCGTTGCCCAGTGGAGCTCGAGTCGAGCCTCGACGAGCGTGCCCGGTAGCAGCGAGCCGAGAGGTTTCCAACTCATGGCGGCGTCACTCCCGCGTAATGAATCCCGGTCAGGTGGGCGATGTCGCGCTTCCAGGTGGTGAGGTCATCCTGCACGAAGTCGCTGAGATGACTGTGACCACAACCGCGTGCCAACACTTTCATGAGCTCGACCGTCGACGTGAAGAAGTTGGAGAGCTGCTGCGCAGATTTTTGCACGTCGAGTCGCGCCCGAAGATGCTCCCGCTGTGTCGCAATGCCTACAGGGCAATTGTTGGTGTGGCACGCGCGCATCCCGAGGCAACCGATGGCCTGAATGGCCGCGTTTGCGACGGCGATCGCGTCGGCACCCATAGCGAGCGCCTTTACGAAATCGCTTTCCGTCCGAAGCCCGCCGGTAATCACCAACGTCACGTCGTCGCGCTTCTTCTGGTCGAGGTGGCGGCGTGCGCGTGCGAGCGCGATCATCGTCGGCACCGAGATGTTCTTCTTGAACACATCCGGCGCCGCTCCCGTTGCCCCCCCGCGGCCGTCGAGGATGATGTAGTCGACGCCCACCTCGAGAGCGAAGTCGATGTCCGCCTCGATGTGCTGCGCGCTCATCTTGAAACCGATCGGGATCCCGCCCGTTGCTTCGCGGACCTCATCCGCCAACTTTCGGAAATCTTCCGGCCCATCCAGATCTGCGAACCGAGCCGGGCTGATCGCCGCTTGGCCTGGCTCGAGCCCACGTACGGATGCGATCTTGGCAGTGACTTTTTTCCCCGGGAGGTGCCCACCGGTGCCGGTCTTTGCGCCCTGTCCCGCTTTGAAGTGGAACGCCTGGGTCTTCTTCGTCTTGGCGAGGTCCCACCCGAAACGGCCGGAGGCCAGCTCGTAGAAGTAGCGCGAGTTGGCCTCCTGCTCTTCCGGAAGCATCCCGCCTTCGCCTGAACAGATCCCGGTACCCGCCATCTCGGCACCCATCGCAAGGGCAACCTTGGCCTCCTCACTCAGCGCTCCGAAGCTCATGTCGCTTACGAAGAGCGGGATCTCGAGCTTCAGCGGCTTCTTGGCGTTGGGGCCTATGACGACGTCGGTGCCCACCACAGCGTCGCCGAGCAGGGGCTTGCGCGCAAGCTGCGCGGTCAGAAGCAAAACGTCTTCCCAGCACGGTAGCTCTTGCCGTGGCACGCCCATCGCCGACACCGGTCCATCGTGACCGACGTTCTCGAGGCCGTTGCGTGCGAGCTCTTGGATGTGTTTGTTGAAAGGCTCTTCCTTGGTCCCGTGCACGTCAGCGTAGAGGCCGAGGTACTCGTCGCGATCGTACGGCTGCGGCTGCTTCACCGCCCAGGCGCGGATCTCCTCTTCGTCGACGAGAACCGCGTCGGCTCCTGGGTCGACCCAGGCGCGAAACTTCTGGAGGGCCTCCTCGTTGTTGTAGGCGCTCACCCCGGTGTCGTAACGGTAGTCCCAACCGTGCACCCCGCATACGATGTTGTCGCCGTCGATCTTGGCATCGGCCATCAATGCGCCGCGGTGAAGGCAACGACCGTACAACACCGAAACCCGATCATCGTGGCGAACGATGACCAAATCGACGTCGGCCACCAAACCATACGCGGGTTGGCGGTCTTCGAGTGCGCTCCAACTGGCAACACGAACTTTGTTCTGTTTTCGAACCTGGGCTACGGTCATCGCGCTGGTCTCCTCGCCTCGCGGCGTCGTGCTGGGGTGTATGCGTTTGGATGTGCTCCGTTAGGTATGACTCAGACGAGAAGCGCATCGGCCAGGATTTCGACCGTAACCGGGCCATCGTGCGCGAGCGCTTTGGCCATTGCCTCCTCGAGCTCTTCGGCTGCGTTCACGCGAATCCCCTTGGCGCCGCAGAGCTCCGCGTATTCGGCAAAGCTCGGGTTGTGGAGCGAGGTCTCCCAGACGTCGTAGTCCGCCGTGCGTTGCTCCTTGCTGATCTTTCCAAGCTCGCTGTTGTTCAAGAGGATGTGGGTGATGTCCATGCCGTACTTCACGGCGGTGGTGTACTCCCCCATGTATTGACCAAAGCCACCGTCGCCGGTCACCGCGATCACCTTCCGACCGCTGAACCTCGGGTCGCCCTCTTGGGTGGCAGCCCAGGCGCCCATCGCGGCGGGATAACCGAACCCGATCGAGCCGAGGTAGCCGCTCATCAACACCGACTGACGCTTGCACTCGAAATAGCGGCCAAACGAATAGGTGTTGTTCCCGACGTCGACCGCGATGATCGCGTCTTCGGGGGCAGTCGCGGTCAGGGCTTGGAAAATCGCCGCGGAGTGCACGCCCTTGCCTTCGGTCTCCGACAGTCGACGCACCTTTTCTTCGCGCCAGATCTTCCAACGTTCGGCGACTTCGCTCCGCTGATCGACCGCGGGGGTCTTCCCGACCTGCTCCCGCAGGAGCTGGGCGGTGACGCCGATCTCGCCCCACACCGGAACCGTAACCGAATGAAAGCGCCCTAACGTCATCGGATCGTAGTCGACTTGGATGATCGGCTTGTAAGATGTGATTCCGGTATGATTGCTGAAGCTCGCGCCGAATACGATCAGCAGGTCGGTCTCGTTCATGAACCAACTGGCCACCGGCGTCCCACTACGCCCAAGCACACCACAGCCAAGCGGATGATCATCGGGGATGAGTCCCTTGCCCTTGAACGTAGTCAGGACCGGGCTACGGAGCTGCTCCGCGAGCTCGATCACTGAGTCCATGACGAAGCGCGCGCCGTGGCCCACGATGATGATCGGGCGCTTTGCTTGGCGAATCCTGGTGAGGGCATCGTCCAGTGCTCCCTGTGGCGGGGCGATCTCCTGCGCCGAGAGCCGGCCAGCGGGCGAGCCAGGCTTGGTGTCGGGGGCCTCGACGAGCTGCACGTCGTCTGGAAAGACCATGTGGGAAACCCCGCGCTCCAGGATGGCGTGCTTGCAGGCGAGGCTTGCGATCTCCGGAAAGTTCGAGCTCTTTGCTGCGACAGCGGTGTACGTAGCCACCCCGCCAAAGGCGGCCGCGAGATCGACCTCTTGGAAGGCGCCCCGTCCGATGAGATGGGTCGGCACCTGCCCGGTCAACGCAAGCACGGGAGCGCGATCGACGTGCGCGTCCCAGAGCCCGGTCAGCATGTTGGTCGCGCCCGGTCCCGCGATCGAAAAACACGCGGCCGGTCGACCGGTGAGCTTCCCATACGCAGACGCGGCAAACGCCGCAGCGCCCTCGTGGCGAATCCCGAAGTACCCAAGGGCGCCACTCGCAGTTTGGCGGCGGATGGCATCCGCGAAGCCGAGATTCGAATGCCCGACCATCCCCCAAACCCATTTCACGTCCCAGTTGATCAGCGTCTCGACCATCACGTCGCTCGATGTGCGCACGTGTGCTTGCTCTTCGGGGAATGCGACGTAGATCCCATCCTCACGAGCCTCTACTGAAAATGTGTCGACGCCATCGTCGAAGCCGCCCGGGGGCTTGCCCGTGAGCGGGTGGAAGTCCCAACCGTGCCATGGGCAGCGCAACCAGCCCTCCTCGATCGACCCTTCTCCGAGAGGCCCACCCTGGTGCGGGCACTTGTTGTCGAGGGCGGCAAACTGACCTTCGAAATGGGTCATGCAGAGTGTGAAGTGCTTGCACGTGACCGCTTTGACACGGCCATCGGGGAGCTCGTCGGGCTCGAGAACCTTGAGCCAGGTGGTCTTCTCAGTGCTCATTCGGACTGCCTTTCACGTGCGAAAGTAACG
>JAOTVB010000011.1 GCA_029863605.1 Myxococcales bacterium | reverse complement strand
GGCGTGGGCGTCGGTGTCGGTGTCGGTGTCGGTGTCGGTGTCGGCTGATACGGTGGCACGGTCGATAACACTGTCCGGAAAAGCACGTCCGGGCTCGTAGCCGGGTCCATCGCTTGGATCCCGCCCGAGCGCTCAATCCATGAGAAACCATCCCCCACGTGCATCGACTTCAGCATGTACGGATCTGCGCCACCGTAGAAACCGCTCCATGCCGCAAGCACTTGGTCGATCGTGGGCACGTACAGATCGGCGCTGTCCGGTCCCTGATCTCTTCTTTCGTAGTTGCCCAGCGGCCCAGCGCTCGTGTGGCCGAGATTTGTCGCGATATCGAGCCCGCGGATCAGCATCATCTTGTCGAGCAGGCTTTGCGGCATCGAAGTCGACGGACACGTCAGCACGGGGGACAGCGAAACCTGCCCTCCCAACGGAGACGCGGAAAGGGGGCCCCAACGCATGGGGTGGTCCGCGTAGATCGAATCGCTGTTCGTCAGGACGTTATCGCCCGGAAACATGTGCTCAGGCCACACCCCTCCATGTCCCGTCATGAATGCGACGAAGAACCTCTGGTCGACCACCTGCGCCCGTGCACTGCGAGGCTGGAGCGAGTGAAGGAACGGAATCGACAGAACAGCGCCGCCCGTACCAAGCAAGAAGTGGCGGCGACCTAGTTGACGGACCGGCATTAGGACTCATCTCCCCTCAGGCGTTGCTTGAATGCGGGCAAAAATGCGAGTTCTTTGAACACTTGGCTAAGCGCAACCCCAGACGACAACTCGTTGCTCAGCGCCTCGATCGTCTGCGGGTCACCACCAAAGCTCGGGTCGGCGTTTAGACCCAGCGCGAATCGCACATAGTGTTGAGCGAAGCAGCGCTGAAGCTTACCGTTTTGCAGCAGCTCATCCGCCAGCTCTGCGGGCCCAGTTATGGAGCGTCCGTCACTGAGACCATCGATGAAAGGCGTCGCCGCAACGTCGATCGGGAGCATCGATACGCTACCCTCTGTATCGATGACCATCTCAGCACTGCGATGCCGACCAAGCGAGTCGAAAGCCTCGAGCGGGAAGCCGAGCCCGTTGATCAACTGATGGCATCCGGAGCAGCTCCCCGGGCTTGTCAGCGACTCGACTCGCTCCCGAGTTGTCACGATTCCCTCCAATTCCTCGGCGTCCACGTTGACGTTGGCAGGCGGAGTTCCGAGCGAGTCGCACATGAGGTTCTCTCGGATACGTACGCCTCTGAGAATGGGATGGGTTTGGACGGTCGCCGCGGCGAGCAAAGCGGCGCGGCCCAAGAGGCCCCGTCGCGCTGGGGTTGGGAACTCGATCAGCGGCTCCGAGCCATCCCAAGCCGAAACTTCGTAGATCGCCGCAAGGTCCTCGGTTCGCGCAAATGATGCCGTGCTAACAAAAAGGTCGTCGAACGTTCCGTATTGACGGTAGTACTCAACCATCTCGAGCACCTCCGCGATCATGTTGTCGCGAAGCTGCGGAGAAACGTCGTAGCCTTCGATGAACGCGATCTTCTGCGGGCTTCCTGAGGTCACGCCACCAAACGGGTCGCCTGCCTTGTACAGCTCGAGCCATTCGTGAAAGAAGCGCTCGAAGGTCATGCGCGTTCGCTCGTCGGCGTAGACCCGTTCGACCTGAGCCGCGTACCCATTTTCGGTCAGAAGGGAGCCATCTGCCGCCGCGGAAAAGAGCTCTTCGTCCGGCATCGAGCCCCAGAAGTGATAGGACAGGCGAGAGGCCAGTCCGTACGCGTCGAGCTCGTAGAGTCCGTCGTCGATTTCGTTCCCATCGGTTTCCAGGCGGTAGATGAAGTTCGGAGAGACCAGAAACGCGACGAGCAGATCCGCGAGCGCTTCGGGCGTTGCTTCGTAGCTCGCGCCGTCGTTCGCGAAGACTGCGTCGAGGTAGAAGTCATGCTCGTCATCCGTCAATGGGCGGCGCATCGCCCAGAGCCCGAAGGAGTCGATGAAGGGAGCGACACACGATGCATGGTCGTCAGTCGGTTGATCGACGCAGTCGCCAAACATCCGCGTGCGACGAGTGCCGTCCTGCACAATAGCGTTCGCCGCCGTCTGAGCGACATCGAAGTAGCCGCGGACGTGAAGCTCTCCGACGTTTTGCGACATGCGGCTGAAGGTGGAACCAACCAGCTCGCCTACGTCGAGCTCGGATGGGTCATCGGGGATGATGCCGTAGACCGGCTCGATCTCATCGAGCACGGCGTCGGCGTCCCCTCCTAGGAAGTGACCAAGAACGTCTTCCATCGTTCGCATGTGCTGGTGCTTGCTCAGCCGCAGCAGCGAAGCCTGGCTCGCGTATCCGAAGGATGAGCCGGCGTTATTGATGCCGTCGTCCCCAAGACGCGGTCCGCCCGCGTTTCCCCCGATAACGCCTTCACAAGCTATCAGGAACAGGCCCAAAAGGCCTATGCAAACCCCTCTTATCACGATTTTACCCCTTAGGATGTGTATGAACCCCTAAGGCTGTAGGTGTCCAGGGCGTCGGACAGTCTATTACAATTTTTTTCATCTATAGGGTTTAGTTCCTCGCTTGTTACGTGCGGATCAGATCCGTGCGCCGCGCGCACTGAGCGGCCCGCGAGGGGCTAACGCAGTGCGGCCTGCCGTGGGGCGCGTCGAGCGGCTAACCGAGCGCTATCTGCCGCGCTCGGGACGCTACTCCGCCTGCGAGGCCTTGTACTCGATAAGCTTAGAGCGCCTGCCGGTAACGCGCCCGGTGTGGTAGCGAAGCCAGCCTAGTGCTTCAGGAAACTTCGAGAGCATGAGGAAGCTGGCGACCGTCCAGGGGCGGGGCTCGCCTTCTCGGTGCAGGCGCGCGGCGATGCGCGCGATATTGAGCGGATAGAGCAGCAGTAGGCCGAGTGAGAGGCCGTTCGACAAAGGGGCGAGCCCGAGTGCAAGGGAGGGCAAGACCAATGCCCAGATCGCGGTCTTCATTGGCTTTTTCGTCCATTGACGTTCGGAGGGCGCGCTGTGCATCACGGCGACCTCGGCGAACGCGTGCCCGGCGCGGACGGCCCGCGTCCACCACTGCGAGAACCGGGTCACGTCTGCGTCGTGCAGCGTCATCTCCTGGTCCAGGCGGCGGATCTTCCAGCCAGCAGCTCGGAGCCGCACGCAAAGCTCGGGCTCTTCCCCGGCGATCAAGCTGGCGTTGAATCCGCCCACGGCGGTGAAGGCTCTGACGCGCATCACGGCGTCGCCTCCGCAGCCTCTCGCGTCGCCCACTGGCGTGTTCCACTCCACGTCGCACAAGTAGTTGTAGACAGACGCGCCTGGATGGCGTTCACGGCGGCGTCCGCACACTACCGCATAGTCTTCGTGCTCGTCGAGGAACCGCTCCGCCGTCGGAAGCCACTCCGGATTCACTTCACAGTCGCCGTCGACGAACATCACTAGCTCAGCATCGGGAGTCAACTCCCGTGCTCGATCGAGCCCGGCGTTGCGCGCCCGCGCCGCTGTGAACGGAATCGACGAATCGAGCTCTACGACCTCGACGCCGTGCTCCCGCGCATATTCGATGCTGCCGTCGGTCGAGCCCGAATCGACATACACGATCGGATTTACTCTCCCGAGCAAGGAGTCGAGGCAACGCACAAAACGCTTACCCTCGTTTCGGCCAATCACCACTGCTCCAGGTCGTCTCATGCAACGAGTTCTGCTGAGAGGCTGAAGGAGGGTGACGCAGTCTGCAACCAGGGCCGTTGACATCGAAGGCCTGCGCCGCTGCCGAGGGCGCCGTGAGACCGCGCGTTGCTGTCCTGCTCGTTTCACGCTCCGACGAGCGATACACCTCAAACGTTTGCGAAGCTCTTGACGTCCCACGTGAAGAGCGACATCAGCGGGATTCGGATCGCGGTGTGGCCCGGCACCGTCCAGGGCGTGGAGCTGGACCGGCCGCCCGAGGGAGCGCTTGCCGTCGCTGGGCACCACCCGGACTACAAAGTTTTACCTTTCCCCTAAGGGGTTGAAAACCCGAATGCTTTGCCCAATTCGGCGCCGGCGACTTAACCCATCCGGCTGGCGAAAGGCCGTGTCGAGCCGCAATACTGCTCCTGCATGAAGCTCCGGGGGGGAGAGGACACGCGATTGCGAGTGGCCTTGATAGGTGGCCTGGCGCTGCTGTCTGCCTGCAATGGCGTGATCGGCGGCGCAGGCGGGGATGGACCACCCCGCGGTTCGCAAGAGTCGTTCATCTGCCAGACCCCTGGCGCCATCACCGTCGGGTCTTCTCCCGCAAGACGCCTCACCAATGTCGAGTACGAGAACACGGTGCGCGACCTGCTTGGAGGCGAGATCCCGGTGCTACCGGAGCAGCCTAGCGACGCGGTATTGCAAGGCTCCTTCGAGAACGACGCGCGGTCGCTCGGCCCATCGGACGTCCGGGTCGCGCGGTACGAAACGGCGGCCTTCGCACTCGGCGAGCACGCCGTGAATAGCCCGACCGCGCGTGCCCGTATTCTCCCGTGCGGCACCTCGGACGCTGAGTGCGGCCGACAGTTCGTGGAGACCTTCGGTCGACGCGCTTTCCGGCGATCCCTTTCTGATGAAGAGCTCAATCGGTGGAGCAACTTCTTCCAGTCTCAGCAAGCTTCAATCGACTTTGACGCCGCTGTTCAACTGACCGTTGCCGCGATGCTACAGGCGCCGCAGTTTCTGTATCGACTGGAGAGCGAAAGCACCCCCGTCAATGGAGCGCAGCTGGAGCTCACGCCGTACGAATTGGCAAGCCGCCTCTCTTACTTTCTGTGGGAGAGCATGCCCGACGACGAGCTGTTCGCGGCAGCAGATGCCGGAGCGTTGCAAACCGAAGAAGAGCTCGAGGCGCAGGCGCGACGGCTGTTGGCCGACGAGCGGGCGCGCGCCGCCGTTCGGAACTTCCACCGACAATGGCTGTACGTCGACCGGGTGCTAGGAGAGGACAAGTTGCCCGAGCTTTTCCCAATGTGGAGCGGGCAGGCGCAGCAGTCGGCCAAGGAGGAGACGCTTCGTTTCATCGAGCACCAGTACTTCGAGGGTGGCACGGTCGAGGATCTTTTCACGAGCAACGTCGCGTATGTCGATTCCGTGATGGCTGAGCTCTACGATATCCCAGCGCCCATGGAGCCGTGGTCACTGGTCGAGCTAGATCCGACGGAACGCGCTGGCGTTCTCAGTCGCGTCGCGTTTTTGGCAGGCAACGCCCACGACGCAAACGGTTCGCCGCCGCTTCGCGGCGTCTATGTGATGGGGCGCATTCTTTGTGAGTCTCAGCCTTCGCCGCCAGCCGACGCTGACACATCACCGCCTGTAGCAGATCCGAACCAAGGTCCCATGACGAATAGAGAGCTCTTCGAGCAGCGTGTCGCGTCCTCGAGCTGTCAGGGATGCCATGTTCGGATAGACGGGTTTGGGTATGGCTTCGAGAACTACGACGCAGCAGGGATGTTCCGAACTGAGGACAGCGGACTTCCAGTCGACGCCTCTGGTTTTGCGAACGGCATTGGTGACGACGCCGAGTACGAAGGTGCCATCGAGCTGCAGCGTCTTCTGGGGGAGAGCGACGTGGTTCGCGACTGTGTGACCAAGCAATGGCTTACCTATTCGAGCGGACGGTCGTTGGAGCCAGCAGACAGTTGTCAGTTGGAGGCGATTCAAACAGCGTTTGCGGAGAACGGGGGAGACCTCATCGAATTGCTGGTCACCATAGTGACTCGCCCCGAGTTCAGGCTTCGAAGTGGGGCGGAGGAGTGACGACATGAGCCGAGGCCCGTACATCTTCGATCGACGTCGTTTTCTCGGCACGCTAGGGTTGACCGCAGGATCACTGATGCTTCCTTCGCTTCCTGGGATGCGCGCGTTTGCCCAGCAGAGCCCGAAACGGGTGGTCTTCTTCATTACGCCCCACGGAACCGTTCCCGGCCGCTGGCATATGCGTCAGCCTGGTCGCGACAACGAGGAGTACGACTACTCGCTGAGCGGCCTCGGCGAATCCGACTTCAGCGACATCCTGAGGCCGTTGCATCGTCATCGAGACAAGCTGCTCGTTGTCGACGGGCTTGCTCGAATGGTGACCTATGCCGAGGAGTACCGGATCGGAGGACTTGGGTATTCCGGCGATCATAATCGGCATCACCTCGCTCAAGCACACCTGCTGACCAGCAACTGGGCCTACCAGGGGTCAGGCTCGGCGCGCGGCGGAGCACCCTCTATCGACCAAGAGATCGGGGATATCATAGGCCAGCCGGGCCGCTGGAAGACCCGGGTCTACGGGTTCCGCCACCAGCACGAGTACAACTACGTTGGCGCCAACGAGCCCGCGCCGCGCGAGAGATACGCTGACACGGCTTTCAACGAGATACTCGGTCTGGCACCTGAGCCGACCGACCCCGGCGAGCCAACTCGCGAGGATCTCGTTCGAAGCGCTCGCGCTAGCGTCCTCGACATGGCCGGCGAAGAGTTTGCCGCCGTGCTGCCCAAGCTGGGGTCCTCCGATCGAGAAAAGCTGGAGCGGCACCGGGCGCTCATTCGGGATTTAGAGGTGGGACTCAACCTCCAGCCGCCGATCGGTTGCGACCCTTCATTCTCGGCGCAGGGACACGCCATCGATCAGTTCGCGCGCATCACCACGCTAGCACTGGCCTGTGATCTCACCCGCGTCGTCACGCTCGTGACCCAGCAACTTCCGGGGAATGAGTTTGGCATTGCGGCTGGGCTCGACATCCATCAAGACATCGCGCACGCATCGCACGAGGAAAGAGGGACCACCCAGGGCATCGAGGGGATGGTCAACTACAATCGTGTGTACGCCGAGCACTTCGCCTATCTGTTAGACCAGCTCGATTCCGTGCAGGAAGACGGCGGCACCTTGCTCGACAATACGGCGGTGGTCTGGCTCACCGAGCTTGCGACGGGCAACCACGCACTCAATCGGGTACCCAACGTGATTGCTGGCGGGGCAGGCGGATACTTCAGACCAGGCCGGTACGTCCACTATCCCCAAGACACCACGTGGGAGTCTTATTTCGGTAGCACGGAATCGGTCGGACTGGCACACGAGCGGCTTTACGTCAGCTTGATGCATGGGATGGGCATAGCCGATCGGCGCTCGTTTGGTCTCGAGCAAGTAGACATTGGCGGACCGACTGTCTCGCTTCGCGATCCACTGCCGCGCCTGACATAGTCGCTGACGACCTGGCGCGCGCGGGGCCGGTGCATCTGGACAGGGCGACGCCGGCATGTAATCCTCCCAATTGGCCCGGCAGGGCGCCTCTCCTGCGAGGCGGCGGCTTCGGCACGGGAAGCATGACGTGAACGTGATCAGCCACCGCGGCTACTGGAAGAACCCCGACGAGAAGAACGGCGAGATCGCGTTTGCCCGCTCCTTTCGGGACGGGTTCGGCACCGAGACCGACCTTCGAGACCGCGACGGGGTACTGGTGGTGTCCCACGATCCGGCAGGGGCGACGGCCATCTCCGCCGAGCGGCTACTCGACATCCACCAGAGACACAACTCGCGACTGACGCTGGCCCTGAATATCAAGGCCGACGGGCTGCAAAGCATGCTGACGGCTCTGTTGCGTCGGTTCGAGCCTGCGGACTTTTTTGTCTTCGACATGTCGATCCCGGACACGCTCGTCTGGATGTCGCACGGCGTGCCGTTCTTCACGCGACACAGCGACGTGGAGCCGTCGCCTGCCCTCTACGAGCAAGCGGCCGGCGTCTGGCTCGACGGCTTCGAATCGGACTGGTGGGATATCGATGTGATCCGTCGTCACGTCGATGCCGGAAAACGCGTATGCATCGTTTCCCCAGATCTTCACAGGCGCGACCGTCGGCCAGTCTGGGACCGTCTGGCAGAGGACGACTTCATTCACCGCAGTGGTGAGGTCATTTTGTGCACGGATTTTCCGGGAGAAGCGAGGGAGATATTCGAATGAAGATCGAAGCGATCGTCTTCGATATGGACGGGGTCCTCATCGAGGCCAAGGAGTGGCACTATCACGCGCTCAACCGGGCGCTCGAGCTGTTTGGGTACACGATTTCGAGAGCCGAGCACCTGTCGACCTTCGACGGCCTGCCTACCAGGAGGAAGCTCGAGATGCTATCGATGGAGAAGAAACTGCCCCGCGGATTGCACACATTCATAAACGAGCTGAAGCAGCAATACACGGTCGAGCAGGTCCACATGAACTGTAAGCCTGTCTTCGTTCATGAGTACACGCTGTCCAAGCTCAAGGCCGCCGGCTACAAGCTGGGCCTTGCGTCGAACTCCATCAAGCCCACCGTGACCCTGATGATGGAAAAGAGCAATCTCAGCACCTACTTGGACGTAATGCTCAGCAACCAAGACGTCTCGAAGCCAAAGCCCGATCCCGACATGTATCTGCAGGCCGCAACCAAGTTGGGGATCGATCCAAAGGCGTGTCTCGTGCTCGAGGATAACATCAACGGCATTCGGTCGGCCGAAGCGGCGGGCTGCAACGTACTCGTAGTGCAGAACGTCTTAGAGGTGACGCTAGACCGAATCCAGGACGCCATCGACCGACTGGAGCGGCGAGCAGTATGAACATCGTGATTCCCATGGCGGGCGGCGACGAGCTGTTCCAGCGCCACGGCTACCCCTACGCCAAGGCGGTGATCGAGATCGACAATCGCCCACTCATCGAACATGCATTCGACCGGCTTCGGATCGTGGATGACGCCAAGTTTGTGTTCGTGATTCGTAAGGAAGACGACCTGCGCTTTTACCTACGAGACATGCTCAAGCTCCTCGACCCGGACGCCGAAGTGATCCTGGCGGAAGGTCCGACAGCCGGAGCGGCTTGTACCGCCATGCTCGCCGTAGAGCACATCGCAGAAGACGAGGAGCTGATCATTGCCAACGGCGACCAGGTGCTCGTCTTCGACCTCAACCAGGCGCTCCAGTCTTTTCGGGACCGTGATCTCGACGGTGGCACCGTCGTGTTCGACTCGGTCCACCCTCGATGGTCTTTCGTCAAAACGGACGAGAGCGGGCTCGTCATCGAGGCTGCGGAGAAGCGCCCCATCAGCCGCCACGCGACTGCTGGAGTGTACTACTACAAGAAGGGGCGTTACTTTCTCGACGCAGCGCAGAGCATGATCCGCAAGGGTGCAAGCGTGAATAACGCATACTTCGTATGCCCCTGCTTCAACGAGATGATTCTCGCTCAGCAACGGATTGGGACCTACGGTATTGAGCGTAAGGACTACATCTCTCTCGCCACTCCGCAGGCGATCGAGGACTACGAGCAGGTCCTGGCCGCCAGAAGGCGCAGGATGGAATCATGAAAGTATTCAAGCTCTCGGACATGACACTGGGTTGGTTTGTGGGTGACTTCAGCCCTGCTGTCTTTCGCACAAAAGAAGCTGAGGTTGCGGTGAAAACCTACGTGAGCGGAACGCTGGAGAAGCGCCACCTCCACAAAGTTGCTTCCGAGATCACGCTCATCCTCAGCGGTCGGGCACGAATGAATGAAGCGATCTACGAGTCCGGCGACATCCTGCTCATCGAGCCTGGTGAGGACACCGACTTTGAGGCCCTGACCGACGTCACCACCGTCGTGGTCAAGGTACCAAGTGTGGCAGGGGACAAGTACGAATGCTGAACATCGTCGTTCCCATGGCCGGCCGAGGTAGCCGCTTCGCCGACGCCGGCTATGCGCTGCCGAAGCCGCTTATCCCAGCGCATGGCCAGCCCATGATCCGGGTCGTGATCGAGAACCTTCGGCCAAAGAGGCCACATCGCTTCATCTTCTTGCTCCTGCGTGAGCACGCTGAACAGTACGGGCTGGCCGACTACCTTCAGGCCTGGGCGCCCGGCTGTAGGCTCATTTTCGTGGACCAGGTGACCGACGGTGCCGCCTGCACGGTTCTTCTGGCCCGTGAGGACATCGACTCGCGCCAGCCGCTAATGATCGCCAACTGCGATCAGTACATCGACACCGACATTGACACTTATCTCGACTCCATGGGTGACGCCGACGGCTTGATCATGACCATGACCGCCGACGATCCCAAGTGGTCCTTCGTCCGCTTCGACGATGCCGGGCGCGTGGTCGCGGTGATCGAGAAGCAGGTGGTTTCGAACGAGGCTACCGTGGGGATCTACAACTATCGCTACGGCAGCGATTTCGTGAAGGCAGCCGACGAGATGATTCGCGCCGACCTGCGGGTCAACAACGAGTTCTACGTGGCGCCGACATACAATGAAATGATACGGGAAGGCATGGAGCTGCGCTGCTTCAACATCGGCAGTGTCGGCGCGGGCATGTACGGCATTGGCACTCCCGCGGACCTGGACCTCTTCTTAACGCTGCCGATATCGAAGAAGGCGGTGTCTGGTTTGGGAGAGCCCGGCACCACTCCAGGGTGAACACCATGGGAGAAGGCCCCAAGAGCATCCCCTCACTCTTGACTAGAGCTCGGCGGCGCGCGCTGCGCTCTATCGTCGTCCGGCTCAACCAGCAGAGTGACGAGTACACGACCTACAGAGGCCGCCCAAAGGCCGCCGCGGCCGTCGGGACCTGGACGGAACGAGAGGTACAGGCCGACAACGCAGCCGTGGTGATGCAGGGCCCGCCTTACGAACCCGACAACTTCACATTGGAGACACTCAAGCTCTACGCCCGGCACATGCCAAACGCCCACCTCATTCTTTCGACGTGGCGGGACACGTCGCCAGCGATCCTAGACCCCATTCGCCAACTCGGGGCTGATGTCGTGCTGAACGACAAGCCGGACAAGCCGGGTCTATTCAACATCAACATGCAGCTCGCCTCGGCCAAGACAGGGGTGCAAAGGGCCGTGGAGCTGGGGGCCGAGTGGGTCCTGAAGACCCGCACGGACCAGCGTCTATACCAGGAGAGCTTCATGAGCATGCTGATCTCGATGGCCAAGACGTTCCCGGTGGCCAGCGGTTATGAGCAGCGCTTTCGGATCTTTGGGGTCGGGCAAGGCTCGCTGAAGTACGCGCCCTATCACGTCACCGATCAAACGGTCTTCGGACATGCCGAGGACATGTTGAAATACTGGGATGTCCCCCCGAAGCTGGAGGATCCGCCAGTCCATTGGCCCAAGAACCTCCGCGAAGTCTATCACCAGGTGCCGGTGGGTGAGCTCTGCCGGTCCGGTGCGGCGGAGTCGCGGCTGGCCAGCGGCTTCCTTGAGCGCGTGGGGCGACCGCTGAGCTGGACCCTGGTCGACCATTGGAAAGCCCTTCGAGACCACTTCTGTTTCGTGGACCACGGCATGGTCGACCTGTACTGGGTCAAGGCCCAGACGTACACCTTCGGCAAGGAGCACGCACGAGACCTGGAGGAGATCACGAACCGCAAGGAGATCGGGTTTGGTGAGTGGATGTTGCTGTATTCGGGCCAGCTTCCCCCTGAAGCGGCGACGCGGTATGAGGGCGTGCTTCAACAACCCTTCGTCGAACGAGTCGCCAACGCCGACTGAGCAGCCACGCCTCAGGCCGCGAACAAGGCTTCGGTCCACTCGACGCGCCGGGCGAGCCATCGCTCCTGTGCGTTCTCGAGAGCTGGGATACGAGTGTTGTGCTTCAGGTCCGCAACCTTCGTGCGGTCCGCAGCAAACGACCGGATTGCGTCTGCCAGTGCAGGCACGTCCCCCCAGGGAACCGTCCACACCGCTCCCGTACTGTCACCTAGCTGCGAGTAGTACTCCGTATCGTAGGCCAGGATGGGAAGCCCGCTCGCGATCGCGTCCCAGGCACTTCGAGGGGTGTCTGGGGCCAGCGCCGGCGCAATCAGCATGTCCTGCGCGCGCACACGGTTCAGGAAGGCGTCGCCGTAGCTCATCGGCGGACAGAACTCGACGGCGTTCCTCACGCCGAGTGTACGGGCCAGCTGTCGAAGGCGCGCTTCCTCACCTCCCATGCCGACCAGCGTCAGCTTCGCGGCTGGCGGCGTATCATCCGCTCCGTTGACGAGTGCCAGGGCCTCGATTGCATGATGCATTCCCTTGTAGAACTCCAGCCGGCCGAAGTGCGTAAGCTTGAGTGGCTCGGTCGACTTAATCACGTCTTCGCATCGACGGGCTAGCTCCTCTTGCGAAATGACCTGCTCCGCAGTGTATGCCGTGTTTTGAAAAAACTTCACGTGCTCTGCGTTCGGGCCATAGTCGTCGACCAGCTTCTGCCCCTTGAGGAGCACGAGGGAACACCGGTCGACGATCTTTCGGAGCTGCCATGAGCGAATCGGATCGTGCACGATCTTGTTGGAAAGATAGGCCCTGCGCGACCACTTGCCCGTCGCATGGAGCATCCGAGCGGCCGCGCGATTGTCGATGTCCGTGACGCTGATTGTTTTTTTGCCGAGTCGATTTGCGAGCATCAAGGCGGTGAACTCGACCGGTCGCTGCAAATAATGGCTCAGACCCGATTGAACGAGGTCTGCATCGTGTACCAGCTGCCGCAGCTGCTTCGTCGTCTCTGGAAGGTCACTGAGAAACTCACGGGTGCTGGCTTCGGCCGCGTATAGGCCGACGAAGCGAATGGAGTCCTTCGCCGCATCCACCTCGGTCAAATAGTTTCCACGCTCGAGATACGCGGCACGCGACATCGTTACCCCTGCGAGCGTGATCCTCGAGAAACGCGGTCTGTGCAACTTCAGCAGGAGGCGAAGATGGTCGGCAAACGCGCTCTCGACCGCAAACCGCTCCTCTCCCAGAGGGTAGGCCTGCACCGGCAAAACGAAGAGATAATGAAGGTCTCGCTCGATCAAACACGAACACGGTAGCACCGATCGAATGCGAGCGAAACCTCGACGGTCGAGCAGCGGGCGAACGGAAGCTGATCTGCAAATCGAGGTGCTCGCGCTACCTGCCCATCGACGAAGGCCGCCCCTGCCGTTCTCAATCCGCTCCCCGAGTCTCCAAGCGCGGAAGTGCAGCGTTCAGCTACTGCGTTAGCACTTGGGGGAGGGGCATTTTGGAAAGCTGCTCGGTCCCAGCCAACCAGCTAGACTAAGGCAGTCGGACTTACCTGAACGTCCTACGACCGCTGGCATCGGCGGTCTGTCATAATCCAGCGAGAGATTTTCCGAACATGATGAGACCCATGACCCAACTGAGAAGGCGCCTTGGTGACGCGGCCGCAACCGCCTTGTGGTGGAGCGGCATCACCCATCCCGCCAGGTGGGGAAAGGAGCGGCTTCCCGTAGTGACCTTCCACCGTGTGCTGCCAGCCGATGCGGTTGCCGACAGTCCCTATCCCAGCATTGCAGTCACTCCGGAAGAGCTCGCCTGGTTCCTCAATTGCTTCTCGCAGTACTTTCGATGCGTGTCACTCGGGGAAGCGGTTGCCGCACAGCGTGCGCGTGAGCCAGCTAACCTACCATGGATGGCGGTCAGCTTTGACGACGGCACTCTCGACAACTTCGAGTACGCGGCGCCGGTGCTCCAGGAGG
This sequence comes from Myxococcales bacterium, assembly GCA_029863605.1. GTDB lineage: Bacteria > Myxococcota_A > Polyangia > Polyangiales > Houyiibacteriaceae > SG8-38. Next base: position 126,453 of record JAOTVB010000011.1, on the reverse strand, counting down.
CCGGAGTCACGGCAACTTTCTTTGTTGTTGCGCAAAACGCGAGCAGCGGGCACCTGTTGTGGCCCGACCGAGTCGTCTACGGCCTACGGGCCTTGCTGGGTCAAGACCACGGCGGCGCTCGCGCTGACCGGCTGGCACTCGCTCATGGAATCGACCGACCCATCGCCGGTGACGCGCGACAGCAGGCCCATGATCTGGTCGTGAGTCTCAAGAAGATCCCCTGTGATCGGGTGGACGCATTCGCCGACGCCCTGGATGAGGAAACAGGGCGGGTCGAGCTGGCCGGCTGGGAAGGTATGATGACGTTCGATCAGATCCGCTGCCTGCGCGAGGCCGGACACGAGATCGGTAGCCACAGCCTTTCCCATCCGATATTGACCAACTGTGATGACCACCGCTTGCAAAGGGAGTGCGAGGAGTCCCGGCGACTGTTGGAAGAGGAGCTCGGAGCCAAGGTCGGGGCCTTTTGTTATCCGAATGGCGATCACGACGCTCGGGTGGTCCGAGCGGTCCAGAAGGCCGGATTCACACATGCGGTCACCACCGATTGGGGGACGAATCCGATGGACGCCGACCCCTGGACTCTCAAGCGCTCCGATATCCAATCGCACACGACGCGCTCGCAAAGCGGATTGCTGTCAACGCCGCGCCTAGCCTGGCGACTCAGTGGCCTCCATCTCGGCGTCTAACAATGACTCACGTCGCCTACCTGACGAGCTGCTATCCGGGTCCCTCTCACACCTTCATTCGGCGCGAGATCGCGGGCGTACGTGGCCGAGGAGTGGAGGTCAGCACATTCAGCGCCCGGCGCCCGGCGCGGGAGGGGCAGCTGACCGAGGTCGATCGGCGGGAAAGCGAACGCACCTTTTATCTCGTTCCGACGAGCGCGCGAGAAGCAGCGGTGATGGTCGCAGCCCACCTAGGGGAGTTGGGGGCTCACCCGCTCCGCTACTTCCGGACGTTGAAGTTGGCCGTCAGTCATCGCGTACCCGGGATGACCGCTCTCGTCTGGGCGTTCTTCTACTTCGCGGAGGCGATCCTGCTGGCCTCGGAGCTGAGGCGCCGCGAGATCACGCACCTTCACAATCACTTCGCCAACCCCGCTGCCATCGTGGGCATGCTGGCAAGCTTTCACTACGGGTTGAACTGGAGTCTCACGCTGCATGGCATCTCGGAGTTCGACTATCCGGCGGGGCTGCTGCTCAAGGAGAAACTCCGGCGTGCTGACTTTGCGGCCTGCGCCTCCTATTTCACCATGGCCCAGGCCATGCGGAACTGCGATCCACGCGATTGGAACAAGCTCTTCATCTGCCACTGCGGAATTGAGGTGAACGCTCTCCCCGAAGGTCGAGATCAGAACCGATCGATCGCTGGTTGTCGGATCATCTGCGTCGGACGGCTTTCACCCGAGAAGGGTCACCTAGGGCTTCTACAAGCCGTGGCCGAGCTTCGTAACAGAGGGGTTGATTTCAGCCTCTCGCTGGTAGGGGACGGTCCAGAGAGGCAGAGCGTCCTTGACAGGATTGGCGAGCTGGGGCTTGCCAATCGGGTGACGCTCCTCGGTCAACTCGACGAGAGAACCACGCTGCAAACGATTCGACAGCATGACGTTTTGGTGAGTGCGAGCCTGATGGAGGGCCTGCCAGTGGTTCTCATGGAGGCCATGGCCCTCGGCGTTGCAGTACTCGCGCCTCGCATTGCCGGGGTCCCAGAGCTGATCCGGCACGATGAAAATGGACTGCTGTTCTGCCCTGCGGACTGGGATGATCTAGCCGACCAGCTGCGCCGACTCGTCGGCGATGCGACACTTCGCCAGCGTCTCACCGAGGTCGGTCGCGAGACGGTTTTGGAGGCGTTTTTGGTCGAGCAGAGCGCTGCGCTCATGTCGCGGTATTTCGCCGGTCGATGAAGCGTGAGCGCATGGTTTCGAGCCAGGAGCCCCAGATTGACGTTCCCCTCGGACAGGATGAGACTGATCGATTATGACTACCGATGAGCGGGTTTTCGAGCTTGAGTCGACCGTACGCACGTGGGACGATCAATACTACCATCCCATTGCCGAGCCGCTCTACGATAGGGCCGTCAGCGACATGCTTCGCGCAATGGAAGTCGACCCGAATGAGACGGTGCTCGATGCTGGATGCGGTCCTGGTGTGCACAGCATTCGTATTGCGCGAGCGGGCCATCGCGTCTGCGCCGCCGACATTTCAGAAAGGATGTTGTCCCATGCAAGTGAGCGAGTCGCCGCTGCAGGCTTAAGCGACCAGGTGGTGTTCAAGCGAGAGGACCTGACCAATCTCTCGTTCGCCAGCGAGTCGTTTCGCCATGTTTTCTCTTGGGGTGTGATCATACATATCCGAGAGGTGGAGCGTGCGCTGAGTGAGCTAGCTCGCGTAGTTCAACCCGGAGGCACACTTGGGCTGTACGTGATCAACAAGACGGCTCTCGACCACGGAATCGAAACGCTTGCGCGAGCTGCATCACGCAAGCCGCTCGCCGGGATGCAGCACCTACCACTCGGCGATGGCGTTTGGTACGAGATGGATGGCGAGCGGCTCTGGGTGTGGCGATTCGACATTCCGGCGCTGAGCAACCATCTCGCGCAATATGGGCTGAAACTGAAGTACCGGCGCATCGGCGAGTTTTCGGAAATTCAGCGACGCGTTCGCGGAATGCCTCGACGGGCGCTGCTCCGAATGAACAATCTTGCGTACCGTGCTCGCATCCCGGCTTGGGCCGGCGTCGGAAACCTATTGGTCTTCACCAGGCGGTCTTAGACATGGATTCCACGCTCGATGAGCTAGAGCAAGTTCTTTGGAGCGACCGAGGCCCGGCTGTTCTTCGCACCCTGGCCCGCTTGGGAAGCAGAGCTCCGCTCGGTGAGCAAGGTCTAAGCGAAGTGCCACTACTCGCAGGCTTGGGCCTCGGAACACAAACAGAGCAGGGATTCAAGCCGAACCCGTTGGGAATCAAGTGTGCCGATGCTGCGCGGGAGTACATCTTCTGGGTGGAAAGGGATCGTCGGCTTCACAGAGAAGATGCATGGCCTCAGCTCGAGCTCAGCGCTTTCAGGGACAAACGAGTTCTCGAAATCGGCCCTGGATGGGGATGTAACCTGTTCAGGCTTCAGCAGGTCACACCGCATGCGATCGGTTGTGAAATCGAACCCGTATATCGTCGATTCACGAGCATCTTTGCGAAAATCGAAGGTGTGGATCCACCCAAGATAGACTTGGGCGCTGGCGAGCAGTTGCCGTACGAAGATGATTCCTTCGATTGCGTTCTCATGTTCAGCGCTTTGCAGTACATGGACGCTCGGGCGGCAGTACGGGAAGTTGCCCGCGTTCTGAAGCCAGGTGGGCATTTCATCACATCGCAACCCCTGTTCCCGGAGTTGCTTACCGATACTCTCGGTGCTCTCGGTAAGCCGCGGGTCATGAAAGACAAGCTCATCGAACTAACAAACTCTGTGTCTTATGAGATTTCTGGTCGGAGGCTATTTGGCAATACCTTAGATGGGTCGACATCGCGTCCCGTGTATTTGACGCGGCACAAACTGGTGTCTCTCCTTTCGGCGGCCGGCCTGACTCTCCGTCCAGGCTCGAGCGTCCCCACCGACGGCGATTCGCCCATTATCGTCGAGAAGGGACATGCAGTGCCCTCCACAGGCTGACGCAACGAGCCGGAGCTCGAAGAGGAACAGCGACGTCAGGACAACGAAATCGTCGATGTCATGACACAGAGCGTGAACGAGATAATCGAGGTCTCGAGGGATGCCGCGATCATCGCAGGCGCCGAAAGAAGCGCAGTATATCACGGCATCCTCGCGTGCGCGCCCGACGCCGCCGTCGTCTGCATCATGCCGCCGTACCGCTTCAACAACGTCCTCAAAGACCACACCGATTGCTTGGGCATGCGCTATGGCTTCGTGGTTGGCGAAGGCACCGCCGACTCGTTTACCGTGCCGCCCGACATGCTGCTGAGGACCCTCGACCTCGCCAACCCCTGAGCGATGACACCTGTCCCTATCGGTCCCGGTAGTATACTGGGACGCTCTCGTAGACCACCTGAAGGAAAGCCGACGCAACCGCGTCGCTCGGTCGCGCGTATTCCTCATTCCAGTAAGAGCTTCCATAACGGGTAATGACGTCAATGTCGAAGTCACGAGGGTCCCGCCGGGTGTGGATCGCAGCGTGGGTCGTGGCAACAATGAACTGGCCGTAACGGTTGGCATGGATCTCGTCGAGGAACAAATCCCCCAACTCGTCAAATCCTTGGATCTGCCCGGCCTCCACGGCATCGACCACACGGGCTAGAACACGACCCGCAGGGATGAGCTGAACGTTGTGGCCATTGGGGCCTGGCGGGTTCTCCTGGTTCACACGGTCGACGATGCGCTCCCACATCGCGGCGTCGGCATCGATGCGCTCGCGCCACAGGAGATGGCGCGTGGGGCTGACGGTGTCCTCATTGTAGGGATCATGCCCGGGCAATCCGCTAGTGATGTGGGGCCAAGTTTCGTAGTAGAAAAGACGCACGTCGGGTCTGGCTTGGCGCGCCGCAGCGACGATCTTTCCCAAGTACTCTGCTGTCTCATCCTCGGCCGCGGTGCCGCCACGCGGGACGCTGTCGGTGACTATCATGTGACTGTAGTCGCCTGACGCCACCGCCTCATGAATCTGGTGCGTGAAGCCTCCGCTCTGCACTGTGCCGGCACCACCCGGCCCGGTCTGCTCCCAGTGCCAACGAAGCGGGGCCCCTGGAACGTTCTGCTGACGGAAACTGAACGACGTAGAACGCATCTGATTACTAATGTGGGTCACGATGTCTGGAATGTCCGCGAGTAGGCTATGGCCAACGTAGTAGGCCGAGATCGTTTCCAAGCTCTCGTAGTTTCCGCGAACGAAGAAGTCATCTGGGCTGCCGTTGCCGCCCGCGCCCCCTTGGACCGGGTCACCTCCCACACCCCCGTGCCCAGGGGCACCGCCCGAGCCTCCGCGCATGTCTCCGGGCCCAGAGTCACCTGCTGGGGCGGATTCCACCTTACCTTTGCAAGACATGACCACCGAGGCGGTCAAGACCAGGACCAATTTGAATGCCGTCAATCTCATCAGCTCGCACTGCCCCCCAACTATAAGATTATTACATCGATTTGGCGCATGGCACGTCTTGAGCAAACCGCTCAATTACGACGCTCCACCGGTGCTCTTCGTCGGACGGTCGGTGCCGGGGGCACGAGATCTTCCCTACGATGCGTGCTAGACAGCACTCCGATCGCCGTGACTCACCAAGGCTTCCTAAGCTCGTCGGTCGCTGTATTCCTCGCGCTATGCGGGGCGTGTCAGCCGAGCCCTCCGGTCAGCGATGCCGGGGCACAGCCGGATGCGACCATGGACGCGATGGCCGAGTGTCCCGACGAAAGCTGTCCCTCCGATGGTGGGTGCGTTTCCTGTCCAACTCCGGGCTATGCGAGCTGGCCGATGCCAAACGAGGCCGATTCAGCAGTCCGCCCGTCGTCCTATCGGGTCGAAGGCGTGGTCGTCGTGGACCAGGTGACCGGGCTGACCTGGCAAAGAGAGCTCGAACCGGAAACACGCGCCACCGCCGAAGCGATCGTGTACTGCGAAGACCTCGTCCTCGAGGGGCGCGACGATTGGCGGCTTCCACGACGGCTCGAGCTCGTATCGCTCATGCAGCCGACAAGCTCTCCCACCATTGACAGCGCCGCCTTTCCCGGAACCCCTGCAGACTATTTTCGCTCCTCTACCTATGCTGCGAACGCCGATGACCGTTCGTGGTCGGTCTACTTCGGAGCCGCGCTAGTGATCGTGGGAAGCGCCGCCACCACCTCCACCTATGCACGCTGCGTCGCCGGCGACGTCATGGCGTTGGACCCTCACTTCGAGCTCTTGGAGACGGTGGCCGTAGACCGTGGCACCGAGCTCGTATGGCGACGAGACGTGCAGACCGCCGCATCCCTGCCGGAAGCGGAAGACATCTGCAGCACGATCGACGCGTCTTCTTTCCGTGTGCCCACGGTAAAGGAGCTCCTGACGATCGTGGACGACACGAAGGTCGACCCTGCCATCGATGAAGAGATATTCTCCATCTCCGCTCCGCTCACGTTCTGGACCTCGACTCAAGCCGATAGCACCGCCCGGCTCGTCGACTTCAGCCTGGGCACGACGGTGGAGATTCCGCCGGCGGGAAGCCATGCCGTCCGGTGCGTTCGGTGATAAGCTTAAACCTTTGCATCGTTCGTCTCACCGTCACCCATGAAGAGCGGCTCTCCTCGACGAAGACGACCCACCAGCACGCTGAGCGGCCGAACCCAAAACGCTGTGGCGAGCATGAAGACGACGATGGCATGAAGCACAGCGCTGCTAATACCGAGCTCAGTTAACCAAGCAACAGCCGACCAGCTGACCAGCGCAGCAATTCCAACGCGAATGCTGAGTTTGAGATCTACGAGACGCTCGTCGAAACCCAGCGAGGCGGACGCATGAGCGGAGACGGAGTACCGAACCAGCTCGGACAACGCGAACCCGGCAATCGCACCACTGACGCCCGCGAGCAAGTACCCGACGGGAACCAATACGACCATCGCCAGAACCTTCGAAAAAGCCATCACGGCCGTCAAATCGCTGCGGCCGACGGCAAGCACGATCGCTGAGCGGGTTCCACCGAGCACGATGCCGACCCAGAGGCCGGCCGAGAGAACCTGGAGTATCCACCCCGCTTCCCAATAGCGCGCGTCATAGAGGAGCCGGACGATCGTCGGGCCACCTCCTATGAGACCGGAAGCAGCCCAGCCGCCCAAGATGACCACTGGCCAACGCCCCGAACTGAACACCTCGGACAGGTTCTTTGATGAATAGTGTACGCGAGAATAGAGGGGAAAGAGAACGCTGAACGAAACGTGCGACAAGGCCTCTACAGGGGCACTCGCAAGCAGCAACGCAATGCTGTACACACCTAGCGTCGACATCGTAGTGAGTTTTCCGAGGATCAGGCGGTCCGCTTGGCCGGCGGCGAAGCCTGCCACCGTGCCGAGAAAAATCCACACGCCGAAAGAGAAGAGAGAGCGCGCCGCCCGACGCTCGAACCAGAATCGATTGCGGATCCCCGGAAGCCAAACGTGGCTCAGCAACATCTCAACGGAAGCTCCGACGATTCCACCTAAGACCAGCGACCAGACGCTACGAGTAACCCAAGCGCAGGCCACCATCGCAACCGAGGCTGCTAGCTGACTTAACACCCGCAGGAGGGCCGGGCGCTTGAGGTGCAGGTGTCGGCTGTGCGTGAAGATCGACGTGGAGGTGAAGCCCTGGATCGCCGCCGTCAAAGCGGTAACTTGAATCAACGAGGAGAGAAGGGGCTCTTCGAAGAAGGCGGCAAACGGGACGGAGAGAGCCACCCCGATCAAAAACAATACGACCCCGCGGATGGCCTGCGTCGTCCAGACGGTGTTCACGAAACCGGCGTCTTCTCGCTTGTTCTGGATGAGCGCCGGTCCGATTCCAATGTCGGAGAAGAGCGCCAAACCTTGCAAAAACACGTTTACTAGGGCCATGAGGCCGAAGTACTCGGGGAGTAGCAACCTAGTCAGAATTATGTTGGAAACGAGCCGAATGACCTGACCGGAGCCCCGGCCCAGGATCGTCCAAAGGGCGCCGGACGACGCCCTACCGTCAAGGTCGTTAAGACGTTCCGGGCTCTGTGTGCTCGTCGGCAGCTCGCTACCCCCAGAATCGCTGACTTGTTCCTCCACCTCGGGCATCACCGTGACGTGCTTCGATCTTTGGCGCCTAGCACCTGTGACTATCTAGCAGGGCGGATAGCTCTGACGCCATTTTCACCCTTGATGACGGCCCTGAGAGTCTTTTCGCAGCTCATCTCCCGCCACGCGGAGCAACTCCCGAGCGCGGGTCGCTGGTCACCGTCTTCCAAGCGACTCGCTGCAGGAGCGCCGCCACGTTGTCCGGAACATCGTTTAGGGGGGGAAGCCCGGTTGGGTCCGTCCCGTAGATCGTCGCATAGGCAACGAGGGCCACGAAGTAGCTTCCAAGGGCGCTCTGATGAATGTCGTCGTGCGCCAGATCCGGGTGACGCAAGGTGAGCGTGCTGGCCTCGCCCCTTCGGACTTCGTCCCAGTTCGTGTACATGTTGACGAAGACGTCGCCCATTGTCATCGAGCGACCAGTCTCCAATCGCGGCGCCCGCTCCCCAAGAGTCGACAGCTCCATCGACAAAGCCAACATGGCGCTTGCCGCCGGTATGAAGCGGAATGCCTTGGCAGCAGCGCAATGTTTGTCCCGAACTCCGAGGTACGCGAGCCAGCGGCCGAGCCGGCCAGGGTTTGCGACCCGATCTGAAAGCGAATCATCGGCAAGCTCTTCCCAGAACTTCCGATTGGCTCGAAGCTGCGCCTCGAAGTCGAGCGCATCTGGGCTGTCGGGCTGAGCATTATTCCACGTAGTGTAGAGGAAGAGCTCTGCATCCGGATTGTGCGCCAGAGCCTCACAGTAGAATTTCCGTAGGTAGTATTTCGAATAGGCCCAGTCGAGGGCGGTCTCGATCGGCACGACCTCTGTGAATACGAATGTATCGTACTCGCCGCCGTGCTTGCTGAGGTAGGCGCGATCGGCCCGCGGCTTCGAGTCGTCGCGCTTCTCACCGTGGCTGCTGCCCTGCCAATTGAAGTAGAGAGCAGAACCCCAGTGTGTGTGATCGTAGTAAGCGTAGGATTGAGAACGTGATCGTGCGAGCTTGCCCACCAACTCCATGACGTTATCGGAGTCGGCTACGCTCCGATCGCCGCAGTTCATCAGGCTGTGCCCCACCCAGTAGACTCGGGCGGCATCTCGCGGTGTGCGGATCTCCACCACATGTGGAGTCATCTCGATCCCTTCTGTGCACCCTGGCCAAGTCAACACCAGAGCCGCGAGTAGCCAAGGTTGCCACGGACCCGTTCGTGGCGGCTGTCTACCGCGCCCCGAGCATAGTAACATCCCCAATCCCTAACCAGCGCCTCGTTGGGCGGCAAGTCGGCACGTTGCTTCCGATCTGCTAAGAGAGTCTGGGCTCGCGCCCAGGCCAAGCATGACGTTGTTGGGATTCATCGTTGCATTCATAGCCGCGATCTTATTGATACCAGCGCTGGTCTTCTTCATCGAGTGCGCCGCAAGCCTCTTCTTTGGCTCGGGAGCCACCGTGACCCGGCCGGAAGGCGTGTCCTTGGCAGTTTTGATCCCCGCGCACGACGAGGTGAACGGCATCGGCGCCACCATCGCCGACGTCCGATCGCAGCTAGAAGTCGGCGATCGGATCATTGTCGTCGCGGATAACTGCACCGATGACACTGCAGCAATGGCACGAGGGGCTGGCGCGGAGGTCATTGAACGATTCGCACCCGAGTACCGAGGCAAGGGCTACGCGTTGGCATTTGGCACCAACTATCTCGAAACGGATCCGCCGGATTTGGCTATCATCGTCGATGCAGACTGCCGACTGACGCCCGGCTCCCTCGACGCCCTAGTTGCGCAAGCGATGCAAACCCAAAGGCCGGTCCAGGCCGACTACACCTTGCAGCCGGCCAAGGGCTCTCCCCTTTCCATGATCTCGGCCTTTGCGTTCCTGGTGCGCAATCGCGTGCGGCCCCGCGGCCTGCTGCAGCTTGGGATGCCATGTCACCTAACCGGAACGGGCATGGCGTTTCCTTGGTTGGTGTTGCGCTCTGCGCCGGACCTCGGTTCCAATCTCGTCGAGGATCTCGCAATGGGCATTGAGCTCGCACTCGTCGGCCACGAGCCCCTGCTTTGCACCAAGGCTGGGGTGCGAAGCGAGCTGCCAAGCGGGAAGCAGGCCGCCTCCTCACAGCGCCGCCGATGGGAGCACGGCCAGCTAGCAACCCTGTTTCGGTACAGCCCGCGGCTCATTCGCACCGGCTTCGCGCGGGGCCGCCTCGGGCTCGTCGCGATGGGCGCCGATCTCATGGTGCCCCCGCTTGCGCTGCTAGTTGGTCTTCTGGTCTTGGTCTTCGCGTTGGCGGGGCTCGTGGCTCTGCTGGGTGGAGGCTGGACTGGTGTCGGGATCGCCGGAGTAGCGCTTGCTTTGGTCACACTCGGAGTCGCGATTGCCTGGGTCGGCTATGGACGTACAGTCATTCCGTTTCGCTACCTCCTACTGACACCGTTCTACATAGTCTGGAAGGCTCCGCTATACGCGGCGTTCCTCCTCGGGCGACGCGAGCGGCAATGGCAGCGAACGGAACGCTGAAAATGAAAGTGAGCAAGCCATGCGATTTCTGCACCTCTGGGAAGACGGAGCGCCGAACTCGAGTGAATTTGCTGAGAGGCTGAGGTCCTGGATCCACGACGCCAGCAATCCCTTCGCTGACTGGTACTTCGGAGACAGAGAGGCGGCCGGCGAGATCATTGGCGAGTGGATGGAGCGACCCTCGTCGGAGCTCTACCTCGGGCGTGCCATCGTCATGATGGACGATCAGGAAGAGCCCGTCGGTGTCCTGCTCGGGATGAGCGGGGCGGAAGTGGCAGCGTGTCGCATGACCGACTTCACAGCATTTTGCGAAGAGATCGGTAGCGAAACCGAGGCGGACGAGGTGGTCGACCAGGTCGTCACGGCCTCCCGTGAGCTATTTCCTCCCATCGAAGAGGACGCGTTCTACATCAGCCGCATCGCCATCGATCCGGAGAAGCGGGGACGAGGCCTCGGACGGCAATTGGTCCAGCACACGATCGACTTGAAGCGAAGACAGGGCTTCGAGCGAGTCCGGTTGGATGTGAGCGCGGACAACGCCGATGCGATCCGTGCCTATGAGTCGCTCGGGTTCAAAGTGATGTCCCAATCGCAGTCGACAATCGCTCCACTCGAATACTGTGCCATGCTTCTCGAGGGCATTGACCGGGCGGACACATAGGCGTCACGCGAGCAACTACCGATCGGTTTGGCTCGCGGATCCGTTCGCAAGTAAATTTGTTGGGGCCATCACAGTAAGGCCTCGCTTCCGACGGGTGCCAATGTGGCTCTTGCTTGGCGAAAACCGGGGCTCGTTGCCAGTTCTCGGGGCAAACACTAGACTGACCGACAGTGCGCCCACCGGAGTCCGTAGTGACCAACGACACCCACGATAATGATCTCGCGATCGTCGGGATGGCCGGGCGATTTCCGGGCGCTCAGAATGTCGAAGAATTCTGGCGCAACCTTTGCGATGGCGTCGAGTCGATCCGCACTTACACGGAGCAGGAGCTCGTCGATGCGGGTGAGAGATTGGAGGCAATTAGGCGGCCTGGCTACATCAAGGCAGGCGCACCACTCGACGGCATGGAGCTGTTTGACGCTGAGTTCTTCGGTTTCAGCCCAAAGGAAAGCGCGATTCTAGATCCCCAGCATCGGCATTTTCTCGAATGCGCTTGGGAGGCCCTCGAAGACGCGGCGCACGTACCGCAAGACTTTGACGGGCAGATTGGGCTTTACGGTGGTTGCGGCATGGGCAGCTACTTCTATTTCAATCTCTGTAGTAACCAAGACCTCGTCGATTCGGTGGGCATGTTCCTTCTGCGGCATACCGGCAACGATAAGGATTTTCTAGTAACGCGTGCGGCCTACCTGCTCGACCTAAAAGGTCCCGCAGTCAACGTTCAGACCGCGTGCTCGACGTCTCTGGTCGCAACGCACCTGGCGTGCCAAAGTCTCATAAACGGTGAGTGCGACATGGCGCTCGCAGGTGGCGTGACGATCGAGATCCCGCATCGTCGTGGCTACGTGTACCGCGAGAGCGAGATACTCTCGCCAGATGGGCACTGTCGGGCGTTCGATGCTCAAGCGGCTGGCACGGTGTTTGGCAGTGGGGTGGGCGTCGTCGTCTTGCGTCGCCTAGCGGACGCGGTCGAAGATCGCGATCATATCTACGCTGTCATCCGTGGGTCTGCGATCAACAATGATGGGGCGTCCAAAGTCGGATACCTCGCGCCGAGCGTGGACGGACAGGCCGAAGCGATGGCGGAGGCGTACGCCGTTGCCGGGGTGTCGCCCGACGACATTGGCTACATCGAGTGCCACGGCACGGGCACCACCATGGGCGATCCGATCGAAGTGGAGGCCCTGACGCAAGCCTTTAGAACCCGAACGGAACGGACGGCGTTTTGTCGGATCGGCTCCGTGAAGACCAACATCGGACACCTCGATACGGCTGCCGGAGTGGCGAGTTTGATCAAGACCGCGTTGACTCTGCATCACAAGAAGATGGCGCCGAGCCTTCACTATACGGCACCCAGTCCAAATGTGGCGATGGACCAAACGCCCTTTGTCGTCAACGACGCGCTTCGGGATTGGCCAGCCGAGCAGGGTCCGCGTATCGCTGCCGTCAACTCTCTTGGCGTAGGCGGCACCAACGCTCACGTCGTCCTTTCGGAAGCACCTGAGCAACAGCCGTCTTCCGAGGGGCGGGCCCTGCAGCTGCTGACACTCTCCGCCCGCAACAGGAAGGCACTCGACGGAAATGTCGAGCGTCTCGCACGGTGCCTCCGGGGGCAACCGGAGCTCGATCTCGCCGATGTCGCCTATACGCTCCACAAAGGAAGGCGCGCCTTCGATCAACGCTGCGTACTCGCCGCGAGCTCATCGGGAGAAGCAACGGCCGTGCTCGAGAGCGCTGACCCGCGTCGGCTTTTCAGGCACACGGTCGTTGATGGTGAAGCGTCGGTGGCATTCATGTTCCCAGGGGGCGGGTCCCAACAGGCATCGATGGGCGCGCGCCTCTACGAAGAAGAGCCCGCGTTCCGAGAGCAGGTCGACCACGGGCTCCGGCGTCTGAAAGAGCTCTGCGACGTCGACTTGCGTCCCCTTTGGTTCCCGAGCGACGAGGATCTGGAGAGCGCGGAACGTGAGCTCGAGCGTATGCCACATCAGCTACCCGCGATTTTCATCGTGGAGTATGCGCTAGCGCAACTATGGAAGAGTTGGGGCATCGAGCCCAGGGCCCTGATTGGCCACAGTGTCGGAGAGAACACTGCCGCATGTGTTGCGGGCGTCATGAGCTTCGATGATTGCCTGAGGCTGGTGCATCTTCGTGGCGTGCTTTTCGAACGCGTTCCCGAGTCGGCAATGCTTAGCGTGGACATGCCTGCCGAAGAGGTCGAACCCCTTCTCGAAGGGGAGTGCGATCTTGCCGTGGTGAACACCCCCGATCTCTGCGTGGTGTCCGGTTCGACCGAGAACGTGGAGCGCTTGCAGACCAAATTGGCGGAACGTGACGTGGAGACCCGGCGGGTAGCCGTGCCGGTGGCTGCTCACTCCCGCATGCTCGAGCCGATCTTGGGCGACTTTCGAGCCTTTCTCGAAAGTATCGAGCTGAGTCCTCCGGAGATCCCGTTTGTCTCGAATCGTTCGGGAACCTGGATCACCGACGCGGAGGCCCAGGACCCAGGGTATTGGGTTGAGCACCTTCGCCATCGGGTGCGCTTCGCCGAGGGGATTGGGACGCTGCTCGAAACGCCTGGGCGAGTCCTACTCGAGGTCGGAGCGGGCCAAACTCTGAGCTCGTTGGCCCGCCAACATCCGAGCGCCTCCCCTCGGCACAACATCATACCGTCATTGCCCCGTCGCGACGACGTGATCTCCGACGCAACGTTCTTCCTGACGAGCGTCGGCAGGGCGTGGGCGTCCGGTGTGGACTTCGAGCTGGCTAGGCTCTGGAAAGATGAGCGAAGGCGCCGCGTATCGCTTCCGACCTATGCCTTCGTGCACAAGCCCTATTTCTTGGAACCAAAGGCACCTGTTGCTGCGGTGCGTGACGTTAGTCACCTCAAGAAAATCCCTTCGATTGAAGATTGGGGTCATCGTGAAACCTGGAGTCCAAGTTCAGCTGGGGCACTGGCGATCACGAAGCCAACGACTTGGCTGATGTTCATGGACGAGGCTGGCGTTGGGCAGCGAATGTGCCGGCGTCTTCGCGAACGAGGGCACAGAGTCATCGTCGTTCACGAAGGAGATGGGTTTCTCAAGAGGAACGAGGACGAATATACGTTGTCTCCGGAACGCGGGCGAAGCGGCTACGATGCGCTCGTTCGTGACCTGATGGCATCTGGGGGAGTGCCGAGCCACGTCGTTCACCTTTGGCTGGTCACGGAACAGGAGACGTTTCGTCCGGGCTCGAGCTTCTTTCACCGCAACCTCGCGGTGGGCTTCTACAGTCTCTTTTTCCTAGCGCAGGCGCTCGCCGACGAGAATGTGCCAGTGCCGCTGCGTCTGAACGTCGTATCTAGCGACATGCAGCAGGTCCTAGGCGAGCCGCTACCGTATCCCGAAAAAGCAACGGTACTCGGGCCGTGCCGTGTTCTTCCACGTGAAATGCCTGGCGTTCAAACCATGTGCATCGACGTCACCCTTCCAAAGGCGGAACGGTCACTCGGCGATTTGATAGCCAGTGTAGTGCGTTCCGTCGTGGGCCGAGCTCGCAAGGAGACGGCACTCGACGAGATCGCCGCAGCGCTGGAGGTCGATATCCTAGCGGAAGTCGTCGACACGGTCGTGGCGTACCGGGAAGGAGGGCGGTATGTCCAACGCTTCGAATCCCTCGGGCTCCCCGCGCCGCCAGAAGGAGCCCTCGATGCCTTACGTGACGGCGGGGTGTACCTCATTACCGGAGGAACAGGCGACCTCGGGCTCAACCTCGCCAAATTCGTTGCCCGGCGGCACGGGGCCAAGCTCGTCTTAGTCGGGAGGAGAGCGCTGCCCGATCGGGACGATTGGGACTCGTGGCTCAAGCGTCACCCGATCAACGATCCAACATGCGTCAAGATACGTGGAATTCGCGCGGTCGAGGAGGCCGGTGGCGAAGTCATGCTCGCAGTCGCGGATGCCTCCAACCTTCAAGCGATGACCGATGTTGCCGACGCTGCGCGCGCGCGGTTCGGGACGATTCACGGCGTCTTTCACACAGCAGGGTTGGTACGAGACGACTTGATTCAGCTGAAGAACGAAGCCGATATCGAGAGTGTTTTCAGCGCGAAGATCCACGGCACCCTGGTTCTCGACACTCTGTTCAAAGACGAAAGCTTGGACTTCATGGTGCTGTTTTCATCGACCAGCGCGATCGTCGCCCCTGCGGGCCAGGTCGACTACGTCGCCGCCAATGCATTCCTCGATGCGTTCGCTTGCAGCAAGTCGTCCGACGCGAAGACCCGAGTCGTCTCCGTGAACTGGGGGATTTGGAGCGACATTGGCATCGCGGCGCGTGCATTCTCGGACACGGCTCAAGGCGCTGAGATCGAATACCAGCCCTGCCGCATCGAGTATCCACTCATCGATACACACGCGACCGATGCCCATGGGCGCACAATCCTAACGGCCCAGCTTTCCCCGAAGACGCACTGGGTTCTGGATCAGCACAGGACGCTTGCAGGCGAAGCACTGGTTCCTGGCACCGGCCATGTCGAGCTCGTCCGTGCCGCTCTTCGTGAGTTCGGTGAAACGGGACCATTCGAGCTCAGCAACCTCTTCTTCCTTCGTCCTCTGTACGTGCCTGACGGAGAGACCCGCGAGGTTCGAGTGCTGCTTCAGCACACCGAAGAGGGATATAGCTATCAAGTTCGGAGCGAGTGCCGACTGGACGGTCGGCGCGGCTTTCAGCTCCATGCCGAAGCCAATGTTCGTCTCGATGGTCTTTCTCAGCCGCCGACAATCGACGTAGATGCGATCGACGCGCGTTGCACGCGTGACCGCGTCCCGGCGGCTCCGGAGGGCCTGCCGAGCCCCCAGGAGGCGCACATGCAATTTGGGCCTCGTTGGCGGGTGCTTCGACAGGTCAGCTATGGCGAGGGAGAAGCGCTCGCTAGGCTGTCGCTGCCGGCCGAGTTCAGAAACGAGACGCAGACCTACGGCTTGCATCCGGCATTGCTCGATATTGCCACCGGATACGCAATGCAGCTGATCGCCGACTATCGGGGTGCGGAGCTCTGGGTACCGGTAGCCTACGGCCAGTTGCGAGCCTATGGTGATCTCGACTCCGAGTTGGTCAGCTGGGTGCGCAAGGCCGATGAATCTCAGTCAGCCAGCGATTTTGCCCGGTTCGACGTCACGATAGCCACGACGGGAGGCGAGGTTCTGGTCGAGGTTCGAGACTTCACGATCAAGCGGATGGCGGCGGACACCGGCATCGACCTCACCTCACCCCCGGCGCGCGCCGAGGTGGAGTTTGAGGACACCACCGGTCCGGCACCCACGCACGAGCGGACGCCCGCAGAGCGACAACTCCAACGAAACATGGAGCAAGGCATCGGGCCCGAAGAGGGCACGGATGCACTAGCGCGCGTCCTGGCGACCAGCACGGGGCCTCGAGTCGTCGTGTCTTCGCTCGATCTCGACGATTTGATTGAACAGGCCGAAAGCCAGTACCGCGAGCGGAGCGATGCCGGTGTGAAGTTTGAGCGTCCGGACCTCGACAGCGAATACCAGGCGCCATCCGACGACATCGAGCGCACGCTAGTCGGTTTTTGGGAGGAATTGCTCGGAGTCGATCGAGTCGGTGTTAGAGATAGCTTCTTCGACCTGGGGGGGCACTCGCTCATCGCAGTGCGACTCTTTGCTCGAATTGAAAAGGCTTACGATGTCGATTTCCCGATTTCCGTCTTGTTCGAGGCTCCGACCATCGAGAGTTGTGCGAACATGATTCGAGACGCCATCGGCGATCGAGCCGTGAGTGAGCCCGTATCCGAACGCTCGGTCCGTCGGCCGCGCTTCAAGCACTTGGTTGCCATGCATCCTCGCGTCGACGCCGCGGGGACGCCGTTTTTCCTCGTTGCGGGCATGTTTGGAAACGTTCTCAATCTTCGACACCTGGCAAACCTGGTCGGAGTTGAGCGTCCTTTCTACGGTCTCCAAGCTCGCGGCCTTTATGGAGACGAGCCTCCGCATGAGACCTTCGAAGCCATGGCGAACGATTACATCGGAGAGCTTCGAGCCGTTCAACGGGAAGGCCCGTACATGCTCGGCGGTTTCTCGGGGGGAGGTATCACAGCGTTCGAGATGGCACGGCAGCTTCGCGAATCGGGCGAGGTGGTCGGTTTGCTTGTTCTACTCGATACGCCGCTCCCCCAAAGTCCTCCTCTAACCCTGAGGGATCGGGCACAGATCAAGTTGCAGGAACTGAAACGTCGTGGCCCAATGTATTTTTCAGAGTGGGCACGGAGCCGCTTCGAGTGGGAAGTGACCAAACTCAAAGAACGCTTCGACACGAATGGCACCGAAACCATACATACACCAGATCAGTTCCAGAACGAGGCTATTGAAACGGCATTCCTTGAGGCTCTCGAGGGCTATGAGCTTCAACGTCAAGATGCCCCGCTCGTCCTTTTCCGCCCCAAGCTAGATCGCGCGTACGTGCTTGGGGACAGCCGGATCGTCAGCAGCGAGCGGGAATGGGTTTGGGACGACAACGGTTGGTCCCCGTACTGCACCGAAGTAGAGATCCACGAGATGCCTGGAGACCACGACAGCATGGTCCTGGAGCCCAACGTGCGCGTCATGGCCGAGCATCTTCGCGCGTGCATCGAAGAGGCCGAGGCACGAATGCAACAAGGTTACGGTTACAAACCTCAATCAGGGGCCCCGCAACACACCTCCGGGCTCCGCATTTAGGCATCGATGGAAAAGAAACAATTGAAAGCCGTGTTCATTGGTGAGGAGTCTCTCGTCATCCAGTGCGCAAAGATCTGGCAAGAACGAAACCACGAGATTCTGGCTGTCGTGAGCGACACGCCTCAGATCGTGAGCTGGGCAAGGCAAGAGGCGATCCCCGTCATTCCCCTTCGAAACGCACTTGCCGAGTCGCTGGCCGACATCGAACCGGACCATATCTTCAGCATCGGAAATCTGGCGATCCTCCCTGATCAGCTCGTCGCAAAGGCGCGGCGGAGTGCGATTAATTTCCATGATGGGCCGCTGCCCGAATACGCCGGGATGTATTCTCCCGTTTGGGCCTTGCTCAACGGTGAGCGGGAGTACGGGGTGTCTTTCCACGAAATTGCCGGGGGCATCAACGAAGGCGACGTGCTCGTTGAGCGTCGGTTTGAGATCCGGGACGATGAAACTTCGATCACACTGAATGCGAAAAACTTCGAGGCTGCGATCGATGCTTTTGGGGAGCTCGTCGAGCAGCTCGAGTCGGACGAACCCAATCGACTTCCGCAAGATCTGAGCGCGCGCAAGTACTTCGGTCGCTACCACCGCCCTCCGGATCTGTGCGCCGTCGATCTAGATGCACCCGCAGAACAGGCTGCGCGGCTGGTTCGAGCTCTAGACTTTGGCCCGTACGCGAATCCTTTCGGTGCCGCCAAGTTAATACACCAAGGGCGAGCGATCGTGCTCGGCGCGGCGGAGATTTTGACAACGGAAGCTTCCTCGCCACCTGGGACGTTGCTGGGCCTGGAAGGTGATGCGCTTTCCTTTCAGGCATCGGATGGTGTCATCGCGTTTCGCGGACTGCGGACGCTCGGCGGAACCGAGCTTTCCGCGGCGGAAGCCATCGGGCACCTGGGTCTGAGGGTGGGCGACTTGTGCATTGGCCCCACCGCCGCACAGCGAGCGAGGTGGAGCGAGCTCGGTGAACCAACCGCTCGCGCCGAAGAGCGCTGGGTGGAAGCGCTCTCCTCCCTCGACGGAGTCGAGTTTCCGTTCGGGACTGTCCACGAGGAAGACCTGAGTCACTCGCCTCGCGCACGGCTGACGGTCGCCGCACCGAGGGATGGAGACGACAATTCGGCTCCGGACAACTTGCTTTCGGCTCTCGCGCTGTTTCTCTCGCGGCTGAGCCGCCAAGAAGGCTTCGACGTCGCCTTGCTGGACCCTGGTGTCGCGTCAACCGCCGCCGACGCGCACGCCTTATTTCGCACCGAAGTCCCTTGGCGGGTTCCTGCCTTTCACGCCGAAGTGAGCTTCAGAGAGGCTTCGGCCCAGCTTTTCGGAACGCTAGAGCGGTGCCGCAAGAGGGGCCCCTTGCTGAACGAAGTGGCCCTGCGCCACCGAATACTCGACTCGGGTCTGGCAATTGAAAACAGAGTCCTTCTCCCGGTCCTGATCGGACATGTCGACGACGTGACATCCTTTGAAGCCCCTCGCGGTGCGTGGCTGGCCTTCCTCATTGATCGCTCGGCTGAAACCGTGACGATCGACTTTGATGAGCGTTCACTTTCGTTCGCGGAGGCCGACCGCGTAGCTGCCTTCCTGGATCGCTGGCTGCGAGCCGTAGCCGAAGCTCCTGATGCACCGTTTCAAGAGATACAGCTGCTGTCGGACACTGAACACAACCGCGTGATTCGAGAATGGAACGCCACCGATCGAGACTACCCATCGGATCAAACCATCGTCCAGCTATTCGAATCTCAAGTCGAGCGTACCCCCGACGCGGAGGCGGTCGTCTGCGAAGGCAAAAGTTACACATACCGCGAGCTAAACGCGCGGGCGAACCAGCTCGCTGCACACCTGCGCGACTTGGGCGTCGGCCCAGATGTGATGGTGGGAGTACATGTAGTGCGATCGCTCGATATGATCGTCTCCGTCTATGGCATCATGAAAGCCGGCGGGGCGTATGTCCCACTCGATCCTAGCTATCCTCGTGATCGCATCGCGTTCATGATCGAAGACTCACAGGTGCCGGTCGTGCTCACTCAGGGAGCGATTGCCCATCAGGTCGCGGGCGGCAGCGCAAAGTGCATTTCTGTGGACACCGATTGGGACGAGATTTCGGCGCACTCAAAAGACAACGTGAGCGGTGGCGCGAAGCCACACAATCTAGCCTATGTCATCTACACCTCGGGCTCCACGGGCAAGCCGAAAGGAGTCATGGTCGAACATCGCAACGTCGTGAACTTCTTCGCAGGAATGGACGATGACATCGCTCACGATCCGCCGGGAGTTTGGCTTGCCGTCACCAGCCTATCATTCGACATTTCGGTCCTGGAGCTGCACTGGACTCTGTGTCGAGGGTTCAAGGTGCTTCTCCACGTGGATAGCGACAAAGCGTCGGCAGGTTTGCGGGGAGCGGGCGGCAGCGGCTCCGGCAAGCAGGTCGGCTTCGGCATGTTCTTTTGGGGCAACGACGAAGGCCCCGGCAGCGGCAAATACGAGCTCATGATTGAGGCGGCGAAGTTCGCAGATGCGAATGACTTCGCTTTCGTATCCACTCCAGAACGGCACTTTCACGCCTTTGGAGGGCCGTTCCCGAATCCGTCCGTCGTCGGAGCGGCGCTCGCGATGGTAACCAAGAACGTGGAGATCAGGTCGGGTAGCGTCGTGCTTCCGCTTCATCACCCGATCCGGGTTGCCGAGGAGTGGGCCGTGGTCGACAATCTTTCGGATGGTCGCGTGGCACTCTCGATTGCCGCGGGCTGGCAACCCAATGACTTCGTCATCCGACCTGGCGCGTTCAAGAATGCCAAGGCGCGCATGTTCGAGGACATTGAGGTTCTCCGGCGGCTCTGGCGCGGCGAGTCAGTCGAATTTGAGAACCCGCTCGGCGACAATGTGCCCACTAGGACACTGCCACGCCCGGTCCAGCCAGAACTGCCGTTGTGGGTGACGATCGCTGGGAACGTCAAAACCTACGAGATGGCCGGGCGCGCCGGAGCCAACGTGTTGACGCATCTTTTGGGTCAAACGGTCGAGGAAGTCGCCGAAAAGATTCAAGTGTATCGGAATGCTCGTGCCGCAGCGGGCCTGGACCCGGCCACCGGTAAGGTCACGCTGATGCTTCATACGCTCGTGGGCGAAGACGACAACGCAGTACGCAACATGGTTCGCCAACCGATGAAGGACTATCTCAAGAGCTCCGTGGGCCTGGTCAAGGGGTTCGCCTGGTCGTTCTCGGCGTTTAGACGGCCCGAGGGGGTGTCGCGAACGGACGACGTTTCACTCGACCATCTGACCGAGGAAGAGATGGACGCTCTCATCGAGCATGCCTTCGAGCGTTACTACGAAACCAGTGGGCTTTTCGGCACGGTAGAACGGTGCGTCCAGATGGTCCATCGGGTTCGGGAGGCCGGCATCGACGAGATCGCCTGCCTCATCGACTACGGCGTTCCGACCGCGGATATGTATCCCAGGCTTCCACTGATCGCAGAAGTCATGCGCAAGGCCAACGCTGCGGCGTCGGCAGCTCCTCACGCAGACCACGGTCTGGCAGAGCTGGTCGCCCGACACGGCGTGACGCACTTCCAGTGCACGCCTTCCATGGCCAAGATGATGACCATGCATGACGACATGCGAGACGCGCTTGCGAAGATTGGTCATATCATGGTTGGCGGCGAGGCCTTCCCCGTCTCGCTTGCACACGCTCTCGATGACATTGCCACCGGTACAGTGACGAACATGTACGGCCCCACTGAGACGACCATCTGGTCGTCGACCCAGCGCGTGGCGGGCAAGCCGGGGGCAGTCCACGTCGGCAAGCCCATTGCCAACACGCAGTTCTACATCGTCGATGCAAATCTGCAGCCGACCCCTCTGGGCGTTCCCGGCGAGCTACTCATTGGCGGCGATGGAGTCACTCGCGGTTACTACAAGCGACCAGAGCTAACCGAAGAACGCTTCGTGTCACTGAAGTTCACTGACGCAGACCGACAACGCGCGTATCGGACGGGCGACTTGGCACGGTACCTGGACGACGGTACGGTCGATCTGCTCGGCCGAATGGACTTTCAGGTCAAGATTCGCGGCCACCGAATCGAGCTGGGTGAGATCGAGACCGCGCTCGGTCAGCAACCTGGCGTTCGTGAATGCGTCGTGACCGCGCAGCCGGACTCGGGCGGCGACCTGCGCTTGGTCGGATACGTCGTTCCCGACGGCGAGGGGCCCGACGACGCAGCACTCCGCGAAGCGCTGCGCGCACGCCTGCCCGAGTACATGGTGCCATCCGTATTCGCCCAGGTGCCCAGCTTTCCACTAACGCCGAATGGTAAGATCGATCGAAAAGCGCTCAAACCGACCAAACAACGAGTTAAGGTCGGCGATAAACCGGCGGAGCGTCCAAGTGGCGAGCTTGAGTCATCGATCGCAGAGGTGTGGCAACGCGTCCTGCAGATCTCCGACGTCGGCCGCGATCACAATTTCTTCGACATTGGCGGGCATTCGCTGTTGGCGGTTCAAGTACATCGCGATCTTCAGCAGTCGCTCGAGCAACCCGTGTCTCTAACCGACTTGTATCGCTTTCCGACAATCGCGTCTCTTGCTCGCTACTTGGCTGGCGAGGGCCCCGCGAGAGCGATTGGCCAAGCGACCGACCGCGGTGCTCGTCGGCGACAAGCGATGGCGCGGCGCAGGAAGGTTCGCGGAGGCTAGAGGAGCCCCATTTGATGTCGGTGCTCGTCGTCATCGTAAACTACCGCTCGGCTGAGCTGACCCTGCAGTGCTTACGCTCGCTCATCTCGGAACGGGATCGCGTGCCGGATCTGAGGGTTGTGATCATCGAAAACGCTTCGGGCGACGAAGCCGCGCTTCGGCAGGGTCTGGCCGATCCGGTCTATGATCAGTGGACCGAGCTGATCGTTTCCGAGCGAAACGGGGGATTCGCGTACGGCAACAACTGCGCCATACGCCAGATGCTCAGCGGCTCGCTACCGGCTGACTACGTGCTTCTTCTCAATCCCGACACGATAGTGCATTCCGGCGCTGTAGAGACGCTGCTTACGTTCATGGAGACCCACCCTGACGTCGGTATTGCGGGTGCGGGTCTCGATCAGGCGGATGGCAGCGATTGGCCTTATGCATTTCGGTTTCCGACGGTTTTCTCCGAGCTCGATGCTGGACTGGGTTTTGGTCCCGTTTCAAGGCTACTCAAGAAGCACGCCGTTGCGCAGAGGATGGGGCCAGTCGCTCAGCCGATCGATTGGGTCCCAGGAGCGGCCATGATCGTTCGTCGCGAAGTCTTTGACGACGTGGGATTGATGGATGAGCACTATTTTCTCTACTACGAGGAGACTGACTTTTGCCAGGCTGCCAAACGCGCCGGTTGGTCGTGCTGGTATGTGCCAGAGGCACGCGTGCTGCACATCGCCGGTCAGAGCACTGGGGTAACAGCTCCGGGCCGCCAACCGGCGGCGCTTCCTGAGTACTGGTTCGAGTCGCGTCGACGTTACTTCATGAAGAACCACGGGTTTCGCTACGCCCTGGTCGCAGACCTGGCATACTTAACTGGACTTGCACTCGATGGCGTGCGCATCAAGATTCAAATGCGCGAGGACCCACGGCCGAGGCACCTATTCCGGGACGTGCTGCGCAACAGCGCCCTTTGGCGGAAGAACCGCAAGGTCGAGCCGCCTGTGACCGACTGACTGGAGACGAGTCGGCGTCCTCAATCCCGTATTTCGACACTCTGAATTTCCACGTCACCCGCGGTAACCACGCGCACCGCATGCGCACCCTTGGTGAGACGGACTTGGGTGGTCGGAAGCGGCGATTTGAGCTCGGTGACACGAAGGGCCGTTTCGCCGTCGAACTCGACCACGAGCGACCCTTCCCCACTCGCCTTCACCTGGACTGAATAGTCGCCGGTCGCAGGTGCGACCAGCATCCAGCTAAACCACCCCTTCTTGTCGCGCCAAGGCAGGTAACGACGCCACCCCGAAGCGCCTATTGGCACGTGCACCCAGTCCGCGTCCTTTGGGGAAAGCGAGGCTGGCAGCAGTTTGCCAGAAGTTGCCTCCGCTCGAAGGCGTCTAGATGAAGCTCCCAAGCTCCGCATGAGTGGGTAGCTGGTGGCGTTGACGAGATCGAATTCGGGCCAGAACCGGTAGACGCCCCATATGTTCATGAAACTTCCGGACTCGTCCCAGAGCTCGATCATTCGGTCGTTGATCATCTGGGTCCGGTCGTCCTTGAATTTGGCCCAGTTTTGGATCGGAACTTGCCTGAAGTCTCCCCCGACCGACCAACCTGCCTCATAAGCCACTACCTGTAGGCCAAACGTCCGGGGGTATTTGGCCTGCGCTTCAAACTGCTTCCCGAGTTCTTCACCAGACACCTGGCCCAGTGCCTCGCCTGCGCGGAAGCCACTATCGAGTATTGCGTCGACACTCGAGATTCGGATGTCGTCGAGCAGCAGGTAACCGCTTCCTCCAGCCCCAACGAACTCAACCTTGCGTTCGCCAGGCCGATCAACTCGAAAGACGGCGCTTCCCCACTCTCCTTTAAAGCTGTCGTTCGGACGGGCCCAACCCCGCAGGTAACAGACCTCGGTCGTGACGCGGATATCGGTCTGGTCGCGGGGGTTGTACTTGACATCATCGATGTAGATGTCGAACAGCAGATGCGGTGGCCAACCTGTGTCGGGCCCGACCGCCCGGAAGGAGACTGCATATTCCCCCGGTTCAGTGAATCGCAAACGCTGACTGATCGATCCAGAGCCCAGAATGAAAGCAGCTTGCTGACCGGTTTCCGGCTCGACGGGCTTCTCGATCTCTTGGATGGTAGCAGCGCCGCCCGGGCGAACGATGCCAGCGGTGCCTCGAAACGTCCACGGGGAGCCAGAAGGCCTCACCACGCGCGTACCGGCCGCGATTGACGGTTTCTCAAAGCTCGGATCACGAAAGACGGTGTGAGTCTGCGATCCCGTCTTGTTGTGCAAACCGTAATAGGTGGCCCCGCCGCCGCCCCAAACGTAGTAGCTAACCGGACGGGACTCTTTGCCTGCCTCGTTCGGGGGGTTACCGAAGTAATCATCGATGAACGTCAGTGATTCGGCTGCCGAGTTCTGAAAGTTGTCGTACTGGTATTCTATCAACACTCGCACGGTCGACCCCATCGCGTCATCACCCCAAACGGCTCGAAACGCGTTGCTCAACTCAACAGTCCGCAACGCGTGCCAGCGACGCACCGCGCGCATGTGTTGAGGATTCCCGGCGTGTCCGTCGTAGTTGATCGCCGTCCATGTTGGCGAATCTTTCTCAGCTTCGGACGCCGTGAGCCGCTGCGACGCCTGGGTGGAACGGAATGCCCAGTTCCAGATTTCGTTGCCAACCTCGATGTACACCCGCAGGTTTGGGTTTAGAGGCGGATAAACGGGATTCGCCGTGGGGCCAGGGTAAGGCTCGCGCCCATCGGAACCGTATCGCAGCAGAAGCGCTAACTTTCGGAAATATTCGTCATTCGCGGAAATCGGCGTGGTGATGTAGAGGTCGTTTCCTGTCTCGTTGCTCAGCATGACGAGGTATTCCCAGTTCTCGATCTCTCTTCCGCCTGAAAAAAAGGAATGGCCCGGAAGTGTGCGGCTGGACCACTCTACCTCGCCCTCCCCATTTGCACCCTTGAGCCACCGTACCGAGGTAAAGGCCTCTTGCAAGACCGACTTGAAGGGCCGGTACACCACCTCAGTCGGATCGTGGGTGCGGTCGCTGCCGGGCGTTAGCGGCCGCATGAGCCGGATGTCAGTAACACCGCGCCCGCGGCTCCCACCGCCTCGGGATGTGTTTTCGAGGAAAAGCATCGTGCGCGAGCCCCGGGTCTTGAATTTGGCTGACGTGCTATTGGTCCGCGGATCGTAGCCAGCCCCGGCGGGCAGCATCTTCTTGTACGCTCTGCCATCGGCTTCAAAGGTCGCCCCGGTGCAGCACGACTCGCGCACCTGAGCCTTCCCCTTGAAGCGGAGCGAGTAGGTCCCGCTGAGCTCAGCATCATTGGCGTTCCACTCGCTCATGACCAGCTCGGTGCCATCTTGCGTCGGCCAGCCGTGCACGTCGACGGACTCTGCCTTTTCTCCGTATCGGGCGGTCTTCATCGAGTCAGCCCAGACAAAAGGCGCGAACGAAGAGGCGTTGAGCCCTTGCTGGACCACAGGATCGACGACTTCGCGGGGTGTGCTGGGGCTCTCCCAAGCTACGAGGCAACGCGCCTTCCCTGTACTCTCTCGATATTCGACCTCGATTTCGTACAGCTGTCCTGCAATCAGCTGAACGGGGTCCGATGCGAAGGTACCGGGCGCGGTCCAGCGGTCGACGAGGGTATTCCCAGCTCGCTCCCCCGGCTTCCTCAGCTTGATGCGAATCCCGTCGTCCGCCTCGCCCACGAATCGATACGGCTCGCTGAACCTCGGTACGACACGACCTGTCCACCGAACGGAAAACCCATCGGTCGGGAATGACCGGTAGGGCTCGGCCGTCGACCCACCCACGGGGTGCACATCGCGCCAGTCGAATGCGATCCGAACATCACGGCGCGTGAACGCGGGTTCGCCCTCGAGATTAGGGTTGGCATAGTACGATCCAAGCAGGCCGGAGTCGGAAAGACCGCCGCCGACTGCGTCCGGGCCATGTGCTTGGGTTGAGTTGGGGAGCGCCAACAAGAGTACGAGCGTTATCCCACGACGAGCTAGCTCGCGATTCGATCTCAGACGCTGAATGCTCCTATAAAGCGCGGGGCGGACGTTCGCGCTCGTGACGCCCATCGATTTGCTACTAAGATTCAAAGACGTGCCTTCGCAGGGTAATATATTCAGCGTTCTAGTACTTTTTGCCTGGGTTCCCCTGGCCCTTTGGATTGCGAGCAGATGGCCGCCGTCGAAGGCGGCTGCGCTACTGTTGCTGATTCCCGTGATGCTACTCCCGGAGGGCGTCGACTTCAAGCTACCCGGTCTGGTCGAATTCACCAAAGGCCGGATCGCAGTCTTCTGGCTACTGATTGGCGTTCTCCTTTTCCATCGCCAACGGCTCGCAACGGTTCGCTTGGGTAAGTGGGTCACGCTCGCGCTCGTGTTGTTGCTCGGCGGCTGCGTAGTCACGGTCTTCATGAACCGTGATCCGATGGTGTACGGCACGGTGTACCGACCCGCGCACACCCCCTACGACGCCGTTCACTTCCTGGCGACCAACATGCTCGATTACGTCCTTCCTTTCACTCTGGCCGCCGCGATGTTCAAAGGCCAAAGGGATTTGCTCGTTTTCTTTCGGATGTTGGTAGGGGCAGCGCTCGCCTATTCTCTTTTGCAGATCTTCGAGCTCGTGATGAGCCCTCAGCTTCACCGGTTGGTCTACGGATTCCATCCGCACTCCTTTTCGCAGGCGATGCGGGGCGGCGGTTACCGTCCAACCGTATTCATGGCACACGGCCTTGCAGTTGCGATGTTCACGGTATCTGGGCTCCTTGCTGCGGCAGGGCTGTACAAGGCAAAGAGCAGACTTTGGCGAATCGGTGCCGGGTGGGCCCTAGCGTATCTCTGGCTGATTCTTCTTCTCTCGAAGAGTCAGGCGGCATTCCTCTATTCGCTCGTCGCCGTTCCACTGATCTTGTTCGCAACCCCCAAAGTGCAATTTCGCGTCGCTACGCTCTTGGCAGTCGTTGTGCTGGCTTACCCGGCGGCTCGTGGCGCCGGCCTCATTCCAGTGGACGACATCAGAAACTGGGTGGCCGGTACGTACGACCAAGACAGAGTCGGGTCCATGATGATGCGCTTTGACAACGAAGAAATTCTCCTAGAACGCGCCAACGAGCGTTCACTATTCGGCTGGGGGGGGTATTGCCGACCCTGCGTTGCCGACGAGTGGACGGGCGAGACGACCTCCGTCTCCGACGGAGACTGGATCATCCGCTTGGGCATGGTTGGCCGCGTGGGTTTCCTCGGCAAGTACCTCTTGCTCCTTCTGCCCATCTTCCTGTCGGCTCGTCGGCTGAAGCACGTTCGTAGGATTGCCGACCGCCGTCTCCTGTCTGCTCTAGCCCTGATCGTCGGGTTCTCGGTGTTCGACTTGCTGCCAAACGGGAACTTCAATTACTTGGTGTTCGTTTTCTCTGGCGTACTCCTAGGCTGCACCGAGGGCATTCTGGGCGGGAATAGCGGGCGGGCATCTTCGGTGGAGCGCCCCTCCTCCCCCTCCTCAACTTAACCAAATCGTTTCCGGCAGTTGCGCGGCATGTGGCGAACCACAAGTTCCTATGCGCGAAGGTCGGGCAGGGGATCGGCGATGCGATTGTGATCGTAATCGGTGGCGAAGGCAGACGATTTCCCGAGGTTCCGTGATTCACCGAAGCCCGCACCCGGCGAGGCCTCGTAGTCTTCTGGGCCGAGCCCCATCGCCTGCAGGATACTAATGAGCAATCGATTGTAAGGGACGCCCTCGATCACCATGCCGTTGTGCTGAGCAAAACGAACGGGGCGATTCCAGTCGATGTAATCGATGTAGCGCCCTGCTTGAAGGTAACCACCCGCGCTTCCCGCGAGGACCGTGGGGATGCTGTAGTTGAGATGGTTCATCCCGAGCTCGTTCCCCCACAACACAATGCTATTGTCGAGCATTGTACTTCCGTCAACGTCCGTAAGCGCGTCGAGCCGCGCGACGACGGGCAGCATCACCTCGCGAGCAATCCATTCGTTGATTGTCACCGTGATCTCGCGCGGGCCGGCCTGGTCCCAATTGTGGGCATGGGTGTGCCAATTCGTGGCACCCGTTGTCCCGCACGGGTCGCAGCCATGGAAGAAGCCTTCTTCGAGTCCGCTCGCGCGGCCGATTGCTTTGACGACGTCCACGGTTGCAATTCGGGTGACGTCACAGGCGAAGGCGGCAACGAGCACATCGATGAGAAGCTCGTACGTTTGTCTGAGAGTGCCGACATCCACGGTCTGCTCGCCGCCGGTATCTATGGAGGAAGGGCGCATGGGTGAACCACATCCGGCAACTGGACCCCCTCCGAGTCCGTCTAGGCGCGCTTGAAGCTCTGAGAGGAACGCGACGTGCTGTTCAAGGCGTTGTCGATCTTCTGCACCAATTCGGCTTCCATCGCGGACTCGTCGATAGTCTTCGATGACTCGATCAACGAGCCGAGACCTCTGGTCATCCGCCGCGGGTGGATCGTTGGTCCCCATGAAGTTCTGAAATGCCTCGTCGAAAGCCGTGCGCGGATCGACGTGAGCTTGTACCTGGTCGACCGAGGAGTTCGGCACGTCTGATAGATCTCGAGGTGCGTAAGAAAAAGTGTTCGACGGCGCCCCCGATCCCCCAACGGCTCCACGAGACGCGAGGCCTCCCATCAGATGCAAGATGCGGGTACCGGACGGCACACCTGAGTAGAACTGTGGGGAGTGAGCCAGGATGTGATCGAGCGTTGGATTATCCTGGGCACCGGGCTGCGCGGCCAGGCCGTGCGCATAGTTGCCGAGTATCCCCCCCTCGTTGTGATTGGTGTCCGGCATGAAATCGAGGCCACGCAGCAGCAGCATCTTTTCCAGGTAGGGATTGAATTCGGAGCCCAGGATTCGCGAGATACCGGTGGACGAGAAATCACGGAGTGGAGCCCAAGTGCCGAAGTACTCGTCGCCGTTAGAGTGGCGGCCGCTGCTTTCGGCGAGCCGCTGGGTGAGGATTGTAGTCCCGTCGCGCTTCTGGCCCGCGTCATCAGCAGGACGCACTTGATAGCCGGGCACCGGCGTCGAGGGGTACCAGTCGATGATGTTCTGGGCGCTGTATGATTTGATCGCGACAAACCTCTTTGGCGGGACGATACTTTGGCCGCGTGCTTGTCGTGGGATCAGCGAAGGAAGAAACGGCAGCGTTAGGGCCGCGCCCCCCAGTCCCTGCAACATCCATCGACGGCTGATCTTGTCGTACTTCATCGATTACTCCAGCACCCGTTCCCGAAAAGCAGGTTGCATCGCGATATCTGTCAGGACGTTTCGCAGGGGAATGCCTTCCACGACGGCGTCACGAATTGATGCCAGTGAGCAGCCGTCGGACGTCCGTTCATTCCGACGGTAGGTGTAACGAAAGTAATGACGCGCAAAACAGGAGACGGCCTTCTCGTTGGACGCAATCTCTTCAAGCATCTCGACCGGCCCGCTTACCTCGGCGTCGTTGTCAAAATCGATGCGTGGCGCCCCGGTCGAATCCACGGGCAGCGTCGCGATCCACTCGCCCATGTCGTCGAAGATCTCTTCCTCGGTTCGATAGCGACCGAGGCCATCATATGACTCGAGAACGTAACCGAGATCGGCGAACTGAGTGTGGCATCCGTAGCAGGGTTGTTCGGCCACCTTGTCGGAGAATCGCTGCCTGGTCGTGCGCTCGGGATCGGGATCTGGCGGTGCCAGCGAGCCGGGCGGCAGATTGGTGGGTTGCGCGAGCTGATCGCAGAGGACGTGTTTGCGAATGAAGGAACCCCGTTTGAACGGATTAGTGCCCGCGTCTCCTGAGACGAGGAAGGCAGCCCGGGTGAGAAGCCCGGAGCGTTCACCCGATGGAAGGGAAGGGGGCACGTTTGCGCCATCCCAAGCGGGGACGCCGTAGATCCCCGCAAGACGGTCATCACGAGCAAAGCTGAGCGAGCTCGTCAAGATGTCTCGATAGCTTCCGTCGACATCCCAGGTGTAGTAGTCCACTAGGCTTTGGGCTTCGGCGACCATTTCTTCATAGAGCCCCGCGATTTCGATCGCCTCAGCAAAGCGATCGAACTGAGGGTTTTGAACGAAGCCAATGAAACCGCCGAGCCGGTACCACTCGGAAAAAAACTGACGCACGGTGTCTTGAGTTCGCGGATCGGAAACGAGACGGTCGACCTGCACTCGATAGCCCTCTTCAGTCATCAGGGACCCATCCTCGGCCGCTTCAAACAACTCCGCGTCCGGCATGGTTTGCCAAAAATGAAAGGAAAGGCGGGAAGCCAGCGCGTAAGGTTCGAGCGTGAGCCGGCTCCCATCGACACTTCCTTCGGTCTCCATGTGGTATAGAAACGGCGGAGCCATCAACATAACCAGCAGCGTGTCTTGGACCGACTGCGTTGGGGCCGCCGCATCGAAGAGTTCGAGGTATCTGTTCAGTTCGTCCCCGGTGAGCGGACGACGATAGACTCGGCGACCAAATGTTCGCACGAACCCCTCGAAGCACGGCTGGTCGATGTTACCGGCGCAGCTGCCAAGCAAGGAGCTCATCTGACCGGAATCGGCCACAGTGTCGGCGCTCACCTCATCGGCTACGGCGAAGAACGCGTCGACGTGCCGTTGGGCGAGCCGCATGTCCATTTGGGAAAAGCTCTTTTCGTCCTCGCCGTCGCTCGGCAGAAGAGCTAACGAGGAAGAGGCTTGGTCTAGGGCGGCGCTTCCGAAAAGGTCACGAAGGACATTGGCGTACTGCTGAACGGAGAGCCGGCGCAAAGGGGCTTCGCCCGCAAGCGATGGGTCCTCGCAAGTGATGGGGCCAAAGACCGACTCCGGGGCCGGACCGTTTCCACCACGGTCACCGGCCCCAGCCGCACCACCGATTTGGCCGCTACAAGCACTGAGCGCAAGCGCGAGCGACCCCAGCACGACCTGTCGTTTGACCGATCTGAACACCCCACCTCATGCTGACAGCTCAACCGCCAGGACGCTTGCTGATTAGGCCTTAAAGGTGTAATTTGTTGTATACGTCGGCTCATGCGTGGGTCGCTTCTAAGGCTGCAGAGCGTTTCTGTTCGATCTTGTCGTACAGAGCGTTCAGCTCCGTTTCACCGAGGGTTTCTTTCTCAAGCAATTGCTTGGCACCCTCTTCCAGGGCATCACGCTCCTCGCGGAGTATGTTGAGCGCCTTGTCGAAGCTGCGTTGAACGATGGCGCGGACCGCCGTATCGATCTCCCGTGCGGTGTCATCACTGTACTCTCGGGTTCGAAACGGAGAGCCGGGACCCCCCAAGAACGCCGACGATTCGCTCTCGTAGGACACGTGTCCGAGCTCAGGCACCATGGCGTAGCGAGTCACCATGCTCCGCGCAACGTCGGTCACCTTGGCCAGGTCGTCCGCCGCACCCGTGGACAAGTGACCAAAGACCAATTGTTCGGCGGCACGGCCGCCCAGCAGGACCGCCATCTTTTCTTCGAGCTCCTCGCGCGTCATCAGGAAACGATCTTCGGTCGGTCGCTGCATCGTGTATCCCAAAGCCCCGACACCCCGTGGAATGATCGAGACCTTGTGCACCGGGTCGCACTGCTTGCACATCAGTGCCACCAGCGCGTGACCCATTTCGTGGTACGCAACGACCTTGCGCTCGCGAGGATTGAGAAGGCGGTTCTTCTTCTCGAGGCCGGCCACGATCCGCTCGATGGCAGCGGTGAAATCCTCCATGTTGACGGCTTCGGCGTCCCTTCTCGTCGCCACCAGCGCGGCCTCGTTGACCAAGTTGGCCAAGTCGGCGCCCGTGAATCCCGGTGTGAGCGAGGCCACGGCTTGCAGGTCCACCTCAGACGCTAGCGCCACGTTCTTGGCGTGCACCTTGAGTATCTGTGTTCTGCCAGGGCGATCGGGCCGGTCGACGAGCACCTGACGATCGAAGCGACCCGCACGGAGTAGGGCGGGATCCAAGATCTCGGGGCGATTCGTGGCCGCAAGGAGCACAATACCTGTTGACGGGTCGAAGCCGTCGAGCTCCACCAACAACTGATTGAGCGTCTGCTCCTTCTCATCCATGCCGCCGCTGAAAGGTTGGGCGTTTCTCGCTCGGCCGAGGGCATCGAGCTCATCGATGAAAATGATGCAAGGCGCTTGTTGACGAGCCTGGTCGAACAGATCGCGAACGCGTGCTGCGCCCACACCCACGAACATCTCAACAAACTCCGATCCACTGATCGAAAAGAAAGGGACTCCCGACTCTCCGGCGACGGCGCGAGCCAAGAGCGTCTTGCCTGTTCCGGGTGCGCCGACCAGTAGAATCCCTCTGGGCATACGCGCGCCGAGCCGACCGTAGGACTTCGGGTCTTTGAGAAAGGCGACAACCTCCTGAAGCTCTTGCTTCGCTTCATCGACGCCAGCGACATCGGAGAAGGTCACCCGGGTATCGGTTTCCATGTAGACCTTTGCCTTGCTCTTTCCAACCGACATCAGCCCGGCACCGGGCCCGCCCATGCCTGCCATCCGCCGACTCAAGAAGAGCCAAAACCCTATGAGGAGCAGCAGAGGCAACAGCCATGACACCAATGCACGCCCAAACACGCTTTGCTGTTCTTTCGAGTATTTCACACCGTGCGCCCGCAGGTCTTTTGCCAGGTCGGGATCCACCTGATTGGTCGCGAACCGCGTCTTCCCGTCGATCGGCTCGGTCAGCTCTCCCCGTAGGGCGTCGTCCGTCACGACAACCTCTTTGACCTTTCCGTCTTCGAGGAGGTGCTCGAACTGGCTGTAGGGGATCGGTGCGACGGTCTCGGACGACTGCCAGACCTGGAGCAGCAGCGACGCGGCAACAACAGCCGCAAGGAGATACAGAATGCCGAGACGTGGCTTGGGTCTCAGCCGTTTGGGCTGGCTGTCTTTGTTCTGCATTTTCAGTCTCATCGAAAACAGTAGCGACGCGTGGCCCCGGAGCAAGTAGCCTTAGCGACACGTCGTGAAAAGCTCGGACCTCCCCTTCCGAAATAGACATAAGCGATGCCATTGATCGTCCGAAAGCGCGGCGACAAATACCGCATTCTGGAAAGCGAGACAGGCTGGATCGCCAAGGGGCGAACAGGCAAGGCACTCGATCGAGGCGGGAGCCGGAGCCCCACGTCGCTAAGAAAGCAAGCCGCTGCCATCAACATCGCCCAGGCGCGCCAGCGTGGGCACGAGATTCCAAAACCGGAATAACATTTTGCGATCACAAGCGACGCTCGAGTGCGTAGAACCGGAAGTGGTAGCGATGCCTTCCGATTGGCGGACAAGGGCCGTGCCAGCCCTCCCGTCATGACGGTTCGCTGTGGTGCGTGGAAGCGACTATTGCTCGATGCAGTACAGGCGCAGCCCGGTGGAGCAGGCCGGTGTGATGTTCTCGGTCCAGGTCGAGGTCGTCGACGCGCTCGCTCCGCACAACGCGATGCCGCCGGTGCCGCTCGTGAACGCCGCGCAATCGTCGTTGGGATACGAAGCGCCGGTGGCCAGAGTCCCGGTCCAGACGTCGCCGCTCCGAAGCTCCCCGTTTGCGTCCAGGTTGATGGGCGCGAAAATGGAGCCATCGACCAGATCGTCCCAGTCGTTGGCGATCATGGTTCCGTCGACCAACACATAGGGGCCGCTTGAACGCGTGAGGCGATCGGATACCGAAGACGAACGCGTCGAGAGCCAGGCCTTGAAGTCGCCCTCGAGATTGGCGTCGGCTGCTTGAGCGGCGCACAGTGCATCCGCGCCTGCGATGCCGCCAAGGTTGGCATTTTGAACCGTGTTGGTGACAAACATGCGCCGCTCGGACACGCCAGAATCCATACCCGAATCCATGCCCGAGTCCATGCCCGAGTCCATGCCAGAATCCACGCCCGAATCCGTGCCGGCGTCCGTGCCTGTGTTGGACCCCGAGTCCGTGTTCGAGCAAGCAAGCAACCCGATCATCGCAATGGGGAGCGCGAGTCTTGACAGTTGAACGTAACCCATCTCCGCACCCTATGGTCCCGCGTAAGCGGAGGCAAGAGGCCCACTACATGAATGCAAGCTGCAGGACCGATCGCGAGGATGTCCCTGGACGACGCCTCACTGATCTACAACGCGGTGGAGGCCGACTTCGACGACGCCCTCGGAGTCCTGCAGCAGGCCTGGTAGCTGGCTAGGGCGCGCGTTTGGTGAAGTTGGCGATCTCGATCGGTGCGTCGCCGTAGGTGTTGTCGTTCAGGCATTCGAGGACGAGATCACCCCGGCCGTACCCGAGGGCATTGGTGGATTCGACCACCGGGAAAGCCCGCCGACCGCTCGAAGGTGTGGCGACGAAAGTCGAGGTCGAATCGATGGTTCCCGGCTGAAACTCGACTCCGAACTCGGGATGACGAAGCTCGCAGCCGACGGTCACGGGGGTGCTGACCTGTGCCCCGAGTCGAAAGAACACGTCCACCGGGCCCGTGCCAAGCGCCGAGACCCGGAAGCGGGTGGCACTGGTCTCGTCAGGGTCGCCAGCGACGTAGTCGGCAAAGCGCTCGTCGCTCGGGTCGGATCCAGAGGTGGAGCTCACCGTGGGAAGCGGTGACTCCCAGCCGTACCCGACCGACTCGTCGAATGCCGTCGCTTCGGTCACCTGTCGGTAGTCCGGCCGGATTGGGCTCGCCGAGGTGCCCATGTCGAAAAAGCGGCGCGCGGGCGAGCCGCCCGTATCGACCGAGAGCTTCATCGTGAGATCCATCTGTGCAAGCGATCCTTCGCTGAAGGTCGGGTGACCTACGCCGTCGAGGCCGAACATATTGTCTCGCCAGGGACCGACGTTTGAATTCGGATTACCGAGTTGGCCGCTCTGCGCCATGACATTGAAGGTGTCGATGCCGCCGCTCGAGCCTTCTTCGGTGCACCCGAGCGCGTGACCGATCTCGTGAATCAACGTCTTTGCGATCAGGTGGTCCGCGGTGATGCCTGCGTTTGAAAACACGCCCGCGATTGTATCGTTAATATTGTAGTCATTCGCGATGGTATCGATGAAGATGAAAGAGCCGGCGTAGCGCGGATCGGGATTGCTGCCGTGATTGCCTTCGGACGGATTGTTGGACGCACCGTGATGCGTGGTTCCTTGCCGGCTGGTGTTGTCATCGGGAACGACAATCACGTGCAGGTATGCCCCCTGGATGTCTTGGGACGGATCGTCCGTGTTCAGCAACAGCAGTTCCAAATCGGCCAAGGTCCAAGGCCCGGGGGCTGTGGGCAAGGCGGCGTTCGGGATGGGCGACGCGTCGTCGATCATGAAACGGATCTCCATCCCGGCATGGGCGAAGGCATTCTCGGCCATCAGAAAAACCCCTGCGTTAGGACGAAAGCCACTCACATAGTCGAGCTCGACTAAGACCGTGGGCGTGATTGGATCGGTGCGGGTCACGGCGGTCGTCGTCGTGCCATCGAGGCTATAGGGGCGATCGAGGTTGACCTCGACCCCGTCTTCGATGCCATCCCGATCACTGTCGGCGTCGCGCGGGTCGGTCCCAAGCGTCGCCTCCTCGCCGTTGCTGAGGCCATCACCATCTTCGTCGCCGGCCGGGTCTAATCCGCCGTCCCCGCAGCCAAGCGAAAGCACGGCGAGCACCAACAAAGGATTGATTGTTTTGCGAAACATTTCGCTGCTAGTTCCCGAGCACCGACCAGAAAGACGCTCCGACCCAAATTCGAAACGCAAAGTCGACATCGGAGGTGGCGTTTCCGATGCCGATGGCCGGGCCGAGCTCGAATAGGAAGAAGGGCGCCACCTTCGGGGCGGCGTTGATCTCGACACCCATGCGAACCAAGAGTGGAATGATCCCCCAAGGGTCCACGTCTCTTGCGAACATCAAGGTAAACGGAATCGTCCCTCCGGTGACTACGCTGACCCGGTCATGCACGTCGATCGAAACGGGAATCGCAAGCTCGGCGCGCACGCCACCCATGACCCGCCGATCAAACTGAAAACCGACAGGAGGCACTCGGCCTCGGCCACGGTCGCTACCGCCGACCATGGCACCCGGGGTGAACCGAATCCCAACGTCGGTCGTGGCCTTGGCATGTTTCCTGTTGTGGATATGCCAGCGGAGCGGAGCATTGAGCGCAAGACCAACGCTCACATCCGAAAACGCGCCCGACCAATCCCCATACAACAGCTCGGCGCCGAGTGCCCAGTCCAGCTTACCTTGCCCCTTGTTCCACCATTCGTAGAACAGGCTCGGCCAACCGACCCCGGTGTTGTGCACCATGTCGGACTCCAATCGCTTCCCTCCGATGGTGGACTGTGGACCTGCAAGTGCAGTGCTCGACATGGCAAGCACCAATACAAAAACGGCAACGGCTTTCATTGCACCAAGCCCCCTCTCGTGCTGCGAGCAAACTCTAGGATTAAGGGGTCTCTGAGGCAAAGTATCGCGAAGGAACCTCAGCGGCCGACCTTTAAGGCGCTTCCGATGGTGTCGACGAAGACGTCCATCGAGCCTAGCTCGGTGGCGATAGCGGTCCGAAGACTTTCAAGCGCGCGCGCGCGAGCGAGCAACTTGGTCTCCGCGTGGGCTCTCGGGTCGAGCTTGGTGAGCGCTTCGGCGGCGTCGGCCGCTGCGGTCCGCAGGTCGGATGCTGGTACGACCCGGTCGAGAAAGCCCGCGTCGACCGCGGCTTCGGGCGAGTATGTTTCGGCGTTGATCATCGCACGGTTGAAGTGGCTCGGCGTCAATCTGCTTCTCGACAGCTCGATGGCAAATCTCGGCATGGTGAGCCCGATGGCCACTTCGTTACAGACGACCTTGAACGCGCCCTGGGCACCGATGCGCACGTCGCCACTCATCGTGAGGAACGCTCCCATGGCAACGGCGTGACCGCTGCAGGCCGTCACCACTGGTCTTGGGAACGACAAGACACGGGTGATGAGCTCCGCGCCGCCTTTGAGCATCTGGTACACCGGCTCGCCGCCCTGCTTGAAGGTTGCAAGGTCGAAGCCGCCGCAAAACATCCCCTCGCGACCCGTGATCACGACGACGGCGTCGTCCTCCTGCGCCTGGTCGAGCGCGCGATTCAGCTCGCCCAGCATGGGAAGCGAGAGGCAGTTGACCTTGCCATCGTCCATCGCGATCGTGGCGACGGGCCCGGAACGTTCGTAACGGAGAATCTCGGCCATGGAGACGATCCATGCCGCAGCTACGAACGAACTTCAACACAAAAATCGCGAGTTCTTTGGCGGTTCTACCAACCAGGCGCAAAGCTACGGATTTCGATACGAAGCATCGCGACTACGATTTCTAGGCGCTCCGTTCGTGCTTTGCACTGCGCCTAACGGTCGGGTCATCGCTAGGTCTTCGTAGGCTTGGATGCCCTTTTCTCTTAGCGAGGTGAGGAAAGCGTCTGGGTCGAGACACGCCTCCGGAGCGAACACCCCGCCGTCGGGGGAGGTGGTCTGCCCGCGCGCGAGCATTTGCGTGCCGATCGATAGGGACAGGCCGGTGGTTGCTCGCATCTCGCCGGTCCCGCAGGCCATGTGATGCACTTCGGCGCCGTCCTTGTCGCCCCACACGTCCAAACGGACAGCGCCGGGGGCGGGAGGACTCTCGGGAGCGAGCCGCTCGATCGTGCCGATGAGCCCAACCGTCGCGTCGGTCACGGCCTTGTTGGAGAACAAGCCGAGGCGAGCAGGGGCTACGAAGACACGCGAGCCCTTGCCGTAGCCCATGTAGAAGGTGACCTCTTCGATATCGGGGAAGAAGCGCGGCACCGTGACGGGTTCGGCATGGCCCATGTTCCACACCTTGAGCGGGCCAAAGTGAGGAAACTCGACGGTACGCTCCTTGGAGCAGGCCGGAACTCGGATCGCGTGCCCGTCGCGCCACACCGCTACCTCACCGGTCATGATGAAGAGCATGTGCCGGAATACGGCTTCGCCGCCGCCCGCATTGAGCGGCTGGTAGACGCTGACGTCGACGCGGCGAACCCGATCGAGTCGGTTGGCGAAGTAACGCACTCCGACATTCGTAATCCCCGGGCTCGCGCCGAGGCCGGTCAGAATCGTGCGTCCACTTGCCTTGGCTGCCTCATCGAAATCATCGAGGACCTTCTCGGCCGCGCTCCAGTCATCGCACACGCTTGCGTAGTCGACTCCGGCTTCGATAGCCGCGCGTACGAGTGGCGCTTCGAACATAAAGAAAGGGCCTAAAGCCGATGCGGCTACGTCATGGCCCTTCATAGCCGCGACGAGCTCGTCGTGGACGCGTGCATCGACTGGCACCACTCGAACTTGGTTGCTCCCGCTCCCGACTCTTCGAGCTAGGGTCTTGGCTGCCTCTTCATTTCTGTCCGCGATGGTGACCAGCTCGACATCTTCGCTTTGCGTGAGATCCTCGACAGCTCGGCTGCCGACATCCCCCGCACCACCAAATACAACGACCCGCATGACCGGACGTTCCCACAGCTCGCACGCGAGCGCCAGGCGCTTGAACGCGGTCTGCAGCCACATCATGATTGCGACCCCGATGCTTGCGACGCCGAGAGCCGCCGAGGAGGCCAGCGAGATGATGATGCGCTTCGCAGAGCGTACGGGGCTCACCTCCGACCTCCCAAAACAGCGCTACCTATGGACCGACGCCTTCGCGGTCTGCAACTTCCTCGGACTGGCGCAGGTGACGGGCGAAGAGCACTATACGAATCTCGCGCTACGACTGGTCGACCAGGTGCATCACGTGCTTGGAACCTATCGCGCCGATGATTCACGAACCGGATGGATCAGCGGGCTCAGTCAGCAGGAAGGTGAGACTCATCCGACTCGAGGCGGGTTGCGAATCGGCAAGGCACTCCCCGAGCGAGGGGTCGCCGAGCCCTTTGACGAACAACTGGAGTGGCGCCGGGACGGCCAGTACTTCCATTACTTGACCAAGTGGATGCATGCACTGGACCAGGTGTCCCGGTGGACACAGCAACCGCACTTAAACCTCTGGGCGCGGGAGCTAGCGGAGGTAGCCCACGACGCCTTCACCCGTACGGATCGAAGCGGTCGACGGATGGTCTGGAAAATGAGCACCGATCTTTCGCGCCCGCTCGTCCCGTCCATGGGGCACCACGATCCGCTGGATGGTTTCATTACCTGCGTACAGCTCCAAACGACGAAGTCCTCGTCATCGAGCAAACCTACCGAGCCGAGCTTGAAAGAGGCGGTGGCGAGCTTTGCGGCCATGATCGAGGGTCGCGACTGGGCGACGGCGGACCCCTTGGGCCTGGGCGGCCTCCTGAGCGATGCGTCACGCGTTGCGCAGCTGATGCGTCTCGGAGCATCTGCAGGGGGGGATCTACTGGAGGCCTTGCTTGTCGCGGCCCTTCAGGGTCTTTCGCACTATGCACGGGAGAACGACTCGAGACTTCCAGCCTCCCGACGCCTGGCTTTTCGGGAGCTCGGCCTCGCTATCGGGCTTTCCGCTGTCGAGGTGATCAAAAAGGAAACCGAAACACAGCATCGGCAGTTCTCGCGTAGCGCAGAAGTACAGGAGCGGATCGAAGCATTGACGCCTTACGTTACCCTCGGTTCCAAGATCACGTCCTTCTGGCTCGATCCGGAGCATCGAGAGATTCGCACCTGGTCGGAGCACCGCGACATCAACGAAGTAATGCTGGCTACCAGCCTCGTTCCCGCCGCTTTTCTGGTCCTGCGTGGGTGATGCCATGAGCCAAGACATCCGCCGATCGAAGCGACGGCCAACCCGGGGGGGGATGTCCCTCGGGCGACTCTTTGGAATTGAAATTCGGCTCGACTTCAGTGTGCTCATCGTCTTTGCGCTCGTCGTCTACAGCCTGGGAGCCGGGCTGTTCCCTCGATGGCATCCCACCTGGGGACCGGCGCTAAACTGGAGCACGGCCCTGGCCGCCGGCCTCTTGTTCTTTGCGTCTCTGCTCGCCCATGAGCTCTCGCACTCCGTCGTTGCCAAGCTTCGCGGGATCCCGGTGCCACGGATCACGCTCTTCGTGTTTGGTGGCGTATCCGAGCTAGAGCGGGAGCCGGACACGCCAGCAACCGAGCTTCTGATCGCGATCGTCGGTCCGGCGATGAGCGCACTTCTCGGCTTTGCCTTCACCTGGCTTGGAGCCGCCTTGGCTGGCGGGGATTTCGCTGGGGGCGTTTTCACAGATCCCGAGGCAGCGATGGCGAATCTGGGGCCAACCGCAACGCTGTTTCTCTGGTTGGGCCCCATCAATTTGATGTTGGCCTTCTTCAACCTGGTCCCGGGCTTTCCGCTGGACGGCGGGCGCGTGCTCCGCGCCATCCTATGGGGCATTTCCGGTGATCTGCAGAACGCCACCTTGTGGGCATCGAACATGGGCCGGGTCTTTGCTTGGACGCTCATGGCCTTTGGTGTGCTCCAATCGTTCGGAGGCTCGTTCGTCCAGGGCATCTGGTTGCTCTTGATCGGTTGGTTCCTCAACAACGCCGCCCGCAACAGCTACGCGCAACTACTCATCCAGCAGGCATTCGACGAGCTCATCGTCGGTAACCTGATGCGAACGCATTTCGAGGTCGTTCATCCCGACCTAACATTGGAGGCGTTCGTGAACGAGCTCTTGCTTCGCAGTGGTCAAGCGGCCTGGCCCGTGGTCGAGGACAGCAAGACGGTCGGCCTCATCACCTTCGAGGACGCCCGTGCTACCAACGAGGGCGAGCGCGCCACACGAACCGTGCGCGACATAATGAGCCCGATCGATGAGCATCTGCGTCCCGACGTCGGCGGCCGCGACGCGCTTCGTGCGTTGGCCGAGTCAGAAAGCGACCCCCTGCCCGTCATGGAGGGGAACATGATAGTGGGCCTGCTTCACCGAGGCGACATCGCTCGTTGGTTGGCTCTTCACGAGCTCGATGCTCAGCAGCATCGTTGACGAGGAGCTGGGGCTCTTAGCCTATCGGCAGCACCGAGCGCGAACACTCGTCCTGAAAAAAGGATTTGCGCCAGACCGCCAGCTTCACGCAGAGTTCCGCGATGGGCAGCACGACTTTGGTTGTAGGCGGCAGCGGCATGCTCGGTGAGCCCGTCGCCCGTCGGCTCGCCGCCGAAGGTCATCAAGTTCGCATCCTTTCGCGCAATCCCGAGCGGACGCGGGCCAAGCTCGGTGACCGGTTCGAGTATGTACAAGGCGATGTCGAAGATGCGGACTCTCTTCGTCGCGCGCTCGAGGGTTGCAGTGGCGTGCACGTGAATCTGATGGGTGGCCCACGCGCGGAGGACTTCGATCGGGTGGAGCACCTCGGAACCAAGCGGATCGCCGACCTGGCTGCTCAGTCGAATGTAGAGCGACTCACCTATCTGTCGGGCGCACCGGTTGCAGGAGAGCACTGGGAAGATCCAGCGACCAAGGCGAAGTCGCTCGCCGAAAAAGCGATCCAGCAAAGCGGTGTGCCCTATTCGATCTTCCGCGTAACCTGGTTGATGGAGTCGCTCGAGCTATTCATCCGCGGTAAGAACGCGATCATCATCGGCACGCAGGCCCACCCCGTTCGTTGGGTCGCCGCCGATGACTACGCGAAGCTAGTCGCTCGCGCGTACGAGCTCCCCGAGGCGGCAAACAAGACCTTCTTCGTGGTCGGGCCGGAAGGGTATGGCAAGGGCGACGCGATGCGCATCTACATCGAGATCGCCCGACCCGAGCTCAAGCTCCGCTTCATGCCTGTGTGGCTGATGAAAACCATTGCGGCCCTCTCGTTCGACCGGCAGCTCTTTGCCGATGTCGGCCGCATGGCGTTCTACGACACGATTGGCGATGACTTTGGCGACCCAAGTGAATCGCACCGGATCCTCGGCATGCCCACTACGACGCTCCGTCAATGGTGCGAACGGCAGGCGGCGAAAAGACGGTAAGGCCGCATCTACTACGGGGCGCGGCGACTCCAGTACGCGGCGTGCGCCAGCCCAAGCAGAATGAGTACCAGCGAGTAGGCCAACACCGCAAGGACGACAGGAGTGCCAGCAAAGCTGTCGGTGGCGATCAGGAGGCCGATCCCTAGGTTTCGGACGCCGGTGCCCATCCCGATCGCGCGCCGAGTATCCGTGCCCGGACCGCCAAGGGCATAACCGACGGCCAACGGAATCTCGGTGCTCAGGATCATGGCTGAAAATACGATAACGCCAAGCGCGGACAGCTCCTCGTACTGATCGGAGAGGATGAGCACGACCGCCACGACCAGGATGACCAGGGAGCTCACGTTCACCGGCCGCAACAACCGTGCCGCGACCTTGGGTGCAAACTCGTGAATCGCGAGCCCTATAGCCAATGGCGCAAACACGGTGATGACCAGGGAAAGGATGATCGCTGCGACGTCGAACTCCACTTCGCCAGCTCCGGGCAACATCGTGAAGAGCAATCGGCAGAGCGGTGGCGTCAAAAAGACCGCCAAAACGCAATAGATCACCATGTGGCCTGCTGCGACGCGCACGTCGCCTTTGCCGATGCCGACGAACGCAGGCGCCATCGGTGCGAAAGGGGCCGCTGCCATCAGCATCATGCCGATCGAGACGTCAGTCGGGAGCTCGAAGACCAGCGCGATGCCGAGGATCGCGAGTGGGGCGATCACGAAGTTTGCCAAGAGCGAACGCGCGACCATCCCGGGGTTCCGGGTTGCCGCGACGATTTCGCTGAAATTGACCCGGAGCCCCACCCCCAGCACCAAGCCAAAAACCGTGATCACGGTCAGCGGGCGTATCAGAGCGTCGACGGACATCGCTACGCTTCTTACCCGAGATTCATCGTGTTTAGAAGGACAGCGCCTCGCGTTAACCCATGCGGATCGCGAGTGCCTCTTACTTTGACGAACGATCGACTCTAAGGTCCGGATACATTCCTATGCCGTTGGTGTCACCGATCACGAACAAGCACCCAGCCTTGAGCGAAGCACAGAGAGAGACGTTGGCGGAGGCCCGTCGTCCTTACGGCGTCCTGGCGCGTCTGCTCTTTTTGACGATGGACCTGGTCTATGGACGCAAGCGCACACTGTCGAAGTTCAAAGTGCTCGAGGTGGTCGCGCGGGTGCCCTATCAAGCATGGGAGCACGTGGCCTACATTGCATTGACCCACAAGCATGGAGCCCCGGATTTCGCGCGGAGGATCTTCGAGTTCGTACAAGAGGCACGCCATCAACAAGACAACGAACAGTGGCATCTGCTCATCTTGGAAGAGCTCGTGCAGCGGAAAGGCATCCGGGAGGGCTTCCTTCGGTACCGGATCTTTCCGCAGCTTCTCGCGTTCTTCTACTATCACATCAGCTGGTTGCTTTACGTGATCCGACCCGGGCTCAGCTATCGGCTCAACGCAGATTTCGAAGACCACGCCGAGCACGAATACATGGAGTTCGTTCGCGAGCATCCCGAGTTAGAGGACGAACCTTGGGAAAGCATCTTCGAATCGGATTACGGATCACATGCGTCCCTGGCCGATGTGCTCCGTCAAATCGGGCTGGACGAGCG
This sequence comes from Myxococcales bacterium, assembly GCA_029863605.1. Taxonomy (GTDB): domain Bacteria; phylum Myxococcota_A; class Polyangia; order Polyangiales; family Houyiibacteriaceae; genus SG8-38. The sequence continues at coordinate 82,613 of JAOTVB010000011.1, read as the reverse complement.
TCACCACAAAGAGGAAAGCATCGCCCGGTTGCAAAGACCCCGTTTCGCGTAAGCGCGCTCGATGCGCGCGCGGACTGACCCGATCACGGCGTGACGATGTTGAACGTGCCCGTCGGCTTGTCGATCAAGCGAAAGAAGGAAACCAGGTCGAGCCGGCTTCCGTCGATGTCCAAGTCGTCGGAGAACAAGGTGTCTTTGAGACCTGCCTGTCCCGTGAGCATTTTCAGATATAGCTCGTGCGTGATCTTCATCGAGACGTTCGCGTCGGGGTGGGGGTCGCGTTTGTAGTGGCGCAATACCGAGTTCTTCAGCTCGAGGACATAGGTCTCGCCGAGATCGGTGAAGATGAGGTTCACGATCATGTCCTTGCCTTTGGCCTTCGGGGCGTTGAGCCGGGAGGCCATGGCGGTGAGAAAGCTCTCCAAGGGCGCGTACTTGATCATGTCCATGGAGGCGGCCAGGTCGATCCCCTCTGTTGGGCCGCCATGGCGAAGCTCGAACGCGCCCGTCAGGTAGACGTCACGCCAGGGCCCCGACTCAGCCTGGTACCCGAGCTGATCATACGTTTGAGCGAGCAGGTCGCGCGCATCTTGGTTGTTGGGGTCTGCAAACACGAGGTGGTTGACGACCTCGGCAACCCATCGGTATTCGCCTTTGTCGTACGCCGCCTGCGCCTTTTCCAACAGGTTAGCCGCGCCCCCCGCGAGCTCGACGTACTTCGCGCCAGCCTCCGCGGGCGGGAGCGGATCGAGGTTGGCGGGGTTGCCGTCGTACCAGCCAAAGTAGCGCTGGTACACCGCCTTGGCGTTGTGCTTCAGCGTTCCGTAGTAGCCGCGATTGGCAAACGAGGCTTTCAGTGATTCGGGAAGCTCGAGCTCCTCGGCGATTTCGCGCGGCGTGGCGCCGTGCAGCGCCAACCGCAAGGTCTGGTCGTTGATGTACTTGTACGTATCGCGCTGCTTTTCCAAGAAGTCGATGACGCGGTCATTGCCCCAAATTGGCCAATGGTGGCTGCCAAAGTAGACCTCGACATCAGGGAACATCTCGATGACCTCGTCGATGTAGCCGCTCCACTTGACCGCGTCGCGGACTTTTGCTCCGCGGAGCGTGTAGAGATTGTGCATGGTGTGCGACACCACTTCGGCGCCACAGAACGTCTTCGAGTCGGGCAGATAGAACGTCAGCTCCGCAGGAGCCTCCGAGCCGGGTGCGTTCTGAAAGATGAAGTTCACCCCATCGATCGTCATTTCCGTTCCTGTCTTCGTGACGATCTTGCTCGGGGGGAGCAGCCCGAACGTGCCGTACGCCGGTTCCTTTCCCAGGCCGGAGCCCACGTGGCCGCGCTCGCCACGAGGCAGGCGCGGTCCGAACATGAAGAGCGACCGCCTTGCCATCGCCACGCCGGCGATGACGTTCTCGCTGGTCGCCTCCTCGAGGAAGAACTCGGGCGCAATGATTGGCACGCTCCGCTCCTCGACCTCTTCGGGGGAGATCACACCAAGCACCCCCCCAAAGTGATCCACGTGGCTGTGGGTGTAGATCACGGCAGACACGGGCCTTTCGCCCAATTGCTCGCGCGCGAAGGCCATCGCTTTTGCTCCGGTCTCCTTGGCCGTGAGCGGATCGACGACGATCCAACCTGTCTTTCCTTCGATCAGCGACATGTTGGCGAGGTCGTAGCCACGAAGCTGATACACTCCGTTGGTCACCTCGAACAAGCCGTGGATGTCGTTGAGCCGTTCCTGCCGCCAAAGGCTCGGGTTCACGCTGACCGGCACATCACCATTGATGAAATCGTACCCAGGCATGTTCCAGATCTGTGTGCCCTCGGCGGTGGAAACGCGCAGCTCCGGATCGCTCGCGATCAGTCCCCGCTTCGCATCTTCGAAGTCCTGTTGGTCCGACAACGGCAGATTCTCGGCCACCGCAGCGTTGAGCGCGGCGGTGGTCGCGCTCGGCGACGTATTGCCCGCGACGTCCGGCGGAAGATCCCCGCCCTCGTAGGTAGGAGCCTGCTTCTTCTCCGCACACGCGCCGAGCACGACGGCGACGCCGATCGCAATCGTGATCAAAGGGGGCATCTTACTACTCTCCTATCTTTCTCGGTCGGATTTGAGCTTGTTCCGCCATTCGCGGACCTGTTCGGCGGCGGCTTCGCGGCCTCCGAGCCCGAAGGCCAACGCAAACGTCACGCCAAGCGCGCCTAGAGTCACGGCGAACCCGGTGGTGATGATCTCGTTTGCGAGCCCAAACTGTCGAAGGCCCATCGCACCGGCTAGGATCAAAATCGCGACCCGGGCGATGACCGCAATAAGACGGTTCTGCTGGATCTGCGTCCCCTCGATGGCATTGGCAGCTGCCTTGCTGAGGTAGAGGCCGAGCGCGAAGATCGCCAAGCCCAACAGAATGCGTCCGCCGAGAACCAAGAGCTCGGCCGTGAGGTCTGCGAGGCTCGTGAAGCCGAGAAGGCCAGCCGCTTCGATGAAGGCGAATAGCATGATCGCGATCATGACGATGTCGCCCCCAACCGCTGAGGGCTTGCGTTTTGCTTCCTCGGCGCCGGCCTGAGCGATGCCGAGCTTGACCAGGATGTTGTCGAAGCCCGCGCTATCGAGAAGGTTGGTCACCAACTCCGCCAAGACGCGGCCGATGAAATACGAGATCACCAGGACTACGCCGGCGCCGAATACGGCGGGCAGGGCGTTCAGCAAAGCCGCCAGCATCTGACTCGCGGGTCTCGTCACCGCCTCGACCCCCAGCGCATCGAGCGCCATGATCGCGACTGGGATGATGATCAGAATGTGTACGACCACACCGAGAAGGTCGCTGAGCCTGTTCTTTCCGAGCGCCTTTTGGACGCCGACGCGGTCGCTCAGGCGATCGATGCCAGCCGCCGACGTCAAGTTGGCCACGATCCGTTGAACGAGCTTTGCGACGAACCAACCGATCAGGAAGATCGCTACGGCTGCTAGCAAGTTGGGAAGGAACCCCAGAATCTTGGCAAACATCACCTCGACCGGCTCGAGCAGGCCCTCGAGCTTCAAGGCACCGAGCGCGGCCGGAAGAAACAGAAGAAACACCAGCCAGTAGACCGCATCGCCGAAGGTCTTCGACGGAGCTGTACGCTCGGGCATCTCGGCCTCACGAAGCTCCTTGTTGATCGTTTCGTCGAGTGTCGTTTTGCTGAGTGCGGTGACGACGAGGTAACGGAGAATTCGAGCGACGATCCATGCCGCGACCATGATGATCGCAGCGCCGGCCGCGTTGGGCAGGTAGCCAAGAACCTTACCAACGAGCTCGTTGAGGGGCTCTGCCACGCCTCCGAGCTGCACGTAATGAAGAACGGCCACCAAGGTGATCAGGAGACCGATCCAATACGCGGTCGTCCCCGCGGTCTTGGCGAGGTTGAGCTCGAGTGCCTCATCCTCTCGCGCAAGGAGATCCGAGATGCGTTTGTCTGCCCCGGTGCGCCTGATGAGACTGGTCACCGCCCAGCCGAGAACGTGCGACAACACCCAGCCGACGAAAAGAATCAGAACGGGCAGCACGTAGCCCTTATATGCGCCGATTTGCTCCCAGATTTGCTCGAATACCTCCACAGCATCCTCCCTCTCCGTGAGACTGCTTACAATTGCTGGTTGGGGGTCCCGCGGAACGCCGAGGCTATACGATCCGGCCGCGATTTGTAACGCGACGCCATGACAGTCCCTGCTCCAGGATCCGTCCGCATCGAATTGCTACGCCCTTGTCATGTAGGCTTGACCGCCATGACAAAGCGCAATTCTTGCGGCTTCACCAAGACTTCCGTCGATCGTAGACTCGCCGGCATGTCTAAATCAAAACTCGCGTTCTTTCTATCCCTAGGTTTCCTCCTGAGCTGCTCTTCCGACGGCGGTGGCAACGCCCTGTCGGGTGACGGTCTCGACATCCTGCCGAGTACCGGTGGCGAGTGCGCTACCGATGACTGCGGCGATGGCTGTAGCGATTGGCAAATGGGACAAGATGCCGAATCGTACGGCTGTGTCTTGGATTGTCCTCGCGGTGGGTCGACGGCGCCGATCGCCGTGCACTTCGAGTGCAATGAGGTGCACGTCGTGTCGTGCAAAGAGCTTTCGAATGTCGTCCTGGAGTTCGCCGACGGCGAGCACATGAAATACGACGGGCTCGAAGGCCATCACGGCACGTTTGGCGCCGGAGATCGAGAGATCGTCAGAGTTTGGGTGAAGGCCGGCAACAATGCGAGCGGCGACGGTCCGGGCTACGGTGAGCGGTTCGAGTCCGACGCGGATTGTGATGGCAACGGTGGAACCGGCGGCACGGGTGGTACTGGCGCGACCGGTGGTACAGGCGGTACCGGTGGAGCTGGGGCGACGGGTGGCACAGGCGGCACCGGAGGCACGGGCGCAACTGGCGGTCGTGACTGCCACAGCAACGATTGCGAATGCCATTACGACGATTGCAAAGACGACGACTACGACGACTGCAAGGACGATGACTACGAGGACGACTGCAAGGACGACGACTACGACCACGACTGCGATCGCCACGACTACGGCGATCACGATTGCGATTGCGATCGTGATTTAGATTGTCCGAAGGGTGGCCCTGTCGGGTACATCGAAGTGGAGTTCGAGTGCCACGAAGTACACGTCTCTTCCTGCAAGGACCTATCCAATATCGTCCTTGAATTCGAGAACGGTGAGCATCGCAAGTTCGACGGCTTGGAGGGCCACTGCGCGACCCTTGGCGTGGGCGACCGGGAAATCGTGGGCGTCTGGGTGAAGGCTGGCAACAACAAGAGCGGTGACGGTCCAGGTTACGGCGAGCGCTTCGATTCCGACGCGGATTGCGACGGCACGGGCGGCACAGGCGGGACCGGCGGAAGCGGCGGCACAGGCGGGACCGGTGGCACCGGCGGGACCGGTGGCACCGGCGGGACCGGTGGCACGGGCGGGACCGGAGGGACGGGCGGCACGGGCGGGACCGGTGGCACAGGCGGGACCGGCGGGAGCGGCGGCACAGGTGGAAGCGGCGGCACAGCCGCAACCGGCGGGACCGGCGGCATCATCGTGTACTGAGGGACACTGACCTACATGACCCCCTGAATTTGGGGGAGGCCCCTAACTCTCGCTATGCTGTTGGGATGTGGGATTTCAGGCTTGGTCTAGGCGCGCTGGTTTGCTTGCTAGTGCTTACAACCGCTTCGTGCAGTAACAACAATGGTGATCCGCGGATCGACGATGGCGGCGTCATCTTTGTAGACGGCGCCACACCTCCGCCCGGCACCTGCGAGGGGAGCGTGTGCACGCTGCCCGACGGTGGCGTCGAAATTCCGGATGGAGATGGTGGTGTCACGCAGTGCTACTTCATCCAGTGCGACAATCGAATCACCGCGTGTGGCGATTGCACCGACAACGACAACGACGGCAAGATCGATAATTCCGATCCCGAGTGCCTCGGACCCTGCGACAACTACGAAGGCGAAGAGCTCCTGGCGGGCGTTGGCGGCGAGGGTGGCGAGCAGTGCAAGGCTGACTGCTATTTCGACTTCGGCAACGGCGCGGGCAACGACGACTGTAGCTGGCACCGAAGCTGTGATCCGCTGGAGCCCAAGGTTCAGTGCACCTACGACGAGAACAAGCTCGGCGGAAAAGACTGTCCGTTGCCCACGCAATCGGACCTATGCAACGACGTCTGCGCACCTTTGACACCCAACGGCTGTGACTGCTTTGGGTGCTGCACCTTCCCCGAGCTCAATGGTGGCTACGTCTACATTGGCTCCGAAGACGGCTGCACCTTCGACACGGTGACCGATCCGAGCCGCTGCCAACCCTGCACGCCGGCGGCGAGCTGCGTCAACACCTGCGAGCGCTGCGAGATCTGCCTCGGCAAACCGACCATTCCCGAGGACTGCTTCCCCGATCCGGGCGATCCGGATGGCGGTGTTCCCGACGGTGGTACGCGGTGCCCCGTTGGCAAGCAGGAGTGCGGGCTTCCCGGCGATGACCCCTGTCCAATAGGCGACTTCTGTCTCACGGGTTGCTGCACCGAGATCGTCGTTCAGTAAGGCTTGCCGCCGGCGCCCGCGTCGGTGCTAGCCTCGCGCCATGACCGAACCCGCCAGCCTGCGCGGGGTGTTCAGGCGCAAGCCTGTCGTCGCGTGGGCACTCTACGACTGGGCGAACTCCGCGTTTGCCACGACGATCATGGCGGGGTTCTTTCCCGTCTTCTACAGCGCGATCAGTCAAGACATCACGACCGAACAATCTCAGTTCTGGTTCAATGTCACCTTGGCTGCAGCCAGCGTTCTGATCGCCGCGTCCGCGCCCGTGCTCGGGGCTGTGGGCGACCGCGGCGGCACGCGCAAGAAGTTCCTCGCCTTCTTTGCGGGTGTCGGCATCCTGATGACCGCCGGACTCGCCTGGGTGCACGCCGGACAGTGGTGGATGGGGTTGCTGCTCTACGGGCTCGGCACGGTCGGGTTCTCGGGCGCCAACGTGTTCTACGACTCCATGCTGGTCGACGTCGCGGAGGAAAAAGAGCTCGACCTCGTCTCTGCGCTTGGATATTCGGCGGGGTACATCGGTGGCGGGCTCCTGTTCGCGGTGAATGTGCTCATGGTCCAGAAGCCGGAATGGTTCGGCCTCGAGAGCCCCGGTAGCGCGGTCAAAGCATCGTTCTTAAGCGTTGCGGTGTGGTGGGGGGTGTTCACGGTGCCGCTGATGATGTTCGTCCACGAAACCCCGACCGAGGATCGAGCATCGAGGCTCGAGGCCGTGCGGGAAGGCGTCAAGCAGCTTTTCCAAACCCTCAAGGAGATTCGGAGCTTCAAGGTTTTGGTGCTCTTTCTCGTCGCGTATTGGATCTACATCGACGGCGTGAATACGGTCATCAAGACGGCCGTGTTCTTCGGCGATCGGGTGCTCGGGCTCGAGCAGGCCGCGCTGATCACTGCGCTCCTCGTGACGCAATTCGTGGCATTCCCATCGGCCCTTGCCTTCGGTGCGCTCGGACAACGGATCGGGCCCAAGCCCGCCATCCTGATGGGCCTCGGTGTTTACCTGGCTGCCCTGGTCTACGCCTGGCGCTTCCTACAAGATGCCGGAGACTTCTACGTGCTCGCCGTGGCGATCGGGCTCGTCCAAGGCGGGGTGCAAAGCCTCTCACGCTCTCTTTACGCGCGTCTCGTCCCACCGTCCAAGACGGCCGAGTTTTTTGGGTTCTTCAACATGGTCGGCAAGTTCGCGACGATCTTCGGCCCACTCATGATCGCGTTCACACCGATGGTAGTCCCCGGAGCGGACGAGCGAGACGGCATCCTGTCGCTCACCCTATTGTTCCTCGTCGGAGGCTTCCTCCTCAGTCGCGTACGCGTCGCTGACGGCATCGAGACCGCGCGCCGATTCGACGACTGAACCCTTAGGCCATGATATACATCAGGTGTGGCGACTGCTGAGGATGCGTTCGAACCAGTGCTCGAATATTGGTTCGGCCCGCTCGAGGGGGAGCTCGACTTTCCCAAAGACAAAAAACAGCTTTGGTGGATGGGGGGCGAAGCGATCGACGCCGAGATTCGCACGCGCTTTGGAGGCTTGGTCGAGGAAGCCCTCGCAGGCGGCCTTTCCGATTGGGGCGAGACTCCACGCGGGCGCCTTGCGCTCGTGATCCTTCTCGACCAGTTCACGCGAAACCTCGGGCGGGGGACGCCTGCTGCGTTCGCTGGGGACCAACGGGCGCTCTCGGTTTGTCTCGAGGGGATCGACCGCGGTCAGGACAAGGAGCTCCGCCTGATCGAACGCTCCTTTTTCTACATGCCCATGATCCACGCAGAAGACGCGAGGGTGGCGCGCCGATGTCTCGACGTGTTCGGCCAGCTCTCCGGCGAGATTGCGAGGTGCGGCGTAGACGACCACCCCGACTTCCTTTCGCATGCACAGATGCATGCCGACATCGTCCTGCGTTTTGGCCGCTACCCGCATCGCAACGAGATCCTCTCCCGTAAACCCACGCCTGAAGAACAGGTGTATCTCGAAGAGGGTGGTCCCACGTTTGGTCAGAAGAAGTCGTGAACGGACGAGGCCGGCTGTCTCGTTACATTCTTTTCGTGAGCTCGAGAAGACGCGACCGCCTCGTCCGCTCGGTGGTATAAGCGGCCGGATGAAACGCGCCCTCCTGGCTGCCGCAGGGGTTCTTGGGGTCTTCGTGCTCTCACTCCTGTTGTTCGCCTCGGCCATCGTCGATCGCGCGGCCAACCGGGTGCTCAACGCGCCGCCGTACACGGCAGGCTCAGAGGCCGAGAAGCTTTATCGTGACCTGTTCGTCGTCGACCTGCATGGCGACCCCCTGCTTTGGGACCGCGACCTCAACGAACGCCTCAGCCACGGAGCGATCGACGTTCCGCGTTTGGTGGAGGGCAACGTCGGGATTCAATGCTTCTTCATCGTCAGCAAGTCGCCCTACGGCCAGAACATCGACCTCACCGAGGAGGATTCCGACGCGATCACCGCCCTCGCCATCCTTCAAGGCTGGCCCCAAAGGACTTGGAACAGCCTGTTCGAGCGCGCGCTCTTCCAGTCCGAGCGGCTGCACCGGTTCGCGGAGCAGTCAGGAGGCAGGCTCGTGGTCATCCAATCGAAGGGCGACCTCCGGCGATATCGCGCGGAGCGCGCGCAGAACACCGACGTCGTTGGCGGAATTCTCGGCGTCGAGGGGGCCCAGGTCCTCGAAGGCGACGTGAACAACGTCGGAAAGCTCTTCGACGCGGGCGTGCGCATCATCGCACCGACTCATTTCTTCGACAACGACATCGGCGGCTCGGCACACGGAGTCGAAAAAGGCGGCCTCACGGAGCTCGGCGCGCAGATGATCGCCGAGATGGAGGCCCGGGGAATCTTGCTCGACCTCGCCCACGCATCACCGGCGCTCATGCGCGACGCCCTCTCCATCGCAACTCGGCCGGTGGTCGTGTCGCACACGGGCGTCAAGGGTACATGCGACAACAACCGCAACCTCGGCGACGAGCAACTCCAGGGAATCGCCGCCTCAGGTGGTGTCGTCGGCATCGGCTACTGGGACACCGCTGTGTGCGGCAAAGATGCCGCAGCGATCGCACGCGCGATTCGGTACACGGTCGATCGAGTCGGCGTCGATCACGTGGCCCTAGGCTCGGATTTCGATGGGGCGGTGCCGGTTCCGTTCGATACGACGGGCCTTGCGCTCATCGCAGAGGCCTTGCTCGAGGACGGCTTCACCGAAAACGACATCCGCGACATCATGGGGGAGAACGCGCTGCGCGTCCTCGAGCAAACCTTGCCGGAGTAGCCAGGACGTGACGTACGGCCCGCCGAGGCGTATGGTTCGTCGGAGCCATGCGAATCGTCCTCCACACGTTTGCGGTGCTTGCTGCTCTGTCGATCCACCTTCCGATAGTGTCCGCTCAGAGCGACGTGTTTGTCACGCTGACCAAGGGTGGGTTGCTGATGGCGGGCGGTCAGCCCGTGGTCGTCACCCGAGAGCCGAGGCCCGCGGCGGTCGTCCTCGAGGCGCCACCCGCTCCCGAAGCTTCCGTCATCGATCCCCCGGAAGCACCTCTTACGGGTGCGATCTGGGTGCCCGGTCACTGGACGCACGGGACCGAGGGCTTCGTGTGGGTGAACGGCCGCTTCATTGCGCCCAAGCCTGGCCACGCGTTCGTCCCGCCGCGCTGGGTCTTCTTTGCGGGACACCACCTCTTCTTTAGGGGCTTCTTCGTCCCGCATCGGGTGTTCGTGCGTAGCTTCTTCAACACCTTCCACTTCAGCGGCGACCCGACGCGGCGCGAAAGCTCGGCGAACCGGAACCGGGGTCCTTACTGGCCGATCGGAGTGTCGCGACCGATCGTAGGCACGCCAAGCAAGAAGGGGCGCGGCCCCTATTGGCCGCTCGGCTTGGGTCCGCCCACCGTCCTCAATACACGTGGGGGCACGCCCGTAGGGCTCCGGCCCGGCACCGCCGTCAGGTAGACCGCGGCTACTTCCGACCGACGATCTGGCCGACCTCTTCGAGCAGAGACTTCGAGTAGAGGCGTCCCGCGAGCGACCATCGGGCCGTGTATTGAACCGCCTGCCACGATGAAGCGCTTCCGATCAGGTTGATGACCTTGAGGCGTTCTTTCAGCTTCTCGGTGGTTTCATCGTCCACCGCCTTGCTGTCGAGATTATAGACCTGGGTCTCAAGGTATTTCTTGCCCTCAGGGGGTAGCGCGTCCACCTTGTCCTTCTTGATGATGAAGGCGCCCACGACGATTCCGCTCGACTGTTTGGCCATCGTTTTGAGCTTCGTAAACCATTGGAAGCTCATCACCGCGACCGAAGACGCGATGACGGTGTCGATCATTCCGGTCTGAAGGGCCGAGTAGACCTCGGGAAGACCGAGCAAGACACCGTTCGCACCTGCTGCCTTGAGGAAGGCTTGCATCGTCGGCGAGTCGCGCCATGCCCAAGGACGAGCGCTCCGAAGGTCGGCCGGCGCACGAATCTTCTCTTTGGAAAACATCCGAACGCGCCCCGCGTCACCCCAAGCGATCAACTCGTAGCCGGCCTTTCGAAAGAGCTCTTCGAACCTGGGCCCAAGCTCGTTTCGGACGAGCTCGAGCTCGGGGTAGGTCACGATCAGCCCCGGGGCCTGCAAGACCAGCACCGATCGGACCAGCGCGCCCAAGCCGGCCGACGTGATCAACGCACCATCGAGCTGACCGACCCGCATCTTGCGTACGACCGAGCTCTCGTCGCCCGCGACTCCGCCATAGTACATCTGCAGATTCACCTGGCCGTTGGTGGCTTCTCGCAGACCGATCTTCAGCTTTTGGTATTCCTCGCCGAGAGGGGATTGCCTTGGCGCCAAGGTGGCGATTCGGATGTTGTGGACGGCTTCTGCGCGGGCCTCGGTGGCGAACGAATCGCCGCTGACGCCGCTGATCAAAAGGCCGAGGACGAGCAATAGAAAGGCGTTGCGCATCCAGGAGAGGAGCACGTCCAGGCTGTTCTCTCAAGCCGATTCTCCTCGAAACCTTCCCCGGGTTGACTTCGCACCTGGGTTGGATTGTGTTCTCGAAGGAGAATGCCGAATGCAGCGTAGAACCTCGAGCGCCTCGATCATGGTCCCCTTGCTGGGGGTATTCACGCTGGCCGTGTCCGTTTCCTTCCACCCGGGTTGCAAGGCGTCCCAGCTCACCAGCCACGGAACGGAAGTGGCGTTGCTGGGGAGCGAGCCGATCGGCTGCGAGGAGCTTGGAGAGGTGGTCGCCTATGGCGGCGGCGTCGTCGGTGGGTACTCGAAGAAGTCGGTGATCGTCGACTCCGCGACCAACAATGCCCGAAACCAGGCCGCCGAGTTGGGGGCCACGCACATTCTCCTCGAAGAGCCGGACCTCGTGCATGGCACCGGAAAGGCCACGGAACACAACATGCAGCCAGCGATGGGACACGGAGACGGGGCCGCCGCGACCGCAAACGTGAGGGGCATCGCGTACAAATGCCCCCCCGGCACCGAGCCGCCGACCGTCGCTGAGACGCTGTCCGGGGCGGCGCTGCCCAAGGTCGAGAACCCACCCGCAGCCATTTCACTCCTACCCCTCGGCAAGCTCGAGCGCATCGTCGTCTTCCAAAGGCTCCCGGCGACTCCAACCACCGAAGCCTCCGAGGTCGAGGTTCTTCGACTCGAGGATGAGGCCGAGATCCAGCAAGTGGCAGGTTCCCTCTCGGAGTTGGCGGCAGACCCCCTCAAGTATGTGCCGACGCACCGCGTCGAGCTCGTGGGGGAGCTCGGCACACAATCCCTCCTCTACGGGTTTGGCTATCTGAAGTACGCCAACGCGACGTACAGGCTCACCACGGGAACGTTCGAACGGGTGCTCCAGCTCGTCCAGCCGCCGCAGCCGTCCGAGAAGAGCGAACCGAAGCCCTAGGTCCGCAGGCAGACGCCAACGGTGCAGTCGTTGCGAGGAACGACGCCACCATCCGAACCACGTTGTGCGTTGGGCTTCAGTGTCGCGGTGCTGACGGTACGACAAACGACTCCACATGAAAAGGGTCTACGGCACCCCCAAAAAACGGGGTAGACAGACGCCATGCGAACGGTGCATTCTCCCGGGCGAACGCTGGTTGGCGTCGAGGATGTACGAGGCGGAGGTGCGACGTGAAGTATAGTTGGATCGCGGTAGCCGTATTTGCGTGGGCGTTATCGTCGACTGGCTTGGTGTCGGCACAAAAGCCCGGAACGGTCGATACCGAAGCTGGGAAGGGAGATCCCACCGAAAAGGAGTGGCTCGAGCAGGAGAAGCAAGCGCCCGGGGAGAGCACCGAGGAAGCTTGGCTCGAGGAGGAGGGCGCCAAGATCGACACCGAAGTGACCGCGCGGCCCGGCACCACGGGCGCTGCCGCCCAGCCGTACGAGCCTCCTAAGATCAAGAAGAAGGCCGCGGGCAAGGATCCCGACGAGAAGATGATCCCCCTCAAGTTTCACTTCCACGGGTACTACCGAGCTCGCTACAACTGGATCCAAAACAATCCGCTTCAGAGAAACGCGGACGGCGACTACCCGACACGCCATGCGCAATACGGGTATATGCGGCTTCGTCTCGATCCCGAGGTCACCTACGGCCCTAACCCCGACCTGCCGATCGCGCGCCTCCGATTCACGATCGACGGCTTCGATAACGTGGTGTTTGGTGACAACGCTCGTGTATTTGGTGTGCCTCTGTTTGCAACCGACCAGTCCGCCACCAATGTCGACGGGTTCGATCTCCGAGAGACGCTCAGGTTGGAGCGCGCGTGGATCGAGTTCTTGGTGCCAATCGGTCAGGTGCGCGTGGGCCGGATGGAGTCCCAGTGGGGCTCGGGGCTTCTTACGCACGCAGGCAATGGCCTCGCCGAGTGGGGTGACTTCCTTCGAGGTGAGACCTTCGACCGCATTCTGTTCGCGACGCGGCCGATTACCGTCGCCAGGGCCATCAGCAGCGGTGATTCGCGCCAGACGCCGCTGATCTACGCGTTCGTCTACGACCGGCTCAGCCAAGACCAGGTCGTAGATCCGACCATCAACCGACCCCCGCCAAGTACTATTCCGAGACCCTATCCAACCTATGAATTCCTGCCGTTTCTGACGTATTTCGACAATCGCTCGCTCTTCCCCAACGAGTACCTGACCAACCTCGACACGAGGGTCAACGAGATCGTCAACGTGTTCGCCTGGTTCGACGAGGATTTCGGCCGAGCGCCAAACGACGAGCTCTTCGCGGGCGTGTATTTCGTCTACCGGTGGCAGATCAACACCAACAGCAAGATCTACATCCCCGATGTCGCATGGAGGCTTCAGCAAACGCTCAAGGGTAAACGGCGCCTCGCGATCTTCACCGAAGGTGAATACTACTGGATCGGCGGCAAGAGCGGAGCATTGCCCTTCACTGGCGCTCAGGAGGGCGCAATCGCGGATGAGCGCGGCGGCTGTCCCCTCGCACCCTGCAGAGAAGGAAAAGGGAACATCCACAATGTCCTCGCCAAGCTCGGCGTGAGGTCTGAGGGCGAATGGGCAGCGGCGCTTGAGGGCGGGTTTTCCTCGGGCGATGCCGACGTCTTGAGTTTCACCGAGAAAGAGCCCGGAGAGACCCCTGAGCTCAATACACGCGGCTTCAACGCCAACGTCAAGGTTGGCCTGCTGATGTATCAGGTCGCTCTCAAAGCGCTGACCTTCAACGCCTTGTTCCCCCTTGGCGCAGTCGAGCTTGGCGCCAACGGCAGCGTCTGGAACTCGAAGTACTTCATGCCGTCGTACCGCATCACCATCGTCAACGGCCTCGAGTTTCACACGCAGGCCCTCTTCGGCTGGGCGGCGTCCCTGGATCCGGCCATCTACTCAGTCCCCGCGCCGGGGATAGAGAAGTGCGGCTTCAAGAGCGAATGTTGGATGGGATGGGAGCTCGACCTGGCCCTTCGCGCACGGATCGGCGCCGACGACATCGTGTGGGTCGACATGGAAGGTGGCTTCATGCAACCCGGAAAAGCGTTCACCAATGCCGGCTTCAGCGATGCCTGGCTCTGGACGATCCAGCTCCGGGCGGCGATGGTTTTCTAGGGTTTTGACAAACCGGGACTTATGGGTCTTACTCCCCTCCGGGTGGTGAACTCCGGGTGGAGCCAACAGAAAGGAACCCAGGATGAAATTAATTGGTTTTGTATGTGTGCTTGCTTTGGCAGGCGCCGTGGGTGGTTGTGGCGATGGCGAGACTAACGGCACTGGCGGGACCGGCGGCACCGGCGCTACGGGTGGTACCGGCGGTGCGGGCGGCGGCACGGGTGGCGCCGGCGGCAGTGCTGTCGTCACCGACGCTTGCACGAATGCAGACGACACAGCGGTCTACGATGGTTTCAGCTACGTGGATTCCACTGGCACCACCCTTACGGGTGTCGACGCCGTATCTGAAGTCGCCTCCGATTGCGTTCTTGGCGAAGGGAACGTCGCGCCCCCGGGCTGCGGGATGTGGGTCGGAATATTGATTGGGGCTAACACCCCCGAGAATCGGGCTGGAGCCGCGCAGTGTGTCGAGACTTGTATGGCCGACACAGGTATCGATCTCACCGACGACTGTCTAGGTTGTTACGGAGAGAGCGTTTCCTCGGGAGCCGGATTCTGTCTGAGTGAGTGTGCGAGCGATCCGGACGCGCAGGGTTGCATCGATTGTCGATGTGGCATGAACGACCCAGGCTTGAACATCTTTGCTAGGTTCGACGAATGCTCCGGCCTTCCCCGCGAGATGGACGAGTGTATGTAATCGTGCACGAGCCGCCTAAGCTCAGCTAGGCGGCGAGGCTCCGAGCAAAGGCACCCACACCCGTGGGTGCCTTTTCTTGTTAAGTAGTCCCGCACTGCGCATCGACTTCAGCGGCCTCCGCCATGCACGGGAAGTCGGAGGGGGGAAGCCGTCTAACGAAGTCGATGAATGCCGGGCAGTCGAGCTCTGCGCCGCAGGCGAACTCGTTTGCGAGCGCGTTCTCGCATTCATCGGAGATGGCTCGCCCACCGGCGAGTTGGCATTCGCAGACCTGCACGCACTCTTCGACCGTTGGGATCGGAAAGAACTGGCACTGTGCCACGCTGGTCTCGCAAAACGCCAAGCAGACGAGCGTCGGCTCGAACTCGTCTTCGCAGAGCTCCGCGTTTCGGCCGGGCAGCGTTTCCTCCCCGCAGCCGGCGGTACCGGCCCAAACCGCAAACAGAGCAATGAAAAGCAATCGAAGGACACTCATCGCGAGCCGTCCGTGAGTCTTGTCTGCCAGGCGCCGAAGTCAAGCATCCCCGCCGATGGGTTCTGGCCATGCATTGCGAGTCGCTGGCGGTTCGTTCGAAGTGTGCCATGGTCGCCCGAACCTCATGACGAAGAAAATCGCCGCCAACATCGTCGTCACCCTCTCGTACACGCTGCGAGCCGATGACGGCGAGATCATCGACAGCTCAGACGAAGGGAATCCACTCGTCTATCTCCACGGAGCGAGCAACATCGTGCCGGGGTTGGAAGAAGAGCTCGAGGGTGCCGCCCAGGGCGAGTCGATAAAGGCTTCGGTCCCCCCCGAGAAGGGCTACGGCCCGCGGATCGGCGAGTCACAGGAGGTTCCTCGACACCTCTTTCCGGCCGAAACAGATCTCGCCGCGGGGATGCAGGTCGTGGCGCACGACGACCAAGGTCGGCAGATTCCGTTCTTCATCACCGGCATCAGCGAAGAGACCGTGACGGTCGATCCCAACCATCCGCTTGCGGGCGAAACCCTTCACTTCGAAGTGACCATCGAGGCGCTCCGAGACGCGACCGAGGAGGAGATCGCCCACGGTCACCCCCACGGGGCCGGCGGCCACGCTCACTGACAGGCAGCGTCAGAACAAGAACTGAATCTGAAGAGTGATCCGGAGGCCGTTCCGCAGGCCTCGATCCCAAAGCTCGTTCTCCCAGGCGACTTCGAGCACAGTCTTCAGGCTGTTGCCGATGATATGTGCGGTGGTCGCCATCGCGAGCTCCGCCTGTGTGACCTGGTCGCCGTTCGCGCCGTATTGGGCCAGCGCCTCGCCCGGGTCGGTGGCGTTGGCGATCTGAAACTCCCCATACGACCGGGCATCGCTCCGCAGCCACGGTGTCAGATAGGTGATGCTGTAGCGGGCGGCCAACTCCCACATCAGGTTGAAGCGATAACCCACCTCGCCCATCACTCCGAGCGGGCCGAACCGGATTTTCCCGCCTTGCCACGGTTCATACCATGCGAGGTAGGTGATCACATTGATGTCGAAGTGACGGATCTTCCCGAGCCACTCCGCCGAGAGTCGCAGTGCGAGGTTCTCGGTCGGGTTCGGTCGCGCATCCCAGGCAAAGCCGACACCCACGCTGTGTCTCAGCTCCTTCGAGCCCATCACATCGCTGTTGGTGTCGGTGTTGATCTCGCCGAAATTCTTGGCGACTCGGCCCGCGAGCGCTGGGTGAAACTCGGAGACGATCTCGCCCGAGCCCAAGCTCGACGGGTTTTGGGGGACCTCCCCATAGACTTCGACAATCCCCACCGCGTGGGACGCTCGTGCGTTGACACCCGTGAAGATCCCAAACGCATACTCGAGGTTTAGTACGCCGCCGCTCGCGAGAGTTTCGATGCCAATCTGGCGTTCGGAGCCGAACATCCGCGTCGTCGAGGCCCAGTCTGCGAACGACAACACACCAAAGGACTGGGCGCGATAACGGTCGTAAGGGATCTTGAACTGCCCGATACGCATCGTCGCGAACTTGAAGCGGGTGAAGGCAAGCCACATGTCGATCAGCTCGAACGCCGAGGGAGTAGCGTTGATTTGGAACTTGCTTCGAATCCGTCCGTCGATGAACGAGCTCGAGAGGGTCAGCCGAATCCGACGGAATTGGAGCGTTTCGGAAGAGTCTTTTTCTTGGCCTGCCCCGGGGAACTGCTGTTGGTAGTCGAACTCGAGCTGGGTGGCAAAACCAAACCCAATCCAGTCGTCGGTCTGTCCGATTTTCAGGCGCACTGGCCCGAGGCGCGTGGGGAGTCGTCGCTCGTCGGCACCGGGAGGGGTCACTTCGGCAAGTGATGTCGTGCTGGGTTCGGAGGCGAGCGAATCGCCTGAATCGGCTTTCGCTTCGCTCGTCAATGACCCGGCCTCTTCGGCTGCCTCGAGAACGCCCTTCTTCTGTTTGTCCTTCTCCGTTTCCACGTAGAGCTGAGCTTCGATACAGTCGAGGTCGCAGTCCTCTTCGACGTCGGAATCCGGCGCTTGGGCAAGCGCCGCCGATGCGCTCCCGAGGATGCAAATCGCCATGATCCATCGTGTCGTCGAGCGCATCACCCGTACGGATGACCGCTCGATATCACATTCGACTGGTTTTCAGTAGCCCAAAACCCGTCGTCGGCGCTATTTGCGAAGGCGGAAAGCGATCATCGCAGGCAGGCTCTTGACGATGTCGCCGATCGCCTCGCGCCAACTAAATCGATCGACCCACTCGGTCACCAGACCATCCTCGACCAGGAAATCACCCTGGACACCGATCTTCATCTTCAGGCCGCTTCCCTCCACGATGTCGATGCGGTCGGTGTGGATGACACCATTTTCGCGCTCGTAGATCTCGCGAATCTGCACTTCGAAACGGGTCACCATTTTGAACATGCCGCGCAACGCTTTGCCAAACTGGTCCTTGTTGGAAGCGGTGGTGAACGGGGCGTTGACCCAACGAATGTCTGGCGCGCAAAGCCTCAACGCCTTGTCGAAGTCGAGCTCTTCGAGCGCACGGATGAAAGCCTGCACGGTCTGTTGAGAGGATCGGGCAGACGTCGCAGAAGTGGTCGGGACGGGGTCCGCGTTGGTAGACATGCGCGAAGCATAAGGGAAAGTCCCCTTTAGAAAAAGGGGACTGTACCCATCAATCGAGGGTTAAGAGGCGCTTGGCGAGACGGGGAGCGGCACCCTCGTCCTCGTGCTTAAAAAAAACGAAAGCCTCGTCCCACGATTGCGCCACGATCGCGGCCTTCCATGCCCGGAGTGCCTGGTCGCTGTAGTCCTCGCGTCGGAGGCGCAGATAGCCCCAGTCGGTGGTAGAGACGATCTCAGGAAGCTCAATTTTCTCGGTATCGGCGAGGCAGAGAGTGTGGCCACCCTTCCGAAGTGCCGTGTATGTGTCGTCATCGAACCAGGACTCGTGGCGAAACTCGAACGCGGCCCTCATTCCATCGGGCAAGATCCCCATGAAGTCTCGTAGGCGTTCCACGTCCTTCTTCAAGAATGGCGGAAGCTGGAACAGGATCGGTCCAAGATGAGGCCCGAGCGTGCCCGCCACGCTCCACAGGTAGTCCACCGAATCCCCGACGTCTTTGAGTCGGCCCGAATGCGTAATCTTTCGCGACGCCTTCAGGACGAACACGAAGTCCTCGGGCACTTTCGCCACCCACCCCTCGAGCATGCTCGGCTTGGGCATTCGGTAGAAGGTGTTGTTGATCTCGACGGTCGAGAGTCGTTCGGCGTAGTAGCCGAGCATCTCGTTGGCCGGAAGCTTCTCAGGGTAGAACGGCCCCTTCCACTCCTTGTAGCTGAAGCCGCTGGTGCCCGCCCGGATGCGCATCGTACGATTCTGCCCGAAACCCGAAGACCGAGCGAGAGTGGGTTCTCAGAAGCCTATTCGTCGTGCTAATCAGGCCTCTCCATGCGTTTTGGTGCAGGCTCGCAGTTCATGTCGCACGCGTCGTTCTTGTTGGTCTTGGCCTTCGCCGGCGTGCCGGCCTGCGCGCACGTGCCGAAGCGAAACCCGCTTCCGGAGGCCGCGGTCGACCTGGCCGGGGTGCTTGGGATCCCCCGTGCGCGGTACTGGGGCGACGAACCACAGCCGTGGGCGCCCGAGTGGCTTGGGGAGTCGAAGTCGGAGCTCAAAGGTAGATACCCTGCGGTTTTTCGACACCGACAGAACTTTCTCGCCATCTCGGGCGGGGGCCAAAACGGGGCATTCGCGGCCGGGCTGTTGCTCGGTTGGACTGCCGCAGGCGACCGACCGGAGTTCACGACGGTTACGGGAGTCAGCGCGGGAGCGCTCATTGCCCCTTTTGCCTTCTTGGGCCCAGAGTACGACCACGTGCTCAGTAAGGTGTCCGTCGAGCTGACGGCAAACGACATCTTCAAGAAGCGCAGGTTGATCCGGGGTCTTCGAAGTGACGGCATGGCAAGCACCGCGCCGCTTCAGGCGTTGATCGCCAAACACATCGATCAGGACTTGGTCGACGAGATCGCCGAGCAGCATCGTCGCGGGCGCGAGCTCAACATCGGGACCGCTAACCTCGATTCGATGCGGCCGGTCGTGTGGCGCATCGGGGTGATCGCAAACAGTGGCCACCCCCAGGCGTTGAAGCTGATCCGGCAGATTTTGTTGGCGTCTGCGTCGGTACCTGGAGCCTTCCCACCGGTACTGATCGAAGTCGAAGCCGAGGGAGAGACCTACGACGAGATGCACGTCGATGGCGGTACGGCTTCGCAAGTGTTTCTCTACCCATTAGGGCTCGACTTCGATCAGGTGCTCGACATGCTCGAGGTTCCAGCCGCGCCCAAGGTGTATATCATCCGCAATGCGCGGCTCGACCCGCTGTACGAGCAAGTACGGCCGAAGACCGTGCAGATCGCCGACCGATCGATCTCGTCGGTCATTCGAACGCAAGGCATCGGGGACCTTTATCGCATCTACCTCGCAACCCTTCGCGACGGCTTGGATTTCAACCTCGCGTACATCCCGAAAGAGTTCACGGAAAGGTCGAAAGAGGGTGTCGATCCGGAGTACATGCGAAAGCTCTTCGAGCTCGCCTTCGACATAGCCAAGAACGGCTACCCCTGGCGCAAAATGCCTCCGGAGCTCAAACAGGCCCCAATTCGCCAGCACTGAACGGGCCCTTGCCCGTTTCCGAGGCAGCCTTAGGCTTTCCTCATGCGATTGATTCTCCTCTCTCTCACATTGAGTCTACTCCTGGTGGGCTGCAAAGACGCCAGCCCCGCGGCCGCTACGGAAGCCCAAGAAGCTGAAAAGCAGATTCCGGAGATTGCGGTCGAAGACGCCGACAAGGCTCTCCAGTCGGGCGCCGTCGCCGTGGATGCCAACTCGACCCGAACGCGGAAGAAGAACGGCACGCTTCCCGATGCGGTGATTCTCACGTCGTCGTACAAGTACGACCTCGCCCAGCTCCCCACCGACAAGAGCAAAGACCTGATCTTCTATTGCTCGAACACCTCGTGCACGGCATCGGATGCGGCAGCCGAGCGCGCTTCCGCGAACGGTTACCAAAAAATCCACATCATGCGCGAAGGCATCAAGGGCTGGAAAGACGCCGGCAAGCCGACCAAGCCGTTCACCGACAGCTGAGCCACCGCGGTGATCTCTCGCCTAGCGGCGTTGTCATTTCAGACGTTTCGTGGACTGTTGCTTCAGCGGTAGTCGATTGTGTCGACGGCGTCTGTGGCGGCTTGGTTGATGTCGAAGACGAGCTCGATGGGCACGTTGTCGAGCCATAGATCGACCAGGTCGTCGTAGTTGGCCGAGCTCGGGTGCGCAGACTGGCCGCCGGGCAGTTGAATCGTGCACTGCACCGGCTGAGTTCCCTCGCACTGGAAGCGCGTGGAGGGCCCTGAGCTGTGGATCCCTTGGCTGTTGGGGTTGGCGACGTCGACCGTGTAGAGGCCCCCGTCGTTCGCAAAGAAGTCGTCCGTGCCGGGCGGATTGTTGAAGTCGTTGAATGCGGAGCTGAGCGACGCCAACAAGCTCGTGAGGCGGAAACCGTGCTTTCGGCCCCAGGGCCAGACCCCGTCGCCTTCGTTGAACTCCGCAACCAACGCGCTTCCCGCAGTGTCTAGGGCGGCGCCGATGATGTCGTACTTGGTTTCGACCTGAGGTGTCGTCGTTGCGTCGTCCCAGTAAACGTCGCCCGCCTTGAGCCGAGAGGGATCCATGATCGAGAAATAGGTCACGAAGCTCGGGAAACCCTTGGTGGACTCGTCGCGGGCCAACGCATTGTCGATCGCTCGGATCGCCTCGTGCCATGCCGTGCAGCCCGAAGACTCCTCGACTTCTGGGATGCTTGCCAGCGGTGACATCACTGGGTCACTCCCATCGAGGCCCGTCGGGCAGCTGAAGTTCCAGGCGGTGAGGGCGTCGACGATCTGCTGTGCTTCGGTGGTCAAGCTCGTCTGGGCGTCGTTCGCGATGGCGAGGATCTCAGGTACCATGTCGCGTCCGATCATCGACAACACATCGCTGATCAACGCTTCGTTGGTCTGTCGGGTGTGCGCGTCCGTCGCCTCGATGAGCTCCACGATTCTTGCGGTGCGGTAGCCCGCGGCGATGTTGTCGGTCTGTTGCGGCGCAAACCCGTCGTTGGTGGGATTGCCATCGAAGCTCGCGCCGGTGTGGTCGCTGTTGGCAGTGGCCAACCACCCGTTTGCGCGATTGAGGGCTTGCGGCAGCTCCGGGTAGTCGAAGTATTCCTCCCACTCGTACTCGCCGGTTCCGGGGAGCGGCAACCATGGGAACGGCTCATTCGGATCGTCCATGTCGAGGTTTTCGGCCCAGGTGCGCTTGGGGATACGATTGTATGGGAACCACCCGAAGCTCCCCTGGTTGTCGATCACGACCCAGTTCTGGCCGAGCGTCGTGACATTGGTGAGGACGGTGCGTGCCTCCTCTACCGTGGTCGCGGTCATCATCCCTAGGATGTTGGCGTCTGTGTCCAGATCGTTCCCGGTCCAACGAAGGGTGATCGCAACATCGTTATCGGCGTCGAGGGTCCGCACCGTGCCGTGATGCGGGACGAAGAGGAGCTCACGCGTCTCTGTCGAGCCGTCGTTGAAGCGCATCGTGAAATCGACGCGGGTGAACTCGACGGTCTCGCCGTTGAACATGACCCCGATCGGCTCACCCTGATCGTCCTTCACGAGCTCTTCGAGGTAGACGTCGGTGAAGTCGAGGCCTGTGTTCGTCGCCCCCCAAGCGATGTTTTCGTTTTGGCCAATTACGACGTGTGGGATTCCGGCAAGGGTGACGCCCGCCGCGTGGATCTCGCCTGTGCCATTGGTTTTGGCGTCGAGGTGCGCGATGTACCAAACGGGTGGCTGCGAGAGTGAGAGGTGTGGGTCGTTCGAGAGGAACGTGTTGCCGTTGGCGGTCTTCGAGCCTCCGAGCACCCAGTTGTTCGAGCCGATGTCTGCCTGGACGATCTGGGTTTCCGGGAAGATGCGACGCAGGGCTTCAGTCGCGGACAGCTCCTCGCTCAGGCTTGCCATCGCATTCTTCGCTCGACGGACAAGATCCCGCCGGCCTGGGTTTCCACGCTTGGGAGCCAGTGATGCGGTCGCCGGCGGATAGGTGCCCTCTTCGAGGATCGGAGACTTTTTGATCGGCTCGAGGCTCCATAGGTCCAAGTAGCGATCGTTGTTGTTGATCGATTCGCGCGCAGAACCCGCTTGGAGCTGCGTGCTCTCGTCGATCGTCAGGTTGCCAACGAGCGTGAAGAACACGGCGAACGAGTCCGTGGGGGTCCAGTCGGGAGCGTCCTCGGGGTCATAATCGAGGAGCGGGCTCTCGAACTCGGCCGGCCATATCGCGCCGTTCTCGCCGTTGCGCGCGTCCGCGAGCCATCGGTTCACACCGATCGAATACGCGTCGAGCAATCCCAGCGCCTTTTCGTCGGTGAACGCAACCAAGGCCTCTTCAGCGGGCAGACCTTCCCGCGTCGAATAGAGCGCTCGACTCCTTGCGGCGGTATTGATCAGTCCTTCGAGTGAGCCCGCTGCTTCCACGATCGGCTTGTTGACCACCTCGGTGAGGCGACCGGTCGATAGCCTTCGTTGGAGGTCCATCTGAAAGAAGCGATCGCGTGCGTGGTAGTATCCGAGGGCCATCGCGCAGTCTTCGTCCGTCCCGCAATCAGCATGGAAGATACCGTACTGATCGAAGTAGACCGTGGCGTCAGGGGGCCACTCGAGGGCCACGCCGCCCGCTCCGCCCGCTCCGCCTGATCCGGCTGATCCGCCGGTGCCGCTCGGGCTTTCGTCGCTGCCGCACCCCAGCATTGCCAAGGAGCCCACCACTAGAGAAAGAACAACCCAACGCATCAGACACCTCGTTTCGTGCAAGAAAGGCGACGATAGGCCTATTGGCCCCGAGCTTCAAGGGGCAAAATGCGGCAAAACCAGCGGCAGTGGACGGGGTGCCCGTCAGTGTCTGCGGACCAGACCTAGCAGGATTCGGTCTGGGGCATCCTCGAAGCGGCCGTTGGACATGACGACGACGGTGTCGTTCGCTTGGGCCAACCTCACCGCGATTGCGATCGCGTCTTCGACGCTTTCACACGCGTGGGCTTTCTTTCCACGCCCGATGAGTTGTTCTGCGATTCGTTTGGTGTCGAGCTTTTCCGTCGTCGGTATTTCGCGCCGTCCGACCGGTGCCATGATGACGATGTCCGCCGGCTCGAAAGCGTCGGCGTAGGTGTGTTGATGCAGTCGTCGGGAAGCCGTGGCACTTTTCGGTTCGAAGACCGCGATCAGTCGGCCTTGGGTGCGTTCGCGAAAACCACTGAGGGTTTCATGAACGGCTGTCGGGTGATGGGCGAAGTCGTCGAACACCTCCACCCCTCCAGCGATCCCCACCAACTCTTGGCGGCGTGTGGTCCCTCGAAATGCCGGCAGCGCGGCGATCAGCCGATCGAGCGGCGCGCCCCCCGCCTCGCTTGCGATCGCCAGAGCAGCAACCGTATTTCGCGCATTGTGCTTCCCGAACAACGGCAGTCCAGCGCGTCCACAAAGCGATCCGCCCCCAAACAGGTCGAGCGTGCCACCTGGGGCCCGCATCCCGAGCCACATCGGGTCGACTTCGCCGCAATCGTCTTCGTCGAGCGCATAGAAACGCACCTTGCAATTCGCGGCGCGCGCGACCTCCCGCACCTGTTCGCTCCCAGCCCATGCGAAGAGCCAGCCGTCTTCTGGAATGAGCGCCACGAACCGTCGGAAAGCATCGATGTACGACGCTTCATCCGGATAGATGTCCACGTGGTCGTACTCGATCGAGGTCAAGATCGCTGCTGCGGGCAGGTAGCTCCAGAACTTCGGAACTTTCTCGAAAAAAGCGCTGTCATATTCGTCTCCTTCGATGACGAATGGGGCGCCCTCGGTGCCGAGACGCGAGCTCTGCCCGAAATCCAGAGGCAAGCCCCCGAGGAAGAAACCGGCGTCGATACCGGCTTGGCGCACCAGATATGCCACCAAGGCGGACGTAGTCGTTTTGCCGTGTGTTCCAGCGACCACCCATGGCTTTCGTGTCGACAGCACGCGCTCGGCCAACGCCGCAGGCATCGAGGTCGTGGCGATCCCGCGCTCGATCGCGGCCCGCGCCTCCGGATTGTCCGGGCGGCACACATTTCCAACGACGACGAGGCCGGGTTGCGCGTTCAGGTTGGATTCCCTCCAGCCCTCCATGCACTCGATACCGAGCTCCTCCAGGTACGGCCCAACCGGCGGGTCAAACGCCGTGTCGCTCCCACTGACTCGGTGACCGGCTTGCACGAGGAGGCCCGCCAAAGCGCTCATTCCCGTCCCAGCGACGCCGATCAGATGAATGTGCATGGGCGCCCCTTACGCCGGCAATTCTCTCGCAAAGTCGAGGTGGGTGTTGACACTTCTGCAGGTGAGCCCATTATGAAGCTAGGTGACACTAAAGACGAAAAAGTTCTCCGATCGGATACGAGAGGTTTTCGAGACGTTGGCCGATGCGCTCGACGGTCTAATCAGTCCGCCGCCCGCCCGCGTCCCTGTACGCGTGAGGCCACCGCGTTTGCCCGTCAAGCGTCGCTGATCGTCACTCCGCCGCAGCGACCGCTTCGAGGGCTGCTACGGTCACCGGCACTCCACTGAATGCGGCGTTGCCACTCAACAAGTCGATCGCCTGGTCATCGGTGAGGTCGTTCAAGCTGACGCCGGGATGGTTCGTGGCGACGCTGAGCTGCACGCCTGCGCGGCCATGGCCGAAGCCGTGCGGCAGGCTCACCACACCGACCATCATGTCGTCGGTCACTTCGGCGGGCGCCGTGACTTCCCCGACTCTCGAACGAACCACCACCATCCCACCCGACTTCACGCCGAGACGCTCGGCATCGGTAGGGCTGATCATGAGAGTACAGCGCGACTTACCCTTCATGAGCCGCGACGTGTTGTGCATCCACGAGTTGTTGCTCCGGAGGTGGCGCCTGCCGATCAACAGCAGTTGATCACCATCGTCACGCGTTCCCGAAGCGAATCGGGCGTGCAGTCTGTCGAGATCTTCGACGAAGAGATCTGGGGCGATGTCGATCGGCCCGTGCTCCTCAAGCAGCCCTTCCGGCAGAGTCGGCTGTAAAGGACCGAAGTCGACCCCGTGGGGCTTCTTCTTGAGCTTGGCGAGCGATATCCCCGGGCCGAATGGTTTGAGGCGCTGGCCATAAGGCCCGAGTCGGAGGCCAAGGTCGAGCACCCGTTCTGGGCCCGCTTTGTGCATGGCCCGCGCGGCCAGGTATTCCTTACTGAGCTTCCCGTGGCGCTTGGCTGCGAGTCGGCAGCTGAGCTCGCTGAGAATCTGCCAGTCGTCGAGCTCGCCCTCCTGAGGCTCGAACAGCGGCGGCGAGTAGTTCGCGCTGTTGCGCACCGCCACGAGGTAGAGCGCGAGGTCGTAGTGGCTTCGTTGGATCGGCGACACCGGTGGCAGGATGATGTCGGCGTGCCGAGTCGTCTCGTTGATGAAGAAGTCGATTGCGAGCGTGAAGTCGAGAGATTCGAAAGCCTTGTCGAGCCGTCCTCCGTTTGGCGTCGACAGGATCGGATTGCCCGCTAGCGTGACCATCGCACGAATCTGGCCCGGGCCCTCGGTGAGGATCTCTTCGGCCATGACCGATGACGGCAGCTCGCCCCCGAACTCCGGAAGGCCGCGCACCCGGCTCTTCCATCGCCCGTACGACCCCCGCCCGAGGCCGAAACCGCCGATTTTTTTCATTGTGTCGATCGCCGGGGTCGCAAACATCGACCCGCCTGGCTCGTCGAGATTGCCGGTGAGCGCGTTGAGCGCATTGATGAGCCACATGCATTGGCCACCGAACTCCTGGGTGCAGGCCCCGACGCGGCCGTAGGCGACGGCCTTTGGCGCCTCGCGGAACTCGCGCGCCAGGCGCTTCACCGTGGTGGCCGGAACACCGGTGACGTCTGCGGTCTGCCGTGGCGGATATCCTTTGGCGATCTCGATCATCCGATCGACGTTCTTCACGTGCTGCGCGAGTCGTCCGAGGTCGACCCCTGCCGCAGTGACCTCGTGCAGGAGGCCCAGCAAGAACAGCGCGTCGGTGCCCGGTTTCACGAACACGTGCTCGTCGGCGATCCGCGCTGTCTCGGTTCGTCGTGGGTCGACGACGACGACCTTTCCGCCCCGCTTCTGAATCCCTTCGAGCCGCTTCTTGATGCCCGGGGCCGACATGATGCTTCCGTTCGAGGCGATCGGATTTGCACCGATGAGCATCATGTAGTCGGTGCGGTCAACGTCGGGGACGGGGAAGCGCAGTTGATGGCCGAACATGAAGTACGAAGCCAGCATCAACGGCCACTGGTCACACGAGCTCGCGGAGAAGCGGTTCTTGGTCCCGAGCCCGCGGAAGAATGCTGGCCCGTAAACGAGAGTGCCAAAGTTGTGAGCGTTTGGATTGCCGAAGTAGAGACCGATCGCGCTCCGTCCGTGTTTCTCCTGCACCTCGTGGAGTCGATCAACGGTTTCGTCGAAGGCCTCATCCCAGGAGATCGGTTCCCAACGATTCCCCACTCGGCGTACGGGCGCCTTCAATCGATCGGGGTCATCGTACAAATCCTTCAGCGCGGTCGCCTTGGGACAGATGTGTCCGCGACTGAATACATCCTGCTCGTCGCCCCGGATCGAAGTGACTTGGTCCCCGGCGACTTCGATCTCGAGGCCGCACATCGCTTCGCAGAGGTTGCAGGTACGGTAGTGAGTGGTGGGATTGCTGCTCATGCGAGAAGCATACCCGAGCTCGGGTGGCAGGAGTATCCGACTGTTGTCGCGCCCTAGTCAGGGCAAAAAAGCGCAGTCCTCAAGCCCCTTCCTTCGAATCTTTCGTGGCCGCCACGAAACGAAGGCGTAGGTCGTAGAGCACCTCGGTGATCAGGCGTTCTTCCTCACCCGTGAGGTTGCCCTGCGTCTTTTCTTCGAGGAGCGCGATGCAGTCGATCGATTGCTTGGCATGGGCGAGGTTGACGGTCGCGTCCTCGGAGTCGGGTAGCTTTCCGAGATGCATCAGCGCCGAGGTGCTCAGGGACAGGACCAACGTGTTGAAGTCGATGTCCGGCGCCTTCGTGTCGTCCTCGCTCATGGTCACTCCCGAGGCGGGGAGCCCGTCGACTCCCCCGGGTCGATCTCGACGCGCTCGCAATCCCCCTCTTTGTCCGGGAGCCCCGCAAGATGCTGCTCATATTGCTCTTTCGAGATCAAGCCCTTCGCAATGTTTCGCTCGATGATCCGTTTGTCGACTAGTTTATCACCCAAGGTTGCCATGCCGCGCAGTGTAAATTCGCCGCACCTGCTGTCAACTGCCGCGCAGTGGTGTACCCTTAACCCGTGTTGAAGGGGGTGACACCGTCAGCCGATCAGCTGCGTGAGCTCGAGATTCTCGTGCGCTCTCACCATCCACTGCTCTTGGTAGACACGGTCGAGGAGGAGCGGGTTCACTTGCTCTTGCAGCATGCCGCTGAGCATCTCGACCTGCCGCTTTTTTCGTGGACACAGGTGACCGGCCTTTGCCGCGAGCTCCCCGACCCCGGAAAAACTCCCGAGAGCGGCTCGCCACAAAAGGCGCTTGCCTTCATCGAGCGGTCGGACCTCCAAGCGATCTTCCACCTACGGGGGCTCGGCCCGTACCTGCACGAACCGCCGGTCATCGCGCAGCTCAAGAGCGTCCACAACAAGTACTTCAAGCACCGTGGGGCAATCGTGTTGTCCGGGCAGGGCATCGACATGCCACCCGAGCTGAAGCACCTCTTCACGCCGCTCGACCTCGAACTGCCCACCCCGCAGGCCTATCACGCGTTCGTAAAAGCGGTGCTCCAGGATTTGGCGCAGCGAGTCCAGGTGAAGATCGAGCTCTCCAGCGCCGATGTGTCCAAGCTCTTGGCCGCGCTAAACGGGCTTACGTTCTTTGAGATACAGAAGATCATCACGCAGGCTGTCATCGAAGATGGGGTTCTCGGGCGTCACGATATCGATCGAATCCTCCACGCGAAGCGCCAGATCATCGAGCGCTCGGGGGTGCTCGAATACTTTCCACACGAACGTCAGATGGGTGACATCGCGGGTCTCAACGAGCTCAAAGGATGGCTACGCAAACGACAGGCTGCCTTCGAAGACCCGCGCCGCGCAAAGGAGTACGGGCTCACCCCTCCCAAAGGGCTGTTGCTGATCGGGGTGCAGGGATGCGGAAAGAGTCTTTGTGCCAAAGCGGTTGCCGCCGAGTGGAAGCTCCCGTTGATTCGGCTCGACCCATCGAATCTCTACAATCGCTACGTCGGTGAGAGCGAAAAGAACCTCAAGCGAGCGATCCGACTGGCTGAGGCGATGGCTCCGGTCGTGCTGTGGATCGATGAGATCGAAAAGTCGCTTTCGCAAGACGATGCGGATGGCGGCCCAGCTCAGCGGATCTTCGGTACGTTCCTCGCATGGCTTCAGGACAAGCAGGAGAACGTCTTCGTCATCGCCACCGCGAACGACATTTCCAAGTTGCCGCCCGAGCTTTTGCGCAAGGGTCGTTTCGACGAGATCTTCTTCGTCGACCTACCGGATAGCGCCGCTCGCAGACACATTCTCGAGATCCATCTCCAACGCCGAAAACGCGACCCGTCGAGGTTCGACCTGGTGCGTCTCGTGGGGCTGACAGACGGGTTCAGCGGGGCCGAGATCGAGCAGGCCGTCGTATCTGCGCTCTATACGGCGTTCTCGCGCGAAGAGGATCTGACCACCGACACGATCGCCGAAGAGATCGAGCTGACGAAGCCCCTCTCGGTCACGATGGCCGAGCGCATCGACGCGTTGAGGGCGTGGGCTAAGGACCGTGCGGTCTTCGCCGGCTAGTGTGCGGATCTTTTCGCACACTACGCTGGATCAGCCGGCTGCGTTGAGTGTGCGCTGGTTGTACTGATGCTCATCACGAATGCCGTCGAGGGTCGTCTTGGCGACGAACTCTTCGAGTTTTTTGCGAATGAGCGGCACTTTCGCGGTCACTTCGAATTGGTTGTCGTAGGTGCAGCCACTCCCGCTCGGAGAGATGGTGATGTTGGAGTCGATCTTGCCAGGCGTGCCCAAGACGTCGATGTGGCTCTTGCAGGTCTTCTTGCCACCGGCGTCGCGCCACTCCAGTCGCTCGACGATGGTGTTGGTCGAGTTGAAGAGCTTCTTCGCGAAAGCCGGTAGGTCGCTGTCGATCTCTCGGGTGAGGGTGATCGTCTTGGTCCCGCCCGCATCGTCTACCTTGATGCGAACGTTCTTCTCGCCGAGGGCTTCACAGCGCTTCTTGATCTGTTCCGGGTCCGTCATGAAGCGATAAACCGTGTCGATGTCTTGCGCGTAGTCGATCGAAAAGTTCGGCATTTCCCAGCTCCGGTTTCGAGAAGAGGCAGCCTAACACGGATACCCTCGAAAAATCGACCAGCTTAGCCGGTAAATACGACGTTAATAATCGCATTGGCCACCGCGAAGTACACGATGAGGCCGAGCACATCCACGACCGACGCGATAAACGGCGTGGACGATACCGCAGGATCGAGACCAACCCGTTTGATGAGAAGCGGAAGCAGGGAGCCGATGATCGTGCTCAAGGTGACGATGGCGAGGATGCTCAGCCCAACGGCTGTCGCGATCGATGCCGGGGCCACCGTCTCGCCCGCCATCCAGCCGCGCGCAAAGCCCATCAGACCGAGCGCAACCCCGAGCGAAATCCCGATCAAGAGCTCGCGAGACAACACGCGCGCCCAATCCGAGGGGCCAAGCTCGCCAAGTGCCATCGCACGAATGATCAGGGTCGAAGACTGGGAGCCAGCGTTTCCTCCTGAGGCGATGATCAGCGGAATGAACACCACGAGTTCGAGTGTTGCCTGCAGAATACCCTGGTTTTCGCGAATGACCGTCGCCGTCAGGAGCTGCGCGGCGAAGAGCAGTACGAGCCACGACCCGCGCTTCCATACGAACTCGCTCCAGCCGGTCTGAAAATACGAGTCTTCGAGTGGCACGACGCCACCCATCTTTTGAGCGTCCTCGGTCGCCTCTTCGATGACCACGTCGACGACATCATCGACCGTCACGACGCCGAGCATTCGCGACATGTCATCGACGACGGGAAGGGCCGCCAAGTCATAACGTGCAATCTCGTGCGCGACTTTCTCCTGGTCGTCCGAAGGAGATACGAAGAACACGTTCTCCGTCATGATCTCCGAAAGCGCTTCGCCGGGTTCGCTCAGGATCAGGTCGCGCAGCGAAACGACCCCGAGCAGCTCGTCGTTCGGGCCGCACACGTAGATGTAGTAGAGAATCTCGGCTTCATCCTCGCGCCCGACGCGGCGCGCAGCTTCTATCGCTTCCCACACTTTGGTTTCGGGTGGCAGGGAAACGAACTCGTTCGTCATGATGCCGCCGGCGGTCTCGG
Organism: Myxococcales bacterium; assembly: GCA_029863605.1. Classification (GTDB taxonomy): domain Bacteria; phylum Myxococcota_A; class Polyangia; order Polyangiales; family Houyiibacteriaceae; genus SG8-38. Next base: position 51,858 of record JAOTVB010000011.1, on the reverse strand, counting down.
GCTCGTATCGGTCGAGCTCTAGGACCTCTTCGGCGGCTTCGGGTTCTTCGCGTGCTAGGGCGGCGAGGAGCGCGCGTGCGTCGTCATCGTCGAGCTCTTGCAGCAGGTCAACGCGGTCGTCCGGGTCCATTTCTCCGAGAAGCTCGACCGCACGGGTCGTGTCGATCGCATTGAAGACCAACACCTGGCGATGCGGGCTGAGTCGCTCGACGACGTCTGCGGCAGCCTCTGCGGGAAGCGCACGAACCAGTGCGACCGCCTCTCGGGCGGACAGGTCCTCGAGGAGCTCGGCGATATCCTCGGGATGGAACTCCGAGACAGCCTCACGAACCGCGGCTGGGCCGTGCGCGATCGCGTCCTGGAGGTCTGGTCCGATGAGAGTCGCCAACCGCATTGCGGGCCGATTCTGGCGCATGCTCGGTGCCGCCGCAGCAAAAATCTCGCCTATGTGGCCACTTGCTTCTTGCGGAACCGGATATTCAGCAGCTCCACCATGAGCGCGAAGGCCATGGCGAAGTAGATGTAGCCCTTGTTGATGTGCTGACCGAGTCCCTCGGCGGTGAGCAAGACGCCGATCAAGAGAAGGAAAGACAGGGCGAGGATTTTCATCGACGGATACCGATTGACGAAGTCACCGATCTGTTTGGCGAAGAGAAGCATGACCGCGATCGCGATCATCACGGCTGCCACCATGATCTCGACGTGCTCCGCCATCCCCACCGCCGTGATGACCGAGTCGAGGGAGAAGATGATGTCGAGAATCATGATCTGTCCAACGACCCCGGGGAGGCCGCTGAACCAACCCGCGATGTCTTCCTGTTCCTCTCCCTCGACCTTGTCGTAGATCTCCTGCGCACTCTTTGCGATCAAGAACAGCCCACCGCCGAGCAAAATGAGGTCTCGCCCTGAAAACGGATGCCCGATCACCTCGAACAGTGGCGCGGTCAGGCCCATGACCCAGTTGATCATCAGCAGCAGCGCGATACGGGTCACCATGGCGCCGAGGAGACCCAGTCTGTATGCAAGGGCTTGCTTTTCGACAGGCAGTCTAGACGCCAAGATGGCGATGAAGACGATGTTGTCGATGCCGAGCACGATCTCGAGCAGGGTCAGGGTGACGAGCGCGATCCATGCATCGGGGTTGCTGAGGAGCTCGACCATCTCCGCGACTTTTAGCCTGGTTCGTCTTCGGTCTGCAAACCCCGCTTGGCAGCACTCGGCGCGCGCGGTACCTCACCTGGCATGACACATCGAATTGAAACCATCGCGGCGCATGCCGGTCGGGCAGAGAAGTGCCCTGGGCAACCCGTTACCCCTTCGATCTCGCTCTCGACAACGTTTTTTCTGACGGAGCCCGGACAGCACGAAGGGCATGGCTACGGCCGCGTCAGCAATCCGAGCCGAAACGGGCTCGAGCGAACGCTTGCGGCGCTCGAGGGAGGCGCAAGCGCTGCGGCTTTCTCGTCCGGGTGTGCCGCCATGCACGCGGTTTTGCAGTTGTTGGAGCCAGGACACCACCTCGTCGCCTGCGGAGACATCTACGGCGGCACCTACCGCTTGATCGAGCGGCTGGTTCGTCCGCGGGGAGTAGAGGTCAGTTGGGTGGACATGCGGGCCATCGACGAAGTCGAACAGGCGATGCGACTAAACACCAGGATGCTCTGGGTCGAGACCCCGACCAATCCGATGCTTCGGATCTTCGACATTGCTGCCCTTCGCGAGCTTGCGCACGCTCGCGGTGCCACCTGTGTCGTCGACGGAACATTTGCGACCCCGATTCTGCAGAGGCCCCTCGAGCTCGGCGCTGACGTCGTCGTGCATTCGATGTCCAAGTACCTCAATGGTCATAGCGATGTGGTGGCGGGGGCGGTGGTCACACGATCCCACGAGCTCTCCGAACGAGTTCGCTTCATTCAGCAGGCTGGTGGCGCAGTGCTCTCCCCTTTCGACTCTTACTTGGTAGCGCGTGGCATCAAGACGCTTCCTCTTCGCATGGCTCGACACTCGGAGAGTGCCCAGGCGCTCGCTGAGTGGCTGGTCGAACAGCCGCAGGTGCTCGGGGTGCACTATCCCGGGCTCTCGAGCCACCCCGAGCACGCGCTCGCATCCAAGCAGATGCATGGGTTTGGAGGCATGCTCTCGTTCGAGGTGGCAGGAGGTCTAGCGGGTGCCAAGACGGTCCTTGCTCGAGTCCGGGTGTTTTCGGTGGCCGAAAGCCTTGGGGGAGTCGAGTCTCTGATCGGCCAGCCAGCCCTGATGAGCCACGCCGCGATGCCCACAGAAGTCCGGGAGGCTCGAGGCGTTCGGGACGGTTTGGTGCGGGTTTCCGTGGGTCTCGAAGCCGTCGAAGACCTTCGGGAGGATCTCGCTCAAGCCCTTCAGGCTTCCTAAGTTGCCGCGGTTTCGAGGCTTCGCTACGCTGATCGGGTGGGGTTTCGAAGAGGGTTAGGCAATCTGCTCGCGGTGCTGTTACCGCTTCTCGGCGTTGGCTGTGCAGATGCCGGGCCGGTTGCCACCGGCGTTTTGTACAACCTCACCTGTCCGGCTCCACCGGCCGGCTGCGGCTCGCTTGCGGCGGGCACATGCCTCGGCACCGGCGGATTGCGCGAGATCCTCGCCATCAACGGTGAGGTTTCGTGCGACGGGGAGACGCCTGTGATCGCCATTTGCGAGGGGACGCGGAGGTCAGACGGCGGGTTGCTCCTCACTTTGGTTGCCTCCGTCGGTGATCGATTTGCCTTCGAGCTTCGAGGAGCCACCGTCGATTCGGACGGTTCCATGGTGTCTGGCGCTTGCGAGCTCACGATCATCGAAGACCAGCTCTCCTATGGTGGTAACGTCGGTGCTTGCGGCGCCGAGCCACCCTCGATGGACCAGCCCTGCCAGATCTCCAACGTCGTCTTGGGCGGCGCCGACATCAGCTTCGATGTCGAATGCGAAGCACTCTTGAGCAACGTGACGGAGAAGGCGTTCGACGTTGGCGGCCCAAACGGGGAACCAGCCACGATCCGCTTCGCCCGCTGCACCGGTTTCTAGAGCGACTTCTGCGAGTAGTCGTTGCCGTCGAACCGAAGTGCCGTCGGTTTCGCATCCACGACGGTGTGAATCTCGACGGGTCGCGTCCAAACACGACATAGCGCCTTGCAGACTTCATTGGCCCAGTCGAGGCGTAGATCCGCGCCTTGGTGCGTGTGCTCCAGTAACAGCTCCGACCGGTTTCCGTGGTTGGCATCGACCACGGAAATGATCGGGTTGCCCGCGTTGGTGAGCGTGGTCAGCAACTGTCCCTTGACCTCTTGGAACTGTCGGCTCTCGATCTCCCAGCGATCGTTCCTCTGGTTGTAGCCAAACGAATAGAGCTTTTGGTCGAACACGAAATCCTCGGTCAGGTACTCGTCGATGAATGTCACGTCATTGTAAAGCGCGCGTACTTCGAAGATCTTCTCGCGCCCGAGCCCCGTGCGCCGGTCCCAATGGCGCCGGAGCTCGAAGTCACTGCACTCGTCCCACTCTTTTCCGAACTGCCCCTTGTTCCATCGGTCTTCGATGTGACGGAAGAGCTCGATCCCGAGCTTGTATGGGTTCAACTGTCCTGGTGCAGTGGCAAGGACACTTGCGCAGCGATCCGCGTAATCGACGATCTCGCTCGCATCGCAGATACTCTCGGTCATCAGGCGGGAGTGCCAGTAGCTCGCCCAGCCTTCATTCATGATCTTCGTCTGCATCTGCGGCAAGAAGTAGTAGGCCTCGGCACGAACCACGGCGAGGCACTCGCGCTCCCAGCGTTGTAGTGGTGCCTGCTCGAGAAGGAACCCCAAGACATCGCGGTCCGGCGCGCTCGGAAACCGCTGTGACTGTTCTTGCTCTTCCGCGAGCTTCTTCTTTTGCGACTCGACGAACTCTTCGGGGTTGATGAACGACTCCATGTACTCCCGATCCACGCGAAGGAGTGGTACCTCGGGTGTCTCCTCGGGCTCCGCTTCCTCGGACGTGCTCGGTGCGCTCAGCTTCGGGATGAACGGCTTTTGAGGGTCGATGAGGTTTTCGAGGCTCAGGCACGCATCGATGAACTGTTCGACGGTTTCGAGACCGACGCGGTTCGCCCATTTCCGGACAATTGCCCCATGGTTCGCCAGAGCGTCGATCCACTTTCGCACGTCCGACCTGTCCTTCGGGTTGCGCCCCTGACTCGTCATGCGGAAGCAAAAATTGTTCTTGAAAAAATCGACGTGTGCGTAGACGTGCGCCATCACGAGCTTTTGGTCGACCAGACTATTGCCCTCAAGCAAGTAGGCGATCGCTGGGTTGTTGTTGATCACCAGCTCGTAGATCTTCGAAAGGCCATACTCATGGCTCTTGCTGAGCTTTTCGTACTCCATACCCCAGCGCCAATGTGGATAGCGGGTGGGGAAGCCGCCGTACGCAGCCACCTCGTTCATCTGGTCGTAGCTCAGCATCTCGAAGATCGTCGGGAAGAAGTCCAAGCCGACATTCCGCGCAAACTCCTCGATCCGCATTTGCTCGTCGCGAAGGTAGTTGGGAAGCGCGGTTTTCAGAGCGAACTGGGCCACTCGCTATTTGCCTTTCCCCAAGAACTCGCGGATCGACTCGACGATCGCATCGCGGTCGTTAATCTCGCTCGTGATCAGCTGATCCTCGTCTGAGAAGTGCTCTTTCAGGTCTTTGATGAATTGGCCTGACCCGTAAGGGCTGTCGACCTGGCCGTAGCAAAACACGTTCGCCGAGGGCAGCAGAAGCTTCTTCAAGATGTCAACACACAGGAGGGTGTCGTCGACACTCCAGTTGTCTCCGTCCGAGAAGTGGAATGGATAGATGTTCCACTGCGACGCCGGGTAGTCTCGCTCGATGATATCCGCTGCAAGGCGATAGGCAGACGAGATCATCGTACCTCCCGACTCGCGCGTTCGGAAGAATGTATCGCGGTCGACCTCACGTGCTGCAGCGTCGTGGATGATGAACCGCGTCTCGATTCCTTTGTATTGGCGACGGAGCCACGTGTCGATCCAAAACGATTCGATGCGCACGATTTCTTTTTGCTCGTCGCCCATCGAACCCGAAACGTCCATCATGTAGAGAATCACGGCGTTGGCGACCGGCTCTTCTTCGGTCTTCCAGGACTTGTATCGCATGTCGTCCCGGGTCGGGATGATCACTGGCCGCTTCGGGTCGTACGTCCCGAGCGCGATCTGTCGTCGAAGCGCGCTTCGGAACGTGCGCTTAAAGTGTCGAAGCGAGTTTGGCCCCACGTTGCGAACACCCACGTAACGGTCCTTCTTGTCGACGATCGCGCTCTTGCCTTTGTTCTCGATGTTTGGAAGCTCGAGCTCTTCGCCAAGAATGTCCGCAAGCTCGTCGAGGGTGAGCTCGACTTCGAGCGCGTGGTCGCCCGCTTGGTCGCCCGCTTTGCCCTGGCCGTCGCCGTCCTGCGGGCTGGCCGAGAGCGGATCGCCAGGCTCGCCGTCGCCTTGGGCGACCCCTCCTTGTTGCTTGTCGCCGAAGCGAAGCTTTGGGATGTCGATGTGCGGGATCGGGATCGACACCAAGTCTTTACCCTGTCGCCCGAGTAGCTCACCGTTCGAAATGTACTTGCGAAGGTTCTGCCGAATCCTCCCGCGAACGATGTTGCGGAACCGGGAATGATCCTGGTCAATTCGCAGAGACAATCGTTACTCCCTTACGTCGCCCCTCGCGAAGATGCTGGCCACGTAGGCTAGCACGTCGGTGGCCGACGCTTCGTTGTAACCGTAGTACTTGATCAGCCGGTTCTTGATGATGTCGATCTTGTCCTGCGTCTCTTTGTCGATGACGTTGGACACGAAGCTCGAGAGCTTGATCGAGTCTTTTTGGTCCTCGAAGAGCTTCATTTCGAGCGCACGACGCAATCGGTCGTTGGTCTCGTAGGTGAACTTCTTGCCTTCGAGCGCCAAGTGGCCAATGAAGTTCATGATCTCACGGCGGAAGTCGTCCTTGCGTGCGTCGGTTATGTCGATCTTCTCCTCGATCGACCGCATCAGGCGCTCATCCGGCTCCTCGTCCTTACCAGTGTACTTGTTCTTCACCTTTTGTTTCATCAGGTAGGCGCGGATGTTGTCGATGTAATTCCCGCAGAGCCGCCCGATCGCGTCTTCGTCAGCGCTGATCGCCCGTTGCACCTCGTTCTTGACCATCTCGTCGTATTCGGACTTCACGACACTGATCAGCTCGCCGTACCGCTTGCGCTGATCTTCACCGACCGTGAGCGATGCGCTCAAACCCTTTTCCAGCTCGTTTAGGACCATGAATGGGTTGATGTAGCCTTCGTTGCCCTCGCGCACGAGCGAGTTGCTGATCTTGTCCTGCACGTATCGGGGTGACATCCCATCGAGGCCCTCTCGGTTCGCCTCCTTGCGGAGCTCCTTCACGTTATCCTGTGTATATCCAGGAAGGATCTTGCCGTCGTAGAGCTTCATTTTTTGCAGCAGCGCGAGCTGATGCTTCTTCGGCTCTTCGAGACGTGTCAACACGGCCCACATCGCAGCGACCTCGAGGGTGTGTGGTGCGACGTGTTTCCCGCGCAGCCGCTCCGCACTGAAATCCTTTTGATAGATCTTGATCTCTTCGTTCAGTTTGGTGATGTACGGGATGTCGATCTTGATGGTGCGGTCGCGGAGTGCCTCCATGAACTCGTTGTTGATCAGCTTCCGATACTCCGCCTCGTTCGTGTGACCGATGATCACCTCGTCGACGTCGGTCTGAGCAAACTTTTTCGGCTTGATCTTGTGCTCTTGGGTGGCCCCGAGAAGGTCGTACAGGAACGCCACGTCCAGCTTCAACACCTCGACGAACTCCACGATCCCCCGGTTTGCGATGTTGAACTCTCCATCGAAGTTGAACGCTCGCGGGTCGGAGTCCGAGCCGTACTCGGCGATCTTCCGGTAGTTGATGTCGCCGGTGAGCTCGGTGGAATCTTGGTTTTTTTCGTCTTTGGGCTGAAAGGTGCCGATGCCTATACGGTCTTGCTCGCTCAAGATGAGACGCTTCACATTGATGTGGTTGCTCATCACCTTCGACCAGTCGCCGTCGTAGCGCTCGAGCAAGTTGCGGAAGATGAAGCGACATGCGGGGTTGAGCTCGCCTGGCACGTTCACGCGCCGGCGATCATCGCCCAGACGAAGCTCTTGAATGGCGTGGTCCCGCCACTCCGGAGGAATCAAACGCAGCGGCTCGTCGTGCATCGGACATGGGAACGTATCGTCGCCGCCCGCGAGACCCGTTGCGTGAAGATTGGTCCATTCGTAAGTGTACAGCGCGCCTTCCTGAGTTTTCGAGTAGCGCTCCAGCCCCTTCTTCAACAGTCGCGCGATCGTGCTCTTCGAAGAGCCGACGGGGCCGTGCAGAAGTATGATTCGCTTTTCCGGTCCGTAGCCTTGAGCGGCGGCGTGAAGCACGTGCACCAAACGCATGAGCGGAATGTCGAGCCCGTAGATCGCGTCTTTGCCGTTCTCGATGGGATCTTTGAAGAACGGGTAGCGAATGAGCTTCTTCTTGTTGTCGATGTACTCTTCTTCGCCGTAAGAGATGACCATGTCATAGAGCCGTTGGAACGCGTTGCGCGTAACCTGCGGGCGCTCTCTTACGATTTGAAGGTATTCCTCGAACGAGCCCTCCCAGTGGAGATCTTGGTATCGTTCGTAGTCTTGCAGGGCAGCAATCTGCTTGACCATTTCCCCCATAAGCGACCCTCCTTCTCTATAAGACTATCACTAACGTCGATGCTTGTAAGCTTTCTGTTCAGTGTGGTGAAACTCACACCCCGAACCCTTTAAGTGTAGAGCCCTTCTCAGCGAAGCCAAGCCACGATGCAGGTGGCGACCACGCACATGAAGACAACCCAGCGAAGCGCCACTACAGGCACCTTCAGCATCACCTTGACGCCGAGTCGCGCGCCTATGATCGATGCGACGGCCAACACGATGGCAGGGGTCCAGGATACCTGTCCGGCCCAGACGAAGATGCCGAGCGCGACCGTGCCAAATGCCAGTGTAACGACGAGTTTGATTGCGTTGGCGCTCACAAAATCGTGCCGCAGGGTTCCCGCCAGCACGCCGAGCAGCACGAAGCCGACGCCTGCCTGGATGAAGCCGCCGTAGAACCCCGCGAAGAATAAACCCGCATAGGCCCGGGGTGCCTCCTGTGGTGTGAGCGGCGGCCCCTCGGGAGCGATCAGGGTTTGCTTTCGAAACGCGATCAGGCCGGCCATGGCGACCATCGTTAAAAGCATGATCGGCTTCAAAAGCTCGCGCGGGATCTGGGTAGCCACGAGCGCACCAAACACCGCACCGAGGACGGTAGGGATCATGATTGGGACCAGTCGCGACTTATCGAGCTTGCCATGTCCGTGTAGCGCGGCTGATCCTGCGGCGCTTTGCGTGACGACGCCCAAACGGTACGTGCCGTTTGCAACGTCGGCTGGAAGTCCGAGCGCAATCAGCGCGGGCAAGACGATCATGCCACCGCCTCCGGCGACCACGTTGATCACCGTTGCGAGCATTCCAGCCGCCGCGAGGATCGCTAGACCGTGGTAACTCAGCTCCTCCATCGATCGTCGCGCGGACTATAGCCGGTTTTCGTTTGTCGGTACGTGACGTACCAAAGCATGCTAACGTCGCCCCGCAGTGAAGAAGACGTACGTCTTGGACACCAACGTGGTTCTTCACGACCCGTTAGCTGTCTACAAATTCGAGGACAACACGGTCGTCCTGCCGATCTTCGTCATCGAAGAGGTCGATCAATTCAAGAAAGAACTAAGCGAGCTCGGGCAGAATGCCAGGCACGTCGCACGTATACTCGACGACCTTCGCAATCAAAACGGCCGCACGCTCGACCAGGGTGTTCCGCTCGAAGGCAATGGCGGCAACCTTCGGGTGGCGGTCCCAGCCGAATCGATGCCTCGACGCGGCCATGGCCCAGGAGAAATGGACCGCGCAATCCTGCAAATGGCCCTGAAGCTCCGCGACGACGAGCCAGACAAGCCTCTGATCTTCGTTACGATGGACACCAACCTTCGCATCCGCGCCGACGCACTCGGATTGCGGGCCGAGACCTACGAAGGTGGCAGGGTCTCGATCGAAGAGCTCTACTCCGGCGTCTGCGCGATCGATGTCGACGCCGATGTCGTCGACCGTTTGGCCAAGCGCGAGCTGGTCGATGCAAGCACGCTCGATGCAACGCTCTATCCCAACGCTGGTGTGGTGCTGCGTGAGCACGAGCGCCCACGGCACACCGCGCTTGGTCGCTACGATCCCAAGAGCGGGATGGTGGTGCCCCTGCGGGTCGGTCGCGAGGGGGTATGGCGGGTTCGGCCGCGCAACTTGGAACAATACTTCGCTCTCGACATGCTTCTAGCGTCGGATGTGCATCTTCTGACTCTCGTCGGCAAGGCGGGCACCGGGAAGACCTTGCTCGCGATCGCGGCGGGTCTCCAGTCGGTCGTGCAGGACGGAACGTACGGCCGCATGTTGGTGTCCCGACCGATCTTTCCGATGGGACGCGACGTCGGGTATTTACCGGGCACGGTCGAAGAAAAGCTCAACCCCTGGATGCAGCCGATTTTCGACAACCTCGAGTACATCTTCAGCAGTGGTCGTGGGCGCATGTCCGACCACCGCAACTACGAAGAGCTGGTGGCGTCTGGGGTCATCCAAATCGAGCCGCTCACCTACATTCGCGGTCGTTCGCTGCCGAATCAATTCTTGGTGGTCGATGAAGCTCAGAATCTCACCCCGCATCAGGTGAAGACCGTCATCACCCGCTGCGGCGCGGACACGAAAATCGTGCTCACTGGCGATCCCTATCAGATCGACAATCCCTATGTAGACTCGGCCAGCAATGGTCTTACGGTCGTTGCGCAGCGTTTTCAGGGTGAAGATATCGGCGCGCACGTTACACTGGTGAAGGGTGAACGGAGTGAGCTGGCAGAGCGCGCGACACAACTTCTATGAGCGGACGGAGCTTCGGTTGCAGGCCGAGCTCGATGTCGCGCTGAAGCGCCTCCATGCGAAAGCCCGGCTGCTGATCGGCGCAACCACCCATAGCGATCCGGCGGAGCGTGATCGACTTGCGACTGCGGTCTCCCGCGGTGAGCACGCCAAGCCACGTTGGGAGTGGCAACCGGTGCCGATCGAAAAGAGGCTGTGGCGCGCGCTCGATCAGGTTCGTCATTTGGCGGAGCGCTCGGCCGCGTCCGCACTTTATCTAGCTCGGCTCGAAGAGCTCGAGATAGAGCTGTTGCTCTTAGAGTCTCTCGGGCAGAGCAAACGCGTTCGACCGATGGCGGCGCGGCTCTTCGGGACGGGGGGCGAGCGGGTATTCGAAGACCACCCAATGACGGTGCTCGATGCCGCACACCACATCTTGTCGCACACCGAGGCCGATCCAGAACCCAAGACGATTCCGGCTTACTCCGCCGACGGTGAAAGCCTCCGTGACCTCATGCTTTCGCATTCCAGGCAGGTAGGACTTCATATCGCCGTTCGCGTCGATCCGAGCCTCATCGCGAACGCAGCCGTCGGAGAGCGGACGGTGTTCATCGCGGATCGGCTCTTCGGTGTTCGTGAGGCACAGCGCCTTGCCGTTCACGAAGTGTTCGGTCACCTGGTATCCGCCTTCAACGGACGCACCCAGTTGCTCGGGCTCCTCGCGATCGGTACAGCGGGCTCCTACGGCGATCAGGAAGGCGTATCGATTTGTCTCGAAGAGCTTGCGGGGCTGCTCGATGCTTCGCGACGAAGAACATTGGCCGGGCGCTTGCTGGCCACCCACGCGATGCATGCGGGTGTGTCGTTCGGAGATGCGGCAAGGATCCTCGTCCTCGAGCACGGCTTCTCGTCGTACGAGGCCGTGACCCTCTGCGAGCGCGCGTTCCGCGGCGGGGGGGTGGCACGCGATGCGGTATACTTGGGTAGTTGGCTTCGGGTTCGCAACGCCGTGGCGCGCCAGGACAGCAGCCTAGGCGAGCTCCAGCTGGGCAAGATCTCGCTCTCCGCCTTGCCCGAGGTGCGTCGGCTCCTCGGTGTCGGGCTCGTCAGCCAACCAACTTACCTGTCGAACTTGGCGAGGAGCTTCGGTAAGACGGGCGCCGGCACCAAACCTGACACGTTGCCTCCGAGCCTAACCACCTCTTTGACGAGGTTGGAGGCGACGTAGAAATAGGCGTCGTTCGCCATGATGAACACGGTCTCGACCTCGGGGTTGAGGTGGCGGTTCATATTGGCCATCTGAAGCTCGTATTCGAAGTCGGCCACTGCGCGCAAACCACGGAGGATCACCCGAGCGTTTCGCTTTTTGGCGTATTCGACCAACAAGCCCTCGAAGTTGTCGACCTCGATGCGGTCTGGGCTGGCGCCCATGTCGACGACCGATTCGCGGATGAGCTCCATTCGCTCGGCTACGCTGAACAACGGCTTCTTTGCCTCGTTGCTCAAGACCGCCACGATGATCTTCTCGAATGCTACCAGCCCGCTTGCCAGGATTGCGGTGTGGCCCTTTGTGATTGGGTCGAACGACCCGGGATAAACGGCGATGCCTCTCACTGCGTGCCTTTCGCCTCGTAGACGCCGAGACTAAGTTGAGTCTGACCATAGCGGTAGTCGGCGTCCGAAGCGAGCCCCTTCGCCCAGACCCACCGGTGAGAAACTGGATGCTCGACGACTATCCGGGCGCCCGAAGCGAGCTTGCGTGCGGCCAGTAGTGCTGCGAGCAGCGGTGGGACGGACTCGATTGCAGCGTACGGTGCATCGGCGAAGACGAGATCAAAGCCCTCGGGAGGAGCCGGAAGCTTGCGAACCACGCCAACCGGGTTGCCGCCAAGGCCGATCCGCAGCGTCCGCGCCTGGTCTTCGAGCCCGAGCTCTCGTGCGCTCTTTTTTATTTCTTCAATCGCTTGCGCGTCATGGTCCACCAACAAAGCCTCGGCAGCGCCGCGAGAAAGAGCCTCGAAGCTCAGGGCACCACTGCCGGCGAATAGGTCCAGGACATGCGCCCCGGCGAATGCGTTCCGCGATTGAAGGGCCGACCCGAGGGCTTCGCGCACACGATCCGAAGTCGGTCGCGTTCCTTTTCCGCTGGGGGCACCGAATCGGCGGCCCGAGAGTCGACCACCCACTATCCGCATGCTCTTAGAACTCGAGCCGCGCCGACACGCCGCCGAGCTTTTTGCCGGCGACGGGGGTGAGCTCCACTCGAGGGCGTTCCGCCGACTTCCTGCTCTTGATCGACTTGACCAACAACCAGGTCCCGACGCTCAGCGAGGCGACACCCATTCCGAGAAACACCCATCGTAATGCTTCGTGAGTATTGGCCTTCGAACACAGGTCGTCGAGGTCCTGCACGCCGAACCTCGTGTCGGTACCGCATATGTCGTTCACCTCAGGGCCTGCGAGCGCGCGTGCCCTGACGAACGACGAATCCTGCTCGACGCTCTCGATCGTCCTCTGGCTCCACGCAGTCAGTCCCACGAACACGATCGCTCCGGCGTAGCTCGTTGCAGCCGGCCAGATCGGAAAGATGTCTGTCGGACCGGTCTCCGAGCTCGTCGACTGGGCTTGCGGCACAGCATCGCGTGAGAGCTGGAGCTCGATTGCTTGCGCTTGCCCGAGCTCGTCGAACGGTGGGACGGCGAAGCGTTCTACTTCTTGCTGCGCGAAAACCGCGAGCTCCTCCGGGGTCGTGTTCTCGCGTTTGATCTGCACTCTTGACGTCTTTTTGATGCGTCCGGTCCTCGCGTCGAAGAGCAACAGCGTGGCCTCGAAGTCGTCCTGGCTCTCGGGTCCCTCAGCCTCGGCGCGCCGAAGAGAGCCCACGATGAGTCGATCTGCTTCGAGGGTCGATGCGATTCGTGAAAGACAGTCTTCGTTCGAGCTTGCGCAGCCGTGTACTAGCATGAACTGCTCGAGCGAGGTGACGGCGGTGTGCAGGCGCCACCCCTCGACTGCGGCAGAGCCGGCACGCAGCCATCCTGACAGCTCGTTCGCGATGTCGTCGTCTCCGTCGAGGGCACGGAGGCCCGGAACCGCGACCACGAGCTGCTCCTCGGTAATCCCCTGTTGTGCGGGTTGCTCGGGCTCGGGTTCCTCCTGTGCTAATGCCCCAATCGGCCGCAATCCCAAGAGGGCGACCAACCCGAGTCCCACTCCAGTGCACCATTTCATCCTAGGGCTCCCAACTGCATCTAAAAGGATAGGCAAATGTGAATCACCTAGCCAAACCGCACGTCCGAGCACTGAATTGTGCGCTATGCCACCAAGTGCTAACGCGTCTCTGCGTTCGAGGATGTTGACCGACATGCGGAAGATCTGCCTTCGGTGCGGTTCCAAGTTCGGAAGTAGGGCCGACTACTGCCCCCACGACGGGACCCGCCTCATCACCGACGACGAGGTGCCCGATTCGCTGATCGGCACCGTGCTCCTCGAGCAGTTTCGGATCGAAGCTCTGATCGGGACCGGCGGGATGGGAACGGTCTATCGCGCCCGGCAGACCACCGTAGGGCGGGACGTGGCCGTCAAGGTGCTCAGGCTCGAGCTCGTGCGCGACGAAAATGCCGTCCTTCGGTTCGAGCGCGAAGCCCAGCTTGCGATCTCGCTCGACCACCCCAATCTCGTCCAGGTCTTTCTATCTGGACGCCTGAGCGACGGTCGGATCTACATCGTGATGGAGCTTCTCGAGGGGCGGACCCTCGCGAACGAGCTCGATGAGAACGGGGTTCCATCGATAGAGCGTGCCTTGGTTATGATCATGAAGCTCTGCGCTGGGCTAGGCGCGGTTCATGCCAAGGGCATCGTGCATCGAGACATCAAGCCGGAGAACGTGTACCTCGTTCGACGCGGCAGCGACGAGGATTTCGTCAAGCTCGTCGATTTCGGGATCTCTAGGACGCTCGATACGGAGACGATGAGTAGGGAGTCTCAGCGCGGCCGCGTGTTTGGCACGGCAGCCTACATTTCGCCGGAGGCCGCGACGGGTGACCCGACCGATTGCCGAAGCGACGTTTATTCGGTCGGGGTCCTGACCTATCAGTTACTGACGGGAGCGCTTCCCTTCGAGGGCAAGACGGCTGGCGCGATGTTGATGCAACACGTCCACGAGGAGCCTCCGCCGTTGTATACCAAGGGGAGTGGCGAGAACGTACCGCGCGGTGTCGCTCGAGTCGTCATGCAGGCGCTGGCCAAGGACCCGGAGGCGCGCTTTCAAACCGTCGCTGAGTTCGTCGACGCGTTGGCGGAGGCGGCAGTCGATGCGGGGTTGTTGACCGACGCACGCACGTTGTTGCTCGGCACTGTGTGGGGGGACGAGCTCGCGGCCCCCGGGTCTTTTCTGGCCGATCTTCTCGGTGCGAGCAGTCTGCCGGGGACGGAGGACACAATTGCACTGAACGTGGACCGGGACCCCGGAGAGGAAGCGCTCCTTTCCTCCGCACCGAAACCCTTTGGGACGTCCTCGCTCGAGATGGTGGCGGTGCGCGGGCAGCGAAGGCGGCGACCGGGATGGCTTTGGGCTTCTCTCGGTGCTCTCACGGTCGTGTTGGTTGGTGTCGTCGTCGGTGCGTGGTGGCTGGAACGAGCAGCGCGAGCCACCGCGGCCGACCATCCGGCTCCCGCGATTGAGGACGCCGCGACCGAAGTAGCCGGTCCCAGTGAGCCGGTCGCCGATGTGGGGACCGATCAGCCTGTGGCTGTCCCGGGGACGGTGATTGAGGAGGTGCCAGAGCCCGAGGCGGCGCCAGAATTTGAGCCGGCTGCCGAGGAGTCGGAGCCAGAGGTGGAGTCGCCCCGTAGAAGCGTTGCTCCGAGTCGTCGACGGGTTCGGAAGGCAGGGACAGCGACGGCGGCAGGGTCAGCGTCGGAGCCAGCGCCAGCGTCAGTGAAGGGGGCGGGAAGAGGGGAGTCTTCGAAGCGCGTGGAGGATGATGGGATCGATTGGACGGTGCCGGGTTTTACCGAGGGCGCCTCGGGCGACGAGAGTCTCACGCCGGAGGCTCCCACACCCACGGAACCCGCACCACCGACCGGGACTCCTGATGTGCCCCCGCGCAATCCGGTCGTGATCGACGAGGTGCCGGGCGACGGGTAGTCACAAGTCGCGCGAGCGAGCCAATAGAGGAAAGCCGAAGGAGCCCCAGCGGTTGCGAGGCCCCTCCGGCTACTCATCGTTCGTGAGAACGGTCGCGGTTTGGCGCGTCAGAGATCGAGGTTGCAGCTCGTCTCTGCCCAGCGACCTACGAAATGGCCGCCGGTCTCCGGGCCTGGAATGCCTTCCCTGTAGACGCCGCCGAGCACGCCGTGCTCGCCTGAGCGATGGAGCCAGCGGCCCCGGAAGTGACCTTCGCCGTAGTTGCCGCCAAAGATTCCTTTGAACTGGCCTTCGAGGTTGATGAACTTACCGAAGAAGACCTGTTCTCCGTTCTCACGTTTTCCGTAGATGCCGCGGATGTGACCGGCGGGCTCGCCATCGTCGTGCACGACGCGACCAATGAAGCGCCCGCGGCCATCTTCGACTTTGTGCCAGCGACCGGCCAAGAAACCCCGCTCGCAAATGTCGAGCGGTCGAGCGACCGCCGCGGCTACCATTCGGTTGCCAGCATCGTCGATCAGGAGCTCGACGCGACCTTCGACGAGGTCGCGCACGGGCACGCGTACGATCGTTTGAGGTTGGTCGGGCCTCGTGTCCGTCTCGTTACGGGTCGCATCATCGGTGGACGGGTCCGCGTCACGCGGGAGCGGGCTCGCATAGGAGAAGATCAGCGGCTCGTCGCTTTGGGGCTCGGGGTCGATGATGGTCAAGATCATCCCGTCGTAGTGCGGCAGGGTGACCGAGGTGAACGGGACATGTTGTCGGTCGGGGCGGGGGAGTAGGCGATCGGTTCGTTCTTCGAACTTGATGACTCGTCGGACAACCATGGCGCCGCGATTCACGTGAAAAACGCCGCTCCAGTTTCTAGGCGTTTCGTTTTCCGGATTCCCTGGAATCTGACCCCACTCGACGATCAGATTGACCTGCACTGCGTCGGGTCGTTCGCGCATGTCTGCGACTTCGGGGTCTTGGTCCATTTCGTCTTCGACTGCTTCGTACTCACCGATGTCGTCGAAGGCCTCGGGCTCGCCAAAGGCGGGCGCCTCGTCGTCCATCGTGAGACCACCGTTTTCCAGCTCGAGGGCATCCGCTATTTCCGCGCCTTCGCCGGTGGTGGCATCTCCGCAGCCAAAAGCGAGCAACAGGCCCGCCGCTAAGAAAGTCTTGGTGTGCTTGTACATCTGGGAACCTCCTGCCTCGGAGACGAAGCACGAGCTGTGCCAAACGAAAACGGCCTCCGAACGCTCGCCTTTCGCGCTTGCAGCTCCACTGCTGAGTACCTGCCGTCTCGTCGGTAGAGCTAGTGGCTGAGTATCAGCAGTCTCACCGTTGACGGTCAGCGGTATTTTTTGAGGAGCCGTTTGAAGTACATGCGGTCGATGCCCGACGCCACTGCCGCCCGGGAGAAGTTGCCTCCGTGCCGCGCGAGTTGTCCCTCCAGATAGGCCCGTTCGAACCCGGCAACGGCATAGGCTTTTTGCTCGCTGAAGGGGCGGTCCAGGTCGACTTCGGGGACATTCATCGAGGGTTTCGAAGCGGAGGCCTCCGAGCCTGGAAGGTCGAACGCGACCAACGATGGGTCGCTCAACGCGAGGGTCCGCTCGATCACGTTTCGAAGCTGCCGAACGTTGCCTGGCCATGGATGCGATTCGAGTCGTTTCCAGTTCTCGTCATCGATCCCCGCCAAGACTTCCGCGGCTCGAAGAGAATCGTCTTTGAGTGCCTTTCGCACGAAATGCTCGGCAAGCATTCGAATGTCGTCTCTTCTTTCGCGCAGTGGCGGTAGGGTGAGGTGCACGACGGCGAGGCGGTAGAAGAGATCCTCTCGAAACGCGCCCCGGTTCACTTCGACGGCAAGGTCGCGGTTTGTGGCGGCAACGATTCGGATGTCGAGCGAGATCGTATCTCGGCCCCCGAGGCGACGAATCTCGCGTTGCTCGAGCGCTCGCAACAGCTTGGGCTGGAGCTCGATCGGAAGCTCGCCAACCTCGTCGATGAAAAGGGTGCCGCGGTGGGCCTCCTCGAGGAGGCCCACATGTCGTGCACTCGCACCTGTGAACGCGCCCTTCTCGTGTCCGAAGACTTCGCTTTCCAGGAGGTTGGCCGGCACTGCGCCGCAGTCGAGCACGACGAAGGGGCCCTGGGCGCGGGTGCTCTGCTCGTGAAATGCGCGGGCGACGAGCTCCTTCCCGGTTCCTGTCTCCCCTTCGACCAAAACGGTGATATCGGTGGGGGCTGCGCGGTCGACGATCGCATAGAGCTCTCGCATGGGGAGACTTGAACCGACGAGAGGTCCATAGCCATCGGAAGACGTGGCCGGGATGTCGACCTCTTCGTCGAGCAACGAAAATCGGAGCTCGCTGTCCCCCGCCCGAACCGTGCATCCGGACCGCAAGTACAGCTCGACCACCCGATACCCATCTACCCAGGTCCCGTTGCGACTACCGAGGTCTCGAATCCGGTATCCGATGTCGTCTGCCACGATCTCGAAGTGGATTCGGCTTACCGCGTTGTCCTCCAACATCAGGTCACTACCCGGACGCGAGCCCACGCGAACCAGCTGCGATTGAAACTCGTGCGGTTGACCGCCCGGGGACTGAAGACAGTACCGGCGCATCTTGCGCTGTGGCTTGTCCCCAACCATCAGTGTTCGGGTGGCAGGCGTCGTCATGGGTTTCCTCGAAGGTCGACGCTGAGCCTTTTGCTCTCGCCGGGTTTGACCTCGATTTCAAACCTTCGCTCGAGCCCTGCTTCCGGATTTCGGAGAACGATTTGGTGGCGGCCTGGGGTGATTCGATGACCGCGGAGGGGCGTGGCTTTGATCCGCTCGCCGTCGATCACCACGTACGACCAGGGATCGGAGTTCACCGAGACGAACGCAGGCTCTATCTGCGTGGGTGTTGCCTCGACCGCCGCGCGCCTTTTGGTCTTCCTTGGTGGCTTCGGTTCCTCTACGGGGGCGGGCTCCGTCGGTTCGACCGGCGCGTTCGCCTCATCCAAAGGAGCGGTTGCGGTTTTCGGTGCTTCGGCCTCGGGCGGTTCGGTGGGCGGCTCCGGCTGTCGTGCCGCGGTGATCGCGCTTGCTTCGATTGGCGTCTCCTCGGTGCGTCCACGCCAGAACACCGCTACTGCGGCCACCAAGACGCCTAAGGCGAGCACCCATCCCAAGCGGCGGCCTCTTCGGATCGGCAGATTGCCGGTCGAAGGTCCGAGCACCGCCGGATCAAACGCACCCGAGACCTCATCCGTCGTGAACACACTATAGGTGTCGGCGGTGTCGAGCTTTCGGAGCTGCGCGCCAAGCAAGTCGTTGAATGGGCCCGCATCTTTATCAGGTTCCGACGAAGTTGGTCGCGGCGGCTCCGTGGATCGTGGCATGCCAACGGCTTTCCACTGGTCGGTGCCAGATGACACCTCCGCGAGGAAGTCGGCGAGGTCGGCGGATGACAACAAGTAACCTTCGGACAGAGCGTACTGCTCGAGCTCTTGTCGCATAGCGGGCGCGGTGGGGTATCGGCCTCCTGGCTCGGTGCTCAACGCTCGGAGGACGATTGCTTCCAACGCTTCCGGGATTTCGGCGTTGATCTCGCGCGGTGTTGCGAAACGCCCTTGCAAAACGTCCTGAATCGCTCGTTCGGTATCGTTCGGGTCGACGAGCCAACGATCGGTGAGTGCCTCGTACATCACCGAGCCCAGGCTGTAGAGGTCCGTTCGACGATCCACTCCGGATTCACGCAGCTGCTCGGGGGCGATGTAGGGAAGCTTTCCTTTCACTCGGCCTGCGGTCGTTCGCCTCGAACGAAGCGCGCTCTTGGCGATTCCGAAGTCGGCGACCTTCACTTCCCCCTCGAACGAGATCAAAACGTTCCCGGGCGAGACGTCGCGGTGGACGATACCGAGTGAGCGATCATCGGTATCGACGCGGCGGTGCGCGTAGTCGAGCCCCTTGAGTACCTCGACGGCGATGTAGATCAAATGGCGCTGCGGAATCGGTTGACCGAGATGGCGTTCGCTCGCCTGAAGCAAATCGCCGAGATGGAAGCCGGCGACATATTCCATCGCGAGAAACAACTGGTTGTCGATCCGCCCTGCATCGAAAGACTGCACGATGTTGGCATGTGAAAGCCCCATCGCGAGGCGCGCTTCGTCGATGAAAAGCGAAGCGAACTCGTCGTTTTCGGCGAGGTCCTTGCGGACGACTTTGAGCGCGACCAGTTTTTCGGCGCCCCCGAGCGTCTCCATTTTGGCGCGATAGACCTCGCCCATGCCGCCCTCGGCGATGCGATCCAGGATTCGGTAGCGGGAGATGGTCTTGCCGCGGTCCACGGTTCTCTCAGGGTATCAGACGGCCCGCAGCCTTCGTCATCAAGGGTTCTGCCGAGCGATGATCAGTTGCGGCTCAGGCTGATCGCGAATTCCAAAATAAAGACCGACGGAGGTTGCCACCACTGCGACGCCGATCACGGTCCAAAACCACCACTTACGGACCAACGGCTTGGACTGGGGGGCATCTCGCAGCGAGTAGACCAGCTCGGGGACGGCCAGGTTGAGGTTCGAAGCACCCACGGTCGCGGTGAGGCGGATATCTCCATTGCTCGGGTCGAGCAACGCGGCTCCCCAGCCGGTGCCTTGGCTTCCGATATGGACGGGGGTGGCACCATCGGCGGCGGGCACGAGCACAACGCGCGAAATGCTGTCGAGGGCGGCGAATTCTGCCGCATCGAGCTCAGCGAGCTCCCCTGCCACTTGTGCGGGGCTGAGTGGCGTGAGCTCGACGTGCAATCGTGGCGGTGGCTTGCCGTCCACTTCGACGACCCTCTGTTGTGCCATGCGGCTGGGCGCCTGGAACACGAGGTAGTGACGCCCACGATGAAGCCGAACCTGAACCGGGGTGGCCCCGACTTCGCGGCCATCCAACGTGAGCTTCGCTCCCGGCGGCTCCGTCTCGGTTGCGAGGGCGAGCGCCGCTTCGGTTTCGAGCGTCTCGCAGACGGCGTCGTATTCGGCGCGTACGTCCGGCGAAAACTCGGCGGCGTCGAGCGATGTTCTCTCTGAACGAAGAATCGCGGCTTGTCTGAGGGCGTCGCGTGCCTGATCGGCGTTTCCAAGAGCCAGTTGGTCGAGAGCGCGGAGCAAGAACAGACGGTCGAGCAGCTCGTAGACCCCATCCGAGCCCAGGCGCGCCTCGAGCTCTTTTTGCGCACGCATGAGCTCTTCCAACGATGCGCGGAACGCCAGGTCCCGGTAGAGACGACGCGCCTGCGCGAGCCGTCCCTCGATCGCTTCGAATGACGTTTCTTTGCGCGGGGGTTCGGTGTCGATCAAGCGCGTGTTGTCGGGGAGGGGGTCAAGGCCCGATTCGTGATTCGGGAGCAGAAGGGCGTAGGGTTCGTTGCCCCGATGCGCTTGGGAGCTCGCGCAGCCAGAGACCACGACGAGAGCCGCGCCCATCACGATCGCGGAAATGCGCGTCATTGAATCTCCGGAACGAAGAGAGCCGCTTCTCCGAGCGCTTCGTATCGGGGTGGCCCCTCGCCATCAGTGAAAATTCGTGCGCCGCCGACCAAAAGCACGCTCCCGTCAGGCAACGGCGCCAGCTGATGAAGGACCGCAGACCCCGTGAAGGGAAGCGGGATTCGCTCGAGCACCTGTGGCGAGCTTTCGACGCACGCGCAAGGGTCGATCGGCACGAGAAGGGCGTCTTCGAGGAGATTGTTGGTGATGCTCGGGGTTTGGCCACCCCCCACGATCAGCAGTCGAGGCGACGGCCCCCGGACCACCACCATTTCGTGGCGTGCGCGAGGCTCGGGTAGCGTGCCCGCTTGGACGAGCCGGAGATCCATTACGTTCTCTTCCTCCCGGACGCACAGAATCTGATCGAGGGTGCGGCTGCCGTCACCGCCGCCAGTGATGCCTCCTGTGACGTACACGGTTCCGCCTCCAGTCGGACACTCTGCATAGGCCGCCGCAGTGGACGTGAGCCCTCGTTGGTCGAGCCCCGGAGCGGGGATCGGAAAGGTGCACGGAGCTTTGCCGCCCGGGCAGCCTCCCCCAAAGTGAACCGCCTCGACCACCGGGCCTCCCGCCTCCGGGTCCACGCTCCCTATCGCGAGCATCGTCTCGCCGTTGCCGAGCGCGACGAACCGAGGAGCCTCGCGAAAGACGAGCCCCTCGATCCCGCTGTCGGTCTGCTGCTCTGCTTCGACGTCATAGGCCTCGAAGTCAGTCGCTCGCAATGCGGGGGGAACCGCGCTGCCGCCGACGACGATGCGGGCGGCGTTTGGCAGCAAGGCTGCGTCAGGAAAGCAGCGCCGTTGGCTGAGCGAGCCCTTGGCGGTCGATGCGGATCCCACGATCAACTCGATCGTGGCCTCGCATTGCGGAACCCCCTCGAGCACGCCACCGAAGACCGCGACCCCGCCCTCGGGCACGGCCTGGAGCGCGGGAAACGCCCGACCGGTGACCATGGTCCCGGACTCGGTGAATCCGCCCGCCAACGGATCGTAGCGTTCGATGACCTCGACGACGTCGGCGACCAGAAAGGCGTCCGCTCGCAGCTCGACCCGAGGAACGCCTCCAGCGAGCACCGCCGTCCCGTCGGCGGCGGTCTCGAGCCCGGCCGCCAATCGTGCCACATTGGGCTGCGACAACGTACGCCCAAACTCGTCGGCGCAACCGACCTGAATCGGGATCGCGTAACTTTCCCGCTGGTGGATGAACGGGGTCGAGATGCCAACCGCACGATCATCGGCGCAAGTCCCCGCGCCAAACAGCGCCTCGAGCGCTAGCACGTATGCCGCGCCTTCGCGGAGTGCATTGAGCCCTGCAAGTGGGCCATCAGCGGAATCCGCGGTTTGAGCGACGACCTGTTCGCCGGTTGCCGCGTCGAAGATCCGTACGCGCAACGTTTGGGGTGAGGGAGCGCCAGCGATGGGCTCGGTGCTGATGATCACAAGCTCGATCTGATCGGCCGACAAGCACCCGCTGACCAGAACCGCTGCGCCGAGCCAAAGGGTCGAGAGCGAAGAAAGCAAGATAGTCTTCATGCCAAAACCTATTTTGACTGGCTACCGGAAGGGTCGCCAGAGGGCAATAGTGAGGATCGACACAACTAGGTCCGCCTGGTATGCCGTTGTGACGTCCGAGACTCGGTTCTCGTTGTTGCCATGAAGATCATTCCCGTCCCGTGTTTGCGTGACAACTATGCGTATCTCGTCGTCCGGAACGGTCGAGCGGCGGTGGTCGATCCCTCCGAAGCAGACCCGGTGCTCCTCGCCATCGAGAAGGAAGGCGTCGAGCTCGTCGAGATTTGGCTGACGCATCATCACTGGGATCACGTCGGTGGCATCGAGGGCTTGTTCGACGAGTGTCGGATCGAAGCTGTACGCGGCTCGACGTACGACCAAAAACACGGGCGCATTCCCCATCAAACGGTGGCGCTCTCCGACAGCGACACTTTCGAGTTCGGCGGGTCCGCCGTCGACATCATCGAGATCCCGGGACACACGCTCGGGGCGATCGCTTACGTCACCGAAGGAAACCTCTTCAGCGGCGACACGCTATTCATCGCAGGCTGCGGCCGCGTGTTCGAGGGCACGATGGAAATGATGTCCCAGTCGCTCGCGAAGCTGCGCGACCTACCGCCGACGACTCAGGTTTGGTGCGGGCATGAATACACCGTGAACAATCTCCGCTTCGCCAAGACGGTGGAGCCCGACAACCCCGACATCGATCGTGCCCTCGAGGAGGCGATCGCTGCGCGGGCCGGAGGAAAGTATACGGTTCCCGGCCGGATGGATCGCGAGCTCGACACGAACCCGTTCCTAAGATTCGATGACCCTGGCATCGCGCGCGGGCGCGACCCGGTCGTATCCTTCACGACCATCCGCGGAGCAAAGGATAATTTTTGAACTAGCTGTTCCTCGAATTCCGCAAGCGCTCCATCGACTCCCGTACCAATGAGAGAGTCCAGCTGCGCGGAAGCAAGCGCGACATCAAGCTCGAGGACAGGCGATCGGCGAACGTGGGGATCACGACGGGTCCTCGACCAAGCGCGCGAAGGGCGCCGCGCGCTACCACCTCCGGGTCGTTCATCGGAACGAAGAAAGGCACCGTTTGGTCGAGCTTGCGCTCTTTCACGGGGGTGGTGTTGGTGAGCC
The DNA here is from genome assembly GCA_029863605.1 of Myxococcales bacterium. Classification (GTDB taxonomy): domain Bacteria; phylum Myxococcota_A; class Polyangia; order Polyangiales; family Houyiibacteriaceae; genus SG8-38. The sequence continues at coordinate 28,573 of JAOTVB010000011.1, read as the reverse complement.
CAGGACAAACAGCCAGCACGTCGATCCCACTTCCACGGAGCTCACTCCACAAGCTCGTGGCGAGGTTGAGCCCGTACCCCTTTGTGGCAGCGTAGTGACTGAAGTACGCCGCGCCGCTGATCGCGGATGCCGAGGATACGATGATCAGCGCACCACGGCCCCGATTGGCCATCGCGCGTCCGATCGTATGCGACAGGATGAGGGTGGCGCGGCAGTTGAGGTCGAGGGTCGTGAGATGGTCTTCGAGGGATATGTCGAAGAAACGGTCCATGGGGGAGATGCCTGCGTTGTTGACCAGCAGGCCGATCTCGTTGCTGGTTGCCCACTCACGCGCTTTTTCCGAGAGACCGTCTTTCGAAAGATCGCATAGGATCGCCTGGGCATCGATCCCGTGGTTCGCGTGAAGCTCGTGTGCGAGAGCCCGGTTCTCCTCCGCTTCGTGGTCGACCAACAGAAGGTCGAAACCGTCCGCCGCGAGGTATTCGGCGAACGCTCGCCCGATGCCGCGCGCGGCTCCCGTGACGAGGGCGTGACCGCCATAACGATCGTGCAGGCTGAGTTTCGTGCGATTCGCCAAGCGGTGCTCCTTCAACGCGTGGTCAGGCGGCCTTTGTCACGAGTTCGGTCGTGGATCCAGAAGACGAGCCAAACCGCGAGAAGGCCGACAACTCCTGACAATCCATAGAAGGGTCCGAGCCACCAGGGCGCCCCAAACGTGAGGTCAATGGCTGCTGCGGTGAGGGCGAGAATCGTTCCGCGAGCGAGGGCGGTCGCGATCACGGATTCGCTTCGCACCCGTAGGTACACGAGCACCCACGACGCCACGACGCACCACGGAAGCGCAAGCGCGACGCTCGCGAGCCCGGGGACGCCGTAGAGATTCCCAACTGCGACCGAGGGGGCAAGCCACAGCCACCACAAGACGCCAATCGCGGTCGAGCGAGTCCAGAAATTCCCAGGGATCTCGCGAAAGAAGTAGCCTCGAAACGCGACCTCGTCGCAGAAGGCGAGAAGCAGGTTGAAAGTCAAGCCAGCTGGCATTCCCAAGACGATCAACATCAACGGATGCGGTGGGCGGTTTTCCGCGAGGTACTCCTCGAACTCGGTGATCTGTTCGGGCGGCACCATCGAGCGTTTGTTTTCGATCAGCTGCTCGACGGTGAGTACAGACTCGTACCCAGCCAACCATGTCACGAGCACTCCGACGGCAAGCACCGCCACCGGCAGCAACCACGCCACCAACCACCACCAGCTCACGCTAAAGCGAATCCCGAGCGGCTCGAGAATGGACTGCCTGAGCACCGGCCCTTGCATGAACAGCACTGCGATCAGCGCGGGAAAGGCGTACCAGACCGCGACCGCGCGCCCGATGGCTCCGGTCCACTCGATGCCTTGCCACCACATCGCGAAAACCGGCGTCCAGCTTCCGACGGCCATCAACACAAAAGGGATCCCGATCAGCCGTGCTCTCGTGGCCCGAAAGCTCACCGAAACCTTTTCCAGGCGGCGAGCTCGGCATCCTGAAAGGCCGCGTAGCGTTTCTGGAGGCGAATGAGCTCCCCGTAGATGTGCGGCATTTGCGATGCAAGCGCGAGCAATACCCTCCCGGTAGCTTCAGCATCGCCGGCTGCGCGGTGGGCTCGCTCGAGCGCAATCCCGAGGTGCGTCGTCACATCCCCGAGCTTTCGGCTCGAAAGTTCTTTGAGGATCTCGCGTGCCCAGACGAGGGGGTCGATCCACACGATGTCTTCCCGCGCCGCGGGCGGCATGTCCCCCGCCGTCATCCCTTCTGGCGCTGCACGCCCCAGCTCTGCCCTCAGGAACCCTCGATCGAAATCGGCGTTGTACGCGACCGGAAGCTTCCCCTGCAGGAGCTCTAGAATCTGCGGCATGACCGTAGCGAAGTCGGGCGCCCCCTGGAGCTCTTCATCGGTAATCCCGTGCACCGCACGGGCTTCCTCTGGTACCGCAATTCCGGGATTGACGAGCAGCCCTTCTCGCCGGGTCACCTGACCTTTGTCGAAACACACGATCCCGATTTCGATCACGCGGTCCGTCTCGGGGTCACGCCCGGTGGTTTCGAAGTCGATTACCGCGAAAGGAATGTCCTCCCACGCCATTCCAGGTTCGAACTCGTGGCACAAGCCTTCAACGCTCTGAATTGCATCCGCGATCAGGTCTGCGATCCCCGGATAGTGGCGCCCCGTAGGAAAGCACCCGCACACATCGGCTCGTCCCCGCACGCCAGGAAGATGCACCGTGTGGCCGCCTCGGTGCAAGTCGTATAAACAAAGCGCGTGAGCTCCCCGTACCGAACACGGTTTGCGCCTTCGCCGACCGGGAAATTGCATCTCGGGCATGCGCGGACGTCCCTCGTGACGTGGCTCCGGGCGCGCAAGCTCGCAGGACAGATCGTGATGCGCATCGAGGACATCGACCGGCCACGGGTCGTTCCGGGTGCTGCCGACGCCATCTGTCGAGACCACGAGTGGCTCGGGCTCGATTGGGACGAAGGTCCGATCTTCCAGTCGACACGGAGTGAGGCGTACGAGGCCGCGCTCGACACGTTGAGTCACACGGGGTTGGTCTACCCGTGCACCTGCTCGCGCAAGGAGATCGCCAAGGTTGCGAGCGCGCCTCATGGTGAACAGGGGCCTCGCTATCCAGGAACCTGCCGCAACGGCCCGACGAAGGCGGAACGCCCTGCCGCTCTGCGGTTTCGTTTCGACGATCCGTCGCCGGGGTTCGAAGACCTACTCTGCGGAGTCTACAGCGGAGGGAAAGTCGGGGGAGACTTCGTACTTCGTCGCTTCGACGGGATTTGGGCCTACCAGCTTGCAGTCGTGGTCGACGACGCGGACATGGGCATCACCGAAGTCGTTCGTGGCGCCGATCTTCTTTCGTCTACCTCGCGACAAATCGCGCTCTTCAGAGCACTCCGTCGCCCGGTTCCTGGATTCGCGCACGTCGGGCTGGTGGTCGATCCGGACGGCGTCCGGCTTTCGAAGCGACATGGAGCGACGGCGATCGAAGCTCTACGTGACGCCGGGCGCTCTGCGGAGCAGGTGATCGGCGAGCTTGCTTGCTCTCTCGGAATCACGGCTACGGCGGCGCCTATTCAGCCAGAAGAGTTGGTTTCGCGTTTCGCCCTCGACAAGATTTCCCGGTCATCCTTCGTTTGGGATCCCAGGGGTTGACTTTTACTCCATTTTCGCCCCTGAATCATGAACGTTCATGTGCTGAGGAGTCCACCATGACATCGAGCGAAAGGCTGATGGAAATCGCCGAGCGACTAGCGGAGCTCGACCCTGTCAGGACGTACCCAGAGCGTGGCGCAGGGTTGATCGCCGGCTTGGTCGGCGCAGCCGCATACCGCCTCGACCGCGCCGACCGCGAAGGGTTGAATAGCGAGTCGACCCTCACCACCACCGAGCCCACGATTTCGCTCCCGCTTCGCCAAGGCCGCCAACAGGTCGGTATCCTCCATCTTGAGATTGTCGGCGACGCGCCCGCCGGTAACCAGCTCGAGCTTCTCAAGTGGGCCTCGCGACTTTACGCGAGAGGACTCGACTACGTCGACCGGCTTGCCGACGAGGGCGGGCGTCGCCCGGGTGAGGCTGTCGAGCAGACACTCCGTCGTGCGCCGTTGACACCGCGCGAACGTGATGTGGTCTCGCTCCTCGTAGCCGGCTCCAGCACTCGAGATATCGCAAGTGAGACCGGCCTCACCGTATCGACCGTCAATACATACTTGAAGCGGATCTTTTCGAAGCTCGGCGTGCATTCGAGGGTGGAGCTGATCGCCCGGATGGCTGGCACAGCTACGATTCCGCCGCGCGCGAGCTACGAGGCGCCGCCCCACCCGGATTGATGGATCGAGACGACCAGCTGACTCATTTGGACCGCGACGGCCAGGCCCGCATGGTGGACGTCGGCGCAAAAGACAAGACATCTCGCCAAGCCAGGGCGCGCGCTACCGTGCGGATGAAGCCGGAGACGCGTCGAGTGCTGTTATCCGGGGAGGTGCCCAAAGGAGATGCGCTCGCTACTGCGCGCATTGCCGGGATTCAGGCAGCGAAGCGGACGTCGGAGCTCATCCCGTTGTGTCATCCGCTCGCGATCACCAGCTGTGACGTCGAGTTTCGCCCTGGCGACGACGAGGAGCGTTTCGTGATCGAAGCATCGGTACGCTGCGCGGATCGAACTGGGGTGGAAATGGAAGCCCTCACGGCAGTATCAGTGGCGGCGCTTGCCCTATACGATATGCTCAAGGCGATCGATCGCGGCATGCTGATCGAAGAGGTCGTTTTGGTCGAAAAGCAAGGGGGCCGAAGCGGCCATTATCGACGCGAGCCCTAATCGCGCCGGACGATCCTGCGGAGCGCTCGCCAATCGCTCGAGGACAGCTCACGGGTGACGACGAGGACTCCGAGCGTCCCCGCAAAACCGAGCACCAGGGCCACCAGGGCGAGCGCTGGGGACGAGTGGGGAACCGCAGCCGCTACGGCGTATCCGACGCAGGCCGCTAGTGCTGCTCGAATCCACGTCAGAACCGGGATGAACACCCCGAAGAGATAGTAGACCGCCAGCGCCGACCCCACGAGTGCCACCGTCATTCCGATCGCCGTGCCCGTCGCTGCGGCTCCGAGCGTTTCCGGACCGAGACCCGCCCGCATGATGAGGAGCCGGTTCGCGACGACCACCGCAAGCAACGAGACCCCCGCAATGCCCGCCGCAAGCGACGGCTGGCCAGCTCCACTGATCGCGGTGGCGGCGACTGCGAAGAGTGCGAAGGCGGTGATCCCGAAAATCAGAATCGCCAGGGCTGGTGCGCCAGCGACGTAGTCCACCGGGTAGGCGAGTCGCACCACGCCCTCGGCCGCTCCTGAAATCGGTGCGGCAACCGACAATAGCAACAGCAACGATAACCGCATGGCGTGCTGAATCGTCGAGCGTGCCGCGTCCCGGTTCCCAAGTGACGTGGCCTTGCTGATCATTGGAAACACGATGAACGTCATCGAGATGATCAGTTGATAAGGGACGAACGCGAAAGTTTGCGCTGCGCGATAGTACCCCACGTACTGGTTGGCGATGTCGACCGCTGCTTGCGCGGAGGTTGCGCCGATGAGCGCGATTTCGGTTGCTGTGCGCTTGAGCACCTGGATGTCGATCAACAGGATGCCGTTGAGGCACACCTGGTAGGTCCAGATCGGGGCCATGAAACCGATCCAGCGGCGAAGAGCAATCCCTTTGCCGGGTTTACCCCAGCCCACCCAAATCAATGCGATCGACAAGATCGACGCGGCCGCAGACGCAAAGCCGATCACGGCCCCGACCGCTCCGATACCGAGTGCTGCGCCCGCGAGAATCCCTCCCGTCCGTAGCGTCGAAAACGTGATGTCGAGGCGAGCTTGCTTTCCAAACAAGTGCCGTCCGTTGAGGCTGCCTACAACGGCGGCGTAGAGCCCGTATGCGAACACCATCCCCGATGCGATGCGCAGCAAGGGGGTCAGTTGTCCGTCCAGAAGCACCCGGGAAATCGCTGGAGCGAGAGCGAAAAGGGTCACTGCCAAGACGCCCCCTACGAGAAGCTGCACCCGGAGCGCCTGCCGGAGCGTAACGGGGGCATTGCCCTCGTCCTCGCTCACGAATTTCGAGACCGACTGGATCGTAGCAACGATCAAGACGTTGTTGAAGATCGACACCCCACTCATCGCGGCTGAGTAAAGCCCGAACTCTTTCGCCTCGCCGAAAATCCTCGGCAGCAAGAGCTGCACCGCATAACCGGTGATGATGAAGAAGACCTTGGCGCCGGCGATCGACATCAACCCGCGCCCCGCTCGCCGGGCATCATCTGAGGAATTCACCGCGGCCGGTTGTGACGTTCTTGGCAGAATTGGTCAAGGGTTGACTTGGATCGTCGTGTGACGGCAATTACGGCTCAGTGAAACTGGTGTTTTTCAGCTCGAGGCGCAGCGCGTACGGCCGTTTGATCTCCGCGGCGGCAGTCCTCGGGGCCGTGATGCTCCTGGGCGCCACGTCGTATTACGCCCTGGGCCAGGGTCGATGGTCGTGGTTCGACTGTTTCTACATGACCATCATCACCCTCTCGACGGTCGGTTTTGCGGAGACCCTGCAAGGGATGAACGAAGTTCCGGAGGCTCGTGCCGTTACGATCGCCCTAATCGTCCTGGGCAGTGGCACCCTGCTTTATTTCATTTCTAGTCTCACCGCTTTGATCGTAGAAGGTGACCTACAAGGAATTCTGAGGCGTCGGAGCATGCAGCGCGCAATCGGCACTTTGAACGACCACGTCATCGTTTGTGGCATCGGGACGACTGGCCGCCACATCGCGACCGAGCTCAGCGCGGTCGGGATTCCGTTCGTCGTCGTCGACATGGACCGCCTCCGGCTCGAAGAGTTGAACGAAGAGTTCGAAGGAGGGTTGCTTTATGTCCTCGGTGACGCCACGGACGATCACACCCTCGAGTTGGCCGGCGTCGAGCGCGCGAGAGGCGTCATCTCGGCGCTCAACGACGACAAGGCCAACCTCTTCGTCACGATAACGGCGCGCGCCCTCAACCCAAACGCCCGAATCGTCTCCAAGGCGATCGAGTCGTCCACCGAAGCCAAGCTCCGGCGGGCAGGGGCCGACGCCGTGGTCGCTCCGAACTACATCGGCGGCGTGCGACTCTTCAGTGAAATGGTGAGCCCGAAGACGGTCGCCTTTTTGGATCGCATGGTCCGCTTTGGAAGTGGGATCAGCGTGGGCATCGAGGCGATCGACATCCCCGAGGGGAGCCCCCTCGTCGGCAAACGCATCGCCGAGACAGACCTGCGGGAAGCGGGTGCCTTGGTCGTCGCCGTCCATTGTTCCGACGGCGAATACGTCTACGCTCCCGGGAGCGAACACCTGCTCCAGGAGGGCGATTCGCTCATCGTTTTGGCGGAGTCTCGGGACGTCAAGAAGCTCCGTACGAACGTCGTGGCTGGGGTCGGCGCCTAGGGCCAATTTGTCGGCGATTCAGGCTCTACGGGACCTTGACGCGCTCATCGCCATGGTTATTTTGCGCAAGTCCGGCGGTAGCCCGGACTCAAAAGGAGACGAGAAAAAATGGGAAAAATTATCGGCATCGACCTCGGGACGACGAACTCCGTCGTAGCGGTGATGGAGGGGAAAGACCCGAAGGTCATCGTCAATGAGGAGGGTGACCGGATTACCCCGTCCGTGGTGGCTTGGGATGACCAAGGCGAAGTCCTCGTCGGTCAAATCGCCAAGCGTCAGGCGATCACGAATCCAGAGGGCACGGTCTACTCCACCAAGCGTTTCATGGGTCGCCGCCACGATGAGTTGGGCGACGACGCGACGCGCATGCCCTATAAGGTGATCAAGCGTGAAAACGGTGACGCTGGGTTCGACGTGCGCGGCAAGGAGCTGTCGCCTCCCGAGGTGTCGGCACAGGTGCTGCGCAAGCTGAAGAAGGCCGCGGAAAACTACCTAGGCGAGCCCGTCACCGACGCGGTTATCACGGTGCCGGCTTACTTCAACGACTCGCAGCGTCAGGCCACCAAGGACGCCGGCAAGATCGCGGGGCTCGACGTGAAGCGAATCGTCAACGAGCCGACCGCGGCCGCTCTGGCCTATGGCCTCGACAAGACCGAGGACCATCTCATCGCAGTCTATGACTTTGGTGGCGGTACGTTCGACATTTCGATTTTGGAAGTAGGCGACAAAGTCGTCGACGTGGTGAGCACCAACGGTGACACCCACCTCGGTGGCGACGACATCGACGAAAAGATCATCAAGTACCTGATCGCCGAATTCAAGAAGGATACCGGCATCGACGTGAGCAAGGACAAGATGGTCCTTCAGCGCCTCAAAGACGCTGCCGAAAAGGCCAAGATCGAGCTCAGCAACAAGCTTGAGACCACGGTCAATCTGCCCTTCCTGACCGCCGACGCTTCCGGTCCGAAGCATCTCAACATTCGACTGACCCGCGCGAAGCTCGAGTCGATGATCGAAGATTTGGTTCAGCGCACGCTCGAGCCAGTTAAGAAGGCGCTGTCGGACGCCGGGAAGACGGCCGCGGACATCGCTGAGGTGGTGCTGGTCGGCGGGTCGACCCGGATGCCGCTCGTGCAGGAAACGGTCACCAAGTTCTTCGGCAAGGAGCCTCACAAGGGTGTAAACCCGGATGAAGTCGTCGCCCTCGGTGCGGCCGTTCAGGCTGGCGTGTTGTCAGGAGACGTGCAGGACATGGTTCTGCTCGACGTGACCCCGCTAAGTCTCGGTGTCGAGACCCTCGGCGGTGTGATGACGGCCCTCATTCCGCGGAACACGACCATCCCGACTCGCAAGGAAGAGGTGTTCTCTACGGCCGAAGACAGTCAGACCAAGGTCGAGATCCACGTCCTTCAGGGCGAGCGGGCCGAAGCGACCAACAACCGTACGCTCGGACGCTTCCATCTCGAGGGCATCATGCCTGCTCCGCGCGGGATCCCTAAGATCAAGGTCACCTTCGACATCGACGCCAACGGCATTCTGTCGGTGACGGCGAAGGACGAAGCGACCGGCAAAGACCAGAAGGTCACGATCACGTCGAACAGCGGCCTCTCCGACGACGAGATCGACAAGATGGTCGAAGACGCCGCCGCCCACGAGGAAGAGGACAAGAAGCGCCGAGAGCAAGTTGAAGCCCGCAACAAGGCAGACCAACTCGCCTATGGTGTCGAGAAAGCCCTCGAGGAAGTGAAAGACAAGCTTCCTGCCGAGAAAGTGGCCGACGTCGAGGCCAAAGTGAAGTCGCTTCGTGATGCCATCGAGGCGAATGATACTGCCGCGATCGCTTCGCGTTCCACGGAACTCGAGGCGGCGATGAAAGAGATCGCCGAGGTGGCGTACAGCGCCGCGGCTGGCGCGACCGACGGCGCTCCTGAGGGCGGTTCCGGCGACTCGACCGGCACTGCTTCCGACGATGGCGGCAAGGGAGATGAAGACGTCATCGACGCAGAGTTCGAAGAAGGCGAGTAACCCCCGTAAAGCCGACGCTACGCGCCGCCCACGGGGCTTCGCCGGCACCTTGCCCCGTGGCGACGAAGTCGCTTTACGGGGTGGGCTTGCTCCGTCGCCCTACCGCCCCTAGCCTTATCGAACCGCATGAAAAGGGGACTGTCCCCTTATTCCGGGGGTTAAAATTTGATGCCGGCTTTCGACATCCCCTTCTTTGGCACACTCATCCTGTGCCTCATCTTGCTAAGTGCTTCGTATACGATGGCCATGGCAATGGGCGCCGGAAGCGGGCGACCTCACCTGCTCCCGTCCGCGCGTTGGGGCACTTACGCCACTTGCGCCTTCCTTCTCGTCGCGGTGTGCGTGCTCGCGTATGCTTTTCAGGTCCACGACTTCCGCATTCGATACGTCGCCCGATACAGCGACCGTTCCATGCCCTGGTGGTACCTGATCGCCTCTCTTTGGGGCGGTCAAGATGGTTCGCTCCTGTGGTGGGCGTTCCTCCTCGGAGGCTACACCTTCTTCGTGACCCGCTGGCTTCGCGGCCGCTACACGGAGCTTCAGCCATGGATCCTCGCGACGCTGATGAGCATCGTGATCTTCTTCATCGTTCTGATGCTTTTCTCAGCGAATCCCTTCGCAACTTACATTCGCACGACACCGGGAGACGGGGAGGGGCTCAACCCACTGCTTCAAAACTACTGGATGGCGATCCATCCACCGAGCCTCTACATGGGCTTCGTTGGTTGGTCGGTTCCGTTCGCGTTCTTGATCGCGGCGCTGGTAACCGGGCGTCTCGGCAACGAGTGGGTCAGAGCTGCTCGGCTCTGGTCGATGATCGCGTGGACGTTCCTATCCCTCGGCCTCTTGCTCGGCTGTCTGTGGTCGTACGAGGAGCTTGGCTGGGGCGGGTACTGGGCGTGGGACCCGGTTGAGAACGCATCGTTCCTGCCCTGGCTCGTCGGTACTGCGTACCTGCACTCCGTGTTGATTCAGGAACGCCGCCAGATGATGAAAGTGTGGAACGTCTTTCTTCTCGCATTGACCTTCGTGCTCACGATCTTTGGCACGTTTCTGACCCGGTCGGGTCTCATCGCGAGTGTCCACTCGTTCGCCCGCTCCGACATCGGCCAATACTTCGTCTGGTACCTCGGGTTCCTGATCATCGGCATTGCGCTTCTGATGATCTGGCGCTTGCCAAAGCTCAAAGCCGACAACGAGATCGAATCGCTGGTCAGTCGCGAGTTTGCTTTTCTCCTGAACAACTGGGTGCTGCTCGGGATGATGGTGTTCGTGCTGATCGCCACCACGTTTCCCTTGTTCAGCGAATGGCTCAGGGGCGAGGAGGTGACCGTCGGCCCTGGGTTCTACAACAAGTGGATGGTGCCTCTCGGGATTGTGCTTCTGTTCCTTGCCGGGCTCGGCCCTCTAGTGGCATGGCGCAAAGCAACCGGGTCGAATCTGATGCGGGCCATGATGTTTCCGCTGGGCGTCGGTTTGGGCGTGGCGGTTCTGCAGTTCCTCTTCGGCGCGCGACTTGGCTTTCCGCCCATCGTGGAGCCGACCGAGATCTACGACACCGCGACCGGGACGATCCTTGCGTGGACGGCGGCAGTGGCGCCGGTCGTCTCTTTCGCAACTTGTGGCTTCGTGCTTGCCAGTGTGGGTCAGGAGTTCATGCGCGGCGTGCGTGTGCGGATGAGCAAGGGCGAGGGAGCCTTCACGGCGCTCGTCCGTCTGGTGTCGAAGGGTCGGCGGCGATATGGCGGCTACATCGTCCACGTCGGCGTGGTCTTCATGTTCATCGGATTCACGGGTGCGGCGTACGACATCGAACGAGAGAGCGCGCTTCGTCCCGGCGAGACCATGTCGATCGGGTCGCACACCGTTCGCTACGATCAACCTCGCATGGAGGCCGATCCGAACAAGCGGATGATCTACACGGACATGACGCTCTTGGACGACGACGGGAAACCCAAAGGCGAGGTCGCCCCGGCGAAGTTCATCTACAGGACACATCCGCAAATGCCGACGACCGAAGTTGCTATCCGGAGTCGGCCCGCCGAGGACGTCTACGTGATCATGAGCACGGTCGACCCGTCCACTCGGCGCGGGACATTCCGCGTGATCATTCGTCCTCTGGTGGCTTGGATTTGGTTTGGGGGCATCGTTCTGCTGCTGGGCGCAATTCTCAGCATGTGGCCGACCGCGAGAGACTTGGTGCGCGAGCGGGAGGCTGTCCCCAGGAGGGTTCGATTCTCACCGGCGACTGCGGTGGTGGCGTTAGCGATCGCATTGGCCACAATGCTGGCGTGGGTCGGCGTCGCGGCGGCACAAACCGACAGCAGCAGCTCGCTTCACGCCGGGAGCGTCGTCATCAACGACCCGGTCGAGCGGCAGTTGTTCGGACGACTGCTCTGCCAATGTGGCGATTGCGCAAGGCTTCCCCTAGACACGTGTGCGTGCGGGTGGGCCGACGAGAAGCGTTCGGAGATTCGCGAATTGCTTGCAGCTGGGGAAGACCCGACCGGGATTCAGGAATCCTACCGCGCGCAGTTTGGGGCGAAGGCGCTTGCTATCCCTTCGGACAAGGGGCTCGACCGTGCGCTCTGGGCGGTTCCGATCACGGCGATGGTCTTCGCCGTTGGGTTCATCATCATTGTGGGCCGCCGTTGGCAGAGACGCGGCGAAGAGCTCCACGAGCTCAAGACCGCAGCGACGGCAGATGCCCCCAGCGAGCTTGGGTATGAGTCACGGCTCGATGAAGAGCTCGAGCGTTTCGAGGAGGACACGTGAGCGATGTCCTCCCATGGATATTCATCATTATCGCAGGTGCTGCGATGCTGGTCGCGCTCGGCAGCTTGTGGCTCAGCTTGAGCTTGGGGCTTTCGGACGAGGCGCTCGGCGATGTCAGCGCCCAGCTGACCTCTGATGCGCGCCGAGCGCTCTTGACCGAAAAGGACGCGCTCCTTCAGGAGCTTGGCGACGTGGCGTTTGAGCACGACGCGGGCAAGCTATCCGACAAAGACTTCGAAGAGCTCAACCAGAAGTTACGGGCGCAGGCGCGCCACTTGCTCCATGAGCTTGACGAAGCTGCTGAGGCATTTCGCGACGAAGCCGAGGCGCTCATCGCGAAACGACTCGGCGAGCCCGAGGAAGACACCTGATGCGCAGAGCAGCTTTGCTTGGTCTCCTCCTATGGGGCCCGGCGTCGGCATCCGCCCAGCAGGATCAGACCATCGTGAATCGGGTCATCGGGAATGTCCCTTCCATTGCCGTCTCCGAAATCGACCCGCAGTTGCCAGCCGGCACGATCGCCGTCGAAGTCATCGATGACGCTGGAGAGCCGGTTCCGGAGGCCGCTGTGCGTCTCGGTTTCATGGAGCAATCGGGTGGACGAAAGAGCGAAGCATGCATCACCAACGACGAAGGCCGCTGCGACTTCCTAGAGCTTCCGACCGACTCCGCGCACTCGTATCGCGTCAACGTGCCCTATAACGGCGCGCGCTATAGCTCCACACCTTTCCGGCTCGACCCAAAACGCGGCCAGCGTGTCCGCATCACTCGTCTTCGCACCACCACGAACGACCAGCGCATCTTTCAGGTGCTCGGCCGTACGATGGTCGAGTTCAAAGACGACCGTGCCCGCGTCACCCAGGAGGCGCGGCTCACCAATCTCGGCGATGCGACGTATGTGTTTCCCGATGGCGGGCTCGCGATCCAACTGCCCGAGGGGTCAAAAGCGTTCGATTCGCGTGCCATGATGACAGACCAGCGCGTTTCAGGCACCGACCAGGGGCTCGAGATCAAGGGATCGCTCCCACCGGGAAGGACGACACTGACCTGGGCGTATGACGTGCCCGTCGCGGGGAACACGCTCACTCTCGAGCAGCAGGTGCCGTTTCGCACGATGGAGTATCAGGTGATCAGCGACTACATCGACGGGATGAGCTTGGAGGTCGAAGGCTTTGCGGTTGCCCGGATTCACGAAGGCAGCGATCGGCGCTTCCTGGTCGCCGGCGTGATGAGACGGCCGGGCGATCCACGAATCGATTCCCTCCGGATTCACGTCCGTGGGATTCCCGGAGGGGGCCCCTTGCCGTATCTGGCTTCGGCGCTTGCATTCGTCTTTATCGTCCTTGGGCTGACACTCGTGTTCCGACGGTCCGACGAGAGCCAGGTTCTAGCCAAAGCCCGGGAGGAACGCCGAAAGGAATTGCTTGACGAGATTGCGGACCTCGAAGCGGACAGGAAGGCTGAATCCGTGGGGCCGACGTTTTACGAGCATCGGCGACGAGAGCTGACCGATGAGTTGGCGATCCTGCTTCGCATGCAAAGCGAGGCAAAGGGTCATTGATCGACAGCGCGAGGGCGCGTATGTTCGCCGCCATCGCCGAAAAAGAAGAGGGGAGCCATGGCAGAAGGCCTGAATCGTGTGATTCTCATCGGGAACCTGGGCACCGACCCGGAGCTCAAATACACCCAAAACGGACAGGCCGTGCTGCGCCTCCGCTTGGCCACGACCGAGTCGTACTTGAACCGCGCGGGCGAGCGTCAGCAGCGCACCGACTGGCACACGGTCATCATCTGGGGCAAGCGCGGCGAGGCCCTCAACAACATCCTTTCCAAGGGCCGCCCCATCTGCGCCGAGGGCCGAATCCAATATCGTCAGTGGGACGACAAAGACGGCAATAAGCGCAACTCGACCGAGATCGTGGCGACCAATATCGTCCTCCTCGGTGGGCGCCGCGATTCCGGCCCGCCCAGCGACATGGCAGCGGAGGGGAGCGCCCCGCCGGCAGCCGACGAGTTCGGCGACGACGACATCCCCTTTTAATCCACCGGGGCGACGGGGGATGCTTGGGGTATCGTGATCGCTTCAGCGTGCTCTTTTCGGAGCGCGGCTTCGAGCGCAGCTTTCTCGGCCTTCTTCTGCTCGCGGGCCTCGCGCGCTAATCGCGTTCTCTCGGAGATGTATCCAGCGGACGCAGCGAGGACGATCGCAATCTCGATCGCCATGGCCATGCCGGTGTAGACCCCGGGCTCGCCGCCATTGGCCAGCGCCAAGATCCGCCCCCCGGCGATCCCCGAGGCGCAGACCACGAATGCGAGCGTGGCCGCGAGACGGAGCCGTTGGAATGCGGCGCCGAAAAGCGCGAAGACCCCGAGGGCGGGCCAAAGACCGGCGTTTAGAGCAAGTGACTCGATGTAGAGCTCGCCGTGAACCGGTCCGCTCAAACCCATCCAATCGGGCAGGTAAGAGCCCGCGAAAAAGCTGATGAGGCCCCATCCGATGGACCCGAGCCCCAGTACGACCAATACGCCCCGCGCCATGTCCAAGGTATAGCGCCGTTCGCTTTTCAAAGGAAGTTAGTCCAGGCTCATCCGGTGCCGAAGGTCCGTGCCGACGTATTGCTGACGGAGCAGGGGCATGCGCCGTCGCGGGCTCGTGCCCAGGCGCTGATCCTCGCTGGCAAGGTTTTCGTGGGAGAGAGACGCATCAAAAAGAGCGGCGAGGCTCTCGACGCCGCGAGCCTGATCGAAGTCCGAGAGCCAGACCATCCATTCGTATCGCGCGGCGGAGTCAAGTTGGCAGGCGCGCTCGAGGCATTCGAGTATGACCCCACCGGGAAAGTCGTTGCGGATTTTGGAGCGTCGACGGGAGGTTTCACCGATTGCCTGCTCCAACGGGGTGCCAGCGCCGTGTTTGCGATCGACGTCGGGTATGGTCAGCTTCACAACAAGCTCCGGCAAGATCCGCGCGTCACCAGCATGGAACGCACCAACGCTCGTCACTTGACTCGAGCAGACCTTCCGGAGCCCGTCGACCTCGTCGTGATCGACGCCTCCTTCATCGGGCTCGAAAAGCTGCTTCCAGCTGCGTACGGTATTCTGGTCCCGGGTGGCGACGTGTTGGCCTTGATCAAGCCACAGTTTCAGGTTGGTCAGGAAAAAGTGGGCAAGGGTGGCGTCGTTCGCGACATGGAACTGCGGCGTGAGGCGGTGAGAGCACTCGTAAGCGATGCCGAGGCGATCGGTTTCGAACGGGTGGCAGAGGCAGATAGCGTCATTACGGGCCCCAAAGGCAATCAGGAGACCTTCATTTGGCTGCGTCGTCCTGCGGAGGAACGCGCATCATGAAGGCGTCCTCAAAGGGCATCCAACCCTTGTCGACCTTGCTCTTGCGTACTTTGATCCACCATGTCTGCTCGCAGGCAAACGGCTGCTCGGCAGTCACACCTTCGAAGGAGCCATCGAGGGTGCACTTTGTCCACGCAGGGCCGTCATCGGTCAGAATCATGCAATAGCCACGCGAGTTGTAGAAGAGAAAGCTCGTGACGTCGCCGGCGGACACGGCCTTGGTCGTGCGTTCGATTTGTACACCCTGGTCCCAGACTTTGCGCGTGACGAACAAATCGTGCTTTGCTAGCACTCGTCGCGGCTTCTGAACGACGATCTCGCTGTCCTCGACGTCGATCAGCTCGCCCTTTTTCCATGTCACCGTCGCGGTGATGAAAGCCGCAGGACGCGGCTTCAGCTTGAGCTTCATTTTCTCGTACTGGTTTCCCCAGCGTACGTTGCGCGCCTCCGCGGGAAAGGGCCACGCGTGTTTCGCGGTCGCATTCGACTCGATATCGTGGTCGCATCCGCTCATGCCCTCCTCGGCGTAGGCGAGGATCTCCTCAACTTTAGCGGGGTTTTCGGCCGTCGGAGCGCTGGCGTTTTTCGTGCAGCCATTTGCAAAGCCAGCGAGCAGAGCGATTGCGGCGATTGATCGCATACACATCAGAGAATGGTTCCCGGGGGTGGATTCGAACCACCATTCACAGGTCCAAAGCCTGTTGTCCTGCCCTTAGACGACCCGGGAGCGATCCTCCTCATAACACGCATGGCCCCCCCCTCAAGTTTCGATGCAACGCTTGCAGGAGAGCCGTCAAAAATGCGATACCCGAGCCGATCAGACATCCGAGGATTGTTCCCATGCGCAACGATTCGAAATACCCTGAGTGGTTCCTTTGGTTTGCCGAGCACGGCGTCCGAATCTTGATCCTCCTCGTAATCGGAGCGTTTGCGCTTTTCTATGTACGTGCTCGGACCCACACCGAGGAACGGCTCGATGCAATCGAAGAGAGCATAGAATACGAGCCTCCGAGGGCGTATGCCCCGCCCAATCTGGACGAGTACGCCGTCACGGACCTGTCCGCCGCGTCGCTTCCCATCGGACACACCGTGTATGTCCCAATCTACTCACATATCTACCACGATGGGGGCCGACCGTATCTGCTCGAGGCGACGCTCAGCGTGCGCAATGCCGACGTCGAGAGTCCAGTCTACCTGAGTTCCATTCACTACTACGATACCAACGGTCGGCTCTCGAGAAAGTACGTCGATCGGCTCATACGGCTGGCGCCTCTGCAGACAATCGAGTTTCTCGTTGAACGTCATGACGTCACCGGTGGCTCGGGGGCGAATTTCATCGTCGAGTGGCGCGCGAGCGACACGTTCGTCGAGGCGCCGTTCATTGAAGCGATCATGGTGGGACGGTCCGGCACAAATGCGATCTCGTTCGTGAGCCTTGGCCGGGAACTAAAGCGAAAGAAGGCTAATTGACTGGAGTCACCGCACTCGCTTGACCGGCGGCGGCAAGTAGAGCGGGCTCTCCAAAGCTTCCGGTTTCGGCACGTACATTCGAAACTGAAGAGAGAACGAATGGTCGGGTGCCGGGAGCCAGTTGCTCTCTTTCGCTTTTCCTGGCGAGTCGTGCTGGATGTAGAGCGTGAGCGATCCGTCCTTTTCGTAGCGAAGCTTACTCCGATCACCGATGGAGTAGCGACGGATCGGGTTCGCGACCATGAGTTGGTTTGGCAGGCTGTACATGGTCATCGACCAAAACGCGTCGACCGGCGGCAGCTCATTACTCTCGAAGCGCATGACGTACTGGTGCGTCCCGTCGAGCGAATCTCCCGAGGCATCTTCGTTGCCGATCGGATAGTATGCTTCTTCCGCGTCGTTTCCGTAGAGGCCGAACATCGCGGCCGCGGCCCGCGCCAAGTAGCGCCCCTTCATCGCCTCGGGGCTGCCGAACAGGCCTATCGCTCCCTGCCAGCCGCCGTCTGTACGGCTAATCACGCCTTCCACTTCGGACGAATCTCGGGCAGCCTTCGAAATCTCGACGAGCGCGGTGCCCAACCCCTCGTCGATGGCGTCACGCATGGGGGGAGCCAAACGCATGGATGCCGAGAGCTCCCCGGGTGCTATCCCGATGAGCGCGAAACGATTCATCAGAGCCTTCTCGCTTGGCGGCACCTCAACTTGGGTCAAGAAGAAATTGAGGTAGTCGATGAAGCCTGCCGACTTCGCTTTCTGGGGGTCGTACGCAAAAAAGGTAAGCCCCGAGGCGACCGGGATCCGTGACCTCCCTAGGAAGACGTTCATCGGCGTGAGGTGGTAGCCTTGCTGAATTCTCGCGACGGCCGGGACGTCATTCGGTCCGTTTACTCCAGTGCGGATGATGCAGTAGACGAAGTTACTGGCACTCCTGAAGACCCGCTTCACGTCGCCTGGCTTCACACCCTGCCACTCTGGTCCCGCGACGAGATAACTTCCTGCCTTCGAGCCCGTCGTGCGGGTGCCTATGTAACCGAGGTTGTTCGTGAACATGTCGATCAGTTGTATCGAGTAGTACCGCTTCTCGATCTGCGGCACGGTGATGACGATCGGCTGCGCACGAAGGTCGAGCCACGCAAACGAGTACATCGTATCGTTGTTCGGCCGAACTACGTCTTTGAAATCCGGCCCGAGGAGCTCGGTCTTGTGGGAAAGCTCATTGAAAGACGCGATGTACCCTGGGGCCCCTTTCGCGAGCGCTTGCGCGTACATCGTCCGATAGTTTTCTAGCATCGGGTACGCGTAGGTATAGGCCTCCTGCGCGATCGCCTTGGCTTCTTCGGGCGAAACCAGGGAGCCGGCCTGCGCAGTCTCTGGAGTCGGACCGACATCCTTGGTGCACGCGAGGAGAACAAAAAGAAGCGAGCTTGCGATGATGAGTACTCTGACGCGCATCGGTCTTCCTATCGCATTTCGGCGCACTCTGGGTCAACCGCTGTCGGACGACGTTCGGTATGACAGTTAGCGCCGGACGGGATATCGTCCTGGCTCGTGAGCAAGCAAACGCGAGAAAAACCACGTGTCGCGATCGTTGGTGGCGGATTCGGAGGGCTTGCGGCCGCAAAGGCGCTCAAGCACGCCGATGCCGAGGTCGCCATCATCGACCGGGACAACCACCATTTGTTTCAACCGTTGCTTTACCAAGTTGCGACTGCCGCTCTCTCCCCGGGCAACATCGCCGCGCCGATTCGGAAGATCGTCCGCCGGCAGGCCAACTGCGAGGTGATCATGGCGTCCGTCACGAGCGTCGATCTCGAATCGCAAACCATTCTCTTGGAGGACGAGCCTTACAGCTACGACTACTTGGTCTTGGCCACTGGTGCGGAGACAAACTACTTCGGCAACGAGGCCTGGGCGGAGCATGCGCCTGGAATGAAGACGATCGACGAGGCGATCAACGTGCGCGCGCGGTTCTTGCTGGCCTTCGAGCAAGCAGAGCTCGAACAAGACCCCGACGCCCAACGCGCTGCGCTCACGTTCGCCATCGTGGGGGCGGGCCCAACCGGGGTCGAGACCGCCGGTGCGCTCGCCGAGATCGTCGAGTCCGTACGAAAAGACTTCCGGCACATCGACACCACCACGTCGCGCATCATCCTGCTCGATTACGCCGACCGTATCCTGCTGGCGTTCGATCCGAAGCTTTCGGCCGAGGCGCAAGAACAGCTCGAAAGCCTGGGAGTGACGGTCATGCTCCGAGCCAGGGTGACCCAAGTGGACGACAAAGGTCTGACCGCCGAGACGCCCGACGGTGAGATCCGAATCGATGCGAACAACGTCATCTGGGCCGCAGGCGTCAAGGCCACGCCAATAGGCGGGACGTTGGGTGTCGAGCTCGATCGTGCTGGCCGCGTCATGGTCGGTGATGATCTCACCGTCCCGGGGCACCCGAACGTGTTCGTCGTGGGTGATCTGGCTCATCGCGTCGATCCCAAGACCGGCAAGCCAGTTCCGGGGGTCGCGCAGGGCGCGCTTCAAATGGGGCACTTCGCGGGCAAGAAGATCGCGGAGGAGCTTCGGGCAGCATCCCTAGGCGTTCCGACGCCGGCCCGCGGCGTGTTCGTCTACAACGACAGAGGCGAGATGGCGATCATCGGGCGCAATCGAGCAATTGCTCAGATCCGAAAGCTCCGCTTCGCGGGTTACTTCGCGTTCCTCTTGTGGGCCTTCATCCACATCCTCTTCCTGATCGGCTTCCGGCGAAAACTCACCGTCTTCACCGAATGGATCTGGCAGTACTTCTTTGGCACGCGGGGCGTGCGGTTGATTACAGGACGCAATCGCCTACCGCGGCCGGTGAAGCCGCCTCCCGATCCTAGGATCTCACCGGGCCGCCCGAGGCTACCGCTGGCTCCGCCACCGTAGTCAGCCACGGCGTCAGCGGAGGGCGGCGACCGCGTCGATGAACACGCGGGCCTTGAGCTCGGTCTCGGCCACCTCTCGGTCGGGGTCGCTGGCTTCGACGATACCTCCGCCCGCCCAGTAATGGACCTCCTGAGATTGTACGATGGCCGTCCGAATCGCGACCGCCAACGAAAGCCCTCCGTCACGATCGACAAACCCGACCGCCCCGCAGTACACACCCCGCGGATGCTGCTCGAGCTCCTCGATGATCTCGAGTGCGCGGATCTTCGGCGCACCGGTGACGCTCCCGGGTGGAAAGGTCGCTTGAAGAATCGAGGGCAAGGTGACCTCGGGGCGAGTGACGCAACTCACCGTGCTCACGAGATGATAGAGGCCGGTAAAAGGCTCGACAGCAAGCGGGGTGTCTACCCTCACCGAGCCGGTCTCCGCCACGCGTCCTAGATCATTTCGCATCAGGTCGACGATCATCGAATGCTCGGCGCGCTCTTTGGGGTCGGCGAGCAGCCGCCTGGGCGCGTCGTCATCCCCGGGCTCCCTTAGAATCGTGCCCTTGATCGGACGTGTGACGAGGGTTCCGCTCTCAGCATGCCAGCGGACGAAGCGTTCCATCGTGCACGCCAGAACTACGCGCTCCCCAGCGTCGAGGAACATGCCTAGCGGGACGTGGCTTGCCTCGCGCATCGCTTGCCACAGCCTAAATGGGCTTCCCTCGAAGTGCGCCATCCAACGGCGAGCGAGGTTTACCTCGTAGATGTCGCCCCGCCCGATGTAGTCGAGCGCCTGTACGATCGCGGACCGGTGGCTAGCCGCATCGTCGACGTGCAACGGGCCTACCGCGGGTCGCATCGTTGCCCGTTCTTGACTTCGTTGAAGCCGCGTCCTGAAGCCCTTGCATGCGCGTTCGTCGTCCCCGACTATCCACGCCGTCTCGTCCAGATGATCGATCGCCAGTAAGGCTGGATAGCGTCTGAAAAACACGATCGGTTCTTTCGATCTCTTGAAACGAGGAGTCCCGCGCTCGGGCGCAGACCAAAACGCGTCATAGGCGATGTAGCCGATCCATTGCGGCACCGCGTTTGGCTTCGGTCCATCGAGATTGACCGTCTCGGCCGGCCGGCCGACTTCCGCGAGCGGCGAGAACGGGGATGCAGCACCAAACGCCACCCTGATCTCGCCTTCGGGCCAAGCAGCGAGAAAAGAATAGCGCCCGTCGTTCGCGTCGCTTCGGTGCGCATCGAGCCAGGCGAAACCTGGCTCCGCGCTTAAGGACCGGGTGGCGGCCAGCTCATCGAAGGGAGCGATACGTTTTGCCCACACACTGCACCTCTACTTGCTTGTCTATCAGGGGTAAAGCAACCTCTCCTCGTGCTCGTTCGAGTGGTGTGGCTTGGCTTGATCTGCCTTTGTGCTGGGGCTTGCAAAGACGACCCTGCGCCTTTCATTTTTGAAGCCGTCGTGGTCGACGGCGAAAACGCAAACCCCGCGGCGGGCACCGACGCCACCACGTTTCGAGTCGGGATCCAGGAGGGTAACCGTCCAACCCAGGAGCTCGAGTATCCCATTACCGACGGCCAGTTCGATGCGGTTCTCCCCTTCGAGTCGTTCGTCGACCAAACTCGTATCCGCGTCGCGATAGAAGGCCCCTCTACTGACTTGGTCACCGCGCCCTCGCGCTTCGTGCCTGCGCTCACAAACGGTTTGATGCGGGTGGTGACAACCGCTCCCCGGTCCTGTACGCGCATCGGCTTCAACTTCATGGAGGCACCACGCGCTTCGTTTGGGATGGTGCAATCGGGCACCTTTGCGCTGCTCGTCGGGGGCGCGCAGCCGATGCAGGAGCAAGCCGAGTTCTTGGATGTGCTCGAGTGGGAGTCGCGGCTCTTCGACCCGAATCCCGTTTTGTCGAACCTCGGACCGACGCGCGCCGCATCGGTCGACGAGAGCCAAATCCTCGTGCTGCCAAGTGATGCAACGGCCTTCATCTTCGACATGGGCGACCCCGTCAACCGAATCGTGTCGGTCGACTTACACGCAGGAGCAGGGCCCCGTTCGGCGCTAGTGTCGATCCCCGGGGGTGGCGTGTCGATTCCCGAAGGTGGCGCGATGGTCATCGGTGGCGAGCTTGGTGGTGAGGCGCAGGCCACCGTCTCGCTGGTCGAGCCGGACGGCGTGGTGACGGCGCTTCAATTGAGCGAGCCCCGCTCGGGCCCCGTGGCAACGACCCTTGGGACCGATGTGCTGGTCGTCGGGGGCGACATCGTGGGGACGGCCGAGATTCTCCGAGCGGGCAGCTCGACCGGCGAGCCGGTGGCCTCCCTCACCGACGGGATCCGCGAAGCTGCTGTCCTGGTCGGCGACGGACAAGCGCGCGCGCTCCTCATGGGTGGTACCGACGGGACGGGGACGATACGCCAAGATACGGTCCGGTTCGACGATTGCATGCAAGGCTGTGTCGCGATGCCGGGACCGACGTGGACGACCGCCCGCCTCGAGGTGCTCCAGCCAGCTCAAAGTGTCCTTCTCGTAGGTGGCACTGACTCGCGCCTGGTCGAAGAGGTTCGCTGGTCGGCCTCGGCCGTGGAGATAGGCTCGCTCTTGGAGCTCAACGGCGCGCGAGCTGCGGCTGGCGGAATCGTTCTCGAGAGCGGGGCGTTCATCGTAGGCGGAGGCGCCGACGGGGGGAGCGCCCAGCAGGATTTCGAGTTTTGCGCGCCCGATCGGCTCGCGCCCCTCTGAATAGGCTGGGGCAGCGGCTGCTGAACCCTGATATCCTCAGAGTTCCCGCGCATATGTTACGCAAGCTAGAGAAGTACGAGGTCCTCGACGAGATCGGCCACGGTGGTATGGCTACGGTCTACCGCGCTCGGGACAGCTCACTCGATCGCTTGGTGGCCCTGAAGGTCCTCCATCCGCACCTCCAGCGAACGATCGAAGCCCGCGCCCGTTTCACCCGCGAAGCCAAGAGCGTTGCGAAGCTACACCATCCACACATTCTCGAGATTTACGACTACAGTGGCGAGGCCTCCGACGAAACGTACATCGCTGCTGAGCTGCTGACGGGGCCGACCCTCAAAGCCTTCATACCCGAGCGCAAACAAATCCCTCCCGAGATCGCAGCGTGCATCGCGTTGCAGCTTGCTGACGCGTTGAGCGAAGCCCACGAGAAGGGAATCATACATCGTGACGTGAAGCCTGAGAACGTGCTGATCCACCAAGATCGATGCGTGAAGCTGACGGACTTCGGGATCGCCCACATGGTGGATACACACACCTTTACGGCAACCGGGCAGATCCTCGGCTCGCCCGGCCACATGGCCCCGGAGCAGATCGAAAGTGGCGACTGTGATGTCCGAAGCGATGTCTTCTCCCTCGGCACCGTTCTCTACTTCTGCGCCACGGGACGGCTACCTTTCATCGGTCGAAACGCGCACCACCTGCTGAAGTTGCTTCTCGAGGGGGACTATCCGGACCCCCTTCGTCTTCGACCCGAGATCGGCGCGGACCTCGCGGGGATCATGAAAAAGGCGCTCTCTCGAAGTCCCCCTAACCGCTATCAGAGCGCCGATGAAATGGCCTTTGAGTTGAAGGCGTTCCTGGCCGAAATGGGCATCGATGATCCGGACGCTTTGTTGGCGCGTTACTTCAGTGATCCGGCCCAAGTCGCTTCGCAGCTCGAGACGCAGGCGCTTCGAAGGTTGCTGAGCATTGGTGCGGAGGCTGCCAAAGCCGACAACATCCCGAAGGCCCAGGCCGTCTTGAGTCGTGCTCTCGCGATCGATGAGGGAAACGAACGTGCACTGAGGTTGTTAGGCTCACTCGGACGACGGCGGCGGCGATTGGCGGTCGGTCTTGCAGCCGTTGGCGCGATCGTTCTCGTGCTGGCGATTGCCGGCTACGCAACCTGGCGCCGAAACATCGAGCCGGCCACCGAGGCAGAAACAACTCTCGAAAGTGAAACCCAGGCGACCGATGAGGAAACGCTCGCCGCCCGATCGCCCGAAGTGGCTTCCGATGACGGCATTGCTCCAGCCACCAACTCCACCGAGGCACGGTCCTCCAATGCCACCGGCGGTCGCCGTTGGGTGGTCTTCAAGCCCACGCCACCCAACGTGTCGATCAGCGTCGACGGTGACCCGCCGCGCCCTTATGGGCCCGATTTTCAGGGCATTCGTCTCAAGGCGGGCCGGCACGTGTTTCGTTTCGTCGGCGCCGAGGACTGCTGCGAGGAGCGCGTGATCCGCCGTCAGATCTCCGCGGGCTCCCAAGATCTCGAGCTGGCGGTGAGGCTCCGGTACAAACCCGCGCGCTTGTATCTGAAAGGACCTGCACCACGTGACGCGTCCGTGCAGATCACGCTTCCGGGCAATCGAACCGTGTCTGGAAGAATTCGTGAGATCCTTCGCATTCCGATGAGGGCGCTCAACGCGTCGGCTCAGGTCAAGATTCAGGCGCCCGGCTATCTCACCTACAAGAGCGTGGTGAATCTTCGTGCGGGCGGCGACCTCACCGAGCACAGCTTCACCCTTGAGAGGCGTGGCAAAACCCCGTAGAACGCCCGAGTATGTGGCGCATCGCGCTTTTCGGCATAGCGTATCTACTGGTTGCCGCATTTGCTATGCCGGCCGGCGCCGATGAGCTCTCGGACTTCGAGTCCGCACGGCGTGCGTACGAAAAGCAGAACTACACCAAAGCTGCCAAAGAGTTCGAGTCGCTCGTCGGTGGTGTGGTGCCACGTGCGCGCAATCCGGTCGTACGCCTCGAGGCTCGCAAGTACCTCGGGGCCACCTATTTGTTCCTAGACGAGGAGGAGGCTGCACGCGAGCAGTTCCGGCGTCTTCTCGAGGAGGACGACGAGTACGACATCGATCCGGTCGCGTTTCCGGAGGCCGTAGTGCAGACATTTCAGCGAGTCAAAAGCCAAGTCGAGATCGAACGTGCTCAAGAGAAAGCCGTCGAGGCGGCACGGCAGGCGCAAGAACGATCCGACGAGGTCGAGCAGCTGATCACGCAGCAGCAACGCATTACGGCGCTAGAAGAGCTGG
Organism: Myxococcales bacterium; assembly: GCA_029863605.1. Classification (GTDB taxonomy): domain Bacteria; phylum Myxococcota_A; class Polyangia; order Polyangiales; family Houyiibacteriaceae; genus SG8-38. Next base: position 3,991 of record JAOTVB010000011.1, on the reverse strand, counting down.
CCGGGAGCGAAACGGTCGAGCGCGTGAACTCTCGCTGGATCGCCGCGTTACCATTCGGGGTCGGCCAGTTCCAGAACCAAAACAAGAGGTTGGGCATCATGTTCGCGGTCATGGAGTCGGCTCTATTGGCGGCTTCGATCGCAACCTTCGTGGGCCACAACTCGTTGCGCAATGAAACTCCAACCCCCGACGAGCTCGGTCGTGCGGAGCGCGTCGAGCGTGCCTTGCGAATAGGAAACTGGGTCAGCGTGGGCGGCCTTGTCAGCTTTTACGTCGCAGGCGTCATCGAGGCCGAGGTCCGGTTCAAGCCGGTCATCCGGACGACGCGCAAGCGTGACTTGCCCGATGACCTACCGGCGACCGATGACGAGCGCACCGAGATTCGGTTCGAGCTGGGCCTCACCGGTGGAAAACTGAGAGTCGACTTCTGACCGTGACCCCACCGGTCGGGTGGGGCAAAACATCAATCATTTCAAAAGTTTCTAGCGCAGGTCCATTTGGCTGGCGACTTAGCTTGACACCGAGGCGTTGACGCCTATCCTTCGCTCCCTTTGCCGCGCGGGGACGTGTCCGGCCGGCGAAGAAATGCACGCTTTTTCGGGTACTTATGCCAACGATCAATCAGCTCGTCCGCAAAGGGCGAAAACAGATCAAATCGAAGACGGATTCACCCGCTCTTCAGCGATGCCCGCAAAAGCGAGGTGTGTGCGTTCGCGTGTATACCACCACTCCCAAGAAGCCGAACTCTGCGCTTCGCAAAGTCGCTCGCGTCCGTTTGTCGAACGGGATCGAGGCAACTACGTACATTCCTGGTGAGGGACACAATCTTCAGGAGCACTCGGTGGTGCTCATTCGTGGTGGCCGCGTGAAAGATCTTCCCGGCGTTCGGTACCACGTGGTCCGCGGCACACTCGACGCGACCGGCGCGATGGGTCCGTCCAACACGAACAAGGCAAACCGGATCAACAAGCGATCCAAGTACGGCGTAAAGCGCCCCAAGAACTAACTAGAGCTAGCACCATGAGTCGCCGAGTCGGAGCACCCAAAAGAGAGATCATCCCTGACGCGAAGTTCGGTGACCGGTTAGTGGCTAAGTTCGTCAATTCTTTGATGCTCGCGGGTAAGCGGTCGACCGCCGAAAAGTGCCTTTACGGCGCGTTTGGCATCATCGAGGAGCGCTACAAAGAAGAGCCGCTCGACGTCTTCAAGAAGGCGCTCGATTCAGTGAAGCCACGCGTCGAAGTGAAAAGCCGCCGTGTGGGTGGCGCAACATATCAGGTTCCGGTCGAGGTGCGGTCGGACCGTCGCAACGCGCTCGCGATGCGCTGGCTCGTTCAGTACGCGCGGGCTCGTGGCGAGAAGTCGATGCAGGAGCGCCTAGCCGCGGAGCTGATGGAAGCTTCGCAGGGCCGAGGCAACGCGGTCAAGAAGCGCGAGGACACACACAAGATGGCGGATGCGAACAAAGCCTTCGCCCACTATCGGTGGTAGGGATTTTTCAACGTCTGGGAAGGTCTACGGAAACCACTCGGACAAGGAGCAGCAGCTGAACTCATGATATCGAGCACATAGAGAGAGTCGCCGGGATGACCGAGGCAAACGCCTCGACCGATGCGCCTCTCGAAACCCTCTCTGAGATGACGAAGCCCGAGGGCGGCTTCTGGGTCGGAGGGGGTTTTGTGCATGATGAGACCGAGTCGAGCTCAAAGAATCCAATGGCCAGGCAGTTCCCACTCGATAAGACCCGCAACATCGGCATCATGGCCCACATCGATGCGGGCAAGACGACGACTACCGAGCGCATCCTCTACTACACCGGGGTCAGCTACAAGATGGGCGAGGTGCACGACGGCGCCGCCACCATGGACTACATGGAGCAGGAGCAGGAGCGCGGCATCACGATCACATCGGCTGCCACGACGTGTTTCTGGCGTCCCGAAGCCGGTCCTTACGGAGGGAATCAGTTCCGTATCAACATCATCGACACGCCGGGCCACGTCGACTTCACCATCGAGGTCGAGCGCTCCCTTCGCGTGCTCGATGGCGCCGTTGCAGTGTTCGATGGCAAGGAGGGGGTAGAACCGCAGTCCGAGACGGTATGGCGGCAGGCCGACCGATACGGGGTCCCGAGGATCTGCTTCATCAACAAGATGGATAAGGCTGGAGCGGACTTTCCGAGCGCCTTTCAGTCGATCAAAGACCGCCTTGGTGCACCCGCAGTCGCGGTACAGCTGCCCCTTGGCCAGGAGGCTGAGCTTCAGGGCGTCATTGATTTGGTCCGGATGAAAGCCAACCGGTTCAAAGACGACACCCTCGGTGCCGAGTGGGAGGTCGAGGATATTCCCGAGGAGTTCAAGGCCCAGGCCGTGGAGGCGCGGGCGACCCTCATCGAGGCAGTCGCCGAAGTCGACGATGCGCTCATGGAACGCTACCTCGAGGGCGATACCGACTTCACCGAGGAAGAGATCATCAACGGTATTCGAAAGGGCTGCCTCGAGCAGAGCATCGTGCCGGTGCTCACCGGCTCAGCATTCAAGAACAAAGGCGTCCAGCAGCTGATGGACGCGGTCGTGAACTTCCTTCCGTCGCCGCTCGACGTGCCCCCCATTCAGGGTGTCGATCCGGATGACCCGGAGAAAAGGCTCGAGCGCCCGGCGTCGGACGACGCGCCATTCAGCGCGCTCGCGTTCAAGATCGTCAACGATCCCTTCGTCGGTCAGTTGACCTTCTTCCGGGTTTACTCCGGCGTGCTCGAGGCGGGCACGGGCGTGCTCAACTCGACCAAGGGTCGGAAAGAGCGCATAGGCCGCATCCTTCAGATGCATGCCAACAACCGCGAAGAGCTCAAAGAGATTCACGCTGGAAATATCGCCGCTGCGGTTGGGCTCAAGACCGCCACCACCGGTGACACCCTTTGTGACGAGAGAGCACCCGTCATCCTCGAGCGGATGGATTTCCCCGAGCCGGTCATCTCTGTCGCCATCGAGCCGAGGACCAAGGTGGACCAGGACAAGCTCGGCGTCGGCCTTCAGAAGCTGGCCGCCGAGGACCCGAGCTTCCGTGCACACACCGACGAAGAGTCCGGCCAAACGATCATCAGCGGCATGGGTGAGCTTCACCTCGAGATCATCGTCGACCGCTTGAAGCGTGAGTTCAAGGTCGACTCGAACGTCGGCGCCCCGCAGGTTGCGTACCGCGAAACGATCAACAAAGAGGTCGAAGCCGAAGGCCGTTACGTCAAGCAGAGCGGCGGCCGCGGTATGTACGGCCACGTCTGGGTGAGGCTCGAGCCGCTCGAGCCGGGCAGCGGCTTCGAGTTCGAGAACAAGATCATCGGTGGCATCGTGCCAAAAGAATACATCCCGGCGGTGTCCAAGGGCATCAAAGATGCGATGACCCGCGGCGTGATGGCCGGTTATCCAGTGATCGACATCAAAGCGACGCTCTACGATGGCTCGTACCACGACGTCGACTCGAGTCAGGCTGCCTTCGAGGTGGCGGGCTCGCTGGCGTTTCAGGAAGGCGCGAGGCGAGGGGGCATTCATCTGCTCGAGCCCGTCATGGATGTCGAGGTGCGAGTGCCCGAGGATTACATGGGCGAGGTGATCGGCGATCTAAATTCGCGTCGGGGACACGTCGGCGGGATGGATTCCGTCGGCGGGCTTCAGGTGATCCGGGCCGAGGTTCCACTAGCAAACATGTTTGGTTACGTGAACGACTTGCGCTCCAAGACTCAGGGGCGTGCGATCTACACGATGCAGTTCAAGGAGTATCAGGCGGTGCCAGGAAGCATCGCTGATGAAATCGTCGCCAAGGCGAAGGGCGGCTGAGGAGCTAACGATGGCTAAAGAAAAGTTTGTCCGAGACAAACCACACATCAACGTAGGCACGATCGGTCACATCGATCACGGCAAGACGACGCTGACGGCCGCGATCATGAAGGTGATGGCGGACAAGCACGGCGGCGAAGTCAAGAGCTACAAAGACATCG
>JAOTVB010000052.1 GCA_029863605.1 Myxococcales bacterium | reverse complement strand
ATCCTCGCCGATGAGGGCTGCGGGGCCGACATCTACTCGGCGGGCGAGCTCGACGTCGCCCTGCGCGCCGGCGTCGATCCACAATTCATCTCGGTCAACGGTGTCCCCAAAGACAAGAGCCACATCGCGCGCACCATCGAGGTCGGTGCAAGGCTCACGATCGACAGTCTTCAAGACGTCGCATTCTTGGAGGAGCTTGCGCCGTCGCTTTCGAAGACCGCGTACGTTCGGCTCCGCATCCGGCCTGCGATTTCGGAGTTCGTCAAGAAGAGCGACTTCTCGCCCGATGGCATGGCACCGACCGACCTGGTCGCCCTCATCTACAAAGGCGGCCTCTCGATCGACGAAGTGATCGAAGCCGGAAGGCGAGTCATGAACCTTCCCAACGTGGCCGTGGTGGGCTTCCATTCGCATCACGGGCGCCACCATCGCTCCACCCAATATTGGGAAGCCCAAATGCGCGCCTACGCGCGAGATATGGGTCGCGTCTGCAAAGCCCTAGGGGGGTATCAACCCAAGGAGATCAGCATCGGCGGCGGCTTCGCGATCCCGAGGGACCCGCACAACGCCGCAACCCACTACAGCGATCCCTTCCTCTTGGGCTCGCTCCACCTCGTTTCGCTAGGGCTGAAGTACCTGGGCACCAAAGTGCGCTACGGCGTGATCGACAAGCTGCTTGGACTCATCGAAGGCCAGCCCAATACCATTGCTGCGCCGACCATCGAGGAGTACGGCGCCGCGACTACTAAGGCGTTGCTGGAGGCGCTGCCGAAGCACGGCATCAGCCCCGACGGCCTCATGCTTCAGCTCGAACCGGGACGGGCGATCCATGGCAACGCGGGCGTGCACCTCAGCACCGTGAAGGCCACTAAGAAGATGACCTCCCCCATCCACTGGAACCTGGTCACGATCGACACCTCGGAGTTCTGGATGACCGGCGGCCGCTTTGAGCACCACTTGCACGACTACTGCATCGCCAATCGGCTCAACGCGCCGCGCACCATCAAGGCCGACGTCGTTGGGCGGAGCTGCTACGGCGACAGGCTGCTCGGCGCAGTTCGGCTTCCTGAAGTGGAGGTCGGAGACATCTTCACGTTCCTCGACACGGGCGCCTATCAAGAGGTCTCGGCGAGCAACTTCAATGCCATGCCGCGACCCGCAGCCGTGCTCGTGACAGGAGACCGCGCGGCAGTCATTCGGCGCGCCGAGAACCTCGACGATGTCTTTCGCCGCGACGAGCTTCCCGAGCACCTCGCCGCAGCCGAACCAACCGCGGAGGATGATCAGCCCTTCCCTACAGGCCCGGCTGCGTCTCCGAAAAGGGTGTAGCGGGGGGCTAGGAGCCAGCGGCCAGGGACGGCCATTTGACGGCGGCGCGATGAGGCGGCACGGATCCGCCATGCATCGATGTCTTATCCTAGTGCTCGCCGCAACGATCCTCTTTGGTTGCAGCTCCAAGGAATCCCAGAAGCCGTCTGACGAGGCCCCCGGGGAGGTGGTTCAATCCTCCAAACCCCGAATCACTTCTCCCAATGTCAGCATCGAGGAGCTCGTTACGCTCTCGGGTGACAATGCTGATTTTGCCTGGGCGTTCTATCGAGAGATCATCAAACCAGGGGAAAACCTTTTCTTCTCGCCCCATAGCCTTTCGATCGCACTCGCGATGACCTGGGCGGGCGCGCGCGGGACGACCGAAACGGAGATGGCGGAAGCCATGCGTTTCAGGCTCGGTCAGGAGCGCCTGCACGTTGCGTTCAACGGGCTCGATCTCGAGCTAGCGAGCCGTGCCGAGGCTTCTGGCAACGAGGCACCATTGCCGTTCGTGCTCAACGTGACCAACGCGCTCTTTGGACAGCTCGGGTTCGCCTTCCTAGATGCGTTCTTGGACACGCTCGCGCAGCACTATGGCGCCGGCATGCGCCTCATGGACTTCATCAATGAGACCGAAGCTTCGCGCGTCGCGATCAACGCTTGGGTGAGCGAGCAGACCAACGAGCGAATCCAAGAGCTGATCGCGCCTGGCATCATCACTGCAGCCACACGTCTGGTCTTGGTCAACGCGATCTTCTTCACCGCGTCGTGGGAGAACCCTTTTGATCCCGCTGATACCGAAGAGTCTGCGTTCAGGCGCCTCGACGGAAGCGAGGTGCAGGTGCCGATGATGCAACAGAGCCTGCCGACACGGTACGGCGCGGAGGGGGATTTGCAGGCAGCAGAGCTCCCCTACGATGGTGCGCAGCTCGCCATGTTGGTCATCGTTCCCAATCAAGGCCAGTTCGAAACCGTCGAGAGCCAGCTAACTGCGAGCCGGATTGATGCGATTCGTGGGATGCTGACCGAGCACCAAGTCGATCTCGCAATGCCCAAGTTCTCGTATCGTTCGAGCGTTCCTGCGAAAGCCCCGCTCATGTCGTTGGGAATGGTCGAGGCGTTCAGCGGCGCTGCAGATCTATCGGGCATGAACGGGACAGGTGGTCTCTTCATCCAAGACGTCGTGCACCAGGCGTTCGTGGCGGTCGACGAGGAGGGCACCGAAGCGGCGGCTGCGACTGCCGTGATCGTTGGGGAGACGTCGGCTCCGCCCCCCGCCACGCTCACGATCGACCGCCCTTTCATGTTTGCGATCATCGATCGACCCACGGGCGCCACCTTGTTCATCGGCCGCGTCCTCGATCCCTCCGCTTGAGGGCCAGCTCCTGCCAGGCTCATGCGTGACGCGGGGGCAGCCGGCGCTTCTCGGCGTGTGGGCGCCGGAGCAGGCACACGCCGCCGGCGGCCGTCAGCACGGACTCGTGTGATGGCCACGTTTTCGCGGTTGGGATGACGGCACGCGGCTTGCTGCACCCCGGACGTGCTTGCTGGGATCGGTGCCGCGTGGGTGG
>JAOTVB010000051.1 GCA_029863605.1 Myxococcales bacterium | reverse complement strand
GTCAACGCGATGACCCGGGCAACATTGGGGCTGGCCTCGAAGCGGTCAATGGCCGTGTTCACGAGCACCCCGAATTCCTCGAGCGAGGCGCCTTGTGGTGCCACGGTGTTGTCAACGTCGAAGATGATCACCTTGTCGCCGGCGCTCGATTCAACGAAGGCAATGACGCCATCGAGCGACGAAACGGAGCGCATCGGAACACGACCGAACATCACCCTCCTCGCCGATGGGTCTCTCTGAGGCTAGGGAGGCGACCATCCACACTTGTCCCTGTCGGGGCAGAGGCGACCCTTCTGGTAGCTTCCGTTGGCGATCACGAGCAGGGGACCGATGGATACGCCAGGGGAGTTGCAGAAATCATCGCCCATCGAGCGAGGGCTTCCCGAGCTCGGGGTGCGTCGCGAGGTCCGCATCGCCGGCATTCGAGTGGCCGGGCGGCGACGGCGTCCCAGCGGCGAGAAGGCCCCGCTGCAGCGGGAGCTCCGCACGGCGGGAAGGCTGTGGCTGCTGGGCGGTGTCGCCATGGTGGCGTTGTGGATCACACTCTTCGCCTTTCCGGAGACCACCGACTGGTGGACCGACCGGGACAATTCCGTCTTGCGGTGGTTCGTTGATCTTCGCAACAGCACACTTACCTCCATCGCCGACGCAGTTGCGTTGCTCGGTTCGACCTGGTTCCTTCGGATACTGCGAATAGGCACGCTGGTCGCACTGATCTTCGTCCGCCGATGGCGCCACTTCTTCGCGGTGATACTGGTCCTCATTCTGGTGCAGGGGACCGTCGAGATCATCAAGGAGTTCGTTGGCAGGCCGCGGCCTTTCGTTCCGATTATCGGGGACTGGAACGGTCCATCGCACCCATCGCGGGCCGTCGCCGGCTTTGGCGTCACGGCCTCGGCAATGGCCTACACGCTCGTGCCGAGTGGACGTCGCCGGCAGCAGGCGCTCGGCGTCGCAGGTGTCATGGTCGTAGCTCTGGTTTTGGCCAAGGTCTATCTCGGAGTCAGCCACCCGACCGATGCCGTGGTGTCCGCCATCTTCTCGACCGCCGTCGTCGTGGTGCTCTTCCGCTGGTTCGCTCCCGAAGCGTTCTTTCCGGTGTCCTGGAAGCGGGGCGTGACAGCCCACCTCGATGTGAGTGGGGAACGTGGTGAGGCGATCAAGCGAGTTATCGGCGAACAGCTGGGCATGGAGGTTCTCGAGATAAAGCCATTCGGGCTCGAAGGCTCGGGCGGCTCCACGCCATTGCGCCTGAAGGTCGCCGGGGATCCCGACCAGTACGTCTTCGCCAAGCTGTACAGCCAGGTACACCTCCGCTCCGACCGCTGGTACAAGGTAGGGCGCACGATCCTGTACGGGTCTCTTGAAGACGAGCTTCGATTCACGTCGGTTCGTCGCCTTGTTGAATACGAGGACTACATCCAACGCCTGATGCGCGACGCCGGCGTCCCGAGTGCCGTACCGCTCGGGATCGTTGAGATCACGCCCGAGCGCGAATACCTGATGGTGAGCGAGTTCCTCCCGCGATCGCAGGAACTCACCGACGCCGAGATCGACGAAACCGTCATCGACGACGCGCTCAGTCTCATCCGATGCATGTGGGACTCCGGGCTGGCACACCGCGACATAAAGCCGGCCAACGTGATGCTGAGCGATGGTCGGGTCGTGCTGATCGACGTGGCTTTCGGCACGGTCCGGCCCAGCCCATGGCGCCAGGCCGTTGACCTAGCCAACATGATGCTGATCCTTGGGATGCGCACCGACGCAGAGCTTGTCTACCAGCGGGCTCTACTCCAGTTCGCACCCGAGGACATTGCGGAAGCTTTCGCCTCTACGCGCAGCGTCACCCTGCCGTCCCAATCCCGCAGCTCCCTGGCACTGCTCAAGAAGGAGCAGGGCATCGATATGATCGAGAAATTTCGCGAACTCGCCCCCGACACCGAACCCATCTCGATCCAGCGGTGGAGTCCTCGTCGGCTCCGGCTGACGGCTGGCGCCGTCGTCTTCGGGATTTTCGCCGTCATCCTGGTCATCACGAACATTTCGGGAGGCGGGCTCCTATGAGGCGGGCGATGACATTGCTCGTACTGATGCTGGCAGCTAGTGCCTGTAGCAATCTTGGGCTGGGCGAACTCCATTGCTCTTTGTTGCAGGGAAACGACGTCTCGTCCGCCAACGTTCTCAGCGTTCAGGCCGTGCCCACCGCGAAGTACACACCGTGTCTCAACGAGCTGCGACTGGGATGGGATTCGGTCAGCCGTTTCGCCGAAGAGGGCCGGGCAGGCATCAACATCAGTCGATCGATCAGTCCATTCTTGACGGCGACGGTGACCGAGTCGTGCGACGTGTCCGATGCTGTCGCCGTCGAGTCCGGCTACCCCGATATCCAGCGATTCGAGGACATCGAGTTCCAGCCCACCGACATCGAGATCTCGATCGTTCCCTTGGGCGAACGGCCTCTCTTGAGCTCGCGAATCCTGGTCGACCGGCTGGCCGGGGTCGAGATCGACGATCGTCCGGTGACCTACACGGTCGACCACGACATCGATCAGTCCGTCAACTCGCGCGTCAATCTCGCCCTGTCTCAAAGCGCCTTCGTGTGGATCATCGACGAGGTCGATGCGGAGGAGGGAACGGTCGAGCTTCGCAGCAATATCCCTGCTGCTACCGGTCGCGGTCTCCTGGTCGCAGACGCTCTTGATCTCATCGAAGATGTGGTGCCAGCTGTCTTTTACCGTGGCAATTGGTACTTCACCTTTGAGGGAGGCTGCATCACGTACGAGTTCGACGCGAAGGGAACCCTGGCCGAGACCGTCGCAGCCGACGCCGAGGACGCCCTTGGCTTCTACCCGGCTTTCGAGCTGCGCGAATTCGCCCGGAAGAACGGTTTCAACATCGAGTGAGACAGATTCCCCCACAGCACGTCGATCGGGCGTCGCCACCTCTTGGCGGGATCCGGATCGGCGGCACCGAACAGCGTCAACTTT
>JAOTVB010000010.1 GCA_029863605.1 Myxococcales bacterium | reverse complement strand
GTTTGTGCCGGGCACGTGCACCCAAAGACGCCGCTCGGCGACTTTTCCATCGACGACGCTCACGACGATGTACGCGCACGGCCACATGAGCTGGCCGCCGTTGGCAAACGTCGCCGCGTCTTCGTCTGAGAAATACGCCCCCGCGTCGCAGTGCGAATGATAGATCACCTTGACCGGGCGCCCTTCGCTCTGCCCCTTTTCGAAGGTGCGCGCTGCGCGCAGCTCGTTGATCTTGAAATAGGTGTTCGAGGTCCGAGGGAAGGTGACCGGATCGAGCTCGTGGTACTTGTCCGCCTCGTTCTCCTCGCGCTGAATGCGGTCGAGCACCGCGGGCTCCTTGGCTGGACCAAACACGAAGCCGCAACTCTCGCTTGGGTAGCACTCGAGCGCGTGTTGCTCGATTTCGTCCATCACCGACTCAGCGATCTCGAGGTCCCCCGAGATCCAAGGCAAGGCCTCACCATTCATAGCGCTTCTCCCACTTCATCGGAGCGAAGTATCGGTCGCCGCGGTCACAGGCGATCGCCACGATACAACCCTCTTCTACGCGCTTCGCGATTTCGAGCGCGCCCGCGACGTTGGCGCCGGTGGAGTGACCCACGTGGAGGCCTTCTTCTGCGGCGAGGCGGTCCGACATGTCCCAGCCTGCGTCGGTGCCCACCGGAAGGATCTCGTCGGGCACGTCGGGGTCGAAGATCTCGGGAACGATCGAGCTCGCCATGTGCTTGAGGCCCTCGAGCCCATGCAACGCTTCGGCCGGCTCGAGAGCGATGCACTCGATCTTTCGCGAGTGCTCCCTCAGCCGCCGCGTCGTGCCCATGCAGGTCCCGCTCGTTCCGAGCCCCGCCACGAAGTGCGTGATCTCGTCGCCGACCTGGTCGAGGATCTCTTGGGCCGTGCCGAGGTAGTGCGCGCGGGGGTTCGACGGGTTCGAATACTGATCGGAATAGAAGTAGCGGTCGGGGTCTGCTGCGACCAGCTCCCGAGCCTTTCGGATCGCGCCATCCGAGCCCTCCATGGGGTCGCTATAGATGATCTCCGTCCCGAAGGCCTCGGTGATGTCTTTTCGGGCCTTCGAGACATTGGACGGCATCACCAATGCGACCCGGTACCCGAGGGCAGCGCCGAATAAGCTGTATGCCACGCCGGTGTTGCCACTCGTTGCGTCGATTAGAATCCTGTCTTTGGTCAACGTTCCTTGTTCGATGGCGTCGAGCATCATTTGCAGGGCTGGGCGGTCTTTCACCGAGCCGCCCGGGTTCGCGTACTCGAGCTTCAGATAGATCTTGACCCCGGGGGTTTCTTTCTCCATCGCACGCAGACGAACGAGTGGAGTGTGGCCCACCGCCTCGACGATCGACTCCATCTTGCGAAAGCGCATCCGGCCTAACCCCTAGAAAAAGGGGACTGTCCCCTTTTTGGTTGGAGGGTGAGGTTCGAGGGGAAGGCATGCGGCTGGCCGACTCCGAGGGCTTCCTTCAGGTGCTCGACCGCCGCGAATGCGCCGATCACGGCTACGGCGGGTGCGCGAAGGGATGCTTTCCCCGCGAAGTGCATCACGGCTTCGGTGGTGGCCACACGCACCGACGCGCCTTCGCCTTCGCTCTCTAAGCAGCCTGCTCGTCGTAGATACTCCGCCGCCACAGCGTACGCGTCCGCATCGCCCTCGACCCCTCGACGAAAGCCGGCTCCACACAGACGCTCTTGGCCCGCCTCGCCGATCTCGCTGAGAAGAAGCTGACGTGCGTATCGACGCCTTGCTGTGGCATCGAGGCTCAACGCTGGGCCCCTCCCGCGATGGCAGGAACGATGCTCAACGTGTCGCCTTCTTTGAGCTCGGTCTCGAGGTTGTCGAGGAACCGAATGTCCTCATCATTGTGATAGATGTTGACGAAGCGGCGAACGCCCTTGTCGTCGCAAAGCCGATCTTTCATGCCGGGGTGATTCGCTTCGAGGTTCTCGATGACCTCCGCCACCGTGCCACCGTCGGCGGAAACCTCGTCTTGCCCGCCGGTCAATGTTCGAAGCGGAGTTGGAATGCGTACCGTGACAGCCATGTTCGTTCCTTTCTCTGTCTCAATGGATGCTAGCCGAAGTCATGCCGCGCAAGGCGCCGCGTATCGCTCCATCCGAAGGTCTCTTATCTCTCCCGTGCAAAGCGGGCAGTCGCTTCGCCGACGCACCCAGGTCTTGCGAAGCACGCCCTCCAGCCCGTGATAATGCCAAAGCTCACCACCGGGACGTTCACCCCCTAGCAGGCGAAACATAAGGGCCGACTGGAGGCCTCCGAGGACGCCGACCACAGGACCGACGACACCCGCCTCCGCGCAGGTCTCGACCCGATCCCGCGGGATGTCCTCGAAAAGACACCGAAGACATGCGGAGTCAGGGAGGGAGCACCAAGCCCATCCGTTCCAGCGGACGGCGCCGGCCTGCACGGCAGGAATCTCGGCGAGGTGGGCGGCGTCCGCGACCAAGAACTTGGTAGCAAGGTTGTCGGCCCCCTCGACCACGAGCGTGTGTCCAGCGAGCAGCTCCATCGCAGTCGACGGGATGAAGCGGCCCTCCACGATGCTGACACCGAGCTTCGGGGAAGCCTCCAGCAGACGCTCCTTTGCGCACTCGGTCTTCGGACGTCCGAGATCTCGCTCGGTAAACGAGGTCTGTCGGTGAAGGTTGCTCTCCTCGACGACGTCGTCATCGACCACGGTCACATGCTCGACCGTGCTGTCAGCGAGGAGGCGTAGCACCGGCGAGCCGAGCCCACCGGCGCCAACCACCAAAATCCGATGCCCTGAGCTCATTCGAAGTACTCCGAAAGACTGAAGTAGCGCTCGCCGGTGTCGCACAAGATCGTAACGACGTTCTGCCCTGGCTCGAGCTCGCGCGCGACCCGAATCGCAGCCCACACGTTGGCGCCCGCGCTGATCCCGACGAGCAGCCCTTCTTGCTTCGCGAGCGCGAGCTTGGTCTCCCACGCATCGCGATCCGACACGCCGATGATCTCGTCGACGACGGCGCTGTCGTAGTTGTCGGGAACGAATCCCGCGTTGAGGCCCTGAATCTTGGTCGGGCCAGGCTTGCCACCCGCCAACACGGGGCTCGCGGCAGGCTCGACTGCGATCACACGAGTGCGCGAATCGTGAGCCTTGAGTACGGCGCCAACGCCGCTCACCGTGCCACCGGTGCCGACCGCGGCCACCAACACGTCGATCGAATCTCCCTCGAAGGCCTGCAAGAGCTCTCGGGCCGTCGTATGCCTGTGCACCCCGGGGTTCGCCGGGTTCGAGAACTGTTCGGGCATGAAGGCACCGCGTTCTTCGACGATGCGGCGTGCAGCCTCGATCGCACCCTCCATCACGCGGTCCGGCTCGGTCAGCACGATCTCGACCCCGTATGCTTCGAGCAGTGCGCGGCGTTCGAGAGACATGCTGGCCGGCATCGTGAGAACGAGCTTGTAGCCCTTGCGTGCACAGACCAACGCCAGGCCGATGCCGGTGTTGCCGCTGGTCGGTTCCACGATGATGTTGCCAGGCCGAAGTCGACCTTCACGCTCAGCCGCTTCGATCATGGCGAGGCAGATGCGATCTTTGACCGAGCCGCCGGGGTTCAGGTGCTCACCCTTGCCCCACACGGTCGCGCCATCTTCGGGCGAGAGGCGGCGCAAGCGAACGACCGGAGTTTCGCCAACGAGCTCGAGAACGCTATCGACAACGGGTGCTGGCATCAGATCGAATACACGTACCGTCGAGGCGGCGCCCGCCGAACGCCATGCGCGTCACCCCGATCGCACAAATCTTGGATCGTGATGGCGTCGAAGCACGCCTCGACGCTATTGGAGAGCTCCGAAAACACCTCTTCGGTCACCGCGCGGCTCATCTCGTCGCCGTTCCCGTTCCCCTCGGCCCCCCCGCCGAGCAGGATCGGCCCTTCGAGCGCCCGCACGATGTCGCCGACCCGAATTTCCTCTGGGTTGATCGCGAGCGCGTAACCGCCCCGAGGTCCCCGTTTCGAGGTGACCAGGCCGGCCCGTTTGAGGTCCTGGAAGATCTGTTCGAGAAAGCGCGGCGGAATCGCCTGACGACGCGAGATATCCTTAATCTGCGTCGCCTTCCCACCGCTGTGGAACGCGATGTCGAAGATGGCCCGGACGCCGTATCGACCTTTGTTCGAGAGCTTCACCGCACGGGATCTATGGTTTCCCGCATCGGAATTGTCAAGAATATCTATTCGGCTGGCAAAATGGGCGCCGCCGAGTCGCAGCTCCCGCCACGCTCCTCCGCTGGGACGTGCGGCAGCCCCTCGCCGACGTGTAGCGTGGCCCGCTCGAGGATCGCCTCACAGAGGTCGCCGAAGTCGTAACCCGCGCCAGCCGCAATCTTTGGGAGAAGCGACGTCGGAGTGAGCCCGGGGAGGGTATTGACCTCGAGGACGTATTCGTTTTCGTCGGACGTCACCAACAGATCGACGCGCGTCGCCCCAGTGGCACCGACGCAATGCACGGCGCGCTCCGCGAGGTTCAACACACCCTGGTATCGCGTGGGCGAGAGCCGCGCGGGAAAGTGATATTCGCTTCCGCCCTTTTGGTATTTCGACTTGTAGTCGTAGAAGCCGCCCTTAGGCTCGATTTCGATCGCACCAAGCGCGTTTCCGTCGAGCAAGCCCACCGCGACTTCGCGTCCGACGATCAAGCGTTCCACCAAGATCCATTCGTCGAAACGGGCCGCGTCCTGGCAGCGTTCTTCGAGCTCTGCGAGATTGCGCGCGGCACCTGCGCCCACGCTCGAGCCGCCCGAGCGCGGTTTCACGAAGCTCGGGAAACCAAACGAGCTGTGAATCTGTTCGAGACGATCGAGGTCGTCACGGCGCACCACGTAATATGAGGGCGTTGGCACGTTGTAGAGACGGAAGAGCTCTTTCGATTTGAGCTTGTCCATCGCCAGCGCGCTAGGAAGCACTCCGGAGCCCGTATACGGAATCCCCATGGTCTCGAGCATGCCTTGGATGCAGCCGTCCTCCCCGTAGGTGCCGTGAAGGGCGATGACCGCCACGTCTATCGTACTCTGCCTCAGCACCCGGTCGATGTCGGCGTCGACGAAGACCTTTTGAACCCGATAGCCGCGCGCCTTGAGCGCCTCGTGCATGGCTTCCCCGGTTTTGATCGAGATCTCGCGCTCTGCGCTCACGCCTCCGAGCAATATACCAATCTCTTTGTCCTTCATTCGAATCTCCTCGACGCACTGACTTGCGAAGAACGAGCCAATCCAACTTCACCTTGAATCTCGGTCGGGTGGCTCTCGACTCGTGTCTCGCGTGCCACGACGGCGACGCCAAACCGACACGAACGACTGCTGCACATTCCAACTTGGCTGTAACAGCGGCGATCGGTCAGAGCCAATTATTCGCAGGCGGACTGTATGGGCCTGGCGTCGACTAGAGTCAACTGGGGGGGGGTTAAGGCGGGGTAGGACACAGCACGGTCGGAATCCAGGTCGCCGATCGAGCCGTTTGATTGCCTCAGCGCCGTCGTGATGGTAACCGATAGGAAGGAGGGGGTCTTCGGATCCCTAAGACTCAATCATCAACCGCTTTTGTCCGGTCGGAGTGCGAACGAGCATGGCTGACAGCTTTGGAGCAGCCTTGAGCTTTGGATCAACCCAACGCTTTCAGGGCTTCGCGGAAGTGCGCGGGTGGAGCGATTTTTCGCTCCCCGTCGTAGCGCCCGCATGGCCATCCGTCATCGCCCATCGGAGTGACAGGAACGACAACGAACATGACATTCACGGAAGCAGCCGTGGAGGTGCTCCGGCTCACTGGAAAGCCCCTCCATTACAAGAAAATCACCGAAATCGCCATCGAGCGAAACCTTTTATCGCACGTAGGTAAAACCCCCGAAACCACCATGAGCTCGAGGCTCGCTACCATGGTCAAAAAAGACCGTGGCGATGCTCCGATCATCAAGGTGAAGCCTGGTGTTTTCGCCCTGCGGGAGCTCGACGAAGACGCGGCCGAAGACCTGACGGATGACGAGCAGGATGAAGAGGAATCGAACGGTCTTCCCGAGGCCGCCGAAGCCGCCGAAGCCGCCGCAGAGGTAACCGAGACCGAGTCGGAGGAGCCGGCGGACGAGCCATCTGAGGACGAACCGAGCTTTGTCTCGCAAGAGCACCCAGGCGCTGACTTTTTTCCAAAGGAGGAGGACGACGACGAGCTGATTCTCGCCAACCTCGACGATGAATCTCGTGGCGGCGCCAAACGGCCCCGCAAGCGCCGGCCCCGACGCCGGCGAGAGCGGGATGAGCCGCGCCAAGGCGCAGCCAGCGAGGGCCGGAGCCCCCCGCGGGACCGACCACGGCGGGAGCCAGAGCCGAGGGCGACCCGCACCGCCGAGCCTGGAGAAGCGGTCGGCCGCGACCTGGCGGATGCCATCGAGCAAGCGCTGCGCGGACGTGGCCGTCAACCGAGAAGCTTGTTTCAGGTCGCGGAGGCCTTGATCGCGTCTGGAAGGCTGTCTGGGGGACCGGCAGACCTGGCTCCGACCCTGGCCGCGGCCATCCGTGGGGACAACGCCCGCCGTAGAGCCGCCGCCGAGCGCCGGAGGTTCCGGGAGTCCAATGGATCCGTCTCGCTGCTCGAGTGGGACTATCCGATCGATGCGGTCAAATCCGAAGAAGCTGCGGTCCGCGCCGCCAGGCGCCAGCAAGAGGACGTTCGCCGAGCCTTCATCAAGCGGCTTCGCGACTTTCCGGACGGAGCGCTGCTCGAGTTGATCGCCACTTGGTTGAACGCCATGGGTGTTCATTCGCTTCGCGGAGTAAGGGCCGAGACCGGAGACTTCAGCTTGGCAGGCACCTTGCGGCGTGGCCCCGAAGAGACGCCACTGGCCATTACCATTCATCGTGGCAAGCAACCGCTCACCAATGACGCCATCGTCGCGCTGCGGGGCGCGCTACATCAGTTCGACCACGCACGGATCGGATGGGTGATTACCCTCGGCCAAGTTCGAGAGGGAATCTACCAAGAGGCGCACACCGACGGCGCGGCCCCTTGCGCAGTCTTCGATGGGGACGCCCTGGCGAGGTCGATGGAGGAGGTCGGTGTCGGCATTCAGCGTGTCTCACTGCCCTTGGCGGTGCTCGACGTCGAGCTACTCGACTCGCTCGGCGGCCCGGCCCGTGCTTATTCGTCGGACGACACGGCCGAATCGAACGGTTCGAAGCGGCGCCGCAGCCGTCGGCGGGTCCGGCGACGCTCCCCCCGCGACCAAGGGGGCGAGGGGTCTGACCAAGAGGATTCCGCCGAGGCGAGGAAGCCAGCTCAGGAGCCGTCCGACGCGCCAGAGAGCGACGCTCCCGAGCCGATCGAGGCCTCTGAACCTACCGAAGACAAAGAGAAATTGGCCGCCGAGGCACCGAGGGATCCCAACCTCGACGCCGAACAAGTGTAACCCGCTTGATACGGCGTTTCTGGTCGGGGGTGGCGCGAGGTGCGGCCATGCCCTACCGTCCCGGCCTCCTGATGGAATTCGGGGGCTCTAGGTATGCGGATCGCACTCTTATGTCTCGGCGTTTTGCTCATCAGCGCGTGGAACTCCCACTCGGTTGCGGGTCCGTCGTGGACCGCGCCCGTGCCCGCCCCCGAGGAAGTCGCCGAGGCGATCGACTATCGATCGGCTGTGGGTGATCACCCTACTGCGCTGGCGATCGCGCGTGCGATCGACGCCCGCCTGATCGTCCGTGAGAGTCGACAGGGCGAGCCAATTCACGTGCAGCACTGCCGCATCACAGAGGGTGGGTGCCGCGCTCGTATCGCGACGCTTTCTCGATTGATCACCGAGGCCAGCAACCGTGCTGGCATCGACCCCTTCCTCACCGCCGCCATCGCGATGCGCGAGTCGGGCCTCAACCCGCTCGCCGTCAGCCCGGTAGGGGCGCGCGGAGTGGTGCAGCTCAACCCCAAGTATCGAGGCAAGACGGTGCCCTTCATCTACAACGAGCGCTACCGAAAGGCGTGCAGCCTCCGGCCGGGCGCATGTCAGCGCGAGGTGATCGAGGCGGGCCTAGGCCTTCTGAAGTGGGCCACTATGCGATGTGGCGACGACGTGGGGCAAGGGCTCGCTTGGTACAATTCTGGCCGGTGCTCCAAGAACGCATACAGCTCCGGGGTCCTTCGAGAGCGACGGCGCCTGCTGCGGCTGGCCAAAATGGCCGACCCGACGACTGAAGCGGTTTTTATCGACTAAACGCCGGATTTTTGGGTCGCGATCAGCCGCTGAAAGGCCCGCCCCATGGCCTCTGCCACGGTTTCGACCGGTTTCGAGTCCGAACCTGGGTCGATCGCACAGAGCAACCCGCACATGCGGGTCCCGATCAGCACTGGGGCGATGACGATTTCCCGGCCTCGGCTCCCTAGTGCCGCGCGCAGTAGGTGGTCCGCAGCGGTCTGACCGAAGGGGCCGCGGAACACCTCGCCGCTGTGGGCAACGTCGTTGAGAACCGAGGGGTTGGTCGCCGGAACCCAAAGGCTTCGAATGCCCGCGCTCGTGATGTCGCCACCCGCGCCGTCCCAGCCGCGAAAGACGCCTTTGCGGAGAGCCAAAAAGGCGGCCCCCCGCGCCGCAGCCAAACAAGCCTGACAACCGGCGCGCACCACATCGTCGCGCGTGGTGACGCGTCCGAGCTCGGCCAGGTCTGGCTCGACGACTTCCGGTGCCGCAAACGAGGGTGGTAGGGGGGCGTGTTCCCGGCCGCCGGTCGATCGATCCCACGCGCGATCCCAAACCGGACTGGCTGTCGCCGCCAGCAGAGCTGGATCGAAGGATTGGAGCGTTTGACCGGTGTCGCTCGTCGAGGCTTTCTGTGCAGTCGGCTTTCCGTGGGCCAGGGGCACGACACCGCTTGGGTGGCGCTGGCGCGCCAGTGCCAAAGGGTCGCTTACCAAAGTCGGGCGATCGCCGGGATACGTGCGCTCGAGTGAGGCGATCAAATCGGAGAGCTTTGCGACGGTTGGCAGAATCGGTCCCCCAAGCGCTTCGGACAACACGCGAACGGCCTCTTCGTCTGTGGGATCGGCCATAGCCACGATAGCTCCCGCCGGGCTTGGCCGGAGCGGCATCGCACATAGCTCGTGGGCATTCGCACCGGGCAAACGACGAACCAAATGCACGTCGGCTCGAGCGAGCTCTTGAGCCTGAAGCATCGGTCCAAATCCAAGCGAGACGAAAAAGCCAGCTAGGATGCGTTCGTCGAGACCTTGCGCGATCAAATTGCGAACGAGCTGGGGTGATGGAAGCTGCGCATTTCGCGCATCACTCGCACGTACCTGCGCTTCGGTCACGAGCCCGACGTCGAGCAGCTGTGCAACCCATCCCTTTGCCATACCTCATCCCTAGCCAGCGTCCCTACGTGCGGCAAGCGAGAGAGGCTGATAGCCTTCATCTTTGAATGGCTCGGGTCCTGCAGATCGAGGATGATCCCAACAATCGCCGCCTCGTCCAGAAGCTTCTCGGAGCCGCGGGGCACGAGGTGATCGAGGCCGAAGGCGGGGTCGAGGGCCTCCGCCTCGCCCGTGAGATGCTGCCGGACTTGGTTCTCGTGGACATCAACATACCAGACCTGGACGGATATGAGGTGACGCTGAGGCTGCGGGGTATGCCCGCACTCAAAGACGTCCCGATCGTCGCGATCACCGCGGAAGCGGATCGCGATTCGACGCTCGCAGTCGGATGCGACGGGTTCATTGCCAAACCGATCGACGCGACGCATTTCGCTGAAACGATTGACCGGTTTCTCCAGGGTCATCGCGAGTGGACCGACGATGAGACCGAGTTCCTACTTCGTGAACGCACTCAAAAGATCGTCGAGCACCTCGAGAAAAAGATCGTCGAGCTGTCCGAAACCAACAAGCGCCTCGAAGATGTCGCTCGCCTTCGGCGGGAGTTCCTCCAGAACGTGAGCCATGAGCTCGCAACGCCGATGACCCCGGTCGTTGGGTATCTTCGTCTGCTGCTCAACGAGGAGCTCGGGCCCCTCACCGATCTTCAGCGCAAGTGTTTGGGGTCCGTCGAAACGTCGACGCAGCGACTGCGTTCGGTGGTCGACACGCTGTTGGATGTCAGCTCGTTGGAAACCGGCCAGATGCACTACTATGCGCGCGCATATGACTTTGGTGAGGTCGCCGTGAGTGCGCTCGCGCAGATGCGCCCGAAGTTCGAAGAGCGTGACGTGACCCTGGTCGAAAGAATCCCGGACGTGCCACTCCGCGCGCAAGGTGATCCGGACAAGCTCCTGAGGGCGATGATTCACGTGCTTGACAACGCCTCTAAGTTCACGCCGATCGGAGGGCAGGTAGCCGTCGAGGTGCGGCCCGAGGGCGACGCTCATCTGCTGTTTAGCGTAGCCGACAGTGGCCCTGGCGTCCGGCCCGAGCACATCGCGCGGATCATGGAGCCTTTCTATCAGGTCGACGGGTCCGTGACCCGAGAGCAAGGCGGCGTCGGCCTTGGGCTCGCTTTCGCAAGAAGGGTCACCGAAGCCCTTGGGGGGGGTATCGAGATTTCGAGCCCGCCTGCGGGGGAGGTCGCCGAACGACAGCTCTCGGGCACTCTCGTGGAGCTTCGCGTCGACCGCGCGCCGGATCGACCCGAGACACCATCGCCGTGATCTATCTCGACCACCACGCCGCCGCGCCAACCCCCGAGGTGGTCCGCCAAGCGATGGCCGACGCTTCCTCGATCGCCTGGGCGAACCCTTCGAGCACGCACCGCGCCGGACAAGCGTCGCGTCAGTTGCTCGAGAACGCGCGCGAGCTCATCGGCCAGTCGATTGGGGCCGCGCCGGCCGATGTCGTGCTCACCGGCGGGGGCACCGAAGCATGCAACCTCGGAGTCCGAGGTTTGGCGAAGAAGCGTCGCATCATCACGACTGCGGTCGAGCATCCCGCGGTGGCTGAGAGCGTCCGCCACCTGGCCCGCGACGGACGGGAGGTCTTGGTGTTGCCCGTTCTGGCTGGCAGGCCTCCTGCTCCCAGCGAGCTAGCCCCGCACCTGAGCGACGACTCCTTGGTAACGGTCCAATGGGTGAATCACGAGACGGGCACTCTCTTTCCCGTGCATGACTATGCGCAGCTTTGCCGGGCGCGCGGCGCTCGTTTGTTCGTCGATGCTACCCAGGCGCTCGGCAAGGTGCCGATCGACGTCTCTTCGCTCGGAGCCGACGCGGTCGCCTTCGCCGCCCAAAAAATCGGCGGACCCGCTGGCGCAGGAGCCTGTTGGGTACGCCGTGGGATCGAGCTCGACACCGTGCTCGCAGGGGGCTCACAAGAGCGCGGACGACGCCCAGGGACCCTGGATACCTTGAGCATGGTCGGCTTCGGCGCGGCGGCGTCTTTGATCGGGCTGCGTTTAGAGCGCAAAACGATCATCGCGGCCCTCCGCAACCGATTGGAGGCGCGATTGTTAGCGCTTGGGGCGGTGCCCAACGCTGGAGAGCCGAGGTCCGCGACGGTCTGCAATGTGAGCTTCCCGCGATGGGAAGGCGCGATCCTGGTCGCAGCCCTCGACCTTGAGGGCGTCTGTGTCTCCACCGGGGCAGCGTGCTCGTCCGGGTTGCAGGAGCCTTCGGCGGTAATCCGCGCCATGTATCCGGATGAGCAGTGGCGGGCTGGCTCGGCGGTTCGAATCAGTCTAGGTATCGAGACCACGGAGCAGGATATCGAGTCGGCAACATTGGTTTTTCAGCAGGTCCTCTCCCGAATCAAAGGACGAAACCTCCACCAGATTTGAGGTCCGCGGAACAAAGTTTCCAGCTGTTTGTAGATTTGCTCTCTAACTATTTGAATTTGCAGACTCAATGAATGCCTCGATTGGCGCTATACGCGTTTCCTTTAAGTGTAACAGACCACGGTTGTTCTGTTCAGTAGCCGTACCATGACCGAGCCGAAGCGAATCTTGGTGGCCATGAGCGGAGGGGTGGACTCCTCGGTGGCAGCCGCCTTGCTCCACGAAGCGGGCTACGACCTCATCGGGGTGACCCTGCACCTGTGGGATGCCGAAGGAGCGCACCAAGTTGGCCGGTGCTGCGCTCCCGAGGACCGCGACGATGCACGACGCACCTGTGAGCATCTCGGCGTTCCCCACTACGTTCTCGACGAACGAGACGCGTTTCGAGAGCATGTCGTCGACCCGTTCGTCGCCGACTATCTCGCGGGCCGAACCCCAATTCCCTGTGTGAGCTGCAACCGCACCGTGAAGCTCACGCACCTGGCAGACGTCGCCGAGCGTTTCGGGGCAAGCCACATTGCGACCGGCCACTACGCACGCCTCGAACGCTCCTCGGATGGACGACTACGACTCCTGCGTGGCCGCGACGCCGACAAGGATCAAAGCTATTTCCTGTTCGGGCTACCGCAATCGACTCTGGAGAGACTCGTTTTCCCGCTCGGCGAGCTGACGAAACCCGAGGTTCGCAAAGCCGGTCACCGACTCGGTGTGCCCAACGCCGACAAGCCCGATTCCCAGGAGCTCTGCTTCGTGCCCGACGGGCGCGTTGGGGATTTCATTGCTCGCCAGGGTCTCGAGAGCAAGCCTGGCCGGATCCTCGACTCGGACGGCGCCATCGTCGGGCGGCACCAGGGGGTCGGCAACTTCACCCGCGGACAGCGGCGAGGGCTCGGCCTAGGTGGCGGAGAAGCCCGCTATGTGCTTCGCATCATGTCGGCGACAGACGACGTGGTCGTTGGTCACGAGGAAGAGCTCTACGATCAGCAGCTCGTGGCCAAGGACGCACATTGGGTTGCCGGCCGGCCCGCCGATACTTTTGAGGGGGAGATCCGGATTCGCTACCGTCACCGAGGCGCCGTCGGCGATATCACTCCGACCCGAGATGGTTTCGAGGTTCGTTTCGCGGAGCCGCAGCGCGCGATTACACCAGGGCAGGCCGCGGTGGTATACCGGGGTGACGAGGTGATCGGTGGCGGTTTCATCGCGTGAGCTCGGTGCGTGGGTTTCGAGCATGCTGGCCGTGCTGCTTCTTGGAAGCTGCGCCACCGGTCCGGGCGAGGGCAGCGCTGTCGGGCAGGTTTGGGCTCCCGACTGCGGTCTCGACGGCGAACCATTCTCGCTCGATCCGAACTTCTTTGGCATGGAGCCGAGCAGGTCGGTCGAGATCATCGACATGAGGATGCAGCGGGGTGGCGACATCCAGAATTTGAGCGATGGCGTTTCGTTCTTCATCGCTGAGCCCGAGTTGCTGAAAGCCGAAATGCTCGGAGCCGACATCGAACTCGAGCTCCTCGACTCCCCGGTCCAGATGACGCTCTACCTCAACAGGACCTGTCCGCTTCTTTCGCAAATTCCGGTCGTGTACCGGTCGGTCTCCGGCACCATTCGGTTCGATGAACTGTATGTTCCTTGGATCGAAAACGACAACCGGATGACCACGGCCGTGTTTACCGACGTCGAGCTCGTCGATACCGCCGAGCCCGAGATCCGCCGCGCCGTGCTGAGCGGGGACATCAGCTTCTTGGTCCAACGGGGCATGCCGCCTCAGAACTTCGGCTTTTGATGCCTCATACCCCCCGATTTGCGGGGAGGGTCCGCGCCGTAGGCCGTGGTGGGGATGCGGTGGTCGAGACGAGCGAAGGGGTCGTGCTGGCGCCGGGGGGCCTGCCCGGCGAGCAGGTCGAGCTCGAGCGGACCCGATCGAAGCGCGGCGCCTTGCGAGGCAAAGTGACTCGGGTGCTCGAGCGAGCTCCGGGAAGAAGGGAGCCGCCGTGCGCCGTCGCGCATCGGTGCGGTGGGTGCCCGCTGATGATCGCCGAGATGGCGCTCCAGCGACGCATCAAAGAGGGCTTCCTTCATGAAGCCTGCGAGGGGCTTCCTGGGGCGAGCGATTCGGAGCTCGTCTGGATCGCGGCTCCGGACGAGCTCGGCTACCGAAGGCGAGCGCGACTCGCGTGGTACGGGCAAACGTTCGGGTACCGTCAGCGGAACGCGACGCGAGTCGTCGACATCGAGCGATGCATCGTCTTGGCGGAACCGCTTCAACGCGCATGGGACGCCACCCGCGAACATCTGCGAGCATCGATCGCGGGTCAGGGCGAGATTCAGCTCTCGCTTTCCGGTGAAGCGGTCGTGGTCGAGCTTCAAGCGCTGGCGGAACAGAGCCCCGAGCTCTTCGAGGCGTGCGGCGAGCTCTCACGCACGACGGGGATCCGGGGAGTCAGCCTTCGAACCGGCGACACCGGCACACCGGCCGTGTGGGGGGAGGCAAGGGCGGCGGCTCGGGCACACGACCAGAGTATACTGTGGGGCCCCGCTGGCTCGTTTTCGCAAGCTAACGATCGAATCAACCGGATGCTCGTGGAGCACGTGGTGGCGCTCGCCGAGCCGGAGGGCATGCGTGTCCTCGAGCTCCATTGCGGCATCGGGAACTTCACCGTTGCGCTGGCAGAAGTTGCAGCAACGTTGGTTGCAGTCGAGCAAGACGCCAGCGCAGTCGAGGCCTGCAGAGCAAACTTAGCTGCTCGCCGGCTCGAGGCGCGCGTCGTCGAAGGGGACGCGAGCCGACCACCCAAAGGGCGCTACGACGTGGTGGTGCTCGACCCACCCCGACAAGGCGCCAAGAATCTGTTCGAAGAGGCGTGCTTTTGGCGCGGCACCCGACGAATCGTCTACGTTTCGTGTGACACTGCGACCCTCGGTCGCGACCTGCGCCTGGCTCGTGACCGCGGTTATCGCATCGACCGGATGATCGCGTTCGACATGTTCCCACAAACCGCTCATCTCGAAAGCTTGGTTCGACTCGTTCCGCGTTGATTCCGCAGGGCTGCGTTGCTCCAAGCGCGCGGTAGCGCTAGCGTTTCGCTGGATATGCGCTGCCCCTATTGCGGAACTTTGGACAACCGCGTGATCGACTCGCGTCTCTCGCAGGCGGGAGAGGTGACTCGGCGGCGGCGCGAATGCGAAAGCTGCGGGCGTCGCTACACCACCTACGAACGCGTGGAGCACATGACTCCCCTGATCATCAAGAACGACGGTAGGCGCGAGCCCTACGACCGAAACAAGCTTCTCGCCGGGCTTCGCCGCGCGTGCGTCAAGCGGCCGGTTTCGGCCGAAGCGCTCGAGCGCCTCCTCAGCCAGGTGGAGCGATGGATGGCCGACACAGGCGAACAGGAGGTCTCGTCAGCGGACCTCGGGGAACGCGTGCTCCTGGACCTTCGCGAGTTAGACCAAGTTGCCTACGTTCGGTTTGCCAGCGTGTATCGCGATTTCCAGGACGTAGGTGAGTTCCTCGATGCGCTCACCCAGCTGAAAGAGTGAGATGACCTCGGACGAACGTGGCTTCATGCAGTTAGCGCTCGACGAGGCTAGGCGAGGCCGAACGAGTCCAAACCCGCGTGTCGGTGCGGTCATCGTCGAGCGAGGCGAGGTCATCGCGAGCGGCTACCACGCCGCGGCGGGACAGGCGCATGCGGAGGTTGCCGCGATTCGAAACGCCGGCCGGCCAGTCGCAGGCGCCACGCTCTACGTCACCCTCGAACCTTGTCATCACCACGGTCGAACTGGGCCTTGCACCGAAGCGATCATCGAGGCCAAGATCGCGCGCGTCGTGATCGGGTGCCGCGATCCCGCGCCCCATGGCCCCGGTGGCATCGAGCGACTCAAACGCGCGGGCATCGAAATCGAGCTCGGTCTGCTCGAGGACCAAGCGACGGCGCTCGTGGCGGACTTTGCCAAACACGTCAAGACCGGGCTGCCCTTCGTGACCCTGAAGGCGGCGGTCACCCTCGATGGCAAGATCGCCAGTCGCACGGGCGAGTCGAAATGGATCACGGGGGAAGCCGCACGCACCGAAACCCATCGTATGCGGGCCGACGCCGACGCAATCCTGGTCGGCATCGGCACGGTTCTCGCAGATGATCCCCGTCTCACCGTCCGCCACGTCGAGGGGGTCGACCCGGTCCGGGTCGTGTTGGACGCCGACCTGCGCACGCCTCCTGACGCCGCGATCCTCGACCCCAAGGGGGAGTCCACCGCCCCCGTCTGGATCTTTCACGCCGAGGATGCCCTTCGTTCTCACATGGACGCCCTCGCGCTGCCCGAGGTCGAGCTGATCGCCGTTCCACGACACCCGCGTGGGGTGGACCTCGGGGTCGTTTTGAAATCGCTCGGCGAGCGCGACATCGTGCGTTTGATGGTAGAAGGAGGCGCTCACGTCCATGGGTCTTTCGTCGAGGCGGGGCTTGCCGATCGGGCGGCGATATTCGTCGCGCCACGGATCATGGGGGACGCAGAAGCCATTTCCTTTGCAGCTGGGGTTGTGGTCGACTCGGTCGACGGATCCGCGCGCCTGGTGCGCACCGAGATCCGCGCGTTCGGGAGCGACTGGTTGGTCACGGGCGACTTCGAGAGGACAGCATAGATGTTCACCGGCCTAGTCGAGCAAATCGGCACGATCGACCATCTCGAGCGCAGAGACGATGGGCTCGCGCTGCGAATCACGTGCGCATTGCACCCCTACGAGTTGGGAGAGTCCATTGCCGTCGACGGCGCTTGTTTGACCGTGAAGGCTTTCGAGGAGGGCTTCTTCGAAGCGGACGCGTCGCTCGAAACGCTGGACAAAACCAACCTACGCGACCGCGAAAAGGGCGACCGCGTGCATCTCGAGCGCGCGCTATCGCTCGGAGATCGAATGGGTGGACATCTGGTGACTGGTCACGTCGATGGCGTAGGCAAGCTCGTCGAAAAAGCGCCCTCGGGCGACTATGTTCGCGCCGCGTTCGAAGTGCCTCCGCGGCTCGCGCCATTCCTCGCACCCAAGGGGTCGATTACGGTGAACGGTGTCAGTCTGACGGTGAACACCGTCACAGGCAATCGGTTCGACGTCATGTTGGTTCCGTACACGCTCACGGAGACGACCTTTGGGGAAATGTCTCACCTGACGCGCATCAACCTCGAGGTCGACGTCCTTGCGAAGTATGTCGCGAGCCTCTTGGGCAAACCGGGGGTGGACGGCGGGTCTGCCGCCGAGCGCTGATGATTTGGCAGTCCGCTGGAATCACCGGCGATTTCGCGTCATGGTCTCGGCCATGACGAGCGCGATCGAGCGGGTAGTCGCGGCTCTCGATGACATCCGAAAAGGGAAGATGGTCATCGTGGTCGACGACGAAGACCGCGAAAACGAAGGCGACGTGTGCATGGCCGCCGAAAAGGCCGACGCGGACACGATCAACTTCATGGCCCGCCACGCGCGCGGCTTGATCTGCCTCAGTCTCACCGAAGATCGGATTCGCCAGCTCGAACTCCCGATGATGGTGGACGACAATCGCTCGTCCCGCGCTACCGCATTCACGGTGTCGGTCGAAGCTCGTCATGGGGTGACCACAGGAATCAGCGCAGCTGACCGAGCCCACACCATCCTCACCGCCGTGGACGACGATGCGGGCCCGGCCGATCTCGTGAGCCCCGGCCACGTGTTTCCCCTGAAGGCGGTACCAGGGGGCGTTCTGCAGCGCACCGGTCACACGGAGGGCTCCGTCGACCTCGCGCGCCTTGCGGGCCTGAAACCCGCAGGCGTCATTTGCGAGATCATGAAAGACGACGGCTCTATGGCCCGGTATCACGACCTGGTCGAGTTCTCGAAGGAGCATGACCTGCGGCTGATCACCATCGCTGACCTGATTCAGTACCGACTGGCGCGCGAGCGCCTGGTGACTCGCGTTCGACAGACACCGGTCAAGATGCCAACCGGTCAAACGTGGAACGCCTCCGTGTACCAAGTGCAAGTCGGCCGGGACGAGCAATTCATGGCGCTGACCTACGGCGACATCACCTCGAAGCCGACGCTCGTTCGCGTCCACCGTGGCAGCGTTCTTGGGGACGCATTTCAGGTTCGTATGCGCGAGCGCGTCCACATCTCCGATGTCGTGGCGGCAGTCGAGCGCGAGGGCAATGGGGTGATCTTGTTCTTGCCGGGGCATCCCGACCCCGATACGGATTTGGCATTCTATCTCGACGAACCGATTCGGCGACCGCCCGAAGAACCTGGGGTCGTCCTCCGTGAGTACGGCTTTGGCGCCCAGGTTCTCGCCGATCTAGGGCTCGAAAAGCTAAAGGTGCTCACCAATAGGCCTCGTCGAATTCCAAGCCTCGATGCCTTCGGGCTCAACGTGGTGGAGCAACTGAGGGTATCACCGGGTGGCGAGCTCTCGCCGGCGGGCCCAGTGCCGCAGAGAACTTCATGAGTAGCGATCCGAACAGGCCAACCGAGCCGATCGATCCACCTGCGGACGCGCGCTTCGCCATCGTATGGTCCCGCTTCAATCGGCCGGTCGTCAGCAAGCTCCTCGACGGTGCGAGGGACTGTCTTGCGGAACGCGGTGTGTCTGACGAGGCGGTGTACGTCGTCGAAGTGCCTGGCGCCTGGGAGCTCTCGTATGCGGCTCGGCAACTGGCTCTGAGTGGCCGATTCGACGCGATCATCGCGCTCGGTGCGGTCATCCGTGGCGGCACGCCTCACTTCGACTACGTGTGCGACGGCGCCACGCAAGGCCTCCTTCGCGTCATGTTGGACACCGGGCTCCCCATCGTGTTCGGCGTTCTCACGACCGACGACGAGCAACAAGCACTCGACCGTGCAGGAGGATCGCACGGCAACAAAGGGCGCGACGCGGCGCTGACCGCGATTGAAATGGTCCTCTTCGACCGAAAGCTCGAGAACGATGGGATCCCGACGCAAAGGGCGTGAGGCGGCGCTCCGCATCCTCTACTTCATGGACGTCGCGGGCGTGAGTGGCGCTCACGCGATCAAGGCCTACTGGGGTCACCTGGCCGATCCGAGCTTGGTGGGCGAAGAGGCCGAGTTCGCCAACGACATCGTCCAAAGCTACGCAGAGCACGAAAATGCGATTGACGAGCTCATTCGCGCTTCGAGTCACCATTGGCGGCTCGAGCGCATGCCGATCGTGGATCGCAACGTTCTTCGAGTCGCCATCGTCGAGCTCCGCGACATGGACGGCATCCCGAAGCGAGTCACCCTCAACGAAGCGGTCGAGCTCGCAAAGCGGTTCGGCTCGGAAGACAGCGGTTCATTCGTCAACGGTGTCCTCGATCGGATTGCAACCGAGCTGGGGAAGCCGTGATCGAGTACGACTTCATTCCTCCTGAGCAATCGAGCTTGGACCAGCTCCAAACCGAGGTGATTCTCCTTCCGTTTTTCGAAGACGAGCGCCCGCTGCGGGGCGCTGCCGGATTGGTCGATTGGAGGCTCTGCGGCGCGCTTTCGCGACGGCTCGCTGGCGGCGATCTTCGAGGCAACTTCGGGGAAAAAAGCTGGGCGATTACGCTTCCGAAGCTCAAAGCCGAACGCTTGTTGTTGTTTGGGCTGGGGCAAAGCAAAGCCTTCGATCGGCGTGTCGCCGAGGAAGCCTGTGCGCTGATCGCCAAGGCCATCAACGAAGCGAAGCTCGCGACGGCCGCACTGGCACTCCCCGGTCGAAGCATGGATCGTCTTTCGGCAGAGGACGCCATGCAACATTGGCTCGACGCGACCCCACGAGACCTCGCGCTCGGGGAGCTCACGATCATTGAACATCGTGCGGACCACAAGCCCCTCGAGTCGGTCATCGACGGGCTTCGGCGCCAGGCCGAGTCTCCGCTTGGCTAGCGCCGACGCTTGGGCTTGCGGGCGGAGCGCGCCTTGGTCGGTCGCTTCGCTTTCTTCGCGGGGCGACGCTTCCTGTTCGGCGCGGTCCTTCTCTTGGTGCTCTTGCGCTTCTTCGGTGCGGGCTTGCGCTTGGCCTTCTTGGTGGGCGCACGCCGCTTCGCCGTTCTTCGCTTGGCGGTCTTTTTGCCGGCGCGCCGCTTCTTTTGGGGGGAACGCCTCTTGGTGGCGGTGCGCCGCTTTGCCGGCGTCCTCTTCCTCGCGGCGGCCTTCTTTTTCGCGGCGGCCTTCTTTTTCGCGGCCGCCTTCTTCTTAGCTGCGGCCCTCTTGCGCTTGAGCGCATCGGCCTTCTTCTCTTGTGCAGCCTTCTTGCGCTTGAGCGCGTCGGCCTTCTTCTTTTGGGCGGCCTTCTTCTTGGCAAGCTCCGCCTTTTTCTTTGCCGCGGCCTTCTTCTTTTCGAGAGCGGCCTGTCTCTTTTCGGCAGCCTTGCGCTGTGCTTCGGCGCGCTTCTGTCTCGCCAGCTCGGCCTTGCGCCTAGCTTCAGCTTTCTTGCTAGCCACCTCTGCCGCCCTGCGAACCGCTTCGGCTTTCCGCTTGGCCTCGGCCTTTTTTCTTTGGGCTTCCTTTCGTGCGGTCGCCTGGGCACGGGCGAGCTCGCGCAGATCGATCGTCTTGGATTCGACGCGAGGCCTCGTCTTCTTCGGCTTTTGCTCCTCTTCGTCCTCGTCCTCCTCGGTGGAAGCCTGAGCCGCAGGAACGAGCGGGCGACGCGGGGCAGGGCGACTGGCCTTGATGCCGGACAGCGGCAGGTGCCCCGCCTTCTTCGCCGCCGTGTATGCCGCGCGCATCGCGCCAGGCTTAGCGAAATACTTCTTCATCGGGTCGAGGTAATGAGTCCGCCAGATTTGCCGGCAGGCCGCCCCAAGGCCTTCGGGAATCCCCGTATGAGTGACCTCCACTTTGGTCCCGCCGGCGATCGGCTCAAACGTGATATCCACCCGCGAGTCGCTGGACCCCTCGGGAAAATCCCGTGTTCGCCAGGTCATCGCGATGCGGCTGCCGGTCACCAAATACACGTGCATGGCATCCACGAACCCATCGTGCGCAACGACTCGCCCGCCTACCCAAGGGTCCACCGTGGCCCGCGCGCCGGTGAAAGCGCTGTGGTGGCGCTCGTCCATCCACGCAGAATAAATTCGGTTTGGACTTGCGGGTATCACGGACGAAACACTAAATTCTTCCGTGGCCATCGCCCTGCTACGTTCCTTGACTCGGTCGGTTGTATAAGTCCATGAAAGTCGTTTGAAAACCAAAAAAATAGAGGTCCTACGGCGCGATAACTACTCGATTTTCGTGATTCTGTAACCTGTTTGGGTGTTTTCACGGTCGACGCCGACCGATCGTGAGGGGTTCTTGACCACCTCCGCCTCCGTGCTTCGATGCATCGTCCGATGGCCCACCGCGCTCCACGGCATCAGTTCTGGATCAGCGATGGAGGCTGACGGCCAGTGCGCTCTCAGCTCAGTCGGAAACGCCCGGAAAGCGCCGAATTATCGAAGGTTTCCGCGATCGCGGCAACGCGCGACCGAGTCATCGAAACAGCCCTAGATGGTTACAGAAAACCCTAGACTGTCCGACAGTTTGTGACCATATTTGTGACCGTCGGCCGCCACAGGTCGAGAAAGACGGGGGAGCATGGAGCGGTCAAACGAGCGGTCACAAGCCACGCCGCGGCCAAAACGACGTCGACGACGCAAGACGCCCGGGGTTTCGCTCCTGAGGCCCCAGAAAGATGGCGGCCACGGCTGGCGAATCCAATTCAAAGATCCGGACAAGGGCGATCGGCTGAGGCGCAAAGCGATCCCGCCGGAGTGGGCGGTGACGGAGGATCGGCGGATCGACTACTGCGAGCGCGTGAGCGAGGGCCTGGCAGGTCGTCGTCGGGAGCTGGTGGAAGGCGCGGCACCCCACGCCCACAAGTCGGTCCTGGAGGCGACGACGGAGTGGCTGGCGACTTACCCGGCCTAGACCCGTACCCCCAGATCGGCAAATCAGCGGCGGAGGCGGGTGGCGGAGCCTCCAACACGGGCAAAAATTCTGATTTTGTGGCCCAAGGGATATGAAAACTTTTCGTAGCAGCCTCTCAGCGCACCCGCTGCGCCCCACGCCCCAAACGCAAAAGCTGCGCGCAGAATCGGCTCAGCACTAAAGAAATACGTATAGCGAGGCGCGGTCCGGCGACCCCACGTTACTTAGGACCCCTCGGGGGGTTCGGAAGGAGGCGCGTCATGATGGCTTCGCGAAGTTTCGTTTCACTGAGGACCTACGCTCTCGCCTTCGCGGTTGCGCTGTCCCCGGCGGTGATGCAGCAGAGTATCTCCTGTAACCCCGCTACCGGAGACGCGACGCTTTCGAGCCTCGAAGTGGAGGTGTTGGGTCAGGATCAGATCTGGGATTTCAGCTCCGGGCAGCGGGCGTACAACGTCTGGCTCCCGCTCAGGGCCCACTCGGCGATTGTGCATGCGTATCCGACCGACTCGGACTCCGAAGTGAGTTACAACCTCGCCGAAGCAGGGACCTCCGGGTACATCGACTATGGTTACTTCCCGGAGGGCGGCGGGTACATCAACCTTGTCGGTCTGCTTCCGGAGGGCCGGAGTACGCTGCGCATCAACATCACCGCGCCGGGTGGCGCTAGGGCTGCCTACAGCGTTGATATTCAAGTGGGATGCAGCGACTGCGATGGCGCAAACGAGTGCACGAATGACACGTGCGACCCTGTGGCGGAGCAGTGCGTGTTCCTGCGCGGCATAACTTCGCAGGACGCTCTTGCGATCCCGATGGCATGTCGCGACAACTTCACCCAGAGGGTTTGGACATTCCCGATCGACCTACTGAACGTCACACCGGATGACTGCATCTTTGAAGGTCAGCCCTTCAACGTAGGCGTGGACCCGGTCATAACGATCGATAAGGCGCCCTTGAACCTTTTTGCGTCATGGTATTGCGACAGGGGGGGAACCTTGACGGAGGTGGATATCTCGGTCGCGCAGGTGTCGATCGACGCGATCGCGGGTGCCACCTGCACCGAGCAGCTCGCCGAGCTGAGCCCGGTCCCGCAGACCGTCGCCCTAGACGTCACACTCACCGGCACATGCGGCTTCGGTGGTAGCATCACGGTCAACTCGGGCGTCTCGATCCCGCTTCCGCACCAGGTCCTGTCTTGCACGGCAGGTACGGCAGGAAGCGAGGTGCAGATCTGCTCGACCGGCCAGGTGCCGCTCAGCCTCTCGGCCACTGATCCCCCCGTGCAGACCTTCGCACATCTCGAAATTGGCGGAGGCGCCGTTTGGCTTGTCTACCAATGCAACACCTCGTCGACCACGAATCCCGCGCCTGGGAGCGAGAATGACATCGGATGCATCCTTGCCAACCCGAACCCAAGCACGCCGAACGGCAACGACTGCGCCACCGAGGTGGGCAGCGGAGACGTGGGCGAAACCCCATTCCCGACATCGGACTGCAATTGGGATGCCGGGCCTCCAGTGCCCAACCAGACGTGTACGCCGTTTGGCGACCCGACCCCGTGCGCCGGCACCTGCGAGACGGTTCCGGTCGCGGTCGACCCGGCCACTGTGTGCGCCACGTTCCCGGTCCAGTAGTCGTGCGACTCGGCGCGTTTGAGGTGCAGCCGTAGCGCCCCTCCAGCCGCCGCCTAAGCTCCTGCCCCGTTTGCCTAGATCTGGGCAATCGGGCGTAGAAGCCGCTGAGAAGCCTCTAGCGGCCGTCCTAGCGCCTTCTGGGGTGACTCCTGTCCCCATATGGTGCTAGGGTCGGCTCAGTTCTTTCATATTGAAGCCGGGCGGTGACCGTTTGTGCGTGTGCCATCCGGCGCTCCTCATCCAGGACAGTCGAGCTCGATCGGCTGTTCACGCGGGCGGCATCGGCTCGAAGACTTTGCCACCCAACACAAACCCCGGCGGCGGTTTCTTGATCGTCTGCCGTCGGGGTTCCTCCCGGACAGTCGGTTTCGTCCTTAGAGCCGGGCTGTCCGGGGGCTCCTCCGGGGGGAGGCTGATGTGCCGATACTTCGAAAACTTTTGGGACGACACGCAGCGACTCAACCTGCGTTCGCTGACGCCGCCAAAGAAACAGCAGACCGAGTTCCCTCGGTTCGATGCCTGGCGGAAGCGAGAACCACCGCGCAGCTCCCGGCGGAAATGCCAGTGCGGCGCGGACGACAAGTGGCGGTGTTTCATCAGGACGCAGGGCGGCCAGCTCATGGGTGAGCGGCGGAAATGAGTGATCCCTATCTGGACCTTTACGAATCCTTCGCGCTGGCCGTTGTCGGCGGGCTGTTCGGACTGTTGGTGATGGCGGTATGGCTGCCGCTGTGACGCACCCACGCGCGTTCCGTCAGATCGGTTTGCTGCTAACCTCACCACAACCGCCGAGCCCCACAGGAGATTTATGAACATTGAACAGCGACACGACAACGACCTCTCGCAGATAGCCGAAACCCAAGAACAGCGGCAGCGCACCCTAGACGCGGCGATCGGCGACATGCTGCGCGCTGTCGAAGGTATCGGGCGGCGGCTGGACGAGCTGCTGGTGAAGCACGAGGCAGCACAGAAGGCCCAACACTTCGCCGAGCTCGAGGCTCACCTAAACCAGCGCACGCGGCGGGCCGACTTCTTCGACGACCGGGCGGGAAGGCTTCGAGCATGAGTGAAAAAGCGAAAGCACCATTTGAAACCGTGCGTGCCGGTTGCGCGCGCTTCACACCTTCACTCGAAGTGCTGCTAGCGCGGTGGGCCGCAGGTTGCGATGAAAGCCCGCACACAAGCGCCACGCACATTTTGAAAGAAAGCGGCTTCTCGTTTGTTTCTCTCGTTGGCAAACTCGCCGGAACCTACGCGCAAGGCTTCGCGTGCCCGCACTGCGGGGCGAAGGAAGCGGCAGAACGGGGCGAAGCGCCCACGCCTTCGTGCTTCTTGACCGGCGGCCAGTATCGCGCCAGCGGCCAGTCCAACCCGCGCAGCCTTCAATGCCGGTCGTGCGGGCGCGTCACCAAGCCAAGCGCTCTGGTGGAACACCTCTACCCCTCGAAGCCAAAGCGGCTCGCGTTTCTGCAACAGCACTGCGGCGGCGCGAAGCCGCAAGAACAGCGGTGGACTGCCGCAAGGCATGACGGCGCGGTGGCCGTGGCCGGTGACGCGGAAAGCGCGATGGACAGAGTAGCGCCCGACACGTTCCCGCCTGAAATGGAGTTGTGTCTGCTACTCGGCATTGAACAGCCGATCGACGCAGCCGATCTCGAGTTGCCCTACGTCGCAGTGGCGCTTTCCGAGCGTGGCGAGATCAAGACCCTTGGCTGGCACGGCGAGCGGCCCTCGATGGACGAACAGGCCCGTTACCATACGTGGCACCGCGCGGCAGCGAGAGAGCGGCAGAAAGAGATCGAGCGCCGAACCCGACTGGTGACCGCGGAGCTAGAGCGCGAGGTTCCACTCCAGTAGAGAGCGCACACGCTCGCGGCGTGTGACCGTCTTTGTGACCGCTTAATTCCAACTATCTGGAATCATTTGAGAAACGACGTTAGACACCAGTTCTGGATCGACCGCGGCGGAACCTTCACCGACTGCATCCACCGAGACCCAGGCTCAGGAGCCCTTCGGGTAGCGAAAGTCCTTTCGTCGGACGAGGCACCCCTGATCGGAATCCGCCAGCTTCTCGTCCTGGGGCCGGACGACCCCATACCCCCGGCCGAGATCCGGATGGGAACGACCCTGGCGACCAACGCCCTTCTCGAGCGCGGGGGTTGTCCGTGCGCGCTCGTCGCGGATCGGGGGCTCGGTGACCTCACGCGGATCGGGGATCAAACGCGCCCCGATCTGTTTGCTCTCGACATCGAGAAGCCCGAGGTCCTTCCTGGTTGGGTGGTCGAGGTCGACGCCCGGATGACCGCGGATGGGCACATATTGCATGCGCTCGACGAGGATGCCCTCCGACGCGCGCTCGAACACGCGCGGGCGGAAGGTGCGGAGTCGGTTGCGATCGCGCTGATGCACGCCTACCGTGACGGGGGGTTCGAGAATCGAGTCGCTGAGATCACATCGGCCGTCGGCTTCGCGCACGTATCGGCTTCCCATCGAATTTCAAATGAGCTCGGGCTCCTCGGTCGAACCGACACGACGACCGCCAACGCGTACCTCACGCCCCTTCTCACGCAGTACATGGACAAACTCGAGCAGCAAGTTGGTTCGGGCCGCTTGCGAATGATGCAGAGCAACGGAGGCCTGGTGGACGCATCGCACTTCATCGGCCGCAACGCGGTGCTCTCGGGACCGGCCGCGGGGGCAGTCGCCACGGGGGCGGTGGCCGACGAGCTCGACCTCGGCGAAGTGATCGGGTTCGACATGGGGGGCACATCGACCGACGTGTCTCGTTACGGAGGGGAGGTGATCCGCGTGTTCGAGACCCAAATCGCTGGGATTCGGATTCGGGCGCCGATGATCGAGCTCCACACCGTTGCCGCTGGTGGCGGGTCGATCTGTGCCCTCGAGGGTCAACGAATGATCGTCGGACCGGCGAGCGCCGGCGCGAACCCAGGCCCCCTTTGCTACGGCCACCCCGAGGCGGAAGAATTAACCCTGACCGATGTGTCCCTGTGCCTCGGACGGATCGCACCGGATCGATTCCCGTTTGCACTCGAGGACGCGCGCGCACGAGACAAACTGCAACAAATCGCCGAAACCTTGGCTGCGCTGGGAATGGCAAAGAGCCCAGTGGAAGTCGCATGCGGATTCCTGCGCATTGCCGTCGAGAACATGGCGGCCGCGATTCAAAAAGTCTCGGTCGGCCGCGGTCACGATGTGCGCACGCACGCCATGATCGTGTTCGGCGGTGCCGGAGGACAATACGCCTGCTGGGTGGCGCGGCGTTTGGGGATTCGGAAACTCGTGTTCCATCCATACGCCGGCGCGCTTTCCGCGTTCGGAATGGGGGTCGCCAACTTCGAATGGCATGGAGAGCGCGACGCGGGCCGCGTCGAGCTCGAGGCCGTCACCGTCTCCGGTTGGGAGAGCTCATTTCAAGAGCTCGAGACCGCAGGCCGGGCCGCGCTTGCACGGGATGCGGGCGCCGACTCACGATGGACATTCAACCGACGGGTCGCACTTCGATATCGAGGCACCGAGACGGCGCTGACCGTCGAGCTGGCTGAACCGATCGAAATGCGCAGGGCCTTCGAGGCGAGGCATCGCCTGGAGTTCGGATACACGCGACCGGAGCATTCCATCGAAGCCGCGACATTGCGCGTGCGGGTCGAGCTCTCGGGTCAAAAGCCCTCGCTGCCGAGCGTCGAACCGGGAAGCGGCCAGCCCGAACGCACCACGACCCTGTGGTCCGGTGACGTCATGGTCGAGGCGCCGGTCTACAAGCGAGAGAACGTTCCGATAGACACGGAGGTCCCGGGGCCCGCCCTGGTGCTCGGCGAGACCGGTACAGTCGTGATCGAAGCGGGCTTCGTCGGGGTGCGGGACCCTCGCGACTATCTGGTTTTGCGAGACATGAGCGCCGAGGGACACGACGAAGCGGCCCACACGCACGTCGATCCCGTGCTTCTCGAGGTCTTCAACAACCAGTTCAAATCGATTGCCGAACAGATGGGGGTGGTGCTCCAGCGTACTGCGCTGAGCACGAACATCCGCGACCGGTTGGACTTTTCATGTGCCGTCTTCGATGCGGATGGCGGCCTCGTGGCGAACGCGCCGCACATCCCGGTGCATCTCGGCGCCATGGGGGAATCGGTACGGGCCGTGCTCTCAGCCCATCCAAGCACGCGCCCGGGCGATGTCTATGTCACGAACGACCCGGCCGCGGGGGGGTCCCACCTGCCGGACATCACGGTCGTGACGCCAGCGCACGACGAGGCCGGTCGTCTTCGATTCGTCGTGGCATCCCGGGGTCATCACGCGGATGTCGGAGGATTGACTCCCGGGTCGATGCCGCCTTTCTCGACGCGTCTCGACGAGGAGGGAGTCATTTTTCGGAACCTCAGAATCGTCGAGGACGGCAAGCTCGACGAGGTGCTGCTCGCCCAAGTGTTGACGACCGGCATGCATCCCGCGCGCAGGCCTGACGAGAACCTGGCGGACCTACAGGCCCAAATCGCAGCCAATGAAAAAGGCGTGCAACTTCTCGCGGATCTTCTCGATCGATACGGCCTGAAGGTCGTTGCAGCGTACATGCAACACATCCAAGACAACGCGGCCGATCTCACCGCTGCCGCGATCGAGGGACTCGACGACGGAGTCCATGCGTTCCAAGATCGCCTCGACGACGGCACGCGCATCGCGGTGCGGGTGACGGTCCGCGGCCGCTCGATGGAAATTGACTTCGAAGGGACCGACTCGGCAGTCGACAGCAATCTCAACACGCCCAAAGCGGTCACGGTCGCTGCGGTGCTCTACGTGTTGCGCGTCCTCGTCGGCAAGCCGATCCCACTCAACAGCGGGTGCCTGCGCCCGGTCACGATCCGAATCCCCGAAGGCTCGCTTCTCGCCCCTGAGCCTTGGCGCGCGGTCGCGGCCGGCAATGTCGAAACCTCGCAACGCATCGTGGATGTACTTTTCGGGGCACTCGGTCTCGCCGCCGCAAGCCAGGGCACCATGAACAACCTTACTTTCGGCGACGATCAGCTCGCGTACTACGAGACCCTGGGCGGCGGGGCGGGAGCTACTGCGAATCGCGCTGGCGCCTCGGGAGTGCATACCCATATGACCAACTCGAAGTGCACCGACCCCGAGGTACTCGAAACCCGCTTTCCGGTCCGGATTCGGCGCTTCGAGCTTCGCGAGGGCTCGGGCGGGGAGGGGTTGCATCCGGGTGGCGACGGGCTCGTCCGCGAATTGGAGTTCCTCGCTCCGATGCGTGTTTCGGTGCTCTCCGAGCGGCGCGTGACCCGGCCCTATGGTATGCGCGGCGGCGGCCCCGGGGCCGCAGGCATGAATCTTTTGAACGGCACAGAGCTCCCACATCGGGTATCGATCGAGGTTTCACCAGGGGACGTGCTGCGCATCGAAACGCCGGGCGGTGGTGGCTGGGGTGAAGCGGAATGAATGCGACCGAGCTTTGGCGACGCCTGCAGCAGCTCGTCTTTCACAACATCTTGCACCTCGATGACACGCCGCATCGCATTGCCTGGGGCGTCTTCATCGGCGCGATGATCGCATTCACACCGACCTTGGGGCTTCAGATCATCTTCTACCTGCTCGTTGCGACCCTGCTAGGTGCGAACAAAGTGTCTGGCATTCCGATCCTCTTCATCAGCAATCCTTTCACGGCGGTGCCGCTCTACTACACGACTTGGAGCGTGGGTGAGACGATCTTGCATCCCGAAGACGGCGGGAGCTTGGTGACGGAAGACACCATCGAGGCATGGCTCGGAAAGACTGGCCACGCCCTGAAGGAGACGGGGCTCGAACCCCTTTTCAACCGCGATTTCTGGATGGACGCCGGCCGGGTATTGCTCAGCACCGGCGACGAGCTTTGGTTGGGAGGCTTCATCTTCGGGCTGCTGACCGGCATTCCTCTCTACTTTGCGACGCGATGGGGCATCAACGCATTTCGGCATCTGCGCGAAGGGCGGCGGCTTGCGCACGGGGCGGCGACATCTTCGAAAGAATGACAGGCGAAAGGCCGAATTTGACGGGCGAGATCGGACTGTTAGAGTCCGGCGCCGTGTCTCGCGCTCCTCGTTCTCGGAAGGCCCTGTTACTCTGCCTGATCGCGACCGCGGTTCTTGCCGGCATTGATCTGGGTACCAAGCACTGGGCTCTGGACCGCCTCTCCCAGCCGTCGGCGCACGCGTCAGACCCGGCCTGCGAGCCCGATGAATACGGTCACATCCGCCAGCAGAGAACCCAGCGTCCGCCCGTGGTGCTGGTCGATGGCTATCTCGAATTCCGATACGCCGAAAATTGCGGCGCTGCATTTGGCTTCATGCGGGACATGCCCTCTATGGTCCGCAAAGGGGTTTTCTACTTCGCCGCCGTGGGGGCGGTCGTCTTGCTTCTTTGGATGTTTGCTGGAGGTCGCGGTGGGAGGCTCTTCGCGTGGAGTGTTCCCTTGATCGTTGGGGGCGCGATCGGCAACTTCGTCGACCGCGTACGATTCGGATACGTCGTCGACTTCATACGCTTCCATCTGAACGACCGGTGGGCCTACCCGACGTTCAACATTGCCGACGCCTGGATTACGATCGGTGTCGCCTTGATTCTGATCGACGGCTTCATCGACGGAAGGCGCGAACGTGAACGAGCCGCACAACCAGCCAAGTAGATGCTCGTGCTAGGCTCGCGCTGAATGTTTCCGACTCTCGCGGAGATCTTCGGAGAGCCCATTCCGGCATACTTCACGATGCTCCTGGTCGGCTTTGCGGTCGCAACTTGGCTTTGCGCGCGCCTCGCCAAGCAAGAGGGAATCGACCCGAACACCTTCATCGACCTCGGGCTCTTCTCCGTGATCTTCGGCGTGCTCGGCGCTCGTGCGCTTCACGTCTTCGCAGACGGTTACTTCTGGGACTACGTGCATCTATGTACCGATCCGACTCGCGTAGCCTGGGAGATCACCGCCGCACAGTGTCGCGAAGCCGAGGCGATCTGGGACCCGGTTCGACAGGTTTGCCAACCCGCGGAGCGCGACTGCTTGGCATGGGCAGCGTTTTGGCGAGGGGGGCTTGCCTATTATGGCGGCCTGATCGCCGCGTCGGTCTTCGGCGTTTGGTTCGTGAAGCGCGAGGGAGTCCCGCTACGCAAGGGCGTGGACATCGCCGGAATCGGCATCTGTGTCGGTCTGATCTTCGGTCGCATCGGCTGCTTCCTCGGCGGCTGCTGCTTCGGCACGCACACCGACGGAGCCCTCGGCCTGCGCTTCCCCGCGTTTTCGCCGGCAAGCGAATCGCAATGGCGTGCCGGGTTGCTGCCACAGCCGGGACTCGAGTCGCTCCCGGTCCACCCGACCCAACTCTACGAAGCGATCGGTTGCGCCCTGATCGCGGCGTACCTGCTCTGGCTCCGTCCGAGAAAGAAGTTCCAAGGCCAAGTGATGCTCGCCTTCCTCGGCTTGTACGCGATCCTGCGGTTCGTGCTGGAGTTCTGGCGCGCGGACGAACGCGGAGAGCTTCTAGGCCTCAGCACGTCCCAGGCCCTCGGAATCGCCGCGCTAGCGCTAGTCGCCGTCCTTTGGACCCGCTGGCAAAGGGGATAGTCACCGCTACTGGCCGATCGGGGTGCCGTCTACGAGGAGGTCGACCAGCGTGGGGGTTCCATTGCGGTTGATTCTGACTAGGATTTGCGCGGCATCACGCGCGGCGGCGTCTTGTAGGATTTTCTCGAGCTCTCGTGCCCTTGCCTCGGGAATGTAGAATCGGTCGAGCTTTTCGAGCTCGCCGCGGACAACGAAGCTGTCGCAGCTCGCCCGCGCGAACGAACAGGAGGCCGGGCGAAGAATCGGTGCCGCGTCGTCGGGGGTTCGCTCGAGGCAGGCACATTCCGCTCCCTCGGCGACTTCGTCATGGGGCTCTCCCAGCTGCAGCTCTACGCGAAAGAGCAGGTAGTGCCCACGCAAAAGGTCTCGCGGATCGTAGCCG
The DNA here is from genome assembly GCA_029863605.1 of Myxococcales bacterium. GTDB lineage: Bacteria > Myxococcota_A > Polyangia > Polyangiales > Houyiibacteriaceae > SG8-38. The sequence goes on along the minus strand of JAOTVB010000010.1, from coordinate 113,808 downwards.
CCGATATCGAAGCGCCATGGCTCGCCCGTCCGAATCGCGTGTTCGCCGCGCACGATGCCTACGCCCAGCACCAAGAGCGGGAGCACGAGGGCAAACCAACGCCAGGCCTTATTGGGCATGGGCCTTCTCCACGTCAAACGTGTCTTTGAGCCTCGACGACGTGCGGGCCCAGAGCCACGCGATCAACAGGGTGAGCACACCACCCGTGACCATGCCAAGTCCGGTGCTCATCAACGAGCCGAAAACCTCGAAGTAAATGGTCACCATTCGGATTCCTATCGCCGCCGTCAGAATACTGAACGCCGCATGGTGGCCGATCGAGTACGCTGCAAACGCGAAGAACCCAAGAACTGCAAGGCCCACGAGACCGCCGACGAGCCTGAGACTTCCGTGCGTCATGACGAGGGGCAGCAGGAGTGTGATCACGACCACAACGAGGGTCGCAGAAGCTAGAACCGAGCGTTTCCCGAACAGGGCTCTTCCAAATAGGATGGGCACCGCGACGAGGACGATAGTGACCCCGGCACCCCAGGTGACGAGATGTTCGGGCTGGATCCTCACATACCAAGTGAAGCTCCCGGCGAAGGCGCCGACGGCCAGGACAACCCAGGCAACCTCTTGAAACGTTCGAGAGACCTTGTCGCTCGATCGACGAAGCACCCAACTCAACCCGAAGATCAGGACTGGCAGCGCGACGCCGAGCGACACCGATAGATCGGGGCGGTCTGCGTCCTTGGCAAGCTCGATCCATTCGTACGCATTGGCCACGTAGGTCGTGATCAGGCCCGCCGCCCAAAGCCCACCGGCGAAACGACTTCGCGCAAGAAACAGCAGCGGCAAGGTCGCGAGCGACCAAACGCCGAGGGCAACGCGGAGGGGCGAGCCGAGTTGGTAAACCTGTCCGATGAGCCCGATCGAAGCGAGGACGAAGAGGTAGTAGACGATCACCAGGCCTTCGGCGCTCCAGCCTTCATCGCGCCGGAGCAAGCGCTCGATGCCGAACGCCAATGCAACTCCGATGAGCAGATCGACACCGAGCTTGACCGCCGATGGGATGGCATCCCAGTTGGCGGCGACGATCGCGACGAACCCGATCCCGATCGCCAGCGCCCCGAGGCCGACGAGCGCGTAGAGGGCCGTCGGTCGCTTGCGGGCCTCTTCAAACGCACGGATCCGGTCCGAGGTACCCTCGTCGATGATTCCAGCGCGAATCCACGCCTCCAGCCGACGGTTCAAGCTCACGATCCCCTCATTTGACTAGCAGCAAGGCGTGCCGATGCAGTCCCCACTGCAGAGTGCGCCGCCGCAGCACACGCTTCCTTGGCGACATCCGGAAGTGCAGAGGTCGTTGACGCGACAGATGTTCTCGCTATCACAAAACGCCTCCAGTCGATCACCGAAAGCGCTGCATGCGCCGCCCGGGCCGCAGGGGCAGCCCGTCGTACCTTCGGGGCAAGGCGCGACGAACTCGCAGAACATCCCGAGGCTTCCGAACTCGGCGTCGACGAGCCCGTTGCACTCGAAGTTCTCGGCGTTGCAGTCTTCGTTGGTCTCGCACTCGGGCTGACACATGTCGAATGCGCAGAAATTTTGGCACTCGCTCGCGAGGCAACTGCATCCGCCCACCGCAGCGTTCGTGCACGCCGTTCCATCGGGCAGCGTGCGGTCGAGGAACCCTTCATCAAAGCTGTTGCGAACGCATCCGCATTGAAGCTTCGCGTTGGCGCCGGACTCTGAGCTGGCGCAACCGATGATGGTGAGCCCGGCAGCGACGATGAGACATCGACTGAGGACGCGCATCAAGGCAGTCTATCACGCGAGGGCAAACCGGTCATCGGTCTGTGAGCCTCACTCTCGAGCGTGATTGCCAAGGTCGAATCACGCCGAGGAGCACCAGCGCGAGCAGCCACGTCAGAGGGCTGCGTTGTGTCCCACCGTGGTGTGTCTTCGCCTTCACAGCGCTGTGAAACCCGTGCCTCACCGCAACGCCAGCTGCACGCGACTGGAACGCGATTTCCCTCTTTCGCATTGGCGGCATGATCGGGCGCCCAGTTGCCCCGAGCCGACGCTAACGTAGCGTCAGTGTCAGGCTGGGGCCGTGGTGATCCCGAGCCGGAGCGTCGTTCCTTCGATCTCGGTTTCTTCGACGGTGGCGCCCTTGGCGTCGCCGGACTCGAAGCGGGTGGCCAAGGTTTCGCCGGCGATGCGCTCGGCGTGCTCCTCGATCGCCTGTGCGACTTCGCCGTCGGCCTTCCAGCTGACTTCGATGCGGGCCTCGTAGGGGAGGTCCATCGCCTTTCGCGCACGTTGAATGCGGTTGATCACCTCGCGCGCCATGCCCTCGCGGCGGAGGTCGTCGTCGATTCGGGTGTCGAGAACCACAACTTGGCCAGCACCCGAGGCGGCAGCGAAGTCTTCGCGGGCGGTGAGCCGAACCTCGACCTCGTCGGGGGTGAGCTCGATCGGGCCATCGGGAAGCTCGACCCGGATCTTTTGATTGGCCTCCATCTCGGCGTAGAGCTCCGAGCCATCGGACTCTGCGAGTGCCTTCTTGCATGCCGGGACTTGCTTGCCGAGCTTTGGGCCGAGCACGCGGAAGTTCGGCACGAGCTCGAACTCGACATACTTTTCGGGCTCCTGTGTGAACCCAAGGGATCGCACGTTGAGCTCCTCACGAATCGCGTCCGAAAAGCCATCGATCGCGGCGCGCTCGCCATCGTCGGCCACCACGACGATCGCTTCGGCCAGAGGCTGGCGAACCTTGAGCTTGTTCTCGTTGCGGACCCGCTGGCCCAGGTTGACCACATTGCGGACCTGTTCGACCGTGTGGCGGAGCGCGTCGTCCACCCGCGCATCATCGGGCTCGGGGAACGAGGCTAGGTGCACCGATTCGGGGGCGGAAGGATCGTTGTTGCGCACCAAATTCTGAAAGAGCGTCTCGGTCATGAAAGGCGTGAACGGAGCAGTGAGCTTGATCAAATCGACGAGCGCCTCATAGAGCGTGCTGAACGCCGCACGTTTGTCCGCGCTGTCGTCGGCGGCCCAAAACCGCGCACGACTTCGCCGCACATACCAATTCGACAGGCCATCGACGAACGTAAGCAAGTGCCGAACCGCCATGTGGCTCTTATAGTCATCGAGCTCGCGCCGGACCGCCCGCACGGTGGCGTCGAGCTTTGCGAGCAGCCAGCGATCCATGTCCGAACGCTCGGAAAGTGGAGGCCGGTCGGCGGTCGGCGTCCAGGCGTCGATATTCGCGTAGGTGACGAAGAAGCTATAGACATTCCAAATCTTGAGCAGGAACTCGCGGACCGCGTCGGTCGCCGCGGCGTCGAAGAAGCGGGTGTTCTGCCCCGGTACGGTTCCTGCGTAGAGCGCCCAGCGCACGGCATCGGCGCCAACCCGATCCATGAGCACCAGGGGGTCGGTGTAGTTCTTGTCGCGCTTGCTGAGCTTCTTTCCTTTTTCGTCGGTGATGATCCCCATCACCACACAGTTCTTGAAGGGGTGGGGCACCTCTTGCGCTGGAAACATCAGGGTGCTGATCGTCATCAGCGAGTAGAACCAGCCGCGCGTCTGGTCGACGGCCTCGGTGATGAAGTCCGCCGGGAAGGAGCGTTGAAACTCGTCCTGGCCCCGGTGCGGGTACCCCCACTGCGCAAAGGGCATGCACCCCGAATCGAACCAACAATCGATGACCTCGGGCACCCGCCGGTAGACCCCGGGCTCGCCGTTCTTGACCCAGGTCACCTCGTCCACCCACGGCTTGTGCACCATCAAGTGATCTTGAAGGGACGGGTCCTTGGCTTTGGCCTTTTCGAAATGCCCAAACGCCTTCGGATTGCGCTCGAGGATCTCGGCGACGGAACCCACCGACTCGACGGCGCCTGTCTCGTCGTTCACCCAGATCGGAAGCGGCGTCCCCCAGAAACGCTCGCGCGACAGCGCCCAATCGACATTGCCTTCGAGGAACTGCCCCATGCGCCCGGTCTTGATGTGCTCGGGCTCCCAGTGGATGGCCCGGTTGTTCTCCTTGACGCGCTCGATCTCTTGGGTCGTGCGGATGAACCATGAGCGTCGCGCATACTGAATGAGCGGGTCATCCATCGCGCGCCAACAAAACGGGTAGTCGTGTCGGTAAACCTCTTCCTTGAAAAGCAATCCACGCGATCGAAGGTTCCGAATGATGTCTCGGTCCGCCTCTTTGCAAAACCGCCCCGCAAAATCGGTCACGGTTGCTGGAAACGTGCCGTCTGGGTTCATCAGTTGCAAAAAGCCCATCCCTTTGTCCTTGCAGACGCGGAAGTCGTCCTCGCCAAAGGCGGGGGCCAAGTGAACGAGGCCAGTGCCGCTGTCGAGCGACACGAAGTCTGCCTCGACCACCTCCCACGCGGGGCCTCCTTCGGGCTCGGCGTATCGGAAGGGCGGCTCGTACCGCATCCCGACGAGCTCCGAGCCCTTGCGCTTCGCGACGACGGTGACCTCTTCGCCCAGCACCTTTTCGACCAGGGCTTCGGCCACGATCAGGTGCTCGCCTTCGACCTCCACCGTCGCGTATGAGGTTTCGGGGTCGACCGCGAGGGCGATGTTGGAGGGAAGGGTCCAGGGGGTCGTCGTCCAGGCGAGAAACGAGGTGTTGTCCTCGTCGACGACAGGAAAACGAATCATCACCGAGGGATCGTCGATGGTCTTGTAGCCCTGGCCGACCTCGCCAGCAGAAAGAGCCGTGCCGCCCTGTGGCCACCACCAAACGACCTTGTAGCCCTGATAGAGAAGGCCCTTTTCGAACATCTCGGACAGCGCCCACCAGACGCTCTCGACGTAAGACTTGTGGAAGGTCACGTACGCGTCGTCGAAGTCAAGCCAAAACCCGATGCGACGGGTCATCTCCTGCCACTCGTCGATGTACTTGAACACCGAGTCGATGCATTGCCTGCTGAAGGCTTCGACCCCGTAGGCTTGAATCGCGTCGCGGCCGCTGATCCCGAGTGCCTTTTCGACCTCGACCTCGACCGGCAGCCCATGTGTGTCCCACCCGGCGCGGCGCGGCACGTAGTAGCCACCCATCGTGCGGTAGCGAAGAAACACGTCCTTCATGACGCGGGTCATGACGTGTCCGGGGTGGGGCATGCCGTTCGCCGTTGGAGGCCCCTCGTAGAAGATGAACGGGGGCTTGTCGGCGCCGCCCTCGAGGGTCTTTTCGAAAATGCGGGTGTCCTCCCAAAACGCGAGATGGATCGCGTCGAGCTCGGGGAACGAAACCTGGGGAGACACGGGCTCGAACATGGCCACGCGGCATACCACGCCAAGCCGCGATTTCCACCGGCACCGGTGGTTTGAGCGGGGAAGGGGCAGCTGTTACACCCCGGCCATGGCTGAGCTGATCGACGGCAAGGCGCTCGCCAAAGAGGTGCGGGCGGAGGTCAAAACCCGAGCGGAGGCGTTTGCCGCCAAGCATGGAAGGGCGCCCGGGCTCCACGTGGTGTTGGTGGGCGAAGACCCCGCCTCCCAGGTCTACGTCCGAAACAAGGAGCGGGCCGCGGGCAAAGCCGGGATCGCCGGTGAGGTCCATCGGCTCCCGGCGGAAACCACCGAGGCAGACCTCTTGGCCCTCGTCGCGGAGCTCAACGCCGCTCCAGACATCGACGGCATCCTGGTGCAGCTCCCGTTGCCGGACCATCTGGACGACCAGATGATCGTCGACGCCATCGACCCCAGCAAAGACGTCGATGGCTTGCATCCGTTCAACGCGGGGTTGCTGGTGGTCGGTCGAAAGGGCCTCCGGCCGTGCACCCCGAGTGGCTGCATGCGAATGCTCGAGCATGTCGGCTGCAATCCCAAAGGCAAGCGCGCCCTCGTGCTCGGACGGAGCACGCTCGTCGGCAAACCGATCGCCCTGATGCTGCTCGAGAAGCACGCGACGGTCACCATTGCCCACTCGCGGACCGAAAACCTAGCCCACCGCGTTCGTGAAGCCGACATCGTCGTCGCCGCCGTCGGCCGCCCGAATCTCGTCAAAGGGGATTGGATCAAAGAACGCGCAGTGGTCATCGATGTGGGGATCAACCGCCTGGAAGCCGGCTCACTCACGGGAGACGTCGACTTCGAAGGAGCGTCGAAGCACGCCTCCTACATCACTCCCGTGCCAGGCGGCGTGGGCCCAATGACGATCGCCATGTTGCTCAGCAACACCGTCGACGCAGCCGAGGCGCGCGCGCGATAGTGCAATCTCGAATGCTACTTCGCGACGGGAAACCACTTGACGATGCGCGAAAAGCCGCCCCACTTGTCCGCGAAGTGGGCCCGACCGTTCGGAACCGCTTTGGCCTCGGCGTGCCAACACCGGGAGAGCACTTCGTGCACCCGCTCGCGAGGATAGGCTTGGTCAGCGCGGGCGCGCAGATCCTTGGGTAGCTGCCAGGCGCGAAGGCCGGCGAGGTCCGCCATAGCGCCAGCCTGCAAGTAGAACCCGAGCGCGCTGCCTGCAGGCTGGAGCCCAGGGGTGATGTGCATGGCGATACCGTTCATCATCTCGAGCGCCCTAGCCCGATCGAGACCAGATCGCTCCGCGACGGCTTCTGCCGACTCTGCGCTTCGACGGGTGAAACACTGCCCGGGTTGGATGTGCTCGAGCCCCAGGTCGTGAAGCAGCGATCCCGCGTGAAAGAGCTCAGGGTCGATCACAGCGTCATCGAGCTTGGCGAGCGCCACACCGAAGACCCACGTACGATAGCCATGGTTCACCACCGGCACGGACTGGAGATCGCGGGCTTCTTCCTCTGCGTGGCGAATCAACTGGGAGTCGGGGCGTACCGGCCAAAGGTCTTCTGCACTCAACCCATGCCGCGCGCGAGCGCCGATCGCGAGTCGGAGCCGGTCGAAGGAAAATCGCCCGAACGTCTTGGCCAGAGACGGAACCAGCGCAAGCCGCTCTTTGGCGGTCAGCACGCCGCCCGTCTCGGTCAGCCAATCCCAGCTACCAAGGGGCGGCTTCGCTGGTGAAACTGCGCCATCCATCACCCGGCTCCTAGGTGAGTTTCGCGATGATTCGGTCGAGCTCGTCGAAGCTCGCGTAGTGGATGCGGATCTGGCCGCGCTCTTTGCCGCTTTCGTGGATCGTGGTCGTCGAGCCGAGGGCGAGGGAAAGCCGATGTTCGAGGTCGCGAACGTTCGCGCTCTTGCCGGCCTTCGCCTTGGCGGCGCCATCGCCATTCCCTCGGGCCACCTTACGGGCGTGCCGCTCGGCCTCGCGCACACTCCAGCCCTTCGAGACCGCGTTCCGTGCGAGCCGTTTCATGGTGCTCACGTTGGGGGCCGAGAGCAGGGCGCGGGCGTGGCCTTCGCTGAGCTGACCATCCTCGACCATGTCCATGATGTCTTTTGGAAGCTTCAGAAGGCGCAGGGCGTTGGCGACCGTCGACCGTTCTTTGCCGACCCTGGTCGCGATCGCTTCTTGCGTGTAACCGTAGTCGTCGACCAACCGCTGAAATGCACGCGCGGTTTCCATCGGGTTGAGGTCTTCGCGCTGGAGGTTCTCGACGAGAGCCGCTTCGAAGGCCGCCTCGTCGTTGAGGTCATGCACGAAGATCGGCAGCTCCTTGAGCCCGGCCTGCTGCGCGGCGCGCCACCGCCGCTCCCCCGCGATGATCTCGAAGCCGCCCGGAGACCGCTTACGCACCAGGACCGGCTCCAACACCCCGTGCTCACGGATCGAAGCCGCAAGCTCCGCCAAGGCTTCCGCGTCCATACGCGTGCGGGGCTGCATCTGTCCCGGGTGCAGGTCTTCGATCGCTGCGGTGTTCTTTGCGGAGCGTTCCGAGGCCGGCGGCGCTGCCGGAAGCAAGCCATCCAACCCACGCCCCAACCGTCTTCGCGCCACTACGCCGCTACCTCCAGATCATCGAGCAGCTCTCGAGCGAGGTTCAAGTACGTATAGGAACCCCGCGAGGACGCATCATACAGGATGACTGGCTTTCCGTGGGAGGGAGCTTCGGCGAGCCTCACATTTCGGGGAATAATCGTGTCATAGACGCGGAAGTGGCGACGCACCTCTTCGGCCACTTCGTTGGCCAAGTTGTTCCGCGAATCGAACATGGTCAGCAACACGCCGTGGATCTCGAGGTCTTCGTTGACCGAGGCACGCACGCGTTCGATCGTGCCAACCAGCTGCGATAGCCCCTCGAGCGCGTAGTACTCGCATTGCAATGGCACGATGACCAAGTCGGCCGCCGTCAAGGCGTTGATCGTGAGCATGCCGAGCGAGGGCGGGCAGTCGACCACGATGAAGTCGTAGTCGTCGCGCACCGAGCCGAGGGCGTCGCGAAGCCGCGTGGCGGCGTCGTCCGAATGGAGCAGGTCGCGTTCAACGCCAACCAAGTCCTGCGTCGCCGCGATGATGTGCAAGTAGGGCATCTCGGTCTCGTAGATGGCGTCGGCGGTCTCGATCTCGCGCAGGAGGAGCTCGTAGGAGCCCTCCATCTCTTCATTGCCCGGGTCGCAACCGACACCGGTCGAGGCGTTGCTCTGCGGGTCGAGGTCGACCAAAAGGACGCGCTGCTCCGCCACCGCGAGGCTGGCTCCGAGGTTCACCGCGGTCGTCGTCTTCCCGACGCCGCCCTTTTGATTGGCGATCGCAACCACCCGACTCATGGACTGCGTCTACCAGCGCGGCCGGTTGGTTTCAATCTCGCCCGTTTTTTTTGCGATCTCGATCCCGGTGAGTAGGGTGTGCTGCAGTGTAGGACAAAGTAGTCATTTGCCATACCAGACTCGGTTGGCAGGCTGCTGAAAAGGGGGAGACATGCGGCCGAAAGGACCGAAGAACTATTTCTCACTGGCCGAGTTCGAGCGCGAAGAGCTCCGACGCCACCACAAGGCCGGCTGGTCCCTCGACGATCTCTATTCCGAAGCCACCTTCGAGCCGGGCGAAGACGACTCGCTCAAAAGCGAGGAGCCCGAGGAGCTCGATTTCGATTTCGACTGAATCAAGGCTCGCCGCCCTGATTCAATCGAGGGGGCCGCCGCCCGGCTGAAGCATGTGGGTTTCGTTGCCCCAATCGGCCTCGTGTTGCTCCGGGCCGATGATGCCTTCCGCCATCGCCCAAAGCAGGCCAAAGCAGAGGCCAAGCGTCACGAAGCCGAGGATGACGAGCTTCGGCCCGCTCCAGAAGGCGTCTTCCTTGACGGTGCGCTCCGCCATGCCGTCACTCATCGGGACGTTGTTGTAAGTATCTGGCATCGAAAAGCCGTTCAAGTCCTCTCGGGCGGCTAGATAGTGCCAAGGGGGCGACGGGTCAAACCCGCCCACAGACTCACGTGGACACTGGGGCCGCGGACAAACGGGGAGGGCCAGCGTGTCCCGACCTCCACCCGGCGGACGACTCGAAGTTCCGTGTCGGCGCGGCCTAGATGTGGCGATAGCGTCGGCGTAGCCAAACCGCTGCGCCGGCGAGACCCAGGATCAGGAGCCAGGGTGCGGAGCCGTTCGTGGCCACGACGTCGCAGCCACAGCCATCACTACTGCCGCCCATATCCGTACCACCGGTGCCAGCTCCGCCGCCAGAACCTGATGTGCCGCCGGTCATCAGGTCGTCACAGTCGGTGATGTCGTCCACGGTCACTGGGTCCATCCCGGTAGGGTTGCAGACCACGACGTCGACTAGATCCGCAACGTCGTTGGCGGGGTCAGGGTCGGTGCCCACCAAGGGCAGGACGCCGGCCTTGTAAGTGAAGACAGCCCTGTCGGAGGGGGGCGGGGGGCCAGCATCGGGAACGGGGGGAGCGGCGGGAACGACGGCCGCGTAGCCGACGGAGATCCCCGCTGTCGGCACCTCGACCGTCTCGGTGCTCGCCGGCCCGACGGGACCCGGCACTGCACAATCAGCGATCACGAAATCGTTCCGGCTCGCAGAATCCGGAATGCACTCATCCTCTGGGATCGTGAAGTCCGCCAGCTCCTCCTTCGGCAAGAGGAAGCGCACGGTGAGGTCGCTCAAGTCGGGTGACGTCGTGTTGCGCACCTTCGCGCTGACCCGGAACTGCAAGGGCAAATCGGTCAGCGGCCCGGGACTGGCCGTCTCAGCGACCGATAGCGTGAGGCTGTAACCGCTCTCGTTGACCGCCACCCTCCAGTTGTCGATGTCGAGCTCTAGCGGAATGATTGTGCGGCAATCCGACGTGACCGGGCAGGATTGGCCTTGTGCGATTCCGAACTTGATCGGGGAGGCGGTTTCGGAAAAATCTGGGTTGCCCGGCTGGTCTTGCTCACCCCAGTTCCCGACGACGAAGTCGGCGGCCTCCAAACCGGATATCCACTTCGGCAACCAGCTTCTATCGTCGACGGACAACCTCGGCTCGATCGCAGCCCACACAAAGCCGTCCTGTTCGACCGCTAGCGTCACGGTCCGTGCGTTCCGACCGTCGGGGGCCAAGCGGGCATCGAAGTCGAAGTCCACGCGCTGGATAGCACCTTGGCTTGTCGGTTGGTACTCGGCCTCGTCGTTGATGAACAAGGCCCAGGCCAGGAACGAGCTGCCCAGGGGCACGGACACATGTTCGATCGAGATACGAAGATAGCCACCCGGATTGCCACCGCTGGCGGGCGCTGCCGCGTCGAAGGCGCCGCCGCCGAGATTGTCCTCGGGGGTGATGAAGGGGCCGAAGAGGGTCCACTTCGCGAGATCGAAATTGCCCTCTTCGTAGACCGTCTGGGCAACCGCACTTCTTGCCGGCGCGAGCAAGACGACCAGTGCAAATGACACCACCGTGAATCGGATCATGGCCGTTTCCTCCGTGGGCCGACGATAACAAGAAAACTCCCCTCGCGGTCGCTATTTCTGGGTACGCGCACGAACGTCGCGAGGCCGGGATTTTCTGGACAATTTGCGACTAAGTCTTAGAACCCCTACTCAGGCGCCTAAGGTTCACGTTGTCCGCAATCGAGCTCATGACCCCCCGCATGCTTCTAGACATGCGGCGTTCCTGCCAATTGGCAGCGGACTGCCTCACGGCGGTCGGGGACATGATCGAGCCTGGCATCACCACCGACGCGATCGATCGGTTCGTGAACGACTACATCGTCTCGCGCGACGCCTATCCGTCGCCGCTCGACTACAAAGGCTTCCCGAAGAGCGTCTGCACCAGCGTCAATGACTGCGTCTGTCACGGCATCCCGGGGCCTTACATCCTCAAGGACGGCGACATCGTCAACGTCGACGTCACGACGTATCTCCCGACCGAGCACGGCTACCACGGGGACACCAGCGTCACCTTCTACGTAGGCCAACCGGGCGACGAGGCCATCTACGTCGTCGAGACGGCACGTCGTTGCCTCGAGCTCGGAATCGCCGAGGTGAAGCACGGCAAGCGTATCGGCGACATCGGCGCCGCAATACAGGAGTACGCTGAGGGCCGGGGATGCTCGGTGGTGCGTGACTATGTCGGACATGGGGTTGGACGCGAGTTCCACATGCCACCGCAGATCCCGCACTTCGGCAAGCGCGGCAAAGACAAGCGGATGAAGGCGGGCATGGTGTTCACCATCGAGCCGATGATCAATGCCGGTGGCTACCAGACCGAGCTGATGGACGACGGGTGGACGGTGCTCACGCTCGACCGCTCCCTCTCGGCGCAGTTCGAGCATACCGTGCTGGTCACGCGCGACGGCGCCGACGTGCTCACCGCACGCCCGCAAGTCATTCGACACAGCGAAGACAAGCCCTGGGCCGAGGTCGGCCCCCTGTCATCCCCTGCCGCTTGGAGCGCGAAGCAAGAAAAAGCCGGCTGACTCAGCGGACCCGAAATCAAGGCGAGTCTGACACGTAGAGATCGCCATCGCGCTCGCGGCAATACAGGCGCTGAAGTGCGAGACCTTCGCACGGGCCGTCGACGCAGTATCCATCGATCAGCCGATAGGTGGCGCCGTGGGTCCCGCAGATGAGGTGGGCTCCGTCCTGGCTCAACAGCTCGCCCGTTCCACCATCGAGCGGAACCGGGAGGTGCCTGCAGAGGTTTCGATACGCACGGACCGTCCCGGTCTCGTCACGAAGCACGAGGGCCATGATCGGCAAGCCGCTATCGTCGTGACCGAGATGTGCGGCCCGGATGACCCCGGTGATCAGCTCGTCCGCGGTGCATACGAAGACTTCCGCCACGCTAGCTCTCCCCCGGTTCGGCCCAGGTCGCGCGTGCGGGCACCGAGACCAGATCGCGGCCGGGAAGCCAGAGCCCCGTAAGCCAGCCTCCGTAGACACATCCGGTGTCGAGGCCGAATGCATGCGGGTAGCGCTGAAGCCCACGGATCGCGTCGTGCCCGAAGAGCGCGAGCCGCGGCCCCGGCCAGAGCGACGCCCAGGGCTCACCTTCTTCGTAGTCACTGGACGCCGTCCCGTCGTCGAGAATGCTCCGCATGTTCATCAGGTCGTCGGGATCTTGGTCTTCGAGAGGCAGGTCCGGGAGAAGCCCGGCGTGAACCACCAGTGCGTCGTGCTCGGAAAGCTCGAGCCACAGGGGGTGACCGGCAAGCCAGGTCCAGTCCTCCTCTTCGAGCTGGTCCACGACCCGCTGATGGGCATCACGGAGCTCGGGGAGCGGCTCTCCACGTTGCTTGGCATCCCACCAACGGAGGCAATGCTGATCGTGGTTTCCTCGGACCGCTTTTCCTTCGAGATCACGGGCTAGCCGAATAACCCCGCGTGAATCCGGGCCCTTGGCGACCAAATCTCCGACGAAGACCAGCTGATCTCCCTGCTCCCAGCCCGACTCGCGCAAGAGGTCCTCGAGCTCCTCTCGGCAACCGTGAACGTCGCCCACGACCAGAGTCCGGGGGGTCATGGCTCGATCTTGGTGCCGCAGCTCTCAGAAACCAAGTTCGCGGGGTTCTTCGGTCGTTGACACCGCACGCAAACCCGCAATAGACGCCTCTACATGATCCAAGAAGGCCGCAAAGCGCCCGCGTTCAGTCTCGAGTCCTCCGATGGCGGCAAGGTCGCTCTCAAAGACTTGGCTGGAAAGTACGCAATCATCTACTTTTACCCCCGAGACAACACGCCTGGGTGCACCACCGAGGCCAACGACTTCAACAAAGCGCTACGAAAAATCAAGGCTCGAGACGCCGTGGTGATCGGGGTCAGCAAAGATTCGATCGCGTCGCATTGTAAGTTCGCAGACAAATACGAGCTCAAGTTCCCGCTCTTGAGCGACCCTGACGGCGAGATGCTCGAGAAGTATGACGCCTGGGGCGAGAAGAACATGTACGGCAAGAAATCGATGGGGATCATTCGCTCTACCGTGCTGATCGGCCCCGATGGGAAGGTGATCAAGCACTTCCCGAAGGTGAAGGTAAACGGGCACGTGGACGAGGTCCTCGAAGCCCTCGACGACGCCCGTAGCAATTGACACCTGGGAGCCTTGGAGCGCATGGTTCGACCGGGATGAACGAGCCCAGCCCCATGCCGGCCCAAGATGCCCAAACCGCGCCGGAGGCTCTGGACCCCAACTTCCGGATCGCGCTGCCCAACTTCGAAGGGCCGCTCGATTTGCTCCTCCATCTGATCCGGAAGCACGAGCTCGATGTCCTCGATCTGCCGATCGCCTTCATCACCGATAAGTACCTAGAATACCTCGGGTTGATGAAAGAGTTGAACCTCGACATCGCCTCGGAATACCTCGTGATGGCGGCCACGTTGGCGCACATCAAGAGCAAGATGCTCCTGCCACGACCCCCCGAGGACCAAGACGATGATGACGTCGATGAGGGCGATCCTCGGGCGGAGTTGATCCGGCGTCTGCTCGAGTATCAAAAGTACAAGCGGGTCGCCGAAGATCTCGGCGCGCGTGCGATCGCGGGGCGTGACGTGTTTTCCCGTGGGTCCCCGACTCCTACTTCGGACGCCGCGCCGTCCCTCGCGAAGTTCAGCGTCTTCAAGCTCATCGACGCGCTCAAAGAGGTCGCCAAACGCATCAACGCCGGGATCTCTCTCGAGGTGGATGCCGAACGAATGACGATTCAGGAGCGCATCGGCGAGCTGGTCGAGTTGCTCCGCGAACGGCGTCGCTGTCGATTCGATGAGCTCTTCGAGGGGGTCAGCACGTCCTACGAGCTCGTGGTCACCTTCCTCGCCCTGCTCGAGATGGCCAAAATACGCCTCGCCAGCATCTACCAAACCGACCATGAAGAGCCGATCTACCTCGAATACACCCTGCTCGACGAAGACGGCGAGCCCCTGGTGCCCGAAGATGTCGCGCGAACGCTTTCCGGGTATCAAGCCCCAGACATCGAAGAACCGCAAGGACAGCGACGTGCGTCCGTCATCGTGCCGGCTGGCTCGTCCGACGACTACGGATGGATCGAGGACGAGCTGAAGTCATGACCCAACCCCACCGACCAACCGAAACCGCCAGCGAAGAAAATGGCGCCCCGGCGCCGCTGTCGCACACCTCTTCCGTGTTGAAGAACGTGCTCGAGAGCCTGATTTTCGTCTCCGAGAGGCCCGTCTCGGCCAAGCGCCTCGCCCGGAGCGCACATGCGAGCATCGCGGAGGTGCAGCCTCTTTTGGATGAGTTGGTTGCCGACTACCAGGACCGAGGCATCCGCCTTTACTTCATCGCCGGGGGGTACCAGTTTCGTTCCGCGGCCGACAGCGCCGAGTTCGTGAAGACGTTCGTGGCGCCGAGGCCACTACGTTTGACGCGCGCGCAGCTCGAGACCCTGGCCATCGTCGCCTACCGCCAGCCGATCACCCGACCTGAAGTAGACAACGTTCGGGGCGTCGACTCCGGCTCGGCTCTTCGAATGCTAGCCGAGCGCAGCTTGATAAAAATCCTCGGTCGAAAAGACGAGCCCGGTCGACCACTGGTATACGGGACCACGGCCCGCTTCCTGGAGTTCTTTGGGCTGAGCACCCTTCAAGACCTGCCCACGCTTCAGGAGTTCAGCGACCTGACGGAAGAGCACAAGGCGCTCTTCGAGCTCAAGACCGGCGAGTCGATCGACCTGGCAGCCGCTGAGATCGCCGCAACCGAAGCCCTCGAAACCGCCGAACGCGAGCTTCGTGAGCAAGAAGATGCCGCCCGGCTCGCGGCCGAGCAAGAGGACGACGCAGATGAGGAAGGCGACCTAGACGACGACGAGGAAGAGGACGACGAGTGACCTTTCAGGAACTCATTCTCGCGCTCGAGCGATTCTGGGCGGAGCACGGTTGCCTGATCGTACAGCCCTACAATTCCGAAGTCGGCGCCGGGACGTTCAATCCGCACACGTTTCTTCGTGCCATCGGGCCTGAGCCCTGGAATGTGGCTTACGTAGAACCGAGTCGCCGCCCGACCGACGGGCGCTACGGCGAGAACCCAAACCGGCTCCAGCAATTCTATCAGTATCAGGTGATCCTCAAGCCTTCGCCGATCGAGATTCAAGAGCTTTACCTCGAGTCCCTTCGCGCGCTCGGGACCGATCCCAACCGCCACGACATTCGGTTCATCGAGGACGATTGGGAGTCACCGACGCTAGGTGCGTGGGGCCTCGGGTGGCAGGTCTGGCTCGACGGGCTCGAGATCAGCCAATTCACATATTTTCAGCAGTGCGGAGGCATCGACTGCAAGCCGGTCAGCGGGGAGCTCACCTACGGCCTCGAGCGCATCGCGATGTATCTCCAAGACGTCGACGATGTCTACGAGCTCGAGTGGGCGCCGGGGATTCGATACGGCGACCTCTATAAACGCGCCGAATGGGAGTGGAGCACCTACAACTTCGAGCAGGCCGACGTCGACCTCCAAGACCGACTGTTCGAGGATTACGAAAAGCAAGTCAGCGTGTTGCTCGGACTCGGCGACAAGAAGGGGAAGGGGGGCGCTCTCCGATTCGATCGTGAGCCTCTCGAGCGACTCGTGCTGCCCGCCTACGACGCCGTCATCAAGTGCAGCCACTACTTCAACGTGCTCGATGCTCGCGGCGCCATCAGCGTGACCGAGCGCCAGCGGTATATCGGCCGGGTGCGGTTCATCGCCCGTGCCGTCGCCGAGTCTTGGTATGCCCAGCGAGAGGCTCTTGGCTTTCCGCTGCTCCGCCCGGCGGCTGCTGCCCAATAGGGACGCCCGATTGCGCGCGTGGATCCGGTCTGGTAGCAACGCCACTCCATGTCCGCCGAGTTTTTGCTGGAGATTGGCACAGAAGAGCTGCCCTCATCGTTCGTGACGCACGGGCTGCGTTCGATGGAGCAGGCTGCCAAGGACCTCATCCGGCAGGCTCGTCTCGGCTCGGATAGTCTCGAGGCCACCACGATGGGCACGCCTCGTCGGTTGGCTCTTCGGCTGCGCGGTTTGTCGGCGACCCAACCGGACCGCCAGGAAACAGTCGTCGGCCCACCGTGGAGCGCTGCCTTCGACAAAGACGGAACACCCAAGAAAGCGGCGGTCGGCTTTGCGAAAAAGCACGGTGTGGAGGTCGATGCTCTCCGCAAGCAGGCCACCGAAAAGGGAGACTACGTCAGCGTCGAGATCCATGAGCCCGGAAGGCCAACCGACCAAGTGCTCCGCGAAATTCTTCCCGAGCTTTGTGCGCGAATCACGTTCCCGAAAACCATGCGTTGGGGAAGTGGAGACGTCGCCTTTGGTCGACCGATTCACTGGATCGTATCACTGCTCGGAAGCGAGGTCGTCGACTTCGAGTATGCGGGCGTGAGATCGGGACGGACCACGCGAGGCCACCGGTTCCTCGCGCCACAGACCTTCGAGCTCGGGGACGCCACGAGCTACGTCGACGCGCTCGCGGCTGCACACGTGGTGGTCGAGCTCGATGTCCGTGGCCAACGCATGCTCGACGCGCTAGTGCGATCGGCTCAGTCGCTCGGCGGCATCCTCGAGCCGGACGCGTTTCTGGCAAATGAGTGTGTCTCCTTGGTCGAAGAGCCCTTCGTCGTGCCCGGCAGGTACGACGACGCCTTCCTTGCGCTGCCAGACGAAGTCGTCATTGCGGTCATGCGCGACCACCAGCGTTACTTCGCGGTACGCGCCGCGGAAGGGGGCGATTTGATGCCGGCCTATCTCAACGTCGTCAACACGGCGGAGGAGCCGCTAACCATCGCCACGGGCAACGACCGCGTCCTTCACGCCCGGTTGGCCGACGCGCGCTTCTTCGTCGAGGAGGATCAGAAGGCCCCGCTGTTGGACAGGCTGAGAAAGCTCGAGTCGGTCGTTTTCCAATCGAAGCTCGGCACGATGGGAGCGAAGGTCCGACGGATCGAAGGCATCGCGCGGGCCCTCGCCGATCACGTGGGGGCGGACGCGAACGCGGCAGGGCAAGCCGCGCGGCTCTGCAAAGCCGACCTCGAGACCCTCATCGTCTACGAGTTTCCCGAGCTCCAAGGCGAGATGGGACGCTGGTACGGGCTTCGGGAGGGGATCGACCCCGCCGTCGCCGACGCCATCCGGGATCATTATCGTCCGCAAGGCGCCGACGACCTCGTTCCCGATCAGGTCGTCGGTGCGATCGTCGCGGTAGCCGATCGGATCGACACGCTCGTCGGCTGTTTCGGAATCGGCCTCGTGCCGAGCGGCTCCGCCGACCCCTTTGCGCTTCGCCGCGCTGCTCTCGGCATCGTCCGAATCGCGCTCGAGGGGCCCATCGACGTCGACCTGCGCAAGATCATCGATCAGGCGTATGCTCAGTACGCGGGTGATGCGGAACTTGCACCGGCCGACCAGACTCGCACGGCACTCGACGAATTTTTTCGAGGACGCATCCGCGTGCTCGCCAGGGACCACTACGAAGGCGACGTCGTCGACGCTTGCATCGGTGCTTGGGATGGCAGCTCGATTCGTGATCTTCGCACGCGGATGGACGCGGTCACCGAGGTTCGCGCCGCACCGGAATTCGAGGCGCTCGCGACTGCCTTCAAGCGCGCCTTCAACATCACCAAGGAGAGCGCCCGCGGCGCGGTCGACCCGACCCTGCTCGAGTCAGGCCCGGAGAGCGAGCTGGCGGACCGGTTCACCACCGTTCGCGATCAGATTCGAGAGGCAACCACGAAACGGCGCTACGCGGAGGCTCTCAAGCTGGTCGCCAAGGAGCTCGGTGCACCCATCGATCGGTTCTTCGACGAGGTTTTCGTGATGGTGGACGACGCCAACGTTCGTGAAAACCGCCTCCGTTTGTTGGGCGAAATCGCAGATGCCGTCAACGGGATTGCGCACCTCCACCAGCTTGCGACAAAGTCGGAACGCCGTGACCCTGCTATATCCGCTTGACGCCTCGCTCGAACCCGAGGTCCGGCTGCAGCTTTTGGGCACCAAGGCATCCGGCCTCCATGAGATGACGGCCCTTGGAATTCCAGTGCCACCCGGGTTCACCCTCACGACCGAGGTCGGCGCGGCTTACCGCCGGGACGATGCATGGCCGGACGGCTTGCAGGCGGCGGTCGAGACAGCCGTTGGCGCGCTCGAAGAGCAACTGCAACGGGGTTTCGGCGACGTTGACAAGCCCCTCCTCGTGTCGGTCAGGTCGGGGGCGCCCGTTTCGATGCCGGGCATGATGGATACGTTGCTCAATGTCGGTCTCAATGACAGAACGCTCGAGGGTCTCGCCAAAGCGCACGACGACGAACGGTTTGCCCTCGATGCCTATCGCCGATTGCTGCAGATGTATGGGACGGTCGTTCGTGGCATTGGCGCCGATCGGTTTCAATACCTGCTCGGCGATTTGAAGAACGATCTCGGCCAACCCAGGATGCTCGACTCGGAGCTTCCAGTCAGCGCGTTGCAAAAGTTGGTCGGCTCTTACCTCTCGGTCATCGGGGAAGGTGGCAACCCTTTCCCGCAAGACGCGAAAAGGCAGCTTTGGGACGCGACGGCGGCCGTTTTCGAGTCGTGGGACAACGCGCGGGCCGTTCGCTATCGCCGGATGCAACGGATCGACGAGGCCCTCGGCACCGCATGCACGGTGCAGGCGATGGTGTTCGGCAACACAGGGCCTCGTAGTGGCTCAGGCGTAGCGTTCACCCGCAACCCGTCGAGCGGCGACAAAGAGCTCTACGGCGAGTTTCTACCGAATGCGCAGGGCGAGGACGTCGTTGCCGGGATCCGGACACCGGTCGCACTCACCGCAAACGCCTCGGCGCCGGGCAGGGAGGGCGACAGCCTCGAACGATCGGTGCCCGAGGCCTTCGAGGCGATCTCGAACTATTGCGCGGCGCTCGAAAAGCACTTCGGCGACATGCAAGACATCGAGTTCACGGTCGAAGACGGCCGTCCGTATCTGTTGCAGACGCGAACCGCCAAGCGTACCGCACGCGCGGCGGTCAGGGTCGCCGTTGACATGGTGCGCGAGGGCGTTCTCAGCAAGTGGGACGCATTGCTCCGAGTCGATGCAAGATCGCTCGAGCAGCTTCTTCAAGCGAGGCTCCCCCAGTCCGCCGACCTCTCAGCCCAGGGAATCGAGCCTCTTACCGTGGGCCTACCCGCAAGCCCTGGCGCCGCATCGGGTCGCATCGTATTCGACGCCGATGATGCGGTCCGATGGGTCGACGAAGGCCAAGACGTCATCCTGGTCCGCCAGGAGACCAGCCCGGAAGACATCCACGGGATGAGGGTCGCCAAAGGGGTGGTGACCGCCGCGGGTGGAATGACGTCGCACGCTGCAGTCGTCGCGCGCGGCTTGGGAAAGTGCTGTGTAGTCGGATGCGGGGGACTCCACATCAACCTCCGAGAGCGCACGGTTCGGTTCGATCATGCTGATGCGACGTCCCAACCGCTTCGCGAGGGCGACCTCCTGACCCTCGATGGGTCCACAGGCAATGTCTACCAGGGGGCGCTCGACGTCATGGCTTCAGCGACGGTCGACGAGCTCGAGGAGCTCATGACGTGGGCCGATGGAGCACGGCGGATGCGCGTGTACGCCGAAGCGGACACACCTCACGCGGCGCGCGCTGCTCTGAGCTACGGGGCCGAAGGCGTCGGTCTGTGCCGAACGGAGCACATGTTTTTCGCGCAGGACCGATTGTTCGCGATGCGATGCGCTTTGCTCGCCGTCGACAGCGAGCAACGGGCGCGATGGCTCACCGAGCTCGAACGTGCGCAACGCGACGATTTCGTCGAGTTCTTCCAAGCAATGGACGGAAGGCCCATGACGATCCGCCTTCTCGACCGGGCACTCGAGGAGTTTATGCCCCGCGAGGAAAGCGCAATCGAGGCTCTCGCCGAGGAGCTCGACCTCGAACCGGACGAGATACGCAAGGCCGCCGTCCGCAATGGCGAATCGAATCCGGCGTTCGGCCACCGTGGTGTGCGCTCAGGGCTCACCGTGCCTGGCCTCTATGACATGCAGCTCCGCGCAATGCTGTTCGCCGCACGCGACTGCGTCGAGCGAGGCTTGACGGTCGAGCTCGAAGTGCTCGTTCCAATGGTCGCCTTTGCATCGGAGATCGAAGCGGTCTGTCAGATCTTGCACGGGATCGAAAAGCAGGTCTTCACCGAGCCGCAGCACCTCTTCACCTGCCGCGTTGGCACCATGATCGAGGTTCCCCGCGCATGTCTCGCTGCCGACGAGATCGCGCGATCGACGGAGGTCTTTTCTTTTGGTGGCAATGACCTCACGCAAGCCGCGCTCGGAATCAGCCGAGAGGACGCGGGCCGGTTTTTACCCAAGTATCTCGACGAGCTCGGTTTGCTCGGCCGGGACCCGTTCACGCACCTCGACGATCGAGTCGCGGAGCTCATCCGAATCGCCCTCGCGCGTGCCAAGGCGGTTCGGCCAACCCTCGTGGCCGGCCTCTGTGGCGACCAGGGGGGCAATCCCGGGTCGATCGAGATCTGCGAGGCTCTCGGCCTCGATTTCGTCTCGTGCCCCCTCCCACAGCTGCCGGGGGCCCGGCTCGCCGCGGCCCAGGCCCGGCTGCGCCAGCTGGACAGCCCAATCAAGCCTCTTTCCGCTTGCTGACCGCGCGTCTCCGTGTTCCAATGAGTGTTGGAAGTTTGCGGTGACACTGTATGCCCGGTAGCGCGAGACGGATCGACGACGAGGATCCCGAGGTCGGCGGTCGAGACTCCGGCGTCGCGCGAACGCCCGATGCGCTGATCGGCACCGTGATCGACCGCCGCTACCGTGTCGAAGCGCTGCTCGGCGAGGGCGGGATGGGCTTGGTGTATCGAGTGACCCACACCGAGCTCGACAAGACCCTCGCGATCAAGGTCCTCCGGAGCGCGAACACCAAGGATGAGGAAGTGCTCGCTCGGTTCCGGCGAGAAGCGCAAAGCGCGTCGAACATCGGCAACGAGCACATCGTCGACATCATCGACTTCGGTACCCTCCCCGACGGCTCGACCTATTTCGTGATGGAGTGTCTCGAGGGCCTCGACCTCATCGACACCATCGACGCCGTGCAACGACTCCCCGAAGGCCGAGCGATACACATCGCCCGTCAGATTTGCCACGCCCTCGCCGCAGCCCACGACGCGGGCATCGTGCATCGGGACCTGAAGCCGGAAAACGTATTCTTGATCCGCCGTGGCGAAGAGCAGGACTTCGTCAAAGTGCTCGACTTCGGAATCGCCAAGGTCGCCAATCGCCCACAGCGCCTGACGAGGGACGGCGAGGTTCTCGGGACGCCGCACTACATGTCGCCCGAACAGTGTGCGGGAGACAACATCGATCACCGGACAGACGTCTACGCGCTTGGGGTGCTTCTTTACGAGATGGTGACCGGGCACGTCCCGCACGACGCGGACACGATGATGGGCATTCTCACCAAGCATATGTACGAGGACCCGGTCGCCCCGAGTGTGCGGGTTTCCAAGTTGTCCACGGAGCTCGAGCGCATCATCATGCGATCCCTCGAGAAAAAGCCGGCGCACCGCTACCAAACGATGCACGAGATGGAAGCGGCTTTGGGTCGACTGCAGGCCATGCAAGAGCCTTTCGGCTCCGAGGCGATCACGCTCAAGCTGGAAGTCGGGTCGATGCGCCAGCAAGCGCGCAAGACGGCGATCTTCCTCGGGGTATTGGGGCTCATCGTGGCGTCCATCCTCGGTCTGGCCGCGTTCGGGGGCGTCTTCGATTCAACCGGGGAGCCGCGCGAGTTGGGAACGGCGGCGGACGCCGTGGTCGATCCACCGGTACCGGAGCCTTCGGCGAGCGAGCAGCCGCCCGAGATCACCGACGCCGACGAGGCCGACACCCACCCCGAAGCGGCATCTCCGGCGCGCCCAAACCGGGAGCGCGCCAAGCGCAAGCCGCGCGTCGGGCCGAAGCCCTCGCAGTCGCGGGGGCATGGCGACGGACCGATCCTCGATCCCTGGAAATAACGGGCCCGCTGCCAGTTGCTCGGCTTAGGCCGAACGGCTAGGGTGGCGCCTCATGGGGTCGCGATTCGGCCCACAGGGCCGCGCAAGGCGCTTTTCCCTGGGGTTCTTGCTTATGTCCGGGCTGATGTGGGGCGGCTGCATCAACAAAGAGGGGGAGCGGCTTCCGCCGGGCCTCATGACGTTCCCCATCGCGATCGAGCTATCGCTGCCGCCCGCCGAGGACGCGCCACCCGAGTATGTCTTCGTGGCCAACTCGAACTTCGCCCTACAGTTCAACACCGGGACCGTTCAATCGTATGACCTCGACGTCTTGAACGGCGCGATCGACAGCACCGGGGCGTTCGTTGGCGAGGGGTGCAACGGCGCCGGCTTTCTCAACATTTGCCTCCAGCGGGACGCCACGACGGGAGTCCTAAACACGTGTATCCCCCCTGGCACGCAGACGATCGATTGCAACTGCGACCCCGACGTCGACGAGGGCTGCGCGGCGTGCGACTGCGACCCGGAGAGCTCGGAGCTCCGCTGCGACCCGGTGCCCCCGGACCGCTGCTCCGTAATCCCCGAACAGCTCCGGCTTCGCGACCGGGGCGCACTCCTCAAGACCGTCGTCGCGCCCGGGCTCCTGCTGAGCGAGGCGGAGATCGGCTCCTTCGCGGATGGACTCGCCATCTCGAGTACCGGTGAACGCCTCTACATCCCGGTCCGAAGCAACGCGAACGTGACCTTCATCGATGTCAACCCCGAGGGTTTGCTCGACTGCGGCAGCGGGTTCGTTCCGCAGCAGTCGTGCAGCGAGTTCTATCGCACCAGCAGCGCGGAACAGGTGAACCCCAGTGCCCCAGTCGAGATGCCCCCGGACCCGGTCGATGTGTTTGCAGGCAGTCTCTTGGCGGATTTCGCACCTAGCGAGAACGACCCCGCGTTCGAAGGTGACTACATCCTAGTGGCCCACCGCGAAGGCAAGGCGAGCTTGCTCTTCGACCAGGAACGCAATGGTGTCCAGCGCCCCCGGATCGCCGCGAGCCTGGACGAGCTCGCCCCCGAGCAGGTCACGATCACGTACCAGCCCAACGCGAAGAAGGCTTGGATTTCGAGCGCGCTGAGCAATCAAGTCGTCCGCGTCGGCGTCGCAATCGACGGGGATCCGACGCAGAGCAGCCTCTTCAATGCTGGAACCCTATTCGTCACCGGCCTCGACCGAGGCGACGTCATGCGCGACATCCTTTTCGATCCGCGGCCGGGTCGTGACCTGGCCTACATGGTCTCTCGCTCTCCGGAGTCGCTCGTCGTGGCGCGCTCCGATTCGGCTGGCGACCAACTCAACGTGGTCGATCAGATCTCGGTGTGTCGGGGACCGTCCCGTTTGAAGCTCGTGGAGCTCCCCGCACGTGGCGGTACGGTGCTGACGGCCTTCGTCAGCTGCTTCGAACAACGGATGGTGCAGATCATCGACGCGGAGCTTTTTCAAGGGATCAGCATCCTCACCAACATCAGCGGCTCCTTCGAGTTCGTCGTCGACCTGGCGCGGCAGCGGATCTACATCGCTGACTTCAGCATATCGGTCTTGCGCATTGCCGACCTCAGCCCGGTTCTCCGCTGCCTCGAGGTGCCGAGCACGGGCGCGGGTGGAGCAGGGGGCATGGGCGCTGCTGGCGGCGCCGGCGGTACGGGGGAGTGCTCGCCAGTGCTCGTCGGTCTCGTGGGGTTGCCTCAGCCAGTGTCGGAGCGGCCGCGATGATCCGTTGGGCTAGCGTGTGTCTCTGCGCTCTTTTGATCGCCGCCTGCAGTCGTGGCGGGACACAGATCATCCTGCCTGCGCTCGACCGTTCCGCGAAGATTCAACTCTTTTGTGCGGACCTGGAGCAGGTCACAGCCGTTGATTTCGATTTGGTCTCGCTCCTGCCCCTCGAGGCGTGTGAGCTCGAAACGACCGAGCTGGCGCCGGGCTTCACCCCCTTTCGGCTAGGCGCGGTCACCCAGATTCAATCGGGCGAGGTGGCGGCGATCAACTTCACTGTGCCAGGGGTTTTCGACACGAACGACGCGGTTCCTGGCTTCACCGCGTTTCGGGTCGGGGAGCAGCCGACCGGCATTCAGATCTCCCCCTTCGATCCCGAGTTCACCTACGTGAGCAGCTTCAGCTCTAAGACGGTCCAGGCATACCCCACCGCCCGATTCCTGACGAGCGACGAAGACCCCAACTTGCCGCCAGGCGATGAAGCAGACCTCCGAGCGGGCCCCACCGATCTCGCCCTCTACGAGTTCGTCTCTCCGGCCACCGTCGTACGCGATGGAGGCATGGTCACCGATGTCGAGCCCGGCACGACTGTCTTCTTCCGCTGGCTCTATGCCCCCATCCCGAACCTCGGGGTCGTTGCGCAGATCGAGGTACTCAACTTCGAAACAGGGGAGCTGGGCGAGCCCACGTTCCTCGAGCTCGAAAGCGAAAGCTGCGACACGACCGACCCGGTGACTCCGCCTCCGTCGACACCGGCGGACTACCACCGCATCTGCCCGGAGAGCGGTCCCGCCGAGCGCTTCATCAAGACGGTCCAGACGACGACTCCCTGCGTTGACGGGCCGGAGGCAGGACCACGACCGGTAGCCGTCAGCGTCGACTACGGCACCGATCCGAATCTTTTCTCGGGCGACGACGTCCTTTTGGTCGCCGATGCCAATCAGCCGATCATCCACCGGTTCCGCCTAGATAACGCCAATGGCGCCACCACGGCGCTCGACCCGATCGTCACCAACACTCCGATCACCGCCCTCGCCGTCACGCCGCTCGTGCCCGCCTCATTCGACAACCTAAGCGCCACGCAGCGTTACCTCTATGCGATCAGCTCCGCCGATGGCAGCGTGTTGGCGGTCGACTACACGCTGGATTCACCTGACTTTGGGGCGGTCTTGCCGGTGATCGCAGGCATCTCGGCGCGCGCCAACGAGGAGAACGTCGAATCTCGCAACCGCGTGAGATCACTCTTCACCAATGCACGCGCGATCGAGGTCGTGACGCCCGAATACCGATTGACGGCCGACGAACCGCCGATGGTCCCTCTCGAGGACTTGTGTGAGCCCCTCGACAGCAACGAGGTCGCGCTCGCGCGAAGCGCTTCGAACATGCGGGGGGTCTTCCTCGCGGTCAGCTTGGGGAGCGGCTCGATTTTTTTCCTCGACATCTACGACCTCAACGCCCCCTGTCGGGGAGGCTTCTGTAATTCAGTCACCGAGCCTGACGCATTCGCCAGCATCCGCCGCCACCGGCGACGCTTTGGGATCACCCCGACTTCGTTCATCGAAACCCAAGGCACGCCGGCCTTGGTGTTCAATGCGGCGCAAGGCACCCTCGACCCCGAAACCGGGACCGCTCGCAATTCCGACGGCCCTGGGCTCGAGTTCATCCCCTGCCCCGAATCGATGTTCAGCGTATTTGGCATCAACCCCGTTGGCGACGCCGACGGACTCATCTGCACCTCGTCGCAGGTCTGGAGCAACGCGCCCTCGCAGCGATGGGATGCGGACTGGGAAGGCCTCATCCCCGCGTCTGAGGGCGGCCTCGGCAAGTTCTCGATCGAATCCTTCATCGGAGAGCCGGGCAATTGGTTTCTCGCGGGGGACGTGCCGTTTTGCGAAATCGGTGTCCTCGGGCCGACCGATCTTCCAGGGGCCACCATGATCCCGGGCCTCGTCGACACGCCCTACGGCGGTGACCGCCTCGTCGTCACCGGAGAGCTGCCGCCGAACCGCAGGGACGACCCCGAGTGCCAGCAGTTCGAGGATGTCCCCGACGAGGTCGACGACTTTCCGGTTTGGTTTCCGATCGTGCGCGCCTTCAATGACCAGCTCGAGATCGGCGCTTCGCCCAACCCCAATCGCTACACCCTCGAACAGGTCTCATTTTGTTACGATCAGTTCACCGAGTACCAAATCCAGACCCAAAACGCCTATACGGTCGTTGGTACGTCATCGGGCTTCATTCACCGCGTCGTCCCGGACCCCGACACCGATGAATGCATCCTCGACGAAAGCCGGCCGATCACGACAATCGATGGGATCCTCGATGTCGACACCGTTTTGAGCGCCCGGGCATTTCCCGGCGTCCAGTTCATCAACCCACTCGTGAGCTTCGAGATTGAGCCCTTCGCTGAGGGGGTCGTGCCCACAGACTCGACCGTCGCGCTCCTCACGTTCAACATCTCCAACGCATTCGGAGTCTTGCTCTTGGACACGAGTGCCGGGACGATTTCCCTTCCGTCTTCGATGTCGTTCTCGAAGCCCTTCGACCGGCTCTATTTCGTCGATCTGCAGCGGGGCGTCAGAGAGATCACGTTCGAACCCCTTTCCACCATCCAGACTTTTCAGTAGACCTGGGCTATGGGTGTACGGGGGAGGGCGCGAAAGAAAGACCACACCCCGGTCATGCAGCAGTTCCTGCGGGCCAAAGGGAAGTACCCTGATGCGATCGTCTTCTTTCGGCTCGGCGACTTCTACGAGATGTTCTACGACGACGCGGTCCGCGCCGCGGCCGTCCTCGACATCGCGCTGACCTCTCGGGGCACCGGCCCGGACGGCAACAGAATCCCAATGGCCGGCGTCCCTCATCATGCCGCCGCGGGGTATTTGGCGGCGCTACTGCGCCATGGAGAAAAAGTCGCGATCTGCGAACAGATGGCAGACCCATCGACCGTGAAAGGGGTCGTGCCGCGTGAGGTCGTTCGGGTCGTGACCCCGGGCCTCTGCCTCGAGCCTGACGCCCTCGATGCGAAGGCGGAGAACTTTTTGGTGGCGGTGACCGACGGTGGTGGTGTCGCGGCCCTCGAAGTCTCCACCGGGGCGCTTCGCGCGTGCGTCGTTGAAGTCGGCCCCCAGCTCATCGGCGAGCTGGTGAGATTGGACCCCGCGGAGGTCTTGGTGCAGAGGGGCGCCCCGGAGCTCGAGACCCTCTGCCGCGAAAGTCTTCCGCAAGCAGCTCTCCGCACTCTACCGACCAGCGAGAGGCTCGATCTGTTACACGAGCTCTTGCCTGAACCAGAGGCCGCGGTGCTTCTCGCCGAAGAGCACGCCGCCACGGCCGCGTGCCTGGCGCTCGCCTACGCGCGCACACACCACATGAATTTCCAGATCCACCGCGCGACCCTCTATGCGCCTGGGCAGCGTCTGGTACTGGACGACGCGGCGGTACGAAACCTGGAGCTCGTCCGCACACTCGAAGGTGAGCGCCGAGGCTCGCTTTTAGACCTCTTGGATGAAACCAAGACCCCGATGGGCGCTCGTACCCTCCGAAGTCGACTGCTCGAGCCGCTGACCGACGTCGACCGAATTCGTCGCCGACACGACGCGGTCGAGATCTTGGCCTCGGACGCCCGGTTTCGAGATGAGGTGCGCGTCACCCTGAGCGGGATCGGCGATCTCGAGCGACTTGCAGTTCGCACCGCGGTGGGATTGGCTACGCCGCGCGACCTCGGCATCATCCGAAACGCGTTGCAAGCTGCGTCGACCCTCGACACGCAACTCGCAGAACGGCCGGAGAACCCGCTCGACGACGTGCTCACCTCGCTCCGACCCGAAGACCTTTGCGCGGACGTGCATGCGCTCCTCGATCAGGCGCTCGTGCCGGAGCCACCGGCAGTCGATCGACAGGGCGGGATCTTCGCGGCCGGGCATCTCCGAGAGCTCGACCGGTTGAGGGAGCTCTCGACGAGCAGCAAAGACGTCGTCCTCGATCTCGAACGGCGGGAGCGCGAGCGCACCGGTATCGCGTCGCTCAAGATCAAGTTCACCAGAGTCTTCGGTTACTACATCGAGATCACCAAATCCAAGCTCGACGCAGTACCAGACGACTACGTTCGCAAGCAGACGGTTGCCAATGGCGAGCGGTTCATCACCGCCGAGCTCGCGGAGCTCCAGGATCGGATCCTCCACGCCGATGAACGCGCACGGGCGCTCGAGGCCACGGCGTTCGCGGAGCTCCGCCGCTCGATCGGTGAGCACGCGCCACGGCTTCACCGATTGGCTCGCGCGATCGCGTCCATCGACACCCATGCTGCGCTGGGGGAGGTCGCACACGCGCGGGGATACGTTCGCCCTTCCGTGGATGGCAGCCGAACCCTCTCGCTCGAAGACAGCCGACACCCCACCGTCGAATGTCATGCGGCCAAAGGGGGCTTCGTGCCCAATACGATCGAGCTAGACCCCGACGCGACCCGTTTCATGCTGCTCACCGGGCCGAACATGTCCGGCAAATCCACAGCCATGCGACAGGCGGCCCTGGCCGTGATCATGGCCCAGGCAGGGGGGTTCGTTGCGGCCAAGAGCGCCCGAATCGGGATCGTCGATCGCGTCTACACCCGCGTCGGGGCGAGCGACCATCTCGCCCGGGGACACAGCACATTCATGGTCGAGATGATGGAAGCCTCGGCGATCCTGCGAGGTGCCACTGACCGCTCGTTCGTCATTCTGGATGAGATCGGACGGGGGACGAGCACCTATGACGGCCTTGCGATCGCCTGGGCGGTCGCTGAGCACCTCCACGATGTCGTGCGGTGTCGTGCGATCTTCGCAACGCACTACCACGAGCTTTGCGAGCT
Source organism: Myxococcales bacterium (assembly GCA_029863605.1). Lineage (GTDB taxonomy): Bacteria > Myxococcota_A > Polyangia > Polyangiales > Houyiibacteriaceae > SG8-38. Next base: position 84,931 of record JAOTVB010000010.1, on the reverse strand, counting down.
CGCAGATCGTGCTTCGAACGCGGCGAACTACAACGTCGCGGCAAAAGAGCATGATGACAGTATGATCTTCCTCCATCGCGTGGTGCCCGGCGGCTCGAGCCGAAGCTATGGCCTGGCAGTTGCTAGGCTTGCCGGCGTCCCGCCCGTCGTGTTGGCGCGCGCAAAAACGAAGCTGCAAGAGCTCGAGGCGCTGCACGAATCCACCGACGAGGCAGCTGCGTCACAGTTTACCCTATTCGAGGGAGGCACGCCTGCTCGGTCCGAGGTGGAGGCGACTCTCGAGGCGCTCGACGTCGAACGGATGACTCCAGTCGATGCGCTCGTCACTCTCGCACGCCTTCGTGATCTCGCGCAGCACGACGACGACTGACGATTCCGCGGGTGCACGGTATACGTTCGCAGGGGCGGCTGCTACCATCACGGCCATGAACGAGCGGCTTCACAGGATCACGAAGGCACTCGAAGAGGCTGACCGCCAACTCGTCGGGGCGCTCAACGCGCGCGCGAAGGCGATCCAACAATACAGAGCATTGCGCAGCGAAGCAGGCGATGAGCCGCTTCGACTTCCGAAGAAGGCAGCGGTCATCTCCGCGGCGCGGGCGCTCGCGAATGAATTTCCTGCCGTCAACATCGAACCGGTGTTTCGTGAGGTGCTCTCCGCGTGTACCGAGCTCATCACGCCCGACGTCGTGGCCTACTTTGGCTCGCCGGGTGGCCCTGCACATGCGGCGGCGCGAGAATACTTTGGGCACGCGCCGAGCTTCCGACCCACCGAGTCGGTCCGCGAGGCGCTCGACGCGGTGCTGCACGGGCACGCGACGTTCGCTGTCGTGCCACTCGAGACCTCGACCGACGGCGCGATCACCGCAACATTGACGGGCCTTGTTGCGACCGACGCGAAGCTTTGCGCCGAGCGCAGCGCCCCATTGCGGTACCAACTGCTTTCGCAATCGGGGGATCCTGCCCACGTCGTCAAGGTTTACGGCGCGGCCCCGGCGATGGCGGCCTGCGAACGGCAGCTGCGCTCTCGTTATCCGGACGCGATCTTCGTCGACGTTCAGTCCGGCGAGGCCGCCGCGCACTTTGCATTGGCCGACGATCAAGCCGCTGCAGTGGGCACGGGTCTCTTGCGCGAGCTACACGAGCTCCGAGTGATCGACGACCGCATCGAAGACGACTCGGGCGTGCGAACGCGCTTTGGCATCGTTGGGGACCGCCTCCCGTCCCGCACCGGTCAGGACCGCACGATCCTCGCCATGGCTCCGGGGGACGAGCCTGGTGCGCTTCACCGGGCGCTCCAGCCATTGGCTGACCGGAAGATCAACCTCACACGCATCGAATCGAGGCCATCACCCACCACGGATTGGCAGCACGTGTTCTTCCTCGAGCTGGACGGGCACATCACCGACCGCGACGTCCTGACCGCGGTCGAGGAGCTGCGCCGTATCGCCCGACATGCCAAGGTTATCGGCAGCTATCCACGACCCGCTTAGTGTGCCCCTTGCACACTACTTTTTCAGATCAAACACGAGCGTGGCAGGCTGACACAACCCTATGAGCAATCTCGTCGCCCCTCACATCTTGGCGCTGACCGCCTACGAACCGGGCAAGCCCGAGGACGAGCTCAAGCGCGAGCTGGGTATCGAGGAGGTCGTCAAGCTCGCCTCGAACGAGAATCCCTACGGACCATCGCCCAAGGTCTTGGCCGCGCTCTTCAACGCCAACCTTTCTCTCAATCGATATCCAGACCCGTCCGGACACGACCTTCGCGAAGCATTGGCGGCGCATCATTCGATCCCGGCCGACCACATCACCCTTGGCAATGGCTCGAATGAGCTGATCGACTTGTTGTGTCGCGTGTGCGCGAGCCGAGACGATCACGCGGTGTTCGGGCACCCGTCGTTTCCCTGCTACCGCATCGGCTCGATCGCGCAAGAGCTCCGCTATGGCGCAGTCTCGCTCCGCGACGACCTCCATTGGAACGTGGACGACCTCCTCGACGCCGTGACACCGAAAACCAAGCTGCTCTTCGTGTCGAATCCCAACAATCCGACCGGAAGCTACATTGCGGGCGCAGAGCTGGAGCGGCTGCTGGCCTCGGTCCCCGACCACGTCCTCGTCGTGATCGACGAAGCATATCTCGAGTACGCCGACGCGGCCGACTTCCGACCCGCTACGCAGCTTCGAGACGCACGCGAACGACTCGCCATCCTTCGAACCTTTTCGAAAGCGTACGGCCTTGCCGGCCTCCGCGTCGGTTACGTCATCGGTACGCCCGAGCTCATTTTCGCACTCAATCGACTGCGCGCACCTTTCAACGTGGGCACGATCGGGCAGCATGCGGCACGACTCGCGCTCGGCGATCAAGCGCATCTCGCCACGACCGTCGACGCATGCCTCCGAGATCGCACGAAGCTCCGCAACGCACTGCGCGAACGGGGCCTCGAAGTTGCGCCGAGTCAGGCGAACTTTCTCCTCGTCAAGATGCCGAACTCAGGAAGGGCGGTCTACGAAGCGCTCCTCCACGAGGGGGTGATCGTGCGAGCCATGCATGCACCGCTCGGGTCTTGGGTTCGCGTGACGGTGGGGCGACCCGAGGAAAACACCCGCTTTCTCGAAGCCCTCGACCGCGTGCTAAGGGAGTCGGGTGGCTAGCACGGGCAAGCGCTACCGCGTGCGACGCTCCGGGCCCCTGCGAGGATCCGTGCGCGTCCCGGGCGACAAATCGATCGGTCACCGGAGCCTGATTTTCGGAGCGCTCGGACGGGGCACCTCGCGGATAACAGGGCTCTCCGAAGGCCTCGACAACCGCGCGACCGCCGATGCGTTTCGCGCGATGGGCGTTGCGATCGAAACCGGCAAGGAGGCCACCGAAGTCGACGGCGTCGGGCTACGCGGCCTTCGCATGCCCACCACCGTCGTCGATTGTGGAAACTCGGGCACCACCATGCGACTTCTCTCCGGCCTCTTGAGCGGGCAACGATTTGGCACGCGCCTGGTTGGGGACGAATCGCTGACGCGTCGGCCAATGGGCCGCATCATCGAGCCCCTCCGAGCCCGCGGGGCCCACATCGCAGGCACACCTGGCGCCAAGCCCAACGAGCTCTACCCGCCGATCTCGATCGCCCCACTCGTCGAAGGCGAGTCCCTGCGCGGGATCGAATATGCCATGCCGGTTGCGAGCGCCCAGATCAAGAGCGCCATGCTCTTGAGCGGCCTCTATGCAGACGGTGTCACCGCTCTCCAAGAACCCGTGCTCTCGCGCGATCACACCGAACGCATGATGCTCGCGCTCGGGGTACCACTGCAAACAGCAGGGCCGTCAGTAATCCTCGACCCTACGGCCGAATGGACAGGCGGCTGGGACCCGTTCGAGTGGCACGTGCCCGGTGACCCGTCGAGCGCAGCATTTCCCATCGTCGCGGCTGCGATGGTCGCAAGCAGTGAGGTGAGCATCGAAGACGTTTGCGTCAATCCTACCCGCACTGGCATCTTCGACTGGCTTCGGCTCGTCGGGGCAAACGTCAGCCACCGGCCAAGCGGCCACGGCGCGGGGGACGAACCGATGGCCGAGATCACGATCGCACATGGCTCGATGCGCGGCACCGTCGCGGGGGGTGAGCTGATCGTTCGGATGATCGACGAGGTCCCTGCGGTTTGTGCTCTAGCGGCCGTCGCGAAAGGTGTCACCGAGATTCGAGATGCGGCCGAGCTTCGCGTCAAAGAGAGCGACCGCATCGCGACGATGGCGAGCGTGCTCGGTGCCTTCGGCGTTCCGTGCGAAGAGCTGCCGGACGGCTTGATCATCACCGGTGGCCAGCCCCTGCGCCCTGCGCAGATCGAAAGTCGCGGTGACCACCGCATCGCCATGGCTGGCGCTTTGCTGGGCTTGGTAGCCGACGGGGAATCGGTCATCGAAGGTGCGGAGGCGGTCGACACGAGCTTTCCCGGGTTCGTTTCGCTCATGCGTTCCCTCGGCGCATCGATCGAGGAGGAGGCTTCGTGAATCGCACACGCCCCGTCATCGCCATCGACGGTCCCGCCGGCGTCGGCAAGAGCACTACCGCCCGTGTCCTCGCACAACGTCTCGGCTACGTCCTGGTGGACACGGGTGCTCTCTATCGTGGGGTCGCGCTCGCCGCACGCGATCGCGGGATCTCGTGGGACGACGAGGAAGCCATCGTCACGTTGAGTGGTGAGGTGGAGCTGTCGTTCCAACCCGAGGCCGACGGGACGCCGCGGCTCACGATCGACGGGGCAGATCGCGCCGACGAGATTCGAAGGCCGGAAATCTCTGCCGGGGCGAGCCAGGTCAGCGCATACCCCGGGGTGAGGCGTGCGCTCCTCGACATCCAACGGTCGCTCGGCCGCAACGGGGGGGTCGTCCTCGAAGGCCGGGATATCGGCACGGTGGTCTTCCCCGATGCCGAGGTGAAGCTCTTTTTGACGGCGTCGGCCGAGGAACGGGCTCGCCGACGAGTCCTGGACCTCCAAGACCGCGGAATGACTGCGGATCACAAACAAATCCTCTCGGAGATTCGCTCGCGTGATAAAGCGGATTCGACCCGCACGATCGCGCCGCTCAGGCCAGCTGAAGATGCCGTCATCCTCGACAGCACGAGCCTCGACCTCGACGCCGTCGTCGAGCACGTCCTCGAGCTCGTTCGGTCGTGCGATTCTTCGGGTCCCACCGACCACTCGACCGATCCCCCCGTCGGTTGACACCCCTAAAACCGCCTGCTACCCACGGACACCCTGTTTTCCGGGGGTGTTTCCGATGTGCGGCATGATTTTGCCGGGCGCTCGCGAAAGCTCCGGAAGCAGCGATTTATACATGACCGAAATCACCGAAACCCAAGACCCCAATCCCGAGAGCTTTGCTGCTCTTTTCGAAGCCTCGGCCACACGTACAGACCAAATCCGCGAAGGCGACATCGTCGTCGGGACGATCCTCAAAGTCGGCAAAGACACCGTCGTCGTCGATATCGGATACAAATCCGAAGGGGTCATCTCGCTTCACGAGTTCATCAATGCCGAAGGCAACATCTCGGCGACCGCGGGTGACCCCGTCGATGTCCTCATCGAGTCCAAGGAGAACGAGGACGGCCTGGTCATGCTCTCCAAGGAGAAGGCCGACAAGCTCAAGGTCTGGGACGAAATCAGCGCGGCATGCGAGCGCGACGAGCTCATCGAGGGCACCATCACCCAGCGCGTGAAGGGAGGCCTCGCCGTCACGATCAAAGGCGGCGTCAAGGCCTTTCTGCCCGGCTCGCAGGTCGACCTCCGACCGGTTCGCAACCTCGACCGGCTGCTCGGCCAGACGTTCGAGTTCAAGGTCATCAAATTCAACAAGAAGCGCGGCAACATCGTGCTCTCGCGTCGGGTGCTCCTCGAAAAGGAGCGAGACCGACTCAAGGAAGCGACCCTCGAGAACCTTCAAGAGGGTCAAGTCGTCACCGGCACGATCAAGAACATCACCGAGTACGGCGCGTTCGTGGATCTCGGTGGGATCGATGGTCTCCTCCACATCACCGACATGAGTTGGGGCCGGGTCAATCACCCGTCCGAAGTCTTCGAGGTTGGCAACGAGGTCACCGTCAAGGTCCTGAAGTACAACGCCGACACCGAGCGCGTATCCCTAGGCCTGAAGCAGACCATGGAAGATCCATGGAACGTCGCGACGGACGTCTATGTCCCGGGCAAGAAGGTCAAGGGCAAGGTCGTCTCCCTGACCGACTACGGCGCATTCGTCGAGCTCGAGCAGGGTGTCGAGGGCCTGATCCACGTCAGCGAAATGACCTGGGCAAAGCCGAAGCATCCCTCGAAGGTTCTCGAGGTGGGCCAGGAGGTCGAGTGTGTGGTTCTCGACCTCGACGCACAGAACAAACGCATCAGCTTGGGCCTCAAGCAGCTCGAGCCCGACCCGTGGACGGTCTTCACGCAGAAGTACAACCCGGGCGACATCATCGAGGGCCGCGTTCGCTCCATCACTGATTACGGCGTATTCGTCGGCATCGAGGACGGCGTCGACGGCATGGTCCACAAATCGGACCTCAGCTGGACCCAGCGCATCAACAACCCCGCCGACCTCTACCGCAAGGGCGACGAGGTCGAAGCGATCATCCTTTCGGTCAACCACGACGACCGCAAAGTGAGCCTCGGCATCAAGCAGCTCTACGAAGACCCGTGGAGCTTCGTCCCGGAGCGGTACCCTGAGGGCACCGTCATCGAAGTTCGCGCGATCGGCGCGGACGAATATGGGATCCACGTCGAGCTCGAGCGTGGGGTCGAAGGCGTCATTCCCCGTGGGGAGATCAGCGCCGACCTCAGCCAGGAGCCGACCGATATCGTCAAGACCGGCGATATCGTCAAGGCCCAGGTCATCCGCCTCGACAACGACGAACGCACCATCACCCTCTCGCTCCGCGCAGCCGAAGGCCGGGAGGTCAATCAAGTCGCGCGCCCCGAGGAGGCCCAGAAACGTGTAGCCCCTCGCAAGCTCGGCCCGAGCCTAGGCGGTGCGCAGGCCACCCTCGGCGATGCGCTCAAGGACAAGCTCGGCGCGATCGCCATCGCACCGACCGAGCAAGAGGCCCCGCCTGAGACCGAAGACGCCCCGGCGGAAGCTCCCGCAGTCGAAGATACCTCGGAGTAACCGGACACTGGCGCCGGCGCTCACCCTGCCACCGCCACTCGGCGCAGCCCAGCCCCGTGGCGACGAAGTCGCTCTACGGGGTCAGTGCACGCTGACGACGACGGCGGTGATGTTGTCGCGGCCGCCACGTGAGTTGGCGATGTGGACAAACCGTTGAGTTGCGCCCTTGGGGCCCATGTCGATGATCTCTGGAATCTCGTCCTCTTGGAGGTAGCCATGCAGCCCGTCCGAGCACAGCAGAAAGCAATCCGACGGCTGCACCTCGAAGAACCCGGTGTCGACTTGGACATACTCCCGGCTGCCGACCGCCCGCGTGATCACATTTCGGTGTGGCGATCGGGCCGCTTCGGACTCGGTGATGATCCCTTGCTTGAGCTGCCACGCGACCAACGTGTGGTCTTCGGTGAGTGAATTCGCTCGATGGCCGCGGATGAGATAGATCCGACTGTCGCCGACCTGCGCGGTGATGCCATAGTCGCCGCACATCGCGAGCACCGAGACCGTGGTCCCCATGCCCTGCTGGTCGGGATCGTGCTGCGCCAAACCGAAAACCATGTAGGTCGCGGCCTGGACAGCGCTCTCGACGACGCGGATGGCCGCGCGAAGCGACGCTTCGGAAGTATCACCTTGTGCGACCCGCTCGAGGGCGGCGTGACCCCGACTCACCATGCCATGCACGGTGTCGACGGCTTCCTGGCTCGCAATCTCGCCTGCCGCGTGCCCACCCATTCCGTCGGCGACGACGTAGAGCCCCAAAACGTCATCGACTAAGAACGCGTCCTCATTGAGCTTTCGGCGTTGGCCTACGTCGGTCAGTCCCGCACTGTGGTATTGCAACTCGTCCTCATTCAGCAGTGACGGCCGCTGACCGGCCCCGTCTCCCCAGGTTAGCGAAAAACTTCGCAGACCAGCAAGAACGGCGCCAAAATCCAGGGCTCCGCGCGCCTCATCGCTGACAAGGGTGGACGGACTGCTAAGCTTGGCGCCCGATGGGACCCACTGAAGCAACGCCGCTCCCCGAGGACGAGCTCGAAGCAACCTGGCGGGCACTTTTGGGGCGGAAGGGTCAGCTCAAATCCGATCGAACACTCGCCGAGCTCGCGATCGAGCTGATCCGGGAGCTCGGAAACGGGACGCCGCACCGAGAAGTACTCCGGGAGCTGGCCGAAGGGTGGCCCGAAGACTGGAAGACGACTTTGGCCATTGCCGCCCTCCTGATCGAGCAGGCAGCACGCAGGGGGATGGACGAACCGGTCGTGAGCGAAGATACGCCTGCCCGATGGGCGTCCGACGCGCTTCGACGCGCCTTGGACGCGCTCGATCACTCGGAACGGCGGGACCCAGCCATCGCGGGCCATCTGCACGCGAGCCTCGGGAATGCGTTGCGTCTGTGCGGCCCCGGCCGCGACGCCGATGCCCAACAAGCCTTCAACCGGGCGCTCGAGCTCGACGGGGAGCGAGGTTCGTGGTGGTACGACTTGGGACTATTGCACAAATGGCGCGGTCGCTTCGAAGAGGGACTCAGGGCGAACCAGATGGCGCTCGACCACAAGGCGGCTAGACGCCCCGCCCTTTGGAACCTCGCGATCTGCGCCACTGGCCTCGGCTCCGGCGAGGTTGCGCGCCGGAGCTGGGAGGAGCTCGGGATGCCGGCCCAAGCGGACCCCAAGACGAAGATGCCCTTGGTCGACGGGCTTCCACCGCTGTTGGTCCGGGTGCTCTCGCGGCCGTCACCGGTCGACGCCACCACCAAGCTTCCCACCGGGGTCGGGTTCGAGCTGGTGTGGGTCGCGCCGCTCAGTCCGTGTCACGGAGTGGTTCAGTCACCAACCTTCCGCGACGCGCCGATCGATTACGGGGACTTGGTGTTGTGGGACGGCGCGCCGGTCGCCGAGCACCGCATCTCGGATTGCGGTCCGGTGCCGGTATTCCCGCTCTTAGAGATCCTTCGGCACGGCGATGAGCGAAGATGGCCCTTCGCGGCGATCGAGAAGGAAAAGGGTGCGCTTGTCGGGCTCGAGCAAGCGCTGCCGGATGGAACGAGGGTTTTCGTGCAACAGGAGCGACTCGAGCATCACTGCGCCGCATGTGAGGCGGGGGTGGCGCACGAGCACGGGTCGGTGTCGGAGTTCGCGCGTGGGAAGATCATCGTGCCGGCTGCGGTGGAACTCGCTTCGTTCCGGGATGCCTGGGAGGCCTCGGTTGGAAGCGGCGCATTGGCGGCCTCGCTGCCGAGCCTCTACGAAGAGCTCGGCGAAACCAAGCGGGCCGGGCAAGAACACCAGGCTTGGCGCGGCATCGAGCGAAAAGCGCTTCGCCGGAAAGCCGACCGGTGAACGGGGCGGACTCGCTTCCCTCCGAGCAGCACGCGTTCGAAGGCCTTCCCGAGCTCGACGCCGCAACCCTTCACGAGCGGCGGCAGACCGTCTTTCTCGTTTTCTCGGGCTTCTTCCTCGGAACGCTGGCGATGCTCAACATCCTCGGCATCACGCGCTTCATCGATCTGAGCTTCCAAATCCCGGGAACCGATTTCACGATTCCGATGCCGCTCGCGGTCGGGGTGTTGCCCTATCCGATCACATTTCTGTGCACCGACTTTCTGTCGGAGCTCTTCGGTCGCCACCGGGCCAACCAAGTGGTCTGGGTTGGACTGGCCCTCAATCTGTGGGTCATGTTGATTCTGTGGATCGGCGGCGCATTACCCGGCTTCGAGCCCGCTGAGGCGCCCACCGAGGGCGTGTTCTTCGAAGTTCGCCGCTTGGCTTTTGGCGCGGTCACCGCCTCGATGATCGCCTACCTGGCGGCCCAGTTCATCGATGTCCAGCTATTCCACTTCTGGAAGCGACTCACCGATGGCCGCCATCTGTGGCTGCGGAACAACGGCTCGACGTTGATCAGCCAGCTCATCGACACCATCGCGGTGATTCTGATTACGCACTTCTTCGCCAGGGCACTTCCGATCAATCCTGCGGAGTCTCTGTGGCCGCAGTTGGTCACCTTCATCACCGCCGGGTACACCTTCAAGCTAACCGTCGCGCTCGTCGACACGCTGCCCTTCTACATCGGCGTCAAACACCTAGGGCGTTATCTCCGGATCCACCCCGTACACGGGACCCGCGGGCAGCCGGGAAGGACCCCTGTCGAAAACGGGACGCCCCGGAACGCCTGACGCAGACTCAGCCTGTGTCGGCGTCGAACCTTCGTCTTGGGAGATATCGACTCCTCGGCCCGCTCGGTGGTCGTGGGTCGGCGGAGGCCTACAAAGCGAAGTCGATCGGGGTGTGTGGATTCGAGAAAGACGTCGTGGTTTGGCGAATCGGGGGCGAGGCAGATTCTGAAAACACGTCGCATGAGAACATGATCGCCGAGGCGAACCGGTCTGCGTTCCTGTCGCATGCCAACATCGCACAGGTGCTGGACGTTGGGGTCGAGGGCGGCAAGTGCTTCGTAACGACCGAATACGTCGAGGGAACGAGTCTCGCTTCGCTTCTCGCGCAGCGACCTCTCCCCTGGCCGATCATCGTCCACATCGCCATCCAAGTCGCAAACGCGCTCGACTATGCCCACGCCCGCAGGGATGCGAGCCAACGTCTGCTCGGAATCGTCCATCGCGGTGTGTCGCCTCATCGAATTCTGTTGAGCGCGGCCGGGGGGGTAAAGCTAACCGGTTTCGGGACGAGGTGGCCGGGCCAACAAGAGCTCGCCGAGCACGAAGCGCGGCACCGGTCCCCCGAGCAGCTCGGCGGCGAGCCCGTGGACGGCAGAAGCGATGTGTACTCGTTGGCGCTCCTCGTACAAGAGGCCATTCCGAGCGATCACCCGATCGAGATTGACCGTGCGTTGTCACGTGCGCTCGAACGCTACCCAGAAAACCGCCCCACCGCCGGTGAGCTCCGCGACGACCTGCGTACCGCCTTACACGAACGGGGGGAGTGGGTGGGGGCAGGGGATCTGGCGCGGCTGATCAGTGGCAGCGCCAGTTACAGTGCCAGCGTCGGTGGCAGCGAGCGTGCCGGTGACCCGATAGCAACGCTCGTCTCAACTGCCGGAGCGCTCGAGGCTTGCGGGGCGCTCTACGCAGCGATCGACTATCTCGAGGCGGCGCTCGAGGCTCAAAACCTCGATCGGTTCGAAGATGTCGCTGAAACGCTGGTGCTTTACGAACGATTTGGCGAGCTGTGTGTGCGGGCGCATGTGGGCGAGCGGGGGGCTCCGGCCGTGATCGCCGGTCTGGATCTAGCCGACGGAGTCGGGCGCGACGACTGCTTCAGCAGGCTGTGCGCGCTTCTAGCCGAGCTCCTGGCACAAGCCGATCGCTTGGACGAAAGCCGTGATTGGCGCGAGCGAGCACACCAAGTCGCCATCGCCGGGATCTGACGTCTATTCCGATTCAGGCGTCGTCGCCTCGGCCTCGGTCTCTTCAACCTCGACCTGGACCTCTTCGGGGGCGGCCTCGGGCTCGTCCGTCGGTTCGGCTTCCTCAGCCGCTTCCTGGGCGGCGGCTTGCTCTCGAACTGCCCGCTCGAGGGCCTGGTCGCCGCTCGATGACAAGAACGCAAGCCAGACCGAAAGTGCCATGAAGGTAAATGCGAATGCCGCGGTCAAGCGTGTCAGCAGATTGCCTGCTCCTGCGCCCCCAAAGATCTGTTGGCTCGTGCCTCCGCCGAACGCGGATCCCAGGCCGCCCCCCTTACCGGACTGCAGCAGCACGACCAGGATCAAGAACAAGCACACAAAGATGTAGAGGATCGACACAAAGGTATACATGGCTCAGCTCTCCGCCCGGCGAACGCCGGCATCGATGATCGGAATGAAGTTGTCTGCGGACAACGACGCGCCTCCGACGAGCGCGCCATCCACATCCGGCTCGGCGAGGAGCTCGTCCGCGTTGGACGGCTTCACGCTGCCACCATACAAAATTCGCACGGTGTCGGCCCACGACTCACCCTTGAGCGCACCGAGATGATCGCGAATCGCACGATGGACCTCTTGGGCATCCTCCGCCTTGGCGGTGCGTCCAGTACCGATGGCCCAGATCGGCTCGTACGCCACGACGAGCGGCGCGAGCGCGACGGCATCCAAGCCCTCAGTCGCGGCCTCCACCTGTCCAAGCACGACATCGAGGGTCTTCCCGGCCTCGCGCTGCTCGAGGCTTTCCCCGACGCACGTGATGGGAACGATCTTGTGAACGAGAAGCGCAGAGGCTTTCTTTCGTACGCCCGCGTCGGTCTCGCCAAAGTACTGGCGTCGTTCCGAGTGGCCGATGATGCAATGGGTGCACCCGACATCGAGCAAGAGGGCAGGGCTGAGCTCTCCGGTGAACGCGCCCGAATCCTCCCAGTACACATTTTGCGCGGCGAGGCCGACAGCAGAACCGGCGAGCGTCTCCCGAACCGGCACGAGCGACGTCGCCACGGGCGCCACCACGACTTGGCACGGTAGCCCGTCGCCCACGCGCTCTCGGATGCCAGCAGCCAACGCCTGCGACTCGGCGACGGTATTGTGCAGCTTCCAGTTTCCTGCGATCAGCGGTGTCCGCGTGCTCATGGCTTGAGGGCCTCCACGCCTGGCAGAGGGCGGCCCTCTAGATACTCCAACGAAGCGCCGCCGCCAGTGGAGACGTGCTCGTATTGGTCAGCGAGACCTGCCTGCATGACGGCGGCCACACTATCGCCCCCGCCGACCACGCTGAACCCGGGGCAATCCGCCACTGCGCGGGCGACTGCGAGAGTCCCCTCGGCAAACGTTGTGTTCTCGAAGAGTCCCATCGGGCCATTCCAGAAGATCGCTTGGGCGCGCCGCAGCCTGTCCCGATAGAGCCGCTCGGTCGCAGGTCCGATGTCGAGAGCCATAGCGTCGGAGGGCACCCGCTCCACACCGACCACCTCCGAGGTGCTGTCCCCAACCGAGCTCCCTATCCGTAGATCGATGGGAAGCAAGAGGTCGACCCCGCTCTTGGCGGCAGCGCTCATCAAGCTCCGCGCCAGCGCAAGCTTGTCGGTCTCGCAAAGGCTCCTACCCATTTCGAGGCCGCGCGCGGCCAGGAACGTATTGGCCATCGCCCCGCCGACGAGAAGCGCGTCCACCTTGGTGAGGAGCGCCTCCATCACCCCGATCTTGTCGCTGACCTTGGCACCGCCGAGGACGGCGAGGTAGGGGTGTGGAGCTTCGTTACGGAGGTGGCTGAGCACCTCGAGCTCGCGTCGCATCAAAAAGCCCGCCGCGCGCTCCTCGATGAGCCGAGGCAATGCGCTCACCGATGCATGGGCACGGTGCGCGGCGCCGAAGGCATCATCGACATACGCCACGCACGATCCTTTGAGAGCGCGCGCGAAATCGATGTCGTTTGCCTCCTCGCCGGAGTGGAAACGAAGGTTTTCGAGGAGGGCAACTTGGCCGTCACGGAGGTCCTGGATGACTTTGCGCGCGCCGTCTCCGATACAATCGTCGGTGAGGCGCACCTCGCCAACGTCGAGAAGTTCGGCCAAGCGCGCGGCGACCGGCTCGAGCGAGAGTGACGGGACCACCTTGCCCTTCGGGCGGCCTAGATGCGACGCCAACACGACACGCGCCCCTCGCTCGATGGCGTACTTGATCGTCGGAAGCGCCGCCCGAATTCGGGTGTCGTCGGTGACCTGGCCATCGTGGAGGGGCACGTTGAAGTCCACGCGAATGAAGGTGGCGGCGCTTTCGAGGGACAAGTCCTCGATCGACCGAATCTCGTCGCTCACGGGCTCACCGCGCGCTTGATGCGATCCGCACCAAGTCGACCATGCGTTGGGAGAAACCCCACTCGTTGTCGTACCAGCTCTGCACCTCGACGAGGTCGCCGCCGACGACCTGCGTCTGCGCGGCATCGAGAATGGACGAATGGGGATTCCCCGTGAAGTCGATCGAGACCAGCGGACGCTCCTCGTACTCGAGGATGCCGCGAAGCGGGCCCTCGGCGGCTTCTTTGAAGGCCTGGTTGACCTCGTCGCGACTGGTGTTGCGACCCACGTGGGCGGTTAGACACGTGAGCGACACGTTGGGGGTCGGAACCCGAATCGCGGTCCCATCGAGCTTGCCCTTGAGCTCGGGCAACACGAGGCCGATCGCCTTGGCAGCGCCGGTCGACGTGGGAATGATCGACACCGCGGCGGCACGGGCCCGCCGCATGTCCGAGTGCGGAAGGTCGAGAATGCGCTGGTCATTGGTGTACGAGTGCACGGTCACCATGTGGCCCTTGACGATACCAAACGTTTCGTTGAGCACCTTCGCGAGAGGCGCGAGACAGTTCGTCGTGCACGACGCGCAGCTCATGATCCGGTCCCTCGAAGGATCGAACTCGTCGCTGTTGATCCCCACGCAGAAGGTGCCGTCTATGTCCGCTTTGGCCGGCGCGCTGATGATCACACGCTCGGCGCCCGCCTTGAGGTGCGCCGAGGCGGTCTCTCGCGAACGAAACAGACCGGTGCACTCGAGCACGATCTCAGCGCCCAGGTCTTTCCACTTCAACTTGGAGGGGTCTCGCTCCGCGCTTACAGGAACACGGTGGTCGCCGATCCAGATCGCGCCGTCTTCGGCTTTCACCGGATGCGAGAAGCGCCCGTGGACCGAGTCCCACTCGAGCAGATGGGCGAGCATTTCGGCGCTCGTCAGATCATTGATCCCCACGAGCTCCATGTCGCCCTGCGCGCGCTCTGCGATCACGCGGGCAACGCAGCGCCCAATGCGTCCGAAGCCATTGATTCCTACTTTTGTGGCCATCCGGTCGACTCCCTTGAAAAGCCCTCGGCGCCCGTGGTTGGGCCCGGCGAGGGCCGAACGTAACCGCGCGCTAGGCCTCGGTCAAGGAGCCAAGGGCGCGAATAGGTTGCGCTTTTGAGCGAGCGATGAGGAACCCGCGAGGGCTTTTACTCTGCCGCTTCTTGCGCGTCGCGAAGCTCGGTCGTGACCAACTCGAGAACGGCGTTGGTGAACGCCACGATGTCCGTCCGGCTGTGGCCGCTGTTGCGGAGCTCGCGGTAGACCGACTTGGCAATTATCCGAATACCGCGTCCATCAACCGCTTGCGGCTTCGGGTTCTGAGTTCTGGTAGCCCCCATCTTGTGCGAGCATCATGCAGAATGCGTGCCACCCAAAGAAAGCCGCAAAGCGCTGTTCTTTCGGCACGCCTTTACAGCTGAATTTACAAGGCCGGGCGTCGTTTGCCACACCTGTGCACGGAAGCGTTACCTCCGGTCACGGTGCGCAACATGTTTCGCGCCGAGGGCGGAGCCGCGAATCCACATTCGCACGTAACCCACGAGAAAGGCTGAGATTTCGGCCCCTCGGCCGACTTTGCTCAGGCCTCGAGGGAGAATCGAAGCTCTGCGAGAGCGCTGGTGTGGATGCGGCTCGCCCAAGATTTCGAGATGCCGAGCTCGTGGGCGATGTCGTCGATGGAGCGGCCTTCGAAGTAGTAGCCGCGCACAAGCGTCCGCTGACGATCGGAAAGCCCAGCAATGGCAGCCAATAAGCGCGCGACGCTTTCGTTCTTGAGGAGCGTGCTCTCGGGGGATTCCTCGCCGAGGGAACCGTGGAGCGGACCGGCGGTCGTCAGGCCCGCGCTCACCCTTGCGAACACCTTGTCGAGCGGGGTCGCGGCCGCTTTGGGGAGGGCCGTTGGAGGGGTTTCCGCCGACTTTCGGAGACGCTCGTGGGCTCGGCGCGGGAGGTGGGTCATTTTGCGGACGCCGTCGAGCATGGCGCCCCGGACCCGGTGATAGGCAAAGGTCTGAAACCGAACGCCGCGCGCCGGGTCGAACCGATACTGGGCTTCGAGCAGCCCTCCGAACCCGAAGGCTACGAGGTCGTCGAGGTCCCCGTGGAACGACAACTCCCGCCGTACTCGAGCGGCCAGGCCATGGACCATTTTTTCATGCTGAGCGATGAACGCGTCGCCTGTCTGCATGCCTGCTCCTGAACGGGTTTTCTTTAGCAGGTAGGTAAATGAAGTCAAGTGTAATATATTTACCTACATCATTGTGCGCTGGGCGGACCGTCGGCGTTGAGGTATAGCGACGCTGTGAGTGCCCCACGGCCCGGTATCGCGAACGCAGACCGCCCCCGAGGGGGCTCCTTCGCGGGCCTCGTGGAGCGAATTCTGCATGATTCTAACGCGTTAGACGGGCTTGCGTTCGCCTACCACCAGCTCGAAGCCGAAGGACGTCGCGGCTTGATTCGGGCCGTGATCCAGGACGTTCCGAATCCGGGCAAAGCCCTCGGCGCCTTGCTCGCGGTCGAATCGGATGCGGCCCTGGCGGCGGACCTTGCCGGCCTCTTGCGGCGCTACGGCTACACCGAGAGCTACGCCACCCTCGAGAGACAACCCGGCGGTGGGGAAGCATGCCTGATACGGCCTGGGTTTGGTTTCGCCGGAGAGCTACTGCGGATCACTTGGAATCACAATCAAATCGAAGTCATCGAGATTGAATCTGAAATCGAGATGAAGTCTCTCACAGCCGGCGCAGAGTCTCCTGTGCCGGTTGCGGTCGAGGCGGTCGCTCCCCTCTTGTTGCGCCACATCCGTGCGGGTGGAGCCTTGCCCGAGGGCGTAGAGCGTTTCGCGGGTTTCTTCTCGGTCTCGTGAGCGCCTTGCGTCAGTGGCCGTTGCCGAACAGCACGTCGTCCCGCTTCGGGGTCTGCATCAGCGAGCCGTCTTTGGCGTCGCGCCGAACCGTGAAGTAGTGGCGGACTTCGGAGTCGCTATCCTCCCTGGCCACCACGATGATGGTGTTCAGCCCGGGCTGCAGTGGAATCTCGGCATCGAACTCGAGCTCCTGCGGCGTTCGGCTGCGCTGGTTTGATTCGTAGTAGACCTTGCGCCCGCTCGCGAAGATGTAGAGGTCTCGGACGCGGTCTTGATCCATCGCCTTGCCGCGAACCCGGAGCGTCTCATCGCGGGTCACGAAATCGTCCAGCCCGACGAGCTTCAGCTCCGGTGGCGCACTCTGGGTCACCCAAACAAGCGCAGGCCCTTTGGTGACTTGGCCGGTGGCGGCCGAGAGGTCGCTCTCGCGCACCCAACCTGGACGTCCGCCGCCGAGGTTGATGCGCTCGTACCCATCGGGCCCCGTGGCCACGTGCAACAGTCGAACCGGCTTTCCGACGCGGGCGATGACGGATGCGTCACTACTCGGGGCTTCGCGGATCTCGGTCCCGGCTTTGAGCCCGACCAGACGCTTCGGGGTGAGCCTCTCGACGGGGTGCGGCTCGTCGTAGATCGGAACTCGGATCTTCTCAGTTGAGTACACGCGCAGGTCGGTGTCGACGACGGCGACCTCGAGCTTGGCCTCTTTCTCGTCGAAATCGGGAAGCACCTGGAATGTGAATGGCACGACCCACTCGGCGCCTGGCTCTAGGTCACTCGTCTGGAACCGACCGTTGTGCAGGAGAACGCCGGGCCCGCTGCGGTTCGAGAGATTGGCTTGGACCTCGTACGTGCGCCCGGGGCCGACATTTCTCACGGTGAAGTATAAGGTGACCTGCTCGCCTCGCTGTACGCGCCCGTCGTTGTTGCCGCTGACGTTGTCAGCCACTTGAAGACCGTAGGCGAAACGCGGCTCGGGGAGGGCGCGGATCAGCGTCCGAACCTCGACGGGCGCTGGGGCATGGCCGTAAGCTTCTTCGAACTCGACGACGATACCGTCGGCGCGGTCGGAAACGTCGCGCGGGATTCGGCAAGCGCGCTTTTCATCTTCCATGCGGCAGATGCCGAGAGTCGTCTTCCACGAGCGGGTTTCACCGGGTGCAAGCTTGCCAAACACCAGCTCGCGCCCCTCGAACAGGCGGTTGTCGCTACGCGTGACCGCCCCAAGCTGATAGAGAGGCTGTTTGCCCTCGTTGGTCACTTCGACCTCGAGCTCGAGCGGATCACCCGCCTTGGCGGGTTTGCCGCCCGTGCTCGTCGTGGCCACCACCCGCACGTCACTCGGTCCCTTGTTCGGTCCGACGCTCCAGTCGATCCCGAGCTTCTTGAGGTCACGGGCGACTTTTTCGTCCTCTTGCTTTTGAATACGCTCGATGATCGGCCGCGCCGAGCGAAGCATCTGAGGGCGCTTCGGCGACTTGGCACTGACGACGAGGTTTCGCGAGAAACGAATCAAGAAGTTCTCCTGGTCTTCGTTCTCTTCTTCGTTGGGCTCCGCTTCGAGCAATCGCTGACGAAGGTCGCTGTTGAGATAATAGCCCAACAATACCGAGGGCCGCTGGGAATCGCTCGCGCTCTCGTGGGTGAGGTGGGACGGAAGCTCACTCTCCCGCATGAACAGCTGGTCGACCTTCAGGTCCATGTCCTCCTTGTCGACCGTCATCGGGCTGATCCCGATATCGGGCACGATGCCAACGCCTTGTATGGAAAGGTCGCCGGGGGTCAGGTACTGGGCGACCGTGAGCTTGAGCGCCGAGCCGTCCTGGAAGTTGTAGAGCACCTGAACCGAGCCCTTACCGAAGCTCTGCTCGCCGATGATGAGCGCGCGGTCATGGTTCTTGAGCGCCCCCGCGACGATTTCACTAGCCGATGCGCTGCCCCCGTTGATCAAGACGACCATCGGGTAGTCGGGCTCGGTGCCGCCGCTGCGCGCGAACTTTTCCTCGCGCTGGTGAGGGTCTTGCGACGAAGTGGTGACGATGGGGCCGCCGTCGAGGAAGGTGTCCGCCACTTGTACTGCTTGGTCGAGAAGCCCGCCCGGATTGCCGCGAAGGTCCAACACGAGGCCCTTCATCTTCTTCTTGTGAAGGGTAGCCAACGCGCGGCGCAGGTCTTTTTCGGTGTTGCCCTGGAAGTTGTTGATTTTGACGTACCCGACGCCGTCCCGGAGCACCCGATGCTCTACCGATTCGATGTGTATCACCGCTCGGGTGAGCTCGACCGGCCGTTCCTTGCTCCACACGCCGGCTTTGCTCTTTCGGGTGATGTAGACGGTCACCTTCGACCCTGGGGTTCCACGTAAGCGATCGACCGCTTCTTGGAGAGGCATGTTGAGGGTCGACTCGGCGTTGATCTTCACGATGCGGTCGTTGCGCTGAAGCCCCGCCTTGAAGGCCGGCGTACCAGGCATCGGGCGGATGACAGTCAGGTGCCCATCGCGAATCGAGATGACGATCCCGAGTCCCCCGAACTCACCCCGAGTGCTGGTCTGCATCTCTTCGAACACCTTCGGGGTGAGCAACACCGTATGGGGATCGAGCGTCCGGAGCATACCGTTGACCGCCGCGTACTCGACATCCCTAAGCTCCAGATCTTCTTCGTCTTGAAGGTGCTCTTGCAAGAAGGCGAAAACTTCACGAAAACGCCCGGCCAGCTCCCAAGGGCTGGTCACGTCCGACACCACGAACTCGCTCTTGTCGCCGTTGACCTGGACGGTGAGCGTGTCGGCCCCGTCGGCGTAGTGGACGAGAACCGGAGCGATGCTCCGTTGAATCGCGTTGAGCCCGGCGAGCATCATCCGCTGATGGTCGACTCGGGTCGGATCGACGTAATGCTCATTCACCTCGAGGATCGCTCGGTTCATCACCGTAAGCTTGGTGAGATCCCAAGGCGTCTGCTCACGAGCCGCACGGGCCCGAGGGGAGGTGTCGATATCGATTTGGAGGCCGTTTTCACGCGGCCAACCGAAGGAAATGGTGAACGCCGCAAGGACGACGACCAATCCAAGTAAGGGCTTCCAGAGTCTTCTCATAGGGGTTTGGGGGGCGGGGGCTGAGAGATGATTGTAGCTTCGTTATCCCAACGGGCCAACGCGTCTGTTGTCAACAACGAAGAGGGCTCGGGACCGTGGTCTTCCCAACGAATATTGCACTTAGAGGTGCATAAGGTTATCGAACCAGCGTGCCAAGCCGCATTCTTCGACAGCAGATCGCGAGGCCGGTGCTCGAAATCTGTCAAGAGCTCCGCAAGGCCGGGGAGCGCGCTTGGGTCGTGGGCGGTTGTGTCCGGGACACCCTACTCGGGGAGCCGGTCAACGATTGGGACGTAGCGACCTCGGCCTTGCCCGGAAAGGTGCAGCAAACCTTCGACAAGGTGATCCCAACCGGCATCGACCATGGGACCGTAACCGTGCTTTGGAAGGGCAGTGCCTACGAGGTGACGACGCTTCGAGGGGAGGGCGCCTATAGCGACGGGCGAAGGCCCGACAGCGTCGTGTTCGTCGGCGACATCGACCAAGACCTGGCTCGGCGAGACTTCACGGTGAACGCCATCGCATACGACCCGGTCGACGGACGGGTCGTCGATCCCTTTCATGGCCTCGTCGACATGGGCGCCAAGGTGCTCCGGGCAGTCGGCGACCCGAAGGAACGCTTTCAAGAGGACGGGCTTCGGATTCTGCGCGGCGCTCGCTTCGTCGCAACACTCGACTTCGAGCTCGAAGGCGCAACCGAGGCGGCCTTTCGAGGGGCACTCGACACCTATCGCAAAGTCAGTCCCGAACGCGTCCGCGAGGAATGGATCAAGGCGATGAAGGCAAGGGCGCCCTCACGGGCATTCGAAGTGATGCGACGCACCGGCATCCTCGAGGTGACTTATCCCGAGCTTCTCGAGCAGGTGGGGTGTGAGCAGAACCAGTGGCACGCGTATGACGTCTGGGACCACACGATGCGCGTGCTGGACGAATCGGAGGCGGACCCAAGCGAACGGATGGCGGCGCTCCTTCACGACGTCGCCAAGCCCCGCACACGCGCGCGCTCCGACAAGACCGGCGACTGGACATTTTATCATCACGAACGAGTCGGGGCGGACATGGCCGACCGGTGGCTCCGCGACTACAGGTTTTCGAATCAAGAACGCGAGCTGATCGTCGATCTCGTTCGTCACCATTTGATCTGTTACGGCAGCGAATGGACCGACGCGGCCGTCCGCCGCTTCATCAAACGCGTGGGTTCCGATCGAGTCGAGGCGCTTCTTCGGCTGGGGGAGGCGGACGCACTCGGAAAAGGCCGCAACGTCGAAGAGGAGCTCGCCCTATTGAAAGAGCTCCGAAGCCGCATCGACGAGCAGATCGAGCAGGGCGGCGCCTTGACGACACAGGACCTCGCCATCGATGGCAAGGACGTCATGGCGCACCTCGAAGGCGGGCCCGGGCCGGTGGTCGGGCAGGTACTCCGGGAGCTGCTGGAACAGGTGATCGAGGACCCGTCGCTCAACACGCGTGACAAGCTGATGCCGATCGTCGAAAAGCTGGCCCCGGAGCTAGAGAAGCAAGCGCGGTAGCAGCGGCAGGGTCGGTGTCCCTCGCCACTGGCACCCGGTGTCGCTCCTTTTTTGGAGGACGGGGCTTTGCTTCGGTAGCGTCGCTCATGATGAAACCCTGGGCCGCCATCGTCGTCACCGCCGCGCTCTTCTTGCCAGCCGCCGTGCAGGCGAAGAAGACCGAGGACTACCGGCATAGCTACGAGCAGGTTTGGCGCGCCGCCGTGCGCCTCATTCGCGTCGACCAGGGCTACCCGATTCGCGATCGCGACGAGAGCATCGGCTACCTGCTCTTCGACTACAAGAACGACGGGCGTACCTATCCGGGAAGCCTCGAGATCATCCGCATCGAGGATCAGGGCGGCGGCCCGGTGCGCGTCGTCATCCAGATCCCGGCCATGCCGGGGTACATCGAACGCATGCTCCTCGACAAGCTACAAAAGAAGCTCGTCGACGAGTACGGCGAGCCCGCCCCGCGGAAGAAACCGGAAGAGCCCAAGCCTCCCGACGAGGGAGAGGACGAACCCTCAGCGGCGCATCGGTCGTTGTGATGGGCAATCCCGCATAGGTCACGGCCGCCACATCTCCCACAAGGGGCCTAGGCCCATGACGCTGTAGCTCGCGACCATGATCGCACCCGACACGGCGTACACGGCCACCGAGCCTGGCGACCCGGTTGCCGTAAGCCACGGTGCGGCGATGTGAAGGGCAGTCGCGAACGAGGCGAAGCCGATCCAGACCGCCTTCGAGGCGGGTCGGGCACGCGACAACATGAACAAATGGCTGAGGATCAGCAGGTACACAGGCATCGAAAACAAATGAAAATGCGTGACCTCGAGTAGCTTCCTGCGCGACATCGGTTCGAATGCGGCGAGGTGTTCCCCGTCTGGAGGCAACAAGAGCTCGGGGCCGTCTTGATCTTCTGGAACGTCTACGGGCGCTGCCTCCCCCTCGTAATAGCTAGCCAAGCCGTGCATATCGAGCCCCACCATGTCGTCGGTAAGCGCCAGCGTGAGGATCATGGCGACCAACGTGAAGGCCAAGAAAATCGAATACACCACACGCGCGCCCCAGGGGAGGGCGCGCAGCCTGCCAGATGGTCGGGTAAAGTCTTGCATCGACGCGCTAGGACGAGGTGAGCACCAAGTGGTGCAGCAAGACGGAAGCGCGCTTGACCGCCTTGGCCATCGCTCGTGTGGACAAGGTCGCTCCGGAAATGACGTCGATGTCGTATCCCGGTTTCAGATCATTGGTGGGCTCTTTACCGACGAACTGCCTGCGGAAACGTTCGGAGCGAATCCCAGCACCGTACGGTTCGCGATAGGCGACGACCTCCACCCGCGTGACGCGACCTTCGCTGTCGAAGAATGTCGCGAAGTCGATGTATTCGTGTTGGCCGATCTCCCGATCGAAGAGGGCGTAACCGTCGATGTTGTCCGCCGAGTGCGCGACGTAAAAAATGTATGTGTCTTTCTTGAGCTTGGCGCCGAGGCGGGTTTGGATTCGTCGGCGCTGCTCGTCGGAGAGCTCGACACGCTTGTAGTCGACGCGCTCGGAGTCCCGAAATTGCTCGGCGAGGAGACCGCGCACGCTGTAGTAGACCCGCGCGTGGCCGCTTGCTGCCGTGCTCGCCCCGACCAGGGTCAGCACGAAGAGAAGTGCCGTCTTATTGAAAACGCATTTCATCTTCGTTTTCAACGATAGGGGTAGGTCCCGCGGCCTGCAACCCAAAAAAGACGCAGAATTTGCGGCTAAAACATCCAGCCGACCCCCAGGTTCCAACGGTTTTCGTTGGGCCCGGAGGAGGCGAGCAACGCCTGATAGTCGAATTTGAATACGATCTGAGGAATCGGCCGGTAACTGAGCCCGACGGTCGGAACGAGGAAGGCCGGCAGATCGAATGCCGGATCCGATTCTTCGAAGGTCGTGTCGTACCACTCGAGCCGAATGAACGGAACGAGCTCCATCTCGGTGTCGACCGAACCGATCACGTTGTAGCCGAACTCGCCATAGACCCCGAGGAGGTTGGACCCGACCGTGCTGACTGGAGCGGTCTCGCCCGGCAGGATGGTGCGGAGGGTATCGGTGTCGCTGACGTGAAAGTACGCCACGACGGCGCGGGACTCGAAGCCTTTACGGCGAATGCGCCAGTCGGCGGCGATGCCGTTCACCCTGACATTGACGTCGAGCTCATGCGGGCCGGCAAGGCCGAAGTAAGGCGCCACGCCGAGCACCATGCCGAGGGTCGGCTCCCATTCGAGCCGGCCAGTGAACGCCGGGCCGTTGAGAACCGCTTCGGTGACCTTGAGCCGCCCCCCGCGGAGGCCGCTTGAGCCCGAGAACCCGTTCGCGTCCAAACCGCCGATCACGTAGAACTCGTAGCGAAGCCCTTCGATCGGCTCTCCCCAGATTCCGATTCCGCCCTCGCGCCAGGTGGTGGGGATGATCACGCGATCGACGAACGGGCGCTCGACGCCGTTGAAAATCGGCGGCTCGTGCCATTGGTTGATGATCCCCATCGGCACCAGAATTACACCCGCACGAAGGTAAAGGGCCTCGCTCTCGCCCTTGAGGATCCGCCAATCGATGAACGCCTGTTCGACTTGAAACGAACCGGGGACCGCGACGCCGCCACTCTCGGCGACGAATGCGTGCTCGAGCTCGAGCTCGGAGTAAAAGCGAAAACGGTCGTTGAAATTGTGCGCCACGAACAACACCAGACGGTGCAGATCGAGCCGTCCGAAGGCGACCTCTCCCTCGGGCTTGATCAGATTGAAGTGCAGCTCGCCGTACCCGCCCAGGCTCGTTTTTTCCGCGCGGTCGAAGCGGGCCTGCTGCAGCCCTCGCAGCGGGTCGATCTGCGCGCCGTACTCACCGCCCGCCCGCTCTTCCGGAGCAACTTCGCCAGGCGCCAAGAGAATCCTCGGGCCCTCTTCGCTGGTGGACGCGTCCGGCGAGGGTGGGGCGGCGCTATCGGCATCGGCTCCCGACACCCGATCGAGTGGGGGCTCGTCGGCCGGAGGCAGATCCGACGGTTCTTCGACGACGGTTTCCGGCGATTCCGGGTCGGGGGCGGCGTCCTGAGCGTGAGCGGGAATCGGAGTGCCAAGGGCGACCCCGGCCGCCAGACATAAGGAAAATCCAATAATTACGCGCGAATTCTGGAATCGGACCATTGTTCACTCGACTGTTGTTGCAAATGAAAATGACTTTCATCTTCGTTAGCACATGGTCGAGCATGCGCGCAAGCCCTTCCAGACGCTCGCGTCGGCGCACGTCGCAACCGCCGCCGAGGTCGGCCGAACTTGTTGCGGTTGTCTTTCTTAGGTCGCCGTTACGGGATCGGCTCGGCCACGGATTGTTCGAAGCAGTAGATCCGGAGGTTGTCGATCGCGCAGGTGAAGTTCCTGTCTGCCGTCCAGCCGGAGAAGATGGTCCACAACGCTCCCACGTTGGACCCCAAGGATGCGCCCGAGCCCTGGTTGCTCGTCAGGCCGAGGCAGCCGTTATTGAGCTGGACGTTCCCCTCGAGCGTGGTGTTCGTCCACGCATGGCAACCTGGCGGATTTGCGCCGACGTCGCAGAAAGCGTCGGATTCTAGGGTATTGCCGTTCTCGTCGATATAGAGAGCGCCCTCGAGGTTTGCCTCGTTCATAGGCCGGTTGGTGAGCCGGTCCCAACCCGATGCGACGGTCACCCCGTCGAGCTGGCGATAGGGAAGGGTCGTCTTTTCGAATCGTTTGCGCGGGGACGTGCAGAGGTCCGAGGTCCAGGAGAACCAGTAGCCTCCGAGGCCCGCAGCTTCCGCCAAGTCAGCGCAGATCATGTCGGCGCCTCGTGGGCCACCAAGCGCGCCGTCGGATTGTCTGCTGCTCACGAAGACGAGCGACGACGCCTCGCAGACTCCGTCGACGCAAACCTCCATCTCGCCGCACGCGCCTGTTCCGCATGGCCGATTGACTACCGGGCCGGCCCATTGAGCGCCGCCATCGGGGATACACGTGGGCGCGCCACCTGCGCCGCCCATGCCCATGCCACCGGCGCCGCCCATGCCCATGCCACCGGCACCGCCCATGCCCATGCCACCGGCGCCGCCCATGCCCATGCCACCGGCGCCGCCCATGCCCATGCCGCCTGCGCCGCCCATGCCCATGCCGCCTGCGCCGCCCATGCCCATGCCGTCACCGATACATTCGATCTCTACGGTATGGCCGTCCATGCAGTGCTCGGCGTCGGAGACAGTGATCGTGATGAACTGAATGCCTTCCTCTTCGCACGTGTACGTGGTGCTCTGCGCGGGCGGGTTGGCAATGCTCCCGCCGGTCGCCGTCCAGAAGTAACTGATCATAGGATCCCCGTCTTTGTCGCTCGCCATCGCGGAGACCTCGATTGAGCCTCCCACCGAGGTGTCCAGCGACGACACGACGACCATGTCCAGCTGCGCGCACACGTTGATCCACGTGTCCACGCGCACCGCGCCCAGGTCCGGGTCGGTCTTGCACTGGAGCATCACGTGTAACTCGGTCACGAACCCGATCGCGATGTCGAACTGCGTCGAGCCTTTGCACGTGGTCGTGCCGTCTTCGGACGTCGCCGAGAGATGGATGACGTAGGGGCCCCCGGGGGGAAGCCCGTAGGCCTCGACCGATGCGGTCGAGCCCGATGCGCTGGTGTCGATGCTGCCTTCCTTCAAGAGCCTGTCGCCCGCGGCTGGATCGGTGATCCGCCAATCGACCTCGTCGATCGATTGTCCGCCCTCCAGCACGAGCTCCAAAGAAAGACCGCTCGAAGGTCCGCCGTCAGAGCTACAGCCGGCCACCACAAGAAGGCCGGCGAGGCACCAGCCGAACCAACTAAGGGGTCTGCATAAGAACATCGTGCTTCCTTCGGGCATCTTTCCCGCGGCCAAGGGGGCTACAGGCCACGGGTTTGGGGGGAAGCGACGATATCACAGCTCGTCCACGGCTAGGCGGCCTTTTTTCGGCGCCAAGAGGCGAATTTTGCGAGCATTCACCGAAATTTGTAGGGCTCCTCACACGAACCCAGACGTCGACACCAGCGCTGTCACCGCCACTGATACTGACGCGGTCACTGATGCTGCACTGCCACTGTCAACGCCGTCGTCACCGCTCCTGGGCCTTTCCCGTCATCGGCACGAACCTCACCGGAGCGACCGAGCGGTCTCGAAAGCCCTTCTTGGTCCGGGTGACCACCTTCAGCCGCTGGAAATAGTCCCCCACCGGGATCACCAAATGTCCACCGACTTTGAGTTGTTGCTTCAAAGGCTCTGGAATCTTTGGGGGAGCGGCCGTGACCACGATGGCGTCAAAAGGGGCGTGGGCGGGCCAGCCGGCATAGCCATCGCCATGGCGCACCTTCACGTGCTTGCCGTACCCGAGGGCGTCGAGGGTCGCTTTGGCGCGCTTGGCCAGGGGCTCGAGGATTTCGATCGAATAGACCACGACGCCCATCTCGGCGAGAACCGCTGCTTGATAGCCGGACCCGGTGCCGACTTCGAGGACGCGGGCCCCGGGTTTCACGCTTGCGAGCTCGGTCATGAGGGCGACGATGTACGGCTGGCTGATCGTCTGCCGATGACCGATGGGAAGAGGGCGGTCCTCGTAGGCGTAGCGGCGCTGGGCCTCGGGCACGAAGAGGTGGCGGGGGACTTTCCGCATGGCTTCAAGAACACGAGGGTCTCGAACGTCACGGGCCTCGATTTGGCGACTCACCATTTGGAGCCGCTCCTCCGCCCGGTCATCGGTGTCAGAGGGGCGGGCCTGCGCGTTGGGATCGCACGCGACGAGAAGAAGCAGCAGCACGCCGAGGACACGCCACATCGCAGAGGACGGTACCTCAGTTTCGTGCCGCTGTCGCACCGGCGACCAGAAGTGGTACAAGCGAGCTCTACGCGATGTCGGCGAAGATTCTCGTTTACGGGTCCTATGGGTACACCGGCGATTTGATCGCGCGGTTCGCCAAGGAGGACGGGGTAAAGATCGTTCTCTCGGGCCGCAACCCGCATCGACTTCGAGAGCAAGCCGAAACGCATGGCTTCGATTCGATCGCTGCCGACCTCGCCGATCCGCAGTCAATTCGAAACGCGCTCCGCGATGTCGACGTGGTGATCCATTGCGCTGGACCTTTTGCGCGGACATACGAGACGATGGCCAAAGCCTGCATGGAGACGCAGACGCATTACACCGACATCACCGGCGAGGCCGAGGTGTTCGAGGGGCTCTGGGCCATGGATGGCGCGGCGAAAAACGGTGGCGTCATGTTGCTCCCCGGGACGGGGTTCGACGTGGTTCCCTCCGATTGTCTCGCCGCGCATCTGAAGTCGCGCTGCCCGGATGCTACGCACCTCGAGCTTGCGTTTCGCGGCCGAGGTGGTGGCGTGTCGCATGGGACGGCCACCACGATGGCCGAGAACATTCATCTTGGCGGGATGGTGCGGCAGGACGGTCGGCTGACGCGCGTCGCCACCGCCTGGAAGACACGCGAAATCGACTTTGGCGACGGCAAACCCGCGCACTGCATGACGATCCCGTGGGGAGATGTGGTGACCGCATACAGGAGCACCGGGATCCCCAACATCATGGTCTACACGGCCGTCCCCGAGAGAATCGCGCGCATCTTGCAGCTCGTTCGGCCGGCGTTGCCGATCCTCGGCACCCGGCCTGCGCAGGCGATCCTCAAGAAGCGTATCGACGCGGCGCCCGCAGGGCCTGACGACCGATCGCGGGAAGAGGGAATCAATCAGCTCTGGGGCGAAGCGCGCGCGGCTGACGGCAAGACGGTCGTCTCGCGGCTTCGCACTCCCGAAGGGTACACGCTCACTGCCCGGATGGCCCTAAGCATCGCTTCGAAGATCTGCGCAGGCGAGCTGACCCCCGGCTTTCAGACCCCGTCGACAGCCTACGGCAAAGACCTGATTCTCGAGCTTCCCGGCACCGAGCGCATGGACGCGTGAGCGAGTGCGAGCCTGTCAAGCGCTGGTTGCTCGGAACAAGGGCGCCGCTATCCTTCGCCGCCCATGGCCTTGGTAGTACAGAAATATGGAGGCACCAGCGTTGGTTCGCTGGACCGGATCCGCATGGTGGCGGAGCGCGTCGCGGAGACGTATCGGGAAGGCCATCAGGTGATCGTCGTCGTGAGCGCGATGGCGGGCGAGACCGACCGGCTCTTGAGCATGGGGTGGGAGCTCTGCAACGCTCCGGCCGAGCGCGAGATGGATGTGCTCGTGTCGAGCGGCGAGCAAGTGAGCGCGGCGCTTTTGGCGATTCAGCTGAACGAGATCGGGGTCCCGGCACGCTCGATGCTCGGCCATCAGGCCCGCATCGTCACCGACAGCGTGCACACCAAGGCGCGCATCCGCACGATCGATGGTACCGGGCTTCGATCGACGCTCGAGAACGGCCACGTCCTGGTGGTCGCGGGCTTTCAGGGCACCGATGCGTACGGCAATATCACGACCCTCGGACGCGGCGGGTCCGACACCTCGGCGGTTGCGGTCGCAGCTGCGGTGAAGGCCGACCTATGCGAAATCTGCACCGACGTCGATGGTGTGTACACGACCGACCCGAGCGTGTGCCCGAACGCGCGAAAGATCGACCGCATCAGTTACGAGGAGATGTTGGAGCTCTCCTCCCTGGGCGCCAAAGTGCTACAAATACGTTCGGTGGAGCTTGCGATGAAGCTCGGCATCCCGCTGCACGTGCGCTCGAGTTTCTCGAGCTCGGAAGGAACGATCGTGACCGACGAAGAACACTTGCTCGAAAGGGTCGTCGTGGCCGGTGTCGCCGCAGACAAAAAAACGGTGAAGCTGACCGTTCGCGCACTCCCGGACCATCCGGGTGTCGTCGCGAGCGTGTTCGAGCCGCTCGCCGAAGCGAACATCTCGGTCGACATGATTATCCAGAACGTGTCGAAGGAGGGGCATACGGACCTCACCTTTACCGTGAGCCGCGAGGAGGCCGACCGCGCTGAAGCGATCGCCACCCGAATCGTCGACAGTGTCGATGCGGAGGGCGTGACGCGCGACGACGAGGTAGCCAAGGTTTCGATCGTCGGCGTTGGGATGCGCAACCACGCAGGCATCGCGGCACGCATGTTCCGACTGCTCGCCGACGCCGACATCAACATCGAAGCGATCAGCACCAGCGAGATCAAGACCTCGTGCCTGATCGAGGCCGAGCACGCCGACCGCGCCGTCGTGGTGCTCCACGACGGTTTCCAGCTAGGAAAACCCTCAGACTGAGTCCCTGGCAACACGGTAGCCGGCGCGACCGATAGACCCTCGTGCCCGAGGCCCAGTCCACATCTCCGGCCCGATCGGCAGCCGTAGTGGTCCTGTTGCTCTGCTGCGGCGCACTCGCTTCGAGCAAAGCCATCGAGATCCCCCAGCGCAAAAATGGGTCAGTCCCTTCTTCGACCAGCCCCCCCAGCACCGCCTTGGAATTGACCCCTCAAGAAAGGGGACTGTTCCATTTGGTGGATGTCAATTTGGCTTCGGTGGAGGAGCTCGAGGCGTTGCCTGGGATCGGGGCGGTGACCGCGCGGCGGATCGTCGCGCATCGCCGAGAGATAGGCGCTTTTCGCCAGGTGGAGGACTTGATTCGGGTGCGCGGCATCGGGCCGGCCAAGCTCGGAGAGCTCCGGGGCAGGGTGTCAGTGGGTGTCGAATCGCACTCCGACGCGGGCCGCAACGGTCACGAAGAAGGGGTCGAGGAAGCTGTTCGCGTTGGTGGCCACCCAATAGCCGCGCGCGTCCGCACCGACCGACCAGCGGTCGCTGATCAGATAGTCGAAGCCCACTAGGGCATGCAGGGCGAAGTCGCCCCTCGTGCTGTCGGCGCGCCCACTCACCAGGCCGTCGATTCCGAAACCAAAGATCGGAACGAATCGCACGATGTCGAGAAGGTAGATCGCCTCGAGCCCTGCCACCCCCATCTGAAGACGACGTTCGTCGGGAAACACGTTGTAGCTGAGAACGCCTTGGATCCCCCACGCATCGGTGATCCCAAAGCCGGCGCTGAGACCTACGTCGACGCCGTTGCGGGGAAGGGTGCTCGAACCCGGGATCCCGGCCCATCCGACTGCGAGCGCGAGCGTCGCCTGGTCTTCGTAGGCCGAAGCGGTCGAC
This sequence comes from Myxococcales bacterium, assembly GCA_029863605.1. Taxonomy (GTDB): domain Bacteria; phylum Myxococcota_A; class Polyangia; order Polyangiales; family Houyiibacteriaceae; genus SG8-38. The sequence goes on along the minus strand of JAOTVB010000010.1, from coordinate 54,919 downwards.
GGAACGCAAACGAGCGCAACGAAGGTCGCGCAGATCCAGGCGGGGCTCCGCACAGCGAGCGCTCTAGCACGAGCGTCGCGCCGGATGCGAGGCTACGTTGACTGCATCGGGGCCGCGTGTATAGTCCGCAACCGATTTACCCGGATTTCCGGGTCCTTGGAGGAAACTGTGGCCAACGATCCCGCCGAGAACCAGAAACAGGCGCCGCTCACTCCGGGGCAGCGCCTAGCGGCGGCGCGCGCGGCAAAATCGGCGCGCAAGGCGGCTGAGCGGGGGCGCCAGGCCGAGCTCGTCGAGGACAAGGCCCTCGCCCAGGCCGCGGTTGCGAAAGATTGGCTTGCCGAGAACCTCAAGCCGCTCGGGCTGGCGGCAGGCTTTGTGCTCCTCGTCGCCGCGATCGGGATCGCGTGGTCGACGTTTGCCAAAAACAAGAACGAAACGGCGGGCGAGGAGCTGGCCGCAGTCCTCGACTCCAACATCTACGACGAAGCAGAGCTTGCCGAATCGTACGCCGCCATCGTGCGCGATCACGAGGGCACGGTCGCCGCGACTTGGGCCCTGATCGGTGAAGCCCGGGCACTTTACGGTCAGGGCAAGCTCGAGCAAGCGCGCGACGCCTACAAGGCCGCGCTAGAAGGCACCGACGACGAAACCCTCCGGTGGGCCGCCCTCGAAGGCATCGCCTATACACTCGAGGCGGAGCAGTCGTACGACGAGGCCCTCGAGCAGCTCGAGGCCTTGCGCGCGCTCAGCAAAGAAGTCGCGCCGATCGCGAGCTACCACCAGGCACGCATCCTGATGCAGCAGGGCAAGATGAGCGAGGCCAAGATCAAGCTTCGAGGCGTCTTGGCGGACCTCCGTCAACCCAATGCTCCGCCCCTTCCGTTCACGCGTGCGGAGGCGGAGTCACGGCTCGCGATTATCGACCCGAGCCAAGCACCGGGCACCGGCCTGGACATGAGAGGGCTGCAGGAGCAGCTCAACGAAATGATTCGTCAGCAGCAGTCGGGTCAGCCCGCTCCCTGAGCGATGGTCCACCGCGCCGCGCTGATTTCGCTCGCTTTGTCGCTCGCATGCCCCGGCTGCGGGGCCGCGCGCAGCGCCAGCAAAGCGGACACGTTTGGTTGGGTGGAGGAGGGCGAGAACTACGCCGCCCCAGGGGAAGGCGGGTTCAACGTGCGGTGGTCGAAGCAACTGACCAACCGTCAAGATGCGCGATACGTCCCTGTGGAACTTGCGACGGCGGGCTTCGATTCTCGGCGGGAGCGCGTCTACATCGGTACGACCGACGGGAACTTTTTCGCATTTCGGCTCGACGGACGGAGGCTGTGGCTATACGACACCTTCGCCCAAATCGAGTCCCAGCCCGCCATCGACGACGATACGGGACAGATCTACCTACCGTCGGTAGACGGGTTCGTGCACGCACTCGACGTCGAAGGAAACCTGCGGTGGAAGACGAAGGTTTCGGGGACTCTTCGCACGACGCCGGTGCTCACGGCGGACGCGATGTACCTCGTCGGCGAAAACGACGCCATCACGGCGCTCGGCCGCGAAGACGGCCAAGTGCTCTGGGTCTACGAAAAGGAGCCTACCGACGAGATCACGATCTCGGGGCACGCCGGGCTCTTGTTCGAACAGGGGCGCCTCTACGCGGCGTTCACCGATGGCGCCGTCGCGGCTCTCAACCCCTTCGACGGGCGGCTCTTGTGGGAGATCGAGACCGCAACCGACGTCGAGCGCCGACCTGGCAACGTGCCCCAGTTTTTCGACGTCGATACCACGCCGGTCATCTACCGGGGTACCATCCTGATCGCCTCGTTTACAGCCGGCCTCTACGCGCTAGACGCGGAGAGCGGAACGGTCGAGTGGCGCGATTCGGCGTTCACGGGGGTGACTGGGCTGGCCGTGGCGGGGCGGATGCTGATCGTTTCGTCGGCACGGCGCGGGGTCCTGATGCTGGACCTTCGGTCACGCCAGGTAGTGTGGGAAAAGTCGCCGGAGCGCGGAGCGCCCACGCCACCGGTAGTGACCTCCACCGGAACGGTCGTCTACGGGGAAACCCAGGGCTCGCTTCTGGCCTTGGCGTTGTCGGACGGACGCGAGGTCGCACGCGCCGAGGGCGGGTCTGGTTTTTCGGCGACGCCCGCGGTGTCTGGCGCTTTTGGCGGCGCGCTGTCGAATGGCGGCAGGTTCCTCTTCCTGCGGGTGAACTGACCGATTGCCGCAGCGCTCGGTGCGCTGTACCAAGAATCGGCGGACCCGTCTCTAGCGACCGGTCGACTCGCCCACCTTCCGCCGACGAATCGTGTTACATCCGCCGGGCATGACGGTCCGTTCATTGATCGTGACCCCTACGTACAACGAGCGCGACAACCTGGAAGTGCTCGTGTCGAGTGTGTTCGACGCTCTCCCGCAGGCACACATCCTGGTCGTCGACGACGCGTCGCCCGACGGCACGGGGGCCTTGGCCGACGACATGGCCACGCGCGATGCGCGAGTTCACGTGCTGCACCGCCCTCGGAAGCAGGGGCTCGGCACGGCGTACCTCGCTGGCTTCGCTTGGGGGCTAGAACAGCAATACGAGTACCTCTTCGAGATGGACGCGGACCTCTCTCACGATCCGAAGTACCTGCCAAACTTTCTCGAGGCCCTCGATCGGGGCGCGGATCTGGTGATCGGCTCGAGAAACGTGCCGGGCGGCGACGTCGAGGGGTGGGGACCCGTTCGCCGATTCATCTCGAAGGGCGGCAGTTTGTACAGTCGTTCGATCCTCGGACTAGAGGTGCGCGACCTGACCAGCGGGTTCAAGGGATTTAGGCGCAAGGTGCTCGAAACGATCGCGTTGGATCAAGTCGAATCCGAAGGGTACTCGTTTCAGATCGAGCTCACGTATCGCGCGGTTCTGAAGGGGTTCAGCGTGGTCGAAATTCCGATCGTGTTCGTCGATCGGCGCGCTGGACAGAGCAAGATGTCGGGGAGCATCTTCGTCGAGGCGATTTGGATGGTCCCGCGGCTTCGCTGGAACGCAGGTCGAGGGCGCCTCGTTCGCTAACTCAAGTAGTCCGTAGAAGAACGGGGAACGGACATGCAGATGTCGCGCGCTGCTCATCTTCGTGCGCAAGGAATGCGTCTTGTGGGCGCGCTTACAAGAAAGTCTCCTTCCCTTTGTGGGCAGATCTTCTCCTCGATCGCCTGATGTGTTTTTATCCGCTTTGCGGATCCACCCAATCCACCCCCGAAAGGGAGAGTCGCTATGCCAAAAAGAAAGAAGACGAAGGGCCAAGCCGGGCACAAGATGGTTGCCGGCTTTCGGCGAAGAGACTTCCTCAAGGTCAGTGGCGCTGCAGGCGTCACAGCAGCGCTGCCGTTTTCGCGCTGGGTGGCGAAAGCTCGCGCCGTGCCATTGGCCGCCGGTCTTTCCGACCCTGCGCTACAACCGAAGTTCGTCGAGTTGGCACCAAACGCGCTCGATCCGGGCTTCCTTTTTAAGGATCTCAACGTCGACGGCAAACCGGCTCAGAAACCGAACTTCTCCATCCGCGCGAGACAGACCATTCAGGAGACCGGCCTCATCGATCCGAGAAACGGCAAGCGGCTGAAGACCAAAGTCTGGGGCTACGGTACGGATACGGTGTCCTGGCCCGGTCAGACCTTCCAGGTGATGAGCACATCGGCTGGCGGGGCGGATGAGACTGTGGTCCGCTGGGAAAACGAGCTCGGTAACCGCCACCTGCTTCCCGTCGATACCAGCGTGCACTGGTGCTACTCGCTCCATGGGGACAGCTCCGCCAATGGCGTCGATTACCGACAGTTCTCCATCAAGAAAAACGGGGTCCCGATCATCACCCACCTGCACGGTGGAAATTCCGATTTTCAGTTTGATGGCAACCCAGAGTTCTTCTACAGCCCGGATGGTGGCGTCAAAGGTCCGCAGTGGGATGCCGTGCCCGGCGGCTTCACCAACACCTTCCGATACAACAACAACGTGCCGGCCGGAAACCTCTGGTACCACGACCACGCGCTCGGCATCACCCGGCTCAACGTCTATGCGGGGCTCGCCGGCTTCTATTTCGTCCGCGACGAGTTCGATACCGGCTTGCCGGACAACCCACTAGGCCTTCCCGCCTTTCCGTACGAGCTGGCCTACGCCATCCAGGGCCGCATCTTCACCGACAAGGGCGCGCTCTTTTACCCGGCATTTCCGGGCGACCCGTTCTACGACGACTTCATTACCGGCGAAGGGGCCATCCTTCCACCCGACATCTTCCCGGGCGGCGGACCGACGGCGCTCGCCGAGTTCTTTGGTGATCACATCGTGGTCAACGGCAAGATCTGGCCCAAGGCCGACGTCGAGCCGCGAAACTACCGGATGCATCTATTGAACGGCACCGACTCGCGGTTCTTGGTCGTCCAGTTTGTTGCCGTCAACGCCGGCGAGACAGATCCAACCATGGGTACTCCGCTGCCTTTCTATGTCATTGGCAGCGATCAGGGTCTTGGAACGCCACAAATGACCGACACGCTGGTGATCGAGCCGGGCGGACGCTACGACGTCGTCGTCGACTTCTCGCAAGTGCCCTCTGGCAGCCGGGTCATCATCAAGAACCTCGGTGGCGATGCCCCGTTTGGCGGCGCCTTTGGCGGCGACCTCGATCCAGACGACCTGTTCCCCTTTCGACAGACCGATCGCATCATGGCCTTCGACGTCGTGGTGCCGCTCTCGAATGTGCCCGATGAGTTCGATCCGGATAACCTCCTCCCCGGCTATGGAGGCGTCCCCAACGGTGCCACGACGCGCAGGGTTGCGCTCTTCGAGGGAACAGACGAGTTTGGCCGCTTGCAGCCACTACTCGGCACGGTAGGCAGCGATCTCAGCGGCACAAACGTCGCCACCGCCTACACGTGGTTCCGGCCGACCACCGAGACCCCGGCCTTGGACAGCACGGAGATCTGGGAGATCTACAACTTCACTGCGGATGCACATCCCATCCATCTGCACCTGGTGAACTTCGAAATCTTGGATCGGCAGGATTTCGAGTACGACATCACCGGTACGCAGACAACCATGCAGCACAACGGCACAACGGGCGAGGCACCGGAGATATCCAACATTCGAAACTTCACCCCCGCCTCCGTCGGGTCGGAGTACTTCGAGGCTGCGCCCAAAGACATGGTGACCTCGCTGCCCGGCGACCCAGAGGGAGCTCCCCCAACGGGCCAACTTGTCAGGATCAAGGCTGAGTTCAACAAGTCGGGGCGCTATGTCTGGCACTGTCACATCCTCTCGCACGAGGATCACGAGATGATGCGCGTGCTTCAGGTCGGCGACTCGGACACCTGACCAGGCCCCGGTACATCCGAGCCATCGATCCGCGCGAGCTCCCCGTAGCAATCGCGCCAATGACTTGGTCGCTGGATGCGCTTGCGCTGCTTTGCGCGCGCATGAGAGCCTAGCGATTGTGCGATGGCCATGACGCAACCACGAAATGTGTACGCTTGGCGTTGGGGTGCGGGTGTTGCGCTAGCCGCCCTTGTGTTGGTCGCTGGACTCCTAGCGGGAAACGCGCTAGCCGCCCTTTGGTTGGTCCATGGACTGCTGACGGGAGACGACGCGACGAAAGCGCGCGTCCCCGATACCGTTGCGACCGAGGAGGGCGTCACCCACGCTCTGCTGATCAACGGCGGCTCCCGGCCCGAGTCGAACTACCAGAGCCATCTGCACCACCTGCAGGAGATGGTGCAGGTGCTCCTGGCACGTGGCCTGCCCCGCGACCGGATCCATATCTTCTCTGCCGACGGCGCCGACGAGGCGCCGGATCTCGCGGTTCGCGATACGCAGCCTGACGGCTTTTGGCTTCTCGAGGGGACGCGCATCGGCAAGAAGCTCGAGCCCCGCACCGAGGTCACCGACACCCGTTGGCCTGGAGTGACCCTGCATCCGGCGAGGAAGCAAGCCCTGGAACAGTGGTTCGCCGATGCGGAATACCTGCTGCCAGGTGATCGGCTGTTGGTCTTTGTGACCGACCATGGGACCGAGAATCGCCAGCAACCGGACAACGGCGCCATCTCGCTCTGGCGAGAGCAGCTGACGGTGGAGGAGTTCAAGGGGCTTCTTAAACGGCTCAGGCCGGGTGTCCAGACGGTGATGGTGATGAGTCAGTGCTACTCGGGCACGTTTGCGGCCACCATCTACGACGATCTCTCCGGCGAGCCCGGTGGCCATGCCTGCGGCTTTTTCTCGACGACGCGCGATCGCCAGGCCTACGGCTGCTATCCGGAAGGGCGGGATCGCGACCGGATCGGTCACGCGTTCCGCTTTATCGACGCGCTCGACCGCAACCAGGCAACGGACCAGGCCCATCTCGACGTGCTGCTCACCGATAGCACTCCGGATGTCCCGATGCGCACCAGCGACTTGTATCTCGAGCGGCTGGTTACCGAGGAGGCCGAGGCTCGTGGAGTAGGGTTAGACTCGCTGGTTGACTCGTTGCTCGCCAAGGCCTGGCAAGATCGCGCGGCCTGGGAGCCCGAGATCCGGCTTCTCGACGGGATCGGCGAGGCGTTTGGCACGTTCAGTCCGCGCAGTCTCGCGGAGTTGAAGGGCTACGAAGGGGAGCTCCGGCCGCTTGCGGAGAAGATGAAGGACTTCTCGGAGCGATGGAAGGGGACCCTGGTCGCCGTCAAAGAAGAGATCCTGCGAAAGTTCATGCGGGAGCTGCCCGAGTGGCAAGAGCTCCTGCAGCAAGCCCATCTGCAGACGCTGGACGCCGAGCAAAGGGGCGTTCTTCTCGGTGAGCTGCTGTCGGAGCTCGAGCCGTTCGCGCGCGATCGACCGGAGATTTGGGAACGGCTCGAAGGGCTCCGCGAGCGGGCGCGCGGGGCGTCGCAGGCACGCTGGCGGCTGGACGTTCGGGGTGGGGCCCTGCGCCGGATGCGGTCCGTACTGATAGCCGTCGCGGGTCGAGTCCTGCTCGCGGAGCGTGCGGCCGTAGGTACCGAAGCCGGGCGCCGCCGGGACCAACAGAAGGCCCTGGAGTCCCTGTTGAGCTGCGAAGCGTTTGAGCCCGGCGAGCTTCGGCGGCGATGGTTCGGGCTCGAGCCACCCCTGATCGACGCCTTCCCGGCGCTGGCCGACGAGCTCGACCTGCTGGAAGAGGTTCTGCCGTCCTGGCTGGGTGTGAAGTACGCGGCGGTGCCCGAAGGGGTGCGCGCCGGCCGCCAGATCCCGATCGGTGCCAGCTGGTTGCAGGCGGTGTTTCCGAAATCACCCGCCTTGGAGGCGGGCCTCGAAGTCGGCGACGTCGTTCTGGGACCTCCCGAGAGGACGTTCGACTTCTACGGTCAGCTTCGTGAATGGACGATGACCTCTCCGCGCAACACGCCGATGCCGTTGCGGGTGATCCGCCCCGGCCCGCAGCCCGACGAAGACCTGGAGTTCGTCGCCTCGCCAGTCTTGCGCCCCCTCCCGCTCGAATGGCCTGAGCTGCCTGGACCACCCAAGCTCGGACAGCTGGCGCCTTCGCTGCCGGCCGGTCTCGAGCAGGTCGGCGGCGGCAGCCTGCCCGATCTCCAGGGTCGACCCCGTCTCCTCTTCTTCTGGGCCACCTGGTGCGGGCCCTGCAAGAAGGCGATCCCCGAGGTGATGGCCTTTGCCGCCGCGCAGGAAATTGCGGTTGTGGCGATCACGGACGAGGACAGCGCCCGGGTCGCCGGCTTTCTCAATACGCACCCAGAGGAGTTCTTCACGCTGGTCGCCACCGACCGGCTGCGAGCCAGCTTTCTCGCGTACGGGGTGAGCGGTACCCCAACCATGGTTCTGGTGGACAAGGACAATGTCGTGCGGCAGCGCCAGGTGGGATACAAGCCCGGGGAAGGGCTGAGCTTCAGGGGTTGGAAGTGATGCTGCTTCTCAAATTCGCAGCGGCTGTTCGACGACAGTCTTGTGCTCTTCGGGGCAGTGCGTCGCGTCACCCGCCATCTGACCGTACCACGCGGCTGCGGGCGCGGCGCTCATGCCGTGTGCGAACACGCTCGCGAGCACGGTGAGGATCACGACGTCGAAAACCAAAGCACCGTGGGGGAGGGCGGCTTCTTCCAAGATCAGGATCGCAAACAACAGCGAAGCCAGCCCGCGAGGCCCGAACCAGCCGAGGAAAACCACGCTTGGTGCCCGTAGCCCACTCCCGAGCATCGAAATCGCAACCGGGACCATCCGGATGACCGTCAAGCTCAACGCAGCGTAGAGCCAGATGCGACCGTTACCTTGTGCGATCGCCGGCCAGGCGAGCGACACGCCGAGCAGCAAGAACACGAGCAGCACCAACAGCTGGCCTTCAGCCTCGAGGAACTGGTAGAGGTACTCGCACTGGCCTCGTTGGCTGTTGCCGAGGGTCATGCCCGCCACGAATGCCGCGATGAAGCCGTTGCCGCCGATCTGCTGAGCTCCCGTGAATGCGAGAAGCGCCAGCGCGATGCCGGCGAGCCTCGCAAAGCTGCTATTCATCCATCCGCGACTCTCGGAACCGTTGATCAATCGGCCACCGACCCAGGCGACCGCAAAGCCTGCCAACGGACCGAGTGTCACCTGGAGCGCCGCGAACCAGATCCACTCCGACGCGGTGCGCGCCTCGCCTCCGCCCATGCTCGCGAGCGCGGCAAAGATCAAAACGACCGGCAACGCGATGCCGTCGTTCAATCCGCTCTCCACATTCAAGGCCTGTCGTATGCGGAGCGGGACCGAAGGCGTGCTGACGACGGCTTGGCCAAGCGCGGCATCGGTCGGGGCCAGGATGGCACCGAGCGCAGCTGCCTCGAGCCACGTCACTTGGGGGAAGACGAGCTTGGCGACCAGCGCACCCAACATGATCGTCAACGGCATGCCGACGCCGAGAAGCCGCACCGGAAGCCCGAGCTCGGTCCGCAACGTGCGAAGGTCGATCCGCGCGGCGTCGCCGAAAAGGACGAGGACGAGGGTCAGCTCGGCAAGGACGTGAATCACGCCTTGATCGATGTGCATGCTGAGCGTCGCCAAGCTTCCACTTCCAAAGACGAGCCCAAGCACGACGAACACCATCGGAGGCGTGACGATCGTCCGTTCGAGCCGCTTCGAGACCAACCCGTACCCGAGCACGAAAAGCGCGATCAACATGAAGGTCGTCGAATCCACAGACGGAGTAGTATCCACGATATCCCCGGTTACGGCGGTGATTTCCGGTTGGTCGCGCTCAAGGAGAGCGCTGGGACCCAAACTACGCATTTATCGTGGTATGTCGCGTCCATGCGTCTGACTATGAGGGCCTTGGGTTGCTTGTTTCTGACGTCGTCGATCGCGAGCGGCGCGCGTGCCGCTCCGCCGAACATCGTGCTCATTCTCGCCGACGACCTCGGCTTCACCGACACCGCGCCCTACGGCGGCGAGATCCCAACCCCGTCGATCAGCACGCTAGCGGAGCAGGGCGTCATGTTCACCAACTACCATACGGCAGCGAGCTGTGCGCCCACGCGCGGAATGCTTTTGACGGGCGTCGACAGCCATCTCAACGGCGTGCCGAACATCCCAGAAGCGATCCCTCCGGTTCAGGCCGAGGAATCGTCGAACTATCGGGGGACGTTGGGTGAAAACGTCGTCACGATCGCGACGCTCCTCAAGGATGCGGGCTACCACACCTACATGTCCGGCAAGTGGCATCTCGGAAAGACCCCGGCGCTCTTGCCGAGTCGCCGTGGTTTCGAGCGCACCATCGCCATGGCCGACACCGGCGCCGACAACTGGGAGCAAAAGCCATACTTGCCGATGTACAAGAAGGCGAACTGGTTCGGCGACGGCAAAGAGATCGAGTTGCCGAAAGACTTCTATTCGTCGAAGTTCTTGGTCGACAATATGATCGAGTTCATCGAGTCGAACCGCGCAGACGGCAAGCCCTTCTTTTCGTACGTCGCGTTTCAAGCGGTGCACATGCCGGTGCAGGCGCCTCAGGAATACACCGACAAATACATGGGCACCTACGACGAAGGGTGGAGCTCGCTCAGGGAACGCCGGCTCGAACGCGCCAAAGCCCTCGGCATCGTGCCGGCCGACACCAAGTTGGCGCCGGTATCGAGCACGGCGGACTGGGACTCACTCACGAACGAAGACAAGAGATACAAGTCCAAAGAGATGGCCGTGTACGCCGGCATGATCGATGCGATGGATCACCACATCGGCCGGCTCCTCGAGTACCTCGAAGACACGGAACAATACGACAACACCGTGTTGATTTTCACCTCGGACAACGGTCCCGAGGGAACCGAGGTGTTGACCGGCGCGCGGGCGATCTACCTTCGGCTGTGGTTCGCGACCCACGGTTACAACATGGACTACGAGACTCTCGGCACCCGCGGTAGCTTCGTCGACATCGGCCCGAGCTTTGGCAACGCAGCCGCATCACCGTTGGCCTATTACAAGTTCTTCGCTCACGAAGGCGGCATGCGGGTCCCCATGATCATCGCGGGGAGCATGGTCGCTAATACGGGGAGCGTTTCGAACGCCTTCGCGTACGTGACCGACCTCGCGCCCACGATTTTGGAGATCGCGAACGTGAAGCCGCCCGCCGGAAGCTACCAAGGCCGCGAGGTCGAGGAGATCAGGGGAAAGAGCTTGATACCACTGCTCACGGGACAAACCGACAGAGCGCACGAGCCGGACGAAACCATCGGATACGAGCTCGCCGGTAACGCCGCCTTGTTCAAGGGGGATCACAAGGTCGTCATCGACCGAGGACCGGTAGGCGATGGCGAATGGCATCTCTTCAACTTCGTCACCGACCCGGGGGAGGCCTCGGATCTCAAAGAAGAGATGCCCGAGCTATTCGCGGAAATGATGGAGGAGTACCGGAGCTACGCGCGCGACTATCAGGTGTTGCCGGTCCCGGATGGCTACGACCAGCGCAAAGAGGTTTTTCGTTATGTCCTTCGCAACAACCCCGATCCGATGCTCCTTTCGATCGTCGCCGGTTTGGGCGTGTTGATTTTCTTTCTCGCATGGCGCGGAGTCCGCGCGATTCGAAAGCGGAGTTCGGCGTAGGTCTCAACGCATTCACTTTTTGGGCACAGATTTTGGCTCGTTACCGGGTTCGGGTTTCGCCTGTGGCTCCGGCTCGGGCTCCAACTCTGGTCCGGGCGGAGGCTGACGTCGCTCGAGGTCGACTTGGAGCACAGGCGGGGGGTTGGGCAGATCGAGCGGTCCTGAGGTTCGGTCGACGTTGCCTTGCGGCGGTTCCACCTTGGTCTCGGGCTGATACTCCTCAGCTTGCATCATTTCAGTGCCTTGCCCGCCGCTAACCCGACCGGTTCCACACGCTGCGATGAGAGCGACAATGCAGCCAACGAGCGCGGAGTGGGTTTTCATGACGCCCCATCATGCGCTCTCGGAGCGCACATTGGAACCTCCGCGGATGCTAGCGCCGGCGCTAAGCCCCTACATCCCAATTTCGCAGAAGATATATTATGTAAACTTTATATTCTGAGGCTGAGAAACCACCCCGCGAGCGCACTTGTTTGACCCCCTATTGTGCTTGGGCGGAGACTCGGCCGGTGCCGCGTCGAGTCGTGTTTGGGAGTGCGTGGGCGTCGGCACTGGCCTTCTTCCTGACGGGGCTTTTCCCCTTCTTCAACGCCGATGGGTACGGCCACCTGGCTCAGGGTCGGCAGATTGCGGGGCTTGGCCGGGTGCCCACCGTAGACCTTTTCTCTTTCTGGAAGCCTACACCCCAGCCCTGGACCAACTACGAATGGGGTTACGACCTCTTTACCTGGGTGGTCTACGACTCCCTCGGCGCGAACGGCCTGATTCTGCTGAAGTGCGTCGCCCTCGGCGTGCTGGGCTACGCGCTCGTCTGGCTGGCCTACCGTTTGGCCCGCGGAGCAGCGCTGGCGGGTCCGCTCTCGCTTGCCGCGCTCCTGCTGGTGCTGCCAATCGCCCGATTCCGTTTCACCGTCCGACCCCAGATCCTTGGTTTGGTATTCCCCGCGGTCCTGCTTCTCGGTGTGAGCGCCTTCTATTCAGAGCAAAGCTCCCGTCGGAAGAAGACGTGGATCCTCGTCGGCCTGGGTTTGATGCACGTCGCGTGGGTCAATACTCACGGTTCCCATCTCTTTGGCGTCGCAATCGCGTTGATCTTTCTGGCGTTTGCATGGCAGACGGCAGCCTTCCGATGGATGGCCGCGCTGGTCGCACTCCAAATCCTCGCGACGGGATGTACCCCGTTTGGGTTCTCGATCGTGACCGATGCGGTGTTACACCTCTCTCGTTCGGAGTTCCGTGACGTGGTCGTCGAATGGTCTCCATGGTCCCCTCGAGACCCACTTCGGCTTCTGATCGGACCCATCGTCACCTCCCTCTTCGTGCTGATCGCGCTCCGGCCGGTCGCCCGCGCGGGACGCTTCGGCCTCGGCTACGCGGTCTTTTGCGTATTGCTCTGCCTCATGGCGTTTCGTTCCACGCGCTTCGTGGCTCACCAGGTTCTCTTCACAGCTCCCTTCATCGCGGCGGGTCTGTCTTCGCTGCCGGTCGTGCGCGACCTGCAGAGGAGCATGGTGGCGGTCGTCGGCCTCGCGATCCTCTTGAACATCGGTTGGACCTCACAGCTCGTGCCCGCGTTTGGATTCGGACTCGGCGAAGTTCGACGAGACTACCCGTGGGCGGCGGCCGAAGTCATCGAACGCCAGATCCAAGGTCCCCGCATCCTCGCCACCATTCAAGACAGTTGGATGATGATGTTTGCAGTCCCTGGGGGGCGTTTTCTCGTCGACGGACGGGTGCCTTTCTATGGCCCCGAATTCATCGCGCAAGTCACCAACAGCTTTGCCACCCCGGTCGCCTTCGCCGAGCAGCTTGCTGATCTCGACGTGAATACGGTCGTCATCGACCACACCCGAGCGGACCACATCCCCGCGACTGAGGTTCTGACCGGAAGCCCCATTTGGAAGCTCGCATTCGTCGAAGACAAGCATTCGCTGTTCGTTCGAGAGGATGCGGCCCCTGCCCTAGAGCCACTGCGGATCGTTGGCCCTGGCTACCGAGCCGGACGCTTGCTCGAGCCCAACCATTCCGAGTCCGCGGTCGAGCAGGAGATCTCGCGACTCGACGCGCACTCGACCGGCGGCCCGATGCACGGATGGATCCGCGGACTTCAGAAACTACGGCCCCTTGCCAGGGACGGCGACCGTGCGGGGATCCGAAAGAGCACGGATCCGAGCGAGCAAGCGCGCGCACGCGAGGCCTACGCCCTCCTCACCGAAGCCGCGAACGTGTATCCGGGATTCACGTCGATCGAGCTCTTTCGCGCAATGGCAGCCCTTTCGGCGTGCGACATCGACGAAGCACGCGAAGCTCTCGATCGGGCGCGGTTAGCGGGCCAAACGCGGGGCACGGTACTCGTGGCCCTCGAGTTGGCGCTCCGTGCGGGTCGCGATGCCGGCCGCGAAGCTGCGATCGAGCACCTCACGCGATTGCGCGCGCAGCCACAGACGAAGAACGATCCCTGGGTCACAGCGCTCGCGACGGAGACTGACGTCCGATGCCCGTGACGCCTTGCGTCAGTCCTGCAGCGTGAACACGAACGGGAACGTGAAGCGGATGCTCTTTCCTGTTCGCCGGCGTGGAAATCGCAGCGTGCTCACGACCCGTGCCACGCAGCGTTCGACCGAGGCATTGCCGGTCGTGTTCTCGACGACGTGAACGCCCTTGACGTAGCCGGTCCGGATGACCGCAAACCGCACGGAGACCTTGCCCTCGAGCGCAGGCTCGAACCGAAGCGCCGACTCGTAGCATCGATTGATCTTCGGGAGGTCTTTACTGATCTTGTCGCGGACGACGAAGGCATCGACGGTTCTCGGGTATGCACCAGCCCCCGCACGCGCGACGTCCGCAGAGCTCAACCACAGCAGGCTGGCGATGAGCCCCAGGCCAATTGTCCAAAAGAAGGGAGGGACCATCCTTGATTGGATACGATCCGCCCCGCCCAACCGCAAAAAAACCGCGAAAGCGTCCCAGATGGCAAGGAACCGGCGCGCTCCGGTCACCCATGATACATATGCGCAGGTATGCGCCGGAACCGGCTTCAAAACTCCTGGATCCGCCGCGCCCAACGCCGGCTTCGGGACAGAGCCCATTTTCTGATCGCCCGTGGCTTCTTCGGGGGTCTTTCGAGGCTTGGGCGTCTTCACCCACGCGCGAACCCCGCGGTGCACGGTGTCGAGGTCATCAACGATATCGAGTACGAGCGCACCGGTAACGCACGGCATCGCCTCGATATCTACCGTCCCATCGATCGAGAAGGTCCCCTGCCGATCGTCATGTACGTGCACGGCGGCGGCTTCAACCTCCTGTCCAAGAACACCCATTGGCTGATGGGCCTAGCGTTCGCCCGCGCCGGGTATCTCGTATTCAACGTCGACTACCGACTCGCGCCTCAGAACCCCTTCCCGGCCGCGGTCTCCGACGTGTGCTCGGCCCTCGAATGGATCGCCGAGCATGGCGAAGCATACGGCGGCGATTTGAGTCGCCTCGTATTTGCGGGAGAGTCGGCTGGTGGAAACCTCGCGACCGCCCTCACGATCTGTTGTTGTTATCGCCGACCGGAACCCTTCGCGCAGCGTGCATTCGCCACAGGGCTGGTGCCGACCGTGGTTGCTCCAGCATGTGCGCCGCTACAAGTCACGGACCCCGGCCGCTTGAACCGGCGGCGCAAGCTCCCGCGCTGGGTAAACCAGATCCTCGAAGGGATGCGCGACTCGTATCTGCTCGGTTTTCGCGACCTGACTCCAGGCGACCTCGAGCTCGCGGATCCTCTACACGTATTCGAGCGCAAGGAGCGCCCCGATCGTCCCCTACCCGGTTTCTTCGTTCCGATCGGAACGCGTGACCCACTGCTCGACGATACTCGTCGGCTCGAGCGCGCGCTTCGGACGATGGGCGTCGAGTGCGAGGCCCGTTACTACGAGGGAGAGCTCCACGCGTTTCACGCGCTGGTGTGGCGGCGCCAAGCGCGACGCTGCTGGCGGGAGCAACTCGCCTTCATGGCCCGCACCCTTCGGCAGCCTCGCGAGCCCTACCAAGAAGACTTCGTCGCGAGCGCGTAGAACCCTCTGTAGGCGCCGCTATGCGTCCAGGGCCTCCTTGGGCGCCGGAAGCGCGGCTTTCGGTTGCTGGAACGTGCGCCGACGAGCGACGGCCAGCTCACCGTTGAAGTGCGCGAGGAGCGCGCCCCAGGTTCCGAGCGCGAGATCTGGCTCCCGTCCTTCGCCAAGAGCGATGATCTGCCGATAGAACCAGGAGACTTCGGCTTGGCTATTGAGCGTCCGGACGCTTCGAATCGAGCTCGTCGGGCCAAAGATCCCCGGACCCAGTCGACGTTCCTTCTCCGGGGTTGGAAGCTTGGTCAATGTACCCTTCTCGATCTGATTCGGCAGGTCCGGGACGACGCAAAACGGCCGCGCGATCCCGACGACGTCGACCTCCCCCGAATCGATGACTTCGCGCATCAGTGAGACGCTGCGGAAGCCCCCGGTCACCATCAGAGGCACGCCCCGGGCCGCCTCCCGGATGTTCCGCGCGTACTCGAGGAAGTACGCCTCGCGCCGACGCGTGCTCTCGGCTTTCTTTTCTGCCTCCTCACCGAGTCGGCCAAAAAGCGCGGTTTGTTCGTAGGTTCCACCGGAAATCTCGAGAAGATCGAGCCCCGCGTCGCAAAGCCAGCGCGCGACCAGGGCGGACTCTTCGTTGCTGAATCCCCCCTTCTGGAAATCGGAGGAGTTGAGCTTCGCGCCGACCGGGAAGTCCGCACCCACAGCCTCCCGGACCGCCTTGTAGGTTTCGCGAAGAAATCGGGCGCGGTTTTCGAGCGACCCGCCCCATTCGTCCGTACGCCGATTGGTGTAGGGAGACAGAAATTGGCTTGAGAGGTAGCCGTGGGCGGAGTGGATCTGCACGCCGGTGAAGCCCGTCTCTTTGGCTGTTTTCGCCACGTACGCGAACCGCTCGATGATGTCCCAAATCTCGTCGACCTCGAGTTCTCGAGGCGCAGCGACCGAACCTAGCATGCCCCGCATCTTCACCGACGATGGAGAGACGGGATGGTTGCTGGACATCCGCGTGCATTGCCGCCCTGGATGACTGATCTGCATCCAGCAATGATTGCCATTGCGTGTCGCCGCCCGCGCCATCGTCGCAAGGGCGTCCAAACCTCCGTTACGGTCGATGACGATGTTGCCCGGCCGCTCGAGATACCGTCGATCCACCATGACGTTGCCGGTCACCAGGAGCCCTGCGCCACCGTCGGACCACCGCCCATAGAGGGTCTCGAGCCGTTCCGAGGCCCGGTCGTCCTCGTCTGCGAGCCCCTCGGTCATCCCAGCTTTACAGAGTCGATTTTTCAGGGTCGCCCCACAGGGGAGCGGAAGCGGACGCGCTAGGGGATCCATTCGAGCCTCCGGTTACGGTTTTTCGTTTCCACCGAGCAACACCTTCATCAAAGGTGTGCCGTCGACTTTGGCATCTTTGACCAGGGCGTCGAGCAGCTGCTTTCCGATCTGCGCGAGGTCGAGCAACTCTCGGATGCGTTCGCGTTGAAACTCGGCCCGTGACTGGTCTTTTGGGGCCTCTGCTTTTTCGTTCACGTACTGCAGCGCGTCTCGCATGGAGTCGATGGCGTCGAGGATCTCCACTCGCTCACGCTCATTGAAAACGCGAGAGATCATCTTCCAAAAATTTCCCTCTGCCTCGAAGTGATCGCGTCGTTCGCCCTGCAGCCACACCTTCTTGACGACGCCCCACCGCATGAGCTCGTTGAGGGTCATCGACACCGCCCCGCTGCTCAGGCGCAGCCGCGCCTGAAGCGCAGGGGCGCTGAGCGGCTTGTCCGACAGATAGAGCACCGCCCATAGCCGGCCCATGTTCCGCTTAAAGCCCCAGAACTCGATCAACCGTCCGATCGAATCACTTACCAGGACCTCGCTTTCCCACAAATCGTCCTCGTCGGTCGTCACGCTGGCGGCCTACCCCGAAGATCCACGCTTGACCAGCGGTCAACCCGCGTCAAAGCTCCGCCGCATGGAACGTCCTACGCTCGAGGCGATGCTCGCAGCCGCCGCTGGCATCGACCAAAACGGCGCTGACTACACCGTCGCCGAGGGGTACCGACTTTCGGTGTATGTCGGCGAGCCCGGCCAAGCGATGGAGGTCTCCGAAGTCCTATCCCTCGGGCTAAGGGAGGCCTTTTGCGAAGTCACTTCGGGCGAGCATAGCGCGGTCTACTTCGTGGAATACAGGAGCCTACACGGGCTGTCGATACGTCCGCCGAGCGGCGGCGGGGCGCGTCGCGCCGGCTTCAGCTGAGGCACGCAACTCTCGTGGCCGGCCCCGCGATATGCCGTAGGATGTAGTCGGGGTCCGAACAGTGTCAGCGCGCATTCTTGTTTGTGACGACGAAGCCGGCCTTCGCGAGATGCTGAAGATTCTTCTGCGCCGCGAGGGCTACGAGGTCGACGTCGTCGATGGTGTGCACGCAGCACGTGATCAGCTCGGCAGCGCCGACCCATACGATGCGGTCATCACCGATCTAGCCATGCCCGACGGGAGCGGAATGCAAGTGCTCGATGCAGTTCGGTCGCGGGCGGCGGACACCCAGATTCTGATGATCACGGCCTACGCGACGACCGAGCAAGCTGTCGAGGCGATGCGCCAGGGGGCTTACGACTACGTTCAGAAGCCCTTCAAGAATCACGAGCTACTCGCCACGCTCGAAAAAGCGCTCGAGAAGCGCGCCATCGTCGCCGAAAACGAGTCTCTTCGAGCTCAGGTGAAGTCGCGCTGGACCGAGGGACAACTCATCGGCAAGAGCGCCACGATGCAAGCTCTCCGCGACCTCGTGAAGCGGGTCGCGGACTCGACGACGAGCGTGTTGATCACCGGCGAGAGTGGCACGGGCAAGGAGATGGTAGCCCGAGCGCTCCACTTCCAGAGCCCGCGGGCGGATCAACCCTTCGTGGTTCTGAACTGCGGCGCAGTCCCGGAGAATCTCATCGAAAGCGAGCTCTTCGGGCATGTGAAGGGCGCTTTCACGGGCGCGACCTCGTCAAAAGCAGGCCTCTTCCGTGCTGCAGATGGGGGGACGTTATTCCTCGATGAGGTCGGCGAGCTGCCCCCTGCGCTCCAGGTGAAGTTGTTGCGCGTGTTACAAGAACGAAGAGTCCGGCCAGTGGGCGGAAGCGCTGAGATCGAAGTCGACGTGCGCGTCCTGGCAGCCACGAACCGCGACGTCGAACTCGAGGTCGAGGCGGGGAGCTTTCGCGAGGACTTGTTCTATCGCCTCAACGTCATCCGCATCGAGGTCCCGCCGCTGAGGGACCGACCCGAGGATATTCCCGTCCTTGCCGAGTACTTCCTCGGCAAACATGCTGCCCTCCAAGGTCGACGGATTCAGCTCGCCCCGGAGGCCATTCGTTGGCTCGCACGACAGCCCTTTGCCGGCAACGTTCGTGAGCTGGAGAACATCATCGAGCGCGGAGTCACCTTGGCAGCGGGCAGCACGATCACCCGTGAGGATTTGGGCGACAGCCATCCATCGAGAAAGGCCGTAGCGCTGTCGCGAATCCCCGAAGGTCGCTTCGATTTGGACGCATACCTCACACAGGTCGAGAAGGAGCTCCTCCTTCGGGCGCTCGATCAGGCGGGGGGGGTACGGAAGAAGGCCGCCGCGCTCCTCGGGATGAGCTTCAGACAGTTTCGGTACCGCTTGGCGAAGCACATCTCCCCTGAAGTGGGCGATGCCGCCAGCGATTGATATACTGTGCAGATGGCTTCCTTTTCATCTCGGAGGCGATCAGGCTTCACGCTGATTGAGCTCATGATCGGGGTCGTGATCGTCGCGGTCCTTGCGGCTCTCGCGATTCCTTCGTTCAAAAGCTACGTCTACCGGGGCCGCGTGAGCGAGGCCGTGACGATGCTCAATGAGATCAAATCGCGGCAGGAGTCGTATCGTAGCAAGTACGGCCAGTACGCCGCCGTGAGCGGGACCAACTGGGGCACCTATACGCCGACTGTACTCCCGGGCGCCGACGCTGTCGCTTGGCCGACCTCGGCCAACTGGGAAGCGCTCGGCGTCAGCTCACCCGGGGTGGTCCGATTTCAGTATGCGACCGTCGCCGGGGGCCCGGGAAGCACGCCGCCGGCTGGGAGTAATCTCCGAAACGACGATTTTTGGTTTGCGGCCCAGGCCCGAGGTGACCTCAACGACGACGGTGTCACCTTCATCCTCGAGGTCTATTCCCAGTCGCCCCGGATGTACAACAGCGCCTCGGCGGAGGGAGGATGGAAATGAAACGCACGCAAGGCTTCACCATTACAGAGCTCATGATCGCGATCGTGATCATCGGAGTGCTCGCGGCCCTCGCCATCCCCGGCTTCACCTCGTACATCTACAAGTCTCGCGTCACCGAGGCGACGACATTCCTCGGCGAAATCAAGCAACGGCAGGAATCCTATCGCGACGAGTTCGGGCGTTACTGTGGGGTCAACGGGACTGACTGGGGCAGCTACAACCCGACGGCGATCCCCGGACTTGACCCAGTGGCCTGGACGTCGAACGCGGCGTGGAGCCAGCTGGGGGCGGCCCCGGATGGCCCGATTCGCTTCCAGTACGCGACGGTGGCCGACGTTCCAGGCACTTCGGTCCCCACGGGGAGCAATCTCGACAACGACGACCACTGGTTTGCGGCACGCGCCCAGGGGGATCTCAACGAAGACGGAACGACCTTCCATCTCGAGATCTACTCCCAATCGAACCACATCTATAACAGTGCTGCTGCAAAAGGCGGCTGGGAGTGACAAATTGCGTCACCTACGGGTGACGAAAACTGTCCTCGAGCGCCCGATCGCGTCAGCCTCATGCTGGGAATTGCCAAGGATTCCGGGACGGACCGGGACTTCCGGACAATCGGCACGGGCATTGCATTACCTAGGGCAACCAAGATTAGGCGGGCGAGTTGCCCGGGGGAAAGGAAACTGAAGGAAATGAACAAGCTACTCTCGAAGAAAGAGGGATTCACCCTCATCGAGCTGATGATCGTCGTTGCTATCATCGGCATTCTTGCCGCGATCGCGATTCCAGCATTCGTCAACTACGTGAAGCGTTCGAAGACCTCTGAAGCAGGCGCGAACCTCAAGTCACTATTCCAAGGCGCTGCGGCGTACTACGAGCAGGAGAACTGGAGCCAGGGTGTGATCACCGCCGGCGCGACCGCCGCCGCTTCCACCCACTGCATCGTGTCAGCTGCAACCGCGAGCTGGAGCGCCGACGACGAGAAGTACGTTCCGGCCTGGGCGTCCGAGTCTGCCTCGTACACCGCGTTGAACTTCGCGCCGGCGGACCCGCTCTACTTCGAGTACCACATCACGTCGCCTGGTTCGGCTTGCGGTAACTCGGCAAACGACACCACCGTGTATACCTTCACCGCGAACGGTGATCTCGACGGTGATAACGTCGAATCGACCTTCCAGCTGGCTGCGGGCTCGAACCCGGACAACGCGCTGTTCCGCGCGCCTGGCATCTTCACCGCCAGCCCGCTCGAGTAATCGAACGGAGACTGACGCAACGGGCCGCGGCTTCATGCCGCGGCCTTTT
Organism: Myxococcales bacterium; assembly: GCA_029863605.1. Lineage (GTDB taxonomy): Bacteria > Myxococcota_A > Polyangia > Polyangiales > Houyiibacteriaceae > SG8-38. The sequence continues at coordinate 34,256 of JAOTVB010000010.1, read as the reverse complement.
GCATTTAATGCGGACATTCCCCTTTTCCAGGTTGACTCTCGAGAAAAGGAGGCTGTCCCTTTTTTTCGGTATACTCGGTGTGATGAAGGGTCTTGCGCGAACGACCGCGTTGGCGGTGCTGATCGGAATCGTTGCGGGGGTATGGACGTTTCGAGGGCGCGCGATGGATCACTACCTAGGAACGCAGACGTACGAGGACATCTATTATTTGCCCCCGCCCCAATGGTTGCAGGTGATGAGCCTCGGCTACAGGCGCGCTCTTGCCGACTTGATTTGGCTTCGCGCCTTGATCTATTTCGGCGACGAGTTCGAGAACCGCGGCGCCGTGAAACACGTGTTCAACTATGGTGATTCGATGCTCGCGCTCGACCCGGACTTCGAGCGCGTCTACCGCTGGGTCGGCGTTGCCGGGGTCTACACTCCCGCTGGCAGCCCGGTGGAGTATCTCGAGCGCGCGATCTCCGTGCTCCGAGAGGGCACACAGAGGTTTCCTGACAACGGGAAGCTAGCCTGGGACACCGGCGCGACCATTGCGTACGAGCTCCTTCCTCGGCTGCCAAAAGACGATCCGAACCGCGAGCAACTTCAACTCGAAGCAAGCGATCATATGATGGCGGCCGCGCGCCAGGGGGAAGGCCCCGAATGGCTCGTGCTCACCAATGCGACCCTGCTGGGCAAACTTGGCCAGTCGGAGCGCGAGCAGCGGCATCTCGAAGAGATGTACGCCATCGTGCGCAACCCTGAGGTCAAAGCCCAGATCGAGCGCCGGTTGTCGAGGCTTCGCGACGCAACCTACGCCGAAGCCTTCCGCAACGCGAACGCCGAGTTCGAAGAGCGCCGGCAACGGGAGTTTCCCTACATGCCCTCGTCTCTTTACTTCTTCGTTGCTGAGCCCATCCAAACGGCTCCCAACGCGCCCGGTCCCGGCTAGGGCTTGCAAACGCCGAAACCTGCCCGCACAGTCCCGCCGCTGTGTCGCGTGGTCGTCCGAGATTGAGCCTACTCGAGGCCGCCCTGCTCCTCTGCATCGTTGGCATCGTGGTAGCGGTGTTCTCACCGACTTTCGTTCGTCGAGTACGAACCAACAAGATACTCGAGGCGTCCGAGCTCTTGCAGGAGCTGACTGATCGCGCGGCAGCGTACTACGGGACGTCGTGGGATGACGGTCACCGTCGTTGCTTACCGCCGGCCGCCGGCCCCACACCCACCGAGCCGACCGTCGATCCCGAAGACGTGGACTTCTACGCGCCGACCGCCGAAGGGTACGACAGCTGGAAGGCGCTCGGATTCCAGCCGGACCGGTCGATCCGGTACAGCTACCGCTACATGCCTGCAGAGGCGGGCTGTGATCTCGGCGGTGACGGCAGGGACGCGCCCATCACCTTCCGAGCCGAAGGAGACCTCGAAGGCGACGGTGTGCGTTCTCGTTTTGAGAGGCAGGCGAAGCCCACTCTCGATGGCACGTTGCAACCGATCGGAGAGCTTCACGTGCATCGACGGGTGGAATGACCTCGCCTACTTGGCGCGGTTCGACGCGATCCGGGCCTCTGCATCGACCAATGCGGTCACGATCTCACCGGAGGCACGCCGTAGCGCAGGTGGCGTCTCCTCCCCGAACCGGTCCGGGTGCAGATCTTTGACGAGCTTTCGAAGGGCGCGCCGCGCGTCCCCACCTCCGGCTCCCTCGGGAAGATCGAGCAGTACGTGCGCCGACGCCTGCTGTCGAACCTGCTGACGCTTACGGAGCAGCAGTGGATAAGAACCCCCGTTCCTAGGCGCGGCAGCCCCTAGGAGCTTGAGGCTGCAGAGGAAGCGATAGCCTGCAAGCCCGCATCCGGGGAGCGTGGCCACATCCTCCGCGCACACGCCCCGGCGAAGCCAAAATGAGACCGCCTTCTCCTCGGGTCGCAATGTGAGCCCATCGAGCAGCTCCTCACCCGCGCTGTTCAGTCGATACATCCCTCGCCGAAGTTCCGCGCGCACCGAGGACGCGTCCATCGCATTCACCGCGCGCCGCATGGCCTGAAGAGCGAGGGCTCTGGCACGAATTGGTTCGTCCAATCGACAGCACACCGGCCCCCCACCGTCTTGCACGAGCTCGAGGACGACCTGCTCCCAACCACACAGTCGGTAGAGTCCTTCCAGCACCTGCGCTGGCGATGTCGCGACCCGCCGATCGATGGTGGCCCCAACGATAGAGCCGGCGCTCAGCGACAGCGAACCCTCTCGTCCGAGACCGCGAAGCCGCAACGTGCCCGATGCCCGCCCCCGATCGAGGCCGACGAGAACACGGCAGACCGTCATGGCGCTCGGTAGCGCATGCATGAACTCCGGATAAGCCATCGGCGAAACGGTGGCCAGTTTTCAGCGGACGGCGGCGTAGCGCGGATCGCCAGGCCGAAGCGCAAGCGCATTGCGAATCTGAGCGAAGCGCGCGGACACCGAAGTCGGAGCCACCCCGTACCGGCGCGCGACCTCGGCTTGGGTGCAACCGGGGCGCCGTTCAACCACGGCGATCGCATACTCGAGCGCGGCGGCGAGCACCTCGGGTTTCGTGATCCGCAGCTCGCAGCGGTCCTGCATGTCCGCCCAAAGCTCCCTGGCGCGGTCGATCTGGGCGCGTGAAAACCCAGCCTCGCGCATTTTTACCTGTAGCGTCTCGACAACGCGGTCGCCTCGTGGTCTTCGCACGTTTGTCTTCGCTGCTGGAGCTTCGATGGCGCCGGCGTCGATCCACTCGATGAGAACACGATGATCCGGATTGCAAGGCCCCTTCTCTTGAGCGAGCTTCGCGAGCCGTTTCGCTTGTGTGAGATTGCCGAGACGAGCGACGCAGTGGGCAAGGGAACCGATGATCTCGTCATGCTCCGGCTCGAGCTCATAGGCCCGGCGCAAATGCCGCTCTGCGCCTGCCGGATCTCCCAGTGCAACGTCCATCAGGTGCCCCAGATTATGGTGATACCAAGGGGTCAACGGCGCCAGCTGCGAAGCGTTGCGATATGACCGTACTGCTACTCTGTAGTTTCCAAGCAGCGCGTGGCACAGCCCCATGAGCGCATGGAGAACGTCGTCGTCGCCAGAATAGGCGAGCACGCGCCGGAGTTGCAGAGCTGCTTTCCAAGGGTTGCGCTCGAGGTTGAGCTCAGCGAGATGACGGTAGGCGAACAACGAGGCATCGCTGCCCTCCTCCGCCTTGGATGCGAGTTTCGTCAGCAGGGCTTCGGCACGCTTCGAGGACGCTTCGAGCGCCTCTTCGGCCTCGATCCACAACTCTTCGATCGTGCGAACACCGTGATCCATCTTCACTCGTATACCTGTTGCCTTTTTTGAAAGCAAGACTCGTTCATCGATCGTGCTTGCGCAGAACAGCCGAAGCATCGAACGCGATGCCTACAACTCGAGCCCCGTCAACGCTTTCGAGAGCCACGAAATTCGATCCACCGCGGCAAGCGGTGTTGTGACGCGAACGCCTTAATAGTCGATGAGATCGAGGTTTTTCGGCAGGAGGGCGGGAATTGCGACGGGTGAATCCCAACGCGTGAACACGTCGGCTTCAGTTCTGGTGTTGCTACTCGGGCGCGCACCGGCAATCTCTTAAAGCTGAAACGAAGCGCGTGATGCACGGAACGTACGCCAACGCTCTGTAGCTGCATGCCAGGTCGAGCTAACCGTCCTCGAATGGGAGGTCACGAAGGTCGGCGAGTCGCACGCCCAACCCTTGCGCTCTGGCCGGCCGGATCGTCGAAAATCGTCGTAGTCGTCTCGCGTGGCGTTTTCCAGGGCGGCTGGGCCGGTCTGGAGACGAGAAGCACCTCGCACATGAACACGCCATCTACACGCGCATGAGGTATGCTTCCAGGGCTTGACCCCCGGCACTTGGGGCGATAGCCACACGATGATGCCTGACGAGTTCGAAGAAGAGATGCCCACAGGGGCCGAAGAAGGCGAGCGCGAGCGACGCTGGTCCGAGGGTGTGCTGCGCGACACCTTTCGCAAAGCCGTCGAGAAGGGCATCGAAGCGGGCGTCGGCACCCTGCGAAGCGCCGATAGCGTAGTGCGTGGCGTGACCCAGGATGGACGCCTCCCGAAAGAGGTCATCGGCTATGTCTTTGCGCAGATCGACGAAACGAAGAACGCCCTGGTGCGCGGTGTGGCCAACGAGGTACGCGACTTCCTCGAGGCCACCGACATGGCGGGCGAGTTCTATCGGGCGCTAACCTCGCTCTCGTTCGAAGTAAAAACCGAGATCCGATTCATCCCAAACGAAGCTGGGGGCGTGCGGCCGCAAGTCAAAGCGCGCGCCGTTCAGAAGCGATCCCGCCGCAAGGCCACTGGCCGCAGGCCAAAGGATGCTCCGCCCCCCGACGACACGGGTGAAACCTGACAGGCATGCCGGCCCCCGGCAAAGTCTATTTGGTGGGCGCTGGGCCAGGTGATCCCGAACTGATCACCTCACGTGGTCTTCGTCGACTTCGAGAAGCCGACGTGGTGCTGTACGACGCCCTGGTGCACCCGGATCAGCTCGCCGCGGCCAAGCCGGGGGCCGAGCTCATCTTCGTCGGCAAGCGCGCAGGCCGAGTGTGCGAGCGTCAGGCTCGAATCAATGCACGCCTCGTCGAAGCGGCTCGCGGCGGCAAAGTCGTCGTTCGCCTCAAGGGAGGCGACCCCTATCTTTTCGGACGCGGGTCCGAAGAGGCCGAGCTCCTCGCGCACGAGGGGATCCCCTTCGAAGTGGTGCCCGGGGTCCCCTCCCCGCTCGCCGCAACGGCCTACGCCGGCCTTTCGCTCACGCACCGCGAGCTCGCGTCGAGCGTCGGTTACGTGACAGCGACCGAGTCCGTCGAGAAGGACAGAACGGCCCACGACTGGTCGAAGCTCGCCACGGCGACCCAGACGCTGGTGATCTTCATGGGCATGCGCAAGCTCGGATCACTCATGAAGTTGCTCATCGAGCACGGGCGCCCTGCCGATACGCCAGCGGCAGTGGTGCAATGGGCCTCCCTTCCCCAACAGCGGACGGTCGTGGGGACGGTCGCTGACATTCATGAGCGCGCATCCAAGGCGGGCTTGCACCTGCCCGCGATCACGATCATCGGAGAGGTGGTGCGACTTCGCGAATCCCTGCGATGGTTCGACACAAAGCCCCTCTTTGGCAAGCGTGTCTTGATCACCCGCGCGGTCCAGCAAGCCGGCTCCCTCGCACAGCTTGTCCGAGATGAAGCAGCTCAACCCGTCCTCGCCCCAACGATTCGCCTCGAGCCTCCGCTCGACCTTGGGCCGCTCCGCGATGCGATTACCCATTTGGACTGTTACGGTTGGATCCTCTTCACGAGCAGCAACACGGTCGAGGCCGTCTTTGCGGAACTCAATCATGCGGGGCTCGATGCAAGAGCGATCGGCAACGCAAGGGTCTGCGCCATTGGTTCGAAGACACGCGATGCCCTGGTCCAACATGGCGTCAACGCCGACCTCGTTCCGGAGGACGCACGCGCCGAAGGGATCGTCGAAGCGCTTCGGTCCAAGCTCACCGAGCGCACCCGGATCCTCCTACCGCGGGCGGAGATCGGGCGCGAAATCCTCCCAGAGGCCTTGCGCAAGCAGGGCGGTGAAGTCGATGTGGTACCTGCATACCGCACGCTCCCCCCAGAGCCGCGCGAGGCGGAGCGCATTCGCGCCCTGGTGGACCCGAAGGAAATCGACGCGGTGCTGTTCACGTCGTCGTCGACCGTGCAGAATCTAGTCGACGTTCTCGGCGACAGGGCCGCGCGACGGCTCGCCAACGTCGACCTTTTCTCGATTGGGCCGATCACCACGCAAACTGCAGAGACCCTAGGCCTGACGATTCGGGCCACATCACCAGAGCAGACGATCGAATCGCTGGTCGCCACCCTCCGCACGTACTATGGGAAGGAGGATGCGGTTGCGTAGTGTATCAGTGGTGGCGTTCGTAGCCCTCGTGACCGGTTGCGGCGACTCGGGCGGTGAGACGATCGAGGTGAGCCGCGCCGACCTGCCCTGCCAGATGCAGAGCGCGCAGGGGATATGGGAATCCGCCCCACTCCCTCCGATCACGGACGACCAGTGCCTCTGGTTTCTCTTTCGGGCCAACAACACCTACGTTTTCGAGCATACGTTGGGGCGCGTCCCATTCGAGGTGACCGGATACATCGCCTTCAACTCCAACGGGATGGGGTCGACGCCCGCCAGCGGCAACGCGTTCCTCGTCGATGCGGCGGACGATTCGACGATCACCCTCAGGAACGCGCAGAATCAGGACTTTTGGCTCCGATTGGTGCTCGAGTAACCCCTAGCGCTGAGCACCGCCGAGCCTTAGGTTTGGAACACGCCAGGAGCCGCGGCGGACTGGGCTAGATCGGAGAAAGCGCTAAAATAGGTATATGGCCGAGAGGTTCGAAAACGACGCCGGGACGATCACCCGGGTCCAGCCGGAGAAAAAGCTCAAGCGGCCTCGGCTTTATAGGGTTCTTCTGCACAATGATGATTACACCACACGGGAGTTCGTAGTTCTGGTTCTGCACCATATATTTCACCTCGATGAGCAAAGCGCGATTCGCGTCATGCTCCACGTCCACAACAACGGCGTCGGGGTGGCGGGGGTGTTCACCCGCGAGGTCGCAGAAACCAAGATCAAGAAGGTTGAAACGATGGCGCGCGAGCAGGAGTTTCCCCTCCGCTTGACGATGGAGCCCGAAGAGGAAGACGCTTAGACATGGCTGGCCCGGTTATCGCAAAAGAGCTTCAAGAGACCCTGCACAAGGCATTCGACCGCGCGGGGCTGATGCGGCACGAGTACGTCACGCTCGAGCACCTCCTTTTGGCGCTCACCGAAGACCCCAAGGCGGCCAAGGCGCTCCGCGCGTGCGGCGCCGATGTTCGACGCCTCCGAAAGCGGCTCGAGGATTTCGTGCAAGAGCGGCTGTCGCGCGTCCCCGAAAACGTCACCGTCGAGCCCCGGCAGACGCTCGCGGTCGAAAGGGTCCTCCAGCGTGCCGCCATTCATGCCATTTCGTCGGAGATGAAAACGATCGATGGCGGTAACGTCCTGGTCCAGCTGCTCAAGGAGGACGAGTCGTACGCAGCGTTCCTGCTCCAAGAAGAGGGCGTGAGCTCGCTCGACCTCAAGCGGTACATCGCGCATGGGGTCGGCACAGACATCGTGCCAGGGGAGGCGCCGGACGGATACACAGACACCGATTTCGATGACGATGACGGGGATCCGGCTGCGGGTCGCGACCCGCTCGAGATGTTTGCCACCGATCTCGTGGCCGAAGCGGCCGAGGGGCGCATCGACCCCCTGATCGGGCGCGGGGCCGAGCTCGACCGCACGATTCAGGTCCTCTGTCGACGCCGCAAGAACAACCCGATCTACGTTGGGGAGGCGGGCGTCGGCAAAACGGCCATCGCGGAGGGGCTCGCAAGGCAGGTCCATGAGGGCAACGTCCCCGAGGTCCTCGAGGACGCCCAAATCTTCTCTCTCGACATGGGCGCCTTGCTCGCAGGGACCAAGTTCCGCGGCCAGTTCGAGGAGCGCCTCAAGGCCGTCATGAAGCGCCTTCAAGAGCTCGACAACGCGATCCTGTTCATCGACGAGATCCACACCATCGTCGGTGCGGGAGCAACGACCGGAAGCTCGATGGACGCCTCAAACATCCTCAAGCCGGCGCTAGCATCGGGTAAGCTTCGCTGCCTCGGGTCGACCACCTATGCCGACTTCAAGCACCTAGACCGCGACCGAGCGCTCGCACGGCGCTTCCAAAAGATCGAAATCGCCGAGCCGAGCCTCGAAGACACGATCGAAATCCTCAAGGGCCTTCGGCAGTACTACGAAGAGCACCACGACGTGAAATACGACGACGACGCGCTCGAGGCCGCCGCAACGCTGGCCGACAAGCACATCGTCGAGCGTCACCTGCCGGACAAAGCGATCGACGTCATCGACGAGGCCGGCTCGCTCGAAAGGATGCGTCCGACGGACCAACGCACGCACCGAATCACCATCGTCGAGATCGAACAAGTCGTCAGCAAGATGGCGCGCGTGCCGGTCGAGTCGGTGAGTGCGAAGGAGCGTGACCAGCTCAAGGAACTCGGCCCGGAGCTTCACAAGGTGATCTTCGGCCAAGACGAGGCGATCGAAAAGGTGGTGAGCGCGATCACACTCGCCCGTGCAGGGCTTCGGGCCGACCAAAAACCGATCGGCTCCTTCTTGTTCGCGGGACCGACAGGCGTCGGCAAGACCGAGCTTGCGCGACAGCTGGCACGCGTCATGGGGGTCGAGCTACTTCGCTTCGACATGAGCGAGTACAGCGAGCGGCACTCTATCTCTCGGTTGATCGGCGCGCCTCCAGGGTATGTCGGGTTTGATCAGGGCGGCCTCTTAACCGATGCCGTACGCAAACACCCCCACGCGGTCCTGATTCTCGACGAGATCGAGAAGGCTCACAGCGAGCTGTTCAACATCCTCCTACAGGTGATGGATCACGCCAAGCTCACCGACAACAATGGGCGTGAGGCGGATTTCCGAAACATCGTTCTCGTTATGACGACGAATGCAGGCGCCTTCGAGGCAACCGAAAAGGTCGTCGGGTTCGCTTCGGGAGACGAGCCGAAGGACTTCGCGTCGGGTCGCACCAAGCAGGCGATCGAGCGCATCTTCACGCCGGAGTTCCGCAACCGCCTCGATGCGGTGGTCTATTTCAGCGGCCTTCGCCGAGAGGTCATCCGCAAGGTGGTCGACAAAGAGGTGGATCTGCTGCGCGACATGCTCGTCGAAAAGCAGGTGCAGCTCCAGCTCAGCGACGCCGCGAGAGAATGGCTCGCCGATCATGGGTACGACCCGCAGATGGGTGCACGACCGATGGCTCGTTTGGTCGAGCAGAAGGTCAAAAAGCCCCTGTCGCAGGCCATGGTGTTCGGCAGCCTGAGCGAGGGTGGCACGGCGGTCGTCGACGTCCAAGATGACGACCTCGTCCTCACCTACGGCGAAGCAGACTGACGGGCCGTAGGCCTGACGGACCCGAGAGCAACCATGGAGCGCTCGGTTTGCGCTAGCCTACGGCGATCCGGTATGCCTGTGTACCTCCTCGGCAAAGAGCTGGCGTTTCCCGCACCTGAAGAAGCCAACGAAGAAGGCATCGTCGCCGTGGGAGGCGACGTTTCGCCGGAACGTCTGCTCATCGCATATCAAAACGGGATCTTTCCCTGGCCTGCAAAGGGGTACCCGCTGCTCTGGTTTTCGCCCGACCCTCGTTTCGCGTTGGTACCGGCCGAGGCACACGTCTCGCGTTCTTTGCGCAAAGCGATTCGCCGGGGGCAACTACGCGTGACGGCCGACACCGCATTCGAAGAGGTGATCGCGGCTTGTGCGCAAGCGCCGCGGCCCTACCAGCAGGGCACCTGGATCACGAACGAACTCCGGGAAGGATATCTCGGGCTGCACGAGCTCGGATACGCCCACAGCATCGAGGCGTGGAAGGATGACAAGCTCGTCGGCGGTCTTTACGGCGTGTCGCTCGGGCGCACGTTCGCAGGTGAGTCGATGTTCGCGTCCGAGCCGGATGCCTCCAAGATTGCGTTCACGACGCTCCTTGGCCACCTCGCGATGTGGGGGTTCACGACCGTCGACTGCCAGGTGTACACCGAGCATCTCGCACGATTCGGCGCAACGATGTGGCCGCGCGACCGATTCCTGTCTCAATGGCGGCGCGCGACGAGCGAGGCCGGCATCCTCGGCCCATGGCGGCTCGGCCTAACTCCCCAAGAAGCTCTTGCAGAGCTGCGACCGGAAATGTGACGCTGTGCGCTGGATGATGATGAACCTACGCCTCGAGTGGACCCTCCTTGGCGCGCTCTCGGCGGCTCTCGCCGGCAGCCTGGTCTCGCCCTGCCCGGCAACTGCGCAAGACGTGCCGAGCCCCAATACCGACGCGGGCGCCGCCACTGACGCGGGTACTGACACTGACAGTTCGATGAACGAGTCCCGTAAAGGCGCTTCCGACGCCGAGCGAATCATCCGGATACGTCGCGGCATCGAGCTCGACGCGGAGAAGCTTCGCGGTCTGCGCATCGAGCTCCGGTCGCGCTTGAATTGGTTCGAAGACCTCGCAAAAGGAATGACCGAGGTCGCAGCGAAGCTCAACGAAAAGAAGGAGGCACTCGAGCGGCTTGGTGAGGACGGTGATCCCGACGAGACCAAGGAGCTCAAGTTACGAATCAAAGAGCTTCAACAAGACTATGATCTCTTCAACAGACAGACCGACCTCGCGCTCACTGCGGAGAAGAGGACCAAAGACCAAATCGAGGCGCTCTCTGCCAAGATCGAGACCGAAAAGCGTTCACTCGCCGAGTTGACTGGGGACGCCCCGATCACCCGACGCACTCAAGCGGTTGAACCGGCACTCCCCGCCCTTGATGAAAAGACCCGAGAGGCGCCTACGTCGCCACTCTTGCCACCCGGGATCCCTCGGGCAGCGGCACCGAAATCGGTCAAAGAAGGACCGTCAGCCGCGACCGCGGCGCAACTGCGGGCACACAAAGTCGTGGTGGAGAAGGAGCAAGAGCTCGAGCGGGCACGCTTCGAAGTGGAAAATCACGTCGAGCGAAGACGTGCGCTCGAGACCCAGCTCGAGTTCGAGGATGGTCTTGCCAAGACCGAGCAGGATGAGATCGAGAATCTCGAGAACGCCCTCGAGATTTGGCAAAAGCGTTTCGAAGCAGCGACCAACGCGGGCGACGACGAACGCGCCAAGCGGAACGCCCGCGCGATCGACGGTCTCGGCGGCCTCATCGAGGAGGCGAAGAGGGCCACGGAGGTTCGCGCCGAGTACCGAGCATCCCTCCGCGAACGGCTCGACTTCGTCGAGGAGGAGGGGCTTCGCGTCAACTCCGTCGCCGACGAGAAACGCGAAGAGCTCGAGAAGGCCCGCCGCAGCCTCGTCTGGCTCGAAAGCCCGGTGCACCCGCAGAATATCTCGCATTGGATGATCCAACGAGGCCCACGGATCTTGCTCGTGATAGCGATGATCGCGCTCTTGCTGGTCCTCCTGCAGGTGAGCGCACGTGGCATCGCGCGTGTGTTCATTCGACGCCGACGCGGCGCTCGCACCGTAGGGACCGGCCGGGCGGATACCCTCGCCTACAGCTTCCGGAGCGTGGCGCGCGTCTTGATCGTGCTCATTGGCGTGCTGTTGGTCCTGCAGGAAGGGGGATTGGACATCCGAACGGTGCTTGGCGGTGCCGCGATTTTCGGCGTGGCCATCGCCTTCGGCGCACAAGACCTGATGCGGGACTACTTCTCGGGCTTTTTGATCCTGCTCGAAGACCAATATCAGCTCGGGGACTTGGTGACGATCGAGGGCATCACTGGGACCGTAGAGTCTGTGAACATGCGCGTTACCGTCCTTCGCGACCTCGGAGGGCGGGTTCATTTCATTCCAAATGGCAATATCAAGAGCGTCACCAATCAGACATACGGCTGGGGGCGCCCGGTCTTCGAGATCCCCGTGCGATTCGGCGAAGACGTGGACCGAGTGATCGGCGCCCTGCTCGAGGTCGCGACCGGGCTCATGGCCGACCCGGACTGGAAACCCCTCGTTAGCGGCGAACCCGAGATGTTAGGCGTCGACAACTTCACCGACCACGGGGTCATCATCAAGTTCATGATAAAGACTCTGCCCGACCAGGTGTTCGCGGTGCGCCGCGAGATGCTGCGAAGGATCAGCAAGCGGTTCAACGAGCTAGGCATCCAAATCTCGGTGCCGCACCGGATAATCATGCATGAGAAAACCGACCGGCACACCTGAGGCTGGCGCTGCGGAGGCGCCGCCCCCTCCCTCTTCCTGACATCGCCTCCACCGCCCGATAGACTGACTCCATGCGATGGGGCCTGATCGGGGCGGCGGTGCTTGCGCTTGCCGGCTGTGACGATGACGCTGCGGTCGACCGAACGGTGGAGAGGGTCCGTACCGTCGACCTCGCTCGGGTCGAAGAGCTCATCGAGCAAGACCTCGAGAACCACCAGGCCGGGGTCGCCGAGGCCGCGGAGAAGCTGAGGCCGGGATTCGCCGTCTCCGACCCCGCCAAGCGCGAGTCGCAAATGCGGGCGGCGTTGAGAATTCTTCAGCAACCAAAGAAAGGTATTGATGAATTCGTCGCATCACCGATGTCGTTTCTTGCGGCCCTCGACGTCGACGGAGTGGTGGTAGCCCGGGACCGAAGCCCCGATCGGATGAAGGGACAGGACTACAAGAGTCGCTTCGAAGTCGTGCGGCAGGCGCTCGAGGGCGGCAACGCCACCGGTCTGGGCGAATTCTTCGCCGAGGACCCCAACGCGCCCTCGTCGTGGTCGATTCTCTTCGCAGCCCCCGCCGTCGAGGGCAGCCGCGTAGTTGGGATCGTGCTGGCCGGAATCCCTTTATCACGGCTGGCTCAGCGCCTCAGCCGTCAGCTTCGCGTCGAGCAGGAGGTGGGCGATCCGGTCTGGGTCTATCTCTACAAGGGTGACCGCCTGTTCCACTGGGACACGCCTCCCCAGGTCGACGAGCTGGTCCCCAGCGCCGAGCAACGCACCAGGGTTCTGGCCGCCTCGCCGACGGGCTATACCGACCAGGTGCGCCTGCAAGGGGAGCTTCAGGTGTACGGCGTGTTCCCGATCCCGCTATTGGGGCCGGACGTCGGCACGGTCATCTTCCGGTCGCCGTAGCAGTGCCAGCGTGGCTCAGCCGCCTGCGCAGAAGTGCTCGTAGTCGATGTACTCGGTGATGGTCGGGTGATCTCCGCACACCGGACAGTCCTTGTTGCGTCGGAGCTTGAAGGTGCGGAACGTCATCCCAAGCGAGTCGTATTGAAGCAGACGACCCACGAGCGGATCGCCGCGTTCCAGAATGATCTTCACCGCCTCAGTGGCCTGAAGCGTCCCGATGGCGCCGGGAAGGACACCGAGCACGCCCGCCTCGGCGCAGGAAGGAGCGAGGTGCGGGGGCGGGGGCTCGGGGTATAAACAACGGTAGCAAGGGCCGTGATGAGGCCAGAAAGTGGTCACCTGACCGTCAAATCGAAAGATCGAGCCATGAACGACCGGGATGTTCTTCCAGACGCTCGCGTCGTTGACCAAGTAGCGCGTCGCGAAGTTGTCGAGACCGTCCACGATGACGTCCCAATCTTGGTCGAAAATGCGGTCGACGTTCTGGCGGGTGAGCCGCTCGTTGAACGGAATCACGTTGACGTCGGGATTCAGATTCTTGATCGTCCGCATGCCACTTTCGACCTTCGACTCCCCTACCCGATCGAGGCCGTGCAGGACCTGACGCTGTAGGTTCGACTCGTCGACGACATCGCCATCGACGAGGCCGATCGTGCCGATACCAGCCGCTGCGAGATACAGCGCCGCAGGCGATCCGAGGCCACCGGCTCCGAGCAACAGAACGCGCCCCTGCAGAAGCTTGGCCTGACCTTCCTCGCCAACCTCCGGCAACAACAGGTGTCGCGAGTAACGACTGAGCTGCGCATCGGTGAAGGCAAACGGATGCGTCGTGGGGAAACCCTGATCCTTCCATTGGTTGAAGCCCGGGTTCGCGGACTCGACACGCGTGTACCCGAGATCCTGGAGCACCTTCGCGGCGAACGCGGAGCGAATGCCAGCGGCGCAGATGGTCACGATCTTCGCGTCCTTGTCGGGGAGTCGAGACCCCACCTGCATCTCTAGGAAGCCCCGAGGAATGTGTACCGCACCCGGGATGTGCCCCTGTCGCCACTCGTCTTTCTCGCGCACGTCGACGAGGATCAGATCCTCGCCGGCTTCGAGCCGGTCTTTCAGGTCCTCGAGAGATACCTGCCGGATGGCAGCCTTGACCTCTTGAAGCAGGTCCGTGTATGTCTTGGCCATGCCCGCCAATATGTAACTTTGGGGAGATTCGTCAAGGCTCCCGGGGCCTTAGCTCATATCCTATGGTTTTCACATCGGTTTTGTCGGGTATTTTCTTTGGGGGCTTAGGCTTAGGCGGCCGACCGCCGAATGCCCTGCTCGGCGGCGTAGCCTTCCAGCGCGCTCCTGAGCCGCTTCCGGCCTCGGTGAAGGCGCGACATCACGGTTCCGACCGGGCACTCGAGACGCGCCGCAGCGGCCTGGTAAGAGAGGTCCCCGAGGTCGACGAGCTCGACCGCCTCTCGGAACTCAGGCTGTAGCGCACGAAGCGCGGCGACGACCTCGTCGCCAAAACTTTCGTGCGGCGGACGAACGCCTTTGTTCGAGAGCCCACGAATCTCTTCGAGAGCTTGGCGCTCCCGCTTTCTCTTTCGGTAGTGGTTGATGTAGGTGTTGAAAAGGATGCGGTGAGTCCACGCTCGCGCGTTGGTGCCGGGCTGAAAGCTCGAGCGCGATTGCCAGGCGCGGGTCAGGGTCTCTTGAACGAGGTCGTCCGCTAAGTCGGTGCCGCGTGCCAATCGCAGCGCGGTCCGGGATAGCTCTGGCACACAGGGAAGGATTTCTTGGGTGTACTGTTGCTTGGTTTGCATCGGTTCGGTCTCCACACCGATCTCTTTGCAACGGCGATGCCAGCCCAAAAAACCAAGCATTCTGGGCTTCAGAACTGTGAAGGGGCGTCAGCTTGTCCCCGGATTGACACAGTGTCGTGTCAAGCTGTCGTCACGATTCAGCGCGATCGCTCGAGCACGACCGGCACGGCATCGGCGACCTCGGACGCGATGAGACCTCGGTCTCCGATGGCGGCTTCGCCTCCCGCCAGCGCATGAAGGAGCGCACCCGCGATTGCGGCATCGATTGGCTGAAGCGTCATGGAGAGCGCTCCCACCACGCCGCTCAGCACGTCGCCGGTGCCCGCAACGCCAAGCGCTGGTGTCCCTTCGCCGCAGACGCGAAGCTCGTTCGTGGTGCCCACGATGCTGCGTGCACCTTTCAGGATAACCACCTGCTCCGAACGCTCCGCGATCGCCGTGGCTGCAGCGTAGCGATCGGCTTGCACCTCGGCGCTGGACTGTCCCAAGAGCCGGCCAGCCTCACCGGGGTGCGGCGTGAGAATCCGAGGGGCTGCGGCGCCGCGAAGCGCCTCGATACCCTCCTCTGCCACATTCGTAATCGCGTCGGCATCGATGACGGTGGCCACCGGAGCATGGCGCACGAAAGCGTGCGTCCACGCTCTAGCTGTCTCGTCGAGGCCCAGCCCAGGCCCCAATACGACCGCTCGCTTGCCTTCACAAAGCGCCTCGACCTCGGCCTTGCTCGCATTCGCCGGAAGCTCGGTGGTCATCACCTCGATCACCTTTTGCTCGAGCGCGCTCCGCGCGTCGGGTCTTGCTCCGATCGTGACCAAGCCCGCACCCGCTCGAAACGCAGCGCGCCCCGCCAGCACCGCAGCGCCCGTCTTTCCCGGAGCACCTCCGATGACGAGCAGGTGTCCGTTCGTCCCCTTGTGTGCGTCGCCTGCGCGCGGGGCGATCAAGGCGCCTAGGTCGGCGGCAACCCAAACGCTTGCCCCGCCCGAGCTGGCGATCGGAATTCCGATGTCCGCAACGCGAACCTCGCCCGCGTATTCCACGCCCGGGTACTGATGAAGCCCCCGTTTCAGCCCTGCAAAGGTCACGGTGAGCTCGGCATGCGGCGCGACTCCGAGGATGCCGCCGGTGTCCGCATCAAGCCCGCTTGGCAGATCGAGCGACACGACCGACGCCGAGGCCGCGTCGATCGTGGTGATCGCTTTGGCATAGCCACCCTCGATCGGTCGATCGAGACCGGTCCCAAAGAGTCCGTCGACGATGAGGCTCGCATCGGACAAGAGCTCGCTGAGGTTGCCAGCCTCGTCGATCGAAAGCTCCGTCGCGTCGACAGCCAGTTTCCCCAGTAGCTCCCAGTTCACTTTCGCGTCGCCCTTCAGCAGCGATGCCTGCCCGATCAGCACTGCCGAGGGCGCATGTCCGAGCAGGCTCAGGCGGCGAGCGATCACCCAAGCGTCGCCGCCGTTTTGCCCGGGGCCCCCAACGAGCACGATTCGCGTCAGCCGGTCCCCAAATCTGTCGAGGATCGCATCGGTCGCGCCGCGCCCGGCGTTTTCCATCAACACGAGGCTGTCGATCCCCAGGTCCTTGATGGCCGCACGATCGACATCACGCGCCTCTTGGCGGTTGAAGAGCCACTGCACGTAGCGATTATGCCCCGAAACCGGATTTCACACATCAAACGCGCCAATCCCTGATCTCGACCGCGATGTGCCAAGCAAATCAATGACAAGAAGAAGGAGCCAGCCTAGCAGAGACGCCCGCGAGGCAATGTGCTAGTTGCCAGCGACGAAACCGGACCATGGCAACCCTCAGCCAACCTGATGAGCCAGATACTGCCCCGTCCTCGTGGGTGGAACGTTTCGCGCCGCTCATTCGCGCAAAGGGGACCGTGTTGGACCTCGCCTGTGGGGGCGGGCGGCATTCTCGCTATCTGAACGCGCTGGGATATCGATTGGTCGCTGCAGACATCGATGTTTCCGGCCTGAGCGACCTTTCGGCAAACGACGACGTGGAGATCATCGAAGCAGACTTGGAGGCCGGTGACTGGCTTTTTGCCGGGCGACGCTTCGATGGGATCGTGGTCACCAACTATCTGCACCGGCCCCACCTTCCCCTGTTGGTGGAATCCCTCGCGCCTGGCGGGGTTCTGATCTACGAATCGTTTGCGAAGGGCAACGAAAAGCTCGGTCATCCGCGCAACCCGGCGTTCCTTCTCGATCCTGCGGAGCTACTCGAGGCGTTCGGGCCGCGACTCGCGATCGTGGCCTACGAGCACGGCATCGACGAAGAACCAAAGCCGGCAGTGCGCCAACGCATCTGCGCGGTGAGAGCATCAGAGCCTCCGCTCGTAGTACCACCATGACAGCGCAATGAGAGGACGAACCATCACGGGACTCGTGCTGGGGACCGGAGCCGCCGTGTTGGTGACGGTGCTCGCACTGGCCGGATACTTTCTCGGGACGTATCAGGCGCCACCAGTGGATCCCGCATGGGCGGTCGAGGGGTCGAACGAAGTTCCCGAAGGCGCGGTGACGGTTCGCTACACCGGTACTGCCACTCTCGTCTTTTCGGATGGTGACACGACATGGATGACTGACGGCTGGTTCTCACGGCCCGGTCCGCTCACCCTGCTCTACGGACAAATAGAGCCCGACCTCGACGCTATCGACAAAGGCCTCGAGCGAAACCTGGTGAGCCGGCTCTCAGCGGTCTTCCCGGTTCACTCCCACTACGACCACGCGATGGACGCGCCCGAAGTGGCCAAGCGGACGGGCGCCGTGCTCTTGGGTTCGGAGTCGACTGCGAACATCGGGCGCGGCTGGGGACTGCGCGAAGAACAGATCCGCGTGGTGAGAGACCGCGAGCCAATTCAACTGGGGAAGTTCACCGTGACACCGATCGAATCAAAGCATTTCCAGTTTCCCGACCCGAAGATGGCAGCCCGTGCCCTCGGCGATCCAAAGATCGCCACGCCGCTCAGACCTCCTGTCGGCGCCTTCGACTACAAGCTCGGGAAAGCCTACGCGCTGCACGTCGCTCATCCGATGGGGACCTGGCTCATCCAGGGCAGCGCGGGCTTCATCGAAGGAGGCCTCGAAGGTTACGATGCAGATGTCGTATTTCTGGGAGTCGGCGCGCTCGGCTCGCAAACCGATGCCTACCGCGAAAACTACTGGCGAGAGACGGTCCAGAGAACCAACCCAAGTCGTGTGATTCCGATTCATTGGGACAGCTTGACCGGCCCCATCGAGGCCCCGTTCACCGGACCCGTTCGCGCCGCGGCTTTCTTCACCAAGGGTTCGGACAAAACGCTCAAATTCCTCAAAGACAAACACGCAACGAACCCAAATATCGAGTTCGTGACGCTACCCCGCTACGACGTAGTCGTTCTTTTCCGACCGGCCGCGACAGAGTAGTAGACCCTGAGCGCAACCCAAGCGCCAAAAACGAGGTGTTGCGCGTCGCCGTTCGTCGCGCATTCTTTGCGCATCACTACGTCGCCGATGTTCTGATACTTTGAGTCGCAGGTAATGCGTATGACCCGGGAAGAAAAAGCCGACTCAACCGTGGCTAGCTCCGAATTGGTCGGAAAGCTCGGTCGACTTCTTCAGACCGAAGCAACGCTCGAGGCGATGCTCGACCAGACGAAGCAGCAGGCCCAGGAAATCGTCGACGCCGCCAGGCGCGAAGCCGAGGCGCAGATCCGCCGGTTCGAGTCGCACCTCGAGAATGAGCACCGGCAACTCCGCGAACGAATCGAACGGGAACGAGACCAAATGATCGCCTCCATCCGCGAACAAGCAGAGCTAGAGACTCGCCGCCTCGAGGATCTGAACGATGAACGGCTTCGTCGTCTCGCGCAGCATGTCGTCGACGTTCTTTTGAGGCGCTCCGAACCGGGGGAGCTACCTTGATTCTGGAGATGTCTCGAATTCGGCTGCTTGGCCCGACGGATGAGCTTCAACCCGTCCTCCACAGAATTCAAGACCTCGGTTTGGTGCATTTCGTCGAAATCGCGGAGACCGAGGCCCTCACCCAGCTCGTGCTGACGCCGCAGCAAGAGCGACACCTCCGCAACGTCCGTCGGGTTGCCGAAGATGCGGACACCGCGATCCGCTTGCTCGGTGAAACACCGACGCTCCCTCGACGAACGGCCGAGTCGCTCACCTTACCTCGAGCGGCGTTGATCGCCGGACGCACGCGACGAGCCCTAAAGACACTCGAAGACCGCCGACGACAACTCGAAGAGGAGAGGTCTCTCATTCTCAAGTTCCAGCCCTTCTTCTCGACCTTCGACAAGATCGCCACCTCGAGGCTGGATCTCGACGGTATCCGCATCTTCTATTTGGTTCTTCGGGTGGGTAGCGAGCAGGAGCTCCTTCGAATGCGCGCAGCGCTCCGAAGCTCTCTCGGAGAGGGTTTCGAGCTCTTCAGCCAACCTTCTGCGTCGGACGAATCGGCGATGATCCTCGCGGTCTCAACGGCCGACGCACAGAAGGCCGAAGCGCTCCTGAGCGAAGCTGGCGTGCAACCGCTCGTTCTCCCCGACCAGTTCAAGGAAGAAGGCGCCATCCATATGATCCAACGCATGCGGGCACGACTGAAGGAGCTACCCCAAGACTTGGCAGAAATCGAAGTCGAACGAAACCGCATTGCCAACGAGCGTGGACGAGACCTCGCCCGCATCCAAGCGAGCCTTCACGATCACCTGGCAACCATCAGGACCATGGAGAAGGCCGTCGTCACGCCTCGCGCATTTGTCTTCGAGGGCTGGATCCCGAGCCCAGCCCGAGCCGAGTTGGAACGACGCTTGCGAAAATCTTTTGGCGACAAGGTCGAAGTCGAAAGGATTGCCAAAGAAGAGTGGGAGGGAGAGCTGGCGCCGGTTGTCCTGAAGAATCCGCGTCTGTTTCGACCCTTCGAGGCCATCACTCGAATGATGCCTCTGCCCCGCTACGGGAGCGTCGATCCGACCCCCTTTGTTGCGGTCTTTTTCCCGATGTTCTTCGGCATTGCGCTCGGCGACATCGGTTATGGTGCCGTGCTCGCCGCGGTGTCGCTCGGAATCAGGTTTCGGTCGAAACCAGACACGAAGCTTCGAGCCGTATCGCAAATCGGCCTGGCGTGCGCCCTGTTCAGCATCGTTTTCGGATTTCTCTACGGAGAGCTGTTCGGTGACCTCGGGCATCGACTGGGGCTTCACCCCATCATTTTCAGCCGCGAGGAGGCGGTGATCCCGTTCTTGGGGCTCGCTCTCGCCCTCGGGGTGGTGCACATCGTGATCGGGCTCTGCCTGGGAGCCGTAAAGCTGTTTCGAGGTGACAAACGGCGCGCGATCGGCCGCGCTATGGCGGCGATCATGGTCGTGCTCATCGCGCTCGCCCTGTTGGCGGCGTTCGAGATGCTCCCAGGGCGTTTCTTCACGCCGCTGGTGATCGCGATCCTGGTCGCGTTTCCCATCTTGATAGTGGCTGAAGGGATTTTGGCCCCGATCGAGCTCGTGTCGACGATCGGAAACGTGCTTTCCTACGCCCGTATCATGGCGGTCGGCACCGCATCCGTCATGATGGCCGTCGCAGCCAACAGGATGGCGGGTGCCTTTGGTGGAGTCTTCGTCGGACTGTTGTTCGCGCTTCTGTTTCATCTCATCAACTTCGTTCTCGGCGTCTTCAGCCCGACGATCCACATGCTTCGTCTCCACTACGTGGAGTTCTTCGGCAAATTTTTCAGCCCGGGCGGGGTCGAGTACCAGCCCTTTCGTCATTGGTCTCCGCGCGAAGGCGCGGTCTAGAAAGAGAGAGGAGCGAACGAATGGAAGGGTCATGGCTCTATTTGAGTGCAGCGCTGGCGGTGGGTATCCCCGCCCTCGCAACGGGATGGGCTCAGTCGCGCATCGGCCCGGCGGCCGCGGCGATCTTGGCCGAGAAGCCCGAGCTGACCGTGACGGCCGTGTTGCTGATCGCCATCCCCGAGACGGTTGCCATCCTCGGGTTCGTGGTCTCGGTCCTGATCTTACTGCAGGGAGGCGGCTGACGGAGACATGGACGGGCCCGATCTCACGACCGAGCTTCGCAAGAACGCCGAGGCGACGGCTGCACGGATCCTCGAGTCTGCGCGCCTCGAGGCCGAGCAATTTCGAACGGAAACGGAGCGCCAGATTCAGAGAAAGCGTGCCGCGTCCCTTCGAGAAGAAGAAGAGAGATATCGCCTCAAAGCGCGCTCGGCGATCGCCGCGGAGCGACATGCTTCCATGCGTACGGTGCTTCTGGCGAGAGCGCGATTGGTCGATCGAGTCTTGGAGCTGGCGACTTCGCTGCTACCCGACGCTTGCAGGACTGAAACATACCGCTCGAGCATCGCACAGCAGCTCGATGATTCGATGCGGTTCATAGGCGACGAGGGCGCCCACGTTCTCTGCTCGCTGGAGCTCGTTCCGACTTTGCGCGAGGCTGCGAAGGCTTACGCATCCGTGACGGTGGAGCCCGACGCCGAAACGCAGAGTGGATTCGTCGTCGTCAGCGCCGGGGGCTCGGTCACGGTCGACAAACGACTAGGCACTCAACTTCAACGAATGATCCCAGCACTGGCGATCGAGATTCACGATCGGGTCGAAAAGCTCTGAATCATGGCGACCTTCTTCGGCGACATCAACGCACGCGCCCGAGGGCTACGCACGCATCTACTACCGCCAAGCACGCTCGATCGACTCGCCCGCGCTCCGAGCCTGTTTGCTCTGCAGCGAGACCTCGCCGCGCTCGGGTTCGTTCGCCCGGATGCCCCTGCAACCACGGCAGCGTTGGAACAGGCCGTCCGTCGACACGCGGCGGCGCAAGTCGCGATTCTGAGTCGATGGAGCGAAGGACCAAGGCGGACCGCCCTGGCCGCCGTCTTCGAGGATGAAGACCGGCGCTCCATCCAGTCGATAGTGCGTGGGGCCGCGCAAGGTGCTCCGGCAGACGCCCGTTTGGCGGGGTTGGTTCCAACGGCTAGCCTGCCGGAAAGAGCCCTCCAAGCATTGGCGGCTCAACCAACGGTCAAGGATGTCATTCACCTGTTGGGATGGTGGCAGCATCCGCTTGCGCCCCCCCTGCTAAGACCTGGAAGCAAGCCGCATCCATCGCTATTTCGCATCGAGGTAGCCCTGAATCGCGCATTCGCTCTTCGCGTAAAGCAAGCCGCGAGGAAGGCAGATAGACACCTCGCGGCGTATGTGACGCAGGTCGTCGACATCATGAACGCGTGGTCCGTTCTGTTGCATTTCGATGAGCACGACCCGGCGATCGTCGATCTAACCTTCATCGACGGTGGCAGCGCGCTTCCTCGAGATGCTTTTCAACGCTTGATGAGCCTTCAGCGGCTCGATGAGGTCGGGCAAATGCTGGTGCGCCAGTTTCGCGGCTCGTTTCTATCGAGCGCCTTTCGTCGTGCTATTGACAACGTTGCCGAGCTCGAATCCACGATTCTCCGTGCGCAGATCGATCAACAGAACCGCTCATTTCGCGTGGACCCCGGCGGGACCGCCCCTATCATTGGCTATGCCCTCGAGCTAAGAGCGGAGGTGGTCAGCCTGCGGCGAATCGTTTGGGGAGTCGCGCTCCGCGCGCCCTCTTCACTGCTGTTCCCTGGACTGGAGACCGCATGATGGAAGGGCGTTTGGCCGTCATCACGACCCCACATTCGAGCGCCGGTTTCGCGCTGGCGGGTGTCTCTGTCTTCCCGGAGGTCGACGGCGTGAGCGCTGCCCGCCGGATCGAGCTCCTGATTTCGGAATCGCAGGCAGGTGTCGTGATGATCGAAGAAGCGCTCTTCCGTGACCTGCCCGAGGATCTGAAGCGCGTACTACTCCACAAGGTAGTCCCCGTGGTCATCCCGATTCCCGGTCCGAGCTGGGGGGCCGAATCCACGGCACACGACTACATCGTGGACATCCTGCGACGAGCCATCGGTTATCGGGTGAGGCTGCAGTGAGTGAGGCGCGCATCATCCGGGTTGCAGGTGCCATCGCTGAAGCGCGCCCTTTGGGCGACGTCGCGCTGTACGAGCTCGTCGAGGTGGGGGAACGCAAGCTACTCGGAGAGGTGATTCGGCTCGAGGGCGAGGTCGCCACGATTCAAGTGTTCGAGGAGACGACCGGCCTCGCGCTGAACGAGCCCGTCCGTCCCACCGGGGGTTCCCTCATGACGGAGCTCGGGCCGGGGTTGCTCGGGTCGATCCTCGACGGGGTCGGTCGACCGCTTCAAGCGATCGCCGATCGCTCGGGCGACTTCATCGCACCGGGAATGGCACTGCCTCCCCTCGATCCGGACGCGCGCTGGACGTTTTCGCCGACGGTTTCGTCAGGCGCCGAGATCGCCGAAGGCGACGTCATCGGAACGGTTGAAGAACGTCCCGGTCTCGTCCACCAGATTCTTCTGCCGCTTGGTACGCAAGGCCGAGTTGCTCGGATTGAGGGCGGCGCGTACACGATCAAGGAGCCAATCGGCGCTCTCGAAGATGGAACGCCACTTCGACTCTCCCACAGGTGGGCGATTCGCAAGCGACGACCGATGGTGCGTCGCCTCGCCGGTGACCGCCCGTTCATCACTGGTCAACGGGTTTTCGATTTCTTGTTTCCCGTCGCCGAGGGTGGATCCGTCGCCGTGCCCGGCGGGTTCGGCACCGGCAAGACCGTCATCGAGCAGTCACTCGCCAAGTTCGCCAAGGCGGATGTGATCGTCTACATCGGATGCGGCGAACGAGGAAACGAAATGGCCGAAGTGCTTCATGACTTCGGCCGTCTCACCGACCCCGAAACCGGACGGCCCATCATGGATCGAACGGTCCTTATCGTAAACACTTCGAATATGCCGGTCGCGGCGAGAGACGCTTCAGTCTACCTCGGAATGACGGTCGCCGAGTATTACCGCGATATGGGCTATCATGTGGCAGTCCTCGCGGACTCGCTTTCACGCTGGGCAGAAGCGCTACGAGAGATCGCTGCGCGACTCCAAGAAATGCCAGGCGAAGAAGGCTATCCGACGTATCTGGCAAACCGAATGAGCCGACTTTACGAGCGGGCTGGCCGAGTGGAGACTTTGGGCTCGCCAAGTCGGACCGGGGCCGTGACGTTCATCAGCGCTGTGTCTCCCCCTGGTGGAGATTTCGCCGAACCGGTCACCCAAGGGTCGCTTCGCGTGGCGGGTGCGCTCTGGGCGCTCGACGCGGGGCTCGCCCATCAACGGCAATTCCCTGCGGTGGATTGGGACACCAGTTACAGCCTCTACGTCGAGGCGACCTCGGCCTGGTTCTCAGCGGAAGGAAGCTCCGATTGGTCTGAGCTTCGGTCGCAAACGATGCGACTCTTGCAGCGCGACCGGGAGCTGCGCGAAATCGCCGGTTTGGTCGGCGTTGACGCGCTTGCCGATGACGATCGTCTCGTCCTCGAGGGAGCGCGTATCGCCCGGGAGTTCCTGATCGGCCAGAACGCTTTTCACGAACACGATGCGTTCTCGGCCGTCGCCAAGACGCATTCCTTGGCCAAGCTCCTCTGGGATTTCATGAATCGAGGAGGCTCGATCCTGAGTGATGAGGCCGGCTTTGAGAAGCTAGACTTGGCCACCGTCCGCCTCGCGTTCGGAGCGGTAAAAAACGCGGCACCAAGCGACTTGGACGCGATGGTCTCCCACGCAACCGACGCCATCGCCAACATGGGGACGCCATGAGGCCGGCGCGCTTGCCCACGGCACGGACCTACTCGGGAGCAGCCTCGGCTGCCGGGCCTCTCCTATTCGTCCGTTCGACCCGACGCGCTCAGCTTGGGGAGTGGGTCCAGATCGAACTCGAGGGCCAGCCGGAGCGCAGGGGTCAGGTGATCGACGTGGGCACCGAGGTCACCGTGATCCAAGTCTTCGAGGACACGCTCGGCCTGAGACCCGCCGGGGCGAAAATCACGCTCACGGGCGAGACGGCAACGACCACCGTAGGCAAAGACCTGCTCGGGCGGGCATTGAGCGGAACTGGCGCCCCTCTCGACGGGCTGCCAAGTTCAATCGGCGAGACGCGCCGACCGATCTGGGGTGCGCCGATCAATCCGGTTCGGAGGCAACGCCCTTCGGACTTCATCGAGACGGGGGTGTCAGCCATCGACGGAATGAACACGCTCGTCCGCGGTCAGAAGCTGCCCGTTTTTTCGGCACCTGGTCTTCCCGGAATCGAGCTCGCGGCCGACATCGTGGAAAACGCGCGCCCCTCACGAGGCGAGCCGTTCGCGGTGGTGTTCGCCGCGATCGGGATCACGGAACGCGAGACCCAGACGTTCGTCTCTCGCTTTCGAGAGAGCGAGGTCATGCAACGCACGGTGCTTTATCTCAACCAAGCTAGCGACCCGACGATCGAAAGATTGCTAACTCCCCGTGTCGCGTTGACCACTGCCGAGCATTTGGCCTTCACGCACGGGTTTCACGTCCTCGTGGTCATGGCCGACATCACGCACTACGCCGAGGCCCTACGAGAGATCGCTGCCGCGCGGGAAGAAATCCCGGGCCGGCGGGGCTACCCAGGCTACATGTATACGGATCTGGCTTCGCTGTTCGAGCGTGCCGGCGTCCTCGAAAGCGGCGAAGGCTCCGTGACACAGCTCCCCATCGTTACCCTCCCTGACGGAGACATGACACACCCCATACCCGATCTGACTGGTTACATCACTGAAGGTCAGATCGTGTTGAGCCGCGAGCTCCACCAGAGGGGCGTCTATCCACCGGTCGATGTTCTGCCATCCTTGTCGCGTCTGATGAACGCAGGGATTGGCGGGAGCAACACCGTTCCCGAGCATCGGGAATGGGCTGACCAGCTCTACGCGGTCTATGCCCGAGGCCGCGAGGCCAAGCTGATGGCCGCGATCGTAGGCACCGAAGGCTTGGCTCCAGGCGACCAACACGCACTCGACTTTACCGACTCGTTCGAGCAAAGACTGATTCACCAAGGCCGCCAGCGCCGAGCACTTACGGATACGATCGAAATCGGCTGGTCACTTCTGGAAACGTTGCCACGCGATGAGCTAATACGAATGTCCGAAGCGACGTTGCAGGCACGTTCGGAACGCGACCGAAACGGGGAGGACGCAAAGTGAGCGTCCGAAGCGTACCCCCGACCCGATCGGGCCTGGTGCGCGCCAGCGCGAGACTTGGGCGTGTTCAGAAAGGGCGTGAGTTGCTCAACCGGAAACGCGAAGCTCTGATCGGCGAGCTCTTTCGCAGCGCGCGACCCGCACTGGATGCTCGCCAGCAGGTCGAAGACCACGCAAGCCAAGCGTACGCCACACTCCTTCAGGCGCTGGCGGCACGGGGCGAGGTGGCTTTGCGGGCCTACGCTTGGCCGAAACGCGAGATCATGATCGAGCTCGAGCAGAAGCAAATCTGGGGGATTCCCGTGCCGACCATCCTCTCGCACGACCCCATCCGCCGTACACTCGCCGGTCGGGAGACGGCGGCGGCATCTGTCGGTCCGGCAGCGGCGAGAACGGCCGCCGAGTTCGAGCTACTGGTCGAGCTCGTCTTGGACTCACTTCCAAAGGAACAGTTGGTTCGACGCCTCGGGGTAGCTCTCAGTAAAACCACTCGGCAGGTGAACACGTTGCAGCTTCGGGTCGAACCGGCCTTGACCGCGGAGCTCCACGCGCTTCGTGGAATGCTCGAGGAGCGGGAGCGTGACGAACGGTCGCGACTCCGCCACGTCCTCAGGCGTATGAAACAAGACAGGTGAGCGGCGGGCGTGCATGTCCTGCCCCGAAGGGTTCCTCCAGGCTAGGGACAAGAGCCGCCTCAATCACGGTATCGCGCCGCCACCAGAGCGCCTAAGGCGACCTTAGCGCTCGACTTTTCGTAACCGTAGCGGGTGGTCAACACGTTGAGCGCCTGCTGCGCGCTCTCACGAAGATCGGACTCCAACGTGTCGTCCTCTTCGAGAAGCGCGACGACAGCTCGTCCAATGTCCCCGATTTGGCCCCGACGCTCGTCGAAGTACGCTTGCCGCAATTGCTCGAGATACCTCGGGAACAGCCGCTCGTAGTCGACCTCCTGATCGGGATGATCGATCGCCCAGGCGGCAATGGCGCCCAGCAGGTCGTCCCGAAACACCTTCGAGTTGTCGACGTCGAGCTTGTCTTCGACCCGGTTCATCAGCTCGACGTCAGGGTCTTCGTCCTGACCGGTGACGGGATTGTGAACCCGCTCTTGCTTGACCGAATGCGAGACATGGGTGACGTAGCGATCGAAGAGCCCAAGATGGCTGTGCTCGTCGATCAGGCCGCTCGCGGTGCGTAGCTCGCTCTCGACGATGTCGAGCCACCGTTGTCGAACGGCTTCTATGAAAGCCCGATGGTCGCGGTAGAGGCCATCGTTCTGTTCCTTCAAGAAATCGTAGTCGTCTCGCTCGCAGAATTCCTCGAGGCGGCTCAGGAAGTCAACCGGAGATACGCACGGGGCTGTGTCGTCCGAGGCGGCGTCGAGGAGGAGCATTCGGATCTCGCGCGGCGAGGCCCCGCTCAGCCCCTCGTACTCCGACGCGTTTGCCCCCTCGAGCGCGATTTCGGCAGCACCCCCCCTCAGGATCTTGGCTTGATCGGCTTCGAAGCGCGCGGGGACGATCCCGTCGGCAAGAAGGTCCGCTTTTTCCATCGGCGACAGGGATGCAGCGATGGTTCCGAGGTCGCTATCGGAAAACCGATCCGCGTCAGGTCGGTGAAGCCGGGTCAAGACAGCCCAAAGCCCCGCCACGTACGTCGTGTGCGGCGCGACGTGTCTTGGTATCTGAGGGACGATCTGGCCGTCGTAGATCTCTTGCTCGCAATGGACATCCAAGAGGTACGACATCCGGATGCGAACGATGCGTCCGCGAAAAGAATTGTACTCCGGGTGCTGTCGAAACGCGCTCAGGTGAAGCTCGTTTGAGCTGGCTAGCATCACCGCGTTGATCGGCAGATTCGACATAGTGAGCGAGACCTCGCCGTTCTCGATCGCCAGCAGGAGATACTTCCATGCGTCCAACGGTCGTTTGAGCAGATCGCTGTACTCCACGATGCCACCCGAGGCGTCCACCAGCTCACCGAAAGGCTCGAACAGTGTAAGCGCGCTCAATGAGGCCGGAAGCGATTCGATCGATCGGTCGGCCGTGATTTGACGCTCTGAAGCATCGACCGACATTTGCGGCCCGATCGTGACCGCACCGACCCGATAGCGTCGCGAAATGTAGAAGCGCTCGACCTGAATGTGGGCAAGGACACGATCGAGATCACCTCGATACGCGGTGAGAAGAGCCTGAAAGATCTGTTGGTTCTTTCGGGCGAGCTGGCTCGTCCAGACCCAGTCCGGGGCGGCCTCGGAAACCCGAGCAGAGGCATAGGCGTCGGCGATCAGGCGCTGCCGAACGTCACGCGGCAAGAGTAGCAACGGGTGCTCACGAACAGAGCTCTGCAGCTTGGCGGTGATTCTCTCTTCGGGCAGATGCGCGAACGTGTCTCCCTGGCCGAGCTCGTCCGACGACGTGCTGAAACCGATGCCAGACCCCTCTCGCATCCGCGGGAAGATCCACGAAAACCTGTAGAGCGCTCCATCATCGGTATCGGAATAGGCTTCGAGGCCCCGCATCAAGCACGCTGCGAACGTCGACTTCGCGCTCCCGTTCGGGCCGTGCAAGAGGACTAGCCTGTTCGCGCGCCCCTCTCGCTCGAATCCGTCGAGCACACGATAGAACGCTTCCTGCGTCGCTTCGTGACCGGCCAACCGGTCGCGCATCTTGAGCTCGGCCTGGTGCCCACTGTTCTCGGTACCAAAGTCGAGGTCGAAGACCTCCCAGCGCTTCACGGTTCCTGTGGGACGCTCGACCTGGTAGACCCCGTAGAAGTCCATGCAGTCTTTGAGGTAACGTGCCGCGTCGCGCGTATATCGACGGGGGTGTTGTTGAACGAGCTCGAGGTACTCTGCGAAGGAGAGGACCCTCTTCTGGGCCTCGAACCGCGCTTTGACCTCCTCACGAATCGTCTCCAATACGGCCTTGGGTCCCCCCTCGCTCATGTCATTCCACCTTGACCTGCATGGCGACCGTGCGTTTTTCGAGCACGCAGTTTTCGTCGGTGCACATCGCGAACGAAACGTCGCACTTCACTTCGTGGTCGCCGGCCTCCGTGGGCTCGAGGGCGGCCACGAACCGAACTTTGTCTTCGTTGAACTCTTTGGCGTCGCCTCTGACGAGCTCTCGTTGTTGGAGGCCGGCACCTGGGCCTGCCGCCAGATCAACGCGGATCGGATAGTCTTGATTGACGTGCCACTCTCCGCGGCCTTCGATCTCGATCTCGACCTCGCCCGCCTTGCCGACCTCGTACTCGGGCTGAGTCGACGCGACTTCGAGCAGAAAGGAACCGGTCTCGATGCGAGGCCCCGTAGGTTCGTTCGGTTTGGCATCGGGTCGCGTAGGAACCGCCTGATGATCGGCATGTTCGTGATGCGCGTGAGCGTTTGGGGTCGGGGCTTTGCTTTCACAACCGCCGAACGCGACAGACCAGAAGCCAAACCACAAGATCAACGGGACCAGGGGCCGATTACGCATTTGCGTCACTCCTCGCATAGTCTACGACGCGAGCTGAGGTTACGTCGAACTCTCGGGTCATGGCCCTAGAACCTCGACTCGGGTTCGGTCATCCCCGGACGGGGGACTCAAAAAAAACGCGACCTTGTCCCGAACCGCAGGAGAGTCGGGGGAAAGGTGCCATCTAGGCACGGGGAGTTCGGCTTCAGCGTCGTTCTCCCACTTGATGAACGCGACGAAAGGGTCCCGAAGGAGTCGATCTTCGTTGACGCGCACGCTTTGGAAACCGGGCTGGTCGTCGTGCGCGCGGAGGATGAGCTCGCGAGCGGAATGGCCCTTCAGCCGGTCGATCACTCTTGCCGTGAGCCGGTAGCTCGATCCTCGGCGGTCTTCGTCTGAGCTCAGCGATTCGATCTTGATCACCGCGATGATGTCCGCCCGAATAACCCGGCGTTCGAACTCACCGCGCCATTCACTTTCGACGATGGCGGGCTTGTCGACCAGGTCGACGGCGTTGTCGAACAGAAACCGGTCTTCTGCCGCGAACTCGACGGTCGAAACAGTCGACGATCCTGTCGCGCAGCCGAGCAGCGCGCAGACAGCCCCCATGGCGAGAACACGCATGGCCAGGACCCTAGCACGCCCCAACCAAGTCGAGAGCCGCGGCGTCTAGAGGAGCTCCCCAAAGGGCCATCAAATCATCTGGGAGCGGAGCGTGCAGCGTCAGATTGTCGCCCGTGCTCGGGTGTTCGAATGTGAGCTCGTAGGCATGAAGCGCTTGTCGGTGGTGGCCGAGCCGTTGACAAAGCTCGTCCGTCATACCGTTGTCGATGTAGTCCAGGAAAGGCTCGACGCCTTCGGGACCATAAAGCTTGTCCCCGATGATCGGGAACCCGAGCGCGCCGAGGTGAACCCGAATTTGATGCTGGCGGCCGCTCTCCGGTGCCAGTGCGACGAGGGTGGCGTGGCTGCTTCGTGCCAAGACGCGAAAACGAGTGGCGGAAGCACAGCCCTCCCCGGCTGGCGTAACCTCCATGAGAATGTGCAGCCCCTCTTTGGCTTGGTCGATGGGAAGCTCGATGCGGCCTTCATCTTGCGGGATGACACCCCGGACGATCGCCAGGTAGCGCTTACTCACTCGTCGCGTCTCGAACGCATTCTTGAGCGCGCGCTCGGCATCGGCAGTCCGGGCGCATAACAAAACGCCGCTCGTCTCCCGGTCGAGCCGATGGGCGATCTGTGGTGGGTCTTCTCCAAAGCGCTCACGCAACAAGAATGTCAGCGTATTCTTGTGATAGGTGGCGGAAGGGTGAACCGGCAGCCCGGCCGGCTTGTCGACGGCTAGTACTGCGGCGTCCTCATAAAGGACATCGAAGAAGAGTGGCACGTGAGGCTCTTCGAACTGGGGGCGGACGAGGAGCACCGTCTCGCCGTTTCGCACGCGGTCGCTCGGGCGCCTACGGGTGCCATCCGGTCGATAGGCGCAGTTGCGCACGATCTCTTGGGCGCGCGTCCGAGACAGGCGCGGGATTCGGGACTGCACGAAGAGGTCGAGGCGCTGCCCAGCGTGCTCGGGAGCGACGGGGAACGCGAGAAGGATCGAGGAGGGATCGCAGCCTGGCGGAAGCGGTACCTCGCGGCGCCCTCTACGCGGCCTTGACAACCTTACCCGAGCGGATGCACCGCGTGCAGGCAAAGACCTTGCGCACCTGGCCGCCCACAATCGCGCGCACCGACTGCAAATTCGGACGCTGCCACTTCCTCGTCTTGATGTTGGAGTGGCTCACTTTGTGGGCTTTGTGACGCCCTTTGCCGCAGTAGTCACATGTCTTGGCCATGGTTGCTTCCCGGTGGGAGCCGCGATTTAGCACCGCCGGACGAGCGTCGCAACAATCGGCCCTCGCGCGCGAACGAAAACGACGATAAAACCGGAGAGAATGCGGCTGGCGGGCGCGATCACTGGATTGTTGGTGCTCGGAACATTCGTGATTCCAGGAACTTATGCGCCGAACGAAGATGCGCTCTCATACCGGTCGGCCAGCGTCCGGGGCGTCACTGGGCGATCCCGCGCACCCGGCGGATCGGCGACAGTGGCCGGACGGGTCTTCGGGCCAGATGGAGCGCCCCTTGGAGGTGCGGAGGTTTCGCTGGCGGGGAGCGGCTTTTGGCCGGCTCGGTCCGTTCGAAGCGGCGCGGACGGGCGCTTTCACTGGCCCGGCGTCCCGGCAGGGATCTACGAGCTTCGGGCGACCCATGGCGTCCTTGGATCGTCCCCGCTCGAGGGGCTGATCCTCGATCCTGGAGCGCGCCGAGTTTTCGGGCTTCGCCTCGGCGAAGGATGGGACCTTTCTGGGCGGGTGGTCGACGCGAGCACCGGTCGACCGATCCGCGGCGCGAGCGTCAACGTCGCGACTGGGATCTTGGGGGCGTACTCGCGCGCGGTGCAGAGTGATGCAGAGGGACGGTTCGCGCTCGCCGGCATCGTCGGCGACGACACCAGCCTGTATGTCGAGGCCGATGGGTATGTTGCATCCGGACCCCACGCCGCTTCGTCCGATGAGTCCGAGATCGATGTGCGTCTCGAGCCAGCCGCAACCGTCGAGGGGTGGGTCGTAGACGGTCAAGGGCAGCCAATTCAGGGTGCGGTGGTTCGAGCTTATGGTCGCACCGAAAAGGTTCCCGGGTCGCCGTTCGCGCCAGATTCGCTCGGGGTGACCGCTGGACCGGTCCCCGCCATCTCCGCCGCTGGGTCCCGTCAGCTCGCATTCGCCGACCAAGTTTTCACAGGAAGCGACGGCACGTTTCGCCTATCCAGATTGCGATCGGGGCCCTACACCGCCATCGCAACGCACGAGGCGTACGCACCCAGCGAATCCAAAGAGATCGACGTGCGGCCCGGATCCACGGTCTCCGACGTCCAAATCGTCATGTTTCGAGGCGCTGAGCTGCGCGGTCGAGTACGAGACGCACGGGGCGACGGGCTCGAAGGCATCCCGGTCGAGCTACGTCTCCCAACCGAACGCTTGCCGCGCATGACTGTCACCAGCGACGACGGCACCTTTGCGTTTCGGGGAGTGCGGGGCGAGGTCACAGTTACGGCGATCCCGTACGACTTGCCCCCAGCAAGCCAAAGGGTTTCGATCGGCGACAAACGAAGAGCGGAAGTCGAGTTGGTCCTGTCGAGCTCTCTCCAGACATTGCGCGGACGGGTGTTCGATGAGGACGGGTTCGGCGTGGAGGGCGCCCTGATCACCGTGACATCGCCGGGCGCGGCGGCGTCGATTCGAAGGAGCGCCAAGTCGGCGTCAGATGGTACGTTCGCGGTGCCTGCGCTCCCAGAGCCCCCGTACGACCTTCAGATCGAGCACCCCGCCTATAGCGCCGCCCGACTCGACGAAGTCGAAGTGACCAACGGCATCTCGGTGGTTCTGACGGCAGGCCTCACCTTGCAAGGTCTGGTGCTCGACGATTGGTCGGCCGAACCGCTTTCAGGGGTCCGCGTAAAGCTCGAAGGCGCAACGACACTCGCCACTGAAACGGCGCGCAACGGCTGGTTCGTGTTTC
Organism: Myxococcales bacterium; assembly: GCA_029863605.1. Classification (GTDB taxonomy): domain Bacteria; phylum Myxococcota_A; class Polyangia; order Polyangiales; family Houyiibacteriaceae; genus SG8-38. Next base: position 1,604 of record JAOTVB010000010.1, on the reverse strand, counting down.
GTCAGGCGCCGGTCGGCATCTACGACCTCACTTTCGTTCATCCCGATTACGAGCCGCAGTACCAGCGAATCGAGGTGGAGCGGCCCCTCTACGTCGACCGTCCGCAGGAGCTCGCCGCGGTGCGCCTGCTTCCCGGGGGCACCGTCGAAGGCGAGGTCCTCGACGCCTATGGGGAGCCGGTTCCTGGCGCTGAGGTCACCTGGAAGGATCCTCCGGACTGGAAGAAAGCGGTTTCGACCGACTCCCGAGGTCAGTTCCGGCTCCGAGGTGTCACTCCGGGCTCAGTTTGGATCACGGCGCGTCACCCGGACACCGGAGAGAGCGAGTCTTCGGCTCCGGTGCTGGTCCGGCCGCACGAAATCTCACCGGGTGCCTACGTTCGCCTCCCCGGGCGCCTCGATCTCGATGAGTGACGGCGCCCGGCTTTGCCCGTACGGTCTAAGGAACGTGCCGAGCTCATGGCTTCGAAATCTTCGGGATGCCGGAGACATCTTGAGACGTGCCCGCAACCCCGCAGAGCTCGCCAAGGGTCTGATGCCGAAGCAGTGGCTCTCGCGCCGAGTGCTCAATGCGGCCCAAGCGCCGGACGCAAAGGTCGGCGCCAGCGAAGTTGCCGAGGCGCTGCAGGCGCTCCGAAACGAGCTCAAGGCCGAAGCGATCGATGATGCAGGGAAGGTCGATTACCCCAAGCTGAAGGAGTCGGGCGCTTTCGCCCGAATGCAGGAGACGAGCTTGCTCCTTCGCGCGATCGATTTCGGCGAACTCCGTGACGACGACGCGCGCACGGCGTTTTGGATCAACATCTACAATGTGCTCGCCATTCACGGCGTCCTGGCTCTCGAAATCCGCGAGTCCGTGATGGAGGTTCCCTCGTTCTTTGGGACGGTCGCCTACGACATCGGAGGATTCGTCCTGACGCTCGACGAGATCGAAAACGGGCTGCTACGGCGAAACGCGCCCCACCCAGCCACCGGCGCACGCCCGTTTCCAGCCGAAGATCCTCGGCTCTCTCTCTGCCCGTCCGAGGTCGATCCGAGAATTCACGCGGCGCTGGTATGCGCGTCCACGAGCTGTCCCCCGGTCGCATTCTACGACGCTGCCAAGCTCCACAGGCAGCTCGACCTGGCGGCCTCGGGCTACGTCGCCGCCGATGTCGAGGTCGACGATAGGAAAAGGGTCGTTCGTTTGCCGATCACCTTTCGCTACTATCAGAGCGATTTCGGCGGGCCGGTCGGGATCCAGGCGTTCTTGCTCAGCCACGCGACGCCAGGGCAGCGGGACACGCTGCGAGCCGCGTTCGATGCCGATTTTCGATTCGACTATCACCGTTACGACTGGTCGCTCAATTCGATCGTGTGAGACGGGGCCTCGCCTGTGTACGACGCAAGCGACGCAGTTACGGGGCCCAGCGATCGCCTTCGCGGGTGATTCGCCCTTCCCGTTCGAGCTTGATCAAGTGCGCCTCGAGCGATCGTACCGCCAAAGGCCAAAGCGCCTCGGGCGTGTCGTCGTAGGCCCGGGCGACCAAGTCGTTCGGGCACGCAGCCTCACCATGGGCTTCGAGTGCTCCTAGGACTTTGCCCTCCCGCATGAGGCGGTGCGCG
>JAOTVB010000038.1 GCA_029863605.1 Myxococcales bacterium | reverse complement strand
GAGCTCGTGCTTCGACGATGTTGTCCTCGATCGAGCAGTACCGCCACGAACCGTACCGCCCAATCGAATAGACTCCGCGCGCGGAGAGCAGGGCCTTGGTTCGCTTGGTTTCGGCGATCGAGCGTGTCGTGATGTGCACATAGGCCGGATCGAGCAACACGTGATGCGAAGCGACGAGCGACTCGTCGGTGACCACGCCGCAGGTCTGTAGATCGGTGAGCACCCGCGGCAGCCAGCCCTCGCCAGCCTTGAGGCCCACCTCCGTCTCGCGTGAAAGGCCGATCTCGACGTAAAGGCTCATGCGATCAGCCTCGAATATGTTGTCGTAGAATCCGACGCGATAGAAGCAGAGTTCGCGCTGGGGGTAGTAGATCCAGTGAACTCCCGAAAGCCCCTTGGCATCGAACCCCAGGTTGAACACCAAGACTCGATTCCAGTCGAACGCCTCCCCGTCATGGTCGATGCCACACATCCGGAGGAGCGATGCGAGGGGCGCCGTGCTGATCAGAGTGTCGAAGCCGATATCGCGCTCGGACGTCGTCGCGACCCTCCGCGCGACGTCGATGGAGGTGACGCGCTCTCCGAGGGAGATGCTCTGGGTGCGCACCCCTTTCGCGAGCGCCTCGACGTATTGAACGGCTCCCCCTTCGGGATACGTAAAGGTCGCATTGTAGCCCTCACGTTTGGATTGGTCCGTCTGAGACAGGATTTGCTCCGCGCTCGCATGCGGAAAGAAGCGACCCATCGCGTCGACGTCGAGCGCCGCGAGGTTCGTGGCATATAATTTCTCGTTGTAGGGGACGAGAAACTTATCGGCGATCCCGCGTCCGTACCGAGCGTACAACATCTCCTCGAAGCTGGCCGTCTCATGCTCGGGAGGCCTGTCCTTCAGGTCGCGAACGCACTCTTGGTACTCGGCGTCTGGAAGTTGGTGGATGTTTTTTTGAAACGGAAAGTCGATGAAGCGGTCAGCGTACCAAATGCGGCTGTCGCGTTCGATCCGTAGAACACGACCGTCCATGCGTCCGACGAGCTCTTTTTCGATCTCTGGATGGCGAAAATGAAAGAAGTGTCCCGAGTAGTCCCAGACAAAGCCGTTGCGCTTGACCGTCCGGCAGTAGCCGCCGATCTCGTCCTCCGCCTCGACGATCATGTAGTCCCTCTCGCCCAGGCGATCCGCACACGCAAGCCCGCTGATCCCGGCGCCAACGATGAGGGTCCGCGTCCACTCCACCCTGAGGACCTAGCACAGACTAAGTATTTCGAACGAATCCCCGGACGACACAAACACCATCGTCTTGCCGACGGCCGAGCGCGACTACCTCTCCGTCCGGCCCAAACAACGCAAGAGGCTGGTGGGTCGCAGCTTCGCGCCAGGCACCGCCGGAGATGTCTTGGGTCGCGATGCGCCGACCATGCCGTGCATGCTCCACTCCGGTTTCGAGAAGGTCGACCCGGGTGAGCGCTCCGCATGCCTCCGACACAGGGATCAGGTGGTCGGCAACCGCCTCCTCCGTGATCGAACCGCCGTCGAGGGCCTGACTGAGGTCGAAAGAGCCGCTGGCAGTGCGCCTCAACCGCGTCACGTGACCGACCGTGCCAAGTGCCCGCGCCAGATCCCGGGCGAGTGAGCGCACGTAGAACCCCTTGCCGCAATGGATCTTCAATCGAAGCTCGTCCGGCCCAACGCCCTCGACACTTGCCTCCAGGAGCACTACCTCCCGTATCGGCGCTTGCACGTCTTCCCCGCGACGTGCTCGGCGATGAAGCGGTATTCCCCCAACTTTGATCGCGCTCAGCTTTGGCGCCTCTTGCGAGTGTCGCCCGACGAACTGCGCCAGCGTCTCATACACTCTCTCCCGGTCGAGCAACGGGACCTCGGCGCGCTCGGTCACCGTCCCATCGGCATCGAGCGAATCCGTCTCCGCCCCTAGTGCGATTGTCACCTCGTATCGCTTGTCCTCGGACTGCAAATAGGGAACGAGCTTGGTGCCCTCGCCGATGGCGACCACCAATACCCCAGTCGCCAACGGGTCCAACGTTCCGGCATGCCCTACCGACCGCTGCTGTATTGCCTTGCGCACCCGCTGAACGACGTCGTGTGAAGTACACCCTGCCGGCTTGTCGACGAGGAGAATGCCGTTCATCCAAAGTACTCGGCGAGCTCGGCTCGCAGACGCTCGTCGGCCTCGTCGATCGTAATGTCGAGCTGGGTCGCGGCCGCAGCCCGATGCCCACCCCCGTTCAGCGCTTGAGCGATCCGAGAGACGTCGGCCTTCCCGCTGGATCGAAGGCTGATCTTGGTCTCGAGGCGGTTGCTCCCGTCCTCTACGACCGGCCACTCCCATAGGAGCGCGCCGATCTCAGCGCCTTCGACGCGACGGGCGTAGTTCACCATGCCCTCGACCATGTCATCATTCGCCCCACAGTCCGCCAGCATCTTCCGCGTGACCCGCATGATCGCGGCGCGTCCGTCAAACGCCATCTGCAACGTGGAGATGACCTCGGCCAAAAGCTTCAAGCGCGCTGGCTCCCAACGCTCGAATAACTGGTAGGCGACACGCCATGGATCTGCGCCATTCTCGATCAGCCTGGCCCCGAGACGGAGAGTGTCCGGTCGGGTCGATGTATACCGGAAGCCGCCGGTGTCCGACACGATGGCAGCGTACAAGGGCGTAGCTGCCCCCTTCGGAAGCTCGGTCATTCCGACGGCTTCCATCAGATTCACCACTACCTCTCCGGTCGCGGCAGCGCCCGTATCCCGCACGACGATGTCTCCTACATCGTCGTGGGCATGGTGATGATCAACCACGATGAGCGGCCCGGTTACCTCTGGCCCAGGAAGATCGGGAGGCAGCAGCTTCTTGGCCGCAATGTCCATGATCCATGTCGCGTCGAAGCGAACGCCTTTGTCGAACGACCCCACCCCCTTCTCGTTCTCCACGAGGAACTGAAGCGATTCGGGGATCGATTCCGACATGAAGAGCGTCGCCTCCTTGCCCATGGCTCGGAGCATCGCGATCAAGCCAAGTGCCGAGCCAAGAGAGTCGGCATCGGGCCGCCGGTGGCAGGCCACGAGGAATCGCTCGCCCTCTTGCGCCATTTGGACCGCGCGCTCGATCACTGCGAACCCTCCGTTCCAGCCGACCCTGGCTCCTCGCGAATTTCGTCGAGGATCGACTCTATGCGGAGCGCCGAGTCGACCACGTCGTCCCAATAGAACTCGAGAGAGGGGACATGCCGCAGCTGAAGGCGTTGGCCGAGCTCCCGACGAAGGAAGCCTCGAGCACGCCCGAGCGCGTCGACGACCTCCTCTTGACGGTCGGCGTCGACCTCTTCCAGGACCCGGACATACACCCGTGCGATGCTGAGGTCATCGGTCATGCGCACCGCTGACACGACGACACTACTCGCAGCCGGGTCCCGCACGCTCCCACGGAGCAGCAGGTCCATGAGCTCGCTCCGGAGCCGTTCCGCAACGCGGTCCGCTCTGCGAAAGCCTTTGTTCTGCGCCATCAGTCGGACCACTCCCCTAGCTCGCCCACCGACAAAAGCTCGGTCGACCGGTCGACTACCACCGCTTCCCCGGCGCCTTCCACGAATGATGCGATCGAATCGAGCATGGAATTGGCATGCCGGCGGTCGCCCGATACGACCGCGAAGCCGAGCACGGCTTGTCGATGCACATCCTGCTGACCGACTTCGGCCACGGCCACGTTGAAACGATTGGCGGTCCGATCGAGGACCCTGCGGACGATGGAACGCTTGGCCTTCAACGAGTTGACCCCCGGTAACGAAAGCGAGATTTGGCAGACGCCCACAACCATTCGAAACCCCGTTGCTCGGTCTATTCGAGCGTGGCCTCGACCTGTTTCTCTTCGTAGCACTCGATGACGTCTTTCTCTTTGACATCATTGAAGCCCTGAAGCCCGATGCCGCACTCCATGCCGGCTTGGACTTCTTTCACGTCTTCCTTGAAGCGGCGAAGCGAGCCCATCGGTCCTTCCCACACGACGACCCCGTCACGCACCAACCGAGCCCGGGCACCACGGTTGATCTTCCCTTCGAGAACCATACAGCCCGCTATGGTGCCGATCTTCGGAATTCCAAAGGTCTGTCGGACCTCTGCCTTGCCGAGGTCAGCTTGCACGACCTTTGGCGCGAGGAGGCCTTTCATGGCCGCCTTCACGTCGTCGATCGCCTCGTAGATGACGTTGTACGTGCGAATCTCGACGCCTTCTTTCTTCGAGGTCGACGAGGCTTTGCCCTGCGGACGCACGTTGAAGCCGAGGACGATGGCCTGAGAGGCGCTCGCCAACATTACGTCGTTTTCGGTGATGCCACCGACGCCTGTGTGGATGACGTTGACCTTCACCTTTTCGGTACCGAGGTCCGAGAGCGCCCCCTGAAGTGCCTCCACCGAGCCCTGGACGTCGGCTTTGACCACCAGCCGAAGCTCCTGGACATCCCCGGTCTGCATGAGGGCCTGCAGCTGGTCGAGACCACGAGGACCGGTAAGAGGCCCGGTTCCAGTGGCGCTCGGCTTTTTACGCGCCCCCGCTACCTCTTGCGCTCGACGCTGATCGGTCACCTGATAGAAAAGGTCCCCGGCCGCGGGAAGCTCCGCCAAACCCAGCACCTCTGCGGGGGTCGCCGGCCCCGCTTGGCTGAGCTGCTTGCCGCGATCGTCGGTCATCGCGCGAACACGACCCCACGCTCCCCCGGCGACGACATAGTCGCCAGTATCCAAAGTCCCGTCTCGAATCAATACGTTAGCAACCGGACCTCTGCCTCGATCGAGGTATGCCTCGAGCACGACGCCCTGGGCAGGGATGCTCAAGTTGGCAGTGAGCTCTAGGAGCTCGGCCTGCAGCAAGACATTCTCGAGCAGGTCGTCGATCCCCTCCCCGGTGACCGCCGAGCACGGGATGTAGATGGTGTCGCCGCCCCAGTCTTCCGGCTGAAGCCCGAGGGCTGCGAGCTCGTTCTTGACCTTGTCCACGTTCGCCTCAGGCTTGTCGATCTTGTTGATCGCCACCACGATGGGAACCTCGGCGGCTTGGGCATGATTCACCGCTTCTCTAGTCTGGGGCATGACGCCGTCGTCGGCGGCCACGACCAAGATGACGATGTCGGTGGCCTGGGCACCGCGGGCGCGCATGGCCGTGAATGCTTCGTGACCGGGGGTATCGAGAAAAACCACGGTGCCCTGCTTCGTATCGACGCGGTAGGCGCCGATGTGCTGGGTGATTCCCCCGGACTCGCCAGCCACGACGTCGCTCTCGCGGATCTTGTCGAGCAATGACGTCTTGCCGTGGTCGACGTGGCCCATCACGGTCACGACCGGCGCCCGATGCTGCCGATCGGTTACCAAGTCTTCGAACTGGCCTCGCGCGTCGCCCACGATCTCATCTTCGCTTCGCGCGACGTTCTCGACCTCGTAGTTGAACTCGCTTGCAAGGACCGCCGCGGTATCGGCATCGAGTGTGCTGTTGATGTGCACCCCGGAAACACCAAGCTCCATCAACCTCATCAAGACGTCGGTCGCCTTCAGGCTCATGCGCTGCGCCAGTGTCTGAAGCTGGATGTTGTCCTCGATGCGAATCACCCGCTTTTGCGCGCCTGGAACCGTAATCTCGGTCTGTTTAGGCTTCTTGCCGGGCTGAAGACGCTTCTTGCCAGGGCGACCCTGGGGACGCCCGGTGGGTCCGATCGACGAGCGCCCTCGGATCTCGCGACGCCGGGGCGCCTGTTGCTCCCTTTGTGCCGCATGCTCGGCCACGATGCGACGCCGGGCGCCCTCAGACAGCGGTGCCGCACCGGGCGCTTTGGCTTTGCCGCGCCGCATGACCCCCGGCGGGAGCGGGTCGTGAGAGAACCTCCCCGGTTCCTCTTCGGGTTGGAGCTCTGGCTCCGGTGCAGGTGGTGGCTCCGTCGCGCGCTTCTTGCGCTTGGGCTTGGGCGCGGTTGGTGTCGGCGAAACCGACTCGGCAGCCGCCGGCGTTTCGATGGGTGGCGGCTCCGACACCGATGCCGGCGCGGCGGTCTCGGCGGGGGGCTCGGCACTGGGAGCCCCCGCGGCTTCGGCCGGCCCGCCTGGGGCCACCTGGGTCTCCGGCTTCTTGCGGCGCTTGCGGCGTACAACGGTCGGTCGAATGCGCTCCTCGACCAAGGTCTCGCTTCGATCCTTGTCGAGCGCACGCTTGACGCGGTCCACCTCGGCGGGATCGAGGACGCTCATGTGGTTGCGCACCTGAATCCCGAGGGTCGCCATGCGCTGGATCAGGTCGCGATTTTCGACCCCCAGCTCCCGCGCGACCTCGTAGACTCGAACCTTATTCATTCATCCTCCGATAGTGCCTCGATCTGCGCCAAGCACTCCAGGATCGCCCTTGCGATGCCTCTGTCCGTCACGAGGAAGACACCGAGCTCCTGGCGCGAAAAGGCTTCTCCCAAGCTCGCCTTTGTCCCCCAAGTGGCCGTCGCGCAACCGATCGCCGTTGCCATCTTGGCCAACTCCGTAGCGCGGCCCCGAGCATCCTCTGCGACCACGAGAAGATCCCCTCGAGTTGCCTCGAGCTCCGCGCGGACAGCCTCGGCCCCTACCGCGATGCGGCGGATGCGCAACGCCGAGCTCAGCAACCCACGCACACGCCGGGTGAGTTGCTGGTCGACCATCCGCTCGATGCTCTCGGGCTCGATCTCCGCGACGCCTCGAAGCGCTCGTGCAAGCGCGCCACGCTGCAGTGCCGCGCGGATACAGCGTCGACGCAGATGCACCGAAACCCCGCGTCCGTCGAGCCGACGACCGAGATCGACCGCCACGAATGGCGCGGAAGGAGCGACCACGAGACGTACCAGCCCATCTCGCTCGGCACGGTTGCCGCAGCCTACGCACATGCGCTGCGATGTGCTTCCTCGCTCGTTCTTTCCCATGGTGCCCAACATCGGCCGTTACCCCTGCTCGTCCTCCGACTCTTCCGCTGAAGACTCGCCGGAAACGGTGCCCTCGTCTTCGAGCTCCGGAGTGAGCGCGGTCTCTCCCGCTTTGGTTGTCTCCTCGGGGGCTTGCTCTGCGGCTTCCGCCGCGGCTGCGGCTTCCGCCTCTGCGGCGGCTTCAGCCTTTGCAGCCGCTTTCGCTTCGGCTTCCAACCTGACCGCTTCCGCCTGAGCCTTCGCGATGCTCTGCGCGAGCTTCACCTCGACCGGCGGCCACTCGCTTGCGACGAACTCCGCGACTGCCGCTTTGAGAGCCTGCGCCTTATGCGCGCCGAGCCCTGTCTTGATGGCCAATCGATCAGTATCCTCTTCGGACGCCACTACCTCGACCGACGCATAACCGCTCTGCTCGAGCTGGTCGGCAACTCGCGCGTTGACCCCTCGAACGAGCAGAAGCTTATCCCGTTCGCTCGGGGCCTCTGTCAGCTCGGCCGTAGCGGCCAGGCGCTCGTTGCGGAGGTCTTCCATGGCGTTGGCGGCGTCGGCCCGAAGGGTGGCGACCTGCTCCTCCGAAATACCAGGCACGGAGGCCAGCTCGTTCTCGCTCGCCTCGACCACCTCGTCCAGGCTGCGGAAGCCCATCCTATAGAGAGAGCGAGAGACTTCCTCGTCCACGCTGAGCCGAGAGAGCGCAGCCATCGCTTCTTCCTCGATCTGCTTGAAACGGGACTCGCTCACGATGTCCAGACGCCAACCGGTGAGCTGCGAAGCCAAGCGTACGTTCTGGCCGCGCCGCCCGATCGCTAGGGAAAGCTTGGGGTCGGGCACGACGAGCTCCATGTTGGAGTTGGCCTCGTCGATGACGACTCGGATGACCTCCGCGGGCGCGATCGCATTGCACACGAAGCGCGCGGGATCGCGATCCCAAGGGACGATGTCGATCTTTTCGCCGCGAAGCTCCTGCACGACGGCCTGGACGCGCGAGCCCTTCATGCCGACGCACGCGCCAACCGGATCGACGTCCGAATCGCGGCTGCTCACCGCGATCTTGGAACGAGCGCCGGGCTCGCGAGCCGCCGCGACGATACGCACGATCCCTTCGTAGATCTCAGGAACCTCCATCTCGAACAGCTTAACCAAGAGCCCGACGTCGGTTCGCGAAAGGATGATCTGCGGGCCACGGGCCTCGCGATCGATGTCTTTGAGAAACGCCACGATGCGGTCGCCAGGACGGTAACTCTCTCGTGGTGTCTGCTCGCGGGGCGGCAAGACGGCCTCGACGCCGCGCCCGAGGTCGACGATGATGTTCGAGCCACGCTCAAAGCGGCGAACCACGCCCGTGATGATTTCGCCCTTGCGGTTCTTGTACTCCGCATAGACACGTTCACGCTCGGCATCGCGGACGCGTTGAATAATCACCTGCTTCGCCGTCTGCGCTGCGATCCTACCGAACCGGCGCCGGCTCTGTTCCAGACTCAGAAGCTCACCGAATTGTTTGTCCTGCTCCCTGGCTTTTTCGCGGTCCTCCGGGAGGTAGAAGATCTGGAACCCGAGCTCTTCGCCCACTTCGGCTTCGAGTCCATGCGTCACCGCCTCGTCGACCGAAATTTCCTGTTCGCTGTTTTCGACGGCCGCCACCACGGTCATGTACTGGAAGAGATCAACCGCCCCCGTCTCGTCGTTGAACCGCGCTTCGAGCTCCCGCTCTGGACCGAAGGTTCGCTTTGCTGCGGTCAGAATCGCCTGCTCTGTGGCCTCGACCAAAATCTTGGCATCGATGCCCTTTTCCTGGCTGACCTGTTCGATTACGTGCTGAAGGGAGAGCGTGCTTTGTTGCGTAGACATCTACTCACCTATTTTGAGAATCGATACACGAGATTCGCTTGTGCGATGTCTTCGTGCGGAATGAGGAGAACGGTGCCATCTTGATCGAGCTCGATGGCCTGGTCGACGACGCCGAGCAGCCTGCCATGGAAACGGCGCTGCCGTTCGATTGCGGTCTTCGTCCGCAGCTTGATTTCGCGACCCGAGAAACGCGCGAAGTCGGCAAGCTTGACCAATGGGCGTTCGAGCCCCGGCGAGCTGACTTCGAGTCGATAGGCTCCCAAAGGGAGAACGTCTTCGTGGAGGTCCAGCGCAGTCGAGATATCTCGGCTCACCCCACTGCAATCGTCCAGCGACACGCCACTCCCATCTTCTTGACCAGGTTGGTTCCTGTCGATGATGACCCGAATCACCGCTCCACCTCGTTCTCGCTGATAGCGTACCTCCACGAGCTCCACCCCGTGAGCACGGCAAATGGGGTCGATCAGCTCGGCGAGCGTCTTTCCTAACTGTTCGGTTGCGTGGGTCAATTGCTTCCAAGTCCGCCGGAACGAAAAATGGGCGGGCCAGGACGGCCCACCCAGGTAGGTAAACCAAATTTTCAGCTGCGCAGGTACCACACGCCCCTCGGGCCCGCAAGCAAACCGCGGGCCGTGGGTCTTCCTGTCGTTGACACCACGAAACACATCTTGGTATGCCCCCCTTTACCCCTGCCGTATCGGCCGGGTAGCAGGAGGAAAGCAATGACGAGTTTCTTGAAGTTCGGGCAGTGGATTGCCCTGGCATGCATGGCGGCTGTGGTCGCAGGTTGCGGCTCGACCCGTGAGGGAGCGTGGGAGACCAGCTCCGAAACCGTCGTGCTCGACGAGTCGGCCAAGGCGCAGGAAGCACAGTTCGTCGCCGAAGCCGAGGCAGCCTGGCTGCAGCGTGGAGACGAAGCACAGTCGCTCGCGGCCGTCGAAAAGTGGAAACAGGCCGTTGCGATCAATCCCAAGAACGCTCAAGCGTGGACCGATCTTTCGCACGCGCTCTACTTCTACGCCGATTGCCACCTGCGTTTCGACGAGTCGCGAGCCGACCTCTACAAGGCGACGCACGAAGAGGGCACCAGAGCCGCCGAGCGCGCATTGGCGGCGATGTCTCCGGCGTTTGCCGACAAGATGAAGAGTGGCGCGCGGATCGAACAAGCGATCGATGTTCTCGACGCATCCGCAGTCCCCGCGCTCTACTGGCGCTCATCGAACCTAGGTCGTTGGGCAACCCTCGAAAGCTTCGCAACTTTGCTCTCATACAAAGACGAGGTGCGGGCGATCATGGAGTTCTGTCTGAACAACGAGCCGACGTACTGGTACTACGGGCCGGATCGCTACTTCGGCATCTTTTACGCGAAGGCTCCAGGATTCTCGGGCGGCGACATGACCAAGAGCATGGAGCATTTCCAGGCCTCTATCGCGGAGGCCCCGAACTACCTCGGCTCGCACACTTTCATTGCGGAAGAGTGGGCCATCAAGGAAGCCGATCGCGCCCTGTTCAACAAGGAGCTCTCTTACGTGCTCAACACGGACCCGAATGTCATTCCCGCGATCGTCGCAGAAAACACCTGCGAGCAGAGGAAGGCCAAGATCTTGATGGCCGACGCGGACGACCTGTTCTGAATAGAGACGATCGCAGTTTCGTCTAGTCACACGTTTCAAGGAGTATTCAATGCGTAGATTTGTCGTCGTCGGGGCTTGTTTAGCCCTATCCCTCCTGTTTTCGGCACCCGTCCCGACATCGGCTCAGGAATACGTGTTGGAGCTCGGAAGCGTCGTGCCTCCTGGCAGTCCTTGGGCGGTCCAGCTCAAGAAGGTCAAGGCGCACATCCAAGAGAAGACCAACGGCCGCGTCAAGGTGAAGCTCCGCCTCGGGCGCTCGAATGAGCGCTCGTTGGCGCGCCGTGTGGCCTCGGGAAGCATGCAAGGCTTTGCGGGCTCGGTGGGCGGCCTCAGCTCGATCGTGCGCGAGGTCAACGTGCTCGAGGCGCCGTACGTATTCGATACGGTTGAGCAGGCGGACAAGGCGCTCGACGACCCGAAGGTCCTCGAGCAGGTGCGCAAGATCCTCGACAAGCGCAGGCTCGTGTTCGCGCTCTGGGGAGAGAACGGTTTCCGCTCCTATTTCAGCCGGCGCCCCATCCGTATGCCCGAAGACATGAAGGGCATTCGTTATCGGTCGCAGGAGGCGGTAGCCCACGTCGAGGCCTACAAGGCCATCGGGGCGAGCCCGGTCACCATCGACGTTGCCAATACGATGACCAGCCTGCAGACCGGAGTGGTCGATGGCTTCGACAACACCCCGCTCTTCGCCATGGCGACTACCTGGTACCAGGGACTGGACGACGACGAGCGCAACCTGTTCCTCTCGAAGCACTCCTATCAGCCGGGCATCGTGGTCTACTCGAAGAAGTGGTTCGACACACTGCCCAAGGACATCCAAGAGGTGCTCCTCTCCATCCCCTATGACCTCACCACCTGGGGCCGCGAGCAGGTGCGCCAGATGGAGCCAGTGCTCATCAAGAACCTCGTACGTTACGGCTATGACGTGCACGAGCCGACAGCCGCGGAGCGCAACGCCTTCAAGGCCAAAGAAAAGGGCATCCCCGAAAAGATCGCCAAAGAGGTTGGTCCCTCCGGCCAGGCCCTTCTCAAGGCTGTACGCGCGGCGCTGAGCAAATAGAGAAGCGGGGAAACCCCTTTACCGGGTCTCACCGTGGATGAAGACCCACGTCCCTGGGTTGTCGTCGGTGGCGTACACGCCGTGCCAGCCGAGGGGCGCGTCGGGACCCGCCCAGTTGTAGAGCCACTTGGCGTCGTATGGCGCCATGTTGATGCAGCCGTGGCTTCGAGGACGACCAAAGCGGTCATGCCAGAACGCGCTGTGAAACGCGTAGGCGCCTTTGAAGTACATCACGTACGGAACATCCTCGAGTGAGTACGGGGGCTCGCCGGGCTCGTCGTCATCCATCGTGGCGGTCAGGTGCTTGGCGCGGATCCGAAAGGCACCCCGTGGAGTTCGATAATCGAGCTCGGGACGGGGCACCTTGCGTCGACCGCTCGAAATGAGTGTCACGTATCGAGGCTGAAGCCAGTCGTAGGCAACCAAGACCTGGTTCTCCAAATCGATATCGATCCAACGTTCTCCCTCCGCGACTTCTGGCGGCGGGGCGGCGGGTCGAATGACGCGCACGTCCGCCGCTCGGACGAGTCGATCGTCTCCGACAGCGAGATACACGTCACCACCCAACTGCTGGCGCGATCGCGCTGGCAGCCATGTCCGCTGGCTCAAAGAGTCGCGGGTCGCCCGAACCTTGCCGCGAACGTTGGTCCTGTACACGGTCGTCTCCCCGCGGCGTGTGACCGCCACCGGAAGATCCCAGTTGGTTCCGTCCAGGAGGCGCCCTCGGAACTCGCTCCACGGCTTGCGGCGAAGCGGCTCGCTCGGAACGAATCCGTTTTGCTGGGTTCGCCAGTACGTCTGTCCGTCCCGCTCGAACGTCCGGTCGAGACTCAGATAGAACCCGGGCTCCAACACGCGTACCACTAACGGATTGTCGATCTGTGCCTTAAGCTCTTCGACCCTGCCGTCTAGCTCCTCGGGCAAGACCTCCACGATTTCTTCGATGGCGGGTAACCTACGATAAAGCGGAGTGCGCTTCCGAACCGTGGCGAACTCGTACGGCATGACCGCACTTCGATCGGGTTGACGTGCGCGGCGCTCCGGCAACCTCTCGCCTGAAAAGATCGTCACGTCGCGCTGGGAACAGACGAACCCGCCAGCGTCCAGCTCGTACCAGCCGCCCTGGCATCCTTCTTCTGCGACCGGCAGCGAGGTGGTCGACTGCAGCACCGCGCCTGCGCGAAGGTATCCGAGACGCGGCGCTTCGGGATTGGGCGCGCTCCAAATCGGGGCCACGAACCGCTTGGCAAACACGCGTTTCGGCGGGCCGAGATCGCGGGGCAGCTCCAGTATTCTCTCGACCCGATCGCCAAGCGGCTCGGCGAGGTCACACGCCGCACAAGTCGCCGCCATCGCTGTGCTGAAAAGCACAGCGGGGAACCAAATCCGAGCTCGTAGTGTGCGTCGCACGACGGTGGTCTGCTACGAAGTGTCATTAGGATGCGCACTGGTCAACAACTCGAAGCCTTTTCGACGACGTTTGGTCTCCTCGCGTCCCTGCTGCTGCACGCGGCGGTCTTCGGGTACGTCGCAAGCCGTACCGCCGACTTCGATTTCGATTTCGATCTGACGCTGCCGGCGGAGGTCGAATTCGGATTGACCGAAGGGATGGCGGCCACAGCCACGCCACGCGGTACGGCGCGACCAAGCACAGCAAACCGGGCAATCGGCGAGCTGACGGAGGACCACACCCCAGAGCTTGACGCCGGAGTCCCAGACTCGGATGCGGACAGCGTCGCCGACACTGACACCGACGCCGGCACGGACCCTGATGCCGACACCCGCGCTGACAATGTCGCTGAGAGTGACGCTGACGCCGAAACCGACACTGACACCGACATCCCGGTGGGTCCCTCTGCGATCGCCGGGCCGTCCCGCATTCCCCCCGGTGCCCAGCTTGCTCTTCGGATCGACATGAAGCGGATTCGGGAGTCGCCCCTCGGGCAGGACGTCACTCGGTTTCTTTCTGGCGTGCCCGATTGGCAGCTCTTGCTGGCGGGATCGGGGA
>JAOTVB010000037.1 GCA_029863605.1 Myxococcales bacterium | reverse complement strand
CTGCACGCGGCGGTCTTCGGGTACGTCGCAAGCCGTACCGCCGACTTCGATTTCGATTTCGATCTGACGCTGCCGGCGGAGGTCGAATTCGGATTGACCGAAGGGATGGCGGCCACAGCCACGCCAAGCGGTACGGCGCGACCGAGCACAGCAAACCCGGCAATCGGCGAGCTGACGGAGGACCACACCCCAGAGCTTGACGCCGGGGTCCCAGACTCGGATGCGGACAGCGTCGCCGACACTGACACCGACGCCGGCACGGACCCTGATGCCGACACCCGCGCTGACACTGTCGCTGAGAGTGACGCTGACGCTGAAACCGACACTGACACCGACATCCCGGTGGGTCCCTCTGCGATCGCCGGGCCGTCCCGCATTCCCCCCGGTGCCCAGCTTGCTCTTCGGATCGATATGAAGCGGATTCGGGAGTCGCCCCTCGGGCAGGACGTCACTCGGTTTCTTTCTGGCGTGCCCGATTGGCAGCTCTTGCTGGCAGGATCGGGGATCGATCCAGTAGAAGATCTCGACAGGCTCCTCGTCGCTTCACCCAATCTGGAACGGTCGAAGCTGGTGCTGGCCGGGCGCCACCACCGCGGCAGGACCTTTGCGGAGGCGAGCGTCCGGCTCATGGCGCGTGCTCGCGGAAAGCCCGCCCCCTGGAAACGTCGCTATGGGGTGCGAACGGCGCCGTGGCACAACCTCGATCGAACGAAGCGGACCCTCGCGGTCCTGAGCCCGCGTCATTTCACAATCACGCGCCGCCAAGACTTGCGGCGCGTCCTCGCGCTTGCCAAGGCGCGTGAGTTGCGCGACGCAAAGGAAGAAGGTCTCATCAAGGCGCGCGGTCCGGACGCGCTGCTTTCGATGGGACCCGAGGAGGCGCTGTCGCTCGAGATCGAGGGCGTCCATCGGTTCGTTCGTGGCAATCTTCGGCACATCCCGACTCGACTACGGGTCGCCGTACGTGAAACCGGGCCGGACGAAGCCACAGTCACCGCGCTGGCCATGTTCGCGTCGGACGCAGAAGCCCGAGACGCGTCGATCTACTGGAAGAGAGTGGCAGGCTTTTACTCGCAACAGCTCGTGATGACTCTTGCGGGATTTGGAAAGACCCTGCGACGCATGAAGCTCGACCCCAAGCAAGAGCGGATCGAAGTCTCGTTCACGCTCACCGCGGACCAGATACGATTCATCTTGAGCTATCTCGAGGGCCGTCTGCGTAGCGTCGGAAGTACGTCCAGGCCTCCTCGAGCTCCAAGCGTACCCAATCAGCCGAGCCCTGCCGCAAAGCCTGGCGCACCAAACGAGCCCAACGAAACAAAAAAGGGGCCCTGAGGGCCCCTTTTTCTCGATTCTTCAGCTCGCGTAACTCAGAGGACGAGGTCCTTGAGCTTCTTGAGCGGCGTCGCACGGATCTTCTTGGACGCGGCCTTCGGCGGAAGCATCATCTCCTCGCCTGTTGCCGGATTGCGCCCCATCCGAGCGGGCTTCGCCGGAATCTTACGAACCTTGAGTTTGATCATATCGGGAATGACGAACTCCCCCGGGCCACGACGACCAAGCTCTTTCTTGACTAGGTCTCGAAGTGCATCGAAGACGCCGGCCACTTCCTTCTTGGTCAGGCCGCTCTTGTCGGCCAGCTCGCTCATGATCTGGGCCTTCGTCATTCGCTTGCCCGCTACCATAATTCCCTCCTAACTCCGCTACCTGTCCATCGGTGCAAAAAAGCCCCCAAAAAGAGCATCAGACAGGCACGGCGCCATCTATGCCTAAGGTTTTCCGCGCTGACAAGGGGTATCTGAGCTTTCTCAAAGAAAATTTCAGGGGTTAAGCATCGATTGGTCGCGTCGTCATCGTCAGCGGGTGGACGCTTCGATCCCATCGTCCCGAGTTTCCCACAAGTGGCCCACAGGTTCCCCGGCAACCAGGTGCGGGTTAGTTCTCGATTTGTCACCTTCATTGAGCAAACCGAATCAGCTTTGTTTTCGTATGGCTTAGGGCAAGAACCTCGACGGCGTCTACAGATTTCACCCACGCCGAGACCCGCTGCGGCGGAGTTTTCCCACAGGCTTTGCGCCGGGTCGACCGACTCTCACCGCCCGCATGAGCACATCGGTGCGGCCCTTCATTTCTCGTTCTTCGGACGCGGTCCCGTGATCGTATCCTAGGAGGTGAAGCAGCCCATGGGCGAGCAAATAGGTCACCTCATCGATGATTGGGCGATCGTGCCGACGTGCCTGACGGGTGGCAGTGGGCACGGAGATCACCACATCCCCGAGGAGTCCAGGCCCGACCGAGGATTCCGGCCCGTCGCCCATAGGAAAGGCGAGAACGTCGGTGGCTTTGTCGATCTGGCGATAGCGCCTGTTGAGCTTTCTGATCGTCGCATCGTCGCACAGCAGGATCGACAGCTCTGCATCCTCTCGGCCGAGAGCGCGCAGCATGGCTTCGGCGCGCCATGCAAGGTCCGGGTGACGCACCGATCGGCGCTTGAGGCGGGAGGACCTGAGCCGAATCGGCATGGCCTGCTAGTGCGGCGGCCTCGAGTTTACGTCAAGTCGGCCCGGGATGACTCGATGGGCGCGATTGCTATGCTCGGGCGGTGTTCGAAACCGTTCTCATCCTGCGGCGCGGGGAAGCTGCAACCCGTGTCTCCCGCTCTTGCCGGCGCATGGGCATCACATCGATCGTCGTTGCCTCTAAAGACGAACCGGGGAGTCGACACGTCGGTGCAGCGGATCGATCGATCGAAGTCGAGCTCGATGCGACGGGATCCATCCCGAACGACGAGCTCGCGAGAATCCTCGAACAGGCAGGCGCCGAGGCGGTCCACCTCGGTTATCAAGGGCAGCCGCAGATGTGGGAGCTCGCAAGCGCGGCAGAAAAGGCCGACCTGGCGGTGGTCGGCACGGATTTGGACGTCCTCGGGGCGTTGACTGATCCGACCACGGTCCGATCGGCAGCCGAGCGAGCGCACGTGCGGACAGCCGACACCGAGCCTCCGTATCGCCCGAGAGAAGTCGGCGTGCTCGTCGCTGCCGACTCGCACGGTGACACCGTCGCCATCGCCGAGTGCGACCGCAGCCTTTCGACGAGCGAGCATGTCTTGATTCACGAGAGTCCCACACCGGAGTTGTTTTTTCGATCCGATGGAGAGGCCTTTCGGACCGCGCTCTTCGATAGTGCGTGCCGCCTCGCAGCAGAGCTACGCTATGCGGGCTTGCTCGAGGTCCGGTTTCAGCTCGACCCGGCCGGACGTGCCTGGGCCTCGGGTGTGACGATCGGACTCCCGCGACACCATACGCTGATCGAAATGGTGACGCGTGTAGACCTCGTCGGGCTGCAGCTGCGTATCGCCTCGGGTGAAAAGATCCCCGAAGAGCTGAGAATCGTGGAGCCTCGGGGGCATGCGCTAGGAGCATCGATCGTGGCGCTCGATCACCCCGAAGCCGTGGTCTCGTCGTTCTCCATTGCGCCCGCACCGCAGGGCAGGGTCCAGGCCACCGCATCGGCAACCATCGGGCTGCCTCTGCCGGCAGACGACCGCCCCCTGATCGCCAAGCTCACCACCTATGATCCCATCCGGCACCGCGCTCTGCTCACCATGGATCGCATGCTTGCCGAAATGCGGGCTGAGCCGTTCACGACGAACGTGCCCGACCTACGCCGGATCTTGGCTGATTACGCCTTCCGCGCAGGCCAGTACGACACCCAATCCGCCCAACGCTTCATTTAGGCGGCGAAGGTGGACCTGCCCGCATAGGCAGCGCCATCACCGAGTTGCTCCTCGATTCGGAGAAGCTGATTGTACTTGGCGATGCGTTCCGACCGCGAGGCCGAGCCCGTTTTGATCTGCCCCACCCCCGTCGCCACCGCGAGGTCCGCGATGAACGTATCCTCGGTTTCTCCGCTTCGGTGCGAGATGATCGAGGCGTATCCATGGAGCGCCCCCAATCGGATCGTGCTCAAGGTCTCGGTCACCGTGCCGATCTGGTTCACTTTGATCAGAATCGCGTTGGCGACACCGCGGTCGATGCCCATCTGGACGCGGCTCGTATTCGTGACGAAGAGGTCGTCGCCAACGAGCTGGACGCTGCTCCCGAGACGATCGGTTTGGACTTTCCAGCCGTCCCAATCGTTCTCGTCCATCCCGTCTTCGATGCTGATGATCGGATACTTCGAACAGTAGGCTTCATAGATGTCGACGAGTCCTGCAGCGTCGACGGGCGTCTTGTCGAACGTGTACTGACCCTTGCCCTTGTCGTAGAACTCGCTCGCCGCGCAGTCGAGTGCGATCGCGACCTGCTCTCCTGGGCGGTAACCGGCCGCTTCGATCGCGCGCGCCACGAAGGACAGGGCCTCCTCGTTGGTCGCAAGGCGCGGCGCGAAACCGCCCTCGTCGCCGACGCCGACCGCGTGCCCGGCTTCTTTGAGGAGCCCCTTGAGGTTGTGAAATGTCTCCGCCCCGGCGCGAAGGGCCTCCGCGAAGGTGTCGAAGCCCACGGGTACGACCATGAATTCTTGGATCTCGAGCCCGCTGTCGGCGTGCGCGCCGCCATTGACGATGTTCATTAGCGGTGTTGGAAGCACATGTGCTTGCGCGCCACCAAGGTATCGCCAAAGCGGAAGCCCCACGGCGTCTGCACCAGCACGTGCCACCGCCATCGAAACCCCGAGGATCGCATTCGCTCCAAGCTTCGACTTGGAGTCGGTTCCGTCGCAAGCGAGCATGACCTGATCGACGACCGCCTGATCGAGCGCATCGAGACCCATAACCTCGGGCGCGATCTCGTTCACGACGTTGTCGACCGCCCGCAGGACCCCTTTGCCGAGATAGCGACTCTTGTCTCCATCGCGAAGCTCGACCGCTTCGTGCTCGCCGGTCGATGCACCGGACGGCACCGCTGCGCGGCCAGTTGCACCACCCATGAGCTCGACGTCCACCTCAACGGTCGGATTGCCGCGCGAGTCCAGGATCTCACGCGCTCCCACTGCGATGATCTCGGTCATGATTTCACCTCGGGCTCGCATTAGCGGTTGTCTGGGAGCGACGCAAGGACGTCGATGCTAGGCTCCGCCCCGATGAACGCCCTACTCTTCATTCCTTGGTTTCGCTTAGAGCCCTGGGACATCGCGCTGCCCTTTTCTCTGCCGATCTTGGGAGACACCCTTTCGATCCAGCCGTTTGGCGTTCTGGTCGCAACCGGGGTTCTCCTAGGCGCGTGGGTTGCGGGTCGCTTCGCAGAACGCAACGAGCTCGACGTCCCCGCGACCGGAGACCTCGTCACCTATGCAGTCGTCGTTGGATTCATCTCAGGGTATTTCCTGAACGGGTTGTTCTACGAGCGAGAGTCGCTGATTCGGGTGCTTCAGCATCCGTCCGAGCTCTTCACGACTTGGCTCGGGCTTTCGAGCTACGGCGGCTTCTTTGGGGGGATCCTCGGGTGTTTCATCTGGCGTTGGCGCACGAAGCGTCCCCTGCTGCCCTACGCGAACGCGGTGTGCTTCGGATTGCCGTTCGGATGGCTCTTCGGTCGAACGGGATGCTTCGTCGTGCACGATCACGCGGGGAAGATCACGGACTTTTCGCTCGCCGTCGCCAACTACCGGTTCGGCGCACCACCCTACCAGCCGCGGCACGACCTGGGGCTCTACGAGATGGTATACGCCATCCTCATCATCGTGCTCTTCGTCTCGCTCGAACGGAAGCATCGTCGCATGACCGGCTTTTACTGCGCCTTGCTGCCCATCGTCTACGCCCCCGTGCGGTTCTTCTTGGACTTTCTGCGCGCCACGCCACTCGAAGGAGGCGATATTCGGTATGCGGGCCTAACTCCAGCACAATGGTCCTCCATCGTCATGCTGTTGATCGGGTTGGCGGTCTGGCGATACATCGCCAGGAACGAGCCGACGACGGGCCGGCTCCAAGAGGCCAATCGCTAAGCCCTACTTGAGCGACACGACGGTCACTTGAGGGCCGCCTTCTTCCTGCGTGGCTGCCCGAAAACCCTCGACATACGTGTTGTCGCGCGACAGGTGCTCGTGGATTGCATCGCGAAGCGCGCCACTCCCGACGCCGTGCAAAATGAACGCACATGGTTCGGCTGCCCCGTACATCCGGTCGAGAAACGCCTCGGCCATTGCCACGGCATCGTCCGCACGAGCCCCTCGGACATCGAGCGTGTTGTCGCCGGTTCGAATGGCTCGCTTGGGCGCAGGGCGTTCGCCCGAGACGGCGCTCTCCGGGACTTTTGCTGCGCCGCCGGGCGCGTGTTTGATCGCTCGAAGATCCGAAACGTCGACCCAGAGCTTCATCATGCCCGCGGAAACTCGGGCCCTGCCGCGCGTCACCCCTTCGACCACCTCTGCGACACTTCGCAACCGTTCCACCCACACCCGATCACCGACACCCAGGGTCTTCGGATCGAGCTCGGCCGTCTCGATCGGCTCAGGCTCGAGGCTGAGCCTATGGGCGTCGAGCTCGCCGAGCAGCTCGCCACCCTCGCGCGTCGCCGCCTGGGCGGACGTCACCGCCTCGGCTGACGCGCTTTCGCGGAGAGCTTTTTTGGCTGCATCGAGATTCCGCTGAACCTGCCGCACCTGATCGACGAGGCGCATCGCTTCCTGGCTCAGCCCGCGGGCTTCGCGGGCCTCGAGCGCGTCGCGGCGTAGGTCGAGCTTTGCTTTTGATTCGGCGAGCTGAGCGCGTTCGCGCTCGAGGGCCTCCTGCTCCTGCAACGCCGCTTGGGTGGCGCTCTCGAGCTTGGCCACGAGCGTTTCGAAGCTTCGGGAGTGCTCGGGCAGGATGCGACGCGCTTCCTCGACGACATCGCCGGGGATTCCGTAGCGGCGAGCGACTTCGAGCGCATTCGAGCCGCCGGGGACACCCATGTTCATCCTGAACGTCGGCGCCATGTTCTCGAAGTCGAAGCCGACCGCGGCATTTCGCATGTCGTCGCGCTCCGCCGCCACGGCCTTCAACGCCTCATAGTGGGTCGTTACGGCAACCGCGGCACCGGCCTCGATCAGGCTTTTCGCGATGGCGCAAGCTAGGGCTGCGCCCGCTTCGGGGTCGGTGGCTCCAGCTAGCTCGTCGAGCAGCACCAACACCCGTTCACCTGCCTGCTCGAGGATGCTGCTCAACGTCACCAGGTGTGCGGAGAATGTCGAGAGGCTTCGCGCAAGGCTTTGTTCGTCGCCGACCGCAGCCAGGATGGGGGAGAAGAACCCGCAGACGCTGCCGTCGTCAGCTGGGAACGGAAGCCCGGCGCGCGTCATCAAGGCAGCGAGGCCGAGCATTTTGAGCGCCACCGTCTTGCCACCAGCGTTGGGGCCCGAGATCACCAGCGCTTCGCCTCCGGCTAGATCGATGTCGTTGGGTACGACGTCGACCCCACCGAGCACCAGCAACGGATGCCGCGCTCCACGAAGCGAAATTTGGGGTGCCTCGGAAAGCTTCATGAAGCGTGCGCCGAGGTCGACGGCGAGTTTCGCACTGGCGGCCCGAAGATCTGCGTGATCGAGCGCTTCGGCCGCCGCTCGAAGCTGCGGTACATATTGCCTCACGAGGTCGCAGACCGCCGCAAGAATGCGTCGCTCCTCCCGGTCGAGCTCGGCCTGCGCCATCTTGAGCCTGTTACCCCGCTCCACGAGCTCGCGCGGCTCGACGAAAATGGTGGCGCCACTTGCGCTCGATCCGTGCACGATCCCGTGAAAGCGCTCGTGCGCATCAGCCCGAACCGGCAAAACATATCGCCCCTCTCGGGTCGTGTAGAACGAGTCTTGCAGAATCGCGCTGCGCTTCTGGATCAGCTCCTCCAGCTTGCGAACGATCCGGCCACGAAGGTTTCCCACCTCTTCGCGGAGATGCGCGAGCTCGAGACTTGCAGAATCGAGAATGGAGCCATCGTCACCGATCGACATTCCGATCTCGTCTTCGAGCCCATCGAGGGTCGGATCGACGCTGCAGGCGCGGTCGAGAAACGGAGCGAGGGCCTTGCGCTGACCGAGGAAACGTCGGAGGGCAGCCGCCGCTCGAAGCGCGCTTCGGATGTCGCGCAGGGCTACCCCATCGAGCACACCTTCTCTCTCGAGATGCTGGAGCGAGGGCTCGATGTGACTGATCCCCTCGAGGGGAAGCGGCTCGCCCCGGTCGAGTAGCTGCCAGGCCTCCTTCGACTCGGCGAGCGCCCGCTCGGTGTCTTCGAACGTTTCCCCGAGCTCCAACGTCAGCCGGTCTCGAAGGGGACCATGACAGCGGTCGGCCACCGCCTGCTCCACCTGTTCCCACTCGAGATCGGCTAGAGTCTTCTTCTCCGGCTCACTCACCGAGCCCACTCCGGAACCTTGAGGTCCGACGCACGGGTCGTGGTGTTGGTTTCGCGGCGCGGTTTTGGTTCTTCGGCGACCTTGCGCGGCTGCCTGGCCACTCTCTTGGGTGTCTTGAGCACGATGAGCACCGTTTCTTCTTGCGTCGGTGTGATCTGCGTGAGGCCACTTCGCCTGCCCAGCTTGGCATGCAATACCAATGGGTTCCCGCTAACCGTCTCGAGCACGCACGGCGTAGAGGCACACGCCTGGGAGCCATCGGCATGGAGGACTTGAGCGCCGAGCGGCACGGTTGCCACGTGCACATTGACGAGCGAGGGTGAATCCTCGAGGGGCTCGGGCTCCTCAGGGGTTGGAGATTCCACCGCCAACGGTGTGGTCTCCTCTATAGGTGCAGCGCTCGTGGTCGCATCGCCTGCGGGCGAAACGCTCGCCTCGGCGCCAGGCCTCTCGCCGTCGCCGATCCACGCCCACAGCACTGCGGCGGTCGCGGCGGCGATGACCGGCCACATCCAACGTGGGCGCCGGCGACGTGGCACGGGATCGGTATCATGCACCGGGATCATCCGACCGGTCGGCGGCGTCATCGCAGTCGCGCGACTAACCCGACCATCGAGCGCGCATTCGATCGCGTCGGCGAGCTCCGCGGTGTCTTGGTAGCGCTCGTTCGGGTCCTTGGCCAAGGCCTTGGCGATCACCAGCTCGAGCTCGGCGCTCACCTGCGCTCTCGGATTCATCTCGATGATCGGAGGAGGCTCCGAAAACAGATGCTGGGTGAGAACGCCCATGAAGGTGTCTCCGACGAATGGGACGCGCCCAGTCAGGCACTCGTAGAGAATGATGCCGAGGGCGTACACGTCGACCCGATGGTCCAACTCCTTACCGGCGGCCTGTTCGGGCGACATGTATTCGGGCGTTCCGAAAATCATACCGGTCTTGGTGAGCTTTCGGCCCGGTTGCCCCTCGGTTTCAATGTCGCCCATCTTCGCGATTCCGAAGTCGACGATTTTGACGAAGTCCTTAACGCCATCGCGCTCGATGAGAAAAATGTTCTCCGGCTTGATGTCGCGGTGCACGATCTGCTTGGCGTGCGCCGCCCCGAGCGCCCGGCAACACTGGAGCGCGATCCCGCAAGCCCGCTGGGCTTCGACCGTCACCTCTCGACCAAGCACGTTCGCGAGATCCTCTCCCTCGAGGAACTCCATGACGAAATAGCTCGAGCCGTAGCGTGTCTCGCCAAAATCGGAGACGTCGACGATGTTCTCGTGGCCAATCCGTGACGCACTCTTGGCTTCCTGTCGGAACCGAGCGACGACGTCCGGACGGCGTGACAGATCGTTGCGGAGCACCTTGATCGCGACGGGTTTGTCGATGTCACGGTGCTTGCCCTCGTAGACCAAACCCATGCCCCCTTCGCCAATGCGCCGCTTCACTTCATAGCGGCCCGCAAGCAATGTTCCGATGAGGGGATCTTCAGGGTCGACCGGCTGAGCACCCATCTGGGAGGTGGTCACGAGACGCGCGGCGTCGACCGGACAGAAAACCTCTCCGCCACCGTACTCGAACCTGCAGGTGGGACATACCCTATTCACGTCAATTTCGAGCTCCCCCGCTCCATTTCACGGTAGCATCACGGCTTTGGGAGGGTCAACGAAGAGGCCCCGCTCGGGGGCCTGTAAGTCCAGTAAAAACGCGGCTCTCGTTGCCAATCCAAACCAGCTTTGATACGCGCACGCGGTGGGTGCGACGGTTCAATTGCTCGACGAGACGCTGGTCGATCAGATCGCGGCTGGCGAGGTCATCGAACGACCTGCAAACCTGGTCAAGGAGCTTCTCGAGAACGCCATCGACGCGGGCGCTAGCACGATTGCGGTCTCGTTGGAGGACGGAGGTCGGGGGCTGGTCAGGGTGAGCGACGACGGCATTGGGATGTCGCCCGAGGACGCCGCCCTTTGCGTCCAGCGCCACGCCACGAGCAAAATTGCCACATTCGACGACCTAGTGACGGTTCGAACCCTGGGGTTCCGTGGCGAGGCCCTTCCTTCGATCGGCGCTGTCTCGCGGATGTCGATCACGACGCGACGCCCAGTGGACGTCGAAGGTACCCGGATCCGAGTCGAGGGCGGGGTGGTCGCGGAGATATCGCCGTACGGGTGTCCGCCGGGGACCACCGTTGAGGTGGAAGATCTCTTCTACAATGTTCCGGCGCGAAAGAAGTTCTTGCGCGCCCGCCAGACCGAAACCTCGAAGATTTTCGAGATTTGTCAGAGAACCGCCCTGATTCGACCTGAGTTGAGGTTGGTGGTGTCGTCCGATGGGCGGACGGCTCGTCAGTATCTCCCCGCGGAAAGCCTCGCCGACCGGGCGTACACGGTGTTCGGCGACGTGCCGCTCGAAGAGATCCGCGCAGAGCGCCAAGGGGTCGCTCTCGAAGCGGTGCTCGCCCCGATCGCCTCGGCTCGCCCCGGCCCACGACATCTCTTCCTCTACGTGAACCAGCGCCCCATCGTCGACCGCCGCCTGGCCCGGGCCGTTGCCTTTGCTTACGGAGACCGACTGCCACCGGGTCACTATCCACGTGGGGTCGTCTCGCTCAGCCTCCCGGCCGAGGATGTCGACGTCAACGCCCATCCACAAAAGACCGAGGTTCGCTTCACCCGCGCAGCTCATCTGATCGATATGGTGACCCGCATGCTCGCGGGCAGGCTCGGCGCGAGCCCAAATGGAGATGCGTACTGGCAGGAACGGCTCGGATCAGCGGGTCCCAGCCCGAGTCCGATCCGCCGTGCGCAAGTCAGCGCCGAGGAGGGCCCCCGCGTCGGTGAGATTTCAAGCGACTATCCCGTCGTCGCGCCTGATCACCTTCGCTTGATCGCACAGCTCCGAAATCGATATCTGCTATGCGAGGCCCACGACCGAGTCTACTTGCTGGATCGCGCGCGAGCCGAAGAAGCCATACTCTATGAGAGTTTGCGGCAGGCCACCGAGAACGGTCCGCTTTCGCCGCAGGCCCTCCTTTTTCCTGACCGACTCGAGCTCGATGCAGGGGCTCGGAAAACGTTGGATGCCCACGAGACGCTTCTGGTCGCGCTTGGCTTCGAGTGGTCGGCGCTTGGAGAGCACGCGTATGTGATCAGAACGATCCCGGCCCAAGTCGGCACGATGTCCGCGGGCAAGGTTTTTGCAGATGCGATAAGGGCGCTTCGTGATGGCGGGAGCGACCCGATGAGCTCCGTCCTCGGAGCGCTGGCGCACGCCTCGGCGACGCCCCCCGGTGAGCGCATGGATCGCCTGCGGGCGCTCGATATCGTCGCCCGGCTTTCGCTCGATCAAGATGCTCACCGACAAAGCATCATCACCGAGTTTGCGCTCCCCGATGATGCGCGGGAGGGCGGCGCGTGACATCGCCGCCTCTCTTGGTCATCGCGGGACCGACGGCCACTGGCAAGACCGATGCCGCAATCACGCTTGCGGAGCAGTTTGGTGGCGAATTGGTGGGCGCTGACAGCGTCCAAGTGTACCGCGGCTTCGACATCGGATCATCCAAACCCGCCGCGACCGAGCTCGGTACCATCGATCATCACTTGATCGACGTGATCGATCCCGACGAGGACATCGATGCCGCTGCCTATGCCGCCCTCGCCGACCGGGTGATCAAAGACATCCACGCGCGCGGTCGACTTCCGATCGTCGTCGGCGGGACCGGACTTTGGATCCGCGCACTGGTCCGCGGGCTCGTCGATGCGCCCCCGGTGGACCCCGACCTGAGGAAGCGACTCGAGGACGAGGCCGAAGCGCAAGGCACCCAGGCTCTGCACGCCCGCCTCGCCGCGGTCGATCCATTGACGGCCGAAACCGTTCATCCCAACGACGCGGTGAGAATCGTGCGCGCCCTCGAAGTGTTCGAGCAAACCGGGGTCCCTCTTGGCGAGCTTCGAGAGGAGCACGCGCTTGGTGAGCCGAGGTACCGTGCCGCGTTCGTCGTTCTCGACCTGGACCGTGAGCGACACACGATGCTCGTCACGGCCCGGGTCCAAGCCATGTTGGATGCGGGCTGGGTCGATGAGGTTCGTACCCTGCGGGAGCGCTGGAGCGACGAGGTGCGGCCCTTCGGAAGCGTGGGCTACCGGGAAGTGCTCGCCCACGTTCGGGACGGCGTAGCCCTCGAGGAAACCAAGCGCCTGATCCGCAAATCGACCCGCACATACGCCCGACGGCAACGAACCTGGTTCAAAAGAGAACCCGGTGTAAGCTGGTTCAGCGAGAGCGCGCACCTCGTCGAGCGGGAGGGGCGCGAGCGGATCGCGAGGGAGCTCGGACTTTGAATTTCTTCGGACATGCGGTGGTCGCAGGATGGACGGGCGCAAGAGCCGGCGCCGTTCTAGGAAGCATGCTTCCGGACTTCGAGGCCATGGTGAAAGTGCGGGTCCTAGACGTGCGCGACGAAGACATCGAACGCGGGGTCGAGCTCCACCACCGAACCGACGATGCGTTCCACGCCACTCCAACGTTCCTGTCGCTGTGCACGGAGGCGCTTGCCAAGCTCGCGGCCCTCGGGGTTCGCAGGGGTACCGCCCGCGCGGTCGCGCATGTCGGAAGCGAGATGTTTCTCGACGGCTGGCTCGCGCAGGACGACCTTCACGCGCGGACCTACTTGACCGCGTTCTACCCGGGGCTCATGGCGAAACTGCAATGGGAAGACCGTGGCGAGGCTTTCGCCAAGCTTCACAAGAGGCTCAGCACTTGGGGCCCGCCGCGCGACTACCGCAGCCCGGCGTTCGTGCTCCAAAGGCTCAACGACGTCCTGCAGTCGCGACGGCGCCTTGCCGTCGTCGATGAACAACGCCCTCTCATCGCAGAGTTTCTCCCAACCTTGCGGTCCAGTGTCGAGCAACGGGCACCGGAACTGCTCGACGAGCTCCAGGACACGTTAGGCTTGGATCACTGAAATGAACGAACGGGGGGGACCACGCAGCACCACCGGTGAGAAGCGGCGCCGCCTTCTTCGATGGGGGCGGATCGCGCTAACCTTGACCGCGGTCGGCTATTTGGCGAGCAGAGTCGATCCGGGTGAAGTCATAGCGGCGTGGCGGCGGCTTTCGGTGGGCGCCGCGCTTACCGCTCTGACGCTCACGTTCATCGGCCTCGGAACCGGAATCGTGCGATGGAGGCTCCTCTTGCGGGCG
>JAOTVB010000009.1 GCA_029863605.1 Myxococcales bacterium | reverse complement strand
CGAACACCCCATGGGTCGCGACGACGATGGCGGCTTCCTCCGGACGCCTGAGCGCGACCTCATCGACGGAAGTGAGCACAGTCGCGCCCTCGAGCGGAGGGCGCTCGGTCGTGTCGACTACCGTGATCATGTAGCCCACTGCAACGCCGAGCTCGACGAGCGCTTGCGCGACCGGCGAGTTGCCAAACACCACCAACTCTCGCTTCGCCCGATGTGGCTCGAGGTAGATCTCGAGCTCGCCACCGCTGTAGCAAGTCATGGGGACGACGACGAGGCCCTCCCGGTCGTTGGGAAGGCTCTCGTCAGGTGTGATTTGAACGACGCGGCAAGCGCCATCTAAGAGCGCAAGCTCGGCTTCCTTCTTGATGGTCGGCTCCGCACAGCTTCCGCCGATCCATCCGTGCACCACTCCCTCCTCGGTGACCACGGCCTTGTCGCCCGGCTTTGCCGAGGTGGGTGCGACCGCACGGATGACCGTCGCCAAGACATAGCCTTCGCCCTTGGCCTCGAGCTCCTTCGCCGTCCGGTACCAGCGGTCCATCACTCCATTCTAGTGACCCGGGCTCAGTCTGTAACCCCATTATCCCGCAGCAATTTCCAGACCTTCGGCGGAGTGATCGGGATGTCGATGTGCCGGACGCCGAGGTGCCAGAGCGCATCGACCACCGCGTTGGCAATCGCAGGTGGGGCGCCCACGGTGGGTGACTCGCCGACGCCTTTGGCGCCAATGGGATGGTGAGGCGACGGGGTGATGGTTTTCCCGAGCTCCCACTTGGGTGACTCCACCGCAGTCGGGACGAGATAGTCGGCCAGGGTGCCGGTCAGGTTTTGGCCGTTTTCGTCGTAGACGATCTCCTCGTACAGGGCAGGTGCGAGACCCATGGTGAGACCGCCGTGGATCTGACCCTCGACGATGAGCGGGTTGATGATGTGCCCGCAGTCGTCGACCGCCACGAAGCGACGGATCGCAACCTCACCGGTGCCTTTGTCGATGTCGACGACGCAGATGTAGCTGCCGAACGGAAACGTCAGATTGGGCGGGTCGTAGTAGTCGACCGCTTCGAGGCCGGCTTCCATCCCCTGCGGATGATTCGTGTACGCAGCAAACGCGATCTCTTGAATCGTCTTGGCCTGGTCCGGTGACCCCTTTACTTCAAAGCGATCGATGTTCCATTCGAGATCGCCTTCGCCGACCTCGAGCAAGTGCGCGGCGATTTTCTTGGCTTTGGCCTTGATCTTCCGCGACGCCATCACTGCGGCGGCGCCTGCCGTCGGAGTGGAGCGGCTCGCGTAGGTGCCGAGACCGTAGGGCGCGGTGTCGGTGTCGCCTTCTTCGACCTCGATGTCGTCGGAAGGAAGGCCGAGCTCCTCTGCGATGATTTGAGCATAGGTCGTCTCGTGACCCTGACCCTGAGACTTCGTCCCAAAGCGCGCCATGGCCTTTCCGGTGGGATGGATTCTGATTTCGGCAGAGTCGAACATCTTGATGCCCAAGATGTCGTAGTCCTTCGACGGACCTGCACCGACCACCTCGGTGAAGCTCGAAATGCCGATGCCCATCAGCTCGCCTTTGGCGCGCTTCTGCTTTTGCTCTTCGCGAAGCGTGCGGTAGTCGATCATGTCCATCGCCTTCTTCAAGGCCGCTTCATAGTTCCCGCTGTCATACTCCCAACCGGTCGGCGACTTGTAGGGAAACTGATCGGGACGAATGAAGTTCTTGAGCCGGTAGTCTGCTGGGTCTTCGCCAAGCTGGTGGGCCATGATGTCCGCCATGCGCTCGATCATGTGAACCGCCTCGGTGACCCGGAACGAGCAGCGGTAGGCGACGCCCCCAGGTGGCTTGGTCGTGTACACGCCGTCGACTTCGACATGGGCTGCCTTCATGTCGTAAGAGCCGGTGCAGATGCTGTAAAGGCCGGCCGGAAACTTCGACGGGTTGGCGGCGGCATCTGCGGCGCCGCAGTCGGACAAAGTCTTCACGCGGAGCCCGGTGATCTTGCCGTTCTTATCAGCAGCCATCTCGGCCTCGATGTGGTAGTCGCGAGCGAAGCTGTCGGCCTGGAGGTTCTCGCTTCGGTCCTCGATCCACTTCACCGGCTTTCCGGTCACCAAGCTGGCAACGGCACAGATCACGTAGCCAGGATAGACTGGTACCTTGCCGCCGAAGCCTCCTCCGATGTCCGGCGAGATGATCTGAATCTTGTGCTCCGGTAGGCCGCTCACCAGCGCAAAGACGGTCCGGTGGGCGTGCGGCGCCTGAGAGGTCATGTAGATCTGCATGTGCGAGCGCGCTTTGTTGTAGTTTGCGACCATGCCGCAAGTCTCGATCGACGAGACGTGAATGCGCGGGATGTAGAGTTTTTCTTTGACCACCGTGGCGGCGTCTTTGAAGACGGCATCGGTGGCTGCTTTGTCGCCTGCTTCCCAATGCCATATGTGGTTGGTTTTCTTTTCTTTGTCGTCGCGAACGATGACTTTGTCCTTCATCGCCTCGAAGGGATCGACGACCGCATCGAGCGGCTCATAATCGACGTACACCTGCTCGATCGCATCAGCCGCGATGTAACGACTCGTCGCGATCACCGCGCAGATCTCTTGTGCATAGTAGACGACCTTGTCGATCGGCAACACCATCTGCGTGTCCGACATCAGAGTCGGCATCCAGTGGAGATCGCCGGCCGCCTTGAGGTCTTCACCGGTGATGACCGCAAGCACACCGTCCATCTCGAGCGCAGCGCTCGCATCGATGCTGTTGATCTTTGCATGGGCATAGGGGCTTCGAACGATGTCCATGTAGAGCATGCCGGGCAGCTTCACGTCGTCGACGTAGTTGCCCTTGCCCTGAATGAAGCGCGGGTCTTCTTTGCGCTTCTTGCGGTGACCCATCCCGCAGATCTTTTCAGGAGTCTTGATTTGGACTTCGTCCGTGGTGGGCACCCTCGCGGAAACACCTTCTGCGAGCTCGCTGTGGGGTTCTTTACGATCGTCGAGCTGAGGCATCACTCACCTCCTGCGTCGGCAGCTTGAAGTTTTTCGGCGGCGTACTGGATGGCTTCGACGATCTTGTTGTAGCCGGTGCATCGACACAGATTTCCCGAGATCCCGTGGCGAATCTCGTCCTCGGTCGGGTTGGGGTTCTCGGCCAAGAAACCCTTGGCGCTCATGATCATCCCTGGCGTGCAGTACCCACATTGAAGGCCATGTTTCTCCCAAAATCCCTCTTGGAGCGGGTGAAGCTCTCCGCCTGCGGCCAAGCTCTCGATCGTCTCGATCTCGGCGCCGTCCGCCTGCACCGCAAACATCGTGCAGCTCTTTATCGGTTTTCCGCAGATGAGCACCGTGCAAGCGCCGCAGCTGGTAGTATCACACCCAATGTGGGTACCGGTGAGCGACAAGTCTTCTCGGATGAAGTGTACGAGAAGAGTGCGCGCCTCGACCGAGCGAGTCACCTTCTCGCCGTTGATGGTCAGAGTTACTTCGTGCTCACTCATCACTTGCCTCCCTTGGCTCTCGCCACGGCCCGCTGAATCGAGCGTTTCACCATGACCCGGGTGATGTCGCGCTTGTAATCGACGCCGCCTCGCAGGTCAGGCGAAGGATCGCATTCGGCTGCAGCGGCCTTGCCCGCGGCTTCGACGACCGCATCGCTGATCGACTTGCCGACCAACTCGGCTTCCGCCGCCTTGGCGCGCATGGGCACGGCGCTCACGTTCGTCAAACCGATACGTGCCTCGGCAACCTTGTCTCCATCGAGTCTCAGTTGAACCGCCGCAGCTGAGATCGCGTAGTCGCCCACCTTGCGTTCGAGCTTCGTGTAGGCGCCCCCACTGTTGGCGGCCGGCTTTGGAATCCGGATCTCGATGAGAATTTCGTCGTCGGCCATCGCGTTCTCGAATAGACCGGTGAAGAAATCATCGATGGGAATGGTCCGCTCTCCCTTCGGCCCTTTGGCTACCGCCGTCGCGTTGTATGCCAGCATCGTCGCAGGGTGGTCGTTGGCTGGATCGGCGTGCGCGATGTTCCCTCCCACGGTTGCCTGGTTTCGCACCAAGGGGTCCGCGATCACCACAGCCGTATCGTGCAGCAGGGGATACGATCGCCTGACGACCGATGAATCCTCGAGCGCGTGCTCTCGCGTCATCGCTCCAATGGCGAGATGGTCACCTCGCTCCTCGACATAACGCAGGTCGTTCAAGCGATTGATGTCGATCAGAATCGCCGGCATGGCCAGCCGAAACCGCATCGCTGGAATGAGGCTCTGTCCGCCGGCGAGGATCTTCGCGTCGCCCGCATGCTGTTTGAGCAGGGACAATGCTTCGTCCAACGACCGCGGAGAATGATAGTCAAACGCTGCTGGTATCACAGGTCTTCTCCTGATTAGCGCGGGTGATTCTGGTTAACGAAGGAGAAGGTATATCACCGCGCCCACGCCGACTAGAGCCAATACGATGAGAGCCACGCGTGCCGGCGGTGGAATCAAATCTTTGGCGACTTCCTTCGCCACTTTGGTCGCGAATTGGGTCTGGCTCGCCTTGATGACCTCGGCGACTTCACCTTCAGCAACGTTCGCGCGTGCTTTTACGTTGGCGTTCAAACCTTCGAGGCTCTCTTTAATGATGGCCTTCGCAGAGGCATCGATCAGGCGCTGTCCGACGCTGGCGATCCGGCCGCCAACTTGGGCGTCCGCGTCGTACTCCATCTTGGTTTCGTCGCCCTCGGGGGTGAGTTTGACCGCGGCAGTGGCTTTCACGAATCCAGGCGCGCCGCGGCCGTCGACCTTCATCGTGTACCCCCTCTCCTCCTCGACATCACTCAGGTTCACTTTTCCATGGAATAAGCCCTGCACGGGCCCGACCTTGATGTTGAGGTCGCCTACGTAGGTGTCATCGACCAGCTCCAACTTCTCGCACCCGGGCATGACGGCAGCGAGGACGACCGGATCGAGCAACGCCTTCCAGACGTCGGCGATCGGAGCTTCGAACCTATAATCTCCTGCTAACTTCACTCGAACCTCCCTTTCGCTTCGGCAACCTGGCTAGATGGTCTCTGAGCTGCCGGAGTGACTCGAAATCATGAATCGGTAAGAAGTCATCCACATAGGGCAGGACGGCCGCCATGCCACGAACTTTCGGCTGGTACCGGTGCTGTCCTAGCCGCGGATTGAGCCAGATCAATCGGTAGCAGCTGCGTTGAAGCGCCTGTGCCTCACGCCTCAAGTGCTCGATATCCCCGGTTTCGCATCCGTCCGAAATCACGATGACGACGGCACCCCGGCGAAGCACTTTGGGCCCCCACAAACGCCGGAACGTATGTAGGCTCTCGGCGATCCGAGTGCCTCCAGACAAGTCGAGCACTTGCCGGGACACCTCATCGAGGGAGGCATCGACGTCGCTGAGCCGAAACGCATCGGTGACACGTGTCAGGCGAGTGCCAAATACGAACGCTTCGGTATTGCCGAGCTGCTGGCTGACGCCGTGAAAGAACTGAAGCACAATTCGACTGTAGAGCTCCATCGAGCCGCTGATGTCGGCGATCAAGACGAGCGGCCGCATCTTTTCTTTACGGCGCTTTCGCGGAAGCTCGACGATCGTGCCTCCAAGTCTTGCCGCGCGCCGGAGAGCCTCGCGGTGGTCGAGCAGGCGACCACGATCGGCTTTCGTGAGACGGTGCGTTCGGCGTCGGCTGAACTCCCATCGGATGCCCGCTACTGCTCGACGCACCGCGCGGAGCTCGTTCTCGGTGAGCTTCGAAAAGTCCTTCCGCTGAAGCCACTCGACTTCGGTAGCGGTTTCGGTTCGATCGGTGATCTCGATCTCCTTGCTTTGTCGCGCTGCTTTTTCGGCCATGAACGAGACGAGGCTTGGGCGCTGAAAATCTTTGGGGCGATGCCGTGGGGCCTGCGGTGTTTTCTGTGGTTCGGCCACATCACGCCGTCGCTCCCAGTAGCGGGCAAAAGCGCGATCGAACACTTCGAGGTACTCGTGCCGGTTCACCAAAGTGGCCCGCGCCGCGTTGTACAGCTCCTCACGGCTCAGAGGCTGGATCCAAGTGAACGACTCGCCGAAGCTCACAGCCTGGTCGACTCCGATCGGCAAACCCAGGCCCCGGAGCTCTTGAACGAACTCGATGACTCGCCACTGCATGGAGGGGGCGCCCGGCATGAAGGCAGAGGTTAACCTCTTTCATGAGCGGTTCCTAGGATCGCTGAGCCGTGCGAGTATCGATGCTGCCATGCGGAAAGTCGCGATCGGTCTGGCCCTGTTTCTGGCTCTGCTTGGAGGTTGGGTGTTCCAGCAGCTCCAACCGCCGAAATCCGCGAGGACCGCAGCCGACGACTTCGTCCTCACCGACGTCACGGTCATCGAGCCCACCCTCAGCCGCGATCCCAAAGCGACGCTACGGGTGGTGAACGGACGTATCCAACGGGGCTCCGAACGAATCGGTGGAGCCATGGCATTCCCCGACCTCAGTCACACGTACGTGCTTCCAGGTCTCGTCGACATGCACGCACATCTTCCCCCCGATACACCGCTCAAGCTGAGCGGCTACTACTCCTTGCTGTTCTTGGCACATGGCGTGACGACGATCCGCGACGCGGGCGACCCGGATGGCACCGCGGTCCCGGCCGCACGGGAAGGGATTGAAGATGGCGAGTTTGCGGGGCCACGAATCGTGAGCTGCGGACCGTTCGTGGCAGGCGCTGAGCCACGCCGATGGCCCAACACCGAGATCGTCGACGAGCCCCAGGATGCAGAGCGCATTGCGAGCGCGCTCGTGCAGGCCGGGCATAGCTGCATCAAGGCGTACGAAGACCTGTCCGTCGAGAAGATCGAGGCGCTGAAGGCAGCAGCAGCACGCCACGGATTGCGCGTGATCGGTCATGTGCCTTCGCAACTTTCCTACGAAGAGGCGTTGATCCCCGATGTTCAGCATTTCTTCGGCGTGCCGCGAGCGGAGAGCCTCAAGAGAGACCACGTCCTCAACCGCATCGCGGATTGGCAAGACGTCGACGACGCCCGCCTCGAGCTCATTGTCCAAACGACGCTCGAGCACGGCATCATCAACACGCCGACACTCGTGTCGTCTCACCGTTTGCTCCTTTATCGAGACTACGAGGCGGCCAAAAACGATCGTGCCGTCGTCTTGCTGCCACGGATTTTTCCCGACGTCGTTTGGAATCCGGTGTCGGGGATTCCCTACTGGAAGGAGATCGGCGACTTTTTACCGAGCCTCGAGGAAGCGTTGACGAAGAAGCTCGATCTCGTGGTCCGGCTCTACCACGCAGGGGCGAAGGTTCAGCTCGGAACCGATACGCAACAGCCGTTCGTCGTCCCCGGTGCTAGCTTGCAAGAAGAAATGCTGCTCTTCGTGCAGGCCGGCATTCCCTTGGAAGAGGTCTGGGCCATGGCGACCTGGAAACAGGGACAAACCCTGATGCCTGACCTCGGCCGACTGACCGACGGCGCACCGGCAGACCTCCTGGTTTTTCGAGAAGACCCTACGCAGAGTCTCGAGGCCCTTGGCACCCTCGTGGCCGTGGTCGCCCGGGGTAAGTTGTATTTGCGCGATGAAGTCGACCGCACCGTCGAGCGCTACCGGACGCATTTCCGGGGAGGTCTGGTCGACAAGATCTCCCTTCCGATCGCACGACGGAAGGTCAAGCAGTCGGTGCTACGCGACTACTGATACGACGGGTCGTTGACGAGCTCTTCCACGACCGAAATGTCTTCTTGGTTCTTCAACACGACGCCAAGAGTTTTCTGAACCTCGGCCGTTTCGAGCTCAGAGACGCCAAGGTGCATCAGCGCCTCTGCCCAGTCGAGTGTCTCCGCGATGCCAGGCGGCTTCAAGAGATCTTCATGGCGCAGCTTTTGGATCATCGCTACCGCTTGGCGCTGCACGTGCTTGGAAAGGCCGGGGACTTTCATCGATACGATCGCAAGCTCTTTGTCGAAGCTTGGGTAGTCGATCCAGCAGTAGATGCAGCGCCGTTTGAGTGCGTCGTGGATCTCACGGGTACGGTTCGAGGTGAGCACGACGATCGGCCGATGAACCGCTTCGATCCTGCCAATCTCAGGGATCGTGACCTGAAAGTCACCAAGCAGCTCGAGGAGAAAGCTTTCGAACTCGTCGTCGGCACGGTCGATCTCGTCTATCAACAAGACTGCCGGCTTGTCGCGCTCAGGATCGATGGCCTGCAACAGCGGTCGCTTCAAGAGATACTCGTCGGAGTAGATCTCGCCGAGATCCTCTTTCTGCCCGGCCTGCAAGCGCAACAGTTGCCGTTGGTAGTTCCACTCATAGAGCGCGTGATGAACGTCGAGTCCCTCGTAGCACTGCAGGCGAATGAGCTCCGTATCGAAGGCCTTGCTCAAGACCCGCGCGACTTCGGTCTTCCCGACACCTGGGGCCCCCTCCAGGAACAACGGACGGCGCATCTTGAGCGCCAAGAAGAGGCTCATCGAAAGGCTGGGGTCCGACACGTAGCCCTGCTGCTGCAGGGCCGCGGTCACCTCTTCGAGGGAATCGAGGCTCACGGCAGAGACTCTACTGCCCGTCCGTCACGAGCGGTAGATCTAGAATTCGAGCTGACCGCATAGACTTCACCGAAGGGCTTTCCGGCCTTCCCAGAGGCGGGCGAACGTCCTAGGGTTTCGGTTAGCAGGGAGTGCATGGCAATGGAGATCGATGATCGTACCCGAACGGAGCTCGAAGCCGCGGCGTTTCGACAACTGGTGGAGCACCTCCGGGGAAGAACGGACGTGCAGAACATCGCGATGATGGAGCTCGCGGGATTTTGCCGAAACTGCTTGTCGCGCTGGTATCAGGAAGCAGCCGAAGCCAAGGGAATCGACCTCGACAAAGAAGGCGCGCGGGAGCTGATCTACGGTATGCCCTACGCCGATTGGAAAGCGAAGTACCAGACCGATGCGACGCCTGAGCAGCAAGCAGCGTTTGAAAAGAGTCACAAGTAGGCGCTCGGCCATGCGCTTGGGTTTATGAAGTTTGGCGCAGTCGACATCGATGCCGACCAGTTGGAGGGAGCGATTCTCGCGCACACCCTCCGACTCGGAAACGGGGCAGGCGCGATCAAGAAGGGCGCCGTGCTCACTACGAGCACTATCGAACGACTCAAAAAGGCAGGTTACCACCAAGTCATGGTCGCTCAGTTGGAGCCAGGCGACGTGCACGAAGACGCTGCGGCAGCGAGGCTTGCAGAGCACCTCGTAGGTACCTCGGTCACCGCCTCCCAAGCGACCACGGGTCGATGCAATCTTCACGCAACTGGCCTGGGACTGCTGATGGTCGACCGGGATCGGGTCGACGCGGGCAACCGGATCTCCGAATCGATCACGGTTGCGACGTTGCCAGAATACTCGTGGGTTGCGCCAAACTCGATGATCGCCACGATCAAGGTCATCCCCTTCGCTGTTCCCGAAGCCGATCTCGAGGCGTGGGCGGCTGTCTTGTCGAATGGCCCTGCCATCCGCGTCGCTCCATTCAAGCGCTTCGACGCCGGGCTCGTGCTCACCGAGCTACCGGGTGTCAGCCAATCGTTGCTCGAACGCGCGAGTCGAGCACAACGGGCACGCCTGAGCGCCCTTGGCTCTCAGGTACGGCGCGAAGTACGCTGCGAGCATTCGATCGACGCGGTGGCCCGAGCGATCACAACCCTGCAGGAAGAAGGGTGCAACCCGATCCTGCTGCTGGGCGCCTCGGCAATCGTGGATCGCGGGGATGTTATCCCGTCCGGGTTGCAGAAGGTCGGCGGTGAGGTCGTTCACCTGGGGATGCCCGTCGACCCCGGCAATCTGTTGATGGTTGGAACGCTCGACGAGACCACCGTGTTTGGTCTGCCGGGCTGCGCACGTTCTCTCAACCCGAGCGGGTTCGATCACGTGCTGAGGCGATTCTTGGTCGGCGAGTCCGTCGATTCGACGCTCATCAGTGGCCTCGGTGTGGGCGGGCTGCTCAAAGAGATCCCCGATCGACCCATGCCGCGAAACCTCAGCAGCACCAGGGACGCCAAGAAGAACATCGTGGCGGTGGTTCTCGCCGCTGGGGCGTCGCGCCGCATGGGCCAGGCCAACAAGCTCACAGTTCCCGTAGACGGGACGCCGATGGTCGCACGCGTGGTCGATGCGCTTCGAGAGAGCAGGGTAGACAAGATTCTCGTCGTGACGGGTCATGCTCCTGAAGCGATCCGAGACGCACTAGGGGACCGTGACGTCGAGCTCGTACACAACCCTGACTACGAAGAAGGGATGGGTTCATCGGTTCGAACCGGCGTCTCGGCGATTGGAAACGAGGTCGATGGAGTCCTGATCGCCCTTGGAGACATGCCCTGGGTCAGCACAGACGTGATCGGTCGACTGGTCGATGCCTTCAGCGCAGGCGGCGACCTCAGCATTTACATCCCGATGTTCGGCAGAAAGCGCGGAAATCCGGTCCTATGGAGCTCGCGACACTTCCCTGAGCTTCGTCAGTTGTCCGGCGATGTTGGCGGCAAGGCACTCTTTCACACGCATGCGGCGGCGATCTGTTACGTCGACGTCGAAAGTGCTTCCGTGAACATCGATGTAGACACCCCCGAGGCCCTCCACCAGCTCGGAATCGAAGGACATGACGACTAACGAAAGGGTTTTCGACCTGTCCACGCTGCGATAGGGTTGCTCATGCGCTCGCGAATCGGCTGGATCTGGCGGATTGCCCTGGCGGTCTCCGCTTTCGGGCTGGCCTTGTACGCGTTTCGGAGCGGGGTCGTCGTTTCAGATCGCCCGGAAGTGCTTGGCGCAGGGATCCTGACGCACATCTACTACTCGCTCGGCTTGTTTGTGTTGGGTGGGCTCGACCTGGGCGTCCCAATCGACGGCCCCGACGGTGCGCGGATCGCGCTCTGGTTCGCATACTTCCTCGCCCCGCTCGTGACGGCGGGCGTGTTGGTGGAAAGTGCGCTGCGCCTGTTGAAGCCTGCATGGATTCAACGACAGAACCTGCGTGATCACATCATCGTCGTCGGTGTCGGCCAACTCGGAGAGCTCTTTCTCGAAAGCCTCTACGCGGTCGAGAAGAACCCGCGTGTCCTCTTGGTCGACACGCAGGAAAGCCAGCGACTCCTCGCGAAAGCACGCAATCAGTACGGCGCGCCCTACGTGTGTGCCGATATCCGAAGCGCATCGACATTGGAGGCCCTAGGTCTAGGTCGTGCCAAAGGCGTCGCACTGCTGACGGGCGAGGACCTGGTCAATCTCGAGGCGGCATGGGCCGTGCTCGAAGCCGAGCCTGAGATGTCGATCGTCGCCCACATCGACGACATTCAAATGAAGCGGGAGATGGACCGGTTGATGGGCGACGCCGAGGGTCAACGAATCCGCGCCTTCAACATGCACCACATGGCTGCGGACCGGCTCTACGACCAACATCTCGCTCCCCGCTTCAAGGAAACCTCGGCTCGCGACGTCGTCGTCCTCGTCGGGTTTGGTCGCTTCGGTCAGACTATGCTGGAACACCTACGACGCGAGGCCAGCGATGAGCTCGAGCGGGTGGTCATCGTCGACAGAACCGCCAAGAACGCTGTGGCGGCCTTCAACATGCAGACCCAAGAGTCTACCTTTCCGGTCGACGTCGTCGATGGGGACGCCGAAGACCCCACGGTCTGGGACCAACTCGATGTACTCCTCAAGAATGTAGCCCACCCCCCGGTCTTCATTTTCGGCACCGACAACGACTCATTGAACTTTCGGTTGGCGATGCTGCTTCGAAAGCGCTCGAGAAGTCTCGAAATCTTCGTCCGCTGCTTCCACGAGTCCCGGTTCTCGGCCCAAATTTCCGAGCACTACCGGATCCACGTGATGGCGCTCGAGCAAATGATGCACGAAGCACTCGAAGAACAGCAAAAGGAATGGTTCGCCTAGCGTTGCAAGGTGGATGGGGGCCTCTTTTCAGCTACGATCGAGGTCGATGGGTCAGGACCATTCACATGCGGGTTCGGCGGCGAAGGCGGCGGGGAATCGCAAGCGCCTGGCGTTCGCGTTGGCGCTCACCGCCGTCTACATGGTTGCAGAGATCGTCGGTGGTTACCTATCCAACTCGCTCGCCCTTCTTGCGGACGCCGGGCATATGTTCTCCGACGTCGCGGCCCTCGGGTTGTCACTCGCTGCTTTGGGTTGGGCGCAACGGCCCGCAACGACCGCGCGCACGTTTGGCTTCCATCGCGCCGAGATCCTCGCGGCGTTCATCAACGGCGCGGCGCTTCTTGCGGTTGCGATCCTCATCGCGATCGAAGCATGGGAGCGCCTCTCGAAACCCGAGGAAATCAACGCGACCTTGATGGTCGGCATCGCGACCGGCGGCCTCGCAATCAACTTGATCAACCTGAAAATTCTCAGCGGAGGCAAAAACGAAAGCCTCAACGTCAGGGGCGCTTGGCTTCACGTCATGGCAGACACACTGGGAAGCGTAGGCGCGATCATCGCCGGCCTTTCGATTCTGATCTTCGGTTGGGTGTGGGCGGACCCGATCGCTTCGCTTTTGATCACCACTCTGGTGGTCTATTCGGCT
This sequence comes from Myxococcales bacterium, assembly GCA_029863605.1. Lineage (GTDB taxonomy): Bacteria > Myxococcota_A > Polyangia > Polyangiales > Houyiibacteriaceae > SG8-38. Next base: position 139,026 of record JAOTVB010000009.1, on the reverse strand, counting down.
TGGGGCTTGCTTCGCGAAACGCTCGATGTGCTAATGCAAAGCGTTCCGAGGCACATCGCTCTGGAAGATGTGATCGGAGCGCTCGAAGAGCAGCCTGGGGTCGTCGACGTGCACGACCTGCATATCTGGTCGCTCACCAGCGGTCGGCACGTCGCGACCACCCACCTCGTCGTCACCGGAACAGTCGACCCACAGGCGGTAATCAGCGCGGCACGCAGGCTGCTTTCCGAACGCTTCGACATCGATCACACCACCATCCAAGTCGAGAGCAGCGGCTCGCGAATCTCGTGCAACCCCTGCGACCCACCAGCACGAGCGGCGAGCTGAGTCGACTACTGGGGGTCGTATACGACTCGGCCGTGGTGGTAGCGCGCAAGCTTGGACCATACAATCCCGAGCGGCACGTGTTCTCGGCAGACGTATATCGGAATGTTCGATTCCATCGCGTCTGGGTTCGTGATGCGACCGGCTTCCCGGGGCCTCTCGCACAACATCGCAAGGTCCTCGCTGGACAGGCCAACGACGACGAGCGGCCCGGGGCGCGATGGATCGGGTCCCCATAGATGATGATTCATGTGTCCCGAGGTCGCGCGCGGCAGGCCGTAGACAGGCCCGTGAAGGTTCAACGCCGAAGCTTGCCCGTAGTTCGCAGTGAAGATCGTCGCGGTCTCTCGTTCGTCCGGCGAGAGGCCTGCGAAGACTTCCGCGACGGCAGCGGACTGCTCGGCCCACCCCAGCTCGTCGTGCATGTCGTGTGTCAGATCGACGGGGCGGACGACCCAGCCAAGAGCTCGCTCGAGGGTCGCGTCCACCTGAGAAAGCGCAAACAGAGGAAGCGTAATCGCGCCGAGGACGACACTCGAGATGATCAGCGCCGCGGCGAATACCGTACGCAGAGCTTGCCGTGACTCGAACCGGCGGCCGAGCCATGCTCCTCCCGCTGCAAACACCATCGGGTACGCCGGCGCGGCATAGTAGGGCTTCGCGTGCATTACGGTGAGCACGACCAAGACGGTGACGAACAGCCACCCAAGCAAACGATAGCGTTGCCCTGCGTCGCTAAAGAAGTAGACGAGCCCACAAAGCCAGATCGGTAGGGCGAGCGGACCCATGTAGAGGATTTGGCCGGCAACAAACAGGTGGCGTGGGACTTGCGCGAGGGTCGTCTCACGCATGTTTTGGATGAACTCGAGGGTCGGCCATCCATGTTGGGCCTGCCACACCAGGTTGGGCGTAAAGATCACGAACGCAATGGCGGCCCCAAGCCAAGGCCACCTGGTCCTTAGGTCTGCACGAAGCGGTGTCGCGAGAAGGCCCACTCCAACACCGAGTCCCCAAAGGAGCATCGTATGCTTGTTCATCAAGCCGAGGCCCACGACAGCACCGATCAGCAACCAGCGCCTTCGATCGGCACCGTCGATCAGGTCAGCCAGCAACAGCGCCGCGACGGTCCAGAACAACGGCTCGAACGCGGGAAGGTCGAGCATGCCATGCATGCGGAGATAGGCGGGCGCGAAGAGGACGGCCAAGCCGGCAAGCGCCTGTCCATACACGTTCGCGCCAAAGCGACGGGAAAGCAGGATCGTGAGCCAAAGGGTTCCAGCTCCGGCGAGGATCGAGGGCAAACGAAGCATCAACAGGTTGTCGCCGAAGAGGGCCGTCGATAGACCGGCAAGCCAAGGCACCAGAGGAGCGTGATCTACGTACCCAAACGCGAGGTGCTGCCCGCAGTCGATGAAATAGTACTCATCACGGTGTCGGCCATATCGGGTGGCGAAAGCCAAGTGGATTCCGAGCTTCGCAGCGACGAGAGCTGCGGCGACGATCGCTTCGGCAGCCAGGCTTCGCCGATCGCTGATCGCCCCTCGCCTCGTGGTTGCGTAACTCATCTGCCAAGCGCTCCTAGAGCGAACCGAACGGCCGCAGCCTCGGAGACCTCATCTGCGACGGGCGTCGGTGCTGGATCCCAATGTCGATGGATCGCCCAGAATGCGATCACTTCGACGACACCGCGTGCGATCGCCGTCAAGGACACGCCGCCGCGTCGATCTTCCGGGAGTCGTGCATCGAGATACCTCTCGAGCAACTTCGGTATCGCTTGACGGGCGATCGCGAAGTAGATGGCCGCAAGCTCCGGGTACTGTGCGGCATTTCGATCGATCAGCTTGAGGGCGACCCGGCGTTGATGCATCAAGGCGTAGAGCTCACGCACGATTCCCTCGAGCTCGGCGCACACGTCAGTCGGGCATGACCTGCCGAGCGCCGCTTCGAGCTTGGGAAAACGCGCTTCGCTCGCGAGGGCGTCTTTGACGTAGCGGATGGTCACCCCTGGCTTTGGTGTCGCGACCGGTAGCTTCTTCGGCTCGGAAAGATCGTCGTTGGCCGCCCTCACGGCCAGATCGAAAAGCGCTTCTTTGCTTTCGACGTAGAGGTAGATCGTCCCCTTGGCGACGCCCATGGCGTCGGCGACATCCTTCATCTGGGTGCGGCGGTAACCCCGCTCGATGAACACCTCTGTGGCGACAGAGACGAGCTGCGAAAAGCGCTCGGGGTCGCGAACGCGAGGCATGAGAGGATTATAAGTGACTGAACGAGTCAGTCAAGTATTTAAGCGGTAGCCCGAATAACTCCACTATTTCGCAGGTTTAGACCATCGAGGCATCCTGAGAGCTCTTTTATGACCCCCGGCGCAGCCGACGGATCCGCGATCGGATTGATCACGCAAACGTCGATCCCCGCCTCGGCATAAGCGCGTACCCGCGCACGTACCGTTTCGGCGGGCCCGACGAGGGCCATCGCATCGCAGAGTCGATCGGTGACACCCGCTGCCACGCCTGCCCGATCGCGTTTTGCAAACGACTCACGAATCTGTCGCGCTTCCTTCTCGAAACCGATCCACTCGAAGCATTTGTTGTACCCCGGGGTAGCCGCATAAGCGCCGAAGACCGTCCGGATCAAGTTTCGCCCCATCGATGGGTCGTCGACCAACATGACGTGGAGGCGCGCAACGACTTCGATCGTGTTCGGGTCGCGCCCTGCCTCTTCCGCCCCAACGCGTACCTCGTAGAGCACCTGAGGAAGCGCCGACTCTGGAACCATATTGAGGCAAATGCCATCGCACAGAGCACCGGTGAGCCGCAACATTCCTTTGTTGAGCGCTCCGAGATAGATAGGAACCTCTCCCACGGGAGAGCCTCCTAGCCTGAAGCCCTTGACCGATACGGTTTTCCCCTCGTAAGTCGTCTTGGCACCAGTCAGCATCTGTCGGAGGACCTCGACGTGCTCGCGCATGCGCATAAGCGGTTTGTCGTAGGGTTGACCACCCCAATCATGGACGATGTTCGGTGACGAAAGGCCGATCCCCAGAATGAAGTTCCCGTTTGTCAGTTGGCTCAATGTCATCGCCGCCATTGCATGCATCATCGGCGTGCGTGTCTGTGCGGGGACGACGGCGGTTCCAACTCGCATTTCGGGGACACCCTGCGCCACCGCCGCGGCTAACGCGTACGAATCGCCTCCATTGACCTCGGCCATCCACACTTCTTCGTAACCGAGCTCGCGGGCACCTTTGGCGAGCTCCACTGCCTTGCCGGCGCCGCCGATTGGCAGGGTGACTCCTAACCGGACGTTTTTCTCCGCGCGTTCCATCGCTATACCTTTCTCGTGGCGCGCCCTCCGCTCATGATGACCCGCTTCCGGCGCGCCGGCGCTTGCGGCGATCTGCGGCCGCGGCAGCGAGGCGATGATCTTCTTCGGTGTCTGCCAAAAGCGGTGGTACGGCACATGGCTTGCCGTCATCACCGATGTTGACGAACGTGGTCCGCGCATCGGCGCAGAGGGCGCGCTCCCCGGTCTCGGCGTGCTCCCGCTCGACGCGCACGCCGATCTCCATCGATGTCTTGAACGCCGCATTCAAGCGTGCAGTCAATCGAACCACATCTCCGATCTTGATCGGTGCTCTGAATTCGAGCGCATCGACTCGAGCCGTGACCGACACACGTCCGCAGTGGCGCTTTGCGGCGATCGAGCTGCAGATGTCGATCCAACTCATGATCACCCCGCCGAATGCCGTTCCAATGGCGTTGGCGTGTTGGGGCAGGACGAGCTCCGTCATCTCGGTAAACGACTCAGAGGGTCGCTTCGCTTCCATCGGAGGAGCATACCCTTTCCGACGAGCTTTCGATCCCTCTTTTTTGTTCCCTAGGTTGCGCTCAAGCCGTCAAGTCGAAGCGATCGCAATACTGTGCAAACCGCTCGCGGATGGCGCCGGGGTCCAAGCCGAACCCCTCTGCGCCGTGAATGTGTCGCGGACTTGCATTGTCACGCTTCGCGCGGATGAACACTTGCATCGCATTGCTCGCGTCCTCGCTGAGCTCCATCCCGAGGTCACGGTAGGCCGTGGCCACTGTCCCCAAAGGGTCGCGGCTCAGATCTGACGACCGAACGTGGGCGATACGATCGGCCGGCAACCGGTCCACCGCAGCCACCGCCGACTCGAGCATCGACATCATGTAGCTTTCTGGAAGCTCCTGCCCGAGCGCTTCGGCATCGACATCGCTGCTGAAGACCGAGCGCGCGTAGCCGTGCAGACTGCAAATTGAGCTCAACGTGTCGACGGGATCACGATGAATGAACACGAAGCGGGCATCTGGGAAGATCTCGAGGATGGTGTCGACGAAGAACGTGTGCGTCGGGTCTTTCAGCACGAGCCGTGTTCCAAAGGGCCGATGGTAGTGAACCAGCTGAAGCTGTCGACGGTAGTGTCGATAGGCGATCCGCGAGTCCTGTTGTAGCAACCAATCGACGTACCCCGGAACCCGATATTGAACGTTGAACTGCAACGTCCGAAAGACGTTGGTGAAGAGCGCTCGGCACTCGTCGGTTTGATGAGCGTCCATCGGATGGATCGCTTTGATGTTGGGCGATAGGACATCGGCGAGCCCCAGCGTGAACCCGAGCTTTCGTTGTCGGGCCTCGGGACCCTCGGGCGTGTGCACCGGATCGAAGCTTTCCCAGTGAGGGAGCGTCCGGCTAGTCGGATCCTGAGCGAGCAATCGATGGAGGAATGTCGTCCCGCTCCGAAAGAGCCCCAAAACGAACACCTGTGTGGGCAGCTCGGCGCTCTCGATAGCTGGAGTCTCCCGGAGGGCCTTCTCGACGCGAAGATGTGTCGTCGCCATGCGCGTACAGTCGATCCGCGCCGCGATCTTGCCGACAAAGTTGAGGGCGGCGTCTTCATTCAACGAATCGACTAGCGCCCGAAGCGCGGCTTGCGTGTCCGAAGTGGGGTCACCGGCATCGGGCTGCCGTCGTTGCGCAATCTCCCAGTACCTGTCGGCGTTGGGACGGCCGAATGGCTCGAGGGAACCGCCCACCTTGTTGACCACCCGAACCCAGCGCCGATGAGACCGACGCGCACGGGTGAACTGCGGAACGACGAGCTCTCGGACAGAAGCGCGAATGGGCGCCGGGAGGTCGAGCGCGAGTGGAGCTGGTGGATACGTGGACTGCCGACCCATGGCAAACAGGACTCAAGAAACCACGTTTGCCCGGTCACAAGTAGTTTTCGGCACGGCGAGCCCGCCTCAACCAGCGGTCGACGGTGCCAAGTCAGTTGCGATGTGATAGAAGAACGGCCGTGATTCGAGCCAATATCTTGGGCTCCTTGGTTTGCGTCGCAAGCTTGAGCATCGCCCTCATCGGATGCGGCGAGAGCACATCGGGAATGGCCGGCGCGGGTGGCATGGCCGGCGCGGCTGGCATGGGCGGCGCGGGTGGCCTTGGGGGCGATGCCTGTCTCGATGACCTCGGTGTACTCGGGGGGATCGAAGACATCGAAGCCCTCGTGACGGACCAATGTCTCCTGAGCAGCCGAGGTTGTGCTCTGATGGAAGTCGCACGATGCGTTGCGGAATGCCTCGAAGAGGAGGTTGCGCTTCCACAGGACTGCGGGCTCTGCATCGGCCTCGTGACCGAGTGTATCTTACAAGAGTGCATCAGCGACTGTACCAACCCCATGTCAACCGAATGCGGTAGTTGCATCGCTGCGGTGAGCGACCAATGCAACGAGGTGTTCGAGCCCTGCGCCGGCTTCCCCGTCCCTTAGAGCTTTTCCAGATAAGCCTTCAACAGGTGGGCGTGGTTGCGGGCGACCGCCTTCGACGCATAGAGGAACGTCGCCTTCCGTCGACCGATCTGCTTTCGGAGCTCGACCGCAGCGTCCTCGTGGGCCGACAGCTCGCGGTCATATCGCTTCTTGAATTCCGTCCAGTTTCCCGCATCGCTGTGAAACCAACGACGGAGCTCGGTCGAGGGTGCGAGGTCTTTGACCCATAGATCGATCGCGGCATCTTCCCGGGAAAGCCCGCGCGGCCAAAGGCGATCGACCAGGACGCGAAATCCGTCTCCGTCCTCGACTGGGTCATAGACCCGCTTGATCTGCACATTCACCGCGCCCTAGGCCCAGGCGACAGCGATCATCCGAGGCCCGACAAAAGGCAGCCGCCCGTGGCCGGTGGAGTCGTTGTCGATCGCGAGGACATCCCCGTTTTGCCAAGGCGTGATCACCAGGTTCTTCCAGATCGCGTCTCGCACGGCTTCCATGTCCGAATCCGGAATCACCGTCCCGTCCCCGTAAGTACAATGCATCGGCAGGTCATCGGGGTTCCGCAGCCGCCGCTGGGCTTCGGTGAACGTTTTCCCGGCGATCCAGGCGAGAAAGCTTCGGATCGAAGGCCTCAGGAGAAAGATTCGGCGAAGCTCTCCGTCCCCATTCGAAGTGTGAAACACCGCGGCGTGGTTGAACCAGACCATCTCGCCGGTTCTCGGGTGGGCCTTGACCGCAGGCTGCGAGCTGAGCAGCTTGAGTGAGTTGTCGTCTCCCCAAATCGGTGTGAAGTTCTCTCTCGCGCATTTCTCTTCGACGATCGCGCGGTCGGTCGTCTGAAACATGTCGACCCATGGCTTGAGCTGCGTGAGATCCCACGGCCGCTGTTGGCCCGGCGCCCGGTAGTTTCGCACGATTCGGATGCCGCGCTTCTCGAAGCGTTCTCTCACTTCTGGGTCGAGGTCTTTGTAGACCCTCCGCATGTCGACGAGAGGCGTCTCACCGCTCCCCGCCGCAGGCTCGGTCTTGCACCAAAAGAAGACGCTTCTTGGAGGGCTCGAGACGAAGCTCATTTCGTTGTGCTCGGGGATCGGAAATAAGCTCGGAATCTCGCTCGCGGTAAACACGTAATCGGTGATGGCATTACGCGGCGAAAGCCCGAGGTACTCGTTCTGAAGGCCGTCATCGATCCCGCGCGCAATGCGCTCGAAGTCGTTCGCCTCGGTGACGTCGAAGCCTCTGAAAAGGATCGCCCCATGCCGGGTGAGTTGTTCGCGTACGTGATCCGCCTGGCTGGTGAGCCATGCGACGAGACTTTCGACCCCAGGGTTGCCGTCCGCATGAATTACCAACGGGAGCTCACCTTGGGACCGGTAGCTGGTCGACCGGGTCGGTCCGGTCCTCGGTTCGGTCATTTCCATCGTCATCGTGATTTGCCTATTCTATCACTCTCATGCGAGGAGCAGCGTGTCTACCGATCAAATCGCCCCACGAAGCCCCCCTGTTCCCGATGTGCTCGAAGACCACTAAATGCGGGGTGCAGGGAGGTGCCGCATTTGCGCATGCGGCCTTCGGTGTAAGCTTCTCATCGCGTGTCCACCCACCCCCCGGTTTACGATCGCCTTCTTCGAGAGCTCACGGCGGTGTACCAAGGACGGCTGAAGCCACCTGTCTCCGAGTTCGAGATTCCGACGAAGTGCTACACGGATGAGGCGCTTTTCGAAGAAGAGCGAAGGCTGCTGCGTGAGCTTCCGGTCGTCGTGGCGCACGTCTCGCAGCTCGCGTCGCCAGGTTCCTGCCTAGTCCACGACGCGTTGGGGGCGCCGCTCATGATCCTGCGCAATCGCGAGGGTGCGCTTCGCGCGATGTTCAATGTGTGTCGCCATCGCGGGACGCGGCTGCTCGAAGACGAAGGGTTCTGCAAGGTCCGCAAGGGCTTCCTTTGTCGCTATCACGGCTGGAACTACGACATCGATGGCAAGCTGGTGAACGTCCCCAAGCAGGAGCTCTTCCCATCGCTCGAAAAGGAAGCGCACAATCTCGTCTCGGTCCCAGTCCACGAACGATTTGGCTTCGTTTGGGTCGTGGCGACTCCTGGCGACGACTACGACTTCGACTCCTTCCTCGATCCGCTCGAAGCCGACCTCCAACCGCTGAAGCTGGACACCCATGTGGTCTTTCGGCGCGGCACAGCCACCAGGCGCACCAACTGGAAGATCGTGATGGAGGCGTTCCTCGACGGCTACCACGTCCGCCATCTCCACAAGAACACGGTCGGCCCGTACTTTCAGGACCACCAGAGCTTCACCGAGGCTGCCGGTCCGCACGTGCGCTCCATCGTGGGTCGAAGCGGCTTCTCCGACGCGATCGAAAACGACGCGATCGAGAACATCCGCGACATCGCCACGCCAACGTATGTATTTTTCCCCAACACGATCTTCGTCGTGCAGCCAGATTTCGTCAGCAGAGCCACCGTTTATCCGTTGTCGATCGACGAGATCTATTGGGAGCACGACCTGATCATCCCCGAGGCCCCAAAGACCGAAAAGGCGCGCGCGCACTGGGAGCTCAACTACGAGCTGATCCAAAATGGCGTGTTCGACAAAGAAGATCTCTGGGTCTGCGAGCAGATCCAAAAGGGCATCGGGAGCGGAGCCAACGAGTTTTTGACGTGCGGCACGGAAGAAGCGCCGATCTACTGGTGGCACGAAGAGCTGTCCAAGCGCCTCCGGGCGTAGAACGCCACGTGCTGCTGACTAGGGTGAGAGACAGCCGGGCAGACAGCCGAGCGGGCCCGTTCCATCGTTGACGCCGTCGTCGCACTGCTCGGTGCCCTCGGTGACGGCGTCGCCACAGGTTTGGATACGGGTGCAGCTCAGACACTCGCCCTCGCCGCCGTCGTTGATGCCGTCGTCGCAGACCTCGGTGCCGTTGGTCACCAAATCGCCGCAACTCTGAATGGCGCTACAACCCGGGATACACAGCCCTTCACCGCCGAGATTGATGCCGTCGTCGCAGGCCTCGGGTGGCTCCACCACGCTATCCCCGCAAACAGCAGGTGCCGCACAGCCGGGCAGACAGCCGAGCGGACCAAAGCCGTCGTTCTGGCCGTCATCACAAATTTCGGTACCCATGGTGAGACCGTCGCCGCAGATCTGTATGAAGAAACAAGCAAAACACTCGCCTTCGCCACCGTCATTGATGCCGTCGTCACAAACCTCGTTACCGTTGGTGATTCCGTCGCCACAAACCTGAATGGCGAGGCAGCCGGCGACGCACTGCCCCGGGCCGCCATCGTTGACGCCGTCGTCGCAAACCTCGGTCGCCTCGAGCACGCCGTTGCCGCAGAAGGGAGGTCGGAAACAGCCGGCCAGGCAGCCGAGCGGACCGGTGCCATCATTCACACCGTCGTCGCACTCTTCGGTGCCCTGGATGAAGCCATCGCCGCATGACTGCGTCGTGAAGCACCACCAGCAGAGCGCCTCGCCACCGGTATTGATACCATCGTCACAGATCTCAGGCAGGACTACTACCAGATCGCCGCAGGCCGGCACCGGTGACAGGCAGCCCGCGAGACAACCGAGTGGCCCTGTTCCGTTGTTGAGGCCATCGTCGCACTGCTCGGTGCCTTCGATGTTGGCATCGCCACAGCTTTGAATGAAGGCGCAGGTCAGGCACTCGCCATTGCCGCCGTCGTTGATGCCGTCGTCACAGGCTTCGGTGCCATCGGCCGCGCCGTCGCCGCAGCGCTGAATCTTGTTGCATCCAGCTAGGCACTGGTTCTCACCGCCGTCGTTGGTGCCATCGTCGCAGACCTCGGTGCCATTCGCGACACCGTCGCCGCAGGTCTGGACGCTTTCGCAGCCAGGTAGGCATTCTCCCGGGCCACCGTCGTTGACGGTGTCGTCACAGACCTCGGAGCCTTCGACTACCCCGTCACCGCAGACTTGAATCAAGCTACAACCAAAACACTCGCCGTCGCCGCCGTCGTTGACCCCGTCATCGCAGACCTCAAGCCCCTCGACGACGCTATCGCCGCAAGCCGCAGGTGCATCGCAGCCCGGCAGACAGAGCCGTGGGCCCGTGCCATCGTTGACGCCGTCGTCGCAAAGCTCGGTGCCTTCGGTGATGTTGTCGCCGCAAATCTGGATCCTTTGACAACCACCGAGACACTCGCCCTCGCCTCCGTCGTTGATGCCGTCGTCGCAGACCTCGGTACCATTGGGCACGCCATCGCCGCAAACCTGAATGCCTAGGCAGCCAGCCACGCACTGCCCTGGACCACCGTCGTTGACGCCGTCGTCACAGACCTCGGTCCCTTGGACCAGGGTGTCACCGCAAGTCTGGACACCAGTGCAACCCGGTAGACACTCGAGATCACCGCCGTCGTTGATTCCGTCGTCGCAGACCTCGGGTGGCTCCACGGTAGCGTCGCCACAGCTTGCGGGCGCGGTGCATCCGGGCAGGCAGTTGAGCGGGCCCGTGCCGTTGTTGACGCCGTCGTCGCAGGCCTCGGTCCCGTTCGTCACTGCGTCGCCACAGCTTTGGATGGCCACGCAACCCGCGATGCACTCGCCCTCGCCGCCGTCGTTGACGCCGTCATCGCACACCTCGGTGCCGTTGATGGCGACGTCACCACAAACTTGGAGGCCGCCGCAACCGGCAAGGCACTCGCCCTCGCCGCCATCGTTGACCCCGTCGTCGCAGGCTTCGAGCCCCTCGACCACGCTGTCCCCACAAACCGAGGGCGGCTGGCAACCGGCGAGGCAGAGCAACGGGCCGGTGCCGTCATTCACGCCGTCGTCACAGGCCTCGGTACCCTCGGTGACGGCGTTGCCACAGGTCTGGATGACCGTGCATGCGAAGCACTCGAGGTCGCCGCCGTCGTTGAAGCCGTCATCGCAGACCTCAGGCGGTTCGACGACGCTATCACCGCAGTTTGCGGGCGGAGCACAACCCGGGAGACAGAGGCCGGGCCCGGTGCCGTTGTTCACGCCGTCATCGCAGGCTTCGGTGCCCTCGGTGACCGCGTCACCGCAGACCTGGATCCGAGTGCAACCTGCCAAGCATTCATTATCACCGCCGTCGTTGAAGCCGTCGTCACAGACCTCGGTGCCGTTGGTCACGCCGTCGCCGCAGTTCTGGAGGCTCAAACAACCCGCCACGCACTCTCCGGGGCCGCCGTCATTGAGGCCGTCATCGCAGAATTCCGTGCCCTGCGTGATGTTGTCGCCGCAGCTCTGAAGACCGGTGCAGCCCGGGAGACACTGGGCTTCGCCGCCGTCGTTGAAGCCGTCGTCGCAGACCTCGGGAACCTCGACAATGCCGTTGCCGCAGTTGGCAGCGGCCGTGCAGCCGGCGAGACAGCCGAGGGGTCCGGTACCGTTGTTCACTCCGTCGTCGCACTGCTCCGTACCCTCGGTGATCGCGTCACCGCAGGTCTGGATCACGGTGCAGCCGAGGCACTCGCCCTCGCCGCCATCGTTGGAGCCGTCATCGCAGAGCTCGAGACCTTCGACCACGCCGTCACCGCAGCTTGCCGGTGGTGTGCAGCCCGCAAGGCAACCGAGCGGACCGGTGCCATCGTTGACCGCGTCGTCGCAGGCTTCGCTGCCCTCGGTGACGCCGTCGCCACAGCTTTGGATACCGAGACAACCCGGGAGGCACTCGGCCTCGCCGCCATTATTCGTTCCGTCGTCACACACCTCGGTGCCGTTGGCGGTGCCATCGCCACAGATCTGGAAGCTGAGGCAGCCAGGCACGCATTCGCCAAACCCACCGTCGTTGATACCGTCGTCACAAGCCTCGGTGCCTTGCTTCACGCTGTCGCCGCAGGTTTGGACCAAGACACAGTTGACGCACTCACCCTCGCCACCGTCGTTGAAGCCGTCATCGCACACCTCGGGAGGCTCCACGACGCTGTCACCGCAAGAGGCTGGTGCGGCGCAACCCGGGAGACAGCCAAGGAGACCGGTGCCGTCGTTGACACCATCGTCACATGCTTCGGTGCCCTCGGTCACCGCATCGCCACAGGTCTGGATGCTTTGGCAACCGGCTACGCACTGGCCTTCACCGCCGTCGTTGATTCCGTCGTCGCAGACCTCGGTGCCCTCAGACACGCCGTCACCGCAGGTTTGGATGCTGAGACAGCCTGGCGCACACTGGCCCTGACCGCCGTCGTTCACCCCGTCGTCGCAAAGCTCGGTGCCCTGGGTGAGGTTGTCGCCGCAGCTCTGAAGGCCGGTGCAGCCGGGGAGACACTCCGCCTCGCCGCCGTCGTTGATGCCATCGTCGCAAACCTCCGGCACCTCGACCGTGCCATTGCCACACGCTGCCGGCGCGAGACAACCCGGGAGACAACCGAGGAGACCCGTGCCGTTGTTGACGCCGTCGTCACACTGCTCGGTGCCTTCGGTCACCGCGTCGCCACAGGTCTGGATGCTCTGGCAGCCCGGTGCGCACTCGAGCTCGCCGCCATCGTTGAGGCCGTCGTCACAGACTTCGGTCCCTTCGACCACCGCATCGCCGCAGGTCTGAATCGTCAGACACCCTGGCGCACACTCGCCCTGCCCGCCGTCGTTGAGGCCATCGTCGCAAAGCTCGGTACCCTCGGTCAGATTGTCCCCGCAGCTCTGGAGCTTGGCGCACCCGGGGAGGCACTGACCTTCGTCACCATTGTTGATCCCGTCGTCACACACCTCGGGCGGCTCGATGATCGCGTTGCCGCAATTCGCGGGCGACAGGCAGCCCGGCAGACATCCAAGCGGACCGAGGCCGGTGTTGACGCCATCATCGCACTGCTCGGTGCCCTCGGTGACCGCATCGCCGCAGCTTTGGATGCCGAAACAACCCGGCAGACACTGCAGCTCGCCACCATCGTTGATCCCGTCGTCACACACCTCGGTGCCCTCGACCACCGCATCGCCGCAGGTCTGAATCGTCAAGCAGCCTGGCGCGCATTGGCCCGGATCCCCGTTGTTGATCCCGTCGTCACAAAGCTCGGTACCCTGCGTAAGCGCATCGCCACACGACTGGATCCCGACGCAGCCAGCCAAGCACTCGCCTTCGCCACCGTCGTTGATCCCGTCGTCACAGACTTCGGGGGCTTCGACCACCCCGTCGCCGCAGGCTGCCGGCGCGAGACAACCCGGGAGACAACCGAGGAGACCCGTGCCGTTGTTGACGCCGTCGTCACACTGCTCGGTGCCTTCGGTCACCGCGTCGCCACAGGTCTGGATGCTCTGGCAGCCCGGTGCGCACTCGAGCTCGCCGCCATCGTTGAGGCCGTCGTCACAGACTTCGGTCCCTTCGACCACCGCATCGCCGCAGGTCTGAATCGTCAGACACCCTGGCGCACACTCGCCCTGCCCGCCGTCGTTGAGGCCGTCGTCGCAGAGCTCGGTACCCTCGGTCAGATTGTCGCCGCAGCTCTGGAGCTTCGCGCACCCGGGGAGACATTGGCCCTCATCTCCGTTGTTGACGCCATCATCGCAAAGCTCGGGCGGCTCGACCACACCATCACCACAAGAGGCCGGCGAGAGACAGCCCGGCAGACATCCAAGCGGACCGAGGCCGGTGTTGACGCCGTCATCGCACTGCTCGGTGCCTTCGGTGACCGCGTCGCCGCAGCTTTGGATGCCGAAGCAACCCGGGAGACACTGGGCCTCGCCACCATCGTTCGTGCCGTCATCGCAGACCTCGGTGCCCTCGACCACCGCGTCGCCGCAGGTCTGAATCGTCAGACACCCTGGCGCGCATTGGCCCTGCCCGCCGTCGTTCACCCCATCGTCGCAGAGCTCGGTGCCCTGGGTGAGGCTGTCGCCACACGACTGGATCCCGACGCAGCCCGCCAAACACTCGCCCTCGCCCCCGTCGTTGAAGCCGTCGTCACAGACTTCGGGGGCCTCGACCACGCCATCGCCACATGCCGCCGGTGCGAGACAACCCGGGAGACAACCGAGGAGACCCGTGCCGTCGTTGGTGCCGTCGTCGCACTGCTCGGTGCCTTCGGTGACCGCATCGCCGCAGGTCTGGATCGTGAAGCAACCCGGCGCACACTCGCCTTCGCCACCGTCGTTGAAGCCGTCATCACAGAGCTCGGTGCCCTCGGTGACGCCGTCGCCGCAGGTCTGAATCGTGAGACACCCTGGCGCGCATTGGCCTGGGTCACCGTTGTTGACGCCGTCGTCGCAGAGCTCGGTGCCTTGGCGCAGATTGTCGCCGCAGACCTGGATGCCTACGCAGTTGGCAAGGCACTCGCCTTCGCCGCCATCGTTCGTGCCGTCGTCACAGACCTCCGGTACTTCGACGATCGCATTACCGCAAGCAGCCGGTGACAGACAACCCGCCAAACAACCCAGGGGACCGACGCCGGTGTTGACGCCGTCGTCACACTCTTCGGTGCCCTCGGTGACCGCGTCGCCGCAGGTTTGAATCGTCACACAACCGGGCGCGCACTCGCCTTCGCCACCGTCATTGAGGCCGTCGTCACAAAGCTCTTTGCCCTCGGCAACCCCGTCGCCGCAGGTCTCGAAGCTCAGGCAGCCCGGGGCACACTGGCCTGGGTCACCATCGTTGACACCGTCGTCACAAAGCTCGGTGCCCTGGCGGAGATTGTCGCCGCAGCTCTGGATGCCGATGCAGCCGGAGAGACACTCGCCTTCGCCGCCGTCGTTGAAACCGTCGTCGCAGGCCTCGGGAACCTCAATCGTGCCGTTGCCACAGCTTGCAGGCGCTAGGCAGCCCGCCAAACAACCGAGCGGACCGAGGCCGTTGTTGACGCCGTCGTCGCATTCCTCGGTACCCTCGGTGACCGCGTCGCCGCAGGTCTGGATCGTGAAGCAACCCGGCGCACACTCGCCTTCGCCGCCATCGTTGAAGCTGTCGTCGCAAAGCTCAGTGCCTTCGACCACGCCGTCACCGCAGTTTTGGAAGGTGAGGCAGCCCGGAGCACATTGTCCGGGATCACCATTGTTGATCCCGTCGTCGCAAAGCTCGGTTCCCTGGGTGACATTGTCACCGCAGCTCTGCACACCGAAGCACCCTGGAAGACACTGGCCTTCGTCACCGTTGTTGACCGCGTCGTCGCAGAACTCCGTTCCGTTGACGATCCCGTCACCGCAAACCTGGATGGCGAGGCAGCCGGCAGTGCACTGGCCGGAGCCGCCATCATTGATGCCGTCGTCGCAGACCTCGGTGCCCTGAGTCAGACTATCGCCACAGCTCTGGACGAGCAGGCAGCCGAGGCACTCGCCTTCACCACCGTCGTTGATGCCGTCGTCACAGATCTCGGGAACCTCCACGGTGCCGTTGCCGCAGCTCGCGGGAGAGAGACAACCTGGCAGACAGCCGAGGGGACCGGTGCCGTTGTTCACGCCGTCGTCGCACTCTTCGGTGCCTTGCGTCAGAACGTCGCCGCAGACCTGGAAACCGACGCAGTTCGCGAGGCACTCGCCCTCACCGCCGTCGTTGAATCCGTCATCGCAGAACTCGGTGCCCTCGCTGATCCCGTCGCCGCAGGTCTGGACGCTCGTGCAGTTCAGGCACTCGAGCTCGCCGCCGTTGTTGATCGAGTCGTCGCAAACCTCGGGCGGCTCGGTGATGCCATCACCGCAAGTTGCGGGGAACAAACAACCCGGAAGACATCCGAGTGGACCGACGCCATCGTTCTGCCCGTCGTCGCACTCTTCGGTGCCATCGGTGACTGCGTCGCCGCAGAGCTGGAGCTTCGTGCAACCGGGAAGACACTCGCCTTCGCCACCATCGTTCTGCCCATCGTCGCAGACCTCGGTCCCATCTGTGATGACGTCGCCACAAGCTTGGATTTTGAGACACCCCGGAAGACACTCGCCTTCACCACCGTCGTTGGCCCCGTCGTCACAAACCTCCTCGCGTTCGGCCACGCCGTCGCCGCACAGCGGGCTCGGAAGACAGGTGACCAAGAACTGCCGGTCCTGGTCGCAGGCGGTATCGGTGTCGCTCACGTTGAGCAAGATCACATCGGGGCCTACCGACGCGCAGGTATAGGTCGCGACCGCCGCGGTCGAGTTCGCGATCGAACCGAGAGGTGCGCTCCAGCTGATCTGGAGGGGGGCGGTGCCGTCCGGATCGGTCGCCATGACGCTGAGATCGATCGTGTCACCGAGGAACGCGCTTGCGCCAACGTCGACGTCCTCGATGACCGGACAGTAGTTGAGTTGGAACGTGACGCTGACGCCGATTTCGCCTCCCGGATTGCCCATGCTCGTCGAGCAGGTCAAAATCATCGCCAGGAGGGTCGTCTCGCCATCGACGATGTCGAAGTTGGCCGACCCGTCACAGAAGCGTTCGCCTGTATCGCGGTACACGCCCAGCGAAAGCGTGTAGTTGTTGGCGACTGGAAGGGATGTGAGACTGAAGGTCGTCGTATCGCTGGTGACCTCGATGTTACCGACGATGAAGTCGGGCAACTCAGTCGGATGCGAGACGATGTATTCGAGCCGATCCGCGCCAATTTCTTCGGCGGAGAGCTCTACCGTAACGCGGACGGAGGTTTGCTGTTGCTCTCCTTCTGCGGCGCACGCGCTAAGCACGAATGTTAAAGCGACCAAAGCTACGAAGCGTGGACCCATAGACGAACCGACACAGTAAACGGGCAACCGCAGAGCGGGAACTCAGGCAAACGGGGACCCTGTTTATCGCAGCAACCGAGGGGTTTTGCCAAGCGCAAAGTCGCTTGCTCGCGCAACTCTTGCCCACTTCAAAGGCGTGCGATCTTTCTACATCCACAGCCAACCACTTTCCCTTACACGCGCGACCCGGGAAACCAGCTCGCCACCGGGTAGATTGTGACCCACATCACATGACGGGGATCAAGGTGCAGCGGGACTGCGCTGTTTTGGCGGCTTGACCGAACTAGGGACAACCGACCAAGGTTCGCGTGGACGTTGGTTCCCTGCGCCGACTAGCCACTTTTGGACATCCTGCGGAGTTATCTGATCGTGAAGTTGAGTGAGCTTTGTTTGGTGGCTGCTCTCGGTGCCATTGCTGCTTGCGGAGGGGCCAATGCGGGCCCCCTAAACCCTGCTGGAGGCGGTGGCGCGGGCGGCAGCGGCGGTGCCGGGGGAACGGGAAACCAGCCCCCCGTTGGTCAGAGCACCTTTGTTCTGACTTGTGAGCGCGACACGCTGCGGCTCAGCATCCCAATCGAGCTGGTCGTCGAGCTCACCAAACCGTTCTCGAGCTCGGGGTCCACCGAAGCCACGTTCTTGGCCAGCGTGACATTTGACGAAGAGTCCGTTGGGTCGCTGATCGACGAGGGCATCACCTCGATCGACATCGCGTCCGCCTCGGTGACCACGAATGTGACCGGCGGCAACCCTCCGACCATGACGGCGTCGCTTGGCGAAGCTCCGATCAACGATTTCGACCTCCGGACAGACCCTGACGACGACGGGCTGCCAGGGCCTCATCGGCTCGAGCTCGACCCCATGACGGTCACGGCCAATGCCGCGCCGGAAGCCACAGAGGTCATCTTCGGTCTCGACTTTGCCGGAGTCTCGCTCGTCTTGGGCGATTTCACCATCCCGTCGGACTGCGTCAGTCCGTCTTTGGGTGGGGTCGCGCTGAGGTTCCCGGTTGGCCCCTGACTGAATGTTCGATCGACGCAGTACGCGAACGGTCCCTGCGGGCTGTCGACGATCTCCGGCCAACCTTCGGGGAGCGGGCGTAGAGAGGCCGCAACAACGGTGTCCGTGATTGACCAGACGGCGGCGGGTCGCGCGTCGACGTCGACGCGCAGATCCCATTTCCGTGGGTCGTAGCGGTACAAGCCGATCAGACCGACTGCGATCGTGAGGATCGCCGCCGGCGCAGCGAGTCGCCTGGAGACCGCGGTGGGGGTGACCAAGCCAAACAGGACAAAACACGAAGCCCACGTCGGGATCGCGGCAAGGCGGGGACCAAACGCGACGCCTCCCCACCACTTGTAGAAGGCGGCGTAGACCGCGAGCTGCACGAGGAGCGCAGCCGAGAGGAATCTAACTTGATTCGTGGAGCGGGCCCCGGCAGCGATCGCAACGACCACGATCGGAGCGAACACCAGGAGACCCCGGCTTGGGCTCAGGACGAGCGCGGCGAAAGCCAAGCCTAAATCCCTTAGGTCGGAGTGAAACAACCCCTCGCTCCCGGCGTGCGTGATCGATTGACCGACGGGCCACGGCGTTCCGAACTGTCGAAGGTTCCAGGCGACAAACACGGCACATACGATCGCCCCCAAGACGGCTGCTGCCGCAATCCCGACTGGCTGGTGCCTTTGGCGCAAAGACCGAACACAAAGCGCCAAGCCCGCGATCGCGAGAACGCCGTCCGCAGGCCGCAACAAGCCGGCGGTCAGAGAAAGGGCGGCCCCGGCGGCAAGCCAGAGAACGCTCGTCGATTCCCTCATGCCGCGCGCAAGCGCCAACCAAGACGCGGTGAACGCCACACAGGCGACGGTTTGTTGCCAGAGTGCCTGTCCGAGTAAGCCGGCGCCGCCGAATGAGAGCGCAGCGGTCGCTGCCCCCAATAGCGCAACGATAGGATGAGCTCGCTGCGCGATCGCCAAGAACACGAATAGGCTGGCAAGCGCGACGGCAAGGGCAGCCGACCGTCGCGCGCGACGCGCCAATGTTGCATCGTCGACCACCGAGCCGGGATCGAGTGGAAGCGAGGTCAAGGCGCCCCATACGGCCGGTCCGGGACCCCACGTCGACACGAGGCGACTGCGGTCGGCAGTGACGACTGCATAGTAAGGACGCTTCCCGGCGAGCACCTGATCTCGAAGCCAGCTGGCGCCCGCAAGGTCGAAGGACCGTTCGCATTGAAGGACGTGCATACCGACCTTCGCCGGAACGGTGTCGCCCCCCTGCGGTCGAAGCGGCGCCGTCAGCGCGAGACCGAGCGGCAGGGCGAAGCTCAGAAATGCCAATCCGGCGGTGGCTCGAAGACTCGTGGCGGCCCCATTCATCGCAGGACCGATCGCCTCGCCTGATCGATCTGCTCGGCGAGATTTGGGCGAAGCTCGAGGGCTTGCTCGAATGCTTTGTCGCTTGCCCGTTGGTCACCACGGCGAAGCTCGCAGAGCCCCAGGTTGAAGTGATTGTCTGCGTTGAACGGCTCGAGCGCACGAGCTTCCGCAAACGCAGCACAGGCCTCGTCGACTTCACCCGCCTCGAGCGCGACGATTCCGTGGGCCCGTTGGTTGTGTACCGAGCGGGGTTGATACTCGCAGGCTCTACGGACTTGCTCGAGACCGTCTTGGATCTCTCCGCGTCGCGCGAGCAAGAGTCCGAGGTTGGCATAGGCCTTGTGCGCTGCAGGCTGACTGGCAGCTGCGCGCATCCAGCGGATCGCTTCGTCGACACGGCCTTGCTTTTCGAGGATGAGGGCACGCCGATGGTAGAGCCTCCACCGATCCGTGGCGGACCCGGCCTGCTCGAGACCCCGCGCGACGTAGGCCTCTGCCTGCTCGTACTTGCCTTCCTCTTCGGCCTGCGAGGCAAGCCGGTGCCACGACTCGACGTGAGACGGATGCACCGAGACCGCATGCAAGCGAAGAGCGCGCGATGACTCCCAATGGCCGAGCTGCGTGACGCTCCAGGTTGTGCTCGCCACCAACCAGCTCAGGCCGACGACCCAGGCGCCGCGCGACGGAAGCCGCACCACGCCAACTCCAAACACGAGCAACAGGCCCCAGCTCCCGATGAGCAGATAGCGATCGGCAAGGAGGTTCTGGAGAGGAAAAACCACGTGGCTGACGGGCGCGAGAAAGATCAGCCACCACCCGAGCCCGAAGTTGGCTGCGCTGCGCCGAGAGCTCTGGAAGACCGCGCGAACCGTGAAGAACGCAAAGACCAGTAAACCTAGCAACCCGAGCCCGAGAAGGCCGACGTTCGCGAAGTCGGCGCCTACCGGGTAGGCGATCGAATACGGGCCGCCGAGCATCATCAGCAACAGGTACTTGCCGTGCACCGTGCACGAGAGCGCAAGGGTCTGAAGGAACCCCCCACCGTGATAGGGCTGCACCATGCCGACTGACTGCCCAGCCACGTAGATCGGCACGAACACCAGCGCTCCCAAGACGACCGCACTCGCTCCGAGCGCCCAACGACGTTGCGACGGTGCATCAGCGCACCAGAGGGCACACATTGCAAGGGCCGCGGCGCCGCCGAGCATGTGACCTTTGGCAAGCACCGACGCGGCGAAGAGAAGAAGACAGCCAGCAAGCCACGCCACCCTACCGACCCGAAGGTAGCGAACCCCGAGGCAGGCTGCGCCAAAGAAGAGCAGGCCTCCGAGGACGCCCTTGCGCTCGGAGAGCCAGGCCACCGCTTCGACGTGGACGGGGTGAAGAGCAAACGCCACGCCAACCCACCACGCCAAGGCTCGCTTCTCGAACAATCGGAGTACGAGCGTCGCGGCCAGCGCGCAGAGTCCGGCGTAGAGAAGCACCTGGGTGACGTGGTGCCCGGCGAACCGATCGCCCCAAATCGCGAAGTCGAGCATCACGGACAGGTCACGCACCGGCAGATACTCGGCGCCGAGTTGGAGTCGCTGCTCGAGGGACAGATCAAAGAAGACGCGACGAATGCCATCCCAGGTGAAATGGTGCAGAAGGGCATTGTCCCGGATGAGCCACGGATCGTCGTAACGAATCAACCCGTAGCGCGTGGTCGGAAGATAAAGAAGCGCTCCCAGCACCCCGACCCAGGCCGGGTGCAAGCGACCTGCGATCGCCTGAACCCTCGAATCCTTCGATTCGCCCTGCGTCTCCACGCTTATCCATGTACCCCAGTGCGCGCAGATTCTCTATTACCTGCGGTCTCTCGTTGGCTCTCGAACCATAGTCATTGTAGGGTCGCGGGAAGCGAGGGGGGACGATGGGGGACAAACATCGGGCGACGTGCGCGCCGCTCACACTGATGACTACGCTCGCGTTGGTGCTCGGGGTGGCTGCTTGTAAGAAGGGCAAGGACGTCGAGACCGCGGCCGATGCAAAACCGACTCGCCCTCTCTCTCCGTCGGGCACGATGAGCTTGACTGGCAACTACTCTCACGCAGGCGCCATCGGGACCTTCCAAGACTGTACGACTGGAGAGCGCTGGCTGGTGGCACACGAAGGCGAGAACGGCGCGCTAGAGGAGGCATACTTGGACTCCAAGGTGTCACTCGGATCCCCATTACTGGTAATCGTCGAAGGGGGGATCGATCTGCGGCCTAGCCTCGATGGCCCTGGTGATGAGACGATGCTGATCGTCGCGCGATTCGTGGAAACCCGGCCTACCGAGGTCTGCCCTAGCGTCGATGACGCATCGGTCGACGACTGAGGTCAGCTCTCAGAACTGCGCGGAGAGACGAGCAGGCCGCTTAGCGCGAAGACCACTCCGGCCGACTCCATGACGAGAAGCGTAGACATCAGAGCCACCTGTTGACCATCGACGGCCATGCCGATGGCGCGATAGCCCGCCAATGCGGAGAAAGCCAAAAAGCTCAGGAGTAGACCAAGCTCGCGGGCGGCCGCTCCACGACTGGCGCACACCACGAGAAACACACCAATCGCGAGGTGGACACCGCCGTAAACGGCACGCAGCTCGGTCATGGGCGACCCGCCGGCCACGACGAGCCCTATGTCTGCAAACATCGCGCTGGGCACCAGCGTGAACACGACGCTAATGACGACGAAAACGAGCGCGCAGCCCCACAAGACGAAGCCCGGATATCGTTCGGGCATCAGGCGACCATCCTGCGGAAGACGCGAGCGTAGCCCTTCTCGATGCAGGCATCGTCGAGCATGCCGCGCTCCTCGAGCATCCGATGGAAGCGCCCGAGCTTGTACTGCGGGATCGTGATCACCAGATGATGCTCGAGGTGAAACCCAACGTTGTGCGGGGCAACGAAGAGACGCTCCCACCAACGGGTCAGGGTTGTGCGGGTGTTCCCGAGGGGATCGCCCGGGTCTGGTGTCGGTACGAGGGCGTGCTCGGCCATCGAACGCAGCCGAACTACCAGCTTGCTTGTCGTCATCCAAGCGCCCAACCAGAGAAGGTACAACATCGGGTGACCGAGTCCCCACAGCAAGCCAAAGAGGATGCCGTTGGTCACGAGAGTGCCGATCACCATTCTCATCATCCGCTCTCGGTCGAGGCGAAGCGGAAGTGTCCCTTGGTTGACCTGCTCCCGGCCAATCACTTTGTATGCGACATAGCTCGTCCCGATGAGCTGCTTCAGGCCGGTCATTCCGAGCAAGTCACGGAGCACCTTTCGAGTCATGCTGATCTTCGAAACCGGGAAACCTTCTGCGAGGATGCGGTCGGGATCGGTATCGCCCCACGTCTTTCCGTGATGGTCGAGATGGTGCGACCGGTACATATCCGCGCAGAGGTAGATCGGATAAGCGGCGAGCCAGTTGCCTACCCAGTCGTTGAGCTTTCGGTTGTTGAAGAGAGTCCGATGCGCAGCCTCATGCATGACGATAGCTAGGCCGAGTTGCCGGCCGCCGATCACCACGAGTGCGAAGATGACCGTGAAGACGTTTGGATAGTAGGCGACCAAGGTCATGACTGCAGCGATCATCCCGTAGTCGGTGATCAACATCCGCCAACCTTGCCAGTCGCTGTGCTCACGGAGCTCGGCGATTTCTTCTTTGGTGAACACCTGCCGCCAGTCTGTGGTCGAGCTGTTCATGGACATATTCGCTTGCTAGGCCTTCTTCGCGAGCTTGGCCCACGAGTCTTTGAGTTGGATCGTTCGGTTGTAGACCGGCCGATCGGGCGCGCTGTCGGGATCGACGACGAAATAGCCGAGACGCTCGAACTGCACGCGCTCTTCGGGCGCCCGCACCGCAAGGGCTGGCTCGAGCTTTGCGTCGTCGATGACTTCGAGTGACATCGGGTTGATGCGATTGGTGAAATCCCCCTCGTGTGCATCGTCGAGAGGATTTTCCTCGTTGAACAGCCGGTCATAGAGGCGCACCTCCCCGCCGACGGCGTGGTCGGCGCTCACCCAGTGTATCGTCCCGCGCACCTTTCGCCCATCGGCGGCGTTGCCGCCTTTCGAGGCGGGGTCCCACGTGCAGCGGAGCTCGACGATCTCCCCTGCATCGTTTTTGACCACTTCGTTACAAGTTACCAGAGCGGCGTATCGTAAGCGGACTTCCTTGCCTGGTGCGAGTCGAAACCACTTCTTCATCGGCTCCTCCATGAAGTCGTCGCGTTCGATGTAGACCTCGCGAGTCAGATGGAGCTTTCGTGAGCCAAAGCTTGGATCGCTCGGGTTGTATGGTGCGTCGAGCTCGAGCTCTTCGCCCTCAGGGAAGTTTTCGATCACGAGCTTTAGCGGGCGCAGAACAGCCATCGTCCGTGGGCTGGTCGCGTTCAAGTCCTCCCTGAGCGCATGCTCGAGAAGCCCGACATCAACGATGCCGTCACGACGCGAAACCCCAATCCGTTCGGCAAAGCGTCGAAGAGCAGCCGGCGTGTAGCCGCGCCGTCGCATCCCCGCAATCGTCGGCATACGAGGATCGTCCCAGCCAGCGACGTGCCCCTGCTCGACGAGTCGTTTGAGCAATCTCTTGCTCATCACCGTGAAGGTCAGATTCAGCCGTGCGAATTCGATCTGCCGGGGGACGGGATCGAAGTCGAAGTGTGACACGAACCATTGGTAGAGGGGGTTGTGGTGAGCAAACTCCAAGGTACAGATCGAATGCGTGATTCCTTCGAATGCATCGGACATCGGATGCGCGTAGTCGTACATTGGATAAATGCACCAATCGTCTCCCGTGCGGTGATGGCTCACCTTTCGAATGCGATACATCAGCGGATCGCGGAGATTTACGTCTTTGGACGCCATGTCGATCTTTGCGCGAAGGACATGCGCCCCTTCGTCGAACTCCCCGGCGCGCATGCGCGAGAACAAATCGAGATTCTCCTCGGCGCCGCGGTCACGAAATGGGCCGTGGACACCGGGCTTGTAGAAATCGCCGCGGCCCGCGCGAATCTCCTCGAGGCTCTGACTGTCGACGTACGCCAAGCCACGCCGAATTAGATCCACCGCGCACTCATAGAGCCGCTCGAAGTAATCCGATGCGAAGTACTCGTGGCTGCCCCAATCGAAGCCGAGCCAGCGCACGTCGTCGCGAATCGACTCGACGTACTCGGTGTCTTCTGCTTCCGGATTGGTGTCGTCGAAGCGCAGGTGGCAGCGCCCTTGGTTCGAGATCTGGGCGGTCGTGAAGTTCAGGCAGATCGACTTGGCGTGACCGATGTGGAGATAGCCGTTGGGCTCGGGAGGGAAACGCGTGACGACGATGCCCCCGTGCTTTCCCTCTTGGACTTCTCTCTTGACCAAATCGTGGATGAAGTTGGGAGCGTTCTCTTGGTTCTCCGCCTTGTCCTTCGGGACCTTCATGGCGGTGGTGTAGCGCGTCCGGCGCGGGTATGCTTGCACGGCATGTCGGGGGACTACTACTGCGCCCATTGCGAGTACGAGTTCGTAGTGGAGGATGGAGGCGACCAACCAATGTGCCCGAAGTGTGGACAAACCGAGTCCGTCCGGTCGGTTGACACCTTCGGCTTGGTTAGGGACATCTGGCGTCAGTGGCTCGTGGTCTTGGCGATCCTCTTGCTCGCCGGAGTCGGCTTCGTCCTGTACCAGTGGGTGCGCGGCCGATAGCCAACGCCGGGGTACACTCGACGTCGAACCATCCCATGGCGGTAGGATGTGAAGTCGCGCCATGACCGAGCTGGTCGAGGCTCCCCCGATCCGCCCATCGCGAGCCCCGAACGGCTTGAGCTTTTTCTGGGTGAACCATAACACGCTGTAAACACGCGGGTTTTGCAGCAGGGTCACGATTGATCCCATGGGGGATCCACGCGTACGATGACCCTCACGTCAGCACAAACCCGCACTACGTCATACCTATCTGCGCGGTGGGGCGCGCGGCTCATCTCGACGCTCGGTTTCGCGGCTCTGCTCTCGCACTGCAGTGGCTCGGCGGTGAGAGATTCAAGAACGGCACGATCGGAGGAGAGATCAGCGGAACCTTCGCGCTGACGGCTCACCTGCTCTGACGTTCGTTGGCTCGTAGCCGCGCCTCAGGCCGCGTAGGAGCCCGAAATCTCGGTCGCGCTCTTCCGATCCACTGATCGCACCGGGGCCCCGTCGCGGAAACACACCTTCATCGGCATGCCTCGCTCCCCAGGGTTCAACGAGATTTCGGGGAGCATGTCGGGCACGAAGCCATCGAGAATGTTGATCTCGACGTTTTGAAGCAGTGTGCCGAGGACGATCCGCATTTCCATCATCGCGAACTGCTTGCCGAGGCAGACGCGGGGCCCCGCGGCGAATGGTACGTATGCGCCTCTCGGGAGCGCGCGCTCGAAGTCGCGGGTCCAACGCTCGGGTCGGAACTCCTCCGGCTCGTCGAAGTACTTCGCATTGCGGCCGGTCGCCAATGGGCTGACCGCGAGGATCGAGCCTTTTGGAAAGAGGTAATCTCCCAAACGAAGATCTTCCCGGGCTTCCCGTCCGTAGATCCATACAGCCGGCATCCGCCGGAGCGATTCTTTGATGCACATTTCCAGATACGGGAGCTTGGTGAGATCCTCGACGCCAATGGGCTCTCCACCGAGGATTTGGTCGATCTCCTGTTGGGCCTTTGCGACCTTGTCGAGATTGGTCGCCATGAGATACCAAGCCCAGGTCAAAGTGTGCGCCGTGGTCTCATGACCAGCAAAGATCAGGGTCATCAGCTCGTCCCGAAGTTGTTTGTCCGACATCCCGCCCGCTTCGTCGGCGGCGAACACCATGTGCGACATGAGGTCGCCGCGGTCTTTCATATCGCGACGCCGTGCTGCGAGAAGCCGTGCGATGACACCGTCCATGGCATCGAGGGCTTCGACCATGCGGCGATTGCGCTTCGAGGGCCACCATCGCGGCACTGGAATCGGAGTTTGCGCATGGTCGATCAGCGCCTCGACGATGTGTTCCATCGCGTCGTGCACAGTCGTCGAATCATGTGCCAGGTCCGTGTCGAAAAGCGTCTTCGCCACCACGCGCAGAGTCAGCGCAACCATTTCTTTCCGAAAGTCGCGTTGCTCACCCTCTACCCATCCGCGCACCATGTCGCGCGTGTACTCGGCCATCGTGGGGGCGTAGGCGTCGATCCGGCGCTTGTGAAAGCCCGGCATGATCAACTTGTGCTGGCGTCTCCATGACTCGCCATCGTTCGGGACCAAGCCGTTCCCGAGAAACGGCTTCCACATCTGCTTCACCACCTTGGGCTTGTGGATGTGCTTCGCGTGGGTGACGTTGATCGCCTGGATCACCTCTGGATCGCGGATGAAGTAGGACTGGCCCGTCAACACTCGGGTGACGAACACGTCGCCGTATTTCTCGTGCGCTTCGAGCAGGAACTCGGCCGGGTTCCGTTGAAAGTCGAAGGTTCCGCCCCACAGCCAGTGCCCTTTGTGGCGTGGGATCGGTTTGGGAGGGGTCCAATCTCCCATGCTTTCGGGGCTCTTCGTCATTGTTTAACTAAGTGTAAACTTAGCTGGGGACGTCGAGCAAGCTCCAAGTTAACTATTTGTAACCTCGCGCAGGGCCCCAAGGCCCACCGTGCGGGGAGACCGGCCCAACGCTATCGGCCAGCGTGGACCACACGCCCTGGGCCTTCGAGATGTGGCTAAACCTTGACGCGCCTCAGACGAAGCGAGTTCGAGATCACCGACACAGAGCTGAAGCTCATGGCCGCGGCGGCGATCATGGGGTTTAGAAGCAGTCCGAAAACAGGATAGAACACGCCAGCCGCAATGGGAATCCCAAGTGCATTGTAGACGAATGCGAAGAACAGATTCTGACGGATGTTGTTCATCGTGGCTGCGCTGAGCCTTCGAGCACGGACGATGCCACGAAGATCCCCTTTGACGAGAGTGACCCCGGCGCTTTCCATCGCGACATCGGTGCCGGTGCCCATTGCAATCCCCACATGCGCCTGAGCCAAGGCGGGAGCATCGTTGACGCCGTCGCCGGCCATTGCCACGATGTGCCCCTCGTCTTGCATCTGCTTCACGACTTTTGCTTTTTGGTCGGGGAGCACGTCTGCAACGACCTCGTCAATCGACAGCTTGGCGGCAACGATCTCGGCGGTTTTCACGTTGTCGCCGGTGAGCATGACGACGCGGATACCGGCATCGTGGAGCGCCGCAATCGCTTCGGGTGTGCTCTGCTTGATCGGGTCTGCAACGCCGAGGATTCCAGCAGCCTTGCTATCAACCGCGACGAACATCGCCGTCTGGCCGTTACGGCGCGCAAGGTCGGCGTCCGCCAACAATGGAGTGACATCGATCTGATGGTCCTCGAGCAACGAGCGATTTCCAATGACGACCTGCCGACCCCGCACGCGGCCCTCGACCCCCCTCCCCGTCACGGACTCGAATTGGTCGACGGAGTCGAGGGTTGCTCCGCGTTGCGTTGCGCCCGTGACGATCGCTTCTGCAAGCGGATGCTCGCTTGCCCGCTCGAGGCTTCCGGCGAAGCTCAGCAACGTGGTTTCGTCGATTTCGCCGATGGCCCTCGTGGTGACCAGCGCCGGCTTTCCTTCCGTGAGTGTGCCCGTCTTGTCGACCACGAGCGTGTCAACCTTGCGCATGACCTCGATCGCCTCGGCGTTCTTGAAAAGCACTCCGACAGACGCTCCCTTGCCCGTAGCAACCATGATCGACATCGGAGTGGCGAGACCGAGCGCGCAGGGGCAAGCAATGATCAAAACGGCGACCGCGCTCACGAGTGCATGCGCCATCTTGGGATCCGGGCCGACGATGCTCCATACGATGAAAGTCAGCACGGCAGCAGCGATCACGGCGGGAACGAAGTAGCCAGCAACGACATCGGCTAGTTTTTGGATCGGGGCCCGACTCCGCTGCGCCTCGGACACCATCGCTACGATCCTGGAGAGCAGGGTGTCCGCGCCGACCGCTTCTGCCCGCATCGAGAACGCGCCAGTCCCGTTGACAGTCGCGCCGATGACCGCGTCCCCTGGTCCCTTCGAAACCGGCACCGGCTCCCCGCTCACCATCGACTCGTCGACCAAGCTCGTCCCTTTGACCACGATGCCGTCGACGGGCACCTTCTCTCCCGGGCGGACGCGGAGACGGTCTCCGACCTGGACCACGTCGAGCGACACATCCTCCTCGACACCGTTGGCAGAGATGCGCCGGGCGGTCTTGGGCGCCAGGCCGAGCAACTCTTTGATCGCTGCTCCGGTACGACTTCGAGCGCGAAGCTCGAGCACCTGCCCTAGCAATACCAGGGTGACGATCGTGGCGGCCGCCTCGAAATAGACCGCAACCTCACCGGACTCATGCCGAAACGATGACGGGAAGATCTCCGGAAAGACTGCCGCAACCATGCTGTATCCGTATGCGGCTGCCACGCCGAGACCGATCAGCGTCCACATGTTGGTATGACGGCTTCGTAGCGAACTGACGAACCGAACATAGAAAGGCCAAGCCGACCAGAGGCACACCGGTGTGGCCAACGCCAGCTCGACCCACACGCGGTTTCGCTCACCGATGAGGTTCGAGATCGGATGCCCCGGGAGCATGTCGCCCATTGCCACGACGAGGAGGGGGACGGTCAACGTGAGCGAAATCCAAAAGCGACGAGTCATGTTCCGGAGCTCGGGATTCGCGTCTTCGTCCTCGTCGAGACTCAGAGTCCGGGGCTCGAGCGCCATCCCGCACTTCGGGCAGTCGCCCGGCGCGCTTCTCACTACCTCCGGGTGCATCGGACACACCCACTGTCTACTTCCGCCGGGGACTTCCATCGATGCGTGACCGCGCGCAGAGGATATCACGCTATGTCTGTTTCGCCCCGATGACGTTAGTAACCGCCGCCGCGTCTAAATTGCTTCCACGCTGCGCATGGGGTTCGGTACCGCTTGTCGATGTACTGCAAACCCCAAGCGATCTGCGGCCACGGATTGCGACGATAATCGACTCCGTAAGTCTCTCCCCATGCGGCCATCTTGTCGCATGGGTAGGCCTGCGGAATGCCGCATGCACCCGTGCGCTTGTTCACCGCACGATGTTTCCAGTGGCTCTCCTTTTGCCAAAGCTCGTCAAGACACTTTAGTTCGCTCGAGCTGTTCCACTGTGGGTAATTCTTGCGGATCAAGTAGCGAGCCAGCTCTTTATTTTGCTCGGGTGTGTTGTCCGCGGCGTCACGTGGATTGCGAGCCCGGCCTTCATTCACGGCACTTGTCGTGGCGTGATCTTTCGCTCCACCGGGATTGCACCCGATCACTGCAGCAAGCGCGATCACGATTGCGTACTTCGGGCCCATTGAACGAATCACTCTACTCTACGATTGTCGCGGCATGCACGTTTTCGAATCGTGACGCTAGATGTGAAGGTCCTCTACCAACCATCGAGTGCGATCGGTGAAACGGTCGCGGGTGAGCGAAGCAATTGCGCGAGACGGGTTGCCGAGATCGATGCATTCCGCCATGGCGGTCGCGATTCCGTAGCTCTGCATCACGCCTCGCCCGGTAAACGAATGCGCCTCGAAGAGGTTGGTGAAGCCGCCGACCGGTCCTGCGATTCCACTGCGATCCGGAGTGACCGCGTAGAGCCCGGACCAGCCGCGCACGTGCTTGGAGCGCTCGAAAACCGACGAGCATTGAGCCAGACGAGGCCAAACGTGCTCCATGAAGAACCTCTCACCGTCGTAGTTGAAGTCGAACCCCGGTGCTTCTTCCGGGATCGAGTAGCCGGCAAGAATGTCCTTGCCTTCCGGATGGAAGTAAAGGTCGCTGGGGTCGACCACCATCCCTAGAGAGAGCAGCTCTTCGATGCGCTGGGCATCTTCGTGTTGGACGCTGACCATGCAGATTTGCCGTCGCGTCGGTTCCGTAACGTCGCTGACTCCAACTTTGGCGGAGAAAACCGGCGACCATGCGCCCAAGCAGTTGACGATCACGTCGCACTCGATGCGTTCGTATGCGGCAACCCGATCCGGCGGCACCACGTGGGTCGTGAGGATGTCTCGGATCGTTCCTTCCCGATCTGTCGGATCGCGGCCCGTGATCTCTGCCACTTCCACCCAACTCACGCGGCGCTTCGAGCCAGGCTGGCGCGTCGTGTTGACGCCGGTCACGTAGTGCCGGTTCAGAAATCGAACGCCGAGCGATTCAGCCTCGCGGCGGTACCATTGTCGTACCGCGTTAGGGTTGACGAGCCCGTCGCGCGGCGAGAACGTCGCTCCCACCAAGCGCGCCGGATCGGGATCCAGAGACGGGAAGCGTTCAACCACATCAAAAGGGGTCAATAACTCGACCCCCAGGCCGAAGTCGTTCTGAAGCTCGAGCTTCTGTTTGGCGATCTCGAATAGCGCCGAGTCCCCGTGCAGCCAGAGATAGCCGCGCTCGCGAAAAGAGAACACATCGGCATGCTCACGAAAGAACTCGAGCGTGGCTGCGCACGTTTCCACGTTGACGGCCTGCCACCAGGTCGCGCGGGCTCCGCCGGCGTTGAGCTCGGACGAGGCGTAAAGCCCCGTGAGGTCGAGGTCGACTACGGTCACGTCCGACACTCGGCGCGCCGCGAGGGCCCACGCTACCGCCGAGCCGATGATCCCGCCTCCGGCGATGAGAACGTTGGTCTTCATCGCGGGGGCATGATCAATCGAGCCGACTCAGCTCGTTCATTTTGGAGGCTAACTTCATGTCAGCCTCGGTAAGCCCACCGGCGTCATGGGTGGTGAGCTCGACCTCGACGGTAGCCCAGACGTTCCGCCATTCCGGATGGTGATTCATCCTCTCGGCTACGAGTGCGACACCTGTCATCCAGGCGAACGCCTCGACGAAGTCCTTGAAGCGAAACTTGCGGAGGATGCGGTCCGCGCCGAGCTCCCACCCGGGAAGGGCCTTCATGTGTTCGGCGATTTCGGCGTCGGTCAGCTTCTTCATTCTCAACCCACTGCGAGCCGATTGAGTCTAGTCAGAACGACCGATAGATGAAAGCGTGGGAGCCCGCCACAGGCTGATGTCGCTATGGGTATACGGCGTGTGCCTCTCCGGCACTCCCTGCGGAACCACAAAGCTCCGAAATGACGTCGGTTTGGCAGCGGCCCCGCTGGCGTGGTTCTTGCTGCTCCATTCGACGACGGCGATATGAAGAGCAGAATCATCGAGGCGATCGTTGCTTGTGGGTTCCTGGCGGGGTGTGGGGACGTTGCTTCCGATGCGCCTCATTTCAGCGACGAAGTCGAATGGGTGGTGGGGATCGACTTCGCGACGGGCCACATGTGCAGCGGCAGCATCTTGAGCGAACATTGGATACTCACCGCTGGTCACTGCGTCGAGCGGGCGATATCCCTATCGTCAGACGCCGATGGTGATCGACTCGTCATCCGTCAACAAGCCACTGGCGAACCCTCGGTCATCTATGAGGGGACTGCAGAGCTCATTCTTCACCCAGACTACAAAGGGCTCGGACACATATCTCACCGTTGGCACGACATCGGCCTTGTTGCTCTTTTGGATGAAGCGCTGGATGCACGACATCGCGCACGCTTGAGCGGTACGGTTCGGACGTTCGAGGCGCTCTATTTCGAGGAGGCGAACCTGTTCGCGCTGGGCTTCGGCCGCACGCCAGACCCGGACACCGGTAGATGCACCGAAGAGCTCGGACCCAAGAAGCGATATGACGGCTTTGTTCTTCGATCGTTCGATGGACCGATTTTCGGCAATGCCTTTTCCGTCCGGCTCGACGGCCGAACTGACGCATTGTGCTACGGCGATTCGGGTGCGCCCCTGATGTTCGAGGCGCAGGATGTTCCCCACGCATTTGCCGTCTATAGCGGCCCGACCCGCGACAAGGCGACTTTCCACGGAACGCTGATCGGCCCCAATATCGCTTGGTTCGAATCCGTGAGCTCAGAGACGCCTGTGCCGCTCGAATGCGCCGAGATGGCTAAGGACGGTTGGGAGTGCTTCGAGTAACCGGCTATTTTCTCTTGGCGGCCTCGCGCTCGGCAACCTCTGCCTGAACCTTCTCGAGAATGTTGCGCGGTACCGGGGCGTAGTTGCTGAACTCCATCGAGAACTGGCCTCGACCCGACGTTGCCGAACGGAGATCGCCGATGTAACCAAACATCTCGCTCAGAGGGACGTCGGCCTTGACACGAACGTTGGTATGTCCCTTCTCCTGCGCGTTGACCATGCCGCGTCGACGGTTGAGATCACCGATGACATCGCCCACGTTGGCGTCGGGAACGAAGACGTCGACCTTCATGATCGGCTCGAGGAGCTGCGGACCCGCTTTCGACATGCTCTGCCGAAAAGCCGCCTTCGCCGCCGTCTCGAATGCCAATTGCGAGGAGTCGACCGGATGAAACGCCCCGTC
Source organism: Myxococcales bacterium (assembly GCA_029863605.1). Classification (GTDB taxonomy): domain Bacteria; phylum Myxococcota_A; class Polyangia; order Polyangiales; family Houyiibacteriaceae; genus SG8-38. The sequence continues at coordinate 106,500 of JAOTVB010000009.1, read as the reverse complement.
CGTCAAGACCACCTTGAAGTCGAGCAGCGGGAAACCGCAGAGCGGTCCCGTCTCCTTCATCAGCTTGAAGCCCTTCTCGACGGCCGGAATGAACTCCTTGGGAATCTTACCGCCGATGATCTTCGACTCGAATACGAAACCTTCGCCAGGCTCGGCGGGCTCGATGCGATAGTCGATCTTGGCAAACTGACCGGAGCCGCCGGTCTGCTTCTTGTGCGTGTAGCTGTCGTCGACGCCCTGAGTGACCGTCTCGCGATAGGCGACCTGCGGCGCTCCGACGTTGACGTCGACGCCGTGGCTTCGACGAAGGATGTCGACCTTGATGTCGAGGTGGAGCTCGCCCATCCCTTTGAGAATCGTCTCGCCGGACTCCTGATCGACTTCGACGTGAAACGACGGGTCCTCCGCAACCATCTTGCCAAGCGCCGTGCTGAGCTTCTCGCTGGCTGCCTTGTCCTTCGTGCTCACCGCAATCGAAATGACGGGATCCGGGAACACCATCGGCTCGAGCGTCGCCGGCGTCTTGGGATCTGCCAGCGTGTGCCCGGTGCGAACGTTTTTCAGACCGATCATCGCGACGATGTCGCCAGCCTGCACCGAGTCCACGATGGTGCGGTCGTTCGCGTGCATCTCAACCATACGACCGATGCGCTCGGTCTTGCCAGTCGCGGTGTCTACCAGCGTGTCGCCCTTGTTGATTGTGCCGGAGTAAATGCGCACGAAGGTGAGCGCCCCGAATCGATCCTCCATGATCTTGAACGCAAGGGCGCGGACTGGCTTGGTCGCATCGACCACAGCGAACTCGCCGGTCTCGTGGCCCTCGAGGTCGATTTCGGGCTGCGCCGGAACCTCGGTTGGATCCGGAAGATACGCAACGATGCCATCGAGCACCTGCTGCACCCCCTTGTTTTTGAAAGCCGAGCCGCAGAAGGTTGGGAAGAACGCGAGCTCCCGCGTGCCTTTGCGAATACAGGCCTTGATCGTGTCGAGGTCGGGCTCGGTGCCCTCGAGGTACTGCTCCATCGCGTCGTCGTCTTGTTCGACGGCGGTCTCGATGAGCTCGAAGCGGTACTTCTCGACGAGCTCCCTCATGTCCTCGGGGACCTCTTGGACCTCGAAGTTTTCTGGGTTACCCGAGTCGTCCCAAACGTAGGCTTTCCGGGTTAGCAAATCGACGACGCCTGCGAACTCCGCCTCCACACCGATCGGCAACACCATCACCAGGGGCTTCGCGTCCAGCACTGACTCGACTTGGTCGACGACACGATAGAAATCGGCGCCCAAGCGATCCAGCTTGTTGACGAAAATCAGGCGTGCGACCTTGGAGTCGTTGGCATAGCGCCAGTTGGTCTCCGACTGAGGCTCCACGCCGCCCGAGCCGCAAAAAACTCCGACCCCGCCGTCGAGCACCTTCAGCGAACGGTAGACCTCGATCGTAAAGTCGACGTGTCCTGGTGTATCGATGATGTTGAGCTGGTGGTCGTCCCAAAAGCAGGTCGTCGCAGCGGATTGGATCGTGATCCCGCGCTCTTGCTCCTGCTCCATGAAGTCGGTCGTGGCCGCGCCGTCGTGCACCTCGCCGATCTTATGGATCTTTCCCGTGAGTTTGAGGATGCGCTCCGTGGTCGTGGTCTTGCCGGCATCCACGTGTGCGAAGATGCCGATGTTTCGATATTTGCTAAGGTCTTTCATCGTTGTGCTCGTGTGTCAGCTCGATTTGCCACCCGCCGGCTAGCCGCGAATTCAGGGGCGCGCAACCTACGGATAGCAGGCGGACCGAATTCTGTGCAGAAACACGCCCTCGAGGAGCACCCATGGCCTACATCGATATCTTCAACGGGGACGCCGATGGGATCTGCGCGCTTACACAACTCCGCAATGCCGAGCCTATTGAGAGCACCCTCGTCACCGGGGTAAAACGCGACATTGCCCTGGTCGCAAAGGCCGAGATAGCGGAAGGGGACCAGATGACGGTGCTCGACTTGAGCTTCGACAAGAACCGTCAAGGGGTCGTCGAGGCGCTTCGCGCTGGTGCCGAGATCTTCTACGTCGATCATCACTTCGCAGGTGACATCCCCGCCGACGACAGGCTCACCACGATCATCGATACGGATCCAAACATGTGCACGAGCCTCCTCGTGAACGGGTATCTACGAGGAAGGTATGTCGAGTGGGCGGTCACCGGTGCTTTTGGGGACAACCTGAAGGCGAGCGCCAGAGCGCATGCCAAGCCCCTCGGCCTCTCCGAAGAACGCGTCACGCTTCTGGAGAGGCTCGGAATCTGCATCAACTACAATGGCTACGGTTCTTCCCTACAGGATCTGCATTTCACTCCCGCCGATCTGTACGAGCTCGTGCGTCCGTATCCGACGCCCTTCGCGTTCATCGAAGGAGCGCCTGAGACTTTCGAGAAGTTGGAGTCCGGGTATCGAAACGACATGGCTCTGGCTGGAGCGGTGAAACCGGTTCGAGCATCCGATAAGACCGCCGTGTTCATTCTGCCCGATGAGCCCTGGGCGCGTCGGGTCTCGGGCGTCTACAGCAACGACCTGGCCAACACGTGGCCGGGCCGAGCTCACGCGGTGCTCACCGAACGCGCCGACGGCACCTATCTGGTGAGCGTACGCGCACCGCTCGAGAACAAGCAGGGTGCCGACGAGCTCTGCCGGAAGTTCCAGACAGGTGGTGGACGCGGAGCGGCAGCCGGCATCAACGCCCTCCCCGACGATCAGCTGGACGCTTTCATTGATGCTCTCGAAGCGTCGTATCGCTGAAGCACGCGCTATTGCGGCAGCATGCCGTGTCGGTCGTACCAAGCGATGACGTCGTGAATCGTGTCGCCGAGCGGTCGGAAGCTGGCGCCGAGCTCGCGCTCCGCCTTAGCCGAGCTGACGTTGTGTTTCTCCGACATCGTTCGCACGCCGGCGAGGTTGGCGGCTGCCCTACCACCGGTGAGCGACGCCCAGGCTTCACTCAGGTGCGCATAGCCAATCGCCAACCACGAAGGCAAGTCGGCTTTGGGCGCGGGTCTGCCGGTTTCACGCGCGATCAGGTCCACCACTTCGCGAAGCGAATGGTACCGTCCACCGACGATGAAACGTTCCCCGTCCGGCTTGCCCACGGCACGCACCATGGCGGCTGCGACGTCCCGTGCGTCGGCCAAGGTCGAGCCGCCGTCGGGCACGGCTGGAAACTTCCCATCTAGAAAATCGAAAACGATTTGGCCCGCACCGGTCGGGCCGGCGTCACCCGGCCCCCACATCCATCCCGGCAGGATTTGAATGACCGCCATCCCGTTGGGTGGTTGATACGCACGGATCTTGGCGTCCCCATCGACTTTACTCTTGAAGTAGAGGTTGCGGAGCTGCGCCGGGGACGGAGGGGTCTCTTCGTCGCCGGGTTCACCGTTTTCGCGTTTGCCGATCGTGCCCGCCGAGCTGGTATGGACGAAGGTCTCGACCCCTCGGGCATCTGACGCCGCCATCAACTCGAGCGTCGCGGTGACATTGATCGCTTCGAGCTTCGCCAGATGATCGCCCTTCCCGTAATACTCACGAAAGTACGCCGCAGTGTGAAAGACGACGTCGCAGCCGGTGAGCTGCTCGGCAAATCCATCGATGTCTTCGATGTCCCCAACCGCCGGGGCGGCGGCGGTGTCCCCCAACATACGCTCGAACTTCTCAGCCGAGCGCGTCAGCCCGACGACTTCATGCCCCTCCGCAAGAAGCTGCCGCACGAGGTTGTTGCCCAAGAGCCCGGTCGATCCGGTCACGAACGCCCTCATCGCTCAGGACCCGTTGAACTTGGAGGCCAGCTCTTCTGCCACCCGGGCCGGTACGGGGTCGTAGTGACTGAGCTCCATCGTGTAACTTCCCCGCCCCTTCGTCATGCTTTTGAGAGCAGGCTCGTATTCCATCACTTCAGCGAGCGGCACGGAGGCCTTGACCACCGTCGTTCCGCTGCCCATCACGTCCGTCCCGTAGACCTTGCCACGGCGGCTCGAGAGATCCCCGGTGATCGATCCGACGGTATCGCCCGGCGTGGTGACTTCGATGCTGACGATCGGCTCGAGGATGGCCGGATTGGCCTTGAGGAATGCGTCCTTGAAGGCGAACTTCCCGGCGGTCTTGAAGGCGATCTCCTTGCTGTCGACCGAGTGCGTCTTACCGTCGTAGACGGTCACCCGGACGTCTTCTACGGGATAACCAGCGGCGATCCCCTGCCGCATGATGTCCCGAATGCCCTTCTCGATGGCGGTCATGAACCCTTTCGGGATGACCCCGCCGACGATCTTGTCGACAAACTCGAACCCCGCACCCCGTTCCAACGGCTCGACGCGTAGATACACCTCGCCGAACTGACCTGCGCCTCCACTTTGCTTCTTGTGGCGATAGTGACCTTCGGCACGGCCGAGAATGGTCTCGCGATACGCGATCTTTGGTGGCTTGGCTTCGACGTCGACCCCGTCATTCTTGATCCGTTCGAGCACGAGGTTCAAATGCATCTGGCCTAGGCCGTGGATGATGAGCTCGTGCGTGTCAGGATCGAAGTCGGCGGCGAACGTGGGGTCTTCTTCTCGAATCCGCGCGAGCACTTCTGCAATCTTGGTTTCATCTCCGCGAGTCTTGGGCACGACGGCTAGCGCGTGCAGCGGGGCCGGATACGGGAGTGATTTGTGGTGTACGTGATCGAGTAAATGATCGTCGTGCAAGACATCGCCGAGATGAAGGTCGTCGATCTTGGCGACGGCACCCATGTCGCCTGCGATGATCTCCTTGGTTTCAGTGCGTTCCTTGCCCTGAAGCTGAAAGATGTGGCTCAGCCTAATTGGCCTCTTGCCCTCGCCGATCAACACCTGCTCGCCGCTTTTGATCGTACCCTGGTACACGCGGAAGAAGCAGAGCTTGCCCAGGTAGGGGTCGGTGGTGACGTGAAACACGTGGGCGAGGAGTGGTTTGCCGGGGTCGTCCTCGTACCGGAACGGGGCCTCGTCCTCTCCTTCTCCAATGAAAAAAGGGCGGGGATTGCCCTCCGGCGGGCTCGGGAAGTGCCGCACGATGACATCGAGCAGCGCCTCGACTCCGGCTCCGCTCACGGCATCGGTAAAGCAGATTGGCACGACGTGGCCTTGGTCCATCGCACGCTCGAACGGTTCGTGAAGCGCCTCGTAGTTCGGCTCCTCACCTTCGAGGTATCGCTCCATCAGGTCATCGTCGATCTCGACGATTTGATCCAGCAGCTCGGTATGAAAGCCCCCGACGGGGCCGAGGTCACTTTCCCCCGCGCCGTTCAGCAGGCAATCCACCACCGCGCTCCCGTTGTCCGCAGGTAGATTGATCGGGAGACAGCCGCGACCGAAGATCTCTTTCAACTCGCTGAGAAAAGGGGCGAGGCTGGAAACGCATTCGCTGATTCGATTCGCGACGATGGCTATAGGTAGATCGAGCTCGTGCGCCAACTTCACGAGCCGCCGACTCATGCTGTCGACTCCAATCTCGGGGTCCATCACGAGCACCATCGTCTCGGCGGCGGGAAGACATGCAATCGCTTGCCCGACGAGGTCTGGCGCTCCAGGGAGATCGAGAATGTTGATTCGTCTTCCTTGATGTGTGGCGTGAAGAAGCGCCGAATACACCGAGTGCTGATGATCTCGCTCTTCCTTTTCGAAGTCACTCGCACATGTGCCCGACTCGATTGTCCCCTGGCGAGTGATTTCACCGGCCCTGAACAGCAATGCCTCAGCGAGTGTGGTCTTGCCCGTAGACCGCCGGCCGGCGAGTAGGACGTTGTGAATGTCGGCTGTCCCGTATTCGGCCATCGACCCAGATAAAAATAGCAGGGCACGCCAAACTGCAAGCATGATTGTATCTTGGCCGTAAATCCTTGTGATCTCGGGGGCTCAGGGGGCCATCGCCTCGGACACTCGGACGGATCGGCGCGGCACCTCACCCCGCTCAGATGGCGCTTGCCGTCTTACTTTGGCCGGCGGTAGCCTTGGGATGCCTGACATCGAGAGGACCTTTGACATCGTTCTTGGGTGGTCTGCGTGCCCGACCGCCGAGGGTTTGCTTTCGGCTTAGGGGTGGCTTTTTGGAAAACGTTACTTCCGCGAAACACGATGTCCTAGGCGAGGCACACATACTTCGTCAGCGGATGCTCAACGCGTCGTTGCTCGTAGCAGTCGTCGTGGGCGTCTTGGCGTTGGTGCGAACCGTCATCGATGCGATCGACCACGAGGCATGGGCAATCGTGGGAGTTGCGGTGTTTTTTTACGGCTGGTTCATCGTATTGCTCGCAGCTAGACGGCTAGCTTACAGACTTCGCGTTCTTGGTTTCCTGGTGCTTCTTTACCTAATGGGCGCTTTTTTCTTGGTTGCAGTGGGCTACCTCGCCGCTCCCGTTCTCATCTTGGCGTCTCAGAACGTGCTCGCTTCCGTGTTTTTCGGTCGTCGGGCCACCTGGATAGCCCTTGCCGGAAATCTCGCGACGCTACTGGCTGTTGGGGCTCTGTTGTCGAGCGGCGTCTTGGCTGTCGGGACGACCACTTTTTACGACCCCACTGACTTCGTTAATTGGGTGCGCGTCACCGTGCTCTTTGCGCTGTTTTGCGGCGTTGCGGTGGCGAGCGTGAGCGTGTTCACGAGTCAACTGGACCAATATCTGCAAGACCAGGTCGAGCTCGTCGAGAACCTGAGGGGTGCGATGCAATTGCGCGACGATGCGGAGCGTCAACGACGCGACGCCGAGTCGCTTCTTGGACACAACCAGAAGATCGAAGCACTGGGCCATCTTGCGGGTGGCGTCGCACATGACTTCAACAACACGCTGACGGTCGTCTCGTCGAGAGCGGAGCTTCTTCGCACGAAGAACTTCACTCCGTCGGAAGTGAAGGAAGTAGCGAAACAGATTGAAGATGCCGCCCATGGCGCCGGCAAGATGATCCACCAGCTTCTCACGTTCGCGCGAAAAACCCCGCTGCAGCCCAAGTACGTCTCAGCGAACGAGATCGCGTCGTCGACAGCGCTGATGCTGGAACACGCGTTGCCTCCCGAGATCAGGCTCGGAGTCACTCCACTGCCGGACAATACCGTCGTTTACGTGGATCCAGCAGAGCTCCAGAAGGCTCTGCTCAACCTCGCCATCAATGCGCGAGACAGCATGCCAAACGGGGGATCCTTGGAGGTGCAGTTACGCCAGGAGAAGCAAGACTCGAAGTCATTCGTCGCATTCGAGGTCAGGGACACCGGGACGGGGATGGACAGCGACGTCGCTGCGCGCGCCTTCGAGCCCTTCTTCACGACGAAAGAGGCCGGCCAGGGGACAGGATTGGGTCTTGCGGCCGTCGACGCCTTCGCACAATCGAGCGGGGGTTTCGTCCAGATGCAAACGCGGCTCAACCAAGGGACCACGGTGAGCATTTACCTTCCGGCGGTCGACCGCGGGGACTCCGCACACCCGATCGCCCCGTAAACGGCAGGATTGGCGCGGCCGTCGGCGACCCCTGGACGGAGTCGCGCCCCGGACCTCTCGCCACAACGGCGTAACAACTTTACAGTTAGTATTGTAAGCTTGGGCCGCCTGCGGCATGAATGAAGGCCCATCAGGCCTCTGGGCCCGGGATAGGCGGTCATCATTTTGGACACAATCGAACGACTTCCCTACGACCAGCGCCCCGCGAATCGAGATCTCAGCCACCTCGACGGGGAGTATGGCTGGCCTCTGGTCGGCAAGACTCTCGACATGTTCCGAAACCCACACGAGATGTTCGCTCGGCATTACGAAAAGTACGGCGCGATCAGTCGGATCTCGATCACGGGAAACAAATGCGTCCTGCTTCTACACCCGGACTACGTGCAGCGGGTCCTGCTCGACCGTGAGAAGAACTTTTCGATCAAGAAGGGCTGGGAGTCGGTCATGGCCGAATTCTTCGAAGGCGGCTTGGTCATGCGCGACTTCGAAGAACATCGATTGCATCGCGGGATCATGCAGACCTCGTTCAAGCCGGATGCGATGCGCGAGTACGTCACACGGATTCAAAGCATCGTGAAGCACGCGGTCGAGCGCTGGGCTTTGCAAGACACGTTTCTGTTCTACGAAGAGGTCAAGCGCCTCCTGCTCGATATCGCGTTCGACGTGTTCTGTTGGGTGGACGACTCCGAGATGACGGTCAAGACGATGAACAAGGCTTTTACCGACATGATGGAGGGCGCCCTCGGCATAGTGCGCCTCAAGATACCCGGCCTTCTCTATCATCGAGGGTTGCGTGGACGTCAGTATCTCAAGGGGTTCTTCATGGGCCTGATCGAGGAAAAGCGCGCGTCAGCGGACCGAGACGTATTTGCACATTTTTGCAGGGCAAAGACCGAAGACGGCAGCTACTACGACGACGAAGACATCGCGGATCACATGGTGTTCCTGATGCTCGCCGCGCACGACACGACCACGAGCGCCGCAACCATGGCAGCGTACTACCTATGCAACGACGATGACCTCCAAGCCCGCCTGGCTGAAGACGTAGCGTGCTCTGACCAGCCCTTTAGTTACGAGGCGTTCTTTCACGAGATGAAAGAAATGGTGGGAGTGTTTTACGAAACGCTGCGGATGCATCCGCCTGTCTCGATGTTCTTACGACGAACCATTCGCGAATGTGAGTTCGACGGCGTTCGCGTTCCCGCCGACACGATGGTCTGCGTGCCAGGGGCATACATCCATCGCCTCGAAGAATTCTGGCGCGACCCGAACACCTTCGACCCGACGCGCTTTAGCGAAGAGGTGAATGAGCACCGAAACCACAACTTCATGTGGATTCCTTTCGGGGGCGGCGCCCACAAATGCATTGGGATGCACTTCGCGAGGCTTCTTTTCATGCAGACGTTTGCGGAAATGGTCGGCAACTATCGAATGGAGTTCGCGAAACGAGACTACTTCCCAGCAAAGCTCCAGTACTTTCCATTCAGCAAGCCCGTAGACAGCCTTCCGATGAAGCTTGTCCCGCGTTCCTGAGCCGATCACTCGCGCTCGTGTTTGAACGGGAAGATCATTTGGGTGAGGAAGTGATCCGGGTACTCCTCCACGTGGGCGAAGCCGAGCGGGATGTCGCGCCCCGAGCCCGGCCAGTACACCGTCCCAAATAGCCAGTCCCAAACGCTGAGGCTCAGGCCGTAGTTTGCGCCGTAGCGCCTCGGCATCTCTTTGGCATGGTGCCAGATGTGCATCTGAGGCGAGTTGAAAACGTAGCGGAGCGGCCCGATCGGCGGTCGAAAATTCGCGTGATTGATGTGCCCGATCGCGAGGGCGATCATGTTGATCGCGAAAAACTCTTGGATGCCGAAACCGATCATCGCGAGCGGTAGGTACTCGATGGTTCGGTAAACGATGGTCTCCATCCAGTGGTAACGAAGATGGGCCGAGAAACCCATCTGCTCTACCGAGTGATGCACCTTGTGGAAGTCCCAAAGCCGCGGGACTCGGTGGAGTAACCGATGCGTCCAGTATTGGATGAAGTCGCGCAACACGAACATGAGCAACAACTGAAGCGTGATCGGCAGCACGGAGACGTCGATCCAGGCGAGGCTCTCGAGCCCGATCGAGCGACGCAGGTCGGCGAAAGCCTCGACGACGACATTCGACACGGCGTTGTAGGCCACGAGCCAGAACAGAAAGAAGTTGAAGAACATGTAGAAGCCATCGAGCCAGAAGTCTTTGCGAATACGCGGTTGGTTCTTTCGCCACGGAAACAGGAGCTCGAGCGCATAGACGACCACCGAAACCAGGATCAGCCCGTAGAAGTAGCTGTGCCAGCTGGGCTCGGAGATGTCATTCCAGAGGTATCGCCCGTATTCCCCAAAAGACCGCAGAAATATCGTCTTGTAATGCTCCAACATGTCGATCTCTAGCGCTTCGCCGCAAGGCTACAAGCTCTGTGCCGTTGGGATCACCTCTCGGACCACTTCGAGGTAGCGACTGATGATCCTCTCTGGGTCGAAGCGACGCAACCAGCTCGCACGTTCGGCACGGCGCGCATCGAGGCCGACGTCGAGCGCATCGAGCTCGGCGTCGAGGGCCTCTCCAAGACGTTCGGCGTCTCCGACCGGGACGAGGCGCCCGAACCGCTCGTCGTCGAGGATCTCGCGTGGACCGAAGTTACAGTCCGTCGAGACGATCGCGGTACCGGCTTCCATGGCCTCGATCAGGGCGCCCGGGAACCCTTCGTTGCGTGATGAAAGCGCGAAGACGCGGGCGCGCCGAAGGTAAGCTTGCGGATTGCCTACGAAACCCGGAAAAAAGACGCGCTCGGAGAGGCCGAGTGCATGCGCCGTCGCCTGAAGTGACCCGCGCTCGCGACCCTCCCCCAAAATGACCAGGTGCAAATCCCGACCCGCGCTCACTGTCGCGAACGCCTGGAGCAACATCTCGAAGTCTTTTTGGGGAGCGAGACGCCCGATCCCGAGGACCACCGGTCTTTCGAACAGGGGCGCGTGCTTCGGATCGATCTCGAAGGAAACGTCCCGCGATTGCGGAGGGTTTAGGATCGCGACCACCTTGGTTGGCGGCATGTCGAAGACTTCGGCGGCCTCGTCGGCGACTCCTTGCGAGACGCCCACGATTCCACCATTGCGCTTCCGGATCGCATCGCAACGCAATCCGCAGGTTCACGATGACCGGGACTTCGGGTGCGCGATACGTGCCGATGCCCGAAACGAAGTTCGCCGTGTGTACCATCGACATTGCACAACGTGGCCGGGATCGTTTCAGATAGCGAACCCACGCAGGCACCGCCAGAATCTCGGATACCGCTCCGAGGTCAGATCATGGAAGTGCCTCCAGCAACCTGCGGGCGCTTGACCGACGAGAGAGCATCCCCAACGCTCCGGCTCACTTCGGGCTCGAAAAGGGACTTTGTGACGTGTGCGGCATTGCGGGATTGTTAGCAGTCGATCAGCAGGCCGCACCAGACACCGACGCGGTTCGTCGCATGTGCGACGCGATGGTGCACCGCGGTCCCGATGACCATGGCCTGCGCAGCGATGGCCCCTGCGTGCTCGGTCATCGCCGATTGTCGATCATCGACCTCAGGCCAGAAGCCGCGCAGCCGATGACCAACGAGGACGATACGATCTCCGTGGTCGTCAACGGCGAGATCTACAACTTCATCGAGCTGCGCAAGGAGCTCGAGCAACGGGGGCACGGCTTCAAGTCGCGCTCGGACTCCGAGGTGGTGCTGCATCTTTACGAAGAGCACGGTGTCGACTTTCTCGACCACCTGCGAGGCATGTTCGCACTTGCACTCTGGGACCGACCGCGGGGGCGCCTGATACTCGCCCGCGATCGGTTCGGTAAGAAGCCGTTGTATTACCACATCGGACCGCGGGGCTTGGTGTTCGCCTCTGAGCTCGGAGGGTTGGTCGCGTCGAAGCACTTCGAGAAGCGGCCGGATCTCGATGCAGTCGACGCCTTCATGTGCTTGCAATACGTGCCCGCGCCCATGACGGCGTTCGAGGGCGTTAAGAAGCTTCCCGCCGGGCACCGCCTGGTCTGCGAGAACGGCGTCAGCCACGCCCCGGAGCCCTACTTTGCGCTGCGCTTCGACGAGCCACGCAAGGGAACCGTCGGGGAGCTCACCGAAGAGCTTCGCAACCTCCTCGAGGAATCGGTGCGCGTTCGCTTGATGTCCGACGTTCCTCTAGGGGCGTTTCTTTCGGGGGGCCTCGACTCGTCGCTGATCGTGGCCTTGATGGCGCGTCAATCCTCTCAACCGGTCAAGACGTTCTCGGTCGGTTTCACGAGCAAAGACCGCAGCGAGCTCCCATACGCCAAGATGGTCGCCGAGCGGTATGGAACCGATCACCACGAAATGGTCGTCGAGCCCGACATGGCGTCCGTCGTTCCCGAGCTCGTCCGCCACTACGGTGAGCCCTTTGCTGACAGCTCCGCGCTACCTACGTGGTACCTCTGCCAGTACACGCGCACGGGGGTAACGGTCGCCCTGAGCGGCGACGGAGGCGACGAGGCCTTCGGTGGGTACCGCCGCTACACGCACTCTCGCACTGCGCGCGCGATTCGGCGGCTTCCATGGCCGCTGCCACGGCTCGTCGCCGGCATGCTCAGTCATCTGCCAACCCCGCAGGCCCAGGAAGTACGCGACTACGGCGAGCGCATCATGCAGCCCGAGTACGTGCGGTTCCTGGGACTCAGCTCGCCGATTCCGCACAAGGACCGCATGGCGATTTACAGCCGGGCGATGCGGGAGCGTTTCGCACGCGACCAGGTCGCCGCAGAATTCGAGCGACTGTTCGAGACCTCGACCGCGCAAGATGCGGTCAACCGCGTGATCGACGTCGACATCCGAACGTATCTGTCGGACAACATCCTGACCAAGGTCGACATCGCCTCGATGGCGCACTCCCTCGAAGTGCGCTGTCCGTTGGTCGACCAGGAGGTCATGCGCTTTGCGGCATCGCTTCCCGGGTCGATGAAGATCCGAGGCGTCACCACGAAGTTCTTGTTGCGGCGGGTGGCCGAGGAGCTCTTGCCACGCCGTATCTTGAAACGATCGAAGCAGGGCTTCGGGCTCCCGATCGACCGCTGGATGCGGCAAGACCTCGCCCCGCTCTCGCGCGACGTTCTTCTCGATCAAACCGCTCGCGAGCGCGGTATTCTGGATGCGACCGCAGTACAGGACATGTTGGCCCGCCACCAGCGCGGAGAGCCACGCGGTTTCCAGATTTGGTCGATGATGATCCTCGAGCTCTGGTATCGCGAGTGCGTCGACAACTGAGCGGTCGAGCACCGATCAGGATGTTGCAGCAGGCTGCTCCCCCGGCGTGTCGTCCTCGGGATCAATGGGTAGCGGGTGTGGCTTCGCGCGCCACAACGCCCCCGCGATGAGCGAAGGCACCAGCGCGATCTGAAGGAGTGCCGTGTCGGCCAAGAACATCGCCTTTACTTGGGTCTCGGGCGCGTCGACCGTACCGGCAAGTGCCAGCGCGATCGAGAGGAACAGGAACTCCCGTGCCGGAATGAACGGGGCGCGCGCGATCAGCAGGTCGATGATGAGCAAGTTGATCCAAATCGCGAAGCCCGACTCGGGTATGCCCGCCCACCATTGCAATCCCAACAACACGATGCTCCCCGCGGCACGGACCCCGTGATAGCCGATGATGCGCCACATCACCCTCGTGTTGACTCCGAGGATCTTCCCGCGAAACACGATGACCAACAGGCTCAGTACGGCACCCGCAATCGTGGCCCCGATGATCAATGCGAGCACTCTGGGTTGTAAGCCCTCGAAGACCTTCCAATCGCCAAACGCGAGGTATGCGCCGAGCACCACGACGGCTACCCCGTTCGCGGCCGCGCCCGACAGTAGGGTCACGTCTTTTACGGCGGAAAATGCTCGCCTGTATGTCACTCGCAGCGTTCGAACGGCCCACAACAGGAAGTAGACGTCGCCCGATGCACCCGCGAACGACGCGTTCAAAATGCGCTTGATCAGAAATGCGCCGAAGTGCCGAAAGAGGTTCATCGCCCAAACCGCCGAGTAACAGAGCAGTTCGGTGACCGGTAGGATCATGTACCGCGCGAGAAAGCAGACATAGAACCACGGCGAGGTCGGCAAAGAACGCAAGACCTCAGGCCAATCGAGCTCCTCGAGCTGGCCATACAGAATCCAGCCGATCGCGATGAAGAAGGCCAACGAAAACGCGCCTCGAAGACCTCTGCGCACCGGCGAAGGCACCCGCGCCGAAACGCGACCTACGCGCGCTTGCATGTCGGCAATCCACGCACTGACCCGGTCGGCCGCATCCCGAACTCGTTGGCCGACGCTCGATTGTCCGCCCATCGCATCGCGTTTATGACTCATGGAGCGCTAGGAGCCCAAGGCAAACGTGCGGCGGCAGCCCAGGTCAAAGCCCATTTCGAAGCGGCGTGGTCGAAGGCCGACATCGAGCTCACCGCGTCGTCCTTTCGATAGCAGCCCAAAAAAGCGGACAGTCCCCTTTGTTAGCCCACCGGATCGCAGACGAAGACCGGGATGTCGCGGTCCGTGCGGGCCTGGTATTCGTCGTAGGGTGGGTAGGCGTCCACGATGACCGGCCATAGCGTTGCCTTTTCGTCGGGGCCGACCTCGCGGGCGCGGTACGCACGGCTGACCCCATCTGCGGTGATCGTGATGTCAGGTGTGGCTTTGAGATTGTAATACCAAACCGGATTTTTGGAGATGCCACCAAGCGATGCGACCAGGATCTTCTGGTCCCCGTGCGGGACGTGCATCAGCGGGATCTCCCGCTTCTTGCCGGTCTTGCGTCCGGTCATCGTCACCAAACAGATCGGCTCGTTTTCTGGGCCTTTGTTCATCAAGCGGCCGCCGCTCATCTTGTAGACGGCGACGTTCACCTTCGCGAATAGCTTCGCCCCGAGCCGAACGAGCTTCTCATACTTCTCGGGGATCTTCGCGACGTCTTCGCGTCGTGTTTTGACATACTCGAATCGCGCCACGGACCGACCGTAGCACCAAACCGGTGCTTCGCGAGCCCGATCCTATCCCACGGTCCGATCACGGAGGGAACCCTCGCCTCGACTTCGAGAAGCCTCCGGGATCTTTCCGCCGAAGTACTCGGCGAGGCGGCGCTCGGCATCGTCGCCGAAGAGGATCTGCGCAACCTCACGAAGGCCGGGGGAGCTTTCGATGGCCTCGTCGCGAACCACGAGCTCGATCTTCGAGCGCCGCCGCATGAAGTCCTCGAGCTTAGTGATCATCTCGGACTCGGCTGCCGAGTAGAGCTCGGCCCGGAGATAGTCGGCCGAGCCCATGATGTCTTCCGCCATTGCGGGGTTGCGACGGATATCCTCGAGCATGTCGAAGGCGCGACGCCCGTATCGCCGCCATAGCCGATCGGTGAGTGGCTCGGTATCGGGCTTCTCCCGAAGCGCGTCGAGCCGCATCAGCCGAGCCTGGCGATAGAACTCCTTGCGTGTCGCCGGTGCCGGCTCGCCGTACCAGTTGTGAAGATCCTTTTCGAGGGGGATGCCGAGGCGCTCGATTTCATCGGCCACCTCTTCGCCAACATTGAGGCAGTCGGTGAGCTTGCCTCCGAAAATGCTGACCACGTGCTGCTCGCGATCGACCTCGACCACGTGCTTACGGCTGAGCTTGGTCCAGTCGACGTCGGTTTGGTCGCTCCCTTCGGTGCTCACGACGAGCGGACGGACACCGGAGCGCGAGGAGATGATGTCTGCCTTCTTCAGAGGCGTCTCGAGGTCCATCCGCGCGTTGATCTGTTCGAGCAAGAACTCGATGTCGTCGTCCATCACCTCGGTGAAGGGCGTGTCGACGCGGGTGTCGGTGGTACCGATGACCGAACGCCGACCCATGGGAATGACATAGAACAGCCGTTCGGTGTCGTCGAAAAACGCAAGCACCTTATGGTGGTGTCGGGTGGTGAGGCGCGGAACGATGAGGTGAATGCCTTTCGAATAGACGATTCGATGTTCGGTCTTGACTCCCCACTCGGCGTTCAACGCGTCCACGAAGGGACCGGTCGCGTTGACAATCGTGCGCGCGGCGGTCGTGAATTCTTCATCGGTATCGACATCACGGAGCCTGGCTTTCCAGTGGTCGCCGTCACGCTCTGCGGAAACGAGCTCGACGTAGTTTGCCACTGCGGCGCCGGCCTCGATGGCCGAACGCACGAACGAGAAAACGAAGCGCGCGTCGTTGTCGACCAAAATCCCGTCGTAGTACTCGATACCGCCGCGCACCGTATCGGTGTCGATCGCTGGTTCTTCGGTCTCGATCTTGTTCTGGCTCAGGAGACGCGGATGACGCGTGCCGAACAGGCCGATGATCCAATACGCAAGGGCCCCCAACGCCGCGAACCACGGCGGGTACGGGCCCTTCCTATCGAGCGCCGCGTAGAACCCAATCTCCTTGATGTTGTCGGGGTATGCCTTGAAAAGCCGATTGCGGGAACGGCATAGCTTCCACACCAGATAGAGCTCGTAGCCCTCCAGGTACTTGAACCCACCCCACACGAGATTCGACGACGTCTCACTCGTGAAGCTCGCGAAATCACCGCGGTCGATGAGCGCCACCGAAGCACCCCTGCCAGCAAGCGACGCCGCCGTCACCGCCCCATTGATGCCGCCCCCAACGACCAACGTATCGAACGATCGGTCGCGCATCCGCCCGAGATGCGCCTCACGCAGCGTCATAAGTCATCCTCGTGTCATCCCTCCGAGCCTCTCGTTTGGCGAATCGAAACTTCGCAGAACTCACGCCGTTGTCGACCAGTCAAATCAGGCAAACACAACCGTCACTCGTCAATTGCTGCAAGGGAGGATGATGTGGATCTGGGCGATGCTATTGGCGACCACCTGCACGGTCTTCCCGGCGGAACAGATGGGCTCGCCCTCGGCATCGAGCGCAGTCAGCTCGAGAACATACTGATTGTCTGCGATCACGACCCCGACAGTGGCTTCCCAAACGTCGGTGACCACGCGGCCTCCCCCCAAGTCTGCTGCGCCGGGGCCCGCGAAGACGAGTGAACCCTCGTAGGGTTCGGGAACATAGCCGTCGAGGAAGCCCTCGGTTGCCTGGGTCATCACGTAGTCAATGCTCTGCACCGTTTCTAGATCGGCGGGGGTTTCGGCCGACAAGAGGACGCCTCCAACCGGTGCGCAGGACAATTTGGGTGCCGCTTCCGAATCCGGAAGCGGAATCGTCGGGCAGCTCCCATTGCATACTAAGCTGACATATGCCTCGTTCGGGGTTTCAGGCTCGATGGTCAGTTCTTGAGTGCCAGTACAGATGACCTCCCCGTCGGCGTCGCGCAGACGTAGCTGAATCGTGCAAGGCCCTGCGGGGAGCTCGACCCGGCCTTTCCAGACGGCACTCAGGCCATCCTCCCCCAGTTTGAACGCCTCGGCCTGCTCAAGCGTCCCTTCGAAAGTCACGGCCTCACCCGAGGCTCCAACAAGTCCCGAACCGCAAACAATGATGTATTCGAGCGACCAGGTCAGCGCGAAGTCGTCGCTGACCGTGGCGTTTGGACCTGAGGGCACGAACACGGTGACGGTGGTCCCGCGAAGATCGGCGTCTGGGTCGCCGCAAGCGGAAGCCACCAAGAGTGCACACAGGGCGGACGGGAAGCCTCGAGTCGTCCAAGTCATGGCGAGGTCACCCCATCGGTGCACGGCATGGCAACGTAGATTTGGGCCACTGCATCCGGCACGATGTCGAGTCGCTTCTCCACAGCGCACACGGGCTCGCCTTGAGAGTCGAGCGCTGTAAGCTCCAGGATGTACGGTTGCGAAGCGATCACTTCTTCGATGGCGGTGTCCCAGATATCGGTTGGGACAGGGCCTCCCCCAAAGTCTGCCGTGCTCGGGCCGGAGAAAAGGAGTGAACCTTCGTGTGTCCCGCCGAACTCTGGTCCGCTCATCACGTAGCGGATGCTTTGCACGTCTTCGAGCGCCGCGGGCGTCTCGGCCGACAGGATGACCCCCACCAGCGCGCAGAAGTTCTTCTCTGCACGCGCCGAATCCGGAAGCGGGGTCGTGGAGCAACCGTAGTAGCGGGAACACGGAAGTTCGAGATACAGCTCGGACGGCACATCGAACTCGATGTTCAACGACTCACTCGAGTAGCAAATCAGCTCTCCGCCGTCATCACGTGCGAGCAGCCGGATGGTGCAGGAACCTGGCACGAGCTCCACCAACCCCTTCCAGACGGCGGTCCGGCCCTCCGCTCCCTCGAACTCGGCTGTGCGCTCGAGGGTCCCCTCACTCGTGACCGCTTCCCGAGAGAGACAGTCGACCGTGTATTCGATCGATGTTGTCAGTGCTGCGAGCCCGGTCTCGGGTGGCGTGTCCAAACCGGAAGGGACGAGCACAGTGACGGCGATGGCAGAAGGGACGCCGCCGGGATCCGAAGGGACCCCCTCCCCGCACGCGGAGGCCAGCAACAGCACAACACAG
This sequence comes from Myxococcales bacterium, assembly GCA_029863605.1. Classification (GTDB taxonomy): domain Bacteria; phylum Myxococcota_A; class Polyangia; order Polyangiales; family Houyiibacteriaceae; genus SG8-38. The sequence goes on along the minus strand of JAOTVB010000009.1, from coordinate 88,521 downwards.
CAAGCGAACCCGCGCGGTCGAGTATTACAAGCCATAAGAGGACGACAATATCACCGGGTCCCGTCCACCAACAACCCCTAGCCGAACACGGACATCGGGAACGCGAACCCTTGCCCGCACGCACGAATTCGCACACCCTCCGGCCCATGCGTGTTTTCTTATTGCTGGTCATTTCCATCCTGCTCGGGTGCTCGGATGGCAGCACCGACAGCGCTCCGAGAGGCCCGGGGCAAGAAGCGTGGACATTGGTTCCGACGGCACAGGTCGCTGACGAGTGCGGCCTCGATCCGGACTTGCTCGAGCAGGCAAATGCCGAGATCGATCGGGCGTACGCGGTCGTGCGGTATGGAAAGCTCTGCCATGAGTACTACCCGACGAATCTCTATCCGGGTGGTGTCGACGAGGCGGAGATCGTGTTTTCGGCGGCCAAAACCCTTGCAGCGGTGCTCACGGGCGCGGCGGCTTACAGGACGAGAGACCTCGAACGCACAGGTCGAAAAACCGGGCCGCTAGCAGACACCGACCGGGTCGACCACTGGCTCGACTCCTTCACCTTCAATCAGGACGCCCAAGTCGGGCATGTACTGGGAATGGTGGGGCACAACGAGGACTTGAGCTCACCCGAGCTCGACTTTACGTACGACATCATCGGCGAGACGCAGATCAATCGCCTCAACGACGTCGTTGCCACCGCGATCGCCCAAGACCCCGCGCTCGGGTCGAGCGTCCACGAGTTTCTGGAGCGCTTCTTGTTCGAGCCCCTCGGAATGCGGCAATCCGACTGGAATGGGAATGACCCCGACAAGAACTTCGCCTTCGGGTGGAGCACCACCGCACGGGACATGGCGCGCCTCGGTCTGTTGATCCTCGACGGCGGTCTTTGGGACGGTGAGCGCCTCCTGAGCGAAGACTGGACGTACAAGATGACCCACCCGTCGTTCGAGTTCGCGAACACGGGCTACGGCTACCTCACCTGGCTGATCGCGCGATCGAACGCCGACAACGACGATGGTCTCCCAAAAACGACCGAGCCCAATGCCGAGTGCACGCCGTCGACCCTCTGGAACGACTATCCCCACGGGCTCTCCGAATCGCCCGATTGCAACTACATCCCGCCCTGGGACTGCAACCAGAGCTTCGATGTTGGCGTGTGGTACGCCGCAGGTCTGATGGGAAACTACATCGTCGGCCATCCCGGCCTCGACATGGTCTTGGTCGTCAAAAACATCGGTAGCAACAACCAACACCGCGTGTGGGACGCCATTCGGCCCGCCCTGGTTGCGCTCGATCCGATGTTCGCCGGCGACGAAGAAGCTTTTTGCGAAGAATACGCCGCTGGAAACTACGCTCCGAGCCTTTGATACAGCCTCGGTGCTAGCGCAAACACCATGAGCATGGCGAGGTACACGCTTCCCGACACCGGATCTCGCGACTCGACATACTCCGCGAGCGCCATGCCGCGAAGGCCAAGCACGAGGGTCAACTCGGCAAACAAGAGAAGCCCGAGGGCGAAGCAGCCGGTGCCCAGCAACGCACCTCTCGAACGGAGATCGAAGCGCGGGACGACCCAGCGCGCAGCAAGGACGATCACGGCGAGCATGACCGGTGCCTCGAGGAGCTCCGCCCACATCTCGCCAACCTGAGGCACGACCCAGAGCGTACGGACGACGCCAAGCACGAACCCGGCGCCGAACACCAGCCCAAAATAGGTCGCGCCGGCCTTGATGACCCTTCGGATCAAGGATCCGCTGGATCCGACGAGTTCGGAACGATAGGGATGCTGCACTCGAGCGCCGGGTCGAGGGCCTCGCAGGGCTCGGGGGCGTCACCGCCCAAAAGAACTTCCTCTAGATGCTGCCGCACCCAGCCTGCGGTTCGCGACACGATGCCCGAATGGTCGCTATCACGCTCGACGCAGGCCGTGACGTTTGCGCCCTGGCCCTCTAACCGATCCAGGCCGCACTTCTGAAAGCCGGGCGGGATGAAATCGTCCATGCCGCCAGTCCAGTAAAAGATGGGAATCGTGGGGTCAGGTGGCGGCCGGTCGACCCAGTCGGGCGGCGGGGTCTGACTTCGATAGACGCTGTCGAGCGCATCGTCGCATCCAAGCGCCAGAAGGCTGCCCGGCGCGGCGCCACCCCCGCCGCCGTCGCTCGAGCAAGCGGTGAGCACGAACGACGACACGATCGCGAACATTCCCCTGCGCATACATGTGTCGGTAAGAGCTTGTGTAGTCATTTGCGGCCGACTATAGATCGCCCGCCACCGCAAGGAAAAGGGGACAGTCCCCTTTTCTCGTGGCACTAGTTGCGCTCGATATTGCGCACGGCGATGATCTCGCCTGTGACCTTGCCCTTTGGGCGCCGGACTGTGATCTCGTCGCCGACCTCTCGGGACAGAAGCGACCTTCCGACCGGCGAGTCCATGCTGATCCACTTCTTGTCGGCGTCGATCTCGTCAGGCCCGACGATGCGGTACGTTTGCGTGCTGCCGTCGTTGGTTTCGATCGTGACCCAGCTGCCGAAGTACACCTTTCCGCCGTCAGGCGGCTTCTCGTCGACGATGGTTAGAACCTTCAATCGTCGCCCGAGGAACCGAAGCCTTCGATCGATCGCAGCGAGACGCTGCTTGCTGTATTGGTACTCCGCATTCTCCGAGCGATCGCCTTCAGCTGCCGCGACTTGCACGGCCTTGGCCATCTTTGGGCGGTCCACGTTCCACAGCCGGTCCGCCTCTTCCTCAAAGCGACGGTATCCGTCGGGCGTGATGTATCCGGGTTTGCCGGACGTATCGGGTCGAGTGCGTCGTCGCGACATGTTGCTCCCGCCGACGCTACTGCAACGAAAAGCGTCCTGCCAGTGCCGCAACTGCAGGCCCGAAGTGACCCAGCTGTAGGGTCCCTTCGTCAGGCCGCCGGCGCAGACTTTCTTTTGGCCGTGGCAAGCTTTTCGACCGGAACGAACTTTGTCGGGATGCTGTTCTTCCGCATTGGGCGCCGCTCACCCAATAGCTCTTCGTGGATCCAGCGGCGAAACGCGTTGACCTTTTCGAAGCCCTTGGGGACGTCCTCGTAGAAGCGGTACTCGCCCTTCTCGAAGAACACGCGGCGGTCTTGCGTGTGCAGGTAGTACGTCTGCGCGATCGCGGCCCACGGGTACACCATGTTCATGAAAGTCTTGACGTCAAACTTCGGCTTCCATTCCCGAGGCTCCATGTACATAGCCACCGTCCACTCGGTCACCTCATCCTCGATTGGCGTCGTGCAGTGAATCATCCGGGCTTCGAAGTTGCCGATTTGTACGAAGTTGATGTGAACGCCGAGGCCATGGAACTCCGTGTCCAGGCGGGTGTCCATTTGGTCGCCATCGACTCCCTGTATCTTGAAGGGTCCGATCTTGGGGGCGTCGACCCGCATCGTGTTCTTCGTCGCGAACCGCTGTTTCTCGTGATAAACTTTCAGCTCGGATCTGTATCGATGGGCCTTGTGCAGATTCATGAAGTGCAAGTCATCGATTATGTTCTCGTGCAAGGGCGCCATGTGCGTCGGGGTGATCGAGCGGGCGAAGAAACGCCGCGGGAACCTGCTCACATCGGGCAAATCGAGCTCCCAGGTTGGCTCACCGACACCGTTCTCGCTGTCCACATCGAACCAGAACATGATCAGATCGATCGAGGGCAAGAACGTGATGATCACCGGTCCAACCGAAGGGATCGGCCGAGCCACCGCGTTCGCCCTGGCGGAACGACGCGCGCGGCTTCACTTGCTCTGCCGCAATCCGAGAAAAGCGACGGCACTGCGGGATGCGCTCCTCTCGAGGTACGGCGACATCAGTGTCGAGCTCTATCTCGCCGACCTCGGGGATTTCGGCGAGGTCCGCGGAGCCGCGAGTGCGTTCATCGACCGAAACGAGCCGCTCGACGTGTTGATCAACAACGCTGGAGTGATCAATACGCGTCGGATTCTGCTCGATAACGGCCAGGAGCAGATGTTCGCTGTCAATCACCTCGGGCATTTCTTGCTCACGACGCTGCTGCTCGACCAGCTGAAACAAGCCGAGCAGGGACGGGTCGTCGTCGTGGCGTCGGAAGCCTATCGATTCTGCCGCGGTATTCGGTTTGACGATCTCCAATGGCACAAAGGGTTCAGCGCCTTTCCGACCTATGGACACTCGAAGCTCGCGAACATCTTGTTCGTTCGGGAGCTTGCCGAACGTATGCAGGGCACACGCGTGACCGCAAACGCGCTTCATCCGGGTGGGGTCCGTAGCCAGCTCGGTGCGCAGAACGCGTGGTGGGCGGGTCGTATCCTGGTTCTGGTCAAGCCCTTCTTGCGAACCGCGGCACGAGGCGCCGAGACGAGTGTGTACCTCGCGACGTCCGACGAGGTGACAATGACGAATGGCGAGTACTTCTACGACTGCAAGCCGAAGAAGACGAAGCCGTCCGCTCGCGACCGAGAACAGGCTCGAAGGCTTTGGGAGCTCAGCGAGCGCCTCGTCGCGGCCTAAGTGGCTGCGCGGCGGCCACCGCACGCCCGATCGCCCTCTGAAAACTGAATCGGAATCCCTGCATAGCTCTCGGAGGGCTCAGCTAGGGACTTGGGCTAGACCGGGACCGTGTTAGATCGAAGTGCACCGTCTTGCGTTGACCCGCCCGCAAGCGCACCGTTTCGCTTTTCGAGGGGGCGCCTTGTCCTGCACTGATCGAATAACGGCCAGGCTTTAGCGAGGCACGCTGCAATGGCGCAGGCCCGCGTGGCTTGCCATTAATCCAGACATCACCCCATGGAAACACAACCACTGTGAGCTGCGCCGGCCGTGCAGTTGGTACGGCGGACTTCGAAGGTGCGGCGGATGCCGGCTCGGGTGCGCCGTCGTCGCTGCCATCCGCGCCGAGCGGCGATTGACCTGCCCTCTCGGCCGCTCCTGTATCGTTGCGCGGCTCGTCCGCCGGCGCAGGATCAGAAGACTTGCTGGCCTCGATGACAGGCTGGCTTTGCGGCTCAAAGCTCTCTACTTGTTTGGGGAGCCAGAGTGCGATCGCAGATCCGATCGCGGTTCCCGCAAGGATCAAAACGGCGAGCCACCCGCGGTGCCTCCGACCGATCCCTGGGCTAGAGGGTGTCGCTCCCTCCGGGTCCGACGTCGCAGTGATCAGCGCCCCGCTCGTTCGGCTAATCCCACTTCCTCTTTCCCCAACGTCGGACGACACCTTGGTCGTCTCATCCCCACTCACCGGGCGTTTGGACGCCACGTCTAATTTCGCCGCACGGGCTTCCGAAGCCATCTTTCCGAGCCTTCGTCGTAGGCGGGGCGAGGGAACTAATGGATCAAGCAGGTCGAGCAAAGTGGTCGCATTCTCCGGCCGCTGGTCTCGGTCGGGCGCCAGTAGGCTCTCTATCACGTCGCGAAGATCAGGTGGCGCGTCCGGGGCGAGCGCTTTGAGTGACGGATGATCCCCATTGAGGATCAACATGATGGTCGCAGGATCATGCGCGCCCTCGTACGGGCGCTGTCCGGTTAGAGCCTCGAAAAGCACCACGCCTAGCGCAAAGAGGTCAGCACGACCATCGAGCGTCTCGGCTCGGAGCTGCTCGGGCGACATATAGGGGATCTTCCCTTTGACCGCGCTTTGCTTTCGGGATGTGCCAGTGATGGCTTTTGCAACGCCGAAATCCGTGAGTAGAATTTCGCCGTGGTGGCTGACAAGAACATTCGACGGCGAGATGTCTCGATGGATGATGGGACTGGCGTTCACCCCTTTGTCAGAGCCGTCTCGGCTCGGATCGTGAGCATGTTCGAGCCCCGCCGCCAACTCGTGTCCCAGCAGGGCGACGTAATCATGGGAAAGTCGCCGGCCTGGTTGCCCATCGAGGAGCACCGCTAGATCGACCCCGTCCACCATCTCGAGTGCCATGTAGGTCATGCCGTTGATCTCACCGAAGTCGATGATGCCCACGATGTTGCTGTGACGAAGCCTTGCCGCGAGCCGCGCCTCCCTCTCGAAGAGTTGCACGAAGTCATCCCTGTCGCGGAAGAAGGGAAGCACGAGCTTGAGACAGACTCGTTGCGTGAAGCCACCCGGCCCCCGGCGAATGGCCTCGAAGGTCTCGGCCATGCCACCGACCCCCAGCCGTCGGACCAGCGTGTACGGCCCAAAGTCCTGGCCGATGGGTTCGCTAAGCGATGTGTCCGAACTTGCCTTCGCCATGAATCCGCACCGACGGCCCGTCTCACCATCCGGACGGGCCGCGCAAGGCGGGATTGTACAGCGAAATCAGTGCGTTGGGTAGAGTTCGAAACTAGCCCCTGCGCCGTGCAAAGAGCGGGGAATCGCTTAGGCATCGGGTTGCCTCTAGTTGGCTTGGCCTGATGGAACGGGGAGCTCGAGAAAATAAAGATCGAGTTTCAGGAAGCTGTTGGAGTCGAATTGGAGGCCTTGGAGGTTCACCTCGAGGCGGTCAAGATCGTTGATCAGATCGCGGTCGTCGATGTCGAGCGTGCTGACCTCGCGGTCGACTACCGCGGCGACCAAGAACGGAGAATCTTCGGTGTGTACGATGTCGAGGATGTAACCCTCGAACTCTCCAGCCGGAAACCAACCGGGCCCAGTCACGTTCGAGAAGTCGAACATGACAGCACGGTCGTCGATATGAACCTCGACGCTTGGATTGGGGACGTCGGAGCAGGTTAAGTCGAGCTCTTTGACTATTTCTGAAGAGTACTCAAGCCCGTCTCCAACTTCGGCGACCAGGCCCTGGGGTTCGACCAAACCACACTGAGTCGAGTAGCGGATGAGCTTTACTTGGGCTCCTTCCAAGCCCCGGGCAGGGCCCGCCTCGGCATCGATGTGGCCTGGATCGCCGGCATAGAGACAGCCGGACAGGAGCCCTAATACGCAGGTCAGGACGGCTGACGAGCTCTTGTAACTGAGGCTGGCGTTTTTCTTCATGACAAACTCCTCTTCGTGGCTGGGCTGACGCGGTCATCCGCGCAGCCGCGCGGACCTCAATGCAGCCTCCGTGCCAACCAAGAACCGCCACAATTGCGGACGGAAGACTCCGTTCAACCACGTAGTGATGACGTTCGTCGTCAGATCTGCGACGACCGACGTCACAAGTCACCTGTCGGACAACAACAATCCGGGGCAACGCTCGTGAATTTTCGTCCAGCGAAACGCCAGCTGCATGGCACGGTTCATGCACAGTACTCGGCCACTGGCTGCAACGGAGCGGCCCAACGCAAGGAGACGACAGCCATGTACCCTACTGCAGTGAGCGAAAGCCTTCTCAATGAAGTAGCGCAGACCAGCGTGCCACTGGATCCAGTGCTCTTTTTCTATGTCGTTGGTTTCTGCCTGGTGGCGATTCTCTGGACGCTCGGCGTCGTCACCTTCGGTCGACCCCGCAAGGAACCGGCAATCACAGGGTACGAGGTCGCCGCAAAGAGGCCCGTGCAGGAGACGCTGCACGGGGTTCGTCAGCGGCCGGTGACCACCGAGATCACCCCCGTCGCTGCTTGAATTTTTCTGGATCGATCTCGAGGGTCGCCATGCGGCTAATCAAGCCGGTTCGGGGAACCGAAAGCGTGCGCGCGGCCCTCGCGACGATTCCTTCGCAGGCCGCCAGTGCATCTTCGATGATCGCTTTCTCGATGGCGTCGAGATTTCCCTTCTGTTCGGAAAGCTGTTGCCAACGACCACGAATGTCGTCGCTTTCCACCGGGGGAGTCGCCGGCGCTGGGCCCGAGGCGCCTGAGGGTTGGCCTTCTCCGATGTCGAGGTGACGCGCCTCGATGACTGGGTCGTTCGGGTTGATTGCGCGGGCACGGTTCCTCGCGCGCTCGAGAACTGCCTCGAGCTCACGGATGTTTCCTGCCCACTCGAGGTAAGGGGAGGCAAGTAACTCGCTGGCATCGCGATCGAGCTCCCAATCGGTATGCCCATCGGTTCGATTCAGATAGCCGATCGCCATCTTGGGAATTTCCGGTCGCCGTTCGCGCAGGGGGGGCAACACGATCGGCAGCGTAGCGAGGCGATAGTACAGATCTTGCCGAAAGCGCGCGTCCGCGATGGCCTGCTGCATGTCCCCATTGGTGACGGAAATTAGCCGAAGCTCGGCGCTTTTCGGCTCGCGGCCTTGATATCCAAGCGGCCGATACGAACCGAATTGTGTGAAGTCGAGAAGCAGCTGTTGCGCATTGCTTGGCAAGTTGAGAACCTCGTCGAGGATCAACGTTCCTCCATTGGCATACTCAACCAGGCCCTTTCGCTTTGAGACCGCGCCGGAGAAAGCGCCCCGCTCGTGCCCGAAGAGCTCGGAGGTGATGGTATTCAGGTCATCAGCCAGGCCGAGGGTGGCTCGTACGATCGGTTCCTGGTTGCTTGCGCGCGCGAACGCAGTGGCCAGCTGGGTCTTCCCCGTTCCGGATTCTCCGAGAATCATGATCGAAGCGTTGCCCACCATCGCCGCCCGAAGCTCGTCGCGAATGGCACCCATGCTCTCCGAGGACAGAAGCTGGTCGAGCCCGAGATAGTGGTCGTTGCGGTCCGTGGCCCGCTCGACCCGAAGGTCTTCTTTCGTCGCTTCGATCAGCGTTTGCTGCGCGATGACTCCGCCAAGGAGTGATCCGACGCTTTCGATGAACTCCAAGTTGTCGCTTCGCGTCCCTTGGTCACCAGGAAACTCGAGGTACATGGCCCCAACCAAGTTGCGCGCTTTCTTGGAGGCGGTCGGGTCGGACCAAAGCGGGACTGCCGCGAAAGACCCCTCGGGCGCGTAGGGAACCGTCCCAGCAACCGTCTCGCGCTCCGTCTGAACGCGGTCCAACACCTCGGTGACGTGGAGGGCGAGGACTGCGGGCGAAACCCCCCGAAAGCTGGCCGTTCGAGACCGATGCATGGGCCCGCCGCCTTTCGTTTCGAGTGTGCTCCACGCCGAACTTGCCCCGAGCTGCTCGCAGAGGGACTCGAGGGTCTCCTCGATGAACCGCCCGCTTCGCAGCCCAGTCACGACAGCTGTCACCACATCGCGCATGCGAGGCCAAGGATTCTGAGGATCGGAGGAGGACACCGCGCTTCGATGAGACAACATTTTCACGGAGACGTCCATCTACGCCTCGCCGAACCGCACCGCGCCGGAAGCTCCACGGTCTCTGAACATGCCAGAATTGACTTCGCACCCTCTGCGCTCGTACGGTTCTGTGGAATCTGTTGCGTACCAAGAGATCGCGATTGAAGAAGGCGCTGTCGTCTTTCGGCTGGGCGCTGCCGCTGGCGGTGGGGCTGAACCATTGCGCCAACCTTGAATGCCCTTCAGGCCAGGAGTTGGGAAGGAGCTCGTGCGTCTGCAGCAGCACCTTAGAGCCACCTGTCGATGGGGCGTGCAGCGATGATGTATGCGGTCCCGATGGCTGTCCGTGCACCCTTGATGGGATCGAGGGCGCCATCGCACGCGGAGGCACGCAAGTGCTCCGGTGTGTCGGTGCACCGCCAGTAAACAGCACAAGAACTATCGTGGTCGACAACGACGTGATCCTTGATGGGCAAGAGATCACCGTCCAAGGAGATGGTCGTCACCTCATTTTCGACGTCGAGCCCTCTATAGTCGAGTTGATCGGCTTCACGATCAGTAACGGTGACCAAGCCATTGCCGTATCGACAGGCGCGACCCTGACGCTAACCAACAGTACGGTGAAGGAAAATACGTCGAGCTCTGCCGGCGGCGGCATTCGCAATGACGGAATCCTGACCTTGGTCGACACAACCGTAGAGGCAAACACCGCGGCAAGTGCCACTTTCGGGTCGGGCGGCGGCATCTACAACATCGGGATGTTGACGCTCACCGCCAATAGCAAAGTGCGCGACAACGAAAGCTTCGGCGGCCCGGGTGGGGGAATTCAAAACGACGGAGGTGAGGTGGTGGTGGAGGGGGGGAGCGAGATATCTTCCAACAAAGCATTCGCTACTGATCCAGTTGGCCGCTTGAATCGGGGCGGGGGCATTTCAAATGTAAACGGAACCGTAACCGTAAGAAACAGCCTGATCGAAGGCAATCGAGCGCTTGGGCGCGGCGGCGGCCTTTCCAGCACGGGGTCGTCTGCACAAACGCAGATCATCGATACGACGGTGTCGAGGAACACCTCTAAGGGCGTAGGAGGTGGGTTCTGGGGGGAAGATGGAGGGTTCCTCCAAGCGACGAGGACCAAATGGCTAGAAAACGAGTCGGAGTTCGACGGTGGCGCCATCCTGGTTGAAGGGAGCAACACGGCACTTACCCTGACCAGTAGCACCGTGTGGAACAATTCGGCTCCGGCGACTGGAGTCGGCGGAGCCGTTCGTGTTTACAACAATGCCAACGCGACGATCGTCAACAGCACCATCTTCGACAACTTTGCCGGTGACGGAGGCGCGCTTCACATTCAGCTTGGTGCAAGCGCAGAACTGAGAAGCAGCACCATTTCAAGAAACAGGGCGTCGGGGATCAATGGCAACGCCGCCGGTATCACCAACATCGACGGGACGTTGACGCTCATCCAGACCATCATCGACGACTCCTGTGTGGCTCTCGCAACGACCGTCAGCCTGGACTACAACATCGAAAGCCCCGGAAACACCTGCCAGCTGGACGGCACCAACGACATGGTCGATGTGACACCAGAAGCGCTCGCTCTCTCCGGGACCCTGACGGAGAATGTAGGTGCGACCCCGACGTTGATGATGACGTCTCAGAGCGTTGCCGTGGATTCCATGATCAGCAGCTGCGACCAAATGGAGGACCAGCGGGGCGTCTCCCGACCTCAAGGCTTGGGCTGCGACATTGGCGCCGTGGAGCTTCGGCCGGACGAGTAGCCGCACTCCGTCAGTCACCCGCGTCACTATCTCGGAAACTCGACTCCATCGAGTGTAGAAGCTCCGTGGCGTCTCTCGTGGTTGGCGGAACGGCTTTGGGGCCTTCTTCGTTGACCAGGCGTGGCCAGAGATCGGTTCGGACGTGCTCTGGGAGAACTTGAGACAAGTACTCCAACGCGGTGCCACGCAAGCTCGCATCTTTGGTATTGAGAGCGCGGAAGGACATCACGATCGCACGGCGATCGAACACTAGGCTCAGGAGGGCGCAAATATGCTCGAGGCCTGCACCGCCCCGCTTTTCGAGTAAGCTGTTGACTTCACTATCAAGGTCCCTGGCCGAGTCACTTCGGACGGTCCGCTGCCCCAAGTGGGTTTCCCTTTGAATCATCTCGAAGATGTGTGATTCGGGGAGCGTGAGTTCGGGATGCGCTTGCTTCGTCTTGCTCAGCGCTTGCGCGCAGCGAAATCGCACTTTGGGATCCCTGTCTCGCAGCCCTTCCAGCAGCCCTTCAATGGCCCTTGGCTCTACCATGTTGAGGAGCACTCGCGGAATCCTCCGACGAATGACTTGTGGATTCGTTGGGTCGAGCAAAGCATCGACGATCTGGCCAGTCATCCGAGGAGCAAGCCTCCCAAGTGCATTTTGAGCAGGTCGAGCATATGGTTCCTCAGCAAGAAACTCGATGAGGACCTGCCCGACACGCGGGCTCAGCGTCTCGGAAGACAGCAAATCGAGAATGCGTTTGGTCTTGCCAGAAACAAGGATTTGGAATTGCTTTCGCCAATCCAGGTCGGGGGCTCGCTCACGCGTCGCAGATTCGATGATGGAGGCAAGGGTTTCGGGATCGAGGCCGTGCGTTGTGGTCAGCGAATGTCGAGTTGTCAGATCCAAAAGCCCCGCATGCCCCAGATCCACCGAACCCGCACGCAAGCTAACCGCCAGTTGCTCAACATAACCCTTTCGAAGAGCAAGCGTCAGCGTCAAGGCAATGATCGATGCAACGACCGCAAAAAAGAGAGCCCACGAGATTGCAGGCGTTGCAGTCACTGCGATCAGAGCCAGCACGATAAGACTTCCGATCCCATCGCCAACTTTGTCGCAGGCCACATCGATGAACGCCTTGATCGATCGCTTTTGGCTTGGGGCTATCGGTGCGTAGAGAAGCTCGTACCCTGAACGAAAGACTGAATTGGCGAGCACCCGCTCAAGCGCCTTTGCCAGAACGACCGTAGCCAGCCGCGTCCAGATCATGCCGATTCCGGCCGCGGCAACGAGGACGGCGGGCAGTGAAACCATAGCAGCGCCCAACCCGATCTTTTGCAGCACATGCCTGGCCAGAAAGAGCTGCACGAGCAGCGTTCCGACGCTCGTTGCCATGTAGAAAACACCGAAGAAAGACAGCAGATTCGCAGCCGTTGCAAATTGCAGCTCAGCCATCGCCTTGAAGGAGTAGTCGAGAAGCGCGCCCGCTGCGCCAAGGACGATGACGACAGTTGCAATGCGCATCAGATAAGGACTGCCCTTGATGGCGCGAAGGCCGCCAGTTGTCACCTCCCCGCTCGACGCGCGTCGAATTGGTGGGCCGATGAACCATCCCGCCACGCTCACGACGATGCTGACCCCGCTCAATGTCCATAGGGCCATCTGCAAGTCAGCGTACTCGGAGAGGATGTGTGCCAATAGGCCGCCGATGACGCCACCAAACGCCGCACCGCTGCCGATGCGTGCGAAGCGCCGGCGTGCGGAGTACGGGTCCAAACGTTCGTTGATAACCGACCACAAGCCGCTCACCAACATGGCTCCAATGACCGTTACCTGGATGTAGTTAACGGTGGCCACGACATTTGGCACCGCGGTCAGGAGCGCACCCTCGACCCCAAAGATCGCCGCGCTGATCAGCCCAAGCCCGGCAATCACGGCGCGTGGTCCCCGCCGCACCATCCAGCGACCACTAGCAAGCGCAATGACGAACGAAAAGACCGCGGTCGCAAGCATCACCTGAGGAAGCTGCGTTGCATCATATTGCGTCAGATAGAGGGCATCACGGGACGCGCGGGCGATAACCTGTTGAGCGATCGCAAGGCCAACGGCAAGGCTCGCCAGAAGCGCTGTTCGGGCGGTCGCTGTGCCATACATACGAGGCAGTGTACTATTCGTTCCAAGAGGTCGCGATTGGGCAAGGTCTTCCCGTCTTTTGCTTTGGCTCTATGCCTGGCGTTATTGCTGAGCCACTGCGCCAATCTTAGTTGTCCTTCGGGCCTGGAGCTGGGCGCAAGCGCGTGTGTTCCTGCATGCGGCCCTGATGGTTGCCCATGCACCGTTGAGGGAATCGAGACAGCCATTTCAGAGGGCGGTACGCAGGTGCTCCGGTGTACCGCTGGCACCGTGATCAACACTTCGGCACCCATCGTGATCGACAACCCCGTGACGGTAGATGGTCGGGGCGTGACAATCGAAGGAGATGGTCGACACCGCATTTTCGATATCGAGGCCTCTGGTGTGGAGCTACTCAATTTCACCATGCAACGGGGTGATCAAGCCATTCGCGTCTCGAGCGGCACGACCCTGACACTGACCGACAGTACGGTAAGGGACAACACATCGTCGTTCTCCAACGGCGGTGCGATCTTCAACGATGGCGTGCTGACCTTGTTGGGTACGACTGTAGAGGACAATCTGGTAGAGCTCGGATCCGGGGGTGGTATCTACAACACCGGGACGTTGACGCTGACCAACAGCAAAGTGCTTCGCAACGAGTCCGCGCGTGGCTCCGGCGGCGGAATTCAAAACGACCAGGGAGGGAAGGTCGTGATCGAAGGCAGCGAGATCTCTGAGAATCACGCTATGGCCGACGGGGGAGGCATTTCGCATGTAGGGGTTTCGAGTGGAGACGGAACCGCGGACCTGACCGTGACAAACAGTGTGATCAAGACAAACACCTCAGAACAAAATGGTGGGGGCATTTCGAGTGAGAACGGAACTGTCGAGGTGATCGACACCATGATCCAAAACAATGTGGCTTTTGAACACGGCGGCGGTCTTTCCACGACGGGCGAGTCGGCCATGATGTCCCTCACCGATAGCGATGTGTCGGGAAACAAAGTAGTCGAGAACGCGAGGAATAAACACGGAGGGGGTGTCTATCTATCCTTTGGAAAGCTGGAGGCGACCAGGACTACGTGGTCCGAAAACGTATCGGCGGTCGATGCTGGCGCCATTCTTGTGGAGGGGCCGACGGCGGAGCTCACACTCCGGCAGAGTACAATCTATGAAAATCGTGCAGCGAATATCGGCGGAGGCATTCGTGTGTACATGGGCATCGCTAGGATCATTAACAGCACGATCTTTAGGAACGTCGCCGATGTGGATGGAGGCGCCGTTCACTTGGGCTATCCCAGCACAAATGCGCGGGTGGAACTGAGGAATAGTACGATTTCCAACAACGATGTCGTAGGTATTGCGGGAGAACCAGTTACGCGAGCGTCGGCAGCGATCAGCCACGTTGGAGGGGAAGTGTCCTTCACCCAGACTCTCATCGACGACACGTGCTGCTGTGGCCCCGCGTCAGCGCCTGCATCGATAACGCAAAGCTTGGACCACAACATCGAAAGCCCCGATGATACCTGCCAGCTCAATGGCCCCAACGACCTAGTCAACGTGACTCCACAGGCCCTCGGCCTCGAAGAGACGCTCGCAGAAAATGGGGGCCCAACGCCGACATTGATGCCGTCGCTTCAGAGCGTTGCCGTGGATTATCGGATCAGCAACTGTGCCGAACCCGTCGACCAGCGAGGGATCTCCCGACCGCAAAACTTTGAGTGTGACATCGGTGCTGTGGAGGTCGACTAAGCCTCTGGGGCGGCCTTAGGGATTGGTCGGGGCTTCTTCGGCGACGCCGCCAACGCGCAAGGTCACGGACAGCGCGTTGCAGTTGAGGAGCGGATCGTTGTCCAATTCGGCATTGATATCGAGCACGTTGTCGACTGCCCGCGCGCCCAGCTCAGGAAACCATCTTTCCGCAATCGCTGATGTGGTCGCCCTGTCGATCGTGCCACCGACGATGCCGTTCGCGAGACCGGTTTCGGACACGGTCATACGGCCCACGACGTTGTCGAACGAGAACGGTGTGTCCCTGAAATCAAAAGGGATGTTGCCTAGCTTGCCCGAAATGCAACCCGAATCACCGAGGTTGACGAGTCTGGTGCCTTCGAATTCTCCGTCGCGGAAGATCTGGACTGTCATGCAGCCTTCTTCTGGATTGGCATCCAAAACGAACCGGACAACGACATCACCGTCACATAGGTTGTCATAAAAGTTCTGGTTCACCACGCTTAAGTTCGTACCGAAGATCATGCCGAGCGGGGCAAGCCCGGCAAGCGCGTTGTCGACCCCCGCGTTTCCCTCCCCTGGGGCATTGTCGCCGGGGATGCAGCTCTCGCCGTTGCAACCATCAAGGTCGTAGCCCAGGTTGCAGTCGTCGACGAGCTCAATGGACGTCAGTTGGTAGGTGATGGTGTTGCCGGTCTGCGAGCAACTCGGCGGCAGCTCCAAGCTTTCCGTTCCGGTGCAGGCATCCGGCAGAACGGGCGGATCCGCAACCAGGCACCCGTCCTCTCGTACGATGGGATCGATTGGGCCGTTCTCGCACGAGGCACTGGACTCCGCGCAAGTAAGTGCCGCACCGCCAACCCCTCCATTGCCGCCGACGCCAAAGGTTCCTCCGGACCCGTCATCTGTGACGCTTGAACAGGCAAGAATCAGAGGGGCAACTGCAAGCAGAGCGCCCACCGCGATGTTGGTCATGTTCATCGTTATTCGACTCATAAATTCCGAGCATCGGCGAAAACCGACCTGCGGGTCAATGCGCTCTGAATTCCGCAACGATCTTCAAAACTCACCGCGAAAACTCATTGAACCGCCCGCGCGGAGCACCTCGATCCGCGACGAAACTTTCGCCGCTTTAGGTCTGATGAGATAGACCATCGGGATCGTCAACAAGGGCGCTGCGGTTAGACCCGTAAGGATCGCGAGATTTGTTCGCTCTGATCGCCGAACGCAGGCCCTGGCCTCTGCGGCATCGATCGCCGTGCTCGAACACGACGTCTCCGGTTTCGCTTGGTCGTTGACCGTAGAGGCGACATAACCCGAAATCGCCGCGGCTCCCAGGCCAAGTGCGCCCGAAAACCAAGCCCACCACGGCGTCTTGTCGCGCTTTGGCAGCACCAGAGGCATGGCCGCGACGAGGGCTGAAGCGCCGATCGAAGAAGTCGCGATGATCCCGGTTCCCGTGCTCAGCCATTTTTGTTGCGTCGAGGGATCCGACACCCCGGTGGTATCGAGGCCGCTCACCCAATCCTCGGCTGTGCTGGCGCGCGGGGCCATGAGAACATAGCCCGTCAGAAGCGAGGCGGAGCCGACCCCCACAAGCGTCCATCCAGCGATGTACTGGCCGCGCGGTCTGCGATCGCTAGGCCACTCCTCTTGGGTTGGCTCTGCTTCCGCGATTTCGAACTCCGGCTCGCCGCAAGGCAGTGCCGTTGGCTCCGGGGAGGTAAAGTCGGTGCATCTGCCCTCGAGCAAGGTACGAACCGCCAAGGCAACATCACCTCGGCTCGGACCGCGCGAGCCCATGGTGATGCGTGCCAGGGCAGTCATTACCAAGGGAGTACCCCGGTACACCTCGAGCTCGACGACATCGGAAGCCGGTGAGGACATGAGCAACAGAGCACCGGCTGGCAATACCTTCGAGATTTCTGCTGCATCGGCGATCCGATACTGCTCCGCGTCCGATGCGCTCGCATAGTGCAGATGCAGCAGTGGACGGGTTTCGATGACGCGGTCGAAGCGCAGATCCAACAACACGTCCGTACGCCCGGCGATCACGTCCGCAATGTGAACCCGGCCGCGCCGCTCCGGGTCGCATTCGACCTGAACGCGATACTGGCCCGGAAACAAGTCCCGCATTTCGAAAGGCGTCTCACCCAACATCACGCCGTTAACGCGTACGGCACATGTCGATGGCCGACTATCGACCCGTATCGATCCGGTTTGCTCGGCGCGCGATGTATCGATCTGCTCGAGCAACTCGGTGACCACCGGCGGGTGCATCAAGGCGGAGGGATCGCCACGGGGAACCAGCCGTCGACATTCCTGGGCCATGGTCTTGGCACGCGACTCCGATCTTGTTTCGAGCAACGCTCGCACGATGTAGAGGCAAGTGTCGAGGACCTGCTGCGCCCGTTCCTTCTCACGATTGAGCTCCTCGGCTGCGGCAAGAGAGAGTTGCTGTGCTTGGTTGAGCTGCTCGAGAGCGGTATCGTAGTCCCCTGCTGCAAGGTTACGTATGGCGGCAGACGATTGATCGACCCATTGTTGAATGTCGCCCTCGGTGATCTCGGCAGCCGGAGCCGAGCCCTCGGCCTCGAAGCGGGTCACGGCGCTATCGAAAGACCATACCTCAACGTCGCGCTCCACAAGCTCGCTCCGGACCTTCGCGGCGGTAGGCTCGACCCACAAATCGTCGTCCGTCGATGTCACGGGGAGGATGAGCCAGGGGCCCTCGGCCTGGCCGGAAGCGTTCGCAACAAAGAAGACACACAGCAACGTCGCAATGACCAGCGCCCGCATCGCGCGTACTATCTCGATTCGACGCCCTCGATGCAATGGCGTTGTCGGATATACACGCCGCGCGTCCGATCGGACCTCTGAAAACTGAATCGGAATCCCTGCAGAGCTCAAAAAGCTGGCTCAGCAATAGTCACTACTCGGATATGACCAGATACATTCCTCTTGCGAGGAAATGCTCCTTAGAAAGGAGGTGATCCAGCCGCAGGTTCCCCTACGGCTACCTTGTTACGACTTCACCCCAGTTACCAAACACTCCTTGGGGACCTGCCTCCCTTGCGGGTTAGCGTGGCCACTTCTGGAGCACTCGACTCCCATGGTGTGACGGGCGGTGTGTACAAGGCCCGGGAACGTATTCACCGTCGCCTGCTGATCGACGATTACTAGCAATTCCGACTTCATGCACTCGAGTTGCAGAGTGCAATCCGTACTGAGGCTGGCTTTTTGCGATTCGCTCCACCTCGCGGCTTCGCAGCGCTTTGTACCAACCATTGTAGCACGTGTGTAGCCCAGGACATAAGGGCCATGAGGACTTGACGTCATCCCCACCTTCCTCCGGGTTGACCCCGGCAGTCTCCTTTGAGTGCCCAACTAAATGATGGCAACTAAGGATAAGGGTTGCGCTCGTTGCGGGACTTAACCCAACATCTCACGACACGAGCTGACGACAGCCATGCAGCACCTGGACCTGAGTTCTCTTGCGAGCACTCCCGAGTTTCTTCAGGATTCTCAGTTTTTCTAGCCCTGGTAAGGTTCTGCGCGTTGCTTCGAATTAAACCACATGCTCCACTGCTTGTGCGGGCCCCCGTCAATTCCTTTGAGTTTTAGCCTTGCGGCCGTACTCCCCAGGCGGAGCATTTAACGCGTTAGCTACGGCACAGCAGAGGTCAATATCCGCTGCACCTAATGCTCATCGTTTACGGCGTGGACTACCAGGGTATCTAATCCTGTTTGCTCCCCACGCTTTCGCGTCTCAGCGTCAGTAAATGTCCAGGTGGCCGCCTTCGCCACTGATGTTCCTCCCGATATCTACGAATTTCACCTCTACACCGGGAATTCCGCCACCCTCTCCATTACTCAAGACAAGCAGTTTCGGATGCAGTTCCTAGGTTAAGCCCAGGGATTTCACAACCGACTTGCGAGTCCGCCTACACGCGCTTTACGCCCAGTAAATCCGAGCAACGTTCGCACCCTCTGTATTACCGCGGCTGCTGGCACAGAGTTAGCCGGTGCTTGCTAAGGAGGTACCGTCAGGTCTCCATCCTATTCGAATGGAGATTTTTCGTCCCTCCCCACAGAGCTTTACGACCCGAAGGCCTTCATCACTCACGCGGCGTGGCTGGGTCAGGCTTTCGCCCATTGCCCAATATTCCTCACTGCTGCCTCCCGTAGGAGTCTGGCCCGTGTTCCAGTGCCAGTGTGGCTGATCATCCTCTCAGACCAGCTACCCGTCTTAGCCTTGGTAAGCCGTTACCTTACCAACAAGCTGATGGGACGCAGGCTCATCCTCTGGTGGTAGCTTTCAAGAAGAGGCCACCTTTTACCACTCTCTCCGTAGGGAGTGTGGTCTTACGCGGTATTAGCATTCCTTTCGGAGTGTTGTCCCCCGCCAGAGGGTAGATTACCTACGCGTTCCTCACCCGTGCGCCACTGTACTCATCCCGAAGGATTTTCTCGTTCGACTTGCATGTGTTAGGCCCGCCGCTAACGTTCGCTCTGAGCCAGGATCAAACTCTCCAGTTGAACTGTTGAGCTGGTTTCCTGTTGAGATCTGGCGCTCTGCCAGACGCTCTAGAGCATCACGTTTGTACGTGTTGCTCTCGGATTGCGGTCTCCGATGCTCATCGATGACCGCGTTTGAATTGACCCTCGCCGTACGTGTTGTTGCACGACGCGGGACCCGAGTACGTAACTATAATTCCGATTCAGTTTTCAAAGACCGATCGGCGGACCATCCGCTGAGGGAAAGGGCAATTTGAGCCTGCTCAGCATGCTGGTCAAGCTCGGGTCGGCACCCGTGTTTCCCGCCGATTGTGTGGAAGCCCCTTGAAGAGCCGTAGCCCCCGCAAAGGGACGCCGAAGCTAGCCCATAAAAGATGGCGGTCAAGACACATCTCGACGAATTCGACCCGCCTGGTCGGACGGAGGCCGGTTGACAAGTTTATATCTATTATGACAAGCTTATTGTCATTATACACGATCGACTCTTCCAAGAGACCCGCCATCTGTTCCACGTGCTCAAGGACTGGAACGAAACCCTGCATTCCGGGGTCGATGTTACCGCCGGCATGCGGGCCCTGCTCGAGCTCCTCTTGCGAGAAGGTTCGATGTCGGTGCCGGATGCGGCCCGTGCGAGGTCGGTCTCCCGGCAGCTCATACAACAACAGGTGGACTCCTTACTCGATCGCAAGCTCGTCCAACGCGAGCCAAACCCCGCCCACAAGCGATCTCCGCTCATCGGGCTCACCGATCGAGGCCGGGCGCTGATTCAAAACATGCGCGCCGAGGAGCTCCATGCCCTCTCGCGTTTGCAGGCCGGCACATCGGACAGTGCCATGCGAGATGCTGCGCAGGTGCTTGCCGCATGGGCAGAGACGCTCAGTATCGACACGGGGCGGCGAAAACAGTGAAAGAAACGGGGACCGTGAGGCGAATTCACTGCGCTTGAGCGCTCCTTGGCTTGGCGGTAAGTCTCTAGGCATGGCGCTGATCTACTACGCCATCCCGTTCTTTCTGGTGACCGTCGGCCTCGAAAGCTGGGTGGTCCGGCGAAAGCAACGCGCGGACGACGTCGAAGTTACGTTGGCGGGTCACACAGCCAAAGACTCGTTCGCGAGCCTTTCGATGGGGGTTGGCTTCCTGATCGTGGAGATCCTCTTGGCGCTGATTCCGATCGGGATCCTCGCTTGGCTCCATCAGTTCCGGATCTTCGACATTCACCCCGCCTGGTGGTCTTTTGCGCTCCTCTTCGTGGCCGAAGACTTTTGCTACTACTGGTTTCATCGAAGCCACCACGACGTGCGAATGCTTTGGGCGGCACACGTCAATCACCATTCGAGCACGCACTACAATCTGACTACTGCGCTTCGTCAGTCATGGACGACTCCTTTTACGGGCGTGCTCTTTTGGGCGCCGCTTCCGCTCATCGGCTTTCCGGTCGAGATGATCCTCATTCAAAAGTCGATCAGTTTGCTCTATCAATATTGGCTTCACACCGAGCTCATCGGAAAGCTCGGGTGGTTCGAAAAGTTCTTCAACACACCATCACACCATCGCGTGCATCACGGGAGAAACCCGCTCTACCTCGACCGCAACCACGCGGGAGTCTTCATCATCTGGGACAAGATGTTTGGCAGCTTCGAACCGGAGGGCGAGCCGGTCGATTACGGTCTCACGAAGAACATTCACACGTACAACCCCGTCAAGATCGCGTTCCACGAATGGGGCGCGATGCTTCGCGATTCGTGGAACGCGAAGAGCTGGCGCGGGCGTTTGGGCTATCTCTTCATGCCACCGGGCTGGCGCGAGGACGGCCGTGGGAAAACCGCCGGCGTGCTGCGGCGAGAAGCGCTCGAAGCCGTCTCCGTCAGCGCCGAGTGACCTAGCCGATCCTATTCGAAGGTGACCGTTCTGGAGGCGTTTGTCTTGGCCTGTTCGATATCGAAGACGACGTCGATAGGCTCGTTGGCGAGCCACTTCATCAGCAGATCTTGGTAGAATTCCGAGTCGATGTCGCCCGATTGGCCGCCTGGGAGTTGGTAGGTGCACTTCGGGCCGGACGGAAGCGCCTCGCACACGAAGCGGGTCGACGGACCGGCACGTTGCACCAAGTCCCTTGGGTCGGGGTTGGCAACGTCGACCGTGAAGAGGCCGCCGTCGTTCGCAAAAAGCGCGTCGCCTGGAGGCGGGTTGTTGTAGGCCGTCACTCCAAACGCCGAGAGGTCCGATTCGAGCTCCAGGCCATGCAAGCGACCCCAGGGCCAGGCGGTTTCGTCGTCGCCGAGGTTGCCGACCAGGAAATTACCCACGCCGTCGAGGGCGTCCATCATGACCTGAAACTTGTTCTCGACCTCCGGTGTGTCTGGGTTATCCCAGTAGACGTCGCCCGCAACGAGCTCGGCCGGATCGACGATCGAGTAGAAGACCGCAATGCTCGGTTTCCTCGACGATGGCGAGTAGAACGAGGGAGCAAACTCGTTGTTTTCGATCAGAAAACGAAGCTCGTTGAGCGTGGTGTGGAAGGCGGCGCAACCGGAAGCCTCGAGCAGCACACTAGGGTCGCTCACGGGTGGGGAGAGGTCCGCGTTGTTTCCGTCGAGCCCAGTCGGGCAGGTGTAGTTCCAAGCCTCGAGCGCATTCACGACTTTTTGCGCCTCGGGCGTGAGCACCGTCTGATCGTCATTGGCGATCGAAAGAATCCCCGGCGTCATCTCTTCGCCCATGAGCGAGTACACGTCGCTGATGATCGCGTCCATAGTCGCCGTCGTATGCTGATCGTCGATCCGCTCGATCAGATTCACGATCTGCGCATGCCGAAACCCGGCTGCCGCCTCGACTTGATATGGTGCATCGAAGTCGTTGGTGGGATCTCCGTCGGAGAGCGCCCCCGTCATGTCGTTGTTGGCAGTGGCGATGTAGCCTGCGGCCGGATTCAGAGCCTGTGGGAGCTCTTCCAACGTGAAGTATTCAGTCCATTCGTAGTCCCCGGTTCCGTCGAGGGGCAACCACGGAGGTGCCGGGCCATCCAGGTTGGTCGCCCACGTTCGCTTTGGGAGGCGGTTGTAGGGGAACCATCCGATGGCGCCTTCAAGATCGACGACCACGACGTTCTGCCCGATCGTGGTGATGTTCTCCAAAGCGATACGGGCGTCGTCGACATTGGTGGCTGTCGCGAGCTCGGTGAGGAAGTTGATGTCGGTGTCTACATCGTTGCCGGTCCACCGAAGGGTGATGGCGGTTCCGTTCTCAAGGTCGATCTCACGAACCGCCCCATGATGAGGCACGAAGAGGAGCTCTCGCTCCGTGCTGGTGCCGTCGTTGAAGTTGATGGTGAAGGGAACGCGGTTGAAGCGCACCTGCTCGCCCTGGAACATCACCCCGGTCGGGTTTCCACCTCCATCGGTGACCAGCTCCTCGAGGTAGATGTCGCTGAAGTCGAAGACGGTCGTGGTGAGGCCCCACGCGATGCTGTCGTTTTGGCCGACGATGACCCATGGGAGCCCCGCAAACGTGGTCCCCGCGGTATGGATCTCCCCGCTTCCATTGGTCGTGGCGTCGAGATGTGCGAGATACCAAGTGGCGGGCTGACTCATGCCGAGATGCGGGTCGTTCGACAGTAGCGCGTTCTGGTTCACGGTGCGCTCGGGTGCGACTACCCAGTTGTTCGAACCGACTTCAACGCCGAGCTCCGCGGAGCCGAACATGAGATGTCTGAAGTCTCTAGAAGCCGCCAACCTAGACCGAAGATTCTCGAGTGCCGGGGCGAAGTTGCGACGCTCGCGCAGCGTGGGGCGCAAAGGGATGTCTTGCGCCGCTCGCTTGGCCGCGAGCGCGGCTTGTGGGGACGGCGGCTGCCAACCAGGCGCGAGGATCGACGACTCCTTGAGCGGTCGGCGGCTCCAAAGGTCGGAGAACTTGTCGTCGTCGTTGATCTCCGCACGCGCCAGGCCGGCGTTGATCTGGGGACTTTCATCGTTCGTCAGGTTCTCGACCAGTGCCAATACGGTTGCGATGCTGTCCTCGGGTGTCCACTCCGGAACGCGGTCGGGACCATAATCGAGTGGCGGGTTTGAAAGCTCGCGCGGGAAAACAACGTCCCCGTTACGTGCTTCCTCGATCCACTTGTTCACCCCAGCGCTGTAGGCTTGGAGCAATGCGATCGTCTTTGGGCTTGCTTGCTGTCGAAGGAAGTCCTCTGCTGGCTGGCCTTCCCGTGTAGAAAAGAGCGCTCGCGTATCAGCTGCAACGCCAGGAACATCGAGAAGCTCGGCAAGCCCTTTCGGAAGGATGTCGGCCAGTCGCCCGGTCGAGAATCGGCGGCGAACGTCCATTTGCACGAATCGCTCCAAGGCGTGGTAGTAACCGAGCACCATCGCGCAATCTTCGTCGGTCGCGCAGTCGGCATTCAGGATGTCGTACTCGTCGAAGTACACGGTCGCGTCGGGCGGCCATTCGAGGTCCCCTTGGGTACCGCCGGTGCCTCCCGTGCCGGAATCGTCGCCGCCGCAACCGGCCGTGAAGAGAAACAAGGCGAAGAAACAAAGAATCGATCGACGCATGCAAAACCTCGTAGGATAAGGGCGCGAGACCATAACCTGTTTAGGTGGTGACCGCACGCGACGGGAACTGGTGATAAGGTTCCGTCATGAAGCGGATTTCGGCCGTGCTCTTGTCAGGCGCGCTCGTCGCATGCGCCAGCCGCGGCAGCACGGTGCCCATGGCCCCTAAGAGGTCCCCGCACTTCGGGCCGGTGAGCGCCAACCTCCACCTCGGTGGCACCGTGTACGCCTATGTCGACATCGACGGCGACGCCGAGCGGGTGGCGGATTTCCTTCTCTCGCTCTTGCCCGCGACCCAACGGTCCCGCGCCTCGCGCCCAGTCGGTGCAGCAAGTCTCGTTCGTGACCTCGGTCTCGACAACCTGCGGGCCGTCGGGCTGAGCTCCTACAAGAAGGAATCGCTCTACCACAACCAAAGCTTCATCTATCACACGGGCCCGCGGAAAGGGCTTCTGAAAGTGTTCGGAGGTGAGCCTACCGCGCTCGGCCTCAAAACGATTGCACCCGAAGGCGCAGACCTCGTGTGGGAACAGCAGCTCAATCTCAGGGTGCTCGTCGACATCGTTCGCACCCTCGGCGAGCGTGGCATAGGAGTCTCCCCCGCGCGGCTCGATGCACTGTTGACCGAACGCCTGTTCGACCTCGACATCACCGTCGGCGAGATCGTGGAGCGCCTCGACACGACGGTAGGCTTGGTCTTGGAACTCGATCAGAAGCGCATGATGCGGATTCCCGGGGAGTCGGTCCGGTTTCCCTTCACCGAGTTCCTGTTCCAGATCGACGGGCTCGGGGATTTGGTCGACGCCATTGCGAAAAAGGCCGCCTTCAACCCATTCATTCAGGCGGACCGAACGAACCAATGGCTCATCGTTCGGCCCGGGATCAGGCTTCCGCCCCCATGGAACGCGTACGAGCCGAGCATGATCAAGGATGTCACGACCGGGCGCATGTATTTGGTCAGCAACCCCGCCTATCTGACGAAGTGCCTCTCGCAGCAGAGCGACCTGACGGCGACGGCCGATTTCAAGAGGGCCTTCGATGGGCTTCCGACGATTGGAAACGGAATGGTGTTCGCATCGGCGCAGCTCACGCGGGAGATGCACGGGGTGCTCGACCGTGTGATCAACCACGGCGGGTCGACGATCCTCACGACGATCGTGCGGCTTCTATTGCCGGATGCAGGTTCTCCAATCGGGTGGGTCGGCATGAACCGAAACGACGGAGTCTCGTTCACCTCGAACTCTTCGTCTTCGCACAAATCGACGTTCATCACTTTTGGGTACGCCGCGCTACTTCCGGCGATCGCGGTCCTCGGTGCATCGCGGCTCGATCCCGCTCCTGCCCCCGCGGCACCCTCCCTGCCGTTTCCGTGACCAGAATTAGAAACGCCGAGCGAGGAAACCCGCTCGGCGTATCGCAAGCTAGTTGTACGGCTATGGTCGCTGGTAACGGCGAATCGCCAAGGCCAAGAAGAAAGAACACCGGCGAGCGTGCTTTGCCGAGCCACCCCGACACGAGAGCCGTGAAAGCCGCCCCCCTCCAAATGCTAAGAACAAGTGACGCCCCCCCCGGAGCGCCGGTCACCAGCATGACACACCCTCAGTGGATTTGTCCAGCGCTACCAGAAACAAAGAAGCGGGAGGATCCCCTCAATTCGGGCTCCAAACGGTGAAAAAGGGGGCGACCCGCTCTTCCCGCTGTCAATCGGGGGCGGGGAGGTCGGAGTGGCCCATCAGATAGATGTCGACGGCGCGAGCGGCGCCGCGTCCCTCGCCAATCCCCCACACCACCAGTGATTGGCCGCGGCGGCAATCGCCGGCGGCAAACACCCCGTCCACGCTGGTGGCGTAGTGGCCGTACTCTGCTTGGAAGTTGCTACGCGGGTCGCGCTCGAGGCCGAGCCTCTCCGCCAAAGTATCCTCAGGCCCGAGAAAGCCCATCGCCAAAAAGACGAGGTCTGCTTCGAAGGTTTGTTCCGATCCCGGAACTTCCGACATCTGCCAATTGCCGGCGTCGTTCTTTGTCCACTCGACGCGGGCCGTCTCGATACCGGTCACGTTGCCTTCGCCATCATCGAGGAATCTCTTGCTGAGAACGCGATACTCGCGTGGATCCTTTCCGAACTTCGCGGCGACCTCTTGGTGTCCGTAGTCGACACGGAAGATTACTGGCCACTCTGGCCAGGGGTTGTCTGGCGCACGCTCGTTGGGCGGCCGTGGCAAGAGCTCGAAATTCACCAAAGAGGCGCAGCCATGTCGCATCGAGGTGCCGATGCAGTCGGTGCCTGTGTCGCCGCCACCGATCACGATGACCTTCTTACCCTTGGCGTTGATGTATCGGCCATCCTCATGCTTGCTGTCCAACAAGCTCTTCGTGTTGTTCAGCAAGAACTCCATCGCGAAGTGGATGCCTTTGAGCTCGCGGCCCGGAATCGGCAGGTCTCGCGGCCTCGTTGCGCCACACGCCAGTACGAGGGCGTCATTCTCGTCACGGACTCGATGCACGTCGACGTTCACCCCGACATGCGCATTGGTCATGAATTTCACGCCCTCTTCGCGCATGATGCCGACCCGGCGATCGACGACTCCCTTGTCGAGCTTCATGTTGGGGATGCCATACATGAGGAGACCCCCTATGCGGTCGTCGCGCTCGTATACCGTCACCGTATGACCCGCGCGATTCAACTGTTGGGCGCAAGCCAACCCAGCGGGACCGCTCCCAATGACGGCCACCTTCTTGCCAGTGCGCTCTTCAGGCGGCTCCGGCTTGATCCACTCTTCCGCAAAACCTCGGTCCACGATGGCATTCTCGATGTTCTTGATCGTGACGGCTGGCTCGATGATCGCGAGCACGCAGGCGCCTTCGCAAGGGGCAGGGCAGGTGCGACCGGTGAACTCGGGAAAGTTGTTGGTCTTGTGTAGCCGGTCGAGTGCTTCGCGCCATCGCCCCCGATAGACCAGATCGTTCCACTCCGGGATCAGATTGTCGATCGGACAGCCCGTCACCGATTGGCAAAAGGGCACCCCACAATCCATGCACCGCGCACCTTGCTGGCGTAGGTGCTCCTCTGGAACATCCACCAGAAACTCATCCCAAGTCTCGACCCTTTCGAGCGGGTCGACATAGGGCACCGCGTCGCGCGGAAACTCTTTGAAACCAGTTGGCTTACCCATCGTTCCTTGGTTCCATCACTCGGCGACATCTCTCTCGACGAGAACCGGAGGCCCGGAGGATCGCCGACCGACGTCACCCTCGACGAAGGTTGCCGCATGGCCAAACTCGGCACGCTCGCGCAGCACGCGCTTGTAGTCGACCGGCATGACCTTCACGAAGTCACTCAAGAAGGAGTCCCACCTTGCAAGCACGCGCTCGGCTGTCTTCGACCGCGTGTACTGAAGGTGCTCTTCGATGAGGCTTCGCACTTCGGCTATTTCCTCCGGATCCTCCAAAAGATCGAGGTCGACCATGTCCTGGTTGCAGCGGCTCGGGAAATCGCCCTCGGTATCGAGGACATAGGCGATCCCGCCGCTCATGCCTGCCGCGAAATTACGGCCCGTGCGCCCGAGGACGACAGCTCGCCCTCCGGTCATGTATTCGCACGCGTGATCGCCCACCCCCTCGATGACCGTCCAGGCGCCGGAGTTTCGGACACAGAACCGCTCGGCCGCACGGCCGCGGAAGAACGCTTTCCCCTTCACTGCGCCGTAGAGCACGACGTTGCCGACGATCATGTTTTCAGCGGGTATGAAGGTGCTCTCTTTAGGTGGATACACGATCAATCGACCGCCCGACAGGCCCTTGCCGACATAGTCGTTCGCGTCGCCTTCGAGCTCCAGTGTCACGCCCTGGGCAAGCCAGGCCCCGAAGCTTTGACCAGCCGAGCCCTCGAACTTGAAGTGAATCGTCCCGTCTGGCAGCAGCTCCTCACCCCAGGCCTTGGCGATTTCGTGACTGAGCATCGTGCCCACAACACGATTGGTGTTCTTGATTTGGAAATCGGCACGCACTGTTTCGCCACGCTCGATCGCCGGTTTTGCCGCCTCGATCAGTTGATTGTCGAGCGCCCGCTCGAGCCCGTGATCCTGCGGTTGGGTGCAGCGAACCTGAACGCCATCGTGCACCTTCGTCGCCGGTGTGAGAATCGGCGTGAGGTTGATCCCACGGGCCTTCCAATGCGTGATGGCGTCTGCCGTCTCCAGCATGTCCACCCGCCCAATCATCTCGTCGACGGTGCGGAACCCGAGGCGCGCCATGAGCTCTCGGGCCTCTTCGGCAACCATGAATAGGTAGTTGATGACGTGCTCTGGCGCGCCGGCGAACTTCTTTCGGAGCTCTTCATCTTGCGTCGCGATTCCGACCGGACATGTGTTGAGGTGACACTTCCGCATCATGATACAGCCGAGCGCGATCAACGGCGCCGTGCTGAAACCCATTTCCTCCGCCCCCAAGAGCGCGGCGATCACCACGTCACGGCCGGTCTTCATCTGCCCGTCGGCCTGGAGGACAAAGCGGCTTCTCAAATCATTGAGCACGCAGGTTTGATGGGTCTCCGCTATGCCGAGCTCCCAAGGAAGACCCGCATGCTTGATCGAGGTCAGCGGCGAGGCACCCGTTCCGCCATCGTGTCCACTGATGAGAATGTGGTCGGCATGTGCCTTTGAGACTCCGGCAGCAATGGTGCCGACACCGACTTCGCTAACCAGCTTTACGCTGATCCGCGCCGCCGGATTGCTGTTCTTGAGATCATGAATGAGCTGCGCCAGATCCTCGATCGAATAGATGTCGTGGTGCGGCGGTGGGCTGATCAGGCCGACACCCGGTGTCGAATGCCGAACGGCAGCGATCTTTTCGTCCACCTTGCGCCCGGGCAACTCGCCGCCTTCGCCGGGCTTCGCACCCTGCGCCATCTTGATCTGAAGCTCGTCTGCGTTGGTGAGATAGTTGATCGTCACGCCGAAACGGCCTGAAGCGACCTGCTTGATCGCAGAGCGCATTGGATTCATCGAACCGTCGGGAAGCGGAAGATAGCGCTCCGGGTCTTCGCCCCCCTCGCCGGTGTTCGACTTGCCACCGAGCTGGTTCATCGCGACGGCGAGCGTCGAGTGCGCCTCCATCGAGATGGAGCCAAAGCTCATCGCGCCCGTAGCAAAGCGCTTGACGATCTCGCTCGCGGGCTCGACCTCTTCGAGCGGGATGCGGTTGCCCTTCTTGAATTGAAGCAAGCCTCGCAACGTGCATTGTGCGATGGCGCTTTGGTTGGCGTGTTTCGCGAAATCTTTGTAGGCCTCTTGGTTATTGTTTCGGGCCGCGACCTGCAAGGTGGAGATCGCCTGTGGGTCCCACATGTGACGCTCGCTGTTGGCACGCCAATGGAACTGTCCATCGTTGGGCAAGATCGGAAGCTGGAGCTCGTCCTCTTCCGGATATCCGAGCGCGTGCCGGTTAACGAGCTCCTGCGCGAGCACGTTGAACCCGACACCCTCGATGCGGCTTGCGGTTCCGGCAAAGCACATGTCCACCACTGCCGAGTTCAAACCGACAGCCTCGAAGATCTGCGCGCCTTTGTACGACTGCAGCGTCGAGATGCCCATCTTGGCGAACACTTTGAGCATCCCTTTCGCGACGGCTTTTCGGTAACCCTTCACGATGCTGGCGTCGTTTGGGAACGTCTCTGAATCGAGAGCGTCGCGTCGGCGCTCCTGCCACAAAGCCTCGAACGCCGCATAGGGATTGATCCCGTCGGCGCCGTAACCGACCAAGCAACAATGATGGTGGACCTCTCGCGCCTCACCCGTCTCGACGATGAGCCCCACGCGGGTGCGCTTTTGGGCGCGCACCAAATGATGGTGCACCGCTCCGCATGCGAGCAGCGCGCTCACTGGAATGCTATCCTTTCCAATCGCGCGGTCGGTTAGCACGACGATGTTGTAGCCCTCGTCGATCGCCTCTTCGGCCTCTCGTTGAATGCGCTGCAGCGCCGGCTTGAGACCCTCTGGCCCCTCAGAACGCGGCCACGTGATATCAATGACTTTGCTCCGCCAACCGCGGACATCCATGGCCTTGAGCGCAGAGACTGCCTCGTTGGTCAGAATCGGGTGGGGAATACGAAGCCGGTGCGCGTGCTCCGGGGTGGTGTCGAGCAAATTGCGTTCTGGGCCGACGTAGCACTCGAGCGCCATGATGACTTCCTCGCGAATCGAGTCGATCGGCGGGTTGGTGACCTGGGCAAAGAGTTGCTTGAAGTAATCGTACAGCAGCCGAGGCTGGTCGCTCAACACCGCAAGCGCAGCGTCATTTCCCATGGAGCCGACCGGGTCGCGCTTTTCGTGAATCATCGGCCCCAACATGAACTGCAGCGTTTCGGTCGTGTACCCAAACGCCCGCAGGCGCGGCATCAGCGTCTCCGGATCGAAGCCGTGCGCGTTGCCAGGCCGCTGCAACTCGCTCAAACGGAGGCGCTGCTCATTGAGCCACTTGCCATAGGGCCTACGTGCAGCGATGTCCTGCTTGACCTCGTCGTCCGGGATCATGCGTCCCTGCTCGAAGTCGATCAGGAACATGCGTCCCGGCTTCAGCCGACCTTTGTGCTTCACCATTTCCGGCGGCACTGGAAGCACGCCCACCTCCGAGGCCATGATCACCTTGTCGTCGTGAGTCAGGTAGTAGCGGCTCGGGCGAAGCCCATTTCGGTCGAGCACCGCACCGATATACGTGCCATCGGTAAACGCGATCGACGCAGGCCCGTCCCACGGCTCCATCAGGCACGACTGGAACTCATAGAAGTCGCGCTTCTCTTGAGGCATGTGCTCGTCCTTTTGCCAGGCCTCCGGGATCATCATGACCGCAGCCTCGGGCATCGTGCGCCCGCCCATGTACAAGAACTCGAGCACGTTATCGAAGGTTCCAGAGTCGGAACAATCCGGCTCTGCAACGGGGAACAGCTTGCTCAAATCATCGCCGAAGAGCTCGCTTTGGACGACCCCTTGGCGCGCTTGCATGAAGTTTTTGTTGCCGCGTAGCGTGTTGATTTCACCGTTGTGGCTCAGGCAGCGCATCGGCTGCGCGCGGTCCCACGAGGGAAAAGTGTTCGTCGAGAAGCGCGAGTGCACCATCGCGAGGTGCGTCTCGTAATCCGGGTCGGTCAGGTCTGGGTAGAAGGGGAGCACTTGATCACACGTGAGCATGCCCTTGTAGATGATGGTCTTGCTGGAAAGCGAGCATGCGTAGAGCATTGAACGCTGCTCTAGGCTCTGGTCGACCCGCAGCTGGCTCGCGGCATGCTTGCGAATGATGTAGAGCTGCCTTTCGAACGCCTCCTGGTGCACTGCACCGGCGCGCTCGTTTGCAGCGACGAACAGCTGTTCGATGTGCGGCATGCTCTGAAGCGCGGTAGGCCCGAGGTTCGCTCTCTCTGGTTCGGTCGGCACCACGCGCCAGCCGAGAAGCTCCTGTCCTTGTTGGGCGATGACTCTCTCGAACGTCTTCCTGCAGTGGGCCCGCTCACGGTCATCGGTTGGCAAGAAGATGTTACCGACGCCGTACTGCCCGCGAGCGGGTAGCTCGACGCCCAGCGCTTCTCGAGCGATTCGCCGAAAGAGCTTGTCCGGGATCGCCGTCAAGATGCCGGCCCCATCGCCTGTGTTCTTCTCCGCGCCGCGCGCGCCGCGGTGGTCCATGTTGCGCAGGATCCGGTCGGCATCCTCCACGATTCGATGGGAGGCCAGCCCCTTGATCTGTGCGACGAAGCCGACACCGCACGCGTCCTTTTCGTTGGCGGGATCGTAGAGGCCGTGTTTTTCAGGGAGTCCGTACTTCATCTTCGCGCGATCTCGGAGGCTTGGGGTTAACCCCTCATTCGAGGGGAGTGTCCCCTTTTCTTATGGCTAAGAAGCTTGGCGGGTCTCGGGAGTGTCGCCTTTTCGGCGAGGGCGCTTGCGGCGCTTGGTTTCGCCGGGGGGCTCACCGGCAGGAAGAGCGATTTCGACCCGCTCCGTACGGGTCGAAAGCACCACCATGGTTTCGGTGCCCGCAACCCCATCCATGGACCGGATGCGACTGATCAGTCCCTCCAAGTCCCTGGTATTCTGCGTTTTTACCTTGAGCAGGAGGGTATGGCCACCCGTGACGTGATGGCACTCCATCACCTGGGGCACCGAATCCACCCACTCCTCGAACGCACTCAACTGCGTCGGGCTCACGATCGACACTCCGATGAAGGCGGAGATGTCGAGCCCGACCTTCCGCGCATCGAGTAGAGCATGGTAACCCCTAATGATTCCAGCGCCCTCGAGCTTGCGGACACGTTCCATCACCGACGGCGCGCTGAGACCGACCTGGTGGCCGATCTCCTTCAATGAGCGCTTGGAGTCGCGCTGCAGCTCGTCCAAGAGCTGTCGGTCGATTCCATCAAGAGCGTATGTTTCTCCTAACTTCATTAGGCGATACCCGGATCTGGCCTAATAGATAGGGTGTTGCGGCCGACCTGTCAAACGAACACTGTGTTGTTACACGGATGGGTTGGAAATTGAAGTGTAAATACAATATTTTGTTGTAACGGCCACAGAAATGGAATCCCCCAGCCCAAGCGGTCCACTAGACCCGTCTGCGTTTTCCACCCGGCCGAGGCCGGCCTCGCCAAAGCGCATCGGCCGCTATGAGCTTCGTTTCGAGCTCGCCTCGGGAGGGATGGCAAGCGTCTTCTTGGCAAGAGCTGAGGGGGCACCCGGCTTCCAGAAGTTGATCGCACTCAAGCGCATCCATTCGCATCTCGCGACGGAGAAGGACTACGTCGAGATGTTCCTCGACGAAGCGCGGATAGCATCGCGTATCACACACGCCAACGTCTGCAGCGTATTCGACTTCGGCGAGGCCGACGGCGAGTACTACATCGCGATGGAGTATCTAGTCGGCGAACCTCTCTCGCGCGTGCACCGCCGGGTCATGGCGAACGCGGACCAACGGAGCTCTGCGCTGCTCCCGGCGCGCATGGCACGGGTGATCGCAGGCGCATGCGAAGGTCTTCATGCCGCACACGAGCTGAAAGACGCGGACGGAGAGCTGCTCCGAGTGGTTCACCGCGACGTCTCGGCGGAGAATCTATTCGTCACCTACGATGGCTTGGTGCAAGTGGTGGACTTCGGGATCGCGCATGCGCGGGAGCGAGTCCATCATACTTCCGCGGGGCAGGTCAAAGGGACGTTTCCTTACATGGCGCCCGAGCAGATGACCGCAGCCGTGGTCGATCGACGAGTGGACGTTTGGGCGCTTGGGGCTGTGCTGTGGGAGCTATTGACCCTTCGGCGCCTGTTCCTTCGAGACAACGACGTCAACACGATGTATGCGGTGTTGTCTGGGGAGATTCGTCCACCTTCGGACTACCGCAAGGACGTTCCGCCCGAGCTCGACTCGATCGTATTGCGCGCTCTTCAGCGCAATCCCGACGAACGCTGGCCGAACGCACGTCAGATGGGCACGGCCCTTCGGCAATTTCTCGCCAAGCAGGAAGAGCTGGTCGGGCCCGCAGAGCTTGCCGACTGGATGGCTGAGCTGTTCCCGGACGGGGAGCTCCGAAAGCACCGACTCATGGAAATCGCGCGAACGACGGACGAAGCCGATTCGCCCGAGGCTCCCCGAAGCGCCGACGAACGTTCGGGTATTCGGATCCCGTGGACGAAGAAACGCGCGACACCGACCGCACCGCCACTGCCAGCGAGTCTGCTGGTGCTGATGATCGGCATCGCGACCGTTCTGGGAGTGCTCGCCCTCGACTGGCTTCGCTGATCGAGGCTAATCGACCGACACGTCGTCAGGGATCCGACCGGATTCGGTCATGAGCCCAAAGGCAAAGAATGGCGGACCCCCTGCATGAACGAGGCCTCGCATCCGCCCCTGTCGGTCGAGCAGAGGGGCACCGGAGTTGCCCTCGTGAATCGGACAAGACGAGAGGACGCGAACGGTGTGCGGCGCGATCGGGCTCCAGGGTGAGCTGGGGTCGCCACCATCGACGACACAGCGACGCGTTCGAACCTCGTGCAGGTCATCGTAAAAGCGGTCCGGGGTCACCGAGACCATTCGGACGACGTCTCCGGTACTCAGGGCGCGCCGTCCGAGCGGGAGCGCAGGGCGTGCGGTTGCGGTCCGTAACTGCAAAACGGCGTAGTCTGGCGCCATTAGAGTGTCGCCCGTACTCGAGACCGCGCTGACCTTCGAACAGCCGAGCCACTCGGTTTTCTGGGTCGGTGTCTCAGCAAAACCAAGCCACACGTCGTGACACACACCGCCAGTAGCGAGCTCCCGGGCGACGCAGTGCCCTGCGGTCACCGCGGTCGTCGGACCGATGAGCGCTGCAGTGCACCGAGTCGGCTCGCGAAGGGCTGATAACCCGACCAGTAGTGCAACCGACTCGTGACACTCCTCGGACGCCGGACAAGACACATGGTATCGAGGCGGCGCAAGCTCAGCCTCTCGGGCGGTATTTGAAGAAGAAGGCTGGCAAGCCGTCAAGAAGAGAAATGCTGCGATCTCGAGCCGATCGAAGAACCATGAGCGCCGCGTCACCTGATCAACCTACCAAGGTTCGTGGGCGCCGCCACATTCGCGTGTTTCTACCCATTTCTTGGCTGCAGGACGGAACTTCGGTACACGAGATCAACATGCTGCGCCCGACCGCCATCGCCTTGTGGTGTGCCGTCGTGCTGGCGCCGATTCACGCAGTGGCCGATGCCCCAGTCGTAGTCGTGCAGCCGGGCGACGCGCTGAGCCTGATCGCCGAACGTGCGGGCGTGTCGGTCGCCCAAATCAAAGAATGGAACGGCCTGAAGAGCGATCTGATCCGCGCGGGCCAGGAGTTAGTCGTTGGGCCGACCGCGGCTTCGTCGCCGAACGATGAGATCGATTGGACGCCCCCGTTCGACTACGGCACCTCACCGTCGACGACGCTCGAGAAACACTCCGCCCCCATCGCTGCGCGTGAAGCGTCGGTCGCCGTCGCAACGACACAGGAAAGCAAGAAAGACAGAAGGAAGAGTCGGACTTATCGCGTGAAGTCAGGCGACACACTCACGGGCATCGCCCTCAAGCTCGACACGAGCGTTGCCGAGATCCTCGAGATGAATCCCGATCTGAACCCGGACCGGATCTACCCGGGGGACACCATCGACATCGGCGAGCCTCGACCGGAAGTGACGTTGACCCTGGAACGCGGAGACACACTTCTCGCGGTGGCCGAGCGCTACGGGGTCAACCGACGTGACTTGGCGCGCTGGAACTCCAGCGTGAGGCAGGGTCGCGCGAGACCCGGAATCGACATCCGACTCTACACCCGCATTCCCGTGAGCCCGTCGGAAGCGATCGGACCGACCAATCATGGCCGCCTCGAGAACGGCGTGCTTCTGCCGCGCCACCCAGGTTACGTGATTCGCACGAAGAACCGCGCGTACGGTACCGAGGAGACCACGCGATGGATCGTCGATGCTTTCAATGCAGTCGATGCGAAGTTCAAGACCCGCAAAGTGGTTCGCATCCACGACATCAGCGACCGCAACGGTGGAAAGATTCGCGACCACAAGAGCCATCAGAACGGCCGCGACGCGGACATCGGTTACTATCACGACGAATGCCCTCGAAGCGGCTGCGGGTTCGAGCGCCTGAGGGCCTCGGAGCTCGACGTCGCTCGCCAGTGGGCGCTCCTCCAGCATTGGCTGAAGAACGACCAAGCCGAGATGATCTTCATCGACTACCGTCTCCAGGCGAAGCTCTACCGTTACGCCAAGCGCAAGGGCGTGCCCGAGACTCAGCTGAACCGTTGGATTCAGTACCCGCGTGGAAAATACGAGCCGGTCGGCGTCATCCGGCACTTTCGGAACCACGACGACCATCTCCACGTGCGGTTCGTCTGCCCGTACTCCGACGTCAGGTGTCGCCGATGAGAAACGATGCGGCCGCAAGCTTCCGCATCGCTTGAGCGCGGGCATTGACGCGCAGGCGGCGCTCGAACGTCATTTCGCCATAGGTGACCGCGTACCCATCAGGCAGGAACATCGGTTCGAAACCATAACCTAGGTCACCTCGTGGAGGCCAAACGAGAGTCCCATGCGTCTCGCCACGAAACGTGTCGACAGTCGCATCAAGCTGGGCCACGCACAGCACGCACACATACGTCGCGCGCCGGTCGGCCATCGGGCCGAGCTCGATCAATTGTTCTTGAAGGCGCTGTCGCGCGATCGTGAAGTCCTTGTTGGGCCCGGCCCATCGTGCGGTGTGGATACCCGGCTCGCCGTTCAATCCGTGTGCCTCCACGCCCGAATCATCCGCAAGCGCAAGCATGCCGGCTGCATTCATCGCGGCCAACGCCTTGAGCACAGCGTTTGCCTCGAACGTGGTTCCGGTTTCCTCGGTTTCGGGAAGGCCCAAAGCGGTAGCAGGGCGGAGGCGAACGGGAGCATCCTCGAACAAAGCCATCAGCTCGCGGACCTTTCCCGCGTTGTGGCTCGCGAGCACCCATTGTCGCTTTGGGGCGACCGCTCCCATCAGTTCGGACGTCCCGTGTCGACCGGCAGTCGGGGTAGGGCGGTTTCCGCGTAACTCGGGTAGGGGCGACGCTTGCCGATTTGTCGCTGGAACACGGTCGGGATCGAGGTAGGCAGATCGCAACGGCCACGCTCACAGACATAGGCCGTCGGTTTCCCCTGGAGGGCGCGCTTTCCTTCGAGCCACGGCACCACTCGTTGCTGCTCGCTCGCGGTTGCATCAGTCAACACGCAAAACACCTTGTTCGGGACGAACGTTTCGCGAAGGCGCTTCGTCAAAGGGATCGTATCGGCCAAGTCGGTCTCGGCGACGACTGCAATCTCGAGCGGAACGTCGTAGTAGTAGTCGAGCGCAAGGAGAAGCTCAGGGTATCCGCTCGGCGCGCGCTGGATGCGACCAGCCAACGAGGTGAAGAGAGCCTCGGCCTGCTCTCGCCACTTGGCTTTGTCGGTGAAATCGTGTAGGCGCAGCAAGTTGAGGGCAGCAACCGAGTTCCCCGAGGGAACTGCGCCGTCGTTCGCGGGCTTCTCCCGAACCAAGAGCACTTCACCGTCGTTGGGGGTCATGAAGTAACCCCCTTCCTCAGCATCGGCGTAGCGGGCGTCCTGGATCGTTTGTAGCCGCAGAGCGCGCTCGAGCCAGACTGCATCCGCCGTGGCTTCGTAGAGATCGAGGCAGGCCGCGACCATGAATGCATAGTCGTCGAGGAAGGCAGTCGACGACTTTTGCCCGCCCTTGTAGGTGCGCAAGAGTGCTCCGTCGCCATCGCGCATCTCGCCCCACACGAACCGAGCTGCGTTCGTCCCGAGGGCGGCGTACCGCGGCTCGCCCAACGCCCATGCCCCGCGAGCAAACGCCGAAATCATCAGCCCATTCCAAGCTGCGATGACCTTCTCGTCTCGAACGGGTGGCGGCCGGGAGGCGCGCGCCTGGTGTAGCAGCGGACGCGCTTCGGCCAAGACCTCGGCTACCCGCTTGGGAGTGATCCCGTGCTTGTAAGCCACCTCCCGGTTCGTTTGGTCGCGATGAAGAATGTTTCGTCCCTCGAAATTACCCACGGGCGTGACGCCGTACACCGCACCGACGATCGCTGCTCGCTTCTTTCCAAGTAGCTGCTCGAGCTCATTGGAAGTCCAGGTGAAAAACCACCCTTCCTCATCGTGCCCACCAGGCGTCGGGCTATCGGCATCCGTGGCTGAATAGAACCCGCCCTCGGGCGAGGTCATCTCTGCGGCGACGTAGTCGAGAATGTCACGAGCTACGCGCTGGTACTCGGGATTGCCGGTGAGCTGCCATGCATCGAGGTACACCGAGGCGAGCTGGGCGTTGTCGTACAGCATCTTCTCGAAGTGCGGGACCAGCCATTGGCCATCGGTCGAATATCGATGAAATCCGCCGCCAAGATGATCGTACATGCCCCCAGCGGCCATCTTGTCGAGCGTCGTGGTGACGATGTGAAGCGCACCCGGGTCCTCCGTACGACGTGCGTAATGGAGCAAGATGGCGAGGCGGGCCGGCTGCGGAAACTTCGGAGCTCTGCCGAAGCCACCGTCGACGGGGTCAAACGCGGCGGCGAGTCGTTGCGCGGCTCCAACGATCAATTGATCGCTGGGCACCCCGGCCCCGCGGAATGTGGTGGTGACTTGGGCCACCCGCTGGCTCAGCTCTTGCGCTTGCTGGACCGCGCGCGTGGGCTCCTGCTCGTAGAGGCGCACCATTTCGGTCAGGATGTCGATCAGGCCGGCGCGGCTGCCCCGCATTCCCTTGCGGGGTGGGAAGTACGTTCCGCCAAAGAAGGGGTCTTTGTCGGGCGTCATGATGACCGTCATCGGCCAGCCACCCCGGCCGGTGAGAATCTGCACCGCGGTCATGTACACGCTGTCGACGTCCGGCCGTTCTTCGCGGTCGACTTTGATGGCGATGAAGTGGCGGTTCAAGAACGCAGCGATCTCTTCGTCTTCAAACGACTCTCGTTCCATCACGTGGCACCAGTGGCAGGTGGAGTATCCGATCGACAGAAAAACCGGTTTGTTCTCGCGTTTGGCGCGCTCGAACGCCTCGTCAGACCAGGGGTACCAGTTGACCGGGTTGTGTGCGTGTTGAAGCAGGTAAGGGCTCGACTCCAAGATGAGCCGGTTGGTGAAGCGCGGCGAACCGTCCCGTTCGAGATGGTGGGTTCGGGGGACATAGTCGCCTTCCTGCAACTCGAGCGTCGCGTCGAGCTTTTGCTGAAGATCCTCGTCGACGCGTGCAACGCCCGGAAGCCTTGGGTCACCTTCGGGCCGGGCTTCTCGCAGGCTCCCTGGAACGGCAGCGGGTTCAGGGGTGCGGTCGCAGCCGACCACGGAGAGGCCGATCGCCGCAATGATCAGCAAGCATCCCTGGCGGGCGTGTAGCGAGTGGCGCATCGAACCCGAATCCTAACGAAAACGGCGAGTTATGGTAGTCGCGTGGCGGAAGTCGCCGACCCTACTGGCCGATGAGATGCAAGCATGGCAGGTCCGTGTTACATCCGCTCTTCGATTTTCCGGACCCTGGGGCAGGGTCCATGCAATTTTCACAGGAACTGCAACCGATGGCCGAGACTACCCCTTCCGTTCCACCGCGTGTATTCGAGCACGATTCCCGCAAAGACTGGGGCCGCTCCGTGTTGCTCGTGGAGATCCCGGACAAGCGTACGTTTCTGTTTGAGGACGGAGCGGAACGGAGCTTCCGACCGGACTACTGGCACAAAATGGAGCTCGTTGAGCTCCAGCCAAACGAGGCGGTGCGGATCGACCGTCTCGCACGCCGAAACCAAGCTCCGGCACCAGGGTCCGGCCGGAAGTCGAAGGCGCCTCCGAAGAAACCGGATATCACCTTCGAGCAACAGGTCGCCTATTTCATGAAGCTCTACCCGGTCGGCTTCGAGGACGAGGCCTACATCAAGGCCGAGCGTGGTGAGGCGGGCACGAAAGCTGGCGAAAAGCTCAAGGAGGCCGCTCTCGAGCGCGCCGAAGAACAGCTGAGCCGGAAGCGCGTCAGCAAGATGGTCGACGGAGACCTCATAGACGAGCTGCACCAGCTGGCATACGAGTTCTTGGTCGGCACCAAGAGCACTGTACAAAAAGCCGAGGCTACGCGCTTCAAGAACATGCCGGCCGAAGCGCGCATCGGGTTCGCCGAATCGCTCCGGGAGCTGCTTTATGGCGACCGGTCCTATCCGATTCGGTTCGACTCGTTCGTGGCCGCTCTCGATGTGGAGGGGGGGCCGACATGGCCGCTTGCGACCTTGCTTCAAGCGCTGGTCTACCCGACGGACCACCTATTCGTGAAGCCGACGTTCATGAAGAAGCAGGCGCTGATTTTGGACATTGATCCGAAATACGACACTACGCCGAACTCGACGACCTATGAGCAGTTCATGAAGGCCGGTCAAAAGACGATGGAGCTGTTGCAAGAAGCCGGGCAGCGCCCCCGCGACATGTGGGACGTGCATACTTTCATCTGCAAGACGCTCAGCCCGAAAGCCATCAAGGAAGCCACGGGCGCCGAGTAGCACCGTGCAAGTGTTGGTTCGAGCCGAGTCGTGGCCCATCGCGGGTGCGTTTCGAATTGCACGGGGCGCCCGGACCAAAGCAGAGGTCGTCGTCCTCGAGCTCGAGGTAGACGACCAAATCGGTCGTAGCGAATGCGTGCCCTACGGACGCTATGGTGAGTCCGTGCCCTCGGTTCGGAGATCGATCGAAGCGATCTTCAAAGGCGTCACCGAACCGCCCACCCGCGACGCAATCCGTGCGACCATGCAGCCCGGTGCAGCCCGAAACGCGGTCGACTGCGCGCTTTGGGACCTCGAAGCGAAACGCGCCGGCCAGTCGGTGTGGGAGCTGATCGGCGTCTCGGGCGAGCCCCCCGCCGTTCGCACGATGCGAACAGTGAGCATCGACTCGACAGAAGCGATGGGGGAAGCGGCTGCGAAGCTCGCGCACGCGACGACGCTGAAGATCAAGGTCGACGGAGGCCCAGACCTCGAACGGATCGCCGCGGTACACGAGGCAGCACCCAGGTCCGCGTTGGTGGTCGACGCCAATGAGTCCTGGACCGAGAAACAACTCGAAACGTGGCTTCCCGAGCTCTCGGCGATGGGCGTGACTGCTTTGGAACAGCCGCTTCCCGCAGGAAGGGACGAGGCCTTATCGGAGGTGCGCGGTGTCCTTCCGTTCTGCGCAGACGAGACCTTCCACGACCGGCGCTCCTTTTCAGCGGTCGAGGGACGATACGATATCGTCAACATCAAGCTCGACAAGACCGGAGGCCTCACCGAAGCGCTTGCAGCCTTGCGCGAAGCCCAATCACGCGGTCTCGGGACGATGATTGGGTGCAT
Source organism: Myxococcales bacterium (assembly GCA_029863605.1). Taxonomy (GTDB): domain Bacteria; phylum Myxococcota_A; class Polyangia; order Polyangiales; family Houyiibacteriaceae; genus SG8-38. Next base: position 47,879 of record JAOTVB010000009.1, on the reverse strand, counting down.
GGTCAGCACTTCGCTTGCGGTGGCTCCGGCGCTTCTGCTCGCTTCGCAGGCCGAATACGTCGATCTCGACGGGCCGTTATTGCTCGACCGGGATCGAGAAGGTGCAGCCCACGAGGAGAGCACGAGTCTTCTTCGTGCTTCAGGCGCGATCTGGGGCGGACCCTAGAAGCGAAACCGCCCGGGCGATCACCGCCGGGTGATTCATGACGAAGGTGTGAATCGACGGGACCACGTGGTGCTCGGCCATTCCCTCGAGCTTGGTCTCCTCGATGGCGACGAGCCCATCGGTTTGGGTGTTGCCTATCCGTCCTGCGAAGATCGAGGTCGGCTCATCGGGCACGGGCAGGCTGGTGGCAATACCTTCGACGAGCTGGCCGAACGACGGCCCCATGACCGCACGTAACGCCGCGGTGTCGAGCGCGCGCGCGAGGGCGGCTCCTTGGTTTGGTGGCGCCAACATCAAGATCTTGTAAACGGAGGGGCGCCAAGATGCGTCGCCTCCGAGGAGCTCTCGCACGACCAAACCGCCTAGGCTATGCGTCACGAACGAAAGCTTGGTCGGTGTCGGGACGCGATCGAGCAGGGCGGCCACGGCCTGCGCATGCTCTTGGATGGTCCGGCGAGTACTCGGATAGTCCAACCGCGCAGTGGTCACGCCCGCATGCGAAAGCGCTCGGTCAATACGCCGCATCGAGTATCGAGTGCGTCCAAGTCCATGAAGAAGAACGACCAAGTGCTCAGGCTCCTTGGCAGCGGGGCAAAGCCGGTCGAGCGCTCGTTCGCAATGGATCAACGATCCCCGCAGTCTAGCCTCACCGCCCGGATCGAGGAGTCGGCTGACCGCCAGCTCCGAATGTGACTGGATGCGCCACCCAGCACGCCAGCGAACGTCGGCCCAAAGCTGCGTCCCGGCACCCTGGATCATCCGCCCAAGTCTTGTTTGAGCCGGTCCTGAATCTTGTCGTCGCTCGGGTAGATCTCTTCGACGTGCTCCGAGTCGACCAGCGTCGCGGTCAGTTTCTTGAGCATGTGTTTGACCGAACGGGCGTCAGAGCCAGCTGTGACGAGCTCTATGAGCAGTGCGTCTTTGCGATCGGGGTGGAGTTCGATCTCCCCATCCTGCACCATGTTGTCTAACGCAAGAGACAACGCGTGCATGAGCTTTCGCGTAAAGGGGGTGTGTTGAAACGGTGGCGGCTCGATCTCGAGGTCGTCATCCTCCGGAGACGGGACGTTCGCGGCGGTGCGCCACGAGTCGTGGCGTTCGATCCAATCGCGCGCGAGTGCAGCGAGCTTCTCGTCGGCGCCATTGGCGGCAAGTTCGATGATCGCCGGTACTTCGCCGCTGTGGAGTCCTTGCTCGAAGTCGATCAAGTGCTCGACCAGATTTCGATGAACCGCATCCATGTCGGAGACCGCGATGTCGGCGGGCAATTCGAGGCGTCGCGTTTCGACGAAACGCCGTGTGAGCCAGAGTGACAACCGCCGCTGCCACCCGTCTTCCCGATCGACAGGTGCCGGATCATCGGTAGGGTCGACCATTGGCCACTGCCCGCGGGAGATCGCTGCCCACGCATCGAAAAGCGGGGTGTGGATCAGTTCTTCGAGAATGTACAACCCGGACGTTGGGGCTTCTTCCCAAGCGTCGTCGAGCAGAGCGGAAGCCTCGCTCTGGATCTCTTGTAGCCGCGCGTCGTCGTACTCGCCGCGGGCGTGCTGGACGTGAGCGGCCATCCAGTTGAGCGCGCCGGCAAGGTCAGAAAACTCGAGGTCGCCGCGGAGGCCGTCCTTGACGGTGTAGACGCGGTGTCGCCCCTCAGGATCCGCGATCGTATCGGCCAGAAAGATGACGTCACCCAGGCTCGGCGCCCCGAACGGCTCGAGCTCGCCGACCTGGATCGCCCAATGCAGTCGCCAGGGACGGGTTTGATCCCCGACGGCGATGCCAGCATACGGTGCCTCGAGCGCCTCCAAAAGACGGAAGCCGTGCTCGGCGGAGGCGGTCACATGCAGTAGATCGACGAATGCATCGATCCGCGACTCACTGAACTCGGGTGGGGTACCGGGTTGACCTAGGGCGCTCCAATAGGCCCGGATCCCCTTTAGAAACGCCTGCTGGGGCATAGGGCCCAGTAACTAGCCCAATTTCACAGGACTGACAGCCCAAAGTCGACTTGAAACACGTTCTATTTTTGCCTAAACCGATTCTGGTATGGCGGCGCCCAGCCCTTCTCCCGGTTCACCAGCAGCGCCGCTCCGTTTCGAGCTGCCAAGCGGCATCACCATCGCGGCCGATGCATTCGGAACCCCCGATGCACAACCGGTGATTTTCCTACACGGCGGCGGGCAGACCCGACACGCTTGGGGAAGCACGGCCGCGGAGCTCGGGGCCTTGGGCTTCTACGCGCTGTCGATGGACCATCGCGGACACGGCGACAGCAGCTGGGACCCGGCTGGCGACTACAGCATCGACGCGTTCGTCTCCGACTTGCTCGGGGTCATCGACGAGGTGGGTGCGCCACCGGTCCTGGTCGGGGCTTCGATCGGGGGGATCACCGCGCTCATGGCCGAAACCCAGTCGGATCGCTCCATTGCTAAGGGCCTCGTCCTGGTCGATGTGACGCCCCGGATGGAGAAGAGCGGGGTTCTTCGGATTTTCGACTTCATGAAGGGAAGCTCGGATGGGTTCGAGAGCCTGGAAGCGGCTGCCGATGCCGTCGCCAGCTACCTGCCACATCGTCAACGGCCGAAAGATCTGAGCGGGCTCAACAAGAACCTTCGACTCGCCAAGGACGGTCGCTATCACTGGCACTGGGATCCCAAGATGCTGGAGACGTGGGATCCGGACGGGTACACCGAGGAAGACGGCGAGCGGGTCATGAAAGAGCGTTGCAAAGCCTCGCAGCGCCTTGCCATACCGACGCTCTTAGTCCGTGGCCGCATGAGTGACGTAGTCACCGAAGCACAGGCGTGCGAGTTTCTGGAGCTGGTCCCGCATGCCGAGTACGTCGATCTCGAGGGCGCCTCGCACATGGTCGCCGGCGATAAGAACGACGTGTTCACCGAATCGGTGAGCCACTTCATTCGTAAGCATTTCGAAGCTTCCGGGAAATAACATGCCGATCGACCACGAACGATTCAGGGAAGTACTGCGAAACTGGGCCAGCGGGGTGACGGTCGTGACCACGCGCGCCGGCGATAAGATCCACGGAATGACGGTATCTGCGTTCTCGAGCGTCTCCGCGAATCCCCCGCTCGTTCTGGTCTGCGCAAATCAGGCTTCGACGACCCACGGGGTCATCGAGCAAGGAGGCCTCTTTACCGTCAACATCCTGGCGGCACACCAGGCCGACATTTCCGATGTCTTTGCATCCCCGGCGAACGAGGACACTCGACTCCTGTCGGTGAGATGGTCCGTGGGAGAGACTGGCGCGCCGCTGATCGACGAGGCCTTGGCTTGCCTCGAGTGCAAGGTCACCAGCGCCCATCAGGAAGGTAGTCACACGATCTACGTCGGCCAGGTCGAGGCGGTCCATACCACCGACGCGGAGCCCCTGCTCTACTACCGGGGCCGTTATCGTGCCCTACACAACGACGACTGACCGACTCGATTCGGCCTGCGGCTTCGGAGCTTCGTGCTAGCTTTGCGTCATGTCGCAGTTGAAATCGGTTTTCATAGTGCTCGCCGCAATTACCGTGTTCGGTTGTACGACCAAGAAAGAAGAGGCGGCGCCCGCCGAAGGGGCAACCGTCGTCGAAGAGAAGGTCGCGGTCGTCGCGGAGGAGCCACTCAAGCCACTCCCCGAGCTGGGCGAGCTCGACATGAAGAAGGTCGCACTCGGAAGGAAACTGTTTCACGACACCGTCCTGTCCGGCGACGGAACGCTCGCCTGCTCCACCTGCCACACGCTCGACCACGGTGGGGCGGAGCCTCGCAAGACTTCGACCGGCATCCGCGGACAGATCGGGCCGATCAACTCGCCGACCGTGCTCAATTCGAGCCTCAACTTCGTGCAGTTCTGGGACGGTCGCGCCAAGGACCTCAGAGAGCAGGCCGAGGGGCCCGTCGCCAATCCCATCGAAATGGGGGCGACCTGGGAGGGGGTCGTCAAGCGCCTCAAGGGCAACGACAAATACGTAGCCGAGTTTGCTGCCCTCTACGAGGACGGCATCACCAAGAGCAACGTCACAGACGCCATCGCTGTCTACGAAGAAGCCCTGATCACCCCGTCACGCTTCGACAAGTATCTCATGGGCGATCAGAACGCGATCACCGAAGCCGAAAAGAAAGGCTACGAGACCTTCAAAGCAGTCGGCTGCCCCACCTGCCACAACGGAGTGCTGATCGGCGGCGGCATGTTCCAGAAGATGGGCCTGGTGAACGACTACTTCAAAGACCGAGGTACCGAGGTTACCGAAGCCGACTTGGGGCGCTTCAACGTCAGCAAAAACCTCGCGGAGAAGCACTTCTTCAAAGTCCCGACCCTTCGCAATGTCGCGCTGACACCGCCCTACCTACACGATGGCTCGCGCGCAACGCTCGAAGAAACCGTCCTAGTCATGGGTAAGTACCAGCTCGGCCGGGAGCTCAACGAGGCGGAAGTGAACAGCATCGTCGCCTTCCTGAAGAGCCTCACCGGCGAGCTCCCACCCTACGCCCGACTACCCGGCACCTAAAAAGGGGACGGTCGCCTTTTCTAGCTTACGACCTCGAGCCGGAATGTCTCTGAGTTGGGCTCGACGCGCCGAGTCGGCGCCTTGATGTACTCGAAGCTCGCCGGGATGTCCGGCCCTTCTTCGGCTTTCGGAACTGCGCGCTTCATGAGCTGTCTCCATGCCTCTTTGGGGGCGGGAACTTTCTCTTTGAGCTCGGTGTAAACCAGGCGGCCGAGGGAGGGCACGTAGGGCGCCATCTTGTCGACCGTAGCCTTCGCAGCGGCAAGGTCCTTCGTGAAGAAGGTCTTGGTTCGGGCGACGGCACGACCGGCGTGCACTTTCGCACGACCGACGGGGCCCTTCCCGACGAGCGGCCCGATGTGGTGAATGATGTCGGCGCTCGTGCCTGCCATGACGTGCGGCGCTTTGTAGAACGTCTTCCCGTACCGAGAGCCCTGCAAGAATTCACGGGCTTGCTGCTCGGTGATGCCGTGTTGGTCGAGCGCTTCCTGGTGCTCCTTACGAGCTCGCTCACGGGCCTTGAACATGTACATCTGGACGCGAGAGTAGAAGTTGACCGCACCGTCACCACTGGTTTCGACAGGACAATAGATTGCGTCTGGATGAAGCTCGGTGATCACGGTTTGAATGCCGTCGGAGACGCCAGAGCTCGGCATGCAGCCAAACGGCTTCACGCTCAGGGTCATGTTCGCCTTTTGCTTGGCGACGTTGAGCACCAGCTTGGCAACCTCCATGTGACCCTCGCCGCCACGAAGCTCGTTGTTGTAGAAGCTGTGACCGACCTTGGCGATCTCGTCCATGTCGGGGAGCTTGTGCCCTCTGAGGCCGGCAACACGGCAAAACGTAGCGAACGTGGCCCGAAGCGCAAGCTCGCCGAGCCACACCCCGGCCATCTTGTAGCCAACATCGGACCCTTCGAGCCCGTAGTACGACTTGTCTTCGGCGCGCAGTGTCATGCGGCGCTCGGTGTCGTGCCGCATCTCCCAAAGCGTGTAGAGGAGCCAGTTGACGAGCGTTTGGATGTCGTTCTCGCCACCTTCTGATTCGATGAACCGCTGAAGGTGGTAGTTGCCATCGCCTTCGGTGGTCATCGCCCAAAACTCGCCGATGATCGCAACCTTGGGTTTGGCGCGAAGGCGATCGACCTCGACCGCCGCCAGATGGCTGCGGCCGCGCCACAAAGCTTTCAACACGCTTCCGTCGTTTTCGAGTGCCTCGCAGACCTCCTTCTTCACAGCGGCGATCGCTCGATCCGCCGCGCCTTCCTCGACCTCGTAGGGTCGGATCCGGTAGCTGAGAACGTTCAGCACGTCGCCGGCGAAGAGCCCACGGGCCAGCGCCATGAAGAACTGAGGGTTCAGGACCAAGCCGATCTCCTCGCCGGTCGCCTGCTTGAAGCCGGACTGTTGCTGGAACAGAACCACTCGGAAGCCATCGAAGCCCGCATCACGCAGAGCCTTTCGGTACTCGGTGACATACATGCCGAACCGACAGGGACCGCAGGCGCCGGCGGTCAGGAAGACGTAACCGTCGATGATCTCCTGAGGGGTCATCCCTTCTTCGTCTCTCAATCGGGAGAGCTCCTTCACGAGGTTGCCCACCGTGAAGTATGTCGGGTTGCACTGCGCCTTGTTGCCGAACTCCTTACCGTATCGAAGCGAGGCGGTATCGGCGCATTCCATGGCTCGCGTGTTGTAGCCAATCCCCTTCAAGGCGGAAGCCACGAACTCGTCGTGGGCCATCGTGAGCCCTCCATTGAGGATCGTCGTTCGTGGACGCTCGGCCGCCGAGAAAAACGGATCGATCATGGAGTCGGTCCACTGCTGGCGGTTGTCCTCGAGCCCCAGCTTTGCGCGTTCTTTCGCCTCGAACTCCGCTAGCTCTTTCTCAATGTCGATTTCAAATCCATCAGCCATTGTTCAGCCCCTTAGACTCGGACGATATTGCCGTCCTTGGTTTTCTTACCGAGACGAATCAAACTCTCCGACATCTCTGCTACGACCTCGTCCTCTGCGGACTTCGCAGCCTCGACGCGATAATTCATTACTTTCTGCGCGAGCTCCTTGATCTGCCGCTCGAGCTGCAGGTCCGCGCGACGGTGCTCTGACAACTGCGCCTGCTTCATGCGGAGAAGCTCCAGACGCTTTTCATCGATGCGGCGCTCGAGCTCGGCCTTACGTGCCGCGACGTCCTCGAGGTGCTCTTCACGGAGCCGGAGCGAGTGAGCATATGTCTTGACGCGGATCTTGATCGACCCGCCAGGTTTGTTGGCGTCGATGTCGTGAAGGGAAGCCGCCGGCACGCCACTGCTCGAGACGATGCTGTCGATGATCCCGTACGTCGGAGCGTCGTGCCCGCACTTGAAGCTGCTCAGGTCGAGGATGGCAACGTTGGGATGACGCGCGGCAAACTTCACGGCCCAGACCTTTTGCGCCGAAGCAGCAGAGTAGTTTTCGGGCCAAACGTCGTTGATGCTGAGTGCGTCTTCACCATCTTCGTAGAATCGACCGAGCCATTCCGGATCTTTCGGGATCGAGCGGATACTCAGGATTGGATAACCCAGCACTTGAAACTCGTCGGGGATGTTGTGGTGAAGGCCAGGATCGAGGTGGTACTGCCGACCGACGACCAGGATCGCGATCTTGTTGTCGTATTCGACCTGGTCTAGGATGGCCTTGCCCTTTGCTTGCACATCCTCGTCGAACCGCTCGAGCGCCGCGAGCCCCTCGGTGACCGCGAAGTCGCTCTCGTCTTCGGTTATTTCGAGGGCGTCGCGGAACGCCTCGAACATGCTGCGTTGCAGGAGTGTCGGCTCGGCGAAGCTGAACGCCGGCGCCATGTAGGTGATCCCACGGGTCTCGAAGTAGTCTTGCTCCTTTGTGAAGGCGGCTTTCATGACATCGGGCGTGCCGGCCACTATCGGGCAGCTCGCGTAGTCGACGGCATCGGTCACGAACGAGGGAACGTGGGTCAAGATCGGGAAGAAAATCGCGTCGAGCGGAGTCTTCGCGTGCTTGTGGAAGAACAGCTGGTGGAAGTGCGCCTGCGCAACCTTCGACGGATAGCAAGGGTCGACCGAGCCGTACTTGCCGCCTTCAGCAAACATCTCCTCGGAGCTCGGGTCGCTGAAGACGATGTTCTTCGGCCGGACGCCAAGCACCTCGAGGTACGTTCGGAAGAAGGGTGCGGTCGAGTACATATTCAAGACGCGCGGAATGCCGACACGCCAACTCGCCCGCTTCTCTGCAGCCGCCTCGGATGACCGCCGGAAGCCGCGCCGGTATTTCGTTCGTTCGATCGATCCGAAAAACTTGCGATCGACCTTGACGTCGTCGATCTCCGTTCCGGCTTCGGGCAGTGATTGAACGCCAGAAATTCGCTTGAACGCCTTGAGCCCCTCATAGGTCACGAGGTTCGGAAACTCTTTCAAGATCTTTCGACGCTCTTTGACGAGGTCTTCCATCGCATCTTTCGATTCGACCATGCCCTTCTCACAGGAGAAGCCGCTTATGTAGCGACTGGTCGTCCCGTCGGGGCGGAACGCGTCGATGAAGGTGCGTGAGCATTCGTTGGCACAGAAATGGCAGGTCGTGGTCTCGTCGTTCTTCGTCTCGTATTTGAGGTCGATCGCGGCATCCAGACCGATGAAAGTGGAGTGCCCCCGTCGCTTCACGACGCGCAATGTCTCCATCGCCGCCCCGATCGCGCCTGCCTCACCGCTATGCGGATGGACGAACACCTCCGCGTTGGGCACTCGTTCGTTGATGTAGTCGACCTGCGCCTTGACGGCCGCCAAGTTGTATTGCGTACCGCCCTGGAGGACGAACTTTCGCCCGAGCGCCGCCATGCGCGGCACTCCGACGACGTACTGCCAAACGTTCTTCGGAAGCACTTGCGCGAGTCCCGCCAGGAGCTCTTCTTTGCCGAACCCCTCCTTTTGAAAGTTGACGCGATCGGTGTCGAGGAAGACCGCACAACCGTAACTGAACTTGGGCGCGAGCTCCGCTTGGAAGGCGTTCTCGGCGTACTCCTGAACGGGAAGGCCAAACTGGTCGGCCATCGCCTGAAGCAACATCCCGTTGCCTGCCGAGCACTGGTTCGACAGCTTGAAGGTCTTGATGTCCCCGTTTTCCATGAAGAGGACTTTGATGTCTTGGCCACCGATGTCGCAGATGACGTCGATGTCACCAAAGTAATGTGTCGCACTCATCATGTGGGCGACGGTTTCGACGACGTTGACGTCCGCACACACGCACTCTTCGAGCACATCGGCCGCATAGCCCGTCGCTCCGAAGCCGAGAATGTCGAGCTCGGCTCCCCGGGCACGAACGCGGGTGCGCAGGTCCTCGAGGAGCTCTTTGGCGTCTTGGATGGGATTGCCCTTCGAAAGCGCATACGACTTCATCAAGACTTCGCCGTCCTCGCCCAACAGCACGGCCTTGGACGAGGTGCTGCCCCCATCGAGGCCGATCACGGCTTTCACGGTGCCCCCAGCAGGCAGCTCGGGCTCTGCGAATTGGGGGATCCGATACGCTTCGAGGAATCTGTCGAGCTCGGCCTGGCCGCTCGAAAGCGGCGGACCCGCGCTTTCGCCGAGGCGCTCCTTGCGGCCTTCGTTGATGTATCGCTCGAGCCCGCCGAGGCCGTTGTAGACACCGACGTCTGACGGCTCGTGCATCCCGTACATGACCGCGCCGTATGCAGCATACAACGCGGCATTGTCGGGCACGGGAATGAGCTCTTCGATGGGGACATCTTTCGGGTAGTCGTACCCGCGCTCGTCCCACGTCTCCGGGATGCGTTTTCGCCAGCACTCTTGAAGGAACGGAAGAAACGTGTTCGGACCGCCGAGCAGTAGCACCTTGTGCCGAAGCGTATTGCCGCGCGTGAGCACCGAAAGGTTTTGCATGACGATCGCGTCGGCGAGCGAGCACATGATCTCGTCGGACGGGATGCCCGTTTTGACTAAATTGACGATGTCTGTTTCGGCGAAGACGCCACACTTTGCAGCGACGTGGTGAAGGCTTTGATCGTTGAAGTGCAGGCCGAGCGTCTCCTCGGAGGGCATGCCCACCTTGATCATGCATTTGTCGATCGTGGCGCCCGTCCCCGAGGCGCACTTGTCGTTCATCGAGGCGATCGCGGACTTGTCACCGGTTTGTACGTTCTCCTTGAAGATGATGATCTTCGCGTCCTGACCGCCGAGCTCGACGACCGACCCGGCATCCGGATGGAGCGTTTCGACCGCCAAGGTCACCGAGTTGACCTCCTGCACGAATTTCGCACCGAGCGGCTCTTCCAAGGGTGCCGCTCCCGACCCGGTCACGAACACGCGAGTGTCGTTACAACCGAGCTCTTTCAGCACGTCGCCGATGCGCACCATGAAGTCGAGAACGCACTCTGCCTGCTTCGTGTGGTGCCGCTGGTAGTCGTCCCAGAGGATCTCTTTCGTCTCGGGATGGACGACGACTGCCTTTACGGTGGTCGAGCCGACGTCTAACCCCACAATCGCTCTTTGCATCAGACAGGCGCTGCCCTTCTTGGTTGGCGAAGGCCAGGTAAACACATGCCCAGATGAATGTCACGCGAGTTGAAGCTCCGAAACGCGACTGAAAAGTCACGCCTCGCCCGGGGCTCGCGGACATCGTATACCGCGCTCGCGGAGGGTTCGATGGGGAAGGTCTTGATCATCGGGGCGGGGGGCGTTGGCGGGGTCGTCACCCACAAATGCGCGGGCGACCCAAACACGTTTTCAAGGGTCGTGCTCGCCAGTCGCACGCTAGCCCGCTGCGAGAAGATTCAGAAGCAAGTCCGCGAGCTGCGCGGACGCGAGATTGAAGTCGCACAAGTCGACGCAGACGACGTCGCCCAGACCGTGGCGCTGATCAGGCAGGTGGAGCCGGCTCTCGTAATCAACGTCGCCCTCCCGTACCAAGACCTGCCGATCATGGATGCCTGTCTCGAAACCGGAGTCGACTACCTCGACACCGCCAACTACGAGCCGCCAGACGAAGCCAAGTTCGAGTACAAGTGGCAATGGGCATATCAGGACCGGTTCGAGCGTAAAGGGATCATGGCCCTGCTCGGGTCGGGCTTCGACCCCGGCGTAACCAACGTTTTCTGCGCGTACGCCCAGGAAGAGCTGTTCGACGAAATCGACACCATCGACATCCTCGATTGCAATGGTGGTGATCACGGGCATCCGTTCGCCACGAACTTCAACCCCGAGATCAACATCCGAGAGATCACCCAAAGGGGGAAATACTGGGAAAGCGGAAAATGGATCGAGATCGACCCCATGTCGCAGTCGCGCATGTTCGATTTCCCCGAGGTCGGAGAACGCAAGGCGTATCTTCTCTATCACGAAGAGCTCGAGTCCCTGGTCAAGCACATCAAAGGCCTCAAGCGCATTCGGTTCTGGATGACGTTCGGCGACGAGTACATCACTCACCTAAGAGTCCTCCAGAACGTGGGCATGACCTCGATCGAGCCGGTAACGTTCGAAGGCCGCGAAATTGTCCCGATCCAATTCCTGAAGGCGTTGCTCCCTGACCCTTCGACGCTGGGCGAGAACTACAAAGGCAAGACCAGCATCGGCTGCCTGATCGAAGGACGAAAGAACGGTGAGCCGAGGAAAGTGTTCATCTACAACGTCTGCGACCATGAGGAGTCGTGGAAGGAGGTTCGTGCGCAAGCAGTGTCGTACACGACCGGTGTGCCAACCATGGTTGGCGCAAAGATGATGCTCACCGGAGCATGGCGCGGTAAGGGCGTGTTCAATGTCGAACAGTTCGATCCGCATCCCTTCCTCTCGGAACTGGCGGTGCGTGGGCTGCCCTGGCACGTCAAGGAGGTCTAGTGGTTGCATGCGACGAGCTCGATCTCAGTCGAGTGAAAACACCTGCGTTCATCATTGACGTTGCTGCGCTCGAAATGAACCTCGAGCTGCTCGGCCACGTGCAAGAGGCGGCAGGGTGTGGAATCCTCCTTGCCCTCAAGGGCTTCGCGGCCTGGTCGACGTTTCCACTCATCGGGAAATATCTGATCGGAGTCTCTGCCAGCGGCGCTGACGAAGCGCGTTTGGGTCGCGAAGAGTTCGGAAAACAGGTCCATACCTATTGCCCGGCGTTCGACGAAGAATCTTTTCGCGAAGTGGTTCGGGACTCGGATCACGTCATCTTCAACTCGCCCTCCCAGTTAGAACGTTTCCGGCATGTCGTCTCAGCGGACAGGTCCACGACGAGCTTCGGGTTGCGCATCAATCCAGAACATTCCGAAGTCGATGTACCGCTCTATGATCCCTGCGCCCCGGGATCTCGGCTCGGAACGACCAAGAGCGAGCTCCTGAAAGCAAACCTCTCCGGCATCGAGGGATTGCACTTTCACACTCTGTGTGAGCTCGGCGCTGACGCGCTGCAACGGACACTCGCCGTCATCGACGACAAGTTCTCCCCGTGGCTCGACGACATGAGCTGGGTCAACTTCGGCGGTGGGCACCACATCACCAAACCCAACTATGACGTCGGCCTGTTGGTCGACTTGGTGAAATCATTCCGAAGAACCCACCGCGTCGAGGTTTTTCTCGAGCCTGGAGAGGCGATCGCGTCGGACGCCGGCGTGTTGGTCGCCTCCGTCCTCGACATCGTTCACAACGACGGAGCTATCGCGATCCTCGATACCTCCGCGACGGCGCACATGCCAGACGTGCTCGAGATGCCGTATCGCGCGCAGGTTCGAGGCGCCGGTGCGCCGGGCGAGCTCGCCCATACGTACCGCCTCGGTGGTCTGACTTGCCTCGCCGGTGACGTCATTGGCGAGTACTCCTTCGATTCGCCACTCGAAATCGGAGACCGATTGATCTTCGAAGACATGGCGCATTACACGATGGTGAAAACCACCACCTTCAACGGGGTGAGGCTACCTTCAATCGCGTTGTTCGATCGACGCGACAACTCGTATCGCGTGCAGCGGCAATTCGGCTATGAGGACTATCGCAACCGCCTATCTTGAGGCTTGGACGAATGGAGCTCATTCGTAGCAATCGGACCGAACAGCTAGCGGACGCGCTTGCGTCCTTGGTCAGAGACGAGCCCCTCGGTGCCTTCGATTCCGAAGCGATCGTCGTGCAGAGCCGCGGCATGGAGCGCTGGCTCACCCTCGCTTTGGCCAGCCGACTCGGGGTGTGGAGCAATCCATCTTTTCCGTTTCCTCGTACTGCGATCGAACGAGTCCTCGATGATCTGGACTTGGGTCCGACCGAACGATCCAAGGCCTACGATCCGGCTCGGTTGAAATGGACGATCGCTGAGCTGCTGCACGAGGAGGCTCCTCCCATGCTCCACGAGTATCTCGGACAAACAGCCGATCCGGATCGCGTCCTCCGCCTGTCTTCGAGCCTCTCGGTCATGTTCGACGGGTATGTCGTTTACCGTCCGGAAATGCTCCATGGCTGGATCGCCGGTTCGCAGTCCCAGTGGCAGGCTGAGCTCTGGCGGCGCATCGCGAATCGACTCGGGCCACACGATCTCGCATCGCGAATCAAGCGTGCAGGCGCAACACTTCGTAGCGGCGACGAGGCGCTCGAGATCCGGTTCAAGCGCCTACACCTATTTTCACTCGAGACTCTACCTCCGCTTTTTCTCGATTTTTTCGCAGCGCTGTCCCGATCGATTCGGACCCACCTCTACCTTTTGACGCCAACGACCGAGTACTTGTCGAACGTCGACAAAGCGGGCCAGCTGTCCCTCGCGATCGACCCTTTGGCGAGAGACGGGCATCCCTTGCTGATGTCTCTCGGAAGCCTCGCCCGCGACTTTCAAGAATTATTGCTCGAGGCCGATTCGAACGTGCGCCGCGACGAAGACCTGTTCACCTTGCCGAGCCGTGCGACCCTGCTCGGTTCTCTCCAGGCGGACATTCTCGAGTTTCGAGGTCCTCCTGAGAGCGCCGACAAGACTTCGATCACGGCATCCGACGACTCGATCGCGGTTCATGCGTGCGCGAGCCCGATGCGCGAGGTTCTCGTCCTGCACGACATCATCTGCGGGGCCCTCGAAGACGATCCTACCCTCCGACCCGAAGACATCGTCGTGATGGCCCGAGACCTCGACGCCTACGCCCCAGCGTTCCGCGCCGTGTTTGGACAGACCGACGTCACACGCATCCCCTACGAGGTGCACGACCGAAAAACACGCGACGACGCTGGCTTCTACGACGACTTTCTCTCGGTGCTCGAAGTGCTCGAATCGCGGTTCTCGGTTCTCGATGTCGTACGCTTGATGGACGCGCAGTCGTGGCGAGAGGATTTTCGGTTCTCATCCAACGAGCGGGCTCGGCTCACAGATTTGCTTCAAGCCGCGGGGATTCGATGGGGCATCGACGCCAAGCATCGCGAGGAGCTCGGCTTCCCCCCCGAGTCACTGCATACCTGGCGTGCCGGTTTCGGGCGGCTTTTTCTGGGGTTCGCATCGATGCCAAACAACGCGGAAGTCTTCAACGGCCTGTTGCCGCGCGGTGAGCTGAGTCTCGAAGATGTCGAGTTGCTGGCGCGGCTATCGCGGCTCTGCAACGTGTTGTTCGACTTCCGCGAGCGCATGCATAGGCCCGCCAAGGTGTCCATTTGGGTAGATCTCCTCGGTCAGTTATCGAGCTCGCTCTTTGCTGAGGAAGACGATGACAGCGGAGCCGTGCGCGTGCTTCGTTCCTCGCTCGAAGACCTTCGTCAGCTCGCCGACGCAAGCGGGTACGGCGGTGCCATCCCGCTTCGAACGATCCGTCGCGAGCTCGCGGGAGTCGTGCTGAGAGGGACGCCCCCGGCCGGGTTTCTGCGGCGCGGGGTGACCCTGAGCGAGCTGGTTCCGCTTCGCTCGATTCCGTTCCGCATGGTTTGCCTGATCGGCATGAGCGGAGAGTCTTTCCCGCGCGCAGACGACAGGCCAAGCTTCGACCTCACTCGCGACAAGCCCCGGCTCGGGGATCGCAGTAAGCGCCATGACGACCGGCACTCGTTTCTGCAGGCCATTCTTTGCGCGCGCGATCGACTCGCCATTACCTACAGCGCCCCCGTGACGAGCGCCCGAAGCGCCGCAACCCCCTCCACGGTCGTATGCGAGCTCGAAGACACGTTGAACCGTTACTACCACCGCGGGGGTTCGGAATCGGTCCTCGCTCCCATCGAGCACCCGCTCCATGCGTTCGACCAAGCGTATTTCACGGAAGGGAACTTCCTGTCGAGCTTCTCGGAGCGTCACCTTCGGATCGCTCGCACCATGGCGCAACCCCCGAGCGAGCCACGCCCCGTAGAGCTGCGCGCGGAACTGAAGACGCGCGAAAACCGCGTTTCGATCGCAGAGCTCGCGAAGTGGATCTGGCACCCGGCACGCGAGTTCATCCAGAGGAGGCTCGGAACGCGATTCGACGAGTCGACCTTGTACGAGCCCACGAGGGCGCTGACCGAGCTCGGGAACCTGGATGCCTTTCGCGTCGGGAACGACGCTCTCGAACGCTCGTTGATCGGTGAGGAGCTCCGCGGGTTTCTCCGAGCCGCGCCCGAGTTTCCCGAAGGCAGCTGGGGTGAAATCGGCCGAAACCAGCTGGCCCGCGAGGTCGAAGCGCTCCTCGAAGGGCGTGAAACGAGCGCTCGGCCCGCTGAAGAACGGACCCGAGCTGTCACCGTCGACCTGGATGGCATCACCGTGGAAGGGCGTCTCGACGGTCTGTACACCGATCGCCGGGTGAAGCTTCGATTCAGTAAGGTGAGAACCAAGACCGAGCTGACGACCTGGCTCGAGCATCTTTTGATGCAGGCTTCCGATGAGCCTGACCTTCCAAGAACGACCGAGCTCGTCTTACGCGCGACCGATCGCCGAGCAGACGTCGTGTGCTTTGCGCCCGTCGATGACGCGCGAACGCTTCTCGAGCACCTGGTGAAGCTATACGAGGCCTCGCAGGCCAACCCGGTGCCGCTCCTAGGCCAGCCATCCTGGGTGTTCGCCGATCACATGATCCACGACAAAGCTGGGCAGGCGCTCGAGAAAGCCAAGAAGAAACAGCGAGAGCAAACGTGGGATCGATACGCGCGCTTTGCTTGGGGCAAGGCAGGTCCTTTTGCGAACGAGAGATGGGCGGAGAGGTTCGGGCCCACGAGCTCGAGTGTCTACGAGCCGTTATTTCGACATCGGAGCCTGCGATGAGCGTCAACACCGAACGGGTGTCTCTTGGCGTTCCTGTTCTCGTCGAGGCAAGCGCGGGAACGGGCAAGACGCACGCCATCACGACGTACTTCGTGCGAGCGATTCTCGAGCGTGACCTCAGCCCGGAGCAAGTCCTGGTCGTCACCTATACCAAAGCCGCGACGGCAGAGCTACGCATACGCACGCGGGAGCGCGTCATCGAGGCCATGGCGATGCTCGATGGCGCGGCCGACCGGGACGATGGACTGACCGAGATCGTCGGCGATGCGGTTCAACGACTCGGAAGGGCTACGGTAGAGGGCCGACTCCGCGCCGCATCGTCCCAAATGGACCAAGCCCCGATTCTTACGATCCACGGTTTCTGCCAGCGGCTCCTTCAGGATTACCCGCTATCGTTCGGCATCGACGTCGATTTCGACCTCGCTGAAGAGTCGGTATCTGTCTTTTACGATCTAGCGGTCGATTTCTGGACGACCGAGCTTCATGACAGCCCCGAGTGGCTTCTTCTTGCGCTCAAGAAGCGAAGGATCTCCCCGGAGCGTCTCGGCAAGCTTGCCGACCGAGCGATGACGCCGGGGATTGGCCTGCTCGGACCAGAGCCGAAAGAGCTGGATACGAGCGTCGTCGACCGCTGGTTCGAGCTGATCCGACAGGCCAAGGCCATCTGGCGCGAAGAGCGTGACTCGATTTCGGCGATCCTTCTGGAGGACCTGGGGCTCAACCGTACGAACTATCCGATCGCGTCCGTCAGAAACATTTGGATACCGGGGCTGGACGATTTTTTCGCAGTGCCCTCCTTCGAGCTGCCTAGCTGGTTCGAGCGACTCGCCCAAACGAAGATGAAGACGAAGAAAAGGCACGAGCGTCCGAAACACGCGTTCTTCGAGGTCTGCGACCGGCTGACCGAGAGCGGTGATGCCCTGAAGGCCGCCGTCGAGCACGCGGTTTTCGCTTTCCAAGAAAGATTCATCGAAGTCGCGCGCGCACAAAGTCGCAAACGACGGCGCGAACGAGGCGTGTTGACTTATGACGACCTGCTCTTGAGTGTCCATGAGTCACTAGACAGCGACACCGCTGCTGTCATCCGCGCAAAGTACCCGATCGCACTCGTCGACGAGTTTCAGGACACGGACGCCATTCAATGGGGGATTTTCAAATCGATCTACGACCAGCACGGGGCTGTGTATGTCGGCGATCCAAAGCAGTCGATCTACGCGTTTCGCGGCGCCGACGTGTTTTCGTACCTCGAAGCCGCGAGAGACGTCGGCGAAAGCCACCTCGAGCTCACGACCAATCGCCGATCGGATCCAAGCTTAGTCGAGGCCGTCAATACCCTGTTCTCGAGCCAGCCGGCCCCGTTCGTTTTCGACGACATCAAGCTGCTGAAAGCAACCGCCTCTCACGAATCCCGATCGAGCCTCGATCCGGCCATCGAGATCTTGTTTCTCTACCGCGAGACAGCCTCCGTCCGGTCGGTCGAAGAGACCATACCCGCGCTCGTCGCGAACGAAATCGCCCTCTTGCTCGAGAGCAAAGAGGAGATCGAGGGAAGGCAAATCTGCCCCAACGACATCGCGGTGCTTTGTCGAAAAAACAAGCAGGCTCTGCTCGTCACCGAGGCTTTGCGTACTCTCGGGATCCCTTCCTCGCTCGATGGCGACTCGAGCGTGCTCAGCACCGAAATCGCCGATGACATCGAAGCTGTGCTCGAGGCGGCGCTGATGCCAGGCAACGCCTCAACAGTGCGACGGGCGATACTGACACCTTTGCTTGGCGTGTCCCCTTATGAGCTCAATACGATGGATGACGAGGATTGGTCACGATGGGTGACCCTCTTTCGGGGCCTACACGAAAAGTGGCAAAACGAGGGAGTCGTTCGTTTTCTCGAAGAGCTGCTCCGCACCACCGGCGCAGAAACCCGAGTTGCGACACATCCTTTGGCACGCCGGAAGCTGACCGACCTGCTGCACATCGAAGAGCTACTGCTTCGAGGCGAGCGCGAACGGCGGCGTGACCCGGTCGCATTACTATTATGGTTTCGACGACTCCGCCAAGGCAGCCGCGAAGACACCATGGTCCCCTACGAGGAGTTGCAGCAGCGCCCCGACGCGGAGTCCGATACGGTTCGCGTCACGACCATTCACAAGAGCAAAGGGCTCGAGTATGGGATCGTCTACTGTCCGTTTCCGTGGAAAGACGCGATTCTGTTCGACTTCGAAAAGAAGGTAGTGAAGTTCCACGACCCCGACGACGCCCTCAAAGTCAAGATCGATTTGGGCTCGTCGCAGCTCGATGCTCACCTGGAAATCAGCAAACGCGAGACGCTGTCCGAGGCGCTTCGTCTTCTGTACGTCGCAGTCACACGCGCCAAGCATCGCTGCACCCTGTTCTGGGGCCTTGCCGCCGGCTGGGAAAGATCAGCTCTCTCGTATCTTCTCCACGGTGATGCTGATTCGAAGTCGATGGACGACGAGCAAGCGCTTGCCGATGTCGAGGCTCTAATCGCCTCATCGAAGGGCACGATCGGGTGGAGACCACCTCGCCTCAAAGCGGCTTCTTCTCGCGAACCAGAAGCTCCCGCCGACATCCTCCGAGCTAGGGACGCCACCCGTCAGTTCAGCCAGGCGAATCGGATCGCGAGCTTCACGAGCCTGACGGGCAATCACGAAAAGACAGCGCCGCGTGACCCTGAAGCGGACGTCTTCCCGCCACCCGCTGCGCTCTTTTCCTGCTTACCCGGTGGAGCCCGCACTGGGCTCCTGCTTCACTCGATTTTGGAGCGCGTGAATCTAAGCGAGCTCCAGGGTGAAGAAGCTGAGCAGCTCATCGAGCATGAGCTAGGAAGCTACGGCTACGACCCAGCGCTTCGTCCCGACGTTTTGACGGATCTTCAGACCATAGCGCGTACCCCGCTCACCGGCTCTGCCGATGCGCCGCGGCTCGAGGACATTCCGCAAGACCAGCAGCTCCGCGAGCTCGAGTTTACTCTGAGTGTCGACGACCCGGACTTCGTCGCGCTCTCACGGATCTTGAAAAAGCACGACGCCCCCAAAGGGGCGCCAGGTTATCCCGAGCGGCTCGCGTCCGAGACCACGGGCACACTGAAGAGCTTTTTGCGGGGATTCATCGATCTCGTCTTCGAGTGGGAGGGCCGCTGGTATGTCGTGGACTACAAGTCGAACTCGCTTTCGAAATACGAGCACTTGGACGTCACCGAAGCGGCGGCACGGGCCCACTACCTGCTTCAAATGCAGCTCTACGCGGCGGCGGTGAACCGGTACCTCGGACAACGGGTGCCGTGCTACGACCCAGAACGCCACTGGGGTGGCGCGCTGTTGCTTTTCCTGCGCGGCATGAAGGGACCTGACGCCCCCGGGTCGAGCATCTTTTTTGAGCGTCAAACGCCGGCCCTGATCCGAGCTGTAGATGAATGGCTCGGGAGGAGCACGTGACGATCGCGAACCTTCAGGCCTCCGGTGTTCTCGAGCTCCTGGATGTGGAGCTTGCGCGGGCGCTCGGCGCAATGAGCAGCACTCCCGACCTACAGGTCGACTTGGCGATCGCGCTCACCAGTCGCAATGTTCGTCGGGGCCATGCTTGCCTGCCGCTCGACATGGCGGCGAGCGACCTCGCTTCGACGACGGGCGAAGTCGGCTTAGAGCTACCGGAGCATGGGTCATGGGCCAACGCGTTGTTGGAGAGCGAGCTCGTCGATCACGGGCCGCTGGTCCTCGACGAAAAGCACCGCCTGTACCTTCGACGGTATTTCGAGCTCGAGCACGACATCGCACGTGAGCTAGCGACGCGATCCACTCCGAATTCTCTCGAAGAGGATCACACGTGGCTTGCCGAAGCGCTGGATCGATTGTTTGGTGACGACCCGAAATCGCAGCACCGACGCGCCGCGCGAAATGCGATGGACCATCGGGTGTCGGTCTTGTGCGGGGGCCCAGGCACCGGGAAAACCACAACCGTGGCTGCAATCGTCGCGCTGCTAGTCGAAGGACGACTTCGGGAGGTCGGACGAGCGCCCAAGGTCATGCTGCTTGCGCCAACCGGAAAAGCGGCGGTTCGCCTGGGCGAAGCAGTGACCCGCGCAAAAAAGACCATCCACGCAGCCGACGAAGTTCTTGCGAGCATCCCGGGGGAGGCGATCACGGTGCATCGGGCTCTCGGCATGCAGCGCCACGGCATGCGTTTCAGT
Organism: Myxococcales bacterium; assembly: GCA_029863605.1. Lineage (GTDB taxonomy): Bacteria > Myxococcota_A > Polyangia > Polyangiales > Houyiibacteriaceae > SG8-38. The sequence goes on along the minus strand of JAOTVB010000009.1, from coordinate 27,806 downwards.
CGGGGTGCCGATTCCCCCGTCGATGCCGACATCATCGTCTTAGATGAGGCCTCGATGATCGATCTCGGTCTCATGCGGCAACTCCTCGTTGCCGCGCCGGTGAACGCGACGATCCTCATCGTGGGAGATCCCGATCAGCTCACTTCGGTCGAGGCGGGCTCCGTTCTTCGAGACCTCGTGCGCGCCAGCAACGAGACGTGGTGGCGGCACCGCATCACTCACCTGACCAAAACCTATCGCTACGACGAGGCACAACCCTTGGGACAGCTGGTGGCCGCAATTCGGGATGGAAATCCTTCGGTCATCGATGAGTTGCTCGACTCCCATGGCTCCGGTGACGTCCAGTGGAGCTCCCTCGGTGACATAGGGGACGAGCTCGATCGAGCCGCGGTGAAGTGGTCCGAGATCGTCAACGCGACCGAGGCCGAAGAGCACTTCCGACGGCGCGCCCAATACGTCGTCCTGAGCCCATACCGCAAGGGCCCCATAGGCACGCGACAACTCGGAGTCGCCATCGAGCGACGCACTCCCAGGGTCGGGCTCGCGGTCCACCCGATCATCATCGAAGAAAACAACAGTGAGATCGGTGTCTACAACGGTGACTTCGGCATGCTTTTCGAGCGAGATGGCACCCTAGGGGCGACGGTCCAATGCGCGCCCGGCCGTATCGAAAACCTGGCTGAAGCCAGGCTCCCTCGGTACTCCTCCGCCTACGCCCTCAGCGTGCACAAGGCGCAAGGGTCCGAGTTCGACGAGGTGCTGATCGTCATGCCAGAGGAGGACGCTCCTCTCCTCACCCGGGAGCTTCTTTACACCGCGGTCAGCCGCGCAAGAGCGCGCGTGCGACTGGTCGGCCCACGTGAGGTGATCGCCGCTGCCGTGCGCAGACCGGCCCGAAGGTTCTCCGGGCTGGTCGACCGGATCGCGGCTCTTGCCCCGTAAAATTGGGGCGTTGCGCTGGCATGCCGCGTCTGATCGGCTATAGCCTGGAAGTGAAACGTGTTTCATTTCGGAGAGGTTGATGGCGGAGTACGACTACGTCGTAATCGGGGCTGGGTCTGCTGGAGCGATCATCGCCAGCCGTCTTTCGGAGGACCCAAACGTGACCGTGCTTCTCCTCGAAGCCGGGGGCAGCGACCGCACCACGCTCGTTCGGAAGCCGGGGATGATCAGCCTCGTCCAGCAGGTCAAGCAGCTCAAGAAGAAGTTCGATTGGGGCTTCACGACCGTTCCCCAACGGCACCTGAACGATCGGCGAATTCCGTACACCCGCGGGAAGGTGGTCGGCGGATCGAGCTCCGTCAACGGCATGCTCTACCTCCGCGGCAACAAAGCAAACTACGATGGGTGGGCCACCCGAGGATGCGAAGGTTGGGGCTTCGACGACATCCTGCCCTTCTACAAGAAGCTCGAGAACCACGAAGACGGCGAGACCGAGTACCACGGCGCTGGTGGCCCGATCAGCGTCACACGTCACCCTGAAGACCAGCTCAGCCCGGTATCGCAAGCGTTCATGAGAGCGACGGCAGCGGTTTGCGGGATTCCGGTGCTCGACGACTTCAACGCCGCGAATCAGAACTGCGCGAGCACTTATCACATGTCGGCGAGCCACGGCGTCCGCAGCAGCACCGCCGAAGGGTACATCCAACCTAGCCTCGAAAGGCCCAATTTCAACTTGGAAATGCGTGCCCACGTGCGGCGCGTCGTCATCGAGAACGGGCGCGCCACCGGCGTCGAGTACGAGCAGAACGGCAAGGTCTTGAAGGCGAACGCTGCCCGCGAGGTAATCTTGTCGGCCGGCGCGATCGGCTCACCGCAAATTCTGATGCTCTCTGGGGTAGGCCCTGCCGAGCATCTTCGTCAACAAGACATCGATGTAAACCACGATCTCCCCGGAGTCGGTAAGAACCTCCACGACCATCTCTTCGTGCCGCTCGTGTACCGCGCGCCGACGAGCCTCCACCGCGGGACGCCGTTCCACTTCTTCGGTGGAATGATCAAAGAATACACGTTCGGGAACAGCTGGTTCGGACGGACGGTCTTCGAGGCTGGGGCGTTCATCAAGACCCGCGATCACGAGCCGATTCCGAATCTCCAGATTCACACGCTGCCTTGGGGGTATCCCGACCCGAACCAAGACGGACCGGAACGGCCGCACGTCGATACCGGCAACTGCCTATGCGTGATGCCCACGCTCATCTATCCGAAGAGCCGCGGCGAGCTCTTGCTCACCTCCAACGACCCGCATGCCGCACCGCACATCGACCCTCACTTCCTGGAAGCGCCCGACGACCTGCAAGTGTTCCTCGACGGAATTCGGAAGTGTCGAGAGATCTGCGAGCACCCGGAGCTTGCTGACCATCTCGACGAGGAGCTAACGCCAGGCGATGAGCGGGCGAGCGACGAGGAGCTCACGGCCGAGATCAGGCTTCGCGCGACGACGGTTTACCATCCGGTCGGCACCTGCAAGATGGGCGTCGACCCGATGGCCGTCGTCGACCCCCGCCTCAAGGTGCGCGGCATCGAGGGACTACGCGTGGCGGATGCTTCGATCATGCCGCAGGTCACCGGCGGAAACACGAACGCTCCAAGCATGATGATAGGCGAACGCGCCGTAGCCCTCATTAGGCGCTAGTGTGGGAGCGGGCGGCTAGCTCGCGACAGCTTCGGCTTCGGCCTCGATCTGCGGCGGCCACGGTCGGCGAATCTTTCCGGCCACCTTGGCCGCGATGTCCTCGCTGATCGGACCGTTTGGATCGGCGCCGAGCTGCTTCACGATCACCTTGCAGTGCGCCGGGTTCCAGCCAAGAAGCCGAGAAAGTTCCTTCAGATCATAAGTCACTGTCGCCATGCTGCCCTTCCTTTACTAACCGTTAACTTATAACGGAGACGGAGGGCGGGTGCCAGGACTTATTTTACATTTAGGAAATATGCCGTCGCTGCCAATAGCCCGAGGAATATCAGAGTGGTAATGAGCCAGCTCGGCCCTCGAAGGCCCGGGGCGGGCCCGGAATCGGGCGGCGGGGCAATCGGCGGCCCTTCGACTGGCTCAGCGGCGATGAACTCGCGGATGAGCTGGGTGGCCTTGTCGACCTGGTCGGCTTCGACCCGGATCTCGGTGCCGTGTCGAAGTCGATCCGTGATGCCGGGATAGGCCGTGTCGCGATGGTTGACTAAAACCGCGGCGATGCCCTCACGCTCCAGCGCCTCCTGGAGCGCCAAGGCCTGCACCTCGTCATCGGTCTCGTAGACGCTGCGGGTTTCCATGGTGATCATCGGATGCCACAAAAGGCGGCACAGGACAATCGACCGCGTCCCCGATCGCGCGAATCAGCTCGACCTCTCGATCGGTCACCCTATCGTCGGCCATCACCGTGGCGGCACAGGACAACATCAGGCTCTTCTTGAGCGTTGGGGTCGCAGCATCGTAACGGCTGAGCGCAGCGTCGACATCTCGAAGCGTACATTGTTCGGCGGGCAGGAGTTGTGCGTGCTCGCCGGTGAGGTGAAGCACCTGAGCTCCGTGCCGAAGGGCCTGCGCCGCCTGCTCTTCGGACCGGCTCCCGACGCGCGCGAGCGTCGACAACAGCACGCGGATGTCGGGAAGGAGCGCCCGGAGCTTGCGGAACTTCACCGGCGTTTGATTCGCACGATCGAAGTGACGCGCCAAGTGACGTTGGATCATGCGGCTCAACGTGTACTCGAAGAGGTTCACCCGTCGATCGCTTTCGATCAGCGCTTGCACGACCTGACTGAACCGTCGGTACTCGTCGGCCGACAAACTGCGGAGCGTCGGCATCGCCATGTCGATCAACGCGATCTTCTCGGCGGAAGAACGGTCTCCGGCCTCCGAGTGGAATCGAAGCACCAGGTCCGCCGTCTCCGGGTCGGTCAGCTCGGCCACGGCCCGGATCTCGGAGCCTCGGAGAGCTTCGTCTTGAGCGAGGAGGAGACCGAAGACCATCGCCTGAGCCATCGGCGCCTGATGAACGGCGTGAATCCACATCTCGGGAAGGCGTGAATGAAGCAAGCTCGCATACTCGACCTGCGCAGGGAGTGGATTTCCAATGTGAGCCACCGCCTCGGCGACTGCCGCTTCGTTCGGAGCCCCCGCAAACGCGCTCATTGGTGCGGGCGCTGGGCCTGGAGGCGAGCTCATCCCCTTGGAGATCTCGGGCAGCGCCACCTCGATGAACTCACCGTCCCACTGCGGCTCGAGCTTGCGAATTCGGTCGCCGAGCGGTGGATGCGTTCGAAACAGCCCTTGGAACAGGAAGAACCTGCGGATCGCTTCGGAGAAAAAGATGTGACTGGCTTCATCTGCTCCGGGCGTGTCCAAGTAGGAATATGCTTGGGCACCGCCAATCTTCTTGAGTGCGCCGACCAGGCCATCGGAGTCACGGGTAAACTGCACCGCCGATGCATCCGCAAGGAGCTCGCGCTGTCGGGAGATCGCGCTTTGAATCATCCGACCAAAGAGAACGCCGATGGAACCGATGGCCAAAAGACCGAGCCCAATGAGTGCAGCGCCAGCTCCCTCGCGTTTCGGGCTCCTCGATCCACGCATGATGAAGCGGCCAACGAGCGCCAGCAGGAAGATCCCATGCAATAGACCGATCGCCCGCAAATTGATCCGTGAGTCTCCGTTGAGAATGTGGCTGAACTCGTGGCCGATGACACCCTGGAGCTCGGCGCGGCGCAAGAGCTGCACGGTGCCCTGGGTTACCCCGATCACGGCGTCGCTCGTCGTGTTCCCTGCGGCGAAGGCGTTGATGCCGGGTTCGTTGTCGAGCACGTACACGTCCGGGACAGGCACTCCGGACGCGATGGCCATCTCTTCGACCACGTTGAGGAGGCGACGCTCTTCGAGTTTGGTGCTGTCCGAATCGAGGCGGCGTCCGCCGAGCGCTAGCGCAACCGCGGACCCGCCGTCGCGAAGCTGCGCGATCTTATAGAGCGACCCAAGCGCGATCAACAGTACGGTACCCCCTACTGCGATGACGAACACCATCGGGTTCCAGAGACTGAATATCGCCTGCTGCACCTGGTCGTACCGGCCCACCATGACCGATACCCCCGCCGTATTGGCGGCCGTCCCTTGGTAGATCAGCAGACCGAGGCCGTACACCGCCGCGCAAACTCCGATGACGGCCAGGGCAAAGAGGAACACGAGACGTGACGAGCGTTTCCGCGCGAGGTCCTGCTCCTCGAAAAAGTCCATTTACTAAAACTGCACTTTGACCGGCTCGCGCTCGGCCTCGATTTCGATCTCGAAGAACTCCGCGCGTTGAAAGTCGAAGGCGCTGGCGATGATGTTGGACGGCACGATCTCGCACTTGGTGTTGTAACGCATGACGGCGTCATTGAACGCCTGCCGTGCGAACGCAATCTTGTTCTCGGTGGTCGAGAGCTCTTCCGAGAGCTGCATCATGTTCTGGTTGGCCTTGAGGTCGGGATAGGCTTCGGAAAGTGCAAAGAGCCTACCCAGCACCCCGCTCAGCCCGGCCTCTGCCGCTACAAGTGTTTGCATGGCTCCCGCGTCTCCGGGATCCGCCGCGGCCCGTTCGCGCGCGCCTTCAGCGGAGTTGCGAGCGGCGATCACCGCCTCCAGTGTCTCGCGCTCGTGCGCCAAATACCCCTTGGCCGTCTCGACCAGGTTTGGGATCAGGTCGTGCCGACGCTTCAGTTGCACGTCGATCTGCGCAAATGCGTTCTTGAACCGATTGCGGAGATCGACGAGGGCATTGTACATGCTGACGAGCCAAGCAATGACCACTCCGATGAGCACGAGTAGACCGATCAACCACGCCATGGTCACCCCCTTTGTTCGTCCAAGGCTCTCTCAGTGTAATTGGCGGCTCTCGCAAACTCAACATGGTTTGACGCGGCTTCGATGCCCGTGGTGCTATCAATGAGCGAAATGGGATCACCCAAGCTCGCAGTCGTGTTTGCGCTTTGCCTGATCGCGTGCTCGAAGGCGAGCGACGAGCGCGCGAAACCGGCGACGGAAGCACCCGCGATCGCGTCCAAAAACACGAGAACCGCGCCCGGGCTGCGCTGTGAGCCCGGCATCGAGCCCTTACCCGATCGAATCCAGCGCGGGATGTGCGTCGCGCACAACTACCAAGTCGGCGGGAGCAAGGGCTATGGCAGCAAGACGAGCGCGGCGACCCTGAAAGAGTTGAAGGAGCTCGGTGTACAATGGGTTAGTCTCACCCCGTTTGGGTTCATGGAGCGGCTCAACGAACCAAAGGTACATCCCATCGGGAACTACCGCGCAGGCGAGACCGACGAGCGCATGCGTCTCGAGATTCGTCAAGCAAAGAAGGCAGGGCTTCACGTCGTGCTGAAGCCGCACCTCTGGATCGTCGACGGCAAGTGGCGCGGCGAGATCGGCTTCGACGACGAGATAGCCTGGAGCCAATGGTTCGACAGCTATGAGAATTGGATGTTGCGGTACGCCGACTTGGCACAGGCCGAGGGGGTCGACGTCCTGGTGGTCGGCGTCGAGCTTCGGTCGATGGAGAGCAGGCTCGAGGGGCGGTGGCGTCGGCTGATCCGTAGGGCACGGCGGCGTTTCGACGGCAAGGTCACCTACAGCGCCAACTGGGACGACGCCCCGTCGTTGCCGTGGTGGGATGCGGTCGACTACATCGGCATTCAGTTCTATCCGCCTCTGGCCAGCAACCCCCGCCTCGATGTCTCGGTGATCCGATCGAGGATCGACGATCAACTCGATGCGCTCGAGTCTCTCTCCGAGGCGCACGGCAAACCCGTGCTCATCACGGAGGTGGGTTACCGTTCTTCGCCGGACGCGCTGATCGAGCCTCATGCGTGGCCCGAACGTGCAGGCAAAATCCGAATCGACCACCGGACACAGGCCGAGGGCTACAGGGCCTTGATCGAGTCGGTCCGCGACCGCCCGTGGGTCCGCGGGATCTATTGGTGGAAGTGGTTCACCGACCCCGCCACCACCGAAGAGGGCCCGGCCGGGTTTTCCCCTCGTGGAAAACCTGCGGAGGCGATTGTGCGAGCTGCTTACGGCGGGAATTGCGCTGCGCCGGATGCCACACCTTGAGTATCATCGGTTGCCATGAATCTGGGTAAGACAGTGTTGATCACCGGGGCGAGCACGGGTCTCGGCTTGGCGATCGCGCGCGCACTGATGAAGACCAACTATCGAGTGTATCTCACGGCCCGCCAGAGCTCGCTTCCCCGTTTCGAGATGCACGAGGTGCGTGAGTCCGAGCGTGTTCGGATTCGACCGCTCGACGTCACGTCTTTAGAGCAACGGAACGCCATCGTCGCAGAGGCCGAACGCGACTCGGGCGGTATCGACATCCTGATCAACAACGCCGGCATCACCTATCGTGCCGTGGTCGAGCACGTCGCCGAGGACGAGTGGATTGCGCAGATGGATGTGAACTTTCGGTCACCGATGGAGCTGATTCGGCTCGTGCTTCCGAGGATGCGTCAGAAGGGCGCGGGCCGAATCATCACGGTGAGCTCGGTCGGTGGAATGATGGCGATGCCAACGATGGCGGCCTACAGCGCGTCGAAGTTCGCGCTCGAGGGCGCCCATGAATCACTCTGGTACGAAGTGCGCCCCTGGGGGATCAAAGTCACGCTCCTGCAACCGGGATTCATCGATTCCGAAGGATTTCAAAAGGTGCGTTACACCCCGAGGAGCAGCCGGTCCGAGCAAGAGCTCGGCGACCCGTACCACCAGCACTACGTCAACATGGCACCCTTCATCGCGCGGCTCATGAAGTCTTCCCGCGCCACACCCGACTCCGTCGCCCGAGTCGTGCTCAAGACGATGCGCCGGCGAAACCCACCGCTGCGCGTGCCGGCGACTTTCGACGCATTCGCGTTTTCATTACTGCGAAGAATCCTCCCGCGGAGCACGTATCACTGGCTCCTCTACAAAATGCTCCCCAAAGTCGCCGCCTGGGGTCCGTCACCGCGGCGCGCATCGCTTCCGTCGACGATTCGGCAGGATGATTAGCTTCGTGCCCGATATTTCGCCTTCTCTTTGCGCCCCTTCGCCTCCAAGCGAGGCTTCAACGCACGTCGCATGGCGGGAAAGAGGTAGCCGAGGGTCGCGAGTCGAGCACTGACCGCGGGTTTGACGCGTTCTCGCTCGCCATCGACCGCGCTTTGCAGCACCAAGTCGGCGATCTCGTCGGCGGTGCTCATCGGCTGCGAAAACACGATGTCGGGGGTCTGGTCGATCGAGTCCATGATGAAACCTGTATCGACTGGCCCCGGAGACACGACCGAGACACGAACGTCGGTGCCCTCGAGCTCATCGGCGAGAGCGAACGAGAACGCTCGAAGACCGAACTTGGTTGCCGAGTAAGTCGCTTCATCCTCGAGCGGCATGCGTCCCGCCAACGAGGCCACGTTGACGATCGAGCCTGACCCCTGCGCGAGCATGTCTGGAAGGGCCAACCGAGTGAGGAGGAGCGGGCCGCGAAGGTTGACGTGCAGGATCTGCAACATGTCTTCGACAGGTACGTCCTTCAGGGGCCCGCGCGAGTTGAAGCCGGCGTTGTTGACGAGAACGTCGATGCGCCCAAATCGAATCTTCGCCTCTTCGAGTAGACGCTTACACGAAACCACGTCAGCAATATCGGTCGGTACGGCGTGCGCAGAATCGCCGCCCAACTCATCGGCCAGGCGCTGGAGGCTCTCGGCACTCCGCGCGGCCAGCACCACCCGTGCACCCTCGGCGACGAACTTCCGCGCAGAGCTTTCGCCGATGCCCGCGCTCGCGCCGGTCACGACCACGGTCTTTCCTTCGAATCGTTTCATGCCGATTTCTTTCTGACGTCGAGCATCATCTGGCCGAGCTTCGCGAACGCGTCGTCGACGTTGTCTCCCGACTTCGCGCTCGCATGAACGATGAACCACTCCTGCTTGCTAGCCTCGTCGAGTTGCTGCGCGGTGAGCGCGAAGTCACCAGTCATGTCGATCTTGTTGGCGACCAGCACCGATGGACGATGGCCCGTGAACCCCCGGCCTCTGACCTGCGCCTCGAGGAGATGGTCGAGTGTTTCCGGTCTAGTGACATCTACGACGAAGACCAAGCCCGAAGCACCGGAGATGAATGAGCGACTGTACTGGGAGCCGGGCTCGGCTCCTTCGTAGTCCCAAAGCATGAGCTCGAGGCTGACCTCATCGAACGTGAGCGTGCCTTTGGAAATCGCCACGCCAATCGTCCGTTGATGGTCCTCGTCGAACTTTTTTTCGACGAAACGCCGCACGAGGCTCGTCTTTCCTACCCCCGAAGCACCCAGCACGCAGACCTTCCGCCGAAGACGCATCTCGTCAACCATGTAGCGGACTTTTCCAAGTGCAAGGGGCCGGCACCGGAGCGGTCCGCTACTTGGTGTCGTCAGCGGCCGGAGCCTCTAGGTCGGCCTTCCGCGCTTTGCGTTGCGCCTCGAGCAGCCGTCTTCGCTCGATGTGCGCACGCGCGGTCTCACGGACTGCGGTTTCGATCCGCTCGCTGAGCCGCTGATTGGCCTCATTGAGTTGGTCTACGAACGACTGCTCGAGCGGCGTCTGATTGCGGACGACCTCGTAGAGGGCGTCGAAGACCTCGACCACTTCGGGCTCGATATCGCTCTCTTCAGCGGTGGCGGTATCGTGCGATGTGTCGTTCTGTGTCCGAAGGGCCGGCTCCACCTGCTCGATGGCCGCCTCGACATCGCCATCCCCAAGCCACCGAAAGACATCACGCAAAGTCTTGTCGGGGTCCTCGAGAACCGACTCGTATGCGATCATGTAAAAGGGGTAGCGCCTCGTGACGATGTCACTGAAGAGAGAAAAATTCTCGATCCACCACTCGATGAGGGGAGGCATGTAGACCGGGTCGGGAAGGTCGTCCGGAGCGTTCTTAAGCTTCGACTTAGCCTGGCGCTCCATCTCATAGAGACGAGTCACCGAGCGGACGTACTGCCGCCAAGGTCGAACCGTTGCGACGACCTTGTCGATGAAGGCGCGGTCGGTCTTGATGAGCCCCGGAATGAACACCTTGACAGCGTGGCGGCGCGTGTCTTCGGGAAAGAGATAAGCGCCGGTTTTCGGGTCCGGATTGGTCGCGTAAAAGATCCCTTTTCTCAGCTCCGATTCGTAGAAGCCCTCCGGATTGGCGTCTTTGATCGTCTTTTCCCAATTACGGGGAAACGCGTTTCCGATCGGTGGAAAGCCAGCGCTCTTGAGAAGCTGCATCCACATCGAGGTGCCAGAACGCTTGGTGCCGGTGACGATGATCATCCGGCTTGGAGCCTAGCAGGAAGGAGCTGTTGAGGAGGAGCTCTCTAGTTGCACGTGGCGTTGGCGGTGTCGAACAAGGCATCGCACTCGTTGTCGCCGTAAAAGTCGGCGCAGTCCAACCCGGTGCTGCACTCGAAGTAGCTGATCAGGGCAGCCCTACATGCAGCGCTGGTGGACTCATCGATGCCGTAGTAGTTCAAATGGTAGGAGATGCAGTAGTCTGTGGGCTGATAGTACGGCGAATTCTCGAAGCACCCGGCGAGGTTCATGCACCATGCGCTGAGAGCATCGTTGATATTGCCCCCGTTCGAGCCACCCGTTCCACCCGTTCCTCCGGTAGCACCGCTGCCGCCCGAGCCTCCGGTACCATTGTTGCCGTCACCCCCACAACCGGTGAGTGCGAGCATTGCGACCGCGAGTTTCGGAATTGTCTTTTTTGGTGTGAACATTCGTTTCCTCTCCCTCCCAACTGGGGCGACGGTACCCCGAGATGGACGACACCGAAAGGGGATCGGACGCTTTTCATGACAAAAACGTCATCTTTTTTTCCGTATTTCTGTCCTATTTCCAACCGAGTTGTCGCCTAGGGGGCATCTTGAACTACAGTGCCGGCCGATGACTGAGGAAAAGCGCAAGCTCGAGTTCGGCGGTGTGCCGGGCAACTTCGCCATGATCTTCGGATTGCCGATTTTCACGGCCTATCTGTTTTTTGCGGTTCGCTACAACGACGGCGAAGTGCTCCCAGGGCCGTACGCTCTTTGGGGCCGTTTCTTCGAGGCCATGATTCCGACGGGTCGCGCGGCGGTCATCTACGGCGTCTGGCTCGTGCTCCAGGCCCTGCTTCAGAAGTATGCCCCCGGAAGAACGGTGCTCGGCGCTCCTCTCCTCGATGGCTCCCGATTGCCCTACCGGATGAACGGGTTCTTTTCGCTGATCGTCACATTGGTCGTCGTAGGCTTGCTACACGGGTCGGGCCTGTTCTCGATCGCGGAGCTCTACACGGAGTTCGGCGCCTTGATCAGCGTGATGACGATCTTCGTCTTCCTCTTCAGCATCTACCTCTACTGGTACGGCAAACGGCATGGCCAGGCGCGCCACTTGAGCGGCAACTTCATTCACGACTTCTGGATGGGCACCGGCCACAACCCGCGCGTCCCTCCGGGGCCTGATGGCTTCGACCTCAAGCTCTTTTGCGAAGCACGACCGGGGCTGATCTTCTGGGTGCTGCTCAACACCTCTTTCGCCTACGTCCAGTATCAAGTGTACGGCTTCGTTTCGACGTCGATGATCCTCGTTTGGGTGTTCCAGATGTTCTACATCCTCGACTACTTCTGGAACGAAGAAGCCATCCTCACCACCATGGACATCAAGCACGAGAACTTCGGCTACATGCTGGCCTTTGGCGACTTGGTGTGGGTGCCGATGACGTATTCCCTGCAGGCTCACTACTTGATCGACAATGTCCACACGTTGCCGTGGTGGGGTGCGGTGATCATCGTCGCCATCAACTTCTTGGGTCTCTACATCTTCCGCGCCGTCAATCTGCAGAAGCACAAGTTCCGCGGCGACCCGGAAAACGTCCGCATCTGGGGCAAGAAGGCGGAGTACTTGGAGACTTCGCAGGGCAACAAGCTCTTGCTCTCGGGGTTTTGGGGTTGGTCACGCCACTTCAACTACGTGGGCGATATTTTGATGGCGCTCTCGTGGTCGCTCCCTTGTCTGTTCGATTCGGCGTTGCCGTACTTCTACCCGATCTATTTCGCGATCCTTCTCATCCATCGTGAGCGGCGAGACCACAAGTTCTGCTCGACGAAATACGGAGCCGACTGGGACCGCTATTGCGAAAAGGTCCGCTGGCGCATCATTCCGGGCGTCTACTGAGAGGAAACCTGATGGAAATCAAAGTCGACTTCGATCTGTGCCAAGGACACGCGGTTTGCATGGGCGAAGCGCCCGGAGTCTTCGAGGTCGACGACAAAGGCTTCCTCACCATCCTCCAGGATCACCCCCCCGAAGACCTCCGCGCCAAAGTCGAGCAAGCCGTCAAATACTGCCCCACCGGCGCGATCTCCCTCGAAGGCTGAAAAACGGGGACAGTCCCCTTTTTCGGCAGGTTATTGCGAAGTACGCTACCCGGGTCATGGCCCGCACGCCCGTTACTTCCACCGACGTCGAGCGCATCACGCATGAACGACGGGAGGAGACCACCGATCTCGTGGCCGTCGAAGAGCCGTTGCAGATCATCCTCGAGCACGGGGAAGATCACGCGCGTTGCGAAACTCCACTCGCCATGACGATGCGCACGCCGGGGCACGACGTTGATCTGGTCACGGGCTTTCTCTATGGCGAAGGCGTCATCAGCGGGCCGGAAGATCTGGTCCGTATCCGGCATTGCGCGCAGTCCGAAACCCCCGACAACGTCGTCCGCGCCGTCTTGCGCGATCATGTCGTCGTCCCGTCGCGATTGCTCGAACGAAACCTCACGGTCACCAGCGCATGCGGGGTGTGCGGAGACCGAACGTTGGATGCGCTCTCAAAAGAAGGATGCTTTCCCGTCGTCGTCGAAGAGGGCTCACTCGATCCGGATGCAATTCGCCGAGCGCTCACCTCGCTCGAAGGGTCACAGGCCTTTTTTCGACATACCGGCGGGACGCACAGCGCTGCCCTTTTCGACCGCCACGGGGCTCTTCTACTGCATCGTGAGGACGTCGGCCGACACAACGCCCTCGACAAGCTCGTTGGGGCATGGCTGCAATCACCCCAGACCACCAGCGATGCGTTCGTCGTGGTCAGCAGCCGAGCGAGCTTCGAGCTCGTGCAAAAGACCGTGCGCGCTGGCTTTGTCATGCTGGTGGCGATCGGCGCCGCCTCGAGCCTAGCAGTGGAGACCGCCAAACGCTTCGACCTCACCTTGGTCGGGTTTGCGCGCGAAAGCCGGTTTAATGTCTACGCCCGTAGTGAACGAATCGCCTTCGAAGACCTGACGCACGACTTCATCAAAGTAGAGGCCGGCTGATGTCGCGCGATAGTCGCAGCCCCGCCAAGCCTCCGGAAGCCACAGCCGACCTCGAGATCGAACCACCGCAGGACAGGTCGGCTGGTTTCTCTTCGATTCGCTCGTCCTTCGCCCACATGCACCAGCAGGGGCACTCGTTGCCATCGGCGGTGCGCATTCTCGCGCGAATGAACCAAAAGGACGGCTTCGACTGCCCTGGGTGCGCCTGGCCCGACCCAGATGACCGCGCGGCGTTGACCGAGTTCTGTGAAAACGGCGCCAAGGCTGCAGCGTGGGAGACCACCACTCGGCGTCTCGATTGGAAATTCTTCCAGCGCTACAGCATCGATGAGCTCGCGCGGCGATCGGACTACTGGCTTGGGCAGCAGGGTCGCCTGACGGTCCCGTTGATGCTGCGTCCGGGCTCGCGCTTCTACGAGCCGATCGACTACGACGAAGCGTTTCAGCGAATCGCAGGCGCCCTCGGGGCACTCGACTCTCCACACGAAGCGGTGTTCTACACCTCGGGTCGGACGAGCAACGAGGCAGCCTTCCTCTACCAGTTGTTCGTGCGGGCCTTCGGAACGAACAACCTCCCGGACTGCTCCAACATGTGCCACGAGTCGAGCGGCGTCGGTCTCGGCGAGACGGTCGGCATCGGCAAGGGCTCGGTCACCCTCGACGACATTCACCAAGCCGACACCATCATCATCATGGGGCAAAACCCGGGAACCAATCACCCGCGCATGCTCACCGCCCTTCAAAAAGCGAAGAGAAACGGCGCCCGCATCATTGCGGTGAACCCGCTGCCCGAAGCCGGCCTGATGCGTTTTTCGAACCCGAAAAAGCCCATGGAAGTTCTCGGGGCCAGCACGCGCATCGCCGACCTCTTCTTGCAGGTGCAGATCAACGGCGATGTCGCGCTCCTCAAGGCGTTGATGTGTCTGCTGCTCGAAGCCGAAGCCAAAAGCCCGGGCGATGCGCTCGACGATCACTTCATTCAGGAACACACGGAGGGCTTCGAGGCCCTGCGGGCACATCTTGCCGAGCAGGACCTCGATTCGTTGATCGCGAGCTGTGGCGTGTCTCGAGAAAAGCTCGACCAAGCCGTCGAGATCATCCTACGCAGCCGAAAAACGATCGTCTGCTGGGCTATGGGTCTGACTCAGCACAAGAACGGCGTCGGAAACGTGCGCGAGATCGTGAACTTTCTTTTGATGCGAGGCAGCATCGGCAAACCCGGCGCCGGCACATGCCCGGTTCGCGGCCATAGCAATGTGCAAGGCGACCGAACGATGGGCATCCACGACAGGCCCTCGGAAGCTTTGCTCGACCGAATCGAAACCGTGTTCGACTTCGAGCCGCCGCGCGACCATGGCTTCAACACCGTCGAAGCCTTGCACGCCATGCTCGAGGGCCGCGTCAAAGTGTTTTGCGCGATGGGCGGGAACTTCCTTCAAGCCACCCCCGATACCGACCGAAGCGCCAGGGCGCTCCAAAACTGCGAGATGCTCGTCCACGTGAGCACCAAGCTCAACCGCGGTCATCTGATTCACGGCAGGTGGTCGATTATCTTGCCGTGCCTGGCGCGATCCGAGGTCGACCTGCAGGCCTACGGCGCGCAGTTCGTCACCGTCGAGAACTCGATGGGCGTGGTCCATTCGTCGCAAGGAAGCCTCAAGCCTGCACACCCGGAACTATACAGCGAGCCCGCCATCGTCGCGCGGCTCGCGCAGGGAGTGCTCGGCCCAGAGACACCCGTCGGCTGGTGCTGGCTCGTCGAAGATTACGACCGCATCCGGGATCTGATCGAAAAGACCATCCCGGGTTTCGAAAACTTCAACGCGCGGGTGCTCGAGCCGGGCGGCTTTCATCTCTACAACAGCAATCGCGAGCGCAAGTTCGACACCGCGAGCGGCAAAGCCCAGTTCACGATCAACCCCGCGCCCGACCTGACCATCCCCGACGACGCCTTCCGCATGATGACTGTGCGAAGCCACGACCAATACAACACCACGGTCTATGGCGAAGACGATCGCTACCGCGGCATCCGCGGAGGCCGCCGGGTGGTCTTCATGAACGAAGACGACATGCGCGACGCAGGTATCGCTCCGCGTTCTTTGGTCGACCTCGAGAACGACTTCGGTGGTAAGCGCCGGATCGCGCCACGCTTCACCGCAGTGCCCTACCCGATCCCCCGACGCTGCGTCGGCGCGTATTTCCCTGAAGCCAATGTCCTCGTCCCTCTTGAGCGCTACGCCGATGGCAGCTTCACCCCCGCCTCCAAAGACGTGATCGTCCGGATCACCACGAGTCGATAGCAAAAAGGGGCCAGTCTCCTTCTCAGGGAAACTTCAGAGTGAGGGGAGGACCATCGTCGACCGAGACTTGGTAGAGGCCGCTCTTGGCGTCGATCGGCTTCGGAACGACTGACCGGTGGCTCCGCCATTCGCAGGGGGTCGGGGGGCGGCCGTCGAAGGTGACTTCGCAGGAGACAGGCCGGAGCGGACGCCGAAACGCATCGCTCAAGTAGAGCTCGACCGAATCGCGATGCTCGACAAGCTCGACATGGTAATCATGCAACATCAAGAGGTGGCCACCGTGTCGCGCGCCGTGATCCGAGTGTGGCCCCGCAGCATGCGAGTGCCCGCCACCGAACCCGTACTGGACAAAGGGCATCGCAAAAAGCCCGAGGCCGACCAACGTTGCCGCAACGTAGGGGAGCGCGCCCCTCATCCGCTGCGCGCGCTTCGGCCAACGCGGTCGCTCCGGGCCAGCCAGACACTCAGAACGACGAGCACCAGGGTCGTCCCGTACACTGGGCCGAGGTCGTAACGCCATTGCCCAGCGGGCAACAGGCCACGCATCGAGTCGTAGACGTGCACCAAGGCATGCGCTCCGTAAAAACCGGTGGCAAAGAGGAGCGCCGTCAGTCGAAACCGAGGCTTGAACACCGCGATGGCCAGCGCAATGCCGATCAACGCAAAGATGCATCCAATGTCACGCACGAAATGCTCATTGAGCGGCCCCGTACCAGGGACGTTGGCAGGCAAATGGATATACCAGTGCCCCGGATTCGCGAGCATCCAAAGGCCGTTCGCGAGGTTCCCCGCGGCGAAAAGCGCAAAGACGATGCCCCACGGTCCACCGAACGCCGACGTCTCGGAAGATCTAGAGCTCACGGCTGCCTCGCCTGAGCTGATTCACTGGTTTGCGTCGTTTCGACCTGCGGCGGGATGCTGCAAAACCCTTCCGAGCCGATGCCAAGGGGCTTCGCCATCAGGTTCAAGTAGTTCCCGACCGCGTTCAGCCAGGTGAGCTCGACGATCTCTTTTTCGGTGAAATGGGGCTTCAATCCTTCGAAGGTTTCGTCGGTCGCGGTGCGGGTGGTGTTGATTTCTTCGACGTATCGAAGTGCCGCACGTTCGCGCTCGGTGAAGCGCGGGCTCGTCGCGTATTGCGCGAGCGCGTCGATGTCCTCGCGGGTCACGGTCTTTGCTTTGAGGGCCATGTGGGTCTCCAAGTCATCGCAGAACATGCAGAGGTTCACCCGCGAGCCGAACACCCGGACCAAGTGACGCACCCGCTTGTCCAACGACAAGCCGTACTCGGCGGCGCTCATCAACATCAAGTGCCCAAAGATGGTCCGCGGGGCTCGGGCGAAGAGAATGGGAACGGGCGCCGCAACCCGGCCGATGGTCATCCGGTAAGCCCAGGCGATGAGCCAAACCAGCGGGTTCCAAGAGCGACGGATGGGCGCCAACCGCGCGTTCGCATAGGCATCAGACATGGTCTCCACCTCCGTTCCAAAGAACTGACAAGTCTGTTAATAATGCGAGGAGGCCATGAGGGCAAGCCCCGAGCAAAACGCGAGCAATTTCGGAAACTAGCGGCGGCCTCGTGCCCCACCCTGGCGGCTCTCAAAGACGCCGAAGCACCTCGTCGGCCGCGCGCTCACCCGACTGGATCGCGCCCTCCATGTAGCCCATCCATTCGGTCGCCGATTCGGTGCCCGCCCAGTGGATCCGGCCTTCGGGCCTTCGAAGGTGCGCAAACGAGCTGGTCAGCACGCCTGGTGGAAGCCCCCCAACCGGACACCCACCCGACCAAGGCTCCGCGCCCCAATCGAGCTCGTGATACTCCTGACACAAGCGCGCCTCGTCGCCGAAGTACCGGGCCAATGCCGCGAGCACGCGACGCTCCCGATCGGCACTCGGTTGTGACGACCACTGCCGCGCATGGTTGCCGACGATGAAGCCGACGAGCGCCGGCTGCTTCCCGTCATGCGAGGTGTTGTCGTAGACGACGCTGAACGGCCCATCGGAGCTCACCACCTCGCCCGAATACCCCGCCTCTCGCCAAAACGCGCGCTCGTAGGTGACGACGACCTTGACCGTGGCCCCCATCGCAAAGCGCTGCGTCAGTTGATCGCGCCCGACGGAGACCCCCGGTTCGTAGCCGATGCGCCCCGCAAGCGCGGGTGGCACGGCAACGATCGCATACCGGCCCTCGATCACGCTGTCGTCGGTGACGACTTCGACGCCGTCCTGGCTCTGCACGATCTTCCGAACCGGCTTCCCGAGGATCACCGCATCGCCGAGCTTCTCGGCCAGCCCGAGCGAAATCGATTGCGCGCCTGCAACGAAGCGATCCTGTTGCGCCCCGCCTCGGGCCTCCGAAAGCTTCAAAAGCCCCCCGCCCGCGTTCAAGTACATCAAGAAGTAGAGGGCCGACAGATCCCGCGCTTCGGCACCAAAAATCGTGCGAATCGCCGCATCCATGACTCCAATGAGCTTGCCCGACTTCACGAACCGCTGCCGCCAAGTGTGGAGCGTTTCCGCGTCGAGCTGGTCGGCATGGTCCGCGCCGAGCGGCGCATTGGGCGACACGCGTTTGCGAACCCGCTCGAGATAGCTGAGCGCCCCCTGCATCTGGATCAGGCCCAGCACCGAAAGCGACGGTGTCGAGCTCTTGTACGTCGAGATCTTCCCCTCGACCTCGAGGACCTTCTTCCCGGAGGTGTGCGTCTGAAACGTCTTCAACCCGAGCTCGCCCGCAAGCGCTTTCACGCGCCCTTGCCCCGGCCCAATCCACTGCCCCCCGACATCGAAACGGCCCTGCCCGATCGTCTGGCTCCAAGTCCGGCCACCGACGCGATCACGCGCCTCGACGACTTTGACGTCGATCCCCTGCCGCACGAGCCTCCGCGCAGCACAAAGCCCGGACAGCCCAGCCCCCACGACAACCGCATCTCCCCGCACAACCGCCATCCCATGGCGGTTATATACGGGGCGGGGGAACTACTCAATTCGGATGATGTACCAGCTTGAGCATCTATCGGGAGCGTCGCCATGACCGGAGCAATTCAAGCTGAAAACTTAGTCGTCCTTTAGCCGCCGAACTGCGCAGAACATCCTATTTTCTCCAACCCGAGACAAAGCGTTTCGGTGTACTATCAGGACAGACTATGAGCGCTGGCATAACGAGCGCGAAACGATCGACGCTTTTCGCGGGGCTGGCTGACTTCGCCGCGTCCGTTTAGTGGGTTGTTATAGCGTCCGTCTACACGAGGAGGAGCGTATGAGGAGTTCAATTGTTTTTCGGCGTTTGTCCGTACTCGCCATAGTGGCTCTCGGTGTTGCTCCCGGGTGCGCAGACGAGCAAGCAGCATGCGATCCCCTGGCTTTGGAGAACCCCTGTTCACCAGGAAACGGCTTCGCCCGGTTTTGTTCGCCGGACGGTAATATTTGTGTCAACGTCTGCGAGGGTGCGACCGATCTCCCAGGCGACTCCTGTGAGTTGGACTCCGAGTGCGATTCGCCTCTGACCTGTGACAACGACCGGGTTGCGGTTTCAACCTGCCTATGCGTCCCCGGTACCGGTGGTACGGGCGGCAGCGGCGGCAGCGGCGGCAGCGGCGGCAGGGGAGTCTTCGAGCGATGCCAGGAAAGCACCATGGTCTATTGCAACAATGGATGGGCCTGCAAAGACGGTTGGGCTGGGATTGTCGACGACCAAACCTTCGGGGACTTCTACCAACAGAGTCTGCCAGAATGTCTCGAGTTCGGATCCTGCCCCACCACTGAAGAAGAGGAGTGCAGCGGACCCGAGTGGCCAGAGGGGGGGTCGTACGACGCGGCCAACCACGAGGCTTGCATCAGCGGTCAAAGGGAAAGGGCCTCGAGCTGCGAAGTCGAAGACGTCGGTGGACTTATTCTCCCGGCGTTCCCGGCGGAATGCGAACTTATCTGCGTCGTGCCTTAGCCTTCAGCACAGCTCCGTTGGAGGAAGAGCGGTTTGATCGGTCGGAAGCGATTGCGGCGGGGCGCATCCGAGCAGGCCGCGCGGCCTGTAGTCTTCATTGCGTTTTGACGAAATAGACAACGCGCAGGTCGTGCGCGCGTTTTTCGTCGAACGGTGAGAAGCACAATCTTTTCAGGACCGCTTACGGGCGATCGTGGTGCAGTGTTTGCGCACTTCGAAAAGCTGAAGAATTACGTACAGACACGCGTTCTGTGACGATCCAGTTTGCTCTCTGTAACCGGCCTGAAATCAGGCCGGTCAAACCGGGGAGGCTGTCATGCGTTATTTATTCCTATTCATGTGTATTTGTATGTTGGGTCTTGTTGTTGGGTGTGCTGACGACGACACCACGGGCGACGGTGGAAGCGGTGGCTCTGGCGGCGCAGGCGGCACCGCTGGCGACGGCGGTAGCGGGGGCATCGAGTTTCGTACGTACCGGATGTCGATCACCGAATCCGATCCCTCCGGCGTCCCTCGGTTGCTCGAGGGTGTGGAGATTTGCGAGGTGGACACCGACAACTGTGTCACGACCGACGAATTCGGCCGCGCGGATCTCGATATGCCAGCAGACCAAGAGGTCATGATCACGATGGAAAAGGACGGGTACGGCCCGCGCCTGATCCCGGACGTGAGTGACGAGACCTGGGGTCCCTCTGGTGGTACGGACACCGGTCCGGCGGGATGGCGGATGTATACCGACGCGCAACTGGCGACCATCGCCGAACGACTGGGGACCACGTACCCGTGGCAGGGCGGGATGGTTGGACTCCTATGGTTGTCGATTCCCCAGGCGCCCCACGCGGGGGTAATATTCGCACCCGTTGGTTCAACCATCGACGCGGTCGGTGAGCGGTTCTACTACGACTCGGCGACGGAGCAGTACAGTCTAGACCTCGAAGCGACGACAGCTGTTGTTGCTGGACACCTACTCCCTCTTGCGGAGGGCGGTTTTACGGAGGTCACCCCGGGCGAGCAGCAGTTTGAGCTCGGCGGAACCGCCGGCGATTGCACCCGCCCCTCATGGGGTTGGCCCGTCGAGGGCGCACCGAACAGAATCAGGGTGCCCGTGCGGGATGGGTACATCACCTATGGCAGCGTGATTTGCGACGAGTGAGGTCATAAAAAAAGGCCACCTGGATTGGGGGCTCAGGTGGCCTTTTGGACGCGTTCGGGGGAAAGGTGGAACGCGTGCCTAGCTGAGGTACGGGCCTCCGATGTAATGCGATAGCTCTCGTACCTCTTGGCGTAGATTGTGTTGGGTGGCTTTGGTGAGGTCGCCGATCGAGATGAGGCCCGCCAGCGTGTCACCGTCCATCACGGGGACGTGGCGGCACCTGCGGTCGGTCATCAGCTTCATCACTTCGCGCAAGGTGTCGTCGAGTGACGCGGTGTGAAGGCGCGTCGTCATGACGTCGCGGACCAGGGTTTGGCGCGGGTCGCGGTGTGCGGCAACGACGCGCACGAGCACGTCGCGCTCCGAGAAGATGCCAACCGGATAGCCGGCCTCGATCACCAACACCGAGCCGACGTGATTGTCGTTCATCGTGTTCACCGCATCGATCACGGTCGCAAGTGGGCCGACCGAATACACGTCTTCGCCCTTTCTTCGAAGGATGTCGCCGATACGCTGATTCATCATAGGTAGGCCTTCCTCGTCAGCGATTATACAATCACCGGAGGTTCTGAAAAGCCCTAAAAGTGACTGTAAAATCACACACAACCAGACGGGTTATCCCTCGCTGCGGACCTAGATTTTTCAAAGGTTGCTCGGCACTCTCGAACGTTGATGGGGCATGCCAGGGCACATGGAGATCGACGCGTACACCACAGAGTGGATCTCGATGGCCGGGCAGTCCTCTTTCAACGGGGTGACCGCGTGGGGCAATACACGCTCGAAAACCTCTCTGCAGGCGGCGCGTTCATTTCCGGCGAACGTGATTTGCGACCCGGCCATCTCGTGCACGTGTTGATCGACTTTGCGGCGGGCGATTCACCGATGAGCATGACCGGTTCGATACATCGCGTGCGCGAAGCCGGCAACGGTGTTTCGCTCGCGCTTCGTTTTCCTTCGCTTTCAGCCGACCAAGAAGACGCGATTCAAGACGCCGTGTTGCGAACGCTTCTTCGGCGTGAAGATCAAGCGGCGCGCCTTCCGCTGTTGGTGTTCGAGCCGAGGCCGCGCGTGCGCCGTGAGATCGAAGCCGAGATTCGAAGCTTTGGGTTGCCGGTAACGAGTGTCGAGTCGCTCGAGGACGCGGTGCGCGAGCTCGAAGGCGAAGAGGTCGAGTACGCGGGGCTCGTGATCCACTCGGCGACACACGATCGCGCCTCGATGGAGGTGGTCGAGTTTTTCACGCGCACCGAGAGCTTACAGACGATCATTTTGCCCGAGCCCGACGGTGAGCTGAGCGAGATGGCCAAGCGATTGGCGTCGCTGCCTCACGTGAGCGTGCCGCGAATCTGGAGCCGGGCCGAGCTCCGTCGCACGCTTCGGAACTAGGGCCGCCGATAGGGGACGACTTCGACCGACTTGACGCCGGGGAGCTTTTCGAAGGCTTTTTCGACGTCTTTTGCGGTGGCGACGACCACCATGACGAGGTCTTTCGGCGAGATTCGAGCACGTGTTGCGTCGTTGGCCTGCTTGCGCGTGACCTGTGCGACGAGCTCGTCGTGACGTTCGACATAACGTCGGGGCACTCCGAGGAGCTCGATGTCGAGGCGAGACTCGAGCCGCTTCGAGGGGGTGTCGCGGTCGAAACAGTGGCTGTTGATCAGGTAGTGCTGGGCGAACTTGAGCGAGGCATTGGCCACCCCTTTGTCGACCCAGCGTTCGAGGAGCTCGAGCTCGAGCGCGGCGCAGTCGGCCGAGTACTCGGCGCTTGGAGCGCTCCACATGTACCACGCGTCGCGCTGGTCGGAATGCATCAACCGACTGTAGGCGCCGTAGCTCCAACCGCGCACCGCGCGCACCTCTTGCATGAGCGGCCCGGTGAATGTTCCGCCGAACGCCGTGTTCGAAACGATGAGTGGGAAGAGGTTACGGTCGTGGGTGCGCGCGCCGAGGGTGCTGATGTAGAGCTGTGTCTGCGTTCGTTTGGGCTTGTCGACGATGACGACGTGTCGACCGCGCCGGATATGCGTTGCGGGCACGTCGCGTTTGCCGTTCATTTTTCGCGTGCGCCGCGGGAAGTGGTCGTGCACGAGCGATCGAGCGTCGGAATCGCTGATGTCGCCGGACAGCCCGACGATGAAGGGCTCCTTTTCGAGGTAACGCGCGTAGAATCGCTTGGCGTCTTGAAGGCTGATTCGTCGAAGGCTGTCGGCCGAGCCGCTCGCTGACCGTCCGTAGGGGTGCCCGGCGAAGAGCTTCTCCCGTAGCTGGATCGCGCCCAAGGTTTGGTCGTCGTCGAGGCGCGCCAAGAGAGACGCCTGGGCGTGGCGCTTGAGCTTGGCGAAGTCGAGCGCGCGGAGGGCAGGGCGCCAGACCAAGTCGGCGACGAGCTCGAGGAGAGGCTCGAGGTTGCGGCGAAGGGTGGTGGCGCGGATCCGGGTCGAGCGCATCGCGGTGTCGACCGTGAGTCGGGCGCCGAGGTTCGCGAGTTGGTCTTCGAAGGCGTCTGCGGATACGCCGTGGGGGCCGCGGCGCATCAGCTGACTGGTGAGGTGGGCGAGGCCTTCTTTGCCGATCGGGTCCTGCAGGCTCCCTACCCGAAACGCGATCTCGACATCGATGAGCGGAAGGACATCGCTCGATTCGACGAGGATCTTGGTGCTGGTCGCTCTCGTCATGCGGCCGTCTCGGAGATCTCGACACGCGTGCGGCGTGAGCGGCGCAGGTACTTGGCGGCGGCGCGTTTCACTTGGGCCCGAGTAACCCGTCGATACGCGTCCAGGCGGTCGAACACGGTGCCGCCATCATCGACCACCGTCTCGTAGAACCCCACCTGCTCGGCCTTCCCGCCTGCGGTTTCCATGCTGTGTAAGAACGAAAGCTCGATCTGATTGATCGCCTTGGCGAGCTCGATGTCGGTCGGCCCGTCCGCGGCTAGGCGCGCGACCTCCCTGTCTAGCAATGCGACCGCGTCTTTTTGGCTCTTCCCTTCTCGAAGCGAAATCCAGATCTCGAAGAGGCCTGGGTCGACGAAGGGCGCAATGGCTCCGCGGACCGAGAGCGCGAGCTCCTCGTCGAGACAGAACAGCCGGTAGAGCCTCGAGCTTCGACCCCCGAGCAAGACCTCGTTGACGACAGTCAGCGCCGGGGTGTGGGGATCCGAAAAAGGCGGGGCGTGGTATCCGATGAGCACTTTGTCGGTCGGTGTGGGCGCCGCGATGCGTAAGACCCGCTCGCTCCGTTGCGCCGGCTCTTTCGGGCGCGGCTTGGTGTCGATTTGCCGGGCTGAAGACAGATGGCCGTAACGCGCTTGGATGAGAGAAAGCGCCTGGCGTTCGTTGAAGTCGCCAGCGATGATGACGATCGCGTTGTTTGGGGCGTAGTGCGTTCGATAGAATCGCCGGCAGTCGTCGACGGTGAAACCGCGGATGTCTTTCATCCATCCGATCGTTGGCCAGCGGTAGGGATGTCGGCGAAACGCGGTGGCGTAGAGTTGTTCGAGAGCCCTGCCCTCGATGTCGTCTTCGACGCGGAGCTTTCGCTCGTTGGCAACGACTTCTTTTTCGGATCGCACCTGCGGCTCACGAAGGACTAGATTCGACATGCGGTCCGCTTCGAGCTCGATGAGAAGAGGCAGCGTGTTCTTCGGAGCGTTCTCGTAGTAATACGTCCAGTCGGTCCACGTCGCCGCATTCACCTCGGCGCCGGCGCGTTCCATCAATCGATCGAACTCGCCGCGGCCGCGGCTCTTGGTTTCGTTGAACATCAAGTGTTCGAACAGGTGCGCGAGGCCAGTCTTGCCCGGGCGTTCGTGCCGTGAACCCACGCGAAACCACGTGTGGTAACTGACCGTCGGTGCAGCTTGGTCGACCAAGGTAGCGACGGTCAGCCCATTGCCGAGACGAAAGCGCCGAAGCTCGAGCGCAGCGCCAAACGGTTGCGCGTTTACGAACGACCAGCGTGCATTGCGTTTGGTGACACCACGGTTGAGGCGCTCGGTGAGGCTCTGAGGCGAAGCCATGAAGGCGGCAGCCTGCGCATCGCACCTCGTAGCGTCAAGCCGACTAACCCGCGAAAAAAGGGGCCTGTGCCCGTGGCGATGCTTGACCCCACCACGGGGGCCAGGTAGCCCTCGGCCATGTCCGAAGTTCGTGTTCGGTTTGCGCCTTCGCCGACAGGTTATCTGCACATCGGCGGCGTGCGCACGGCGCTCTATAGCTGGCTTTGGGCGCGGCAGACCGGCGGCACCTTCATCCTCCGGATCGAAGACACGGACCAAGACCGGAGCACTGCGGAGAGCATCCATATCGTGCTCGAGTCGATGCGCTGGCTCGGTCTCGACTGGGATGAAGGCCCCGAAATTGGCGGCGGCCGCGGGCCGTACTTCCAGAGCGAGCGCCTCGACCTCTACGCCGACTATGCCGACAGGCTGCTCGCCTCGGGCCATGCCTATCGATGCTACGCCACCAAGCAAGAGATCGCCGACGCCCGCGACGCCTTCCATAAGACCAGCGCGAAGGGCGGGTTTCGGTTTCAGAGCCCATGGCGCGACCGCACCGACCGGCCGAAGGATCGAGACGCCCATGTGATCCGCTTCCGCGCGCCTCACGAGGGAACCACCGGCTGGGACGACGAGGTCAAAGGCCTAATCGAAGTGCCGAACGACACTCAGCAGGACTTCATTCTGTTGCGTCCGAATGGGATGCCGCTCTACAACTTTGGATGTGTAATCGACGACCTGACGATGGAAGTCACCCTCGCCGCCCGAGGCGATGACCACATCATCAATACCGCGCCCCAGATCCTTCTCTACCAAGCGCTCGGGGCCGAGCCTCCCAAGTTCGCCCACATGCCGATGGTGCTGGCGCCCAATGGCGAAAAGCTCTCGAAGCGGCACGCAGCCGTCGGGGTGCTCGAGTACCGCAACATGGGGTACTTGCCCGATGCGGTGCTGAACTATCTGGCCCGGCTCGGGTGGTCGCATGGCGATCAAGAGATCTTCACGCGACAGGAGTTGATCGAGAAGTTCAGCTGGGATCATGTAGGCTCGACTGCGGGGCGCTACGACTCGAAAAAGTTCGTTTACGTGCAAGAGGAGCACCTGCGGATGCTCCCCGATGCCGAAATCGCTCGACTCACCGTTCCCTTCTTGGCTGAAATCGGTGTCGTCGTCGGGGCAGACGATCCAGTGCTGCTCGCGGCTGTCCCGTACGTAAAGCCGAGGTCCGCCACGTTGGCCGACGTCGCCGACGGGGTGCGCTACTTTTTCGGGGAGGTCGAGTTCGAACAGAAGGGGAAACGGAAGTTCCTCGTTCCGGAGAACGCCCCGCACCTCGTGCAGCTGGCCGAGCTCATCGAGGGCATCGAGCCCTTCGAAAAGGAAAAGCTCGACGAGGTGGTCAAAGGTTGGCTCGAAGCCAACGAGCTTCCGATGAAGAAGGTCGCGCAGCCTGCGCGTGTGGCGATGACCGGCCGAACCCGAAGCCCAGGCCTTTTCGAGGTGATGGAGGTGCTCGGCAAGGATAGGACGATCGCGAGGCTACGAGCCGCCGCCGAGCTTGCGGCCGCCGCAACGACGCATTAGGAACGCGACGGGGTTGCTGGGTCCGTTTTGCAGACGTTTGTCATCATTCTTTACTTGGTCACGCTCGGAGCACTTGCGCTGTACGGGATCCACCGAAGCGCGTTGCTGGTCCTGTACCTGCGCCATCGGCAGGAGCGAACCGAACCCCCTGCGCGGTTCGACGAAGCGCACCTTCCGCCGGTCACCGTGCAGCTCCCGATGTTCAACGAGATGGACGTGGCCGAACGCTTGATCAGAGCGGCCTCGAACATCGACTACCCGCGCGACCGGCTCGAGATCCAAGTGCTCGACGACTCGACGGACGCGACTTCAGCGATCGCGCGTGCGACCTGCGCTTCGCTTCGTGGTGAAGGGGTCGACGTCGTGTATCTTCATCGCCAAGACCGCACCGGTTACAAAGCCGGCGCGCTCGGCGAGGGGGCCAAACGCGCCAAGGGCGAGCTCTTGATCGTGTTCGATGCGGATTTCGTGCCTGGGGCGAGCATCGTCCGCGACCTCGTGCACTTCTTCGCGGATCGCCGAGTCGGCATGGTGCAGGCGCGGTGGGCGCACCTCAATCGCGCGCATTCGCTGCTGACCCGGTGCCAAGCGATGCTGCTCGACGGGCACTTCGTGATCGAGCACTCGGCGCGGCATCGCTCTGGCCGGTTCTTCAACTTCAACGGCACCGCCGGGATGTGGCGGAAGTCGACGATCGTGGACGCCGGTGGCTGGCAGCACGACACGATCACGGAGGACATGGACCT
This sequence comes from Myxococcales bacterium, assembly GCA_029863605.1. Lineage (GTDB taxonomy): Bacteria > Myxococcota_A > Polyangia > Polyangiales > Houyiibacteriaceae > SG8-38. The sequence continues at coordinate 783 of JAOTVB010000009.1, read as the reverse complement.
CAGCTACCGAGCGCAGCTACGCGGATGGAAGTTCGTCTACGTGCCCCACGTAAGCGCCCCCGCAGAGCTTCCGTGCGACATGACGAGCTTCAAGAGCCAGCAATACCGATGGGCCAAGGGCTCGATGCAAACCGCGACGAAGTTGCTCGGCCCAATCATGCGTGCGCCGGTCCCGAGGAAAGTGAAGCAAGAGGCCTTCTTTCACCTCACCAACAACGTGGCGTACGTGTTTCTGCTCGTGCTCGCGCTACTGCAGCTACCGAACATGATCCTGCGGCGGCAGATGGAGCACCCCGAGCTCTTGATGCTCGACGTTCCACTCTTTCTCGCGACCTGCGGGTCGGTCGCGCTCTTCTACATCACGGCGCATCGCGACCTCTATGGGAGTCGTTGGCAGGCGGTCAAACAGCTCCCGGTGATGATGGCGCTCGGGATTGGGCTCTCGATCAACAACGCGCGCGCGGCCCTCGAGGGGATGTTCGGCCAAGACGTCGAGTTCGTGCGCACGCCCAAGCGTGGGGTGATCGACGGAGAGGCTGCGAAACCAACCCGTTACCGAGGACGCTGGCCCTGGCACAACGTCCTCGAGCTCGCATTCGGGCTCTACTGCACGGCGACTTTGACTATTGCGCTCGTCACGCAGAGCTGGGCGAGCGTTCCGTTCGTGCTCTTGTTTTCGGCGGGCTTCTTGTATGTGGGGTGCGTCAGCCTCTACGAAACCCTCGGGGTTCGATTCCGTAGAAGCGAGGCCGAAGCATTCGGTCGGGGCGAGGGCGCCGCGTT
>JAOTVB010000036.1 GCA_029863605.1 Myxococcales bacterium | reverse complement strand
ATATACCCGAAATGCCTTGGTTTCTGCCGTTGGAAGCGGGCGAACTAGCACGCGGCACGTGCCACGCAACCCGGACCGCACCGCGAGCCCGGTTTTGGCTGGACAGCTATTAACATGACTGTTAATAACACAGCGGTAAACAAGCCCGTTGGGGGGCGGAAAGTAGCGATGGGACGACCCAAAGACGCGGATCCTGCCCAGAGCCGCACCAACATCCTCGACGCTGCAGAGGAAGAGTTCGCACACCATGGGTTTCACGGGACGCGCATGGTGTCGATCGCCGAGCGCGCTGGGGTGACGCACGGGTTGCTTCATTATTATTTCGACTCGAAGGACCGCCTGTACGACCAGGTCGTGGGCCGGTTATTCGGTCGACACCTCGCCCTTTTCCAAAGCCTGCTCGGTTCGGCCGACGACGTCTCGGTCCGCGAGCTCGTGGTGCAGAGCTTCGAGCTCTTTTGGGAGTATCCCAACCAGGTCCGGATCATGCTGTGGGAGATGGCCTCGGGCGACGATCGTGTCGAACGATCGATGAAGCCCTTCTACGAGGCGCTGGCGGACGCCCTCCCCGGCCTCAACGATGATAGCGTCGCGATGTGCGCCCATACGCATGATCCACGCGACGTGTACACCACCCTGCTCGGCGCCCTGGTCGTCTATTTCTTTCGCGATCCGAGCCTCAAGAAGCTGTTCGGGAAAGACCGGTTCACCGAGGCTGACCGAGAGCGGCGCCGTGCCCACGTTGGCGCCCTCGTCGACCTGTTCTTCTGAGAGAAGTCGAGTGGATCCGGCCCGGCCGGCGCTGTAGAGTCAGCCCGTCCATGACGCCCGAGTTCGTTCATCTTCACGTTCACAGTGAGTTTTCGATGCTCGACGGGGCGATCCGGATCCCTCGGCTGGTCGAGCACGTAAGTCAGATGGGGATGCCCGCCGTCGCGTTGACCGACAACGGCAACATGTTCGGTGCGGTGCAGTTGGTGCGCGCTTGCAAGGCCCGCGCCGTGAAGCCCATCCTCGGATGCGAGGTCAACTTCACCGCGGGCGATCGGCGTAACCAGGAGAATCGCGAGCACTCTCACCTCCTGCTTCTTGCGAGCTCGCAGGAGGGTTACCAAAACCTCGTGAGGCTGGTGAGCGCGGGCTGGGTGGAGGGGATGAGTGCCGACGACCAACCGCGGATCGATTTCGAGGTGCTTCGCATGCACCGAAAGGGAGTCGTCGGCCTGAGCGCGTGCATGGGTGGCTTCCTCGCACAGGAGATCTTGAACAAGGGGCCCGAGGTGGGACGCGAGGCGTTGGCCGCCCTTCGCGACTCCTTCGACCCCGGCTACTTCTTCGTCGAGCTCCAGGACCACGGTTTCCCCGAGAACCGACCACTCAACAAGGTCCTGATGAAACTAGCGGAAGACTTCGAGCTCCCGCTCGTTGCGACCAACGACTGCCACTACGTTCGGCGGCAGGCTGCGCACGCGCAACTCGTGCTCCAATGCATCGGCGCGGGGCGAAGCGTACGCGAGATGGAGGCGGTGCATCATCATTCGTCCGAGCTCTACCTCAAGACGCCCGAACAAATGCACAACCTCTTCGCGCACGCACCCGATGCCGTGCAGAACACGCTCCTAGTCGCCGAAATGTGCGCGGGGAACGCGACGCCGTTGGCCAAGCCGCGCTTACCGCGATTTGCGGTGCCTGGTGGCGCAACTGAGGAAGACTACCTTCGGGCGTTGTCGGTTGCTGGGCTCGGGCGCCGGATGGTCGAAACGCGCGACCGTGGCGAAGCTTTCGACGAAAACGAATATCACAGTCGGCTCGAGCTCGAGCTCGATGTGATCCTCAAGATGGGGTTCGCCGGGTACTTCTTGATCGTTCAAGACTTCATCAATTGGGCCAAGGACAATGGCGTTCCGGTGGGTCCCGGCCGCGGGTCGGGGGCGGGGTCGCTCGTGGCCTGGGCACTTCGCATCACCGACCTCAACCCGATCACGCACGGCCTTCTTTTCGAGCGGTTTTTGAATCCGGAGCGAGTATCGATGCCGGATTTCGACATCGACTTCTGCATGGATCAGCGTGACCGTGTCATTCAATATGTCCGGGAGAAGTACGGTACCGAAAGCGTCGGGCAAATCGCGACGTTCCATCAGTTGAAGAGTCGCAGCGTCGTTCGTGACGTGGGGCGCGTGATGGGGATGACACCGGGCGAAGCAGGACTCATCGCAACGATGATTCCCGAGCCTATACAAGGGAAAAGCATTTCGATCAGCGACGCGCTCGTGCAGGAGCCGCGGCTCAAGACGGCCTATGAGCAGGACGGTCAGGCGCAGGAGCTCCTCGACACGGCACAAGAGCTCGAAAACCTGACGCGTCATGCGGGGATGCACGCGGCGGGCGTCGTGATCAGCGAGGGACCGATTTGGGACCACGTCCCGGTGTTTTGCCCCGAGAAAGACGTCTACGTCACGCAGTATCACAAAGATGACGTCGAGGCGGCGGGGTTGGTCAAGTTCGACTTCCTCGGGCTCCGCACGCTGACCGTGATCGACATCGCGACGCGCCTGATCGACAAACGGCCCGATCGCCAGGGCAATCCATTCAAGATCGAGGAGATCCCGATGGACGACCCGGCAACATTTGCGCTCTTGCAGTCGGGCGAAACCACCAACGTGTTCCAGGTCGAGTCGAGCGGGATGCAAAGCCTCTTCAAGCAGCTGCGGCCCGATCGCTTCGACGACATCGTGGCGGCGGTGGCGCTTTATCGTCCGGGGCCGATGGGGGCGGCCATGGACAAGGACTTCGTGCATCGCAAGCACGGGCGGAATGAAGTCGTATATCCCGATCCCTGCCTCGAAGACATTCTCTCGGAGACACGGGGAGTCATCGTCTACCAGGAGCAGGTGATGCAGATCGCCCAGGTGATGGCCGGGTACTCGCTCGGCGGCGCAGATTTATTGCGGCGCGCGATGGGCAAGAAGAAAGCCTCCGAGATGGAGAAGCAAAAGACGGTCTTCATCGATGGCGCGGTTGCGCGCGGCCATACGCAGGAAAAGGCCGAAGAGGTGTTCGACCTCATGGCGTACTTCGCTGGGTACGGCTTCAACAAGAGCCACTCGGCAGCCTACGCGCTGATCACCTATCAGACCGCGTTTCTGAAGACGCACTTCCCGGTGGAGTTCACCTGCGCGACCCTTTCGGCCGACAAAGAGAAAATCGACAAGGTGGTGCGCACCGTGGCGGAGGCGCGCTCGATGGGGATTACGGTCTTGCCTCCGGACGTGAACGAGTCCGAGATTGACTTCACCGTCGTGTACACCCCCGACGACGCCGAAAACGTCGCACGGCTTCGTCACAAACCGGTTTGCCACGGCGGAGAGGTCCACGACCCGATGGGCCCGAAGCTCCGATTCGGCCTCGGCGCGATCAAGGGCGTCGGGACCTCGGCACTCGACGCGATTTTGGAAGCGCGCAAGGCCGACCCCGAAGAGGACGGCGGGCTCGCCGAGCGGCCGTTCGTCGACCTCTTCGATTTTTGCGCGCGCGTGGACCTTCGACGGGTCAACAAGAGTGTGATCGAAGCGCTCGTCCAGTGTGGGGCTTTCGACACGGTGCACCAAGCGATTGACGCGCATCGCGCACAAGCGTTCATCGCCATTGAACAGGCGATCGAGCGGGGCAAACGCATCCAGGCCGAGCGATCGAGTGGGCAAGAGAGCCTCTTTGGTCTGATGGGCGAAGATGACGAAGCGCAGGCCTACGAGCACCCGGGGGGCAGCTTCCCGGTGCTCGACTCGTGGGACTCGCGCGACCAATTGTCTCGCGAGAAGGCGACCCTCGGCTTCTACGTGTCCGGGCACCCGCTCGACCGCTTTCGGAGCGAGCTGCTGCGTTTCTGTGATGCGACGACCGAAACCATCGCCGAGCTCAAAGTCTCTCGACAGATCACGGTGGGGGGCACCGTCGAAGGGTACCGAGAGCGTCGAACGAAGATGGGCAACACCATGGCGTTTTTTCACATCGAGGATGCCCTCGGACGTGTCGAAGTGATCGTTCGTCCGAGGCCGCTCGAAAAGGCTAGTATCCGAGAAGCGCTTAAGTCGGGGCAACCGATCCTGCTGACCGGCCGCGTCAAACACGAGCAGGACCGCAACGATGAAGGCGCGGCCACCGAGCCGAAAATTCTGCTCGAAGATGCATGCCTTCTGAGTGATGCGCTCCAAGAGCGAACCACCTCGATCACCGTCAAGCTCGCAGTCGACACGATCGATCGATCCAAGCTCGACTCGCTCCGCTCGATGCTCGAGCAGTTCCCGGGCCCTTGCCCTGTCTCTCTCGAGCTTGCTTCGGCCGGCGACTGGCGCGTCGACCTCGCCGAAACCGGCCTCTACGTCGACCCGAGCGACGCCCTTCTCACCGCTCTCGAGCGCTTGTTTGGCACCAAAGTCTGCGAGCTCCACTGATGAGCGTGCGGATCTTTTCGCTCGCACACTCGGTTATGATCGGTCATCAGTGAAAACGGGTGGAGTTGGGGCAGTGGGGGAAGACAAGCTGAGTGAAAAGGGGACCGTGCCCTTTTCCGAGCCGCGGTCTGAGGGGGAGTTGTTGGAGCGGGCGCGGGGGCTTGGCGGGTATACGCTTGGCGAGCTCGGGAAAGAGCTTGGGCTCGAGGTGCCGGACTCGGCGGCACGCGCGAAAGGCTTGGCAGGGCAGCTTCTAGAAAAGGTGCTCGGCGCGTCGGCGGCGTCTCGCGCGGAGCCGGACTTCGTCAGGCTCGGGATCGAGCTCAAGACGATTCCGCTCGACGCCACCGGCAAGCCCAAGGAGTCGACGTTCGTCTGCTCCATTTCGCTTTCATCGATGGCGGACACCGATTGGGAGCGCAGCATCGTCTGGAAAAAACTCCAAAAAGTATTGTTCGTGCCGGTCGAAGCAGCATCGAAGACACCGCTCGGCGATCGGCGCGTCGGACGAGCGTTCTTGTGGACGCCCACGACCGACGAGCAAGCAGCGCTTCGCCGAGACTGGGAGCGGTTGGCCGACATGATCGCGCGCGGCGACGTCGAGCGGATCACCGGGCATCTCGGTGACGTCCTCCAGGTACGGCCCAAAGCCGCCAGCGGACGAAGCCGGCGGCGCGCCCCCGATGAAGAAGGTGCAGTGCAATGGACGATGCCGCGAGGGTTCTACCTGCGGCCCGCGTTTACGGAGAAGGTCTTGGCGCGGCTCCGCCGATCGGAGTAGCGCCAGATTGTCGAGACGACTCGACTCACCCTGGTGGGTCTTCTACTTGCACCGACACGCTGTGGTAGCCGCTCGCGCCGTCGGGGAACATGCCTTGGGCAACTGAAGTCTGCACCTTGCCGGTTCCGTCGGTGGAACGAGCCATCAAGCGGTGCTCGCCCGCGGTGGGCAGCATCCACTCATAGCTCCAGAGCCCCCACACGCCCGGCTCTCCCCCTTCGACCAACTCGCAATCTCGCCAGCTGAACCCACCGTCGAGGCTGATTTCGACACGGTCGATGCCGCGTTCACCCGCGAAGGCGATGCCGGCTAGGGTCGAGGGCTTTCCGTCGACGATCCTCTGTCGCGGGGGTCGATCGATGCGGGTCGTAGTCTTGATCGAAACCTCGGACGCAAAGCTGCCCAACTTTTCCCAGAAGCCGGTCGTTTCTGTGCCTTCGACGAGCGCGATCTCGTCGATCCAGCGCGGCTGCTTCATACCGTAGAGGTCGGGGAGCACGACTCTCACCGGAAAACCGTGCCCCGTCGGCAACGGTACGCCATTCATGTCGTAGGCGAGAAAACTGTCATCGCTGAGACAGCGTTCAATTGAAACGCTCGAGTAGAACCCATCGAGTGCTCGAAACATCACGACGTAACCCGAGCGCTCATCCGGGAGGACCGGCTCGAGAACGCTTTTGAGCGGAGTGCCCCGCCACAGCGCATTGCCGATGAGCCGGCCTCCGACGGGGTTGTGAATGCACTCGAAGGTGTACAGGAAATCCACCGCTCGCAGGTTGCGGAGGTCGGAATATCGAAGCTCGTGCTGCCGTCCGCCAAAACCGGTGAGCGACAGGCTCCATGCCGATTCGACCGACTGGATGTCCAGCCCTGGGTCGAACCGCGGGTCGATCGCCACCAGAAAGAACTCCTCGTTCGGAGTGATGAAACTCGTCAGAGCGGGGTCTCTTGGCCTCTCACCAATTGACCCGCAGGCGCGCGCCAACCACCCGAGGCCGACGGTAACGCCGATCCCACCCAACACAGCCAGAAAACCACGACGCCTCGTCAGTTTCCCAGCTCGCACATCGACCATTACTTCGTCTCCCCTTCAAGCAATACGTGGACCTGATGCCCCCACACGGGCCCTCAGTCGGCCATCATGCAATCGATGTGCACGAGAACGCAACCCAAGTCCTTATCGGCACCGAAGCGGGGCGGCGGCTAGTGCGCGTTGCATTGCGAGCTGGCTTGACCTCACCGATCCCCACTGTTAAACAGCCCCGGGCCTCAAGTCGGGCTGTTAGCTCAGTTGGTAGAGCAGCGGACTTTTATTCCTAGGGAAGGGGTTTTTACCCCGGTTTTTTCAATGGTTTCGCGGTAGCGCGTCGTCACCGGACGCGTTCAAACACCCTCAAACGAAGCTTTCGGCACACGGTGTGCCATTCGTATCGACATTTTGGTCCAGGGAAACGAACCGCTGATTAGAAGTGCTTTCCCCATGACCCCTCTCATCGCGGTCAGGCTAGCGGCGTCCGATGTGAAACGCGACTCTTGTGTACGACAACCGCGTTTGCCGCCTCGACTCGCGCCTCGCTACATGGCGTCGCCCGGCTGCACCTCAAACGCGCCGGCGTTGCGCTGTGCGTGTCCGCCTAGGCGTCAGCGCTCCAGCAGGCTCGCCGACGATTGGGCGCCGTCCACCTCCAACGTGGAGCGTATGACCCACTTTTCGGCCGAGATGGGTTCTTGGGTGATGTCGCGGGTGTCGATCCAGTGCTGCAGGTCACGGTACCAAGCGATTCGAAGGAAGTGGACCAGGCCGCCTTCTTCCTCAAGATCGCGCCAGACGCCGACGACCTCGTTCTCCCAGTACGGCTCCGAAGTCACCCAAGATTCCTCGCTCAACGAAAGCCATTGGTCGGCATCCTCTATCCGGGTGCGCCTGAAACTGTGGGTGTAGAAACCCTGTCCGGTGGGCAGAGGTTCGTCGCCACGCAAGCTCGCCTCCCAAAGCGATGTGTCAACCTGGCTCGCGCCAGCGAGCGCCTCAAGCTCCATGGTGAGCAGCTCAGTATCAACTTGAGCCCACGAGAGCATCACGGCGATCCTGTCCTGTGCGATTTCGGTCCATCGGTCGTCCTGCTCCGCTGCAGGGCCCCAGAGCGCGTACACGACCGCGCCCGGGCGTGCCAGACTGGAAAGAGGGTGTTGTGGGTGCTACTGCAGATTCACTGTGCGCACCTCTTGCGTCTGGGGCGTGGGAGCGCAGCGGGTGCGTGGTCGTCAACCGGGGTTGTCACTTCGAAACGCCAGCGGTTGCATGGCCTCGCCCGGCTCCACCTCAAACGAACCGACGTCGCCAGAAAACTCTCAGTTAGACACGGCGACTGCGGCCCCGATCCCGGGCCGCGAAGGGCACGGTCGCAGTTCAACGGAAGGCGATTCATAAAACTTCGCAGCCCGGCACATGGCGTCATTTCGTCGCCAGTCGCGCTGCCGAGCGCGATGCTCGCGCGATGCGCCTTGTGAAGAGCCGGCAACGGGAACGCGACCGGTCCAGCGAGGAAAGGGAGTTGTGAGATTCAGCGAGGGAGTGGAGATCCAGTTCGGCGATCCGAACGCGAGACGAGGTGCGCCGCAAGTCGACATAACGAGCTAGTACCGCGCAATTCGGCGCTCATCGTCCTCCCGATGGGCTAAGAGAGCTCAGCGAGCGAGAGAGCCAAGTGGTTACGTACGCCGCCTACGGCGACACCAACAAAATCATCGCGTATCGGCTGTGACCAGGGCCGCCGTCCGCGCTCGCGTAGAAGCAATCCGCCTCGCCCGCTGAGGTACCTGTTAGGCGATGACTTGGCGGCGGCCGACTCTGAGGAGCTGGCTAGCTGACGGATTTGTGGCATCAGCGGCCGCACTTGGGCAGGCTCGACTTCCGAGCTCGCGATGGGATCGGCGGGGTTGGCAGACCTCGGATTATTTGAGACGCTCGGCGCAAGCCCATGCGCGACGGGTCATACACATCGGTAATGGCGCGCCCGACGGGCCTTCTTGGCCTCGCGCTGTGCGTGGCTTGTGGGAGCGGGGGTGGCTCAGGACGTCCTAGCGGCGAGGGCGGTGCAGCGGGTGGCGGAGGCCAGGGCGGCGGCACGTTGCATGTGCTCGAGACTTTTCCCTCGGACCAAGCCACCGACGTGGCCCCGAATGCGGTGCTCAGAGCCGAGTTCGACGCGGCCCTCGACGAGTCGAGCGTCACCTCGAGCAGCTTCCTGGTTCGCAGCGAGGGAGGGCTCGAGGTCGCCGGAGCGATTTCGGTCTCCGGCGACATCGCGGAGCTCACCCCGAGCGGGTCGCTTGGGCTCCTTAGCTCGTACACCGCGACGCTGACCACTGCGGTCGCGAGTGTGACACGCGCCACGCTGGACGAAGCGGTCACCTGGGGCTTCCGCGTTCGGGACGGCCAATGGGGGGAGCCCGTGCTCATCGAAACCAACAACGCGGGCAACGCCGCATTCCCTGAGGCTGCCGCGGGTCCCAACGGCGAAGTAGTTGCGGTTTGGTACCAGTCCGACGGCGACCGAAACAACATCTGGGCCAATCGATTCACGCCGGGCGTAGGCTGGGGCGTCGCTGAGCTCATCGAGACCGACGATGCGGGCAGCGCCTTGGATCCGGACGTTGCGGTAGGCCCCGACGGCGAAGCGATTGCGGTTTGGCACCAGTCCGACGGCGACCGAAACAACATCTGGGCCAATCGATTCACGCCGGGCGTAGGCTGGGACACCCCCGAGCTGATCGAAAGCAACGACGCAGGGGGGGCTTTCTCCGCACAGGTTGGCGCCGACTCGAACGGCAATGCGATCGCAGTTTGGGCCCAGTCCGATGGCACCCGACTAAACGTGTTCGCCAATCGGTTCACGCCGAGCGAAGGCTGGGGCACTCCCGAGCTTATCGAAGCCGATGATGGAGGTACCGGCGCGCCCCAGCTCGCCGTCGATCCGAGCGGCAATGCGATCGCCGTCTGGGCGCAGGAGAGCGTAGATTTCGATGCATGGGCCAACCGATTCACGCCGGACGAAGGCTGGGGCACCCCCGAGCTCATCGAAGTCGACGTGGGGAACGTTCAAAACCCCGACGTCGCCGTCGATGCGAACGGCAATGCGATCGCAGTTTGGGCCCAGTCCGATGGCACCCGACCAAACGTGTTCGCCAATCGGTTCACGCCGAGCGAAGGCTGGGGCACCGCCGAGCTCATCGAGGCCAACGACCCGTCAGCCTTCATGCAGCAGGTCGCCGTCGGCTCCAGTGGCGACGCGATCGCCGTCTGGGTGGATAGTAGTCCCACTTTCAGGGTCTGGGCGAACCGATTCACGCCGGACGAAGGCTGGGGTAGTGCGGTCTTCATCGAAAACCGTCCTGGCCTCGTAGACTTTCCCCAGGTTGTCGTCGATGCGAAGGGCAACGCGGTTGCGGTCTGGAAGCAGATCGACCCCGTCCGTGCCAGCATCTGGGCCAATCGACTCACGCCAAGTAGCGGTTGGGGGACTGCCGAGCTCATCGACACCGCCGATGCGGGTGACGCCAGCGGAGGTGCCGCCGTTGCCGTCGATCCGAACGGCAATGCAGTCGCGGTCTGGGCGCAGTCCGACAGCTCCCGTTTCAACCTCTGGGCGAATCGGTTCGATTGAGAAATGGCTTGCATTGCAGCGGTCAACGCGCGGACACTCAGTCCTGCTCGGAGGTTTCGATGAAGTCTTGGCACCTTTCGATTCTCAGTTCTCGGCGCTCGACATGCAGCGCGGTCTTGGTTGGTGTCGCCATGCTTTGCCTGGGGTGTGGCGACGACACCACAAGTACCGGTGGCTCGGGCGGGAACGGCGGTTCAGCCGGAACGGGTGGCTCGGCGGGAATGGGCGGGTCAGGGGGAGCCGGCGGTACGGAGCCCACAACCGCGATCATCCGCATCGCTCACATGAACACCGACGTGGGTATGGTCGATGTCGTGGACGGGGGCGGAACCGTGGTGCTCGAGGAATCGCTCGCGACCGGCGAAGTCACGCGGACGTTTGAACGCGAGGCCGGCCCCAGGACCTTTGACTTCCTCGGTCCTGGAGGCGGTGACCTACGCTTCAGCACAGAGGAGCAGGACTTCGAGGCCGGCGCGGAGTATGTGTTGGTGCTGGTCGCCGCTCCCACCTCCATGATGCCGAACGCGAATCAAACCGTCACGGTGCAGATCGGCAGAGACGCGGTCAATGATGGTGAAGCCGGGTTGGTGCTCGTCCACGGCTCGGAAAGAGACGCGTTCTTCGAGTCGGCGGACATCACGCTCCAACGGATTGGTGAACCCGGTGAGCCCACAACGTTGGAGACCGGCGTCGCAATCGGAGCACGCACTTCCATCGTGAGCCTTCCGCCCGCCGAGTACGCATTCGCGCTGTACTTCGATCCGCCCGATCCGAACGACCTGCCGATCCAAATGCGGGCGCGCCGCACCTTCGTGGCGGGTGAGTTCGTCGTCGCGATCGCAGGCGAAGCGCTCGTGAACGACAACCCCGTCGAGGGTTGGTTTGCACTGACGGTCGGCGAGTCGAGCTCGCGAGACGCCCTCGATCTACTTGTCGGGGCCCCCAGTCTGTAGGTCCGGCAGCGTCCGGCAGGAAACGGACAGCCCGAGTCGCGAGCCGTGGAAAGGCTGATCGGGCACAGAGTCCGCAAGTGACACCAAGAGGCGACGAGCACGATCACGGTCAACCAAAGTATCAGGCGGGTCAGCGCCGAATATCGGTACTGCTGGAATGCCTCGTGGATCGGGGAGATGTCCTGCTCACTTGGAGGTTCGGCGGGGCCTATCCAGTACCGACTGTTGTCTCCAAAGGGCTCCCAAACGATGAATGGCTCGCCGTTGAACTTGAACTTGATTCGGTCTTCGTTGAACCAGGTCCTCTTGATATCGGCGACGAGAGGACGCGGAGCTCGCTTTGTCGGTCATGGAGTTGGTGGAAGAGAGCAACGTCCGCGCGAGGAAGGACAAGACCTACCATGTGGTGATCTCGTTTCACCCAAACGACCGCAGAGTTCAAGACGCAGAACTTGCTGAAATTGTCCGTAAAACGGTCGCGGCCGTCGGCCTCGATGAGCACCAATACATCGCGGTCCGACACAGCGACCAGGAGCACGAACATCTTCACATCGCGGTCAACAAGATCCATCCGGAGACGCAGAAGATTCACCACCCGTTCCGAGACATTCCCCAGTTCAAGCTCTTGGCAGGAGAGCTTGAAAAGCAGTTCGGCCTTCACCAAGTCGATCGCGGCGTGACGCGAATGGAGACAGACCGCGCGCGCGACTACGAGGCGCAGCGCGGGATCGAGAGTTTTTCTCGCTGGGCCCGTCGAACCATCGGCGGCGCCATCGAGCTCGATGGGATTGCATCGTGGCAAGCTCTTCATGAGGAGCTTACACGTTTCGGGGTGCGCCTCGTACGGCGTGGAAATGGGCTCGCCGTCGTGGATGCAACGCGACCGACTCTGGCGTGCAAGGCATCGGCACTGGGACGAGGATGGTCCAAGCAGCGGCTCAGCCAGCGATACGGCGAGTTCGTTCGGGGCCCGAGCCCCGCGGAGGTTGCGCGCGAGCACGTCGAAGCCTACGCGGAGCGTCCGCTCGAGCAGCTACGCGACGACGGCCTCTGGCGCGAGTACCAGGATGCGCTTGCCGCCGCGCGGACTCGGTCGACCGAGCAGCGCGAGGCCCTCTCCGTCAAGATTGACGATGCGCGAGGCGCGCATCGACGGCATTTCAAGATGAGGCATCATGCGATTGCCGCGATGCCCATCTCTGGGCACGAGAAACGCAAGCTATACAAGATGCTTTCCTTCGAGAGGAAGACCGCTGAGCGAAAGCTTCGGGCGACAACGAAGCAATGGCGTGCGGCGCGCGTCGCCGGACACCCGGGATCCTGGAAGGAGTTCCTGGCCGAACGCGCCGCTGGCGGCGATCCGAGGGCCATGCGTCGCCTCAGACGGCAGTGGCGGGGATTGGAGATCACCACATGTAGCAAGCGATCCCAAGCCCTGCGCTCTCGAAAGTCCCGGACGAGTCGTGGCAACATCGTACACAATCTGCCCGGAGGGGTAAGGCTCCGAGAGTCAGCAGGATCGATCGAGCTCCTCGGCGAGGCCCGGGATGACGCGCTCGAGCAGCTGGCGAAGGTCGCCAAGCAAAGGTTCGGGTCCGAGCGTGTCGCGCTACTCGGACGCAAGGATGTCCAACGGCGACTGGCGGAGATTGCGGCGGAACGAGGGTTGGAAATTGCGGAAGAGCGCCAGCGCTGAGGTCGCCGGTTGCTGGCCTCAGGTAGTTGAATGGCAAACTTGATTGTCGTTTTCGATAAGCGCCCGGCTTGGTTACCACGGTGAACCCGGTGTCAATCGAAAAAGCGAACGGATAAAGAATTACGTATGCCGCACGCTGTGCATTCATTCGCGTCGTAACGCAGAACCCTCGCGTCACGGTTTTGTAAAATCCCTCGAAACCAACCGATCTGCGTTGGCACACCGCATGCATCGAGATGGATCGACTTGGTGGCGCTCCGTTCGGGTGCAGCGGTAGGAGGTTGTCATGCGTTACTTATTCGGATTTCTATGTGTCTGCGCGCTCGGTGTGATTCCGTTGGTTGGATGCGGCGAGAACGGTGGTGCGGGAGGCAGTGGTGGCTCGGCTGGAAGCGGCGGAACCGCTGGTGATTGCGGAAGCGGCGGCGTCGCGCCAAGCCCCGGAACTCTCCTCTCGGCCGAGGAGATTGATCCGTTTGGCCCTGACATGAATTCGTGGCGAGTCCTGTACACTTCGGAGGCTATCGACGGAACGCCCATCGAGGTGTCCGGGATCGTTTCTGCTCCGATCGAGCCGCCTTTGGAGGGCCTCCGGGGCGTGGTCGGGTACGCACACGGCACCGTGGGGCTCTTCGATGCTTGCGCACCCTCTCTTGCTCCCACCTCTGTCTTTTTCACTGTCCACACGCCCGTGCTTGTCAACTTGGGTTACGTAGCCGTAGCGACCGACTACGAAGGACTCGGAACACCAGGCGATCATCCATACATCGTGGGTGAAAGCGAAGGGCGTGGGATCCCTGGACATTGTACGGGCCGCGCAACAGATCGACGAAGCACATGCGGGAAATCAGGCTGTCGTCTGGGGCATTTCGCAGGGTGGCCATGCTGCTTTGTTTGCCGGCGAGATTGCTCCGGACTGGGCTCCGGAGATCGAAGTCTTGGGCGTAATTCCGGCTGCTCCCGCCAGCGAGTTTGACATCTTCTTCGAGCAGCAAGCCGATGCCGCGGACGCCCGCGGTTTCCTGTGGATGATCACTGTTGCGTACGAGGCGATGTACTCGGGTTTGAATCTCGAGGATGTTTACGACGCTGAGACGCTTGGCACCATTGCGGGGCTCGTCGACCAAGAGGCGTGCGTGTTTCCATTCCTGGACGCCGCACGGGACGTGCAGAACGCAGGGTTTGTGACGAACCCAGCCGATCTGCCCTCTTGGCGCGAACGGCTGCTGCAGAATTCCCCAGGCTACGAGCGGAGCGAGATACCGATCCTTATTCTGCAAGGCTCAGCCGATACGATCGTTCCGCAGCAGATCACCGACATCCTTTTCGATCGGCTATGCGCGATAGGTAGCCAAACGGACTACCGCGTTTTTGAGGGCTTCGGCCACGCTGATTCTTATGTCCAGAACTTCAGCACCATGCTCGAATGGACGAACGCACGCTTCGCAGGAGAGCCGGCTTCGGATACCTGCCCCGAGTAAGGGGCTACAATGACTCGCAAACCCTTCATATACATTCTCTTTGGTGTGCTGGTTCTCGGCGCGATCGTTGGCCGGCTGTCTAGCTGTGGCGAGACGTCTGGCGGTCCGAACAAC
>JAOTVB010000008.1 GCA_029863605.1 Myxococcales bacterium | reverse complement strand
GCTCAGCTGGATAGAGCGCCGGACTTCGAATCCGTAGGTCGAAGGTTCGAATCCTTCCGGGTGTGCCACAAAAAACCGGGCCATTAGCTCAAGTGGTAGAGCAGTGGATTCTTAATCCATTGGCTCCAGGTTCGAGTCCTGGATGGCCCACCAAAGACGGCAAGCCGGCTTGCCGTTGAGAACCACCTCTCAAGCCCTCTCGTTTGGGACTCGAACCAGAAAGGTGTACTCGGCCGTTCGGGCCTCCGTACTGCGCGAGAACTCGTGCAGCTCCATGGACTGTCGTCCACTCCGCCCGCACGAGTTCACCGCGCACACGAGTCCAGGATGGCCCACCCAATAATTCCGAAAACTTTGGTCGTACCGCTGGACGCTTTTCGGCCGCTTGGCCGGCCCCGGTGTCCACTTTGGTGTCCAGAATTCCGGCTCGACGAGCCCTGCTGCGTCCGGGAACATTCTGGCGTCACGGCGGCGCATTTGCGACGGCGTTGATAACACTGACCTATTGGCGAGTGGGTGGTGAACCGCACGCGGGACATGATTCATTTCGGTTTGCCTCAAGTCTTGCCTGACGAGCCTGACGTCGGGCAGCCATGAGGCGGTCCCGCACACGATGGGCTTGGTCGAAGTAGACCTCGTCGGGTGTCGGTCCGCCAAAAGCGTAGTGAGGCATTTGGGTGTTGTGCTCTCTTAGCCCTTGGGGAGGACGATGAGCGCCGAATTGCGCGGCACTAGATATTATGTCGCCTGGCTCGTGGCGCAGACAGGGCGTTCGTTTTTCCTGTGCTCATGGGACGTGCCAAACGCGCCCCCGCGAGGGGGTGGACAGGATGCAGATTGTGAGACATTCCCAGCCGCGTGGTGGCCAGCCCGCGGCCCCGACGAACGACGATGCCAACCTGGTCAGGCTACGACGCCCAGAGCTTCTACGACGAGCTGATCGCTCCAGACGGCTCGCCTCGACCCAGGGCGGCTAACTTGGCGCAATACCTCGCGGCGCTTTCACCGCGCCAGCTCAAGACGCGCCAGGACGCCGCGAACCGAGCCATTCTCGAAATGGGAATCACCTTCACCGTCTACAACGAAGGTCAAAACATCGATCGAGCTTGGCCCTTCGATGTCATCCCGCGGCTGATCCCCGCCGACGAGTGGCGTGAAATCGATCTCGGTCTCCGTCAACGCCTTACAGCGCTCAACATGTTCATCGACGACGTGTACGGCGAGCAGCGCATTCTCTCCGACGGCACCGTGCCTCGCGAGATGATCGAGTCCTCACCCGATTTCCGCTCCGAGTGCATGGGTGCGCGCCCGCGTCACGGCGTGTGGGCTCACGTCTGCGGCTCCGATCTGGTGCGGGACAGGGACGCCACGGTGTACGTGCTCGAGGATAACCTCCGCGTCCCGTCGGGGGTGTCGTACATGCTCGAAAATCGCGGCGTCACTAAGCGAGTGTTTCCGGAGCTCTTTCAAGACCAAGCGATCGCGCCCGTCGACGATTACCCCTCCGACCTGTTCGATACGCTCGCTGCGCTTTCCCCTCGACCCGGGGACGATCCCCAGGTGGTCGTGTTGACACCCGGAATCTACAACTCGGCCTATTTCGAGCACGCGTATTTGGCACAGCGGATGGGTGCCGAGCTGGTGGAAGGCGACGACCTCGTCGTCGGAGACGACGACCGTGTCTACATGCGCGCGGTCGGCGGGCTCACGCGCGTCGACACGGTGTATCGACGAGTCAACGATACGTTTCTGGATCCGGAAACGTTCCGTGAGGACTCCATATTGGGTGTCCCCGGGTTGATGCGGGCATGGCGCAGGGGGAACGTGGCGCTCGCAAACGCCCCGGGTGCCGGAGTCGCCGACGACAAGCTGGTGTATACGTACGTACCCGACATGATTCGGTACTACTTGGGTCAAGATCCAATCATTCAAAACGTTCCTTCCTGGCGGTGCTCCGATTCGACAAGCCTCGACCACGTGCTCGAGAATCTCGCCAAGCTCGTCGTGAAACCCGCCAATGAATCGGGCGGCTACGGAATGCTCGTTGGTCCACATGCGTCCGCCAAGGAGGTCGCGAAGTTCGCCGATCTCATCCGGGCAAACCCGCGCAACTACATCGCTCAGCCCACCCTGGCGCTATCAACGGTCCCAACGGTCTGCGCCGGCGTCATCGAGCCTAGGCATGTGGACTTACGGCCGTTCATTCTGCAAGCGGGCGACACGGCCGTGACTGCAGGCGGCCTCACTCGAGTGGCGCTCCGTCGGGGCTCGCTCGTCGTGAATTCGTCGCAGGGCGGCGGAAGCAAAGACACCTGGGTCGTCTACGGCGGGTCGTCCTGACATGCTTTCCCGGGTCGCAGAGCGGACGTATTGGGCCGGCCGCTATTTGGAGCGGGCGGAGAACACGGCGCGCCTCGTCAACACATATGGGAGCTTGCTGCTCGACCTCCCGGCACAGGCCGGCGTCCGATGGTCGCAAGTCCTACAAATCGTGGCGGCGGAAGAGGCATTTGCCGCGAGGTATTCCGGGTCTGCCGAAAAGGACGTGCTCGAGTTCCTCCTCGCCGATGCCGACAACCCGGGCTCGATCGTATCGTCCTTGAGTTCTGCTCGCGAGAACTTTCGCACCTCGCGCGAGGTCATTCCGAGGGAAGGCTGGGAGCGCATCAACGAGCTCTATCTCATGGGTCAGCGAGACCTCCCTCGTGCCGTCGGCCAGCGCAGGCGCTTCGAAACCCTGGCCGACTGCGTCAGCCGCTGTCAACAGATCACGGGCCTCCTCTCCGGGACCATGAGTCACGGGGATGCGTACCGCTTCTTGCGCATGGGCAACTACCTCGAGCGCGCCGACATGACGTCGCGAGTCGTCGACGTCGCGGCTGCTACGCTCGCGCGAGACGACCCGACGTTGGCGCGGTACGAGAACACGCTCTGGATGACGGTGTTGCGATCGCTGAGCGCATATCAGATGTATCGGCAGTATGTCCGTCGACGAATTGCTGCCGATGAGGTCGTCGGCTTTCTGCTCGCGGACGCGCAGTTCCCGAGATCCGTCGCCCACGCGCTCGATGCTTTGCGCAGGTCCGTGGAAGCGATTGCACGGGGTGAAGCTTCTTTGGGCGTCCTCGACGAGCTGCAGAGTCAGATCTCGATCAAGCGCGGCTCCCACATGACCGGAGCGGAGCTGCATAACTACATCGATCAGCTACAACAGGGCTTTGGCAAGGTGCATACCGCGATCTCGGCTGAATGGTTCTTGAGGAGCTGAAGCGAATCCCGATTCAATGAGAATCTCGGTCGACCATATGACGCAATACCAGTACTCGGAACCGGTCGGGTTCACCGAGCATCAGCTCCACCTGTGGCCGCGGGAGAGCCACGCCATTCACGTGCGGTCCTTCGCGCTGCATTGCGAGCCCGAAGGTCAGATTCGATGGGTTCGAGACTGCTTCAACAACGTCGTGACAGTCGTGAGCTTTGGGACTATTCAGTCCTCGCTACTTTCGTTTCACTGCGAAATGGCGTTCGACGTCGCCCAAGAGAATCCCTTCGATTTCATTCTCGAAGCCCGTGCCGCCGAATTCCCTTTCGTCTATGACCAACGGGAGACAAACGCCCTTCGTCCGTTCCTTGAGCCGCACGAAGCGGAACGACGGGACGTTCTCGATTGGGTCCGCGACGATCTCGGCATCACATTCCAACGACGTGACACCATCCCGCTTCTCACCGAGCTCAACCTCGGCATTCACCGCAGCATCGACTACGAACGGCGCGACGAGGAGGGGACACAGACGGCAACCCAAACCTTGGAGCGAGGAGCGGGGTCGTGCCGGGATCTCGCCGAGCTCTTCATCGCGGTGAGCCGACAGCTCGGCCTCGCGGCTCGCTTCGTGAGCGGATACCTCTACGAGCCGCCCCGCCCCGATGGCTCGGTCGCCTTCAATCGAGCTGCAGGCTCGATGCACGCCTGGGTGGAAATCTACCTTCCGGGAGCAGGCTGGCGTGGTTTCGATCCGACGAACGGGATCCTCACGGACCAGCACTTCTTACCGGCCGCGGTCGCAAGTCGACCGGAGTGGGCGAGCCCGGTGCAGGGGCGTTACCTCAGCCCATCGGAGGTGGCATCCAGCATGCACGTCGAGCTCGCCGTGCGAGGTGAATGAACGAGGCTACCCGTCCACGACCCGCATCACGGCGGCGGGAATCGGGAGCTTGGGCAATTGGTCGAACGCAGCTTTCAGGCTGTCCTGCCAGGCGCGCCGTAAAGCACGCAGGTAATCGTCGTCTTGACCAAACGTGACCTCGGTTCCGAGGCGCTGGCTGTCCGCCGAATAAATGAGAAGGTCGATCGGCGGTCCAACGCTCGCATTGCTTCGCATGGTCGAATCCATGGAAACGAGCGCACAACGAGCCGCGACCTCGAGGTCGAGCCCCTGCTCGATGATACGGTCGAGAATCGGCTTGCCGTACTTTTCGTCTCCGATTTGCAGGAACGGCGAATGCCGAGAGACGGGAATGTGGTTGCCCTCGGGATAGATCAGATGGATCGAGTGTGAGGACCCCTGAATCTGACCGCCGAGAATGAAGCTCGCTGACGCATCGAGCTTCGAGTCCTTCATGCGCTTCTCGTGCTTCCCTTGCTCTTCGCGGCTGCATCTCCCGACGTAGTCCGCGGCATCGGTCAGCCGCCGCACGGATTGGAGACTGACCTTCGCCCCATCCTCGAGGTCCCGCCTAAGTCGCCCCACGACTGCGCGGCTCGTCGCCAGGTTGCCCGCGCTCAGTAGGACGAAGAACCGCTCGCCGTCACCACAGTACGCGTGCATCTTCGTGTACGTGCTGATGTGATCGACGCCCGCGTTTGTCCGAGAATCGGAGACGAAGACGAGGCCTTCATCGACTTTGACCGCGACGCAGTACGTCATCTTCGAGAAAGGTACGGTAGGGGTCGGGGGCGGTCAACGAGCAGCGGAGTTTCGGCCGGTCAATCGTCTGGCGGGACACGCTTACCGCGCAATTCCGCGCTCATCATGCCGATGGGGGAAGATAGCGCACCGATCTTTGCGGGCCGGCTGCTCGACCCCAGGTTGCAGGCTTCAAGGTTTCAGAGTTCGGTTGTACGTCTCGCAGCTCGGCACTGTCGAGGAATGCCCTAAACCTCGAGCTCGGTGATTTCGTCGCAGCGAAGCGGCCCAGGCGCAACATGTCGCGAAGCTCCACAGTCGATCCAGCGCTGGAAGACCGGAGCCAGCGTGGGCGCCCTCGTGACGTGGGGAGCAGCGCATTGTAACCTGCCGCGAATGCGAACGCCTTACCCCCGATTTTCACTCGCTACGGCGCAAGCCGCCCTGCTGTGGCTCCTCCTCCTACCGGCGCCGAACGCCGTTGCTCAGCTCGAGCCGGTTGCACCGGCTTCCTCCACGACCGACGCCGAGGCCGAGACCGAGACCTTCGACCGGGCGCTCGAACTGCTCGACAAGCTAGAGTTTGACCTGGGACGTCAGCTCGAGTCCCTGCGTTTCGATCTCGCCTCCGCCGAGCGGCGGTTTGCGACCGCGCAGGAGAGACTGGATGCCGAGTTCGATCCCGACCCGGCGCTCAGCGAGGAGGTGGCGGCGCGGCGGCTTCAGCTCTCGGCCGCCCAGCGGAGCGTCTCGCTCCTGGAGGAGCGCCTGGCGCGGGTGAGTAGCCAGCAGGTCGCTTGGCAGCGCCTCAACGAGCTCGATACACGACGTGTGGCGCCCGAGCAGCTGAGCGACTGGAGCGCCGAATCGGACGAGCGCGTCGAAGCCCTGATGCGCGAGCTGGCCGTGAAGCGCGGCCGCATGCAGGAGCTGGAGCAGGAGCTTGCGTTCACACGCGGGCGCCGCGAGGAGTCCGGCATCGCCAAGCCCGAAGCGCGCTGGCTCGCGGTCCAGGAGCGGGTGCTCGGGGAGCTGGAGGCAATCTACGCGCAGGACGTGGCCAACCTGGAGAAGTCGCTCTCGCTGCAGCAGCGCCTCCTCGCATCGCTCGAGCAGGAGACCCGGGAGCTGCCGCTCGAGGCGCGCCTACGCGCCTTCCTGCACCAGCTGCGGGAGTTCTGGAACTACGAGCTCACCGCCTCTGAGGAAGAGCCCATCACGCCAGGCAAGATAGTCAGCGCTCTCTTCATCTTCCTGGTGGGCTACGCGCTCGCCGTGGTGGTCTCGCGGGGACTCGGCCGGCGGGTGTTCACTCGAATGCGCCTCGAGCAGGGCGCGGCCCAGGCCTTCCAATCCCTGATCTTCTACCTGCTCCTGGTGGTGGCCTTCCTAACGGCGCTGCGTATGGTTCAGATCCCGCTCACGGCTTTCGCCGTGGTGGGTGGTGCGCTGGCTATCGGCATCGGCTTCGGCAGCCAGAACGTCGTTAACAACTTCATCAGCGGGATCATCCTGCTGGCAGAGCGACCCATCAAGATCGGCGATCTGATCGAAGTCGCCGGCGTCTACGGCAACGTGGAGCGCATCGGTCTTCGCAGCACGCGGGTGCGGACAGGAGACAACGTCCACATCATCGTGCCGAACGCCTCGTTCCTGGAGAACAACGTCGTCAACTGGACCCACACGGACCAACGGGTACGCGTCAACATCACGGTCGGTATCGTCTACGGCTCACCGACGCGAGAGGCAGAGCGCATCATCCACCAGGTGCTCCGGGAGCATCCGGCCGTGCTCGACGAGCCGGAGCCCGTGGTGCTGTTCCGCGACTTCGGGGACAATGCCTTGATCTTCGAGATGCGGTTCTGGATCGAAATGCGGACGATCATGGATCGGCTCCGGGTCGAGAGCGAGGTGCGCTTCCGCATCGACGATCTCTATCGCGAGGCAGGCATCGTCATTGCGTTCCCGCAACGCGACGTCCACCTGGACACGACTGCTCCGCTCGACATCCGTCTGGTGAAGGGAGCCGGCGATGCTCACGAAGCGTGACCCGCCGGTCTGCGCCCCTCCGGACCACCGCGAGGCACGTGGACTCGTGCGTGGTCTAGCTTGCCCTATTCGGTGAGGGCGTCGCAGGGTGAACCGAGCTGGTCGAAGCAGAAGTTTCTCGCCGTCCGCGTCGGGAAGCCGGCGCAGGCGCTGTACACTTCCTCGCAACCGTCGAGCACCGGCCCCTCTGGGCAAGTCCCGCACACCTCTTGAAGGCTCGGATCGCCACCACAAGCAGCCACCAGAACGAGCAGCCCAACCACCAAGAATCTAATCAAGATCAACATCATCCCCCCACCCTCACAGGTTCACGGATCTAACAGCGGTCGTCAAAGTCGGCTGAATTTCCGGGGATTAATCGGCGAATCGACATGCGTGCATCGCGAGCAAATGGCGTTACGGCAATTCTGTCCATCACTCGTTTGAGGGAACTCTCGAGCGAATGTCGTTTGCGTCTCCACCAGCGGATCCGGTAGCGTTCCGGAGCGGACCCTGGAGATGTAGATGGGATTGCACACCAAGCTCGTTGCCGCTTCGCTCGGCCGAAGAGGCCGAGGGCCCCGACGGGCATTGTGGTGGTCGCCGCTTTTGCTCGCGGCCGTTTTGCCTCAACCGGTCGATTGTGAGACGGGCGCTGACCCGAGGCTCGCGTCGCTTGCGGTAGAGGTGTTGGGGGAGGATCAGATTGTTGGCTTCAACCCGAGTACGCGGGGCTACGAAGTGGGCACCCAGGAAGCCAGCATGGTCGTGCGTGCGGAGGCGCGAGATCCGGAGGCGCACGTCACGTATCAGCACAAGGTCGGCCATGTGTTGGTTGGATCGGGCCTGATGGGAATAGGCGGCGGTGAGGTCACGAGCGGCATACCGTTCGGCCGTTCGACCTTGACTATCGCTGTGGCGTCCGAGAAGCAAGTCTTCCTATACGTGGTCGAGGTCGCGCGCGGTCGGAGATTTCCATGCACGGAAGACGGTGTCTCAGATGCGGTTGCGTTTGGTGGAGGACCGCACGCGTTCGATTGTGATGGCCCCGCTACGGTGGTGACTCGGGCGGAGCTTGTGGCCAACTACGACGTATGGCTCGACGGTGAGGGCGAACTCACCATCGACAACGGGGGCGGGGGACGAGTGTTCTTCGTCGCCGCGGGCGCGACCGCAAAGCTCGAGGGCATGGAGCTTACCGGCGGTACGGCGGACTTCGGTGGCGCGCTCTACAATCAGGGCCGCGCTTCGCTCACTAACGTGCGCATTGCCTCGAACAAAGCCTACGAACGGGGAGGTGGCATCTACAGCGGGCCGGGAAGTGAGTTGTCGCTGGACGGTGTGACGATCGATGACAACACCGCCACGGGAGGGGGCGAGGCTGCGGGCGGCGGGTTGTACCTGGAGCGCTGCACCGTGTTTATCCGGAACAGCGTCGTGGAGAACAACGTCGCGCGCGGCCGAAGTGGCCAGAGTGGGCGACGAGCGCGAGGAGGTGGGCTGTTCGTCTCGGAAGGAGCGCTGATCGTGGAGGCGAGTCGAATCGTCGCAAACTCGGCGATCGGCGGGGACGCGAGCGGCGAGTTCAGCGGCGCTGGCTATTCCCGCGGTGCGGGTTTGAATCTTGAGGGCCCCATGGCTCTCATCGTGGACAGTGCCGTGAGCGGTAATGCCAGTCTAGGCGGCTTTGGCCCGGTGGGTGGTGGATTCGCAAGTGGGGGAGGCATCTGGTTCGACGTAGGCTCGCTGACCATCGAGGGCACGACGATCGACAACAACCTCGCCGACGGGATGACCGGGCGATTCGAGGCTGGCGCGGGCGGTGCCCTGCTACTCTCTTCCGACGCGCGTTTCGTCGCCGTCAATTCGACCATCAGTGGCAACCGGGCCGATTTCGGCGAAGCCATGGAACTGGGGCTCAGGGCTCGCGCAGCGTTTTACAATTCCACGATAGCCTTCAACTCAACCGACGAGGGTCACTCGGCCGTAGTGATTCGCAGCGACTCGGAGGTCACCCTTCGTCACACCGTCCTCGCGAATGAGGGGCGGTGTTTCGGCACGGTACGGTCCCTTGGCTACAACCTGTTTGGCCCCAACTTCGAGTGCAACATCGAAGGCGACACCACTGGCGACCTGACCGACGTCGATCCGCAACTCGCGTCCTTGGCCGACAACGGGGGGCCGACGATGACGCACGCAATCTCCGAGAACAGCCCGGTGCTTGATGCAGGCGACCCGGCTGGATGCTTCGGGGAAGACGGGAAACTGCTCGCGAGCGATCAACGGGGTGCGACACGGCCGGTGGGCGTTTGTGACATCGGTGCGGTGGAGATGCAGTAGTCGGTTTAGAGCGGTGTCAGCGGCTACTCTTCTTCGTTCAATAAGACTCCTTCAGCTCCCGAATTGCGCAGACCCCCTTTTTCGTGGATTCTTCGCGTGGCGGTAGTGATTCCGCCGTGTAATTTGGCCCTTGTGCCCGAACCCTCTCTCAGGCGATTGTTGCGGCATGACACGTCGTAGCCTTACGACTTTCCTTGGGCTTCCACTCTTGGGCTTCGCGGCTATCATCGTCGTGTCTTGCAACGAGAGCGGGGGCGCCGGCAGCGTAGGAATTTCCGAGAGCGACTGGCCTACGTTCGGACGCGACTTGCACCACACGCGCAGCAACCCCGTCGAGACCGCTATCGGCGCGGAAACGGTTGCCGACTTGGAGATGCGGTGGGAGCACACGGGCACCGAGGTCACCTCCACGCCCGCCGTCGTAGGCGGTGTTGTCTATTTTGCAGACTGGGCTGGCTTCATCTACGCGAAAAACGTGTTGGACGGGTCAGAGGTGTGGACCAGTCAGCTGGAGGATTCGGGCGTCACTTCGAGCTTGGCCGTGGGTGAGGCACGCATCTTCCTCGGCGATCGGCGAGGTTGGTTCCACGCGATCGATCGAGGCACCGGAGACATCCTGTGGTCGGTCGAGCTCGACGATCATCCGAATGCGGGAATCACGGGCTCGCCACAGATGGTCGACGTCGTGCTGGACGACGGCACGATCGACCCGATCCTGGTGGTCGGTGTTTCTTCGGGCGAGCTCTCGACCGAAAGAGAAGAGTACACTTTCCGCGGCAGCATCGTTGGCATCGCCCAAGAGAATGGCGCGGAGCGTTGGCGCGTTTATGTGACCCAGGACGACGAAACGTCGGGTGCGGGGGTCAGCGTTTGGTCTTCGCCGTCGATCGATACCGAGCGCGAGCTCGCGTTCATCGGCACCGGACAAGCCTACGAGGAGCCCGCGAGCCCGATGTCGGACTCCCTGATCGCCGTGAACTACCGGACCGGTGAGATCGCATGGTGGCGCCAGTTTACTGCGAACGACGTGTACCGGATCTTCATGCCGCTCCCGCAAGGCCCCGACGCGGATATCGGGGCTGCCCCAAATCTGTTTACCCTCGACGACGGCCGGGAGGTAGTGGGGGTAGGAGACAAAGGAGGGGTCTACGGCGTCTTCGATCGCTCCACGGGTGAAGAAGTCTGGGTGGAGCGGCTCGGCCCCGGCAGCCACCTCGGTGGCGTGATGGCCCCAGCCGCCTACCACGACGGTCGAATCTACATCACCTCGAATCTCTGGCCGAGCGGTTTTGATACCGAGGCTGTCTTCGTCCCCATGTTCGGCGATCCTGAAAACACGTCCGAACTCATCGCGCTCGCGGCAAACGACGGCAGCGAGGTCTGGCGCACCTCGATCGCCAGTCCGACGATTGGCGGGACACTATTCGCCAACGGCGTGGTCTACAGCGCGCATACGCTCGGCTTGGTACAGGCTTTCGATGCGAGAGACGGGGAGTTGCTGTGGGAAGACAAGGTCGGAGAAAGCCTGGCGAGCGGCCCGGTCGTTTCGGATGGCTTGCTGTTCGTGACCTACGGGTTCTCGTTCATCGGGATTCGAGGTGACACACCGGGAGATCCGGGCGGTATGCGCGTGTACGGGCTTGCTCGGTGAGACTGTTGGTGCCTGGGTGTCGGGCACAAGATGGGATGGTAGTCCAATGAAGAAACGAAAATGGCTTTCAATGAGCAAGAAGACCGAGCCGGAGCTTCCGCTGAAGCCGCCGATTCCGTTCCTCGAGAATTACTCCAACGGTGAGTTCTTCTACGAGCAGACGCCTCGGGACCGCCTGATCACCAAGCTCATCCTGGAGCGCGCGGATGAGAAGTCGCGCAAGCTCGGCATCGACCGCCGCCAGTTTTTGGCGAGCACCATGGGGATGGTCACCTCCTTGGGCGTGATCAATACGGTGAGCGGCTGCTCCTCGGACGGCGGTTTCAACGCACCCGATGGCGGCACGATGGACTGTGACCAATCGCGCGAGCTCGTGTCTGGCGGTGATTACTTCATCTTCGACATGCAGACGCATCACGTGGATCCCTCCGGCGAGTACATCGAGCGGAACCCGTTGATCGCGCGAGGGTTGCCTGGATTGTTCCCGGGCGGCGACTGCAGCGAGGGGATGAACACCAACGACTGCCTGGACTTCGACAACTACATCGACCTGATCTTCCTCGAGAGCGACACCACCATGGCGATCCTGTCGGGGTTCCCAGCCTCGCACTGCGAAACCGGCGCTGAGACCTGCGGCCTGATCATCGAGAACGACGTCATGGCCATGGAGCGAGAGCAGATCAACCGAGCGGCGGATAGTCAGCGAATGATCAACCACTGCAACGTCGCGCCCAATGATGGCCTCGAGTTCCAGCTCGATCACATGCAGTACATTCAGGAAAACTTTGGCGTCGTCGGCGGTTGGAAGCTCTATACAGGCTGGGTCCCCCCGGATGGTGGCGAAGGCTGGTTCATGGACGATCCCGACGTCGGCATCCCCATGATCGAAAAAGGCATCGAGCTCGGTATGCCTACCTTCTGCGTGCACAAGGGGCCGCCGCTGGTGCAGTTCGACCCGGTCTACAACGACTCCCGCGATATGGGGGTGGTGGCCAAGATGTTCCCAGAAGCGAACTTCGTGATCTATCACTCGGGCCTCGGCTTCGAGGAGTTCAGTGAGGGCGGCACCCGCGAGCCTTATGATCCCAACGTCAACGCGGGGGTGAACAACGTCATCAAGACCCTCGAGGACAACCAGCTCGGGCACGGTTCCAACCTCTATGCCGAGCTCGGCTCATTGTGGGCCAGCGTCATGACCGACTCGATGGGTGCCCAACACGTCATCGGCAAGCTGCTCAAGTACTTTGGTGAGGACAACGTCTTGTGGGGTAGCGAGTGCATTTGGTTCGCGTCGCCGCAACCGCAGATCGAGGCATTCAAAACCTTCACCATCTCCCAAGAGTTCCAGGAACAATACGGCTACCCCGAGCTCACCGACGAGATTCGCGCCAAGATCTTTGGCCTCAACGCGGCCAGGCTCTATGGGATCGACCCGGAGGAAAAGCGTTGCCAGATCGACCCGATGATGTTGGCGACGGCAAAGCGGCAACTCGACGGAGAGCTCGGCGATCGCCGCTGGGCCTTCCAAAAGCCGCTTGGGCCGACGACTCGACGCGAGTTCATTCAGCTCGTTCGCAAGAACCGGTTCGAGGGAAAGCCCGGTTGAGCGGCCTTTCTCACATTGATATTCGGCGGAGATCATGGTTGTTGAACGACAGTCAGGTTTCGGGGACACTATGATGGGATCGCAGGCAGCCCGGAGAGGAGACTCAAGCCATGCGTAGAATACTGTTGTCAGTTCTAGCGATGACGGTTGTGGCGTGCGGAACCAGCGCGACAGACGGTGGCGCGGGAAGCGCCGAGTTCAACGCGGCATGGAGCCATACGTTTCCGCCGATAACCGTACGGTCCGGGACGGAGGAAGACTTCCTCTGCCAGAGCTGGACTCTCAACAACGAAGAGCCGATCTACGTTTCTGGCGTGCGTCAATACAACGACGGCGCGTGGCATCATTCAAACTGGTTCTTCGCCCCCGAGGACATGTTCGGCGACGATGGCACCTGGAACTGCCGCGACGAGGGTTTCGGTATGGTCGAGGCTGCCGTCTTTGGCGGGGTGGTCTTCGCGCAGTCCACGCAGACCTTCGAGGAGACCTTCCGTTTCCCCAATAAGAGCGCCGTCATCATCCCCCCACATAGCAAGATCATCGGGGCCCTTCACCTGGTGAACTTTGCCGCAGCCGACATCGATACCACGCTCACCTTGCAATTCGAAGATGCGGAACCAGAGGACGTCGAAGTAAGCCTTCAGCCCCTCAGCTTCTTGATCTATTCGCTCGCAATACCGCCGCAGCAGCAGTCGCGCTGGCACATGACGTGCCCGATGCAGACAGTCTACGACGTTCTCGAGCTCAACCACGGCACGAGCGACGACTTCGGCATCTACTATGTTCTCGGGCATTATCATTCGTGGGGTAATTACTTCGGGCTCAGTTATGTCGACGCTGACGGAAGCGAGCGCCTGATCATGGAGACCGACAACACTGCGGGAGACACCCTCGGCCGTATCGTCGACCCGCCGCTAATGGCCAACGGTGCACCGGGCTTGAAGGTGACCTGTGGCTACAACAATACGACAGACCGGAACCTGATCTGGGGCAACGACGGCGACAAGGAGATGTGTATGTTCCTCGCCTACGTGGGTGCGCCGGTGAAAGTGGTCTCGTGGGGCCAAGACCCATCTGAGGAGGTGGCCATGGAGGACGGCATGCGCACATTCGAAGCCGGCTGCTCTGAGGTCACCGCCATCAACGTCCGCCAGTAGCCCCGAGCTCTGAAAAGAGCGAGATGTCACTTGAGATGAGGCGTCAGTACTATCAGCCAAGTCTGGACGTGGGAGTCAACCTCGAGCGCGCAGGGCCGCTTCGAGCGCGTCGCACACGGTCTCGAACACCTGGATCCGAGCGCTGCGTTTGTCGTTGGCAGGAACCAGATGCCAGGGTGCCAGGCGACGCGCAGCGGCGCTAGGGACTCCTAATACTCCTCCTTGGAGACCTTGGCCCCTACCTGGGCGATTTCGAGCATGGCGGTACGAGCATACACCGGGGCCGGGATCGAGAACTACTGACGGCCGCCCTCGCGAAGAAGCTGATTCCTTGAGTGACGCTGGCGCTCGCACCGACGCTGCCGTACCCTCCTCCGGTGACCAACGCGCAACTCAGCACCCTGTGCGTGTTTCTCATCGCGCTCACGGCCTGCAGCAAAACCAGCACCAGCATCTCCCAGAGTTATCGAAACCCCGGCTACGAACAGACCGTATTCAAGAAACTGTTCGTCATCGGAGTCGCCCAGAATCAGGAGAGCCGGAAGGCCTTCGAGGATACTTTCGCCTCAGCGATCGCCAACCAAGGGGGCGAGGCGCAGGCGAGTTGGGGCGTCTTGCCGGAGAGCACCCAGTTATCGGAAGAGCAGATCCGAGGGGCAATCGAAGGCGGCGGTTTCGATGGTGTTCTCATCATACGCCTCCTTAGCGTCGACAAGGATAAAGAATACACGCCGGCCTCGACCTACAACAACCCGAGAACGACGTATTACGGAGGCGGGTACGGATACGGCGGATACTACGGCTTCTACGGTACCACGTACGCCAAGGTGCACGAGCCTGGCTACTTCGAAACCAGCACGACGTTCCGGTTGGAAACCAACCTGTACTCCGTCGCGACCAACGGCCTCGTCTGGACAGGCCAATCCGAAACAGTCGACCCGGAATCAATCTCAGATGCCCGCACCTCGATGACGGCTGCGGTGGCGAAGAAGCTCAAAGAAGAGAAGCTGATTCCGTAGAAGATCATCCCGGGCAAGAACCTTGCCGGGAGCAAGCTTCCCAGGTTGAAGTTCCTCCAGGCCTCGAACTGCGTGCTGAGGGTGAAATCGGTGGGTTCCGCTTGCCCAAACTGCGACTTCGGGTCTGACTGTCAGCATCCTCACTCCGCGCGCACAGGGAACGGTTACGCTCAACGACGGGCGACGGCTCGGCTATGCCGAATACGGCGTTGCCGCCGGTCGCCCCGTGCTCTGGTTTCACGGCACACCTGGCGCGCGTCGTCAACTCACTCCGCGATCCTGCGATGTTGCCGCCGAGCTAGGCATCCGCATCGTCATGCCCGAGCGGCCCGGGATCGGGACGTCCACGCCCCATCTCTACGACCAGATCGTCGATTGGGCGGGCGACATGGCCCAGCTCACCCGCACTCTCGGCATTGACGAGTTCGCGGCGATGGGGCTTTCGGGGGGCGGCCCGTATGTTCTCGCCTGTGCGCACGAAATGCCGAAGCGCGTCGTGATGGGCGCGCCGCTCGGGAGTGTCGCCCCTTCGATCGGTCCTGAAGCACCCCAGGGTGGGATCGTCTCGCTCCTACGACGGCTCTCACCAGCGATCGCATCGTGTCGCGGGCCCTTGGGCAGCGGACTCTCGCGTCTCGTGGTGCGGTTGGAGCCGTTCGCCGATCAGGCGATGGACCTCTTCATGCTCACGATGCCACCGGGCGACCGCCGCGTATTCTCCGACGCCGACACCCGTGAGATCTTCCAGCAAGACCTGGTCATCGGAAATCGCGAAGGCGGTATGCAGGCCATGTTCAACGACATGGTGCTGTTCGGGCGCCCTTGGGGTTTCTCGCTTCGGAACATCTCGGTTCCGATTCGCCTGTGGCACGGCGACGCAGACAACATGGTTCCGCTCGCCCACGCACAGCACATGGCCTCGCTCCTCGCGGACGCGCAGGTTTTCGTGCGTCCTGAGGAGGGGCACCTTGGTGGCCTCAGCGCCGCAGAAGACGTGTTCCACGCAATTCTCCGGCAGTGGCCGACTTAGCCCGCAAGGCCTCCCGGAAGTCACAGCGGGCGGGATACCCAGCTGTGCTTCGACAACCAGAGTGCGAGTCGCTTGCGGAGGCAAAGTTATCCGGCGAGGGCCGTATCGATGACCTGACCGCCCGTGATCGCTTCGTCCAGCCGCGTTCGCGGAACCCCGAGGGCGACGCCGAGGGTTTTGGCCATCGACTGGAAGGTCTCCTCGTGCGGAATGTTGCCGGAAGCGGACGCGCGTCCGGTCGCCGAATCGATCGCTTGCGCTTGGTAGTCGTTGCCCGTCGGCTCGATGCCGCCGATGACCCCGCCGCGGAGTCCTTCGCCGATGAGCACCGCGCAGTGGTGGCGCCCATTGTGGTCGCGCCCCTGACGGCCCTTCCGTGCGAGATCCCGTCCAAACACGTTGAGGGTCCCGACGATGACGTCACTGCGAAGCACCCCTTCGGCGCGCATCCCGTCGACAGTCTCAACCAGAGTCTGGATGTGGCCGACCCCTTCGACTGTCTCGTTGGTCTCTCTGACGAACTCGCCATCGGTGTGGTTGTCGCCGCCAAAGTCGATCCGAAGCGTGATCACCGGCGAGACGTTCATCGCGGCAAGCACCGACGCTGCGAGCACTTGATCCGTCTCGTTGTTGCCGTCGATGGTGGCAAGTCGCTCTACCAAGTCGAGCGAGAGCGAGCGTGCTTCATCGCGGGTGACGACGAAGCGATCGAGCATGCGGCGTTGATTCTCGGTA
This sequence comes from Myxococcales bacterium, assembly GCA_029863605.1. Classification (GTDB taxonomy): domain Bacteria; phylum Myxococcota_A; class Polyangia; order Polyangiales; family Houyiibacteriaceae; genus SG8-38. The sequence goes on along the minus strand of JAOTVB010000008.1, from coordinate 147,788 downwards.
CCATGCTCCTGATAGAGCGCGTACATCTCATCGACCGCTTGATCTCGGAGCGGGCGCAGGTCCCCGAGTGTGTTGTCCTCTTGCGCAAGGGCGGTCTTGAGGGCGACCGGAGAAACGTTGGCGAGGGACCGACCTTGGAACGTGAGAATCTCGTTGCCGCCGCGGGCGCCCACGCTGATCGGCTCCCGCTGCACCGTCTCGAGCACGTCTGAGAGCGCATCGGAATAGATGCTGACGAGCATCTCGTTGCGTTCGGTGCTCCCCATGAGGCGCATCACCTTGGGGTGGTTTGGATGCGCATTGGTGTACGTACCGTGATGGAAGAATACCGTCTTTTGAAGGATGCTTGGTGGCAGCTCGGCCCAAGGCTTCGCTGCCGTCAGCTGCTGTCCGCCGATCGTCATCGCCATGGGCGCCATCCGGAGGTCATTCGAATGCTGAACGGCCGCGTCTTCGTAGGTGCCGGGGACGTTCGCGTTGATCGGGTCACCTGCGGAGGACGACGAGAGGATCAGAATGCGGGTCGTTGCTGCGTCTTGGGCGCGGGCCTTCAATGGCTTGGCGAGAACGGACATTGGAATGCCCGTGGCGAGCGACTTCAGACCGAGGCCACCCGCGCCGAAAAGCGCCGTGTAGAGCATTTTGCGTCGGTGAAGCTTCATCTTCGTTCCCTCAAAGTCCCATGCCGAGCACGCTCGGAGAGGTGCAGGCCACCATGAATGTGGAGCGGAGCGCGTCGGTGGCGTTCGTTTGGATCTCCGCCTGTTCGTAGTGTCTAGTCAGGATGTCGAGCATGCTGGCGTGACGCGGATCGGACTCGGGCAAACCCGCCAGGTCGACGACGAACGCGCGGATGGCGCTCTCCGGGTCGCCCGGTATGAACTGCGCATCGGTGGCGACGACCATCTCACTGAATCCCTCGCACATCGCGTCGCCGGCGGCGCGTATGAAGAGGTTTGGGTCTGCGATGACGATGGGGACCTCGCCGCCGCGGCTGTAGCCGTCGTCGGGGACCACTTCGATCAGCTGTCGGTTGACGCCGCGCTCGCCGCGTCGCTCAGACTGATAATATGTCTCGTTGCCGCAAGCGTCCGAGATGCCGAGTCGGTTGGACACGGTCTTACAGAAATGGCGCGCGCGCGAGACCGACGGGATGTCACCCCCTGCGGCCTCGACGCAGCTGACGGCCGACACAAGCGGCGAAGAGAAGAGCTCGACGAGCATCGTCCGGAAGCTCATCCCACTCTGCTGGAACACGTTCACGACGTTCTGGAACTCCTCGGAGCCTTCGGGGCAAGCGACGCTCGTCGCGAAGTAGCAGGCCTTCTGCACCCAGGCCGGTGCGAAGCGAGGATGGTTGGAGAGCGTGCTGGCAAGTGCCGTGATCCCGTCGCCAGGAGCGCCTTCGACCGAGACGCCTTGGAAAGCGAACGACGGCCGAAGCGCCTGCACCGAGGCATCCTGCTGAGCGTGATAGTAATAGGTGAACGAGTTGCGGAAGTACTGCCTCATCGGGTCGAGGTTCACGTGGCAGCCCCAGCATGCGGTCGTGGGATCGACATGCGAATCGTCGAGCGCGTCGTCGAAAGCCGGGATGAGCGTCGTTTCACTGTCGAAGCTCTTCCCGAGCGCAACGATCAGCGTCTGGTTGGTCGTAACGCGGGCTTGGTTGGCATCGTTTGTCGGCCAGGTGGCGAAGAACGCCGGGGTCGTCATGAATCCCACGCGCGCGACGCGCAGGACCAGCTCGTTCGACGCCCGCATCTCGTCGACCTCCCAAAACATCGTCGGCTCCTCGCCCATACTCGGTGCGCGGATCGTCACGGGGCGCCAATCGAAGAATGCCTCCTCGCCGAGAAGCGGCGTCGTACGGTAGTTGTCGGGCATGCATCCGTCGTTGTCGGTGTAGTAGCCAAACAGCGCGGAAAACGCGGCGCGGACCAAGTCGTTGTTCGTCTTGATGGCCTCGCCACCGCAACCTCCCGGAAGTCCTTCGGCGGGGATCGTAAAGCGCATCCAGTTCGGAGAGCTCGGGTTCAAGGTCTCCGAGAGCGGCACGTTGGCAGTGGTGTACACCAGCTGGTCGATCATGCCGCGCGACCGGTTGTAGCTGCGGTCGTTGTCGTCGTCGATCTCGCGGTCATCGCTGAGCGCAAGGCCCACCATCTGCGCTGTGGTGAGATAGACGGTCTGAGTCGTGAGCACGTCTGTGAAAGGACGGTTCGCGCGAAAGATGTCGAGCACGGTCCGTGCAAAGCTTTCTTCAAACGTCCGAACGAACGTTTCGTCGACTTGGGTCCCATCACTCAGTCGCCCCATCTGAAAGTTGTTGTATCCCCAGAGATCTACCAGCGCCTGCTCCTCGTAGCCGTCCTGTTGAAAGGCCGTCTGAAAAAATCGGCGCAGTTTGTCGTCGGTTTGCGGCATGTCGAGCCACGCGTCGATCTGTGAACGCAGCACATCAGGGCTCGCGGTCAGCGCGTCCAGCTCTTCGGCCGTCAGCCCAAGCCCCGTCAGTAGAGTCTTGATCTTCGCCGCATAGACGAAGGGCGCCGCAGGCTCGAACGAATCGCAGCTCGCGAGCTCCGGTCGCGTAGTGTCGACCGGGAAGTCCGAGCCGCCGGGATTGGACGGGTCGTTTCCGCCGTCACCTCCCGACCCGATGAGGCCGTCGCACCCGACGATCCCAAATGCCAACAGCATCACGACGAGGAAAGACGTCCGATATCCCATGGCTACAAACTCCAGGCTGGCGATGGGAACAGACTAGCAGTAATCGCGGATGACTCTAATCCTTTTGTGTCGCTTTTCGGTCTCGTAGACCGGCTACATGTCGCTTTTCATAGCCTTTGTGGGCTACACAACAAATCCACCGTCTGCCATCAGCGGGCTCTGATCACCGCGTCTTGTCGGTTTGCTTTTCGACGGCTCCCGTCCCTTGGCCGCTTCGCTTGTCTGCCTCGGATAGCGTTTGATCGGCCCGCTTCCGCGCCTCGGCCACCGTTTGTTTCGCGCGCTTGTCCGCTTCAGCGACGAGCTGGTTGGCCCGTTTGTCGGTTTCACTTCGAATGCGTTTGGCACCCTCTTTGGCCGCGATCGCCTTCAACGGATTGCCCGCGCCTTCACGCTCCACCTGCGCCGCGCGTGCATACCCCTCCTTGCGCACTTTCTCGGCCGCCTTGGCAGCCTCCGAGCGAAGCTGATCGGCGCGCTTCTCTGCTTCTGCGATCAGCCGGTTGGCTTGCTTGTTCGCCTCCTCCATGGCGCGCGCCCGTTGCTCGGCGAGCTGGGCGGATACCGCGTCGGCGACGGCTCCACGAAGGGCTTTGGTGTCCAAATCGACGGATACGCGGGGCGCTTGGATCGAACCGGTCAGGTTTGCGCGTATCCCGACGCTCTTCGCTTTCGATAAATCGAGCCGAAGCGCTTGCGCTTCCTTTGCGAGCTTCGACGACAGCTTGTCTAACGGAACCTCGCTCGTGACTTGATACTTCATCTCTTGGTCGAGCCCGTGCGTTCCACTCACCTCCATGAGGATCCCCCGCGCCTGGACTTTCGAAGGAGCCAGCTTGATCGCACCGTCCTCGACTTTGAAGCGTGTGCGAAAGCCCTCGATGTCGAGGGGCTTTGGAATGGCTGGAACGGCATCGTTCAGTGCCGCAAGCGGTTTGAAGTTGCTGCTGAGCTTGCTCTGGAGGGCGATCGCCAAGCCGCTTGCGTCGATCGATTCGAGCGACGGGGAGAGGTTTTCGTCGAGGATACCGCTCGCTTTGAAGTCGGTCGAGAACCGACCGTCGAGAAAGCGCGCGATCGGCGCATACGCTCGCACGGAAGGAAGCGCCTCGAACGCATCCGCAAAGCGGACCTTGTCCACGGCATAGGTGACGTCGAACGTCGGCGGGCCCTTGACTGGCGTAGTGACGCTCCCGTCGAGCTTCATGGAGCCGCCAAGCGCGTTCGCGCGAACATCTTCGAAGATGAGCTTTCGATCCCGAAGGCGGCCGTTGCCTTTGAAGTTCTCGAGGACGAGGTCACCATAGGTGAGCTTACCGACATCGAAGGCGAGCTTTGCATCGAGGTTGTCCGGAAGCACGAAGCTGCTCTGCTCGCCGGCGGCCGGTTGTTCGCTCGACAGGAAATCCTCTACCCGAAGACGCTTGGACTCGAGCCAGGCGCTGCCGGTGATCGTTTGATCCTTTCCCCACAGCGTCGTGAGGGGCGACATCAGGCCATTCGCCGTGAGATCACTTTCTGCAACCTGCGCTTGGAGCCCTTTGACCTTCGTGCTCTCGGGAGAAAGCTCGATGCCTGCGGTCCGGATGCGTACGGCGGGCGCGTTGGACGGGTGATAGAGAAGCTCGCTGACCGTAATGTTTCCGTTCAGCTTCTCGATCTGCTCGCCCTTGGCTTTGAGGTCGATGGTGGCCACGATGAGCCCTTCGAGGGCCTCGACATCTGGGATCGGATAGGCCTTGCTGATCTCCGCGAGGTCGAATCGCCCATCGAGCTTGAGATCGAGCTGCCGTTGCGAGAGAGGTCGGGCGATCGTGAGGTGCCCTCGGGCATGGCTCTTTCCCGCCGCAATGTTGTACTTGGGGACCTCGACCCGCATCTTGTCGAGATTCCCTCCGGGGTGGGTCACCTTTGCGTCGAGGTTGAGGTTCGAGATGCCGAGCGGAAGGTCGGGGTATTTGAACGCGCCATCCCGCACGTTTACCGTTGCGGTGAAGGAGGGAATGTCGTCGTCGTCCGGGCCGAGCTGACCCTGGATTGTAGCCGCGGCCGTGAACGCCCCGCTTGCCTTCAGTCCGGCAAAGTCCGCGGCATATGCATTGGGGATCGCGGAAATCAGTGCTTTGATCGGAAGCCCCTTCTTCGAAGCAAGCTCGACGTCGAGATCCGTGCCGTCGCTGGTCCATCCAACCTTGCCCGAGCCCTCGAGCGCGAGCTGATTGATCGCGAGCTCGAGGGAGGTGAGCGTCAAATGCTCCCTCTCAGTGTCGACGGTGCCGTCCACCGAGACGTTCATTCTCGCCTCCTTCAAGTACGTGATCCCGCCCAGCCTTGCCGTCAGCGCGTCGATCGTGGTCTCCGAAGAAAGCTCGTGTGTGGAGCCGGAAATCTTGGCGCGACCGTCGTGCTCGAGCCCATCTACGTGGATGTGGATGCCCGGTTCGTCGTAGGTGATGGAGCCCTTCGAGATCCGGTATCTCTTGATCTCCAGTGCAACAGCATCGTCATCACGCGTCTCTGGCTGTTCTCGAATGATGTCGTAGTTCGCTCTTCCGTCCTGGTCGATCACCACGTGAACCACGGGCTCCTCAATCTCTATCGATTCGACTCCGATCGACTTCTCGAAGATCAGCGCAAGCAAGTCGAGCCCGACAGCGATCGATTGGGCCGACAGCAGGGTAGTTCCTGCAAAGTCGCCTTCCCCGGCGATCGATAGCTCCGTGACCTCCGCCGTGAGCGTGGGGAACGTCGAAAGCAACGACACATCGACTTCGGAGAAGCTCACGGTCGCATCGAGTTGCTCGTTCAGCTCGACGCGGAGCCGCTCGACGATCTGATCCCGGAACAAGACCGGCACGAGCACGATACCGACGATGAGCACCGCCAATATCGTACCTGCGACGAGCAGCGTTATTTTGAGCGGCCTTTTCATACTCAAGACTAGAGCCAGAAACGAAAACCGATCGTTGGCTCGATCCAGTGGCGCGTTTGCGTGAACACGGCATTACCTTCAAACGAGAGATGATAGCCCAAGCCGATATCGAGGGCGGTCGAACGGCACAGCGAGATGGCGGTACCGACGCGAAAGGTCAGTCCGGGGGCAAAGCGAAAGCTGTCTCCTGTCGAACATGCCACTAGGCTGCAACCCGTCCGCGTGTCTAGTTTCCACCACTGCGCGGCAAAGCCGGCGCTAATGTATGGAACCAATATGGAGTTGTTTGGCACCTGCAGCCTACCGCCGAAGCCCAAGTGCACGCGCTGGAGCGGCTCGCGTTGCATTCCGGGCGGCTCGATTGGAACGCCCATGTAGCCGACGTCGATCTCGAAGACCCCGTATCCAAAATCGACTCCGCCGAGGAACGAAAAGCTGCCGCCCGGCCTTACGACGTCGCGATCGATATCACTACCGACGAAGATCGGGACACCGCCGCTGATCGCCAAGATTCCACTCGGGCCTACGGTGCGCCTGTCGTATTTGGGTCGTCCTTGGAGAGAAAGACGTCGCTCCAGCCTGCGATCGCTTCCTTGCGAAGCCATGGGCATGACACCGTATTCCGGTTGGCCCTCTGACGCGGCTGGCTCGTCGTCATCGGCGTTGGCCACAGAGGCCGGAAACAGCACTAGGCCTAGAAATAGAAGAGGCCAGCGGTGAGACTTGCATATCGTCACGGGCCGATACTTAGCACAACGGAGTCAGGAGGGTGACCTGTGCCCGATCCGTCGGTACGAATATTTCGACGGCTCCCTTGTAAGGCCACCGCGTGCTAGAGGAATCCGAGACGCTAAACGACGAGGACGATAAGATAGAGATATGACCTCACTTCATACAAACCAATCTACGTGCTTTGTCCATACTTGGCTCGTCGCTCTTTTGGTATTGGGCGGCTGCGCCGGCCCCAAAGCTGTTCGAGGAGCAGACACGCCGGGGTTGGACAACGCCGCCATGAGCACGAGCCTGGACCGCAAAGATCTAGAGCAGGCCCTGAAGGTCAGCATGGAGACGTTGCGAACCTCTGGCGTGATGGCTCGATGGGCGTCTGAGAACCAGCCCAACGTGGGCGTCCTCCCGATTCGCAACGAAACGAGCGAGCACATCGGCAGCGCTCTCGACGCGCTGATGACTGAGATCGAGTCTCAGCTGATCAATTTCGCACCCGTTCGCGTGGTCAGCTTAGACACCCAAGACGCTCTGATGGACGAAATTCGCCATCAACAACAAAGTGGCTTCGACCAAACGCAGATTGCACGCTGGGGTAAGCAGCTAGGAGTGCGCTACATCGTCACAGGGAAGGTGTTTTCGAGCGACGAACGCACCGAGAAGGCTCGGCGCGTGCAGTACTATCTGTTCATTCGTGTCGTTTCGGTGGAGACGGGCGAGATTCTTTTTCAGAATCAGGCGCCTATCACGAAGGCTATCATCTAGCCCGTGGGTCTCTTCTCAGAGCGTCGGCGTCGATGGCGCCAGCGACACACTCTTTGCCTGCTCGTCGGCGCGTGGCTCGTGGGTGCCCTCGGGTGTAAGACATTCGTCGATAGCACGGTGCGGACACGCACAGCCTTGGACGTCAATGCGCTCGATGACGCGTTGAGTGCGAGCAACGCCGCGCTCGGAGTCAAGCGCGCCGACGAGATACCTGCTGCCTTGAAGCGCAATGACGCCCTCTTGCTCCTCGACCGGGCGATGGTCCTGCAGGCGCTGGCGGACTACTCGGCGTCCAGCCGTGACTTCGAAGTCGCGGACAAGGCGATTGAGATCCTCGATTTCAGTCGGTCGACGGCGCACGAAATCAGTCGCTACTTGTTTTCGGACAGCGTAGGGCCGTACAAGGCGCGGCCCTATGAGAAGTTGTTGCTCAACTCGCTCAACATGATCAACTATCTCGTGCGCCATGACTTGGAGGGCGCCAAGGTGGAAGCGCGCCGCTTCACGGTCATGCGCGACTACTTGCTGCGCGACGAGGGGGACGGTCGACGAGAGATCGGACGAGCAGATGCGCCCGGGAGCTATCTCGCCGGTTACACGTTCGAACAGGCGGGTGATCCGGAAGAAGCGCTTCGCTACTACGACGAGGCGCTGCAGTCGGACAAATTTCCAAGTCTCGCCGAGCCCGTGAAAAGATTGATGCGGCGGAGCGGATACCGCACGCCGCGGCTCGAGGCCTCGGCACAAGGCATTGTGGGCCCGTCACCGTCGCCGGAACAAAGTGGTGACTGCGAGCTCACGATTCTAGTCAACTACGGTCGCGTTCCCGCGATGGTGGCAAAGCGAGTGCCCATCGGTGTTGCGCTGACGATTTCGGCGATATTCTTGCCCCCAGGTGCTGAGCAGCAAGCGCGTCGCCTGGCGGGACAAGGGCTCGTGACGTGGGTCAACTATCCGGAGCTCGAGCCCACGCGCGCGCGTTACAACCCTCCCGTCATCACGGTGGACGGAGCCGTACGACCGTTCGAGATGGTTGCGAACGTGGATGCGATCGTTCAGCGCGCCTGGGATCAGAGCAAAGGGCGGGTAATCGCTGCCGCGGTCATTCGCATGCTTGCGCGCGCAGCGGTCGGCGCGGGTGTAGGTGTAGCAACCGGCAAGGCTAGCGATCAAAGCAGCCTCGGAGTGCTGGCCGCGCTCATCGCGCAAGGGGCCATGGTGGCAGCCGACAAGCCCGACACCCGAAGCTGGGCAACCCTCCCGGCCCGGATCTCCCTCGTCCGCACGCGACTTCCTGCGGGCGCGCATCGCGTCGAAGTAAACGTGTCAGGCCGTCGGTACGTCCGTAACGTGACGATCGCACCCGCACAGTGGATGGTGCTCAACATCACTGACCTTTCGACGACCTAGCCCGCCACAACTCCGAATAGCGCGCCAATCCCCGCGGTCGCTGCCATGGCGAGCGCGCCCCAAAATGTCACGCGAGCCACTGCTTTTGCGCCTGGAGCGCCACCGGTACGGGCGGAAACACCACCCAGCAAAGCAAGAAACCCCAAAGACGTGATTGAGACGACCATCGGGATCACTTCTTTGGGGGACACGAATGCGGTCGCGAGCGGCAATGCGGCGCCGACAGCAAACGTGGTCGCCGAAGCGAGCGCTGCCTGAACAGGACGGGCGCTCATCGCTTCGGAGATGCCCAGCTCATCTCGTGCGTGCGTCCCCAACGCGTCATGCGCCGTTAGTTGTTCAGCAACCTGTCGCGCAAGCGCGTCATCCAAGCCACGTTCGACGTAAATAGCGGTTAGCTCCGAGAGCTCAAATTCACCATCCGTGGCGAGCTCGTTTCGTTCGCGGTCGAGGTCAGCGTTTTCCGTGTCCGCCTGTGAGCTGACCGATACATATTCGCCGGCTGCCATCGACATTGCGCCCGCAACCAAACCAGCGACGCCTGCCACGATGATGCTTTCATGGGTGGCGTCGGCCACCGCCACCCCAACGACCAAGCTTGCGGTGGAGACGATGCCGTCGTTTGCGCCCAAAACGGCGGCCCGAAGCCAGCCAATCCGTTCGGTACGATGCCGTTCCCGATGACGCAGCCTAGGCACTAGAACGCCAATCGCGCCCCAAGATTATTCCTCATCGGTATCATCTTCCTCGTGCTCGTCCAAAGGGATGCGGTCTTCCTGCATTACACCTCCGGGGGTGACGTAGGCCTGGGCCGCACCGTGCTCATAGACTAGCCGTCCGCCCGCTTCGCCTGTCCTGTATCCAAGTCCGAAGACCAGCAAGGTCCCAAGACAGGCGCCAACAGCAGCCGCGGTGCGGAAAAGACCCTCGGGGAGCACCAGGGGTAGAACCATCAGTGCGAGCACGATCGCGCTTGCCCAAACGAACGCCTCCGCGGCTTCTTCGTGTGCTTCGATGTAACGTTCCGGGACGATCTCCTCGACCCGCTCCTCTTCGGTTTCCCCTGCGTTCATCGCGACGAGCCCCGATCCGGCGAGCGCGGCCTGGAGCAGAACGACGATCACCCAGACGCGGCGGTCAAACCATCCCCGCCACCAGGCGAATGCCACCCCGCCAGCTATCAAAGGCATCAAGATGGCAAGCGCCATCGGCAGATGAACGACCTTTGGGTGAAACAACAACTGGTCCATGGCAGCCGTACCGTAGCTTACGGCCGGTAGACTGCAAACGATGTCCGTTTAGGGCATGCCCTCAGACACTCACGGTTTACAGCGGCCTGGGGGCGGGATCCCTGGCCTCGCGCCGCTCGTACGTCATTTTGAAGTGGAGCGGTGCTGGCAACCGATCGGCGGTGATGACCGTGTGAATCGTGACGCGTTTGTCGCCCTTGCTGAGGACGAAGCGGTTGAGCGAGACGCTGCGCTCGCCCTCGAAGCGCTGGTAGAGTGCGCCCTGGTCGTCGATGCCATGGCTCACTTGAAACACGTCACCATCGGTGGGATGGCGCCAGGTGATCGGCTTGCCGTCCGCCGGTGCAGACACCTCGGGCTGGCCGGGTCGCTCGATGCGGATCTGTCCCTTTTCGAGGAACACGCCGACCTCTTTCGAGGGAAGGTTGGGAGCCCGCAAGCGGCGACGTGCGATGCCTCGGATGAAGAAGTTCATCTGGCTGACCACCTCGTCGATGGCTCGATCGAGTGCTTGGAGCTCTGCCTCGCCGCCGACGTATCGATAAGTGCCGGCAAAGCGCTCAAGCACGGGATTGGGAGCGTCCGCTCTTGCAGTCGAGGGGCCGCAACACGCCGCGAGCGACGCAGCAAATAGAAGGGCCGATGCCGCCAAGAATCGTCGAAGGGCGCTCATGCGCGCTAATCCCGCAACACCACGGCGCCTTCCCACGGACGCAAGGTATGCCGGCCCTTGGCCGCAACCGGAGCATCACGCAGGTTCGAGTGGAGACGGGCCTCGGCGCTCCCCGGAAGGTGGCGCAGATCGATCGGCATCTCCCGCTTCGAGAAGTTGAGGAATATCTCGGCGGTCTCCTGGCGATCGGCGTCCTCGTACACTCGCCGATAAGCAAACACCTTGTTGGGGTCGGCAGGCGGATCCAGAAGCTCGAGGCGCCCAGCAGAGAGCGCCAGGCTAGAACCGCGCAGTTGGAGCATCCGTCGGTAGGATGTCAACACCGAAGCCGGGTCCTCTCGTTGCGCGGCAACATTCATGATGGAGCTTTGCGGGTGCAAAGGCAGCCACGTCTTTGGGGTATCAGGCGGCGCGAATCCCGCATGCGCGCCGCCGTGCCAAGGCATGGGACTACGGCATTCGTCTCGATTGGTGAGAATCCCGCGCCGTCGCAAAGTCGGCAGCATGAACTTCGGAATGAACCGGAAACGCTCCGCGAGCGGGTCGCGGGCCGCGTGGCGCGGCATGTCATGGTGCGAAAGACCGAGCTCGTCGCCGTAATAGATGAACGGCACGCCGCGCACGGTCATCTGAAACGTGGCGAGCAGCCGTGCTCGCGCCAAGTCGTTTCCAAGCCGTTCCATCTGGCGTGGCCGATCATGGTTTCCGAAGACATAGGTTGGATGCAGAGGCTCGGGAAATGCCGACTCGAATTCATCGACGAGGTTGCGAAATGCGCGGGCCCGAAATGGCGTGCGAAGGCTCTTGAACAGGAAGACGAGGTTCAGGCCATCGCCTGACGAGCCACAATATTCTCGCAGCAGATCGGCCGGCCCGAACACCTCGCCCACGATGAAGCGTGAGGGATGATCGAACTCGTCGACCACGGCCCGCAGCTCGCGGGCAAAGGCAATGGTGTCGGGGTGGTTCTGCGTGTGCAGGGCCCGCTGAAAGAAACCGCCGGGATTGTCCTCAGATGGGATCGCGCGGAGCGACCGGGGGTTGTCGGCAAACGCTGCGTCTTTGTAGATCGCGTTGAAGATGTCGAGACGGAGGCCATCGGCACCCTCGCGAAGCCAGTGCCTGACGACATCGAGCATGGCGCGTTTCACCTTGGAATTTCGGTAGTTCAAGTCGGGCTGAAACGGCAAGAAGCTGGCCCAGTACCACTGGTCGGTTTGCGGGTCGTAATGCCAACCGGACCCCCCGAGCATCGAGCGCCAGTTGTTGGGAGGCGCAGCACCATAGGGCTTGCGTCCGTCGCGCCAAATATAGAAGTCCCGATACGCATTGTTGCGCGCGCTTCGTGACTCGATGAACCAGGGATGCTGGTCCGAGGTGTGGTTCAACACCATGTCGAGAACCACCTTCATCTCGCGTGCATGAATTTCGTCGATCAGGCGTCGGCAATCGTCCAAAGACCCGTACTCCGGGGCTACGCCGAAGTGGTCGCTGATGTCATAACCAAAGTCCGCCTGAGGGCTTTCAAAGAACGGCGAGAGCCAGATCGTCTCCAACCCGAGCCACTTGATGTAGTCGAGCCGGTCGATGATTCCGGGTAGGTCGCCGATGCCGTCGCCCGTTTGGTCCGAAAAAGAGCGTGGATAGATCTGGTAGACGGTGGTTCGCTTCCACCAGGGGAGCTCACTTTGAACGACTTTCGTGCTGCTCATTATTTGATGATGGCGGCCACCGCGTGGTCGAACGTCCAATCTTCCATCGCATGCCAACGGCGTTTCCACTCCTTCGCCTCTTCGGGATGGGCCCCGAAATAGGCATTCCACCATGCCTCTGACCCGCCCGTGAGGGCGGACTTTGCGAGCCAGGGCTTTTGCACCGAATAGTGGATGACCTTCGCCTCGCGTAGAAGAGCCTGCTTCAAGCTCGGGTGGCCTCTCAGAAACTGGAAAATGAAGTTTTGCAGGTTGTACCCAGCGGGCAGACGATGCGAGACGTCCATCGCATACCAATTGGAGTAGAAGACGTTCAAGAACCCCTGGTCGCCGCCGTCATAACTGGGCGTGTGCCAGAGCGCCTCTAGCATCCGTTCGAACGTCTCGGTCGAGGGATCGAGAACCATCAATCCGCTGTTGAATCGGTCGGGAAGAAAGAAATCGGGTGCGGCGGCAATGGAGGGCCGTTCGAAAAGATCGTCGATGTTTTGAAGCGTGATCACGTCGGCATCGAGGACGACGACTTTGTCGAAGTCGACGAGCTGCCATGCCCGAAGCTTCGTATATACGTTTCGAAAGCGTTCGAAGAGCTGGGCGGTGTCGGGGTTGGGATTGTCGAGCGGCTCGACTTCGCGGACCTCCCAACCCTGTTCAGTCAGACGCCGGCGGGCCTTCTCACTAACGTCCGCCGTCACCAGAACGACGCGCGGCACTTTGGTCCCGTGGGCTTCGAGGGATTTCCCGAGTGCTTCGACGCCGGGAACGTACCCATCACCGTTGCACAATGTCGTAACGTATGCTGTTTTCATTGGGTCACTCACCCTGAATCCGAACTGCAGCCCCGGCAAGCCGTCACGAGACGAAGCCTATTTCTGGAGGACAGCCGGGCGGGGCACACGTGAAATGGCCTGACAATTTATGGCGAATACGACAACGTCAAGCGCAACCAGAGATGGGTCGGACGGGGGCTCTCCACGCCTCTTGCACATGGCGCAGGATTGATGGATAGACGATCCAATGGCGAAACGGGTCGATCAATGCCATGTAGAATCGCGTGAGCGCTTTGCCGGGGCGCACGTAGATCGCCCAGTAGAGGAAGTAGCCCCCTTCCCGCGGAACCAGTGCCAAGCACGAAAAAGCATGAACCGTGCTGTTGATCGCTTCGCCTAACGCCTCCGTAGGAAACACGTAGAGCAGGCGGAAAGGGCCCTCGACTTTGCCAGGCGGCTCGAGGGACCTTTCGTGGTCCTTATCGGTGAGACGCCGTGCGTACGATCGCGTTGTCCGAGCCGGGCGCTCACCATCCCAGCGAAACAACCGCCCCAAGAAAGCTCGGAGGGCGAAAAGACCCCGGACGACGGGGTTCAGAGAGACGAGGAGCGCGTCCGACATGACCGCGCGGACATCCCGCATGTCGGGTTCACCGTCGCGTGGTGCTAGCTCGACCCGCCAGACGTCGTGAAGTGGCACGTCGCTGAGAAACTCGTGCACGCGAAGATCGAGTTGCCGAAACACCGCAGGGTCGACGCGCATGTGACCTCATCCGGACGCTAGAGCTGTTTTCCGAAACGGACAACCCCGCACCAGCTTCGAATACCACGCTGGAACACATTCATCAGTTTGACCAACTCCAGCGCCTGTTGGAAGCTCTCAATAGAACCCCGGAGGACCATGGGACGAATCGTTGTTCGAGATGTCGAAGAATACGGAGACGTCGAGCTCGCCGAGAAGTATCCGTCGACGGCGGGGTCGCAGCCCAAGGCGCCTGAGGAGGATGTCGATCGGTGCATGAAGGCTGTCGAGCGCGACGGATATGTGGTCATCGAGAATCTGATCTCTTCCGAGTTGGTCTCGGAGATCAAAGAGGACCTCATCCCGCGGTTTAGCTACGAGTCGGGTCGTAACAACTTCGAGGGCTTCAAGACGCAGCGGCTGTACGCTTTCTTCGAAAAGTCACTGGTGTGCAATCCGCTGGTGGAGCACCCTCTGATCCTCGGCTGCCTCGACTGGATCTTCGAGCCGAACTACCTCCTGTCGCAGCTTCAAGCAATAAACATTCTTCCCGGCGAAGCCCAGCAACCGCTTCACCACGACGACCTGTTTTATCGCGTCGCACGCCCGCGACGGGCACTTGGCGCGGCGACCATTTGGGCTATCGATGCGTTCACCGAGGAAAACGGAGCGACAGTGGTGATTCCCAAGAGCCATCTATGGGATGACCGCCAGCCGACCGAACACGATCTCGTGAACCTGACGCCGGTGGTGATGCCCGCGGGCTCGGTGGTTTTCTTCCTCGGTACGCTTTGGCACGCCGGCGGCGCAAACCAAAGCAACGCCGCGCGTCTGTGTGTTTCGGCGCAGTACTGCGAGCCGTGGTGTCGGACTCAGGAAAACTACAGCCTATCCCTGTCGCGCGACACGGTGAAACAGTGCAGCGAGCACATTCAGCGCATGCTCGGATACAGCATTCATGCGCCCTTCATGGGCTTCGTGGATGGCAAGCATCCAAAGCGGCTGCTGGAGGATTAACCCCTCTCAGACCCAGGGAAAGCAAAGGGCAGGTCGGCAACTTTAAGCACCGCCGACAAACCACCACAAAAAAGTACAGCGGTACACCGCTCATGCCCCTAGGGTGAGGAGATGCGGTCTCCGGCCGTTCTGACGCTCGCGCTCGGCGCTTTCGTGGTCCTCGGGTGCACCGGCGTGATCGGAAGCGAGCATGGTGCAGAACCGCCAAACCTCGCTGCGCCGACACCGCCCTCTTTCGGGGTGGACGGCGGTCTCCCAATCGAGCCCGGTATCGATGGTGGTCAAGCCCCGATGACCGATGCAGGTCAGCCGCCACCGCCTGATTGCAACCCTGCGACCGCGCCTCCGATGGCTGTGCGGTCACTGCGCATTAGCGACGTTACCATCAATCAGGGCGTGTCGGTCCCAGTCGTCGACAACGCCGCGCCGGTGAACAACCGAGTGGCTCCCGTGATCGCGGATCGGGATGGTGTCATGCGTGTCTTCGTCGAACCGCAGGCAGACTGGCAGACGCGCGACGTCATCGCTCGACTCACCCTCAACGGGAGCCCGAGGGAAACTCAGATTCAAGTGACCGGCGCATCGAGCGCCACGACCCTCGCGAGCACGATTAACTTCGGACTCGGCCCAGGTGAGCTTGCGGTGAGCTCGACCTTCTCGGTCGAACTGTTGGAAGTGGATCCGTGTGGGACCTACGCCGGTACCGTGAGCGGGTCGCGCTACCCGGCCACAAGCACTCAATCGCTCAACGCGGTGGCGGCGCCGGGGCCCTTTCGAATCGTGCTCGTCCCGGTTCGCTATCAGGCGGACGGGTCCAACCGTACGCCGAATACCGACGGTGTGACCGTCGCGCGCTTCACACAGAGGATGTACGGGATGTTCCCGCTGGCCGATTTCGAAGTCTCGGTCCGTCAGAGCCCGCTCGACTTCGATCGCGCCATTAGTGCCGATGGCGGAGGATGGACTGACCTCCTGAACGAGTGCCTCTCGATTCGCGCCGCCGACAACGCAAGTCCCAACACTTACTACTACTGCGCGGTTCGCCCTAGCGACAATCTAGGTGACTTCTGCGGTGGAGGGTGCGTTGCGGGGATCGGGCCCGTTCCGAGCGCGGGTGACACGTTCAACCGGGGGGCCCTTGGGTTGCTCTACAGCGACGACTTGGACACCTTCGTGCACGAGATCGGACACAGCCTCGGGCTTCCACATGCACCTTGTGGAGTCCCTGGAGACCCAGCGTTTCCCTACAGCAACGGTGGGATTGGGGTTCTCGGTTTCGATCGAGGAGCGCAAGCGCTGATCTCGACCCAGTACCGCGATGTCATGGGGTATTGCGACCCCGTCTGGATCAGCGACTACAACTACGACAAGCTCTACGACCGCCTCGTCAGTGTGACAGCACAATCTGTGGCCGTGCTGAAAAGCGTAGGGAGCCCGCTCGCCTTTCGGCCCGTACTCATCGACATCGACGGCACGCTGACGATCGGCGAAACCCTATGGGCCGACGACGCGCCGCTAGGCGAGCCCGTTACCATCGAGTGGGTCGATGAAGCGGGCCACAGCGAAGAAGTGGTCGCGATATTGGTGAGGGTCACCCACGTACCGGGCGGCATTATCTACGTCCCAGAGATGCCAAACCCGCCCGCCACGATCCGCGTGCCGGGTTACGGGACCACCCGGCCTCGCCAACTCGATGGTCCGTGAAGCTCAGGAATAGAACGTCCCGGGCCACAGCGTTGCGACGACGGCACGTTGGGCTCGTTCTCGCTTCCAGTATTCGGATTCGGGGTCGAGCCGAACGCTGTCGTCGATCATTTTTTGGACCGTAGCCTCGATCCCGCTCGCAAAGTCGGCGTCCTGCACGACGATGTTAGCCTCACTCTCCCAAAAGCTCGCGGTTGCATCGAGATTGGCCGACCCGATGCTGGTCACCAAACCATCGACCGAGACGAGCTTGGCGTGCACGTATGGGCGAATGCGGCCTCCCCGCGCGACGATCTTCGGGGAAGGCGACGGGACGAACTCGTAGACTTCGACACCAGCGGTGAGCAGCGGTTCGAGCTTCGCCTTCACCATATACTCGAAAAGCGTCCTGTGCAGAGGCGCCGGAAAGAAGGTCCCGTCGTCACGCCGGGTGGCCGCATTCCCGGTGAGAAGCTTGACGGTCACACCTCGATCCAAGAGACGGAAGATCGCTCGCTCGAGCGTCGGGACGAACGGGAAGTCGTTGACGATGTAGACGTGGTCTTCGGCGAGATCGAACATCGTTTCGTACATCGCGAGGCCGTTGGTGTCGGCGAGCCCCCGATGCACGACCAGCCGGCCTGCGGCAGAGCCAGCCGGCTCGAGCTTCGGCAAGACGTCTTGGTCCTCGGGAATTTTGCCTCCCCCTTGCCGGTGCCAAGTGCGCACGAACGTTTCCTGAACTTTCCGAACGAGCGGTCCGGTAAGCTCCACATGCGCGTCGAGCCACGGGATGCGCTCATGACGCGTGTTGTCGTGCACCGGCACCTCGTCGAATCCCAAGAAATATTCGTCGCCCGCATTGCGCCCGGACACGAAGGCGCGGCGGCCGTCGATGATCACGAGCTTGCGGTGGTCTCGTTTCTTCAAGCTCGAAACGCCGACCTCCCTGCGAGACTCGATCGGGTGGACCGCGAGCACTTCGATGTTTTCTTCTTCCTTCAACGATAGGATCAGCGGATTCAGGCGACCGAGGACCTCTTCGTCGGAATAGAGCGCGTCGACCATGAACCGTACCTTCACCCCCGCCCGCGCCCGCTGGATGAGCTTCACGATCAGGTGCTCGGTGAAGTCGCCGGCTCGGACGATGTAGAACTGCACGTGAATCGTCGAGACGGCCTCTTCGAAGGAGGCAAAGAGCCGCCGCCGCGCCTGCTCGTTGTCGAGCTCAGCATGAAAGGAGTTGCCAGAAACGAGACGCGATTCGGTAGTCTGGTCGAGCCGCCAATCGAGTGGATCGCTGCTCGCTTTGTCGCGCAGTAGCTGAGTGGCCTGCTCCACCTCGGGACCAAACGCACCGGCATGCGCCCGTTTGAGGACCGTCGACGGCGTGATCACGCTCACCTGTTCGGCGCGGCTCTCGACCGAATCGTCGTCGCGCTCGGTCAGGACCGTCGTCACCGGCACACCCTTCGCACGCAGCCGGCGTATCGCCATCTTCGCAAACATCTTGACGAAATGGACGCCCAGACTCTTGAGCTCCTCTTCCTCAGCCGAGTAGACGAGGATTGCCCCGGGCGGCAGTCGCTGATTGACGACCTCGTCGTGAATGAGGGCGTCCCGGTTCTTGTCATGGATGTCGAAGTAGACGATCTCGAAACCCTCGTCGATCAATGCGCGCAGGGCATCGAGGGGTGACGTCGGTGGAGTCGGATCTCCCGTCGGCCGCGGAAGAAAAAGAGCGGCGTGAACCAAGGCGACGGGTCGACCGCTGGCCACTTGCAGGAGTCGATGGCCGATCAGGTCGGACACGACCTGCCCCCTATCGTTGCACACCTTCACCCCGACTCGATGGAGGCCCGGCCCAGGTGCGTCGATCATGGTGCGCACTTCGGCGGTGCTGCCGATTGGCACCTCACCTACCACGGCATCATCGACGTAGAAGCGTGCGATCGTGCCGAGCTTGCTAGCCATCCCCAAGGTCGCCGAAAGCTCCACCCGCTCTCCCGGGCTCGTCAGCACGTCGCGTTGCACACCTCCAAGGAGTCGTCTCAGGCTCGGGTTTTGGCCCCATCGATCCATCGTGGCTCCGAGGGAGCGCGCCGCCGCGTCGAGGATCGAGGGCGACTCGTCATCTGTAACCAAGCGCTTGTCGACCTCCCCGGCGATCGTGGCAGCGATTCGCCGAATCCGTTCGGTTAGATCCTGGGGTGCCTCTTCGTCGGCCATCGGTCCGAGTATAGGATGCCTACAGAAAGAAGAGACCTTGCGCTGCTACGACCCCGATTTCGGCCGTTTTGGACTGCGTCTTCGACCGGCGCTTCGGGGAACAGAGCGGCGTTTAGGGCAGTTGTCACAGATGCCGCACTCGGGAGGGTCGGCTTCGCCGAAATAGCGGCGGATGAAGCGGCTTCGGCATTCTCCGGTTTCGGCGTACTCAGCAAGGGCAGCCAAGCGCTTCACATCCTGGCGGCGAAGTGTTTCGAGACGGACGGCGAGGTTGTGGGCGCCCGCGCGGAGCTCCTCCGGTGTCGCGCGGCTGCCGTAGTGGCCCCGCTTGACCATCGTGATGAGGCCGAGCTCCTCGAGCTGGGCGGCGCAGGATCGCGCCACCGTCAACGGAACGCGCGCGGAGAGGGCGAGCTCTTTGGGGGTGACCGTCTTGCCCTCGTCGAACCAGCTCCCAAGTGCTTGGGTGACCCGTTGGACCTGCGCAGGATCGGCTCGTCCCTGCTTTTGAAGATGCTCCTGGATGCGAAGATCATCCCGATCGAAAAGAAGAATGCAGTCCGAGCGCTTTCCGTCCCGCCCTGCACGGCCCGACTCTTGAACGAGCTGCTCGATGGAGCCGGGCGCCTGATAGTGAACGATGTAACGGATGTCTGGCTTGTCGATGCCCATGCCAAATGCGCTCGTCGCGACCATGACCATGCGTCGCTTCGACTTCATGAACTTGCGCTGGGTCGAGGTGCGCTCCGATGCCTTCATTTTCCCGTGGTAGCGCGCCGACGGGATCTGCGCGCGGGCGAGGGCACCGGCTACCTGGTCGACCGCTTTGGTGGTCGAGCAATAGATGACACCTGGCCGACGCAGGCGCCGAATCAAACGAGCCGCTGTGGTGATCTTTTGGTCGCCAGGCGCGATGTGAACCGCGAGGCGGAGGTTTGGGCGATGCGGAGGCGCAAGCACCTCGGTCGGCCTCTTCATGCCGAGTCGTTGGACGATGTCTTTGCGGACGTGAGGCGTCGCAGTTGCGGTCAGCGCGAGCATCACGGGGTTGCCGAGTACCTGCCGCTGCGCTCCAAGCCGAAGATACGCAGGGCGAAAATCGTGCCCCCACTCGGAGATGCAATGCGCCTCGTCGATGCATAAGAGCGCGGGCTTCGTCGGTGCGAACGTCGATTCGGCCAGCGACTCCAGGGTCTCGGGTGTGGTGAGCACGATGAGCGAGCCGCCTTTGGCAACGCGAGCGAGCACCTGCCTCCGCGTGGCGGCCCGAAGTGTGCTGTCGATCCGAACCACCGGCACGTGGCGTTGGCGGAGCTTTCGTTCCTGATCGCGCATCAGCGAAATCAGCGGCGAGATCACGATCGTAGGCCGCTCGAGCAACAACCCAGGCACTTGGTAGATGAGCGACTTTCCAAAGCCGGTCGGTAAGACAACAAGCGTATCCCGCCCCTCGAGCACCGACTCGATGGCCTGCGCCTGCTCGCGGTGCAGTCGCTGCACGCCCAAGCGCTCCCTTGCTACGCGGCGTGCAGCGCGGAGATCACTCATGGGTGGAAACGGGAGGTTGCTTTGAGGTGCGATGCCAACAGGTCATACACGGCACCGTCGAGGGCACGACGGGTGTCATCCGGCACATCCCGATACTTCTTTCGAATTGTCGAAAAGAGAGCGTTGAGGCGGCGCCGACTCGTCATGTCGAGTGCGTCGAGGACTTTGATCGAGCTTTGAACCGGAGCGGGAAGCTGTCGCTTGGCGTGCGACCAGGCCCGAATTCGATCGAAGTGATCAACCGCCCGTGACATTAAGACGAAAGGAAAGTTGATGGTTGGATGCGGTCCTACGCGGATCCATTCTCCATCAGGGGACCCGCGAAACGCATCCATTGCGCGCTCGCGGAGATTGCTCGCGCTCGCGAAGCGACGTGTCAGCTCGTAGACTCCTATCCCAAGCCCTCCAAGCCCACCGAGCATCGTGCCCGTCATGAAGGACGCAAACCCGGTCATCGCATCCACGGCGCCACCTGCAACCGCTCCTGTCACTGTCGTGAGGGTGAGCAACGCTTTGGGCGAAAGCCCCATCACGTCCCAAGTTTCTTTGGCGAAAAGATCCGCTTGAAGGTCGAGGTCGACTTCCGTTTCCGGCGACCAGTGGCTGAGGCTGTGAAGATAGACCTCTGCAATCTCGCGATGCGCACGAGCCTCACGCTCCCTGAGCATGTCGTGAAAGCGACGTTCGAGGCGCTTCTTTTCGAGCTCGAGAGTCGTGTCACTCGGAATCAAGACCGAAAGGTGAAGGGAAAGGATATCGACCAGGAGCTTCGACACGATGTTGGCGACGCGATGCAGCCTCCGTTGTTGCTCTGTTTCCAAAAGCTCGACGGCCTCGCCGAGCTGCGCCTCCCACCGCGGTTCCAGCACGATGAAAGCCTCGAGCAAGCGTCGCCGATCGTCCCAAGACACGGCATGAGCATCGAACGTCCGGACGAGCTTGAAGTATTGGTTGAGCGCCCGCTCCCATTCGTCCACGTGCCGACCCGTTGCGCTCCGATTGATGAGAGCCATCGCTGGCTGACCGGTGTAGCGGAGGATCTCCATCTCGGTTTCGTAATTCTTTCGGTAGGGCTCATCCCCATTGACTACATAGAGGATCGCCGCACCCTCGAGAATCGGCCCCAACAACTTGCGCTCCTGAACGAGCTCGTCGGTGCCAGAAAACTCGTCGATGAGCTCCCGAATGCGCGACACGCGATCGGCTGCTGAGATCTCTCGTTGCTTGATCCAGTGAAGCGCGCGGGGGGCATCCTCGAAGCCCGGCGTATCGATGACCGAGAACAGCACCCGATCATCGGACTCGACAGCGTAGCGTACGCATTCGGTCGTCGTGCCCGGGCGGGGGGAGATCTTCACGCCGTCATCTTCGATCAAGCTAGCGATCACGCTCGACTTTCCTTTGTTGACTCGCCCGACAACAGCGAACTTCGGAACGCCTTCATCGGCAGGAACACTCATGATGGGGTCTCGCTCGAAAGACGGGTGTCGCGCTCAAAGTATAGATAGGGGTCCCGCAGCTCCGCGAGATACCCCGTCCAGATCGCGGTGTCTTCTTCGCTTCCGCCCTCGGTGAGGGCGACGACGATCGGCCGGTTCTTTCCTTTTGAGCGAATCGACGCGATGAAACGCTTGAGCGCTGCGTCAGGGACCGTCCATGGCTCGGATACGATGAAAACCGGTGATGTATCGTCTGGATCGATCCTTTCGATGAGGCGCTGATCGTTGGCAAAATCACTTCCTCCGGCAGTACCGAGCGTGCCTTGCAAGCCGAGCTGGTAGCGACTTTTCAAAAAACCACCCACGCTGGTGTCCGGGCACTGCGCTTCACGCCACAGAACACCCAGAGCATCGTCTTCGACGCTAGCACCGAGACTGCTGCCTACCGGTTTGAGACCGGCCCCGAGTGGAGTCACATTGCCGGGATCTTCGCTGTGGATTCGTCGGATCGATGGCGCTGTGAGCCGTCCGACCAGGCGCTCGATATCTGGAGTATCGAGCGAGACGCTCCGGAGGCTCAGCGACACCATGATCGAGCTCCAAGCGGCCAACACGACCCGCGGTAGAAGCCCGTAAAAGAACAAGCACGAAGCCAGGAACGGCCACCATTGACCGGGCAGTGCGGGATCTCCTACGCGAGCACCCTCGGTCACTCCAACGTACGCCCCTTCCAACCGAAAGTACTGGGTCGCGTGCACGAGATCGAACGTGGGCATCGCTTGCGGGAGCCACTTCGACCAAGGTGCAGCCAGTGTCTGGCACAGCTCGAAGAAGCTCTCAGCACCGAGTTGAAGCGTAGTGCTCCAGCCAAAGGCCAAGTCAGTGACCGTGACGTCGATGAGCAGCACCGTCAGCGCACCCACGTTGAACCACGCTGCCGCGAGCTGCAGATGGCGAAAAAGCACATAGCGCTCCACAGAGCCATACATAGATCGGCGCATCAAGAGACGATCGATCGCATCACGCGTTGGGTCATCGGCAATCCGAGTGCCGGCTCTTCGCCACAGACGCGATGCCAATCTCTTCAGCAGTAGAACCAAGGGCAAGCCTTCGAAGAAAGCAGGACTCACCATGGCTGTCGCAAGCGCAAGGATGCTGATCGCCAGCGTCAACAGCTGCACGAAGACAAAAACACCGAGAACGACCAAGACGTTGATCGGGTGATCGCCCGTGAAGTGAAAAATCCCAAACGCGACAGTCAGCCCGACCGCGAACATCGAGACGCTGAGGAGGGCCGAAGCCCGACGAAGCGCTCGCTCGAATGCATTGCCGGGAGACCGTTCACTCGGTGAACGGATCGCATCGACCCAACGCGCAAGCAGTCCTCGACGAGTGCGAGAGCCCGGAACGATGGCCCGACCAATCTTGCGATCGCGCTCCACCAATTCGGTCTCCGGTCGTCGTTCGTCACCGGCCAGTTGCACCTCGAGGTCGATGAGGGCTCGGAGACCAAGGCGCGGATTACGGTCGGCGCTCGTGGGGCGGC
The DNA here is from genome assembly GCA_029863605.1 of Myxococcales bacterium. Taxonomy (GTDB): domain Bacteria; phylum Myxococcota_A; class Polyangia; order Polyangiales; family Houyiibacteriaceae; genus SG8-38. The sequence goes on along the minus strand of JAOTVB010000008.1, from coordinate 124,613 downwards.
GTGCTGGCATCGCCGACTTTGTCGCATAAAATGGCTCATGCTGCATCGCCAAGGCAAAGGGGTAGTGTTATGCCTTTGGCATGTCGAAGATGAGCACACGCCGCAAGCTCGCGATCGCGACCTGGGGCGCGCCGCGCGAAGGGAACATCTACGGCAAGATGACGCTCGATGCGACCGCTGTGCTCGAGCACCTCGACCGCCTCAGCAAAGAGACGGGTGTGAAGGTCACGATGACCCACTTCATTGGGAAGATGGTCGGCGAAGCGCTCGCCAACTCTCCCGGGCTGAACGGTTTCCTTCGTTTTGGGGTCTATCATCAGCACCAGACCGTCGATGTTTCGTTCGTCGTCAACATCGGTGAGGGCGCCGACCTGGCCAAGGTCAAGGTCGAACAGCTCGACCGGAAATCGATCGTCGAGCTCGCCCGTGAGCTCAAGCAGCGCACAACGAAGGTCCGTAGCGGCAAAGACGAGGTTTTCGAAAGTGGGAAGCATATTCTCCGCTCGCTGCCGACTTGGGCGCTTCGCCCGACGATCGGCGTCATCGGGTGGTTGTCTGGCTCGGCTGGTCTCGAGCTCAGGTCTGCCGGTCTCGAGCGGTTTCCGTTCGGCGCATGCGTGGTGTCGAATGTGGGCATGTTTGGGCTGGACGAAGGGTACATGCCACCGACCCCTTTTGCGCACGTGCCTCTCTACGTGCTCATCGGAGCGATTCGTGAGCAGCCCTCGGTCGTCGATGGCGCGCTCACGGTACGCAAGCTGATCACCATCAGCGCTACAGTCGACCACCGATTCATCGACGGGTACCAGGCAGGAGTGCTCGCCGAAACCGCGCGGGCGTGCTTCGGAGATCCCACACGCTTTGGACCTTGATGCAGGACGATTGAGACGCCAAAACCGATGGCGAGGCTGTTTGAAGCGGTTAGCCCCCGCGTTAAAGTCAGGGCGCAACGATGACGAGTTCGGAACCCACTAGGCCGTCGAAGTACCTCGACCTGCTGTTTTTCGTCGTCGTGACCATGGCACTCTCTGGCCCGTACACTGTGCTTGCTCAGGCGGAGCAGGTGGAGGAGAAGACCGAAGGACCGATCCCGACCAAGTTCACGATCGAGTTTGACGACACCCACGATTGGCTTCGCCTCACCTCCGGCGAGTGGCTCAAAGGCGACCTCAACTGGATGCGCGAAAAGAATTTCGAGTTCGACAGCGACAAGCTCGACATCATCACAAAAAGCTGGAGCAAAGTGGACGAGCTCCACTCTCCGCAGATCAACACCTATGTGTTTGACGGAAAGATCGACGTCATGGGCAAGGCGGTAGTCACCAAAGAAGAGGTCATCATCGAGACCGCGGAAGGAGTGAAGACCTTTCCTCGAAGCGAGCTGCTTGCCATCGTAGAGGGAGGCCGAAGAGAGCGCGACTGGTGGTCCACGCGGTTGGGCCTCGGGTTTTCGGCCAACGCAGGAAACGTCAACCAGGGCTCGTTGACTTTCGCCTGGGACCTACAGCGTGCTGACCAGCGCACACTTTCGACCACCAGCTACCAAGGCACCTTTGGTTACGTCAACAAGGAGCCAAACGTCAATCGGCACCTCGGAGACGTCGGCGTAAAGCTACTGATCTGGCGGCGGTTCTACGTCGTGCCGGCCTTTGCGCAGTTTCTCAACGACAAGTTCCAAAACCTCAAGTTTCGAGCCACGCCTGGTGCGGGGGCCGGCATTCATATCGTTGACAGGAAAAAGGTCGAGTGGGACTTCGGAAGCGGGCTCGGATACCAGTACACACGCTTTACCAGCGCGGCGACCGGCGTTGAGAACCCACGAAACGACGGCTTCATCTTGCTGCAGACCTACGCGGATTTCGATTTTACCAGCGACATCGAGCTGAAGCTCGATTGGCGCACGAACCTGGTCTACACGGGAATCGGCAACACCAACCACGTGGGCAACGCCGCATTCAAAATCGATCTCACGGACATCTTCTACTTGGAAACGTCGTTCTTGTTCCTGCGTACCGAAAATCCGCCGCCGCGGGCGGACGGCACGATCCCCACGAAAAACGACTATCAGATCGTCGTCAGCATCGCGCTCGAACTCGGCTGAGCCATCGAACCTCTTGCAGGTATCAAGGCGCTTCCGATTCGGTGCAATCGCGTTTACCTTCCGAGCATGAACGACTTCCTCGAAATTTTAAACACCTACTTCTGGGGCGAGCGCACCGAGGCACTCTTCTTCATCGTGCCGATCGGCGTTCTAAGTCTCGTGTTCGCGGGCATCGTGTATCGAACGCAGCAGGGCGGGTTCATGTGGGGGATCGTGATTCCCTTCGTATTGCTTGGCCTTGCGCTCTTGGTGACGGGCGCGGCCGTCAGCCTTAGAACGCCGGGACAAGTCGAGCACCTGACAGCGCTCTACGAAGCGGACAAGGCCGCGTTCATCGCCGAAGAAATGCCACGCATGGAACAGGTGAACGCCAACTGGCCACGTTACGTCGCGATGTACGTGGCATTTCTGGTCATCGGTTCAGTGCTGCGCTTCGCGGTTCACACGGAGTGGGCGCTATCGGCGGGCACCGCGCTAATCCTCTTCGCAGCAATCGGGCTTTTCATCGATGGCTTCGCGGAGCGACGCGCCGAGCCGTACACGAAGGCGCTAGAAGAGCTGTCGCCGCGAGTCGCCCCAGGGCCTGAGTGAGGGCCCCGAGATCTACTCGTCGGATTGCGCATGTCTTGCCTCGCGACGGAGAAGCTCGCGCTTTCGGTCTGCTCCCCATCGATAGCCCGCCAAGCCGCCGTCCGCACGAACCACGCGATGACAGGGGACGAGCACCGCGAGCGAGTTGGCCCCGCAAGCCCCTGCGACCGCACGAGCCGCAGACGGCGTACCGAGCGTCTTTGCGATCTCGGAGTAGGTTCGCGTCTCGCCGGCCGGGATGTCGCGAAGCGCTTGCCACACGCGTTCTTGGAACGCCGTGCCTCGGATGTCGATCGGGATGTCAATTGGGGTCGCAATTTCTACAGCTCGGACCACGGCGCCGGTCCACTCGACCTGCTCGGCTTCGTCGAGGCTCGCTTTCGGGAAACGTTGCTCTAGCTGCCCTGCGAGCTCGCCGGGCGAATCCGCCAAGCCAACGAGGCACACCCCTCGGTGGGTCCACGCAATCACCACATGTCCAAGCGAGCACTCGGCGAGTGCGTAGTGGATCACCTCCCCGGGGGCTCCGGCCTTCGCGACCGACGGTTTCATCCCGAGCTCTTGCCCGACACCTTCGTAGAAACGACTGCTCGAAGCGTATCCGGCTTTGTAGATCGACTCGGTGACCGACCCCGTTTGTCCGAGCGCGTCGCGGCCACGCTCGGCGAGCACCCTTCGGCGGTACTGCTGTGGCGTGACGCCGAGGTGTCTCTTGAAGGAACGTTGAAAGTACGAGGCGCTCAGCCCGACCGCGGCCGCGACGTCGCGGGTCTGCATCGACTCCTCCAAACAAAGCAGCCTACACGCCTCTACCAACGCCTCGACCCTAACGTCTTTCGGCGCCGACGACTCGGGTCGGCAGCGTTTGCACGCTCGGTAGCCTGCACTCCGCGCCGCCTCTGTCGTCTCGAAGAACTCCACATTCTCTCGCCGCGGCAAGCGCGACGCGCAGCTCGGCCGACAAAAGACGCGGGTCGTCTGGACCCCGTAGAAGAACCGCCCGTCGGCAAGCGCAGAGCGGCCCGTCACAGCTTGCCAGCGCTCGGCATTCTTTTCGACGACGTCATCGATCGCAGATTCGAGCTCCAAGTGCATCGCTTCCTCCACGTTTCGCAGTGTCGCACGCGACCTCGAAAAGGGCCTCCCGCCGACTGACCGGCAATTCAGGCTTTTTGCTGATCGAGCTGATAGAAAGAAGCTCAGCTATGGACAATCAACGTCTCGAGACGGTGAAGCGTATCGGTACCGGACTGGCCTTCATCCTGTATCCGGTCTTGTCCGGCGTCGCGTTTGCGGCACACCCCAATCTCCTGAGCCTCGAGATCGGCGGCGAGGTGAGCGCCAAGGTCGAGGAGTTTCATGGCAATCCCCTGATGCATTTCGGTCACTTCGTGATGCTCCTGGGCGTGCCGCTGCTGATCGTCATTTCCCTGAAGTTGATGGATATCCTCAAGGACCGGAGCCCGTGGCTCGGATTCATCGGGTGCGTGATGGCGGTCTTTGGAGGCATTGTGTTGGCCGTCGATAAGACCGCGTTGTGCCTCGTGATGAGCGCTTTCGACACGCTGCCCGCAGCGGAGTACGCTGAACTGTTGCCCGGAATCGAGGCCCTCTTCGGCTTTGAGGGCTACCTGGCGATCCTCTACCTATTGCCCTCGCTTCCCCTCGGCTTCGGGATCCAGGGCGCAGGATTGTATCGCTCGCGCGCCATCCCGCGCTGGCAGAGTGCCGCGCTGATCGTCGCAATGCTGGGGTTGGGTGTCGCAGCAGCCGTCGATATCGATTTGTTTGGCCTGGTCGCCACGGCGATTCTCGCAATCGGTTTTGTTCCTCTCGGTATCCAGATCATCAACGAACAGGAATGAGTGACCTACTGGCGGGAGGGGTCGAGCGGGAAGTTGTCGTTCACGTCGGGTGTGCCGTCGTTGTCCGTGTCTTGAAGGGGCTCGCGGCCGACTCACTGCTGGAAGTAGATTGGGAAAAACACATCGTCGGCGAGCTGATTGAACTCGTTGCTGCGTCCACCGACCGTGTTGATGGTGACGTTGTTGCCAACGAGGCCGTCCACCGAGGTCAGCGAGACGGACCCGAGCACGACCGTGTCATCCGTAGTGACGACCGCACCAGAAGCGACTTGAAACACGCCGGGCGCCAACTGCCGAGCGGTCGCCGGTAGCGAACACAGCACGACAGGCGCGCCGGCAGCGTTCATCAGGACCAGCGCACGATTGATCGTGTCCTCGACCCAAGTTTCGACCGGGATGCCCGTCATGTCCCACGTTCCGAGGTTGTGGTAGAAGCCGCCCGCGTCGTTCCTAAGGAGGTCCACGACAGCTCGTCGCCGCTGCTGCTTCCCGTTCCAGCATCGGCACCGCAACTCAACGAGCAGACGAGGAGCGAAAGCACGAAGATACGACGCGTGCGACGACTGTACTCGACCTCCTGGGATCATCACACGTGTGTCGTTCGCGACCCCCGAGAATCGCCAGTTCGCGTCAACCGCGTGCCGGGGTTTCGATCGTGATCTGCCCAGTCTTACAGTGGGAAACTAGTCTGCGTGGGCGCGCTGATAGGAGGGGCGCGCGGTGATGCGTTGCACCCATTGCTCCACGCCAGAGCCCGGCGTGAGCAGGCTCGACTTGTAGGCCCACGCCATCATGGCGCCGTTCATGACGTCGGCAGCAGAGAACTCCTCGCCCAAAAGAAACAATCGATTCCTCAGAGTCGCCTCGAAGAGCTCGACTATGGCGGCGAAGTCCCTCTGCGCTTCTTTGAGCCGCTCCGGGTCTTTTCCTTTGTCGAGCAGCACCGCGAAGAGGACGGGCTCGAGTGTACTCGTCGAAAAAGCCATCCATTGGCAGTATTCGGCACGATGCAAGTCGGTGATTCCCGGAGCGAGCCCAGCTTGGGGAAATCGATCGGCGAGGTAGAGACAGATCCCGAGAGATTCGAACATCACGTCATCGCCGTGCCGCAGGGCGGGCACTCTGCCGAGTGGATGAATAGTGAGGTACTCGGAAGTCTTGTGCGCGCCCTCGAAGAGCTTGACTAGCTCGACGTCATAGTCGACGCCTAGCTCCTCGAGGAGCCAACGTGGCCTCGTTGACCGCGTGCGCGGGTGAAAGTACAGCGTCAGTTTGTGGTCAGGCTCGGTCATTTGGGCATAGTGACTTACTCACCGAAGCCAATCGAGAGTGCGACCGCCCCGCGCGGCGTGACATGCTTCGTCACGACAACACGGTGGTGCCGATTAGGCTACGCGATCCGCACCGCCGGCCGCTCTTCAGCAGCCTCGCTCTCTTGCTTGCCCTTCTGCCTTTCGCTCAGAATCTCGTCCATCGTCTTTGGGCGAAGGTCCTCTTCCGTGAATGGCAGCGGGTCGATTCCACGTTCGAGCCACGTGTGCTTGCCCGCGAGCAAGTCTTTAGCGACGCGAGCCGCGCGTGCATCGTCGTTACGCCAGAGCTGGCGGAATAGCACGTCGATGTTCCGGCGCGCCTGCCGCGCAAAGAAGTCGGCGAGGTCTACCGCTCTTGCCGCATCTTCGAACCCCTCCTGTTGGAGCTTGTGGGCATGGCGAACCGTTGCTGCCAGCGCGAAGATCTCGAGGCCGATGTCGACAACCCGGAATAGGAAGCCTTGTCGACGCTCCAGGCCCGGCCCGAAGCGGGCCATGCCGTGGAAAGTATTGCGTGCGAGACGCGCCGATGCTCGTGCCGCATAGCGAAGGTGCTTTGCCAGCTTCCCGTAGCGCGAGAAGCTCGGCCACAAGCTCCAGCGGAGCCAGCGCGTCGGATACCACCACGAGTAGAAGGCGATGATCTTGGGCAAGGCTCCGAGCCGTTGGCCGATGCTGGCGTCTGGGTCGACCAGCTTGCCAGCGACTTGCAGGTGCGTGTCGACAGCTTCGCGCGCAATGAAGAGATGCATGATCTCGCTCGAGCCCTCGAAGATCAGATTGATGCGGTTGTCGCGCATGATCCGCTCGATCCCGATACCCGGCTCGCCGCGCGCGGTCAGCGAGCGTTCGGTTTCGTAGCCGCGGCCACCTCGAACCTGTAAGGTCTCATCCGAGAGGCTCCAGTTGCGAACGGTGTTCCATTCTTTCGCTGCCGCCGCCTCGAGACGAATGTCGACGCCCTTGAGGTCGGCAAGCTCACCCACGACATACGCGATCGATTCCATCGCAAAAGCAGAGGAGAGTATGTAGGCGTTCTTGAGCGCGACTGCCTCGTGCTGACCGACCGGGACACCCCATTGAATGCGGGCGTTCGACCACTTGCGCACGACCTCGACAAAGCGCTTCGCGGATCCCGAGGTTGCTGCCGGTAGGCTGAGTCGCCCGGTATTCAAAGTCACGAGCGCAATCTTGAGTCCGTCGCCATCTTTGCCGATCCGGTTTTCCTTGGGGACCTTGACGTTGTCGAAACTGATCACCCCATTGGCGAGCGCGCGTAAGCCCATGAAGTGACAACGATGGTCGACTGTGACCCCGGGCCAGTCCATTTCGATTACGAAGCAGTTGATCCTCTTGGTGGCCGGGTTTCTAGCCATCACCACGATGAGCTCCGCGAGCGTGCCGTTCGTGCACCAGAGTTTTTGTCCATTGAGCACGTAGTGGTCGCCGTCGTCAGAGAGCTCTGCCGTCGTTGCGAGCCGTGCGGGATCGGAACCGACTGCGGGCTCTGTCAGGGCAAACGCAGAGATGGCTCCTTTCGCACATCGCGGCAGGAAGCGTTTCTTTTGCGCTTCCGTACCAAAGAGCTTCACCGGTTGTGGGACGCCGATCGCCTGATGCGCGGACAACAACGCGATGACGTTACCATCGTATGAGCCGACCAGCTCCATCGTTCGGACGTACTCCGGGTGCGTAAGACCGAGGCCCCCGTACTCCTTTGGAATCTTCATCCCGAAGGCGCCGAGCTCCGCGAGACCGCGGATCACCTCAGGGGGATACTCTCCGGTTGCATCGATCTCGGCTGAGTCGACCTTGTCGCGCAGAAAGTCGCCCAGCTTGCGATAGAACTCCCAGAACTCCGGACGGTCGGGTGCATCGAGCGAGAGTCTTTCGAGTAGATCGATTCGGAAGTTCCCGAGGAACACATCGCGCATGAAACTCTGTCCATGCCATTCCTTCTCTCGCGATTCTTCCGCGACTCTCCGCGCTTCAAGTGCGTCTACTTCGCTTGCCATTCAAAGCCTCCAGACTTCGTACACCCGCCGTCAGATTGAGGGCGACGGTGAAATATTGGGGACGCTGCGCCTTTTCACAAGCCGGGAAAAGCCCTTCCGACCTTGACTTGCCGTTTCGCTGCAAACTTACGTTATGCTTATAGAAGCTAGGCCCCAATTCGGCTGGCGCGGTGGGTCTGCCCGCCTGCACTCCGATGAAGGGAGTAGGTCCGCTGCGGCAACGGGCTATTCCGGGTACGGCTCCGTTTCCATCTCGAGCGTTTCCTCGCTGTTCGGCGGCACGAGGCCTTCCATGTCGTTGGGGTTGGAGCCGACCATCGCCGCCTCATCGCCCACGGTCTCCTCCATGTCCTCCGCCGCCTCGATTCGCGCGACTTCCTCGGGCGAGCCGCCCGTGCAAGCACTTCCGAGGAGCAAAAACACCGCGACCACACCAAACCGATTCATGGCAATCCTTTCATCCGGAGAACAGCGACTCTTCATTCGCCGCGGGCACATGGCCTAAGCTTGAATGGCGCGCAAGGGGGACTAGCTGCGCCCCGATAGTGCCCGGTGTCCTGCACCGCGTACGCTCCAACGCGATCATGAGTCAACCCAGCACGGTAGCGATTCTGATCTATACCGAATCCCAAATCGGGAGCGATGTGAACGAATCGCTCGCCGCCATCAACAGGGTGCGCAACGCGGCCGGTCTCGGCAACTACCTGGGCGCCACAGACGATACTTCCATGCTCAATGAAGTCCTGAGGCAGCGCCGCTATTCACTTTTCGGCGAAGGCCATCGTTGGGTCGATCTTCGCCGCACCGGCAAGATAGGCGAAATCCCAATCGATCGCGTTGGTGACGTGGCGGACACGGAGTTCCCGCGTCCCGGCATGGATACGCTCCGCGCAATTTCAGCCAAGTGATGCGAGACGCGGGGCCAGCAATATGGTTGACCACTTCGCACCCTATCCTGATACCAAGGCGTGACGCGAGTGAGCCTGCGCTGGCTAGCCCTGGTCGCCTCGATACATGATCCCCACGAACGGGGTCAGCCAGCGTTGGGTCGAATCGAAGAAGTTCCCGGCTCCGGTCAAAGAGTACTTGATACCGATATCGATGTAGACGCGGTCGCCGGTTTTGATTCCGATCCCAAGCTTGGCGGTGAAGCCGGGGGCGAATGTGAAGCGCGCGCGGTTAGTACAATACCAAAAGTTGCAAGACAGCTGTTGCACGTCGCGGTACTTCCACCAGTTCGCGTCGAATGCACCACTCAAGTAGGGGAGCACCGCTTTGGCCTTGGGAACCTGAAAACGGATCTCGGGCTCGATGTAGAGGCGTGACAACGGGCTTCGACCTAGCTCTTCGCCCCCGGGGATCTGGCCCACATCGATCGCATTCCAGCTCGCTCCGAAACCAGCAGCGAAGACGAGCCAACCTACGTCGAGCCCGATCCAGGCATACATGTCCGCTCCGGGGCGAACCACACTGTGGTCGACGTTTAGAAAGATCGGCACGCCCAGGGTTGCCCCGGCGATGGCGCGAAGACCTGGGCCTCTCAGAGGTGTGTATCGCTTGCCCGACGACGCCGGCACGTAGCCTTCTTCCGCCGACACACGCGGCGCTGGCGCGAGTAGCAGCAGGGCTATGGCCATCGGCACCCAATGAATGAAGCTCGTCTTACGCATCGTCAGTGGCACATCCTAGGAAAAGTCAGGGGGCGTTGAGCGACTCGACGACATCGAAGAGGTCGCCGATGTCATAGAAGTCTACCTTGACGAAGTTGGGGAGGGCGTTGCCTTCTTCCTCGCATTGCTCGGCGCGGTCGATGAACAAAGGGTTGTAGTTGACCATCTCGGCGAGCTCCGGGAAGCCCCATATATCGGTCAGGAAGTGATTGAGCATGAACAACGGATTGTCTGGGTTACCCCGATTCGGGTTGCAATTGAAGTCTTCGGGCGCTCCCCACGAGAAGTGCGTCTCCCAAGCGTGATCCCAGATGTACATGAGCCACGGATATTCCCCGTCACCGGGCTTTTCCTGAAAGACGACCAAACGCGTGTCTGCTCCGATCAGCTCCCCCAAGGTTGGCCAAGGATCGCCCACGACATGTGGATAGGTGAAACCCAGTAGGCCGCTGTCCTCGATTGCGCTAGCCGTCTCGGCGTCCTCGATGCTGCTTTCGAAGATGATCGAGACGACCTCGTTCGGATTGCTTTCCAGAAACGTGCGAATCTCGCCGAGCCCTTCGACCAATGGTTGGCTGCCAAACTCGCACACCACGTGGCAGAGCAATAGCTCTCCATCTTCATTGTAGGTGTCGAGCTCCATGGCCCGGATGCCGTAGTCGAGCTGTCGCGTGATGTTGAAGTTTTGATTTGGTACCCTCCAGCCGTTTTCCGCGTTCGACATCGCGTTGTGCGCCATCGGGTACGAGACCTCGTCGAATCGCCGGTCGCAAAGGTGGGGACTGCCGTTACAAGCGGGATCGGGGACGCTGCCGCCTTCGCCGCCTCCACCCCCGACGCCCGCATCGATGCCGAAGTCGCTGTTCGAATCGGAGCACGACACGCCAAGCACTATTGCAGCGAGGGACAAGAACACGGAGAAGGGGGTCCGTCGATTCACGGCTGGACCTTAGCTTGAGGTGCGCCAGCCCTCAATAGCCCGGCTACAGGCTCTTTAGATACTGAATCGCTTCCTCGGCGTCGGTCCGGAGACAGGCGTTGGCGTTGGTCTTTCTCTTGAGAAGACCTTCCGTGCGTGTTCGGTGCTGCGCTTGTCTGAGAGCGGGGATCGCCCGCTTGTCGCCCAGGGCCCGCAACTTGGCCACGGCATCCCTGCGGTCGCTGCAGCTGTCACCCTGTTTGAGATCGAGCTGATAGGCATTGAGCCGATCGATTTGGTCTCCGACGCCCACTTCGTCGGCGACTGCCATCGCGCGTTGTCGTGTGTGCAGATTGTCGTCGGATGACGCCAGTTGCACGAGCTGTTCCTCGGCGTCCTTGTCGCCAGCATCCCGTACGAGCGTTCCTAGGAGATCGAGGGCTGCGTCGATGACTCGCGGCTCTTTCTTCCCGAGCATGAGACCGACGTTGGTTCGCAGCAACTTGTCCTTCGAGAGGCTCTGCTCTAGCGAGATCGCTCGGCGATAAGCGTCGAGCGCTTCGAGGTTACGCTGAGCGCTCGCATGTGCATGCCCGAGCACGAGCTGGGCATAGGGTTCTTTTCGCACTTTGGTTCGTTGTGAGCGAAGGTAAGCGGCCGCCTCTTTGGGTTGACCCTGCTCGAGCATCTCCGCGGCGGCCTCCGCCTCGGGCCCGTGTTTGGGTGCGACCAACGGCAGATGTGTGCGGGTTGGCAGGTAGTCCGGGCTGCTGCTGCCGAACGCAACCAGCAACACAGCCAGCAAAGCGGTCACGCCGGCACCAATCCCCAGAATCTCCTTTCGCGATCGGCGCTTTGGGATCGCCTGCACCTCGGTGACCGCGCGGGCGACGACGGGAGCCAGTGTCCTGCGAACGTCTTCTGCCTTGATGCGCACACCTTCGACCCACGAAAGACGCTCGGGAAGATCCGGAGCTGCGCCGCCCGACGTGAGCGCGGGAGAGAGCGAATCACGGGTGAGTGATGCGTCGATTTGCGCGATGTACTCGTTGGCACTTGAGAACCGGTCTTCCTTCTTCTTCTCGAGACCTCGCCGAATCATCGCCTCGACTTCCTGCGGGACACTTATCCGGGGCGCGACTTCGGAAATCCGAGGAACCTCGGCGGTGGCGTGCATCGTCAAGAGGGTCACCACCTCGGCTGCATCGAACGGTGGCGCGCCTGCGATCATCTCGAAAAGCATGATCGACAGCGCATAGAGGTCGGCCCGCGCGTCCACGGGTTGGCCGAAGGCTTGTTCCGGAGCGATGTAGGTCGGCGTTCCAATCGTGACGCCGAGTTGGGTGAGGCCTGGGCTTCCCGCCTCGACATGCGCGTCATCGAAGAGCTTTGCGATCCCGAAATCGAGGATTTTCGCGAAGTCCCGGTCACCGTCTTGCTCGACCAGAATGACATTCTCTGGTTTCACGTCGCGATGTACGATTCCCGCCTCGTGTGCGTAGGCAAGCGCGCTCAATACGTGTCGCACGATGTGCAGCGATCGTCTCCACCCCAGACAATGTTCTTTTTCCAAGAGATCGAACAGCGGTACCCCGTCTAAGACCTCGAGCACCATATAGAGCGCGCCTCCCTCGAGCTCACCAAAGTCCGAGACATTGACGCAGTTCGGATGGTCGACGCGGCCGATGGCGAACGCCTCGCGCTGAAATCGCTCACTGATCCCTTCCATTCCCTCGACTTCGGGGTGCAAGAGCTTCAGAGCGAGCGGGCGGCGTATCGCAACGTGCTCGGCGCGGTAGACGCACCCCATGCCCCCAGTGCCGAGAACGCCCGTAATCCGATAGCGTCCGTCCAAGACGTCTCCGACTTGCGGCGGCTTGGAACCCGACGACACCGGCCGTGTAGACGGTCGACCCTCCACTCCAGAAGTACGCACTCAGACATTATTGCGGAAAATCGGTCCCCCCGCCCAGACGCCAGGGACGGGCAGAATTTGGCGGCTTTCTGGCTGCGTCTAGGGCCCGCTCGCTCTGCGACGCAACGGCGTGCCGCAGCCCTTTCCCCCCAAACCCGATCCTGTCTCTGCGTATTAGGTCTCAGCCGCGAGAATGTTAGCCCTTCGCACGCGACAGTGATGCTTGTGTCCGTGTCCACCACTGATAGGATCCGCGCGCGCATGTCGAGAGTGTTCGGAGTTCTTTTCGCTCTGCTCGTCGTTTCGGGGTGTGTCACCGTTTCGGCTCATGAGCGGGAGTACCTGGCCGACCCCACCATGCAGCTGGTAGTCGATCCGTTGGAGGAGCGCGCCTCGCGGCAACTCCATCGTGCGCGTGAGGCTGCCGGTGGAGGCGACGCAACCGCTGCGGGAGGAGGCTGTGGCTGCACGAACTAGGCGTCCGCGGTGCATCCTCCGGCTAGCGGTAGTCTTGCCGATTTTCGTTGGGATGTGCGGAACCGCACCTGGCCACGCAGACAATGACTGGAAGGTCGAAGAACTGCTGTCCCGATTCGCGTATTTCAATCAGTCTGGCTTCGGCTACCAATCGCAGGCGGGGCCGGGCCCCAAGGGCTCTGAAGATCTTCACGTTTGGAACCCTGCCCTTTACATCCGGGCGCGGCAGAACGAAAAAGTCGAGCACACGATGGTACTTCCGGTCGACATCATCACTTCCGCGTCGACCGATGCGATTGACGTGGTGACGTCTGCGTCCCGTACTAACGAGACGATCACCCTCGACATTACGACCCGATATGAGGCAACGTCGGACGACATGACGTCCTTTCGATACGGACTCCACCTCGAGGAGTGGTACCGTTCGGTGTTCGCGGGTTTCGGCTATGCGAGAGAGCTGGCCCAAGACAATGCCACGATCACGATGAACGTGAATGGCTACGTCGATGTCTTTCGGCCGTACGGGCCGTTTGGCGGGCTCCAGCCTCCCGGGAACGAGCGCGACACTCGCGGTGCTCTCAATGCCAATCTCGAAGTTTCACAGATCCTGAGCCGAACGACTCTCGTCAAAGCGGGATACGGCGTCACGTGGCAGGCTGGCGAGCTCATCACACCTTGGAACTCCGTTCCGATCGCGTGCAACCCTGAGGTGACGGTTTGCTTGGGCCGCACCCAAGAGCGCTTCCCTAACCGACGCTTACGCAACGCGTTCTCGGGTTTCCTTGCGCAGCACATTCCAGCGACTCACTCCACACTTCGGTTGCACTATCGATTCTACTTCGACAATTTTGATGTCCAGGCGCACACCATGAAGGTGGAGCTCTACCAATACGCAACCCCGAGGGCGTACATACGAGCGAGCTATCGCGCCCATCACCAAAACTCGGTCTACTTCTGGACTCGTGCGGTCGACCTCGTCGATTTCGACCCCACCGCTCCGCGGACCGCTGACTCGGACTTGGCTGAATTCTGGGCACACGAGCTTGGCGGAAAGCTCGTGATCTATGTCGACCCCACCGCGAGCGTCCATCGCGTGGACTTTGGTTTTTCGCGCTACTGGCGCACGAACGATCTGATCGTGGACGTCGTGAGCCTCGGCTATGCTCGGCTGTTCTAGGAGGACCGACGGGTCGACTCTGCCCCAAACGCGAATTTCGGCTCTTGAGAGACCACAGCGGCTCGGATACGTTCGCCCGCGTTCCGATGAAGACCCTCCTCAATCACGACGCCTCCGAGCTTCTGTTCCGACTTCTGTTCAGCAGCATCTTCGTGGTGTTAGGGGGAGAGCATCTCTTCCACGATGATCTCATCCAACAGTTGATGCCGGATTGGCTGCCGATGAAGCGGGTGTGCTCAATTGTGAGTGGTGTCATCCTGTTGGTGGGGGGAGCGAGCATCGCCCTGGGCGTGCGTGTGCAAGAAGGGGCGATCCTGCTCGGGCTGTTTCTCGTCGTGGTCACTCTGGTAATCCACGTGCCGGGCATGTTTCAGGCACCGGATTCGATCGCTCTTGAGGACATGTGGCTCTGGGACCTCTACCAGCGAAGCAACTTCATCAAAAATGTGTGCCTCCTGGGGGTCTGCCTCCACCTCCTCACGCACGAGCCGGGCTCGCTCACGCTGCCAGCGTATTTGCAGCGACAGCGACAGCGGCAGTAGCAGTGCCTGTGTCAGTGCGGGGGGAGGGCGTCTCTTAGGTGTCGCCACTTGGCGGCGTTTTCGGGTGCGACTCTCTCGGCGTTTTGGATCACGTCTTCGGCGAGATCGATCCGTCCGTCGGCCACCATCGTCCGAACGTAGGCGAGAACGATGATCGGATCGGCCGGGCTTTGGTCGAGCTCGGGTTGGAGAGCGCGCCTAGCGGCTTCCGGTGCACCTAGCAGAACGGCGATTTGAGCCGATCGGAGTCTTTCCTGGCGCTCGTTTTCGACCGGTTGGGTTGCGACTTGCATCGCTTGGTGCAAGGCCCTTTCAAGCGCGTCGACCGCCGGATTCTCCGGGGCTCGCCGCCGCGCGTGGTCAAGCGAGGCTCTCGCGTCGACGTACCGACCGAGCCGGGCGTGGATCCGCGCGAGCAGCACCCAGGCAGTGTCGTTATCCGGATCCATCTCGAGAATCCGCTGCACCAATGCTTCTGCCTTGGAAAGGTCCAACGTTCGCATCGTCACTGCGGCATGTGGAATCGCAAACAAAGAGCCGTCGCCCAGGAGCTGCGGCGCAAAGCTTTCCGGAACCTCCATATTGAGGGAGATCTGGGGTCCCAAGAGCTCGAGGCGATGCTTTGCGACCGCGAGATCGTAGAACGTGCGGAGCGCCAGAAGCTGCGACTGGTCGGTGTCGGCGGTGGTGCCAACGAGTTGCTTCGTCGACAACAGCGCAAAGCGTGCCGCCAGCGCAGAGTTGCAATTCTGCGTCGCACTCGCGTACCCCCGCTGAAAAAGACGGATCGCACGTGCTGGATCTTTGCTGATGTTTGCGGTTCCGACGAGCTCGAGCGCATGCAGATTGCTGGGGTTTCGCCCGATCTCATACTCCCACAACGCCTGACTATGTCGGAAGTGGCTGACGTGTTGCCGAGTCGATATTCCGCAGGCGATCAGAATCGTGCACACGGCGATTCCCAAGACAGCAGGGGACTTCGGTGCTTCGTTGGATGCGCGGGCCACGGCTCGTCCAAACAACGCAGCGACTCCGAAGATTGGGACGTATAGGAAACGATCGGCCGCCAATCCATAACCGTGAAAGTCGATGATATTCAGCACGGGAGCGAGGAAGAGGAAGAACCAGGCGAGATCCGCCAGCCAGGGTTTACGGCGCAATGCGCGAAACCTAACGACGAGGACGGCGATCCCGATCGCTGCGAGGCCCGCAATCACAATCGTCATCGCCGGCACGACCATCGACCCCGAACAGTTCGTATACCGAAAACCTCGCTCGACGAACGGACGCCAGGGCCAAATCGTCGCTTCGATATAGTGCCCAACGGTGGCGAGCACGCGCCGAAGAAGTCCAGCCCAACCAATGGCGGCCTCGGGAGGCGGGATGACGGCGAAGCGAGCGAGGACAAACGCGGCGAACAGGCCACTCGAGACGCTCCAACGCTTCCAGTCGACGACGCCTCGGCGGCCGTACATGTCGATCCACAAGACCGCGGGGATCACGATCGCTGTCTCTTTTGCGAAGAGGGCCAGCGCGAAGAGAACCGATGGGAGAACCACGGAGCCCGGGCGCATGACCCAAACCGCGTAGCCACCAAAGACGAACAACGCCATCCAGAGCTCGGTCGAAGCGGAGATCCAAGCCACGCTTTCGGCCCGCGACGGATGAATCGCAAAGAATGCGGCACCGGCCAAAGCGCCCAACCAACCACCTCGGCTCTCCCCCAATCGTTCCCGCAACAGGGAAAACACCAAGGTTACGATCACCAGGTGTAAGAGGAGGCTCACCAGGTGAAAGCCGCGCGCATCGAGACCGAAGAGCTGGTGTTGCACAAATAGGGCGAGCGTGGTGACGGGCCTGTAGACCACTGCGTAGGTCGTGCTCAGCTCTGCTTTCGACGAGGAGATGTTCCAGAAGCCTGTCGTCAACAGCTCACCGAGTAGGCCTGGGTCCCGCAGGGTGGTGTTGTTCACGATGAGCGCGAAGTCGTCCCAGACGAACTCGCCGCGGAGGGCGATCCCGAGGACGGCCACGGTGACCGCCCAGAGTAGGATCAGGGAAACAGCTTGGGCCCTCTGCATCGTTCTACTCCGCTAGCTCCTCTCCAAAGAGCAGGCGGGCCTGGTCCGCGGCCGCGACAGCTCGGTTGTCTTCACCTGCTGCTCGGTATGCCGCGATCAGCATGCGCCAACCCGCCTTCGCCGCCGGGTAGGACTTCGTGATCTGCTCGAGCTGTACGATCGCTTGGTCGGTATTGCCCGACGCCAGATGAGCGCGTGCCCTTGGAAGGGCGACACTGTTGGGGTCGGCCATCAACCGCTTCCGGATGGTCTCGCTCGTAACGTGAATGTTGAACATCAAGGACCCGCGGTCAGCCGATAGCAGTGATTTGTCCATCAGCTCGTCGTACACCCCACGCACATAGACGATGGTCTCGGGGTCGTTTGGAGTTGCCAGGTCGAGCGAGGTTTCCAACTGGCAGAGCGCGAATCGAATTGCGGTCCATTGATACCGCTTGCGGTCGGCAGCCTGGAACCCCTCGGTACACAGCTGATGAGCGCTTTCCGAGAGCCCTTCGTACTTTGCGATTCCGGCGAGCGCCCAGAGCGCCTCGGTATTGCTTTGGTCCACCTCGTATTCGTGAGCCCAAAGAGTGTAGTCGGTCTTGAAGTGACTCACGTGAACTGCGGTCGCCAGGATGAAAAGCACGGATGTTCCCGCGGCGAGCCCTGACATTGCGCTGTGCATTGTTGCGTTGAGCCGGATGACTCGAGTGACCGCGCGCGCTGCGAGCGCACAAACGCCCATCAGTGGCCAGTAGAGAAACCGATCGGAGGCTCGTGCGACGGCATCGATATCGAGAAAGTTAAGCGTCGGAAGAAGCGGGACGAAGAACCAGAGCGAGTCGGCCAGCCAAGGTCGGTGTCTTGCCCTTCCCCGCCACACTAAGAACGCCAAAGCCGCAGCGCAAAACACGGCCAGTACGCCTAGCGCGACAGCCGATGGTGCGAAAATCTCGTTGCCAACTTCGTCGTACGCTCGGGCCGCTGGATGAACGGTCTGCGGCCATGGAAACGCGACGCGCTGCACGAAAAAGCCGAGCGTCGAAAGCACGCGCTCGGGCATCTCCGCCCATCCCGGCCTGCCGGCAGCCACAAGGGGAACCTGCCAGACACGGAAAACAAAGGCCGCCGCAATGATCGCAGTCGCGATCGACCATGGCTTCCAGATGCGCGTGGCCCGTCTAAGGAGGAAGTGATCGGTGAGCAGCAGCAGCGGCACTACCACCGCGACTTCTTTCGACAACAGCGCCAGGGCGAACAGCACCCCAGCTAGCACGCTGCGTCGGCTCTCCCAAGCTCGAAGGCCAAGCAGAATCCAGAACACCATCCACAGGTCGACACAGCCGGAGATCCACCCGACGGTTTCCACGCGACTCGGGTGCACCGCAAACAGCATGCCGCCGAAAAAGACGGCGAGTGGAGGTGCAGAAGGAATGCGCTGCGCGATCCATCGAATGCACAGAACCGTGCAAGCGACGTGCAACACGATATTTACGACGTGAAACCCGATTGGGCTCGCGCCAAAGATCTGCATTTCGACTAGGTAAGCTGCGCTGACCACTGGGCGATAGACGGCCGCATAGAACTCGTTGATCGTCAGAGAAGACCCCGACCAGAACGACGAGCTGACCACGTCGACGATGCTCGACCAGGACTGAAGTCGCGGATCACGGAGGATCAGGTGAACGTCGTCCCACACGAACCCGCCGAAGGGTGCACGCGCATAGGCCACGATCACGAGCCCAACGCAGGCCATCAAAGGCCACTGCCTCGGAAGTGATTTCGCGATGTTCATCCCCCGGGCGAACTATAACCAAACAGGACAGCTAGCCCCATTTTCGAAGCAGATCCGGGCGATGGCGAGTCTGGGGGCCGACGGCGGTGGCTCTGGGTTAGCATGACCCAGCGTGGACCGCGGAAGCTTACTGAAGATCGCTCTGGTTGCCGTCGTCGTCAGCCTCATTGCTTGGTTCTACGCAACCGAAGGCTATGAAAAGGTCGACCCCGAGGCGATGCGGGTTTGGATCCGAAACGCCGGAGGTTGGGGGGGCGTGCTTTTCGTAGTGGCCTATTCGTGCCTGCAACCCTTCGGAGTCAATGGGCTCTTCTTCTTGCTCAGCGCTCCTTTGATCTGGAGCCCGACGGATGCTTTCCTTCTGAACTGGATCGGCACCGTAGGCACTGGTGCTTTCTCTTTCGCGATCGCCCGCTTCGTTGCGAGGGACTGGGTACAAAAGCGGCTTCCCGGACGCGTGCGTCGGTTTGACGACCGTCTGCATGCCCGCGGGTTCGTGACCGTGCTGCTGTTGCGGCTAGTCTTCTACACGACCCCCACGGTCCAGTATGCACTCGGAGTCTCGCGCGTTAAGGTCGGGCCTTTCATCGTCGGGACGATCCTCGGAGTGGCGCCATTCACGTTGCTGACGACTCTGCTCGGCATCCGCATGAGCGCATGGCTCGACGCGCACCCCGTTTCGAGTTGGCCATGGGACCAGATTGGCCCATTGCTCGTGGTAGCCGCCGTCGTAATCGCTGCTATCAGCATAGTCATTCTTCGCAAATGGAGGTCGAGGGCAGTCGATGGAATGCACTCACGTCACGGATAGAATGCTCGTTTTGCTCGTTTTCGCTCTGCTCATCACCGCTGATGTGTGGATTCCAGCAGCCCGGGCTGAGCCGGCCTATGTTCTGCGCATTGCCACGCTCGCCCCGGCCGCGTCACCGACAGGCAGGGAATACCAAAACTTTCGGCGCGAGCTTGCCGAACGCACCAACGGTCAGGTGTCGGTTCGTATGTACGCAGGCGGCGTCGCAGGAGACGAAAGGACCGTCGTTCGCAAGATACGGGCAGGCCAGTTGGACGGGGCACTCCTCACAACGGCTGGGCTCGGCGCCGTGGTGCGACAAGTGCTCGTTCTCGAGTCCCCAGGGCTGATCACGAGCTACAGCGAGCTCGACCGGGTTCGCGAACGCTTGCGACCCGAGTTGTCGCAACTGTTCGATGAAGCTGGCTACGAGCTCATCGCCTGGGGTGATGCAGGGCGGGTGCGTCTATTCTCCAAGCACCGGCTCGAGCGCCCGGCCGATCTTCGGGGCGTGAGGCCCTGGGTGTGGCGAGATTCATATACGATGAAGGCGTTCATCGAAGCTGCCGGGGCCAACGGCGTCGTTCTCGGAGTTCCGGAGGTATATCCCGGTCTTCAAACCAACATGATCGATACGGTGATTTCGTCCTCTATCGGCGTGCTCGGATTCCAGTGGCATGCGGCCCTCAAGACGATGAGCAAACCTGCGAGTGGGGTCGTGGTCGGTGCATTCATCATCAAGAAGGACCGCCTCGAGGCTCTTCCCGAAGCCGCCCAACGCTACATTCGCGATACAGCGAACGATACTGAGGCCAAGTTCATGCGAATCGGGCGCAAGCTCGATGACGATGCTAGCCGTGCCTTGGCCAAGCGCCTGGAAGTCGTCGACATGGCACCGTTTCGAGGCGCATGGGAGGCCACGGCGCGCCGGGCACGCGACTCGCTCGTGGGCCGGCTCTACTCGAAGCAGCTTCTCGAGCGAGTCCAAGCGATCGTGGAAGCGCCCTAAACGCCACCGCCGCCACTAGCGCTGGCACTGTCAAGGCGGTACCCTCGACCGCGTGGAACGACTCCCCGCACCCGAGCTTCCCCAATGGATCGCGTCTGAGGTTCCGTTTACCCGGTATCGGGTTGCTGTCGATGACGGACTTCACATGCACGTGATGGAGACGGGCCGGGGCCGGCCGGTGCTCATGGTGCACGGGAATCCCACCTGGGGGTTTCTCTATCGCAAGGTCGCCTTGAGCCTTCAGGGGCAAGGGTTTCGGGTGATCATGCCAGACCTCATCGGCTTCGGCTTCAGCGATAAGCCGAGACAGTTCTCTGCGCATACCGTCAGAAATCACAGTCGGTGGCTCGGGTCGCTGATCGACCAGCTCGATCTTCGCGAAGTGATCCTCGTGGTTCAGGACTGGGGCGGACCCATCGGGACACATCCTTTCGTCGCGCGACCAGAGCGACTGGCAGGGATGGTCGTGCTGAACACGGTGCTCGATGCGCCGCCGCCAGGCTTCAAGCCGACGGCGTTTCACCGATTCTCGCAGCTACCCTTGGTGAGTGACTTCGTGTTCCGCGTGTTGCCGCTCCCCCAGGCGGCCCTGCATCTCGCTCAAGGGGACAAGTCCACCATTCGCGGTAACGTCGCTCGAGCCTATCGCTATCCGCTTCGGCGTTTTCGCGATCGGGTTGCGCCCCTTGCAACCGCGCGGATGGCGGTCGACCGCCCAGGTCATACCTCGATACCCGCGCTCGAGGAGTGTGCTGAGCTCGTTCGGACTTTCAACGGCCCCAAGGCGATGGTTTGGGGCCGACGCGATCCCGTGCTGGCGCGCGCGCTCAAACGTACGAAAGCTCTTCTCGGCGATCCCCCGCTAACGGAGACACAGGCGGGCCACTTCCTTCAAGAGGAGGTGCCAGACGAGATCGCCGCGGCCGTTCGCGACGTCAACAACCGTCTAAGCCGCGGTTCGTCGGATGCCGCGGAACAGCAAGCTTAGCGCCGTCTGAAATTGCTTTTCTTGCGCTGTTCGCGAAGGGATCGTGCCGCCAAGCCACGTGACCATGCCGAAGTAGTGCATGCTGAAAACCTGCTGTGCAGCGTCCATCGCATCGACGGACGAGTCCAGCTCACCCCTACGTTTGGCCTGTCCAATGAGCCCCGCAACCCGGCTGACGAGCCCGAAAGTCCATGCTGTCGTATCGGCGCGTTGGCTTCCGTCCGTAAACAAGAGCTCCTTGATGAACACTCGGCTCAACCGGCGCTCGCGTGCGTAGCATCGGGTCAACGCAGAGAATACGTAAGTGAGTTGCTCCTCGAGCGACGATGCTTCCATCGTTTCAAAAGCACTGTTTGCTGCGTCGTCGATCTGCCGTTGCATCAGGTGAATGAGCAGGCTGCGCTTTTCCGGGAAGTAGTTGAAGAGCGTTCCGGCAGCGATATCCGCGGCGTCGGCTATCTCGCGCGTGGAGGTAGCTTCGTACCCTTGGGTCGTAAACAGCCCCCAACCTACCTCTTCGATACGGCGTAGTGTTTCCTCTTTGCGGCGCGCGCGACGGCTCATGTCATCCCCCCAAGACGACTCTCGGTCCGCGCGGTCCATGAACCAAGTTTTCCGCGCCGCAAAAGTTTGCCACCTCACCGAAAGGTCATTTGTGGGCGCGCGAACAAAGCTCCCTTCTAGTAACCCCGGAGCGGCCATGATACATCCACCTACCTTGCCCCATGTTTCTATCAAAGACACACAAGGCTCTCCTTACGCCCCTTTTTTGTGCTTTGACGGCGTGCGGCGACCCTGGCGCGGGCGTCGAGCTCGAGGCCGAAGTGCGCTCGACGAGCGCGGCGATCGTCGGGGGATGGGCAGCTACAACTGAACAGATTTTCGCTACCGTTGAGATCCGGCGGACCGGCGCAACATCGGGCTTTTGCTCAGGTGCTTTGATTTCACCGCTCATGGTCGCCACAGCAGCCCACTGCGCAGTGACCGAGCCGGAGCCCGGGATCGTCCATCCCGCTACGCCCAGCTCGCTCCGTGTCATTGCAGGTCATCTGTCGAGCTCTTCGGTCGACGGCAGCATGATTCGTGCCGTCTCGGAGATAAGGGTGCACCAGGAGTACAACCACGACTTCATCATGGGCCGAAGTCGTGCTGGCGCCGGAAAGGGAGGGATCGGTTCACCAAACGATATCGCGCTGCTCTTTCTGTCGACCGCCTTCGATGGGATTCCCAACGCTCCAATGCTTTCGCGCACCGAGATGGACAAGCTCGTTCGACACGGCGACCTAGGCTTCGTGGCAGGCTACGGTGTCTATGATGTCGAGGAAGACTTGTCGGGCGAGCTCTACATTTCTGACGCCATCATCGATATCCTGGGCCCACAAGAGCTTCTCACGCGGCGGCCCGATCAAATGGGCGACTCTTGCTACGGCGATTCCGGTGGCCCGTTCTACATGCCCACGGAGTACGGCGATTTTCTACTAGGACTGGTATCGAGGGGCCGCTCCGACGTGAACCGCGATTGCGGTGATGGTGGCGTCTACACGTTGCTCTCTGCGTATCTTCCGTGGATTGCGCAAACGGCAGGCGATCGTTTCGCACCTCGTCTTCTTCCCGACACCGAACCGATCGCGTTTCGACCGCCGGGCGCCGAGACCTATACCGCGCCGGCAAGTGCCAAGCTCCATGGAATCCGCTCCTGTGAAGCGTCCCGATCCAAGGTCGGCGGCGCGCTACCGGCGTTCCTTCTGTTCGTCGGGCTGATCTGGATCCAACGTCGCTTTGCGGGGGCGCCCAACAGATGACCGGGGTAGGCTTCGCCCAACGATGGAGCCCCCTGCCGAGCGACCGCAGCCGCGTCTGACCAAGATCGTATGCACAATCGGACCCGCCACGCGATCATGGGACGCGCTCTCGGCGCTTGCGGGCGCCGGGATGAACCTCGCTCGATTGAACATGTCGCACGGCGACCACGCGTCACACTTGCAGGTGATCCGCAATCTCAAGAGCCTCAACAAGAAGTTACCCCATCCGATCTCCATCTTGATGGACCTTCAAGGTCCGGAGATTCGTACCGGGGAGCTCGCCAAGAGCCTCGACCTCGCCGCGGGGGACGTTTTCTACTTCACGGTTCTTGCCGACGACGCCGAAGAACGGAGCGTTCACGTCAACTATCAAGACCTCGTCAAGGACCTCGAGGTCGGCGAGCGAGTCACGGTCGATAACGGTCTCATCAACCTCGAGGTGCTTGAGGTCTCGGAGCATCGCCTCAAATGCCGGGTTCTCGATGGCGGCACGCTGGGCTCCCGCAAGCACGTCAATCTTCCCGGCGTTCGGGTCAACCTGCCTTCGATCACCAAGAAGGATCGTGACGACATCGCCTTTGCGATCGAGCAGGACGTGGACTTCATTGCTCTGTCATTCGTCCGGGGCGTCCAAGACGTCTTGGAGGTTCGGCAGATCGTCGAGGAAGTGGGCGGGCATCAACGATTGATCGCCAAGATCGAGAATCAGGAGGGCGTCGACAACTTCGATGCGATCCTCAAGGAGGCCGATGGCATCATGGTGGCGCGCGGCGATCTAGGCGTCGAGGTTGCCTTCGAGGAGCTGCCCGTTTTGCAACGAGAGATGGTGAGGCTTTGCGCGATAGCCGGAAAGCCGATCATCGTGGCCACTCATCTGCTCGAATCGATGATCGAAAATCCGCTCCCAACTCGAGCGGAAGTGACCGACGTGGCCAATGCGGTCTATGAGCAGGCCGATGCGATCATGCTCAGCGGCGAAACAGCATCCGGGCAGTACCCCGTTCGGTGCGTCGAAGTTCTCGACAAGATCGCGCGACGCATCGAGGAAGGGCCTGGGCTCGATTTCTATCTCGAACGTCCGCCCCCTACCACACAACGCGGTCACATCGCGCAAGGAGCTTGCAGGCTTGCGGATTCGCTCGGCGCGCGCGCTATCGTCGTGATGACACGGCGCGGGCAATTCGGTCAGCTCGTTGCCAGCTATCGACCCAGGCGGGCAGTGATCTACGCCTTCACGAACATGAGCACGACCCGTCGAAAGCTTTGGCTCATTCGTTCGGTCGTCCCTTTTCGGATGAATCTCTCAAAAGACCCCGAGAAGACCATCGTCAACGCCATGGCCAAGTTGCGAGAGCGGAATGTCATCGAGGCTGGCCAGCCTGTGGTCGTAGTGTCCGATGTCGCCACTGCGACCGGGGATTTGGTGACTAGCATCCAAGTTCGAGTCTCCGAGTAGCATCGGGCCCATTTTGGCCTTAGATTTTAGTGATATGCGCGCGCGCTGGGGCTTGGTCTTTCTTGTCGTTTTCGGGGTGGCTTGTGGTGCTGACGAACAGGCGTTCGTCGGGGAGCTCGCAGCCCCTGTCGTCTATGGGGCGGACGATCGCCTCGAGGTCTACGATCATCCGAGCGACGAGCTTCGCCAGATCACACGGCAGTCGATCGTCGCCCTGATCGACAGCGACCAACTGGAGCGGGATCCTGGCGGCACGTACATTATCTTTTCGAGATCACTTCAGCAATCCAAGGGTCTCTGTGACGACGAGCGCTTCGCCGACCAACCCACCGCGGCAACCTGCTCGGGGGTGTTGATCGACGACGATCTCGTCTTGACTGCCGGTCACTGCGTTCGGAGCCAAACCGACTGCGAGAGTAAGAGCTACGTCTTCGACTACTACCTCGACGGTCCTACGCAGCTTGCGAGGATCGAGGATGAGGACGTCTACCGCTGCAACCAGATCGTGCTCCGCGAGGAGACTTTCGGCGACTCCCTGACGCCCGACTTTGCGGTGATTCAACTCGACCGGCCGGTGGCCGGTGATCATCAGCCCGCGCCCGTCCGTCCCGCTACGACTCCCTTGGTGGAGCAGGAGCCACTCACGATGATCGGGTTTGGCAGCGGCCTCCCCGCAAAGATCGATTCCGGGGGAACGGTTGCGGATCCTCGAACTGCGACCCTCGACTACTTCGTGGCGAACCCGGACGCTTTTGCAGGCCACTCCGGGAGCGCCACCTTCGACTCCAACAATGAGCTTGCTGGGATTCTCGTGGCCGGCCGTGCCCCCGATTACGTGCTTTCCTCCGAAGAACAGTGCAATCGCGTGGAAACCTTCGACGACATCCAAGCGGGCGAGGCTATTCACTACTTCGCCCCGATCGTGTCTCGACTGTGCGCAGAAGGTTGGGGTGGTGACAGTCTCTGTGAAGAGACTTCGTGCAATGGTGAGCCCTGCGGAATCGAGCCGCCCCCGACCAACGAGAATATTCCTGGGGGGAGGCCGGTACCCGCCGGTTCGGGGTGCCAGGTCTCACAAATGTCGAGCCGCTTCGGCGCCATCTGGGCAGCCGCGTTCTTGCTCGTTCTGCTGCGTCGGTTCAGGCGCTCAATCGTCTGACGACGTCGAGGGCTTCGCGTACGTGCTTCTTCGCATTGAGCTGTGAGTTGAACACGTGCTGCACGGTCCCGTTGCGGTCGATAACGAACGTCACCCGCCCGGGAAGCAAGCCCATCGTTTTGGGCACGCCGTAGGCCTTCTGCAGGCCTTTGTCACCGTCGCTGATCAACAAGAAGGGCAGGCCGTGGTGCTCAGCAAAGCTCTTGTGGCTCTTCTCGTTGTCTTGGCTCACCCCGATGACCACCGCGCCAGCTTCGACGAAGTCTTCGAAGTTGTCCCGGAAAGAGCACGCTTCTGCCGTGCAACCGGGCGTCTCGTCTTTGGGATAGAAGTAGAGCACGACGGCTTTGTCGCCTCGAAACTGCGACAACGTGACGCTGTCCCCGTTTTGCGTGGTCTTGGTGAAATCAGGGGCGCTCGCACCCACACCGATCGTTGCCATGCTTACCTCCGAGCGCCGACGCTAGCACCCTCGCCCGATCCGTGCAGCCCCGTCGCACGCGGAGCAAGTCACGTGCTAGGTTCTGGCCATGTCTGAGCACCATAGGCGGCTCGAACGCATGTTTCTTGCTGCCCCCTGCAACCAGAAGTTCAGTCAACTTCGGATCGAGATCTCGGACGGGCACGCGGAGGTCAGCTTCGAAGTGACGCCGGACCTGCGACATGCCGCTGGTGGCGTACACGGGGCGTACTTCTTCAAAGCGCTCGATGACGCGGCCTTTTTTGCAGCCAGCTCCATGGTCGAAGACGTGTTCATGCTGACCGCCGAGCTCTCGATCCAGTTCCTTCGTCCCCTGACGGAGGGGCGCGTGACGTCAACTGGTAGGGTGACGAAGGCCGGCAAGACCCTTTTCTTCGTCGACTCCGTAGTGACCCGCGAAGATGGCGAAGAGGTCGGCCGCGGTCGCGGTTCCTTCACGCGCAGCAAGATGCCTCTCGGTGAGATCGCGCTCTATCGCTGAGCGACCATCCATGGTTCCAGGGCCTGATATCATTACGGAAATAGCGAACGCCCGGCGCGTTGCTGCCGGTTCCGGGCTCGGGCGTGGGCCGGGCCGATTTTCACTTGAAAAAAGTGAAACACGTTCTATTTTCGGAGAACCATGCAGGACCGCGATCGCTATTTCACTCCTCCGATACCCAATGGCTGGTTTCAGATCGCCACCACCGACGAGGTCGAACCCGGCGAGGTCAAACCCCTCCGCTACTTCGGCAAAGACCTGGTGATTTGGCGTTCCGAGGCCGGTGAGCTTTCCGTCTTGGACGCGTTTTGCCCGCATCTCGGCGCCCACCTCGGGCATGGCGGCAAAGTCAAAGGGGAGAGCATCGAGTGTCCCTTCCACGCCTGGCAGTTCGGCACCGACGGACGATGCAGCGCGGTTCCCTACGCCAAGCACGTTCCACGGAAGGCGCGCGTCGAGACCTGGCACATCAAAGAGCTCGCCGGTTTGGTGATGTGTTGGCATCACGCCGAGGGTGAGCCCCCGCAGTGGGACATTCCCGACGAAATCCCCGAGCTCGACACCGACGAGTGGACCGACTTCGAGCTTCGTGAATGGAAGATTCGAACCCGCAACCAAGAGATGGCCGAGAACGCGGTCGACTCGGCGCACTTCCACTACTTACACGGTTGCACGAACATGCCTCAATCCGAAGCAACGGTGGACGGGCACAAGATGCGGGTTTACTCGGGCGCCGGCATGTCGACGCCGAGAGGGCCGATCGAGGGGTCGATCGACAGCCTAAATTACGGTTTCGGCCTTTCGCTCGTGCGCTTCAAAGGCCTCGTTGAGACGCTGAACGTTGCGACCACGACGCCGATCGATGAAGACAACGTGCATCTTCGCTTCAACTTTAGCATCAAGAAGGTGGGTGGCGCCGATACGACTCGCGGTGTGGGCGCGGCGTTCATCGCTGAGCTCAAGCGCCAGCTCGAGCAGGATATCCCTATCTGGGAGAACAAAATCCAATACGAGAAGCCCCTCCTCTGTGATGGAGATGGGCCGATCGGTATCTTCCGACGCTGGTGCACTCAGTTCTACTCGTGGCCTGAGGAGCAACGGGCCGCCGAGTAATGGCGACGTTTGACATCGAAGAGATCGAACGAGCGTTTCGCCACTTTTGGTACACCGGGATGATTCGCGAGGACTGGAGCGCGTGGGCGGGCCTCTTCACCGAGGACGTCGTGTACTACGAGCGCGTGCTCGGTACGATGCATGGGCGCGAGACGGTGCGAAATTGGATCGTCCCCTTGATGGAGCAGTATGGCGAGATCTACGGCGTCTATGATTGGCACGAAGTCGACCCCGGCGGTCGGGTGGTGTTTCGCATGATCAATCGTCGCGACCACCCGAGCGGGGAGGGCCACATCGACTTTCCGGGGGTCACGGTGCTTCAGTTCGCCGGGGATAACCAATGGTCGATGGAAGAGGACTACTGGGCCGAAAAGCTCGGCATTGAGCAATTCCAGCAGTACGAAGCCGCTCTCGAGAAACACGACCCTGACCACCGCAACAAGCGCACTCGCCACGACTGGGGCAACGGCCCCGATTGGACCCGAGGCAAGAAGTCGTTCTGGGACTGGCCCGACCGAAAAAGGGGACAGTCCCCTTTTTAGTATTGGGCGTCGAAGTCTATTTCTAGTTGCTCGTGGGTCGAGGGACGCGATTGGCAGGCTAGGATCCAGCCCCGCTCGATGTCGCTCGGCTCGAGTGCATCGTGACAGGCCATGGTGACGCTGCCGCTCTTCAACAGAGCCATGCAGCATCCGCAATAGCCGTCCTCACAAGAAGACGGTGGTTTGTGGCCGGCCTTCACGGCAGCGTCCAGCAATGTGGCGCCCTTCTCGTAGGGCACTGTGTGCGCCTGGCCCTCGAGCACGATCGTGAACGACGTAGGAATCTCGCCGTCGGCTTGTTCTGGAACGAGGTCGGCCGATTCGTCTCGGCGATCGGGATCGGGAAGCGAGTTAAAGCGCTCGAACTTCGTTTGCGCTGCGTCGATCCCCGAGACTTTGAACGCTTGTTCGACGATGTCCATGTATTCGGTAGGGCCGCACACGAAGAACTCCGCATCCTCCCAGCCACGAAAGTGCTCCTGAATGTCGGCAACGCTCATGAACCCGCTTTCGCTATCGAGGTGGTGAACGACTTCTAGGCGCTCCGGAAACTCCGCGAGCCACAGATCGAGCTCGTCTTTGAAGATGATCGAGTCCTTGTCGCGGTTGGCGTACACGAGCTTCACATCGCGGTCCGTGCTTCGGAGGGCGGACTTCAGGATTGCGATGACCGGCGTCACGCCGCTGCCGCCGCCGAACAGGACGACTCCGTGATCGCCCTCGTCAGTGCGCAGCACGAAGCGACCCTCGGGAGGCTGAACGGCGATCGTGTCGCCAACCTGGAGCTCATCATTGAACCAATTCGAGACGCGGCCGTCGTCGACCCGTTTGACGGTCACCTTGGGCCAGGGATCGGTCTCCGGGGCACTCGAAAGCGAGTAACAACGGCGAAGCAACATGCCGTTCCATGAGATCTCGAAGGTCAGGAATTGCCCAGCGCGGTAGCGGAACTCCTCGCGCAGGTTTTCTGGGACATCGAGGATATACGAGCGCGTATCGTGTGTTTCTTGAACAATTCCAGATACTTGAAGCTTGTGAAACTCAGCGGGCATCAGCAGGTGACTCCAACTAGAACGTGTTTCACTTTAGGACAGGAGCCCCTTTCGGTCCAGCCGATGAGTGTGGCGATGGGCGTTCGAATCACGTAGCCTGCTTATTCGCAGAGGCCACGCCCCCATGGACCTCAGAAATTTTACCACACCCCCACCTCGACGCTCGATGTCGGCCCGCAGGAAGCAGACAGTCGGAATCGATCTCGGTACCACAAACACCGTGATCGCGAGGAACTTTGAGCCCCTCCGCATCGAGGGCAAATGGTTCCTCATGCCCTCCGCGGTTGCCTTTCTGCCGAACGGCTCCACTCTCGTCGGAAAGTCCGCACGCCGTCGTCGGGCGATGGATCCCAAAAATACGATCCTTTCGGCAAAGCGCATCATCGGGGCTCGCTGGCATTCGTCGTACACCAGCCAGTTTCGCGAGCACTACCCCTACGACCTGCTGGAAACCCCTGACGGCGGAGTCATCTTTCGCACGCGAGCCGGGTTGGTGAGCCCGGTGGACGTCGGCGGCGAGGTCGTCGGTCGCCTCTGCGAGCTTACGAATTGCCCGGTGCGGGACGTGCATGCAGTGGTAACGGCCCCCGTAGGCTTTAATAAAGAGCGTCGTGATGCGACGTCGCGGGCGGCCGCCAATGCCGACTTCGCCACCGTTCGGGTCATCGAAGAGCCAATCGCGACAGCGCTCGCCTACCTCAATCGAAGCAGCCTGAAATACGCCTTCGTGTACGACCTAGGAGGCGGCACCTTTGACGCCGCAGTGGTCGACTGCAGTCGGTATCCATTTCGGGTCGTCGGACATGGCGGTGACCCCTACCTCGGCGGTGATGACGTCGACCGGACGATCGCGATCTACGTCGCCGACCGAACGCTCGCACGGGATTCTTGGGATCTGACCAACGACGCGGTGACATTCGACCGCCTGGTCAATGCATGCGAGCTCGCCAAGTGCGAGCTGAGCGAATCCGAAGAAGCTGCTATCGCGATTCCGAGCGTCGACCCCGCAGCGCCAGAGAGTTGTGGAGTGATTCCGATCTCACGCGAAGAGGTCCAACACCTCACCTTGGACCTCGTTCGTCGAACCTTCGTCATCTGCGATGAGGTGCTTGCCGAAGCAGGCGTGAAGGCGCGCGAGATCGAAGCGGTGTTCTTGGCGGGTGGCAGCACGCTCTTGCCTGGCCTTCGCGGGTATATCGAGTCGTATTTCGACAAGCGGCCGCGGTTCGATCTGGATCCGTTGAGTGTGGTCAGCATGGGCGCCAGCCTCGCTGCTGCGCGCCCCGCCGTGTCAGAGCTCCTCGATTCCTGCGCGTGAGGCAGCTGCTTCGATCTGCTTGTCGCGCAAGCTGGCGTACAGGCCATCCGCGCGGAAGGTGAGGCTAATGATCAGTCGGCTATTTTCGTTGTAGAAGGGGTTCTCGCGTCCGCCATCCGAGTTTGGATGCTGTGCCCATACGTCGTAGCTCAGGGCGATCGTAAGCCAGCGTTTGATGTCGTATCCGATGGTGGCGCGGAAATTTGAAAAGCTCCTCCAATGCTGGTTGGGGCTTCCGTCGTCGATGCAGACCGGGCCCGTTGCTGTCTCGACGCAGCCCACCGCGAGGTCGTTGGCCTGCGCCCAAAGCGCCGTGTAGCCCAACCCGAGCGCCAGCCTGTCGACCGGGACTAACGTCCAAAACACCGTCAACCGTGTCGTCGTCTTGATGGAGCTAGTCCCACCCCCGCATGTGTCCACGGTAGCGATTCCACCTGGGCCGGGTGCGATACGACAAGGAGTGACTTCGCTCGGTGCGAGGACGACGTTCGAACCGGCGAACCAGCCCCAAAACGCCGTGGTCAGCCCGAGCTGCATGCCCTGCAGCACGGTGAACGGTCGTAAGGCGGTGAAGCGAATGCCAGGTGACAGGTAGCGCTTCCTCGACCGACTGAATTTCGAAGCCGGTAGTCGCAAGTCTCCGGCGACGAAGAACATGAAGCCTGCCGGCCGTACGGGGACACTGTACAAGTAATCGAGCCGCACATCCTCCCACAACGCTTCACGACTATAGAAGCCAGCGCGATTGAACTCTTCGGAAGGCGAATCCGTCCACTCGATGCTGACCGTGGCATTGACTCCGATCGAGTGCTGCGGATTGAAGATCCAACGTGGGGCCATGGTGAACCACCACGTGTAGTTTGGGCTATAGGACAGCTGTGAGTTCTCGTTGAAGCTTCGGACCGACAAACTCTGGTCGAAGAAGAGCGGGAAGCTCCAAGGTACGCCTTCGGTGGTGGGGTTTGGCGACGAGATTCGCTCCGCGGTCGTCTTGTTGCGGGGGACCTCCTTGGCGGGGAGGCTCTCGCTGGCTCGTTCTTCTTCGGAGCTGACGGAATCGCCGCCGGTGTCGACTTGCGCAGACGCGCTTGCCACGAGCAGCAGGCAAACGCAGACGATCCCCGGAACCCTCACGTCCACAGCTTGACACGGCTGCGTCTCGCTCGCAGCATGCTCACCACCATGGGTCAAAAGCGTCCCTCTGGATGCTGGCGATAAGGAGCTGCGATAGCAGTTCCCGAAAAAGGGAAGTCGGTGAAAAGCCGA
The DNA here is from genome assembly GCA_029863605.1 of Myxococcales bacterium. GTDB lineage: Bacteria > Myxococcota_A > Polyangia > Polyangiales > Houyiibacteriaceae > SG8-38. The sequence continues at coordinate 92,713 of JAOTVB010000008.1, read as the reverse complement.
CGCGGACCCGCCACGGTATGCGGTCAAAACGCCGACCACAAACCCACTGACCATCTCGGTTGGGAAGGGGGTCGGAACCAAGGTCGCGAGCCCGGAGACCTATCCATGGTGCGGACTAGAACCCCCTCGGGGACGGGAGGCGCATGATGATAAGGATCTATTCGTGGATGTGTGCGGCTCTGCTTTTGGCCGGCTGCGGAAGTGCAAGCGGCACGGACGGCGCGGGAGGCACAGGCGGGCTTGGCGCCACGAGCGGCGCGGGGGGTGCGGGCGGGCAAGTCTTGGCCCAAGTACTCGACCCGATCGATGGCGACCCCGCTTTCGCGGTTCTGAGCACCGATTTCACTTCCAGCGCGATCAGCTTGCTCGAGGAAGATGGGACGCTCCTTGCCGACGAATGGCTGACGTCCGGAAGCACCTGGCCGACCTTGGTTGCGGCGTTGTCGGGCGACGTGGCGTTGCCCACCAAGCAGATGGGTGACGGCAGCATAGTCGTGATCGACCGTCTCAATACCGATGTCGTATCCCGGTTCGACATGACAACTGGCGGCCTTTTCGGGCAGGTCCGGACGCAGGGCACCAGTAGTGTCGCGGCGTTCTCGTCCAACCCGCACGACTGCGTGTTCGTGAACGAGAGCTCGGCTTGGGTGTCGCGCTACGAGCCGAGCTTCGAGGAAGCCCCAGAGCCCGAGGTGGCCGGCACCGACCTCCTCGAGATCGATCCCAGAGCCATGATGCTCACCGGCAATCGAGTCGATCTTTCGTCGTTCAACGAAGAAGTTGATGGGGTGATGGCGTACGCGAGGCCCGATCGACTCGTGCGTCTCGGCGATTTTCTGTTGACGGGGCTCGACGGGTTGAGCGCCGATTTCACCGCAGCGCTACCTGGCAAAGTCGTGGTCGTGGAGATCGCGACCGGCGACGCTACCGGGTTCTCGCTGCCTGGGGTGAAAGCGTGCGGCATGGTGGTCCCGATTCCAGGCGTCGATAATCGGGCTTTCGTCTCATGTCGCGGCGCTTCCCCCACCTTCGACGCTGTCGAGCAGCGCATGACCGCCGGCCTCTTCGTCGTGGAGATCGATCGAGACGGCGTCGCGTCGATTGTTCGCTCATGGCTGCCTTCGAGCGATCCGGGTGCTGCGAGCTCGGTCGGGAACATCGTTCCCCTGAATGACCGGGAGGTGATCGCGGTCGCAAACGGGGATTTCGTGACCACGACGGATGAAGCCTACGTGCTCGACGTCGAGACCGGTGATCAAATCCTGCTGTTCAGCATCCCGGGATCCTTCGAGATCGGGGAGGGCGCCTACGATCCCGAGAGCGAGCTACTGTTGATTCCTGTCAGCACCGAGGGGGTTCGCATGTACGGCGGCGACGGCTCGACCTTCGAGCTCATCGATACGGTCGAAGTCTCGCAGTCTTCGGGGCTTGGCGCGATCGTCGTATCTTCACTGAGGTAGCGACGCGCTATCGAAGAAGTGCGTCGAGGATGATGAGATTTTCGGCCTCGACATCCTCGACCGTGCCGTCCGTCAGGATCATGGCTCTGGCGGCATTGAGAAAGAGCTTGCGATGCTCGCGCGGAATGTCTTCCGGGTCGAGGTCATCGGCCGGAGGCGGCACCTGCAGCCACTCCGCGACTTGCGCGGTCTCGTCTTCGTCGAGCTCGAGGTGGGTGATCATCTTGATGATGAACTCGCGCTCTTCGGGGCGGACTTCGAGATCGGCCCATGCGAACGAGCACACGAACCTCATCAGTTGCATTCTGTCTTCGCGGCTCAGCCCTTCGAGCATCGCCGGGACTCTACTCCGAGCATCGGTCGTGGCGCTAGTCCGAAGGCGGTGTCTCCGTGACCTCCAAGAACCCCCGCGCCGCGCAGTTGCCCAGATTCGAGCTGTCTAGCAGACCGAGCACGAGGATTCCCAACACGACAACGGCCAATCCCGCCCCCACCAGCCGCAGCACAAACCCCCGATCCCCCCTCCGGATGGGCTCATCTTTGCCGGGCGACATACCCGCGAGCCTCCTACACCGCGCCGAAGGGAGCAAGAAGCTACCCACGCCCGGTTTTTGGGTTATCTTCCGCAACCGATGGCCTACCAAGTCACGATGCCCCAGCTTGGGGAGAGCGTTGTCGAGGGCACGATTGGCAAGTGGCTCGTCTCCGTGGGCGATGCCGTCACGAAGGATCAGCCGATCGTCGAAATCCTGACCGACAAGGCAGATAGTGAGCTTCCAGCGCCCGTCGCCGGCGTCATCACCAATTTGCTCGCCAATGAAGACGACGTCATCGCGGTAGGAGACGCGATTTGCGAGATCGACGAAAGCGCACAGGCTTCGGCGGGAGAAGGACCGCCTTCGACGACTCGAGAAGTAGTCCCAGCCGCGTCGGCATCGGCGGCGCAAGCTCCGACTTCGCCCTCGGTTCGAAAGCTCGCTCGCGAAAATGAAGTCGACCTCTCCGGCGTGAAAGGTTCAGGTGACGGCGGACGCATTCTTCACGACGACGTGATGGCCGCAATCGGCACGCCTTCCGCGCCCGACCGAATGGCCACGCCGCCACCGCCGCCGCCCGAGGCGCTCGAGCCACAGGTGCAGCCGCGACCTGCCCGCCCCGCTCCGGCGGCCTCGCGCGGCACCGGGCCAGCAGGCGCATTTCGGCTTCCGCCCTACGTTCCCAAGGACGGCGACGAGCTCGTTCCGTTCACGCGGCGTCGACGGATCATCGCCGACCACATGGTTTACTCGAAGCAAACCGCGCCCGATGTGGTGACGTTTGCCGAGTGTGACCTTCACCGGACCGCCCTCCTCCGAGATGAGCACAAGGCGCACTACAAAAAGGAGGGCGTCGGTCTCACGTATCTCGCGTTTGCCATTGCCGCGACGGCGCGCGCTCTTCGCGAGTTTCCCGATCTCAACTCCCGAGTCCTCGATGACGCCTACGTCAAGCTCGCCGAGGTCAATATCGGTGTCGCAGTAGATACCGACAAGGGCCTGGTCGTGCCCGTCATCCGGCATGCGGATGATTTGACCATTCGCGGCATTGCCCGCGCCGTGGCCGACGTGGCCGAACGCGCGAGGACGAGCAGCCTCACGCCCGATGACCTCGCCGGCAAGACCTTCACCGTGTCGAACCCGGGCCGCCGCGGAAACCTCGTTGGCGGCGCCATCATTTCACAACCGAACGTAGGCATCCTCCGCCTCGGAACCATCAAGAAACGCGTCGTCGTCATCGAGCACGAAGGCGAAGATTTGATGGCCATCCATCCCGTCATGCACATGGCCCTCACCTACGACCACCGAGTCGTCGACGGCGTCCACGCCAACGGCTTCCTCTATCGAATCAGCGAAATCCTCGAGTACGGCGACTTCGAGCTTTGAGCCGCGTTTCCTATTTGGGCTTGTAGGCGACAGCAGCCGATGAGGGGCCGGCCAACGGAATGACCTCGAAGCGCGTGAAGCCCGCTTCACTGCACCACGACTTGAAGTCCGCGCCGCTGTAATCGAACGCATCACCGAACTCGATGAGCATGTTGAGGGACATCAACAGGCCGAAGGCATTCTCGCGGCGCGCGTCGTCGATCAGCGCCTCGACGACGATGAACGCGCCGCCAGGTGGCAACGCATCATACGCGAGCTTGATGAGATGCTTCTTCTTCTCGAGATTCCAATCGTGAAGGATCATGCCCATGGTGATGACGTCTGCCTTGGGAAGCGGGTCCACGAAGAAATCGACAACCGCAGTCTTGACGCGATCGGATAACCCTGCCTGCTCGATGTGCCGTTTGGCGATCGGCTCGACCGGGGGAAGATCCGCTGAGGTGCACCGCATTTGAGGGTTTGCCTCGGCAACCATGCATGAGAGTTGCCCGGTTGCGCCCCCGACGTCACAAAGCGTCCCATACGGAGAGAAGTCGAACTTCTCAGCCAGCGCTTTGAAATTCCCGGCAGAGATGCCTGCCATGGCGTTCATGAACTGCTCGAGCCGCTCCGGCGCTGAATAAAGCTTGGCGAACATCGGCTCGCCCGACTCCTTGATCTCGTTCTGTGGTTCCCCAGTTCGAAGTGCTTCGGTAAGGCTTCCCCAGAAGCGGTAGAGGCGGCTACCAGCCATCTCGAGAATCCCACCGATGTACTGCGGGCTGTTCTTGTCGAGGAACGTCGCCGTTTCTTTGGTGTTTGCGTACCGCGCCTCGGGGCCCGCTCCTTCGCGACGCAGGAGGCCCAATGCAAGCAGCGCGTCCGGAAAGTCCGGAATCGCGCGCGGATGCAGCCCAAGCCGCTTTCGAATCGCTTCGCCCGTGAGCTCATCCGCACCAAGATGAGTGAAAAGCTCCAACTCGACCGCCGAGAGCAGGGTTCTCGAGCCGAAAAATCCCATTCCGACTTGCATGATGTGTGAAGGATCGAGCTCGGGCGCGGTCATCGGTGGCTCCTCTTGAAGAACCGTAGTCCTACAGCCGATGGCCACGGAAATGCAACTCGGAAAAGACACCTCTTGCATGGCCCTGGGTGGCCCGGTCGAGCCAGGCGAAGTACTTTGCCCGCGGAGGCGTCATGCTGAAAAGCTTCGCACTACCCGGATACCTGCTCGTCGCCATGGTCGCAGCTCTTTCTCTTGGATGCGGCCCGAGCACGCCGGCGATGTCCTCAGACTGGCCCACGTCCACCCCAGAAGAGCAAGGGATCGATTCCGAAGCCCTCGCAGACCTCGTCGAGAGGATCGACCTTGAAAATCTTCCGGTCGACAGTCTGCTCATGGCGCGCAATGGCTCGCTGGTCCTCGACGCGTATTTCTATCCGTACCTCGGCGATCGGTCTCACGACGTGGCGTCGGTCACGAAAAGCATCACATCAACACTAGTCGGGATTGCGGTCGACGAAGGCTTGCTCGAGATCGATCAACTGATCGTGTCGCTGTTCCCTGATATCGATGCGTCGAAACACGAGATCGAGCTCCGGCACCTGTTGAGCATGACCTCGGGGCTCGCGTGTGGCTACGCGCCGGGAGAGCAAGAGCTGTTCGAAATGATCGGAAGCGAGAACTTCGTGGAATACGCGCTCGACCTGCCGGTGGCCGTAGCACCTGGAATGACGTTCGCCTACTGCAGCCCCGGATCTCATTTGCTCTCCGCCATGGTCGCCCAAGTGACGGGGATGAGCACGCTCGAGTTCGCGCGTGAGCGCCTTTTTGGACCGCTCGGGATCGTGGAATCGATTTGGCCGACCGATCCGCAAGGTGTGCCTCGCGGCTGGGGCGATCTGCAACTGCACCCTCGTGACATGGCGAAGATCGGGCAGCTCTTTCTCGACGGCGGTGAGTGGAACAGCACCCAGATCGTGTCGGCTGAGTGGGTCGCGCAAGCCACTCGTACTGTGGTCGCCGGAGGCGTGGACGGAACAGGATACGGATATCAATGGTGGATCCTCCCAGGAGCATTCGATGGCATCTACGAAGCCCGGGGTCGCGGCGGTCAAGCTATCAGCGTTTGGCCCGAAAACGAGCTCGTCGTGGTGTTCACCGGTCGCGGTGTGGACGTGCGCGGTGACATCACACCGCTCCTGTTCGCGGCCCTAAAGTCTGCAGGTGCGATCGAACCCAATCCTGACGGGAACGCGCGACTCGATGCGGCGATCGCGCAGGCTCTAAAACCACCTGCCGCTCGCCTGATTCCAGAGCTCCCGACTACTGCCGACTTGATGTCCAGCAAGCTCTATCGACTCGACGACAACCCATTCGATACGCGTTGCGTGTTGCTCCGCTTCGATTCCGCGTCCGATGTAGCCTTCGAGCTGACGACGACGAGCGGGACATTCGAGATGCGGGTGGGAATGGACGGGGTTCCTCGGTTCTCCGACGACAGCCCGACCGGAATCCCGGTCGGTTTGGTCGGCGAGTGGACGAGTCCCAACGTATTCCTCTTGCTTTACGACGAAGTCGCCGGTCCCAATCACCTCAGGATCGAGGTAAGTGTGGGAGAGGGAGCCGATAGCATCGACCTCGAGTTCAGGGATCCCGGAGGGTACTTCCCGACGACGACCGTGCAGGGTACGGTCGTCCTGAGCTGCGATCCGGCTTGAGCATCGATAGGACTTCCCCGGACGTTAGCTTCCCGTAGGCGCCAGCCTCGAAAGGCTCTCCACGACCGGGTGATCGAAATGAACATCGAGCTGCGGAAAGGCGATCACGATACCCCGCTCCTGGAAGGCCCACCAAATCGCTTCGTTTAGGTGGGAGAGCTTGAGCCGGGAAAGCCACGGATCGTCCATCCAGACTGCCACTTCGAAATTGACCGAGTTGTTGCCAAACTCGAGCAAGAGCACCTGCGGATTGTAGCTTGGCAAGTCGGTTTTGAGCCGGTTGGCCACCTCCTCCAACACCCCACGTACCACCTTCAGATCAGAACCGTAGGTCACGCCAACCACGGTACGCACTCGGTACGCGGCGTCGTCGAGGGTGAAATTCTTGACGATCGATTGCACGAGCACGGAGTTGGGGACGATGACATCTTCGCCGTCGCGCGATCGAGCGATGGTCGATCGGATTCCCATGCGCAAGACTCTTACGACGCGACCTTCGACGTCTAGCACGTCGCCAGGCGTGATCGCGCGCTCGACCAAGAGGATGACGCCCGAAACAAAGTTCTGCGCGATGTTCTGCATGGCGAAGCCCAAGCCGACGGCAAAAATCGCGCCGGCTGCGAAGAGCGCATTCAGATTGATGCCGACTGTATGAACGGCGATACCGAAGCCGACGAACAGGAGCAAGTAGTGAAGCAGTCGGCCGGTGACCGCGATGCTTCCTTCGTCGGTCACACCTCGGCGGGTGAGCCAGCGCCGAACACCACGCTGAGCCAGGCTAGAAAGCAAGAGTGTCACCGCCACGATGACTGCCGCCATGATCAGCGTTGCAACACTCACTGGAGTGCCCGCGATCTCAAAGAGCGTTTGTTTCAGAACGTCACCCACGTCCTTTAGCGTGTCCATCCTGCTCACCTGCCTTTCGATGATAGGATGGCCGGTAAAGATCTACCCAGGCCAGTTCTTGGTCAGAGTGTCGCTCTTGCTGGCTCGGCTCGCTTCGGTGCTTACTTCTCGACCTGCAGGTGGGCCTCCACGAACCAGAGCATCTTGTCGGCGCCGCGCGATACCTCCGTGAATAGATCCGCTGTGTCCACGTCTCCGTGCTCCTCAGAGGCTCCGATCGCCGCGCGGATGGATTTGCCGAATACCGACAGCGCTCTGGACAGCGCGTCGACGTGGTCCTTCCCGCTAGAAAGGTCGAGCCCGTACGGTGGAAGCTGAGTCTTTTGTGCCACGCTCGTGAGCGGACCCTCCGCTACTCCGCCTAGGATCACTGCCCGCTCGGCGATCAGATCGACCCACGCGGTGGCCTCGGCATACACCTGATCGAATAACTCGTGGAGCTGAATGAAGTCGGGGCCCTTCACGTTCCAATGCGCTTGCTTCGACTGCAGTGACAGGTCGATGGCGTTTGCAAGGTTCGCGTTGAGCAAATCGATGACTGGCTTTCGGGTGCTCTCGGATAGATCGTTCTTGGTCGGGAACGTTTTCATGGTCAAAGTCTCCTTTTTCAAGCAGCGTCCAATGTAGGCTCGCCTCTGTTCCAGCCGCAGGCGGTGAGCTCACCGGTCTGCAATGCGTCGAGCGTGCGTAGGATCTCATCGACATTTCGGCCGACGGACAGATCGTTCACGCTCACGAAACGGATCACTCCCTCCGGGTCGACGATGTAGGTCGCCCGCAAACACACGCCTTCTTCGTCGTGCAAAATACCCAGAGCCGTCGAAAGCTCACGCTTGGTATCGGCCATCATTGGAAAGGGTAGGTCTTTGAGGTCGGGGTGGTCGTTGCGCCAGGCCAAATGCACGTACTGCGTGTCGGTGCTCGCCCCCAGCACCTGCGTGTTTCGTCGCGCAAACTCAGCATGTTTTCGTCCAAACTCCGCGATCTCGGTGGGGCAGACGAAGGTGAAGTCCATGGGCCAAAAGAAGATGACCCGCCATCGGCCGCGATAAGAGTGATTCGTGATCTCCGCGAACTCTTCACCAGGCTGTCTACTGACAACGGCTTGAAGCTTGAAGTCGGGAAATGGATCACCAACGGTACGCATGTTTCCTCCTTATTATCATTTGTTTACGTCCAAAGGTTGGTTATTGTTGCAGCAAGACATCGTCACCGAGCCCCTCGGGTTGGACGCTTTCTTCCGCGAACGAGCACCTGGTAATCGCGAACCTCGAAGCCCTTGAGCTGCTCCACTCGAGACACCTCGAGAGTGTCCCAGGGCAAGTCGTAAATCTTTCCAGTCTCCTCATCGATGAAATGATGGTGCTGGTCGACGTTCGAATCGAACACCAGACGGCCCTCAGTCAGGACCAAGTGACGCAGCAACCCTTTGGCTACGAAGAGATTGAGCGTGTTGTAAACAGTCGCGCGAGACACCATGGGGAAGACACGTTTCACCCGCGCCCAGACTTCGTCGGCTGAGGGGTGCTCGTCCGTGTGAAGGACGTAATCGGCTATGGCCACGCGTTGCGCGGATGGCTTGATGCCGCGTGCTTCCAAGAGAGCTGCTTTGTCGACTGTCACCTCTTAGACATAGTCTAAAATTAGAGCCTGTCAAGGTATGGGGGGCCATTTTGCAGGCCTTTATTGGTCCTGGAGCCCGAGGGGTCGGACCCGTTGAGCTACCCCGCGCAACCACCATCCGCTACTGTGCGCCGACCATGTCGCGAAATCAGCAACCCCGGAAGAAGCTGCTGCTAACGGGCGCGACCGGCTTTGTTGGCGGCCATCTCGACGCCGCCCTCGCCGACACGAGTTGGGAAGTGGTTCGCGCGACGCGAAATCGAGAGAAGACATCTCAGCCGGGCTGGGTCTATCTCGATGTCGAGGATACGCGCTCCATCGGTCCTGCGATCGCGGGTTGTGACGCAGCGGTATATCTGATCCACTCGATCGACGCCTCGGAGGATTACCCCGAGCGCGAGGCTCGCTCGGCACAGGCATTCCGCGAAGCCGCCGAAGAAGCGGGCGTCCACCGTATCGTCTACTTGGGGGGTGTTGCACCCGCAGGGAAACCATCGCGACATCTACGAAGCCGCTTGCATACGGGCGAGATTCTGCGATCGGGCGCCGTGTCGACCATCGAGCTCCGCTGCGGGTTGATCATCGGCGTGGGCGGAAGCTCATGGATGATGGTGCGCGACCTCGCTGCGCGGTTACCCGCCATGTTGCTACCGCGGTGGCTGCAGTTCTCCTCGTCGCCGGTCTGGGTGGAAGATGTTGTCGTCGCCATCGTGCGTGCGCTGGACCTGCCCATCGAAGGCAGCGCCTGGTACGACGTGCCCGGCCCTGAACGAATGACGCATGCCGACTTCCTTTCGCGCGTTGCAAAGAGCATGGGCAAGGACCCGCGGCTCGTCGGTGTTCCCGTCATCACACCTACGCTCTCGAGTTACTGGATTGCCCTCGTGACGCGCGCCGACTTGGCCCTGGCACGCGAGCTCGTGCAAGGGTTGCAGAGCGATCTAGATCCGAGTGGCACGATATTCTGGGATGTGCTGGGAGACGAAAAGCCAACCGCGTTCCAGACAGCCGTGTATCAGGCACTGGAGGATGAGCTCGCACAAGAGGTTCCGACGCCGAAGGTCGTCAGCCGTATGCGACTTCGGGTGAGAGGCCAGAACTAGGTGAGTCGGCATCCGAAACCGACGCATGTCGTTCTTGCGGCTTGCGTGGGCGCGTTCTGCATTGCGATGGGCCTGCGCGAGGACGTCAATGTCTGGATCGGCACCGGCGCTGCAGCTGTAGTGTCAATCCTCCTACTCTCTCTCTGGGCCCGTGCGAGCATCAGGTCGAGTCTCGAGAGGCCGGCCCTACAAAGCGTGTTGGTGGGCGTTGCTGTCGGCATCGCCATGTCATTTGCCATCTGGTGGCTCTATCCGTTGAGCATCGCCATCCTCCCCCCGATCGAAGGGCAGGTGGAGACGCTTTATGCATTGCTTCGGCAGCCCCCGGGCCCGATTCGAGCTTTCCCGCTGCTTCTCCTCGTCGTGGCAGCCGAAGAGCTCGTCTGGCGCGGGCTGGCCATCGATGTCTTCTCCAAGGTGCTTGGTCCATGGCGAGCGGTCCTGGTCTCGGCGCTGCTCTATGTGCTTCCACAGATCGCGTTCCGCTCACCCCTTCTCATGATCATCGCTTTGCTATGTGGACTGGTGTGGGGAGCCCTACGCGTGCGGTTCAAGAACCTCGCTGCGCCTCTGTCCGCTCACGTCATCTGGGATGTGCTGGTATTCATCATGTACCCGGTCGCTTGAGGGTCAGCCCCCTTCGCAAGCCTCGCGCGTGACACCATGACGAAACTCGAAAAGTCGCTCAAGGTTCCGTCGCGCAAACCAACCCCCGAACGTGCGACCAATGGCCCCCAACGGCAGCTCGTACTCGATGTCGTCCGTTAGAAGGCACTCGTTCTCGCCGTGTGGCGTGATGATGTGCTTGTGAAGCCATTTCTTGAACGGTCCCTCGAGCATTCGATCGGCAAACATCTTTCCGGGTTCGTAGGCGACGTGCTCGGCGACGATGGTCTGCCAAAGTGGCCCTACCTTGATCTTCAAGATCACGCGCGTACCGACTTCGAGAGACGTCGGAGGCTGCACGATCTCGGTCGTCTGCCATGGAGGCTGAAGCCGCTCGAACGCATCGGGCGCCTCGTGGAACGCAAACACCCTCTGGGCGCTCGCGTGGATCGTGCTCTCCTTGACGAAATGCATCGACCGGACCCTAGCATGAGAGGCTCAGTCGGAGGTGTCGCTCAAGGGCGCCAGCTGACGGCGAGCTGGTGCGGGACCGCGGCGAGTCTGTAGTACGCCCGCCGATAGAGTTGCAGGTCGCGAGCGGGGGAGCTGTCTGCTTCGATCTGGAGTCCAAACCCGGGCGGCGTCGTGAGCGCGCTTTGGCCTGGTATTGCTCGCCATACGAGCTTGCCGCGGAGATGCACGGTCTCGGTGAAGCCCGGCGGTCTCAGCTCCAGCCACAGCCGCGCGTCGCTCGGCGGCGGGTCGAGGGTGCGCACGTAGATGCCCGTTTCGCTCAGATTGTAGGTCAGCCCATACTCGGGTGAGAAGGCGCCCTCTGTCCTGAAACTGCAGATCGTATCGAACAAGTATCTCGGTGACTGGCGTTGATGGCCACCCCTCGTCAGCAGATCATTTGCGAGGAACAGTAGATGATCGGGCGGCGCGGTTCTCGCGACAATCGCAACGGCATCGAGTGTCGGGTCTTGTTTCGTCGGGGTTGCCGTGTTCGACGTGACGACGATAAAAGGAGTTTTCGTGGCCCTCGCGAGTTGCCTCGGTCCATCGACCTCGTAAATCGATAACAGCTCGTCCGAGACGACGACCAACTCGGGCGGCATCTCCGACGCCATCGCCTCGACGATCTCGTCCGCCCCCACGGCGAATTGAACGTCGAACCCTGCGTTCCGTAGGACGCGCCCGATCAGCCTACGGTACTCGTCCGATGGGTAGCTAATCAACACGCGGCCCTTATTGATCGGAGGTCGAATCGTAGGGTCGAAACTCTGCAGGTTAGCGATGCGGCGCGTCACCCCGCCGATGTTCGTGCGAACGATTACATCGTCGGCGCCGTGTCGATACGCTTCGACGAACGAGCTGTCGCGCAGGCAGGAAACCATCGCGATGACCGGCGTCGAAAAGAGGCTCGCGTGCTCCCGAATCCAATTAGTCGTCTTTGCAAGCTCGGCGCTATCACCATCGACGCAAATGCATTTCGGCCGCAGCCGGATGAGCTCTTCTCGAGACTCGAGAATCGACCTCGACACGTGCGCCTCCGAGCTCGCCCGCTCCACCGCTCTTCGAAGGACCGCGCTTTCAGCGGAGTCAAAAGCACCGATCAATGCCGAAGTTCCAAGACCTTGAGCTGCTTGCACACTCTCAGGCTACAGAGCCGCCACCGTCGCGACAACGTTTCCGCTCACAGTAGATCGAGCGCAGCTGTCTCTGCGGGTGCGCAGGCAGCTCGCCACGACCTCCCTCGATCAAGGGAGGAGGCTTCCTCAGGCCTGGTTGCCAAGCCATGATTGCGAGCGCTTTGTCGCGATGTTAGCTCACGGGATGCCTCCATCTAGTTTGCCAACCCGTGACAGCATCCCCCCGTGGGAGCTCCTTCATGAGCTCTTGCAGGCCGGCGATGCGAATGCAGTTCGCGCGCACATGCAGGAAGTCCCCGAAGGTGAAGTGCCGCGGCTCTTTTCGCACTTGAGCGCCACGGAGAGTCATCGGGTGCTTGCGATGCTGGACCCAGAAGTGGCTGGCGCTTTGATGAAGGCGCTGCCCGATGCGTTGGCCGCCGACGTGGTCGAGGGGCTCGAGCCCGAGGAAGCTGCCGCAATCGTGACGACACTGCCGAGCAATACGCAGGCCGACATTCTTCTGGACTTCGAGCCCGAGTATGCGGAGGCGGTGCTCGCAGAGATGCCAGCGGAGGAGGCCGCCGACGCAGAGAGATTGGCGCAGTACGCGGAGCGCACTGCCGGCGGTGTGATGATCACCGAGTACCTATCGTATTCGGACAAGCTGACGGTTGCGGACGTGCTCGCGGACTTGCGGGCACACCAGGAGGACTATCAACGGCACGACGTTCAGTATATCTACATCACGGGCGAGCGCGAGATGCTCAAAGGGGTTCTGCGGCTGCGCGATCTGGTGCTGACCTCGCCACAGATTGCGATCCGGGAGATCATGATTCCAGGCACGGACTTCGTGCCCGTCGATGCGGACGTCGAGGCCCTTCACGATTTCTTTTCCACTCGCCCATACCGCGGCGTCCCAGTTGTAGATGCGGATGGTCGTTTGGTGGGCGTGGTGCGTCACGCCGATGTGGCTGAGGCGTTTGGTGAGCGGGAAGCGAGCGACCATCTCAAGGCACAAGGTATCGTGGGCGGCGAAGAGCTGCGCACCATGCCGGTGTTCACGCGCGCTTGGCGGCGCTTGTCGTGGTTGAGCATCAACGTCGTGCTCAACCTGATCGCTGCGAGCGTGATCGCTGCCTATCAAGAGACGCTGACGGCGGTGATCGTTCTCGCGGTCTTCCTGCCAATCATCTCCGACATGAGCGGATGCTCGGGCAACCAGGCGATCGCCGTCAGCATGCGGGAGCTGAGCCTCGGCTTGATTCAGCCGGCCGACATGTTTCGCGTGTGGGGGAAGGAGCTGTCGGTCGGGATGATCAATGCGGTCGCGCTCGGGGCTTTGCTAGGGGGAGCGGCGTTCCTTTGGCAGGGCAATGTCACTCTAAGCATCGTGGTTGGACTGGCGTTGACGCTCAATACGCTGCTCTCGGTCTCGCTCGGCGGCCTGGTGCCATTGGTGTTGCGTGGCCTCAAGTTGGACCCAGCTCTGGCATCCGGGCCGATCCTTACCACCGTGACCGACATGTGCGGGTTCTTCCTCGTGCTCAGCTTCGCAACGGCAGCGCTTCCGTCCCTCAGCGCCTAAACACGATCATTCGCTCGATCGTCATGTCCCGCATCGAATGCTCGATGCCGCCGAGGTTCAGGCCCGAGTCCCGATGACCGCCGAAGGGCATCCAGTCGACTCGAAACGCGGTGTGGTCATTGATCATCACCGACATGCCGTGAAGCCGACGGCCGACATCGAGGGCCCGGTCGAGGCGATTCGTGAAGAGCGCAGCCTGGAAATAAGCTCGCTCGAGGTTCGCACGCTTCACCGCGTCGTCGACGTCATCGTAGCTGTAGATGCAAACCACCGGACCGAATACCTCTTCCGTCGACACCTTCACATCGTCCGGGGGATTGAGGAGCACTGTCGGAGCATACGTCGTTTCACCAAGCGGCTCGCCACCGCACAAAACCTGCGCGCCTTTTTCTTTAGCCTCGTTGACCCACTCGTGGACCCGCTTTACCTCTTTCGGCCAGATGAGAGGCCCCACCTCGGTCTCCATACGAGTGGGGTCACCGACCTCGAGCGCCTTCGCGGCCTTCACGAGGCGCGTAGTGAGCTCTTCTTGAATTGACGTGTGCACGTAAATGCGCTGAACCGACACACACACCTGGCCCGCATGATAGAATCCACCCTTGGTCAGAAGGGGAACGGCGTCGTCCAGATCGGCTGTTTCATCCACGATCGCCGGCGCCACCCCGCCGTGCTCGAGTGCGCAGCTTGCTCCCGGAGCCAGCTTCGAACGAAGCATCCATCCGACGTTCGACGAGCCGATGAAGGTCAGGAACGCGACGCGCTCGTCGGCGACCAGCTTCGTTGTCAATTGATTGTCGGTCAGGATCATCTGACACCAGGGCTTCGGAAGCCCCGCCTCGTGAATCATCTTCACGAGCGACTCGCAGGACATGGGTGTCGCGCTCGCCGGCTTGATCACGACCGGGCATCCGGCCGCGATTGCGGTGACCACTTGGTGAACCAGCAGGTTCAAGGGGTGATTGAAGGCGCTGATCGCCAGGACCACGCCCCGCGGTTCCCGGTAGGTTACCGCCCACCGGCCGAGGCTCCTTTCGTCGATCCCCATCGGGACTTCGTGCCCAACGAGACGGGAGACCGCCGCGCTTGCGACCCGAACGCCGGTGATCGCCCTGCGAATCTCCACTAACGAGTCCCGAAGCGGCTTTCCGCCTTCTCGGGCTGCCTGAAGAGCGAGCTCGTCGACTTTGGATTCGATGGAGTCGGAAAGCGCGTTCAAGATTTCGATGCGCCGGGCTCCCGAGAGCCAGCCAGTGCGATCGGTGTAAGCATCGTAGGCGTCCGCAAGCACGGCCAAGGCCTGCTGTTCCGTATCGTACTTGTATTCCTTGATGACCGATTGATCATAGGCAGCGGTAACCTGAAGCTTGCTCATCGGCCTCCCTTCCGCAGATTCAATCAGTGCGAGGAACACGACTCGAACCTGCACCTCCTAAGGATACTGGAACCTAAACGCGCGCAGGAGCCCCTGCAATCCGCGGATTCGTCCGGCGACTCGGGTTCAGTCGCCGGGCGCTCATGATGTGTCAATTCAGTTCGATGAGGAAAGGACCAAAGAAGATCTGACCGAGCGCGATAGAGTCTGCTACCGTGACGGCCTCTCGGAGGTACCAAATTGGAGCGCGAAATTCGGGTTGGACTATGCGGCTGCGGCGTGATCGGCGAAGGCGTGGTAACGACTTTGCTGCAGCATGCTGACATCATCGGCAAGCGAGTGGGTGCGCCGTTGAGGCTTGCGGCCGTGGCCGACAAGGACTCGGCCCGGCTCGACATCGTTCGCGCGCAGGATCCGAGCATTTCCTTGATTGACGACGCGTTCGAGATCGTTACGCGGGACGACGTCGACGTCGTCGTCGAGCTCATCGGCGGAGTCGAAGTGGCCGATCGATTGGTGCGAGCGGCACTGGACGCAAAGAAGCATGTGGTCACGGCCAACAAAGCGCTTCTGGCGGACCGAGGCGGGGCGCTGTTCGCGCTTGCGGAAGCCAACGGTTGCGATCTGTATTTCGAGGCTGCCGTAGCTGGCTCCATCCCGGCAATCCGGGTGATTCGGGAGTCGCTTGCGGCCGATCGCATTCTTTCCGTCAGGGGGATCATCAACGGAACCAGCAATTACATCTTGTCGAGCATGGCCAATGACGGAGCCGCTTTCGACGATGCGCTGAAAGCTGCGCAACAGGCTGGTTTTGCCGAGGCGAACCCGACGCTCGACATCACCGGCGGCGATGCGGGTCACAAGTTGGCCATCCTCGCCGCTCTTGCGTTCGGGGCTCGCGTGCGGCCTGGCGAGATCCCGACCGAGGGCATCGAAAACGTCGATCCGCGCGATATCCAATACGCCCGCAACTTTGGGTATGTGATTCGGCCGCTTGCTGTCGCAGAACGCTTGGAGACTGGCGCTCTCGATCTGCGGGTCCATCCTGCTTTGGTACCCGTGCGCGATCCGCTTGCGCACGTCGACGGTGCCCTCAATGCGGTTGCGATTCAAGGGGCGATGGTGGGGCCCAGTTTTCTTGCGGGCCTCGGGGCTGGCGCGGCCCCGACAGCCGTGAGTGTCGTGGGCGACATCATCGACATTGCGAAGAACGCGCTCGCGGGTGCGCCCGTCCGGACCTGGAGCCTCCCGTCCGATGGCGCACCAGAGATCCAAGCAATCGCCGACCTGTCGTCTCGCTACTACCTCCGCTTTTCGGTGCGGGACGAGTCTGGGGTGCTCGCTACGCTGTCCGGTAAGCTGGGCAATTCCGGCATTTCCATCGAGAAGATGGTTCAGGACGCGGCGACCGGCGACGCCGGCGCCGCGTCGATCGCCATGCTGACCCACCATGCACGCGAAGGTGACCTTCGAGACTCCCTGCACGCAATCGACAACACCCATCTGACTACCGCACCGACGCACCTCATTCGCATCGTCGAATGATTCTCGACGTCGCCGATCGACACGCTCGTAGCGTCGGTTACCGAAAGTTCTGAACGCTCCAAATCTTCCCGTTCGACCCCCGAGCGAAGCCACATGCCACCTGCTCGTACGCGGCCTTACTCATGTTCATGTAATGACCGTGCTTCGAGAAGCGTTTCCCTGGGCCCTCGTCCCACATCGCCTGAAGGCACCCTTCGACGACCCGCTCGGTCGACGGCCAGGCCGGGCATTCGTTCTGGGCAAAGCCCTGAGGCTTGCAGATGTGCGCATTGAAACCAGCGTGAATGCCCCTCCTGCTGTCGTGCTTCGCATGCATGTTCGCGCACTTCTCACCCCCCTTCCAACGCGTGAGCGGCGGCAGGCACTGGCACGCGCGGCGGAGTTGATTGATCCGTCGTACGCAGTCTTCGTAGGGGTTGCCGGTGCTCGGAAGAGCAGGGGGCGCGCAATCGGCACGAGGCTTGCGGAGGGGCCCCTTCCTGCAGATGCTTGCCGTCTTCTGACTAGGGTCCGGACCAACCGCTCGTGAATCGCTTGGTATCAGCGCCCACGAGCCCGTAAGGGCCGCGAGCACAGTCGCCGCCGCGATTCCCCGCATCATGCACCTCAAGGTAGCAACTCGACGCGCGGTGAGCTTCTGCTAGATCTCAACCGCCCTGTAGCACCTCGCGACCATGGAAAACCCGCCCGATCTCGTTTCCACCGACGGGGAAATCACCAGAATCGGAGAAGCGTCGGTTCACTGCAGGCGAGAGGGAACCGGACCTGCGGTCGTCCTCTTACACGGTTTCCCCTTATCGGGGCACACCTGGGACAAATTGGTCTCGCGACTTCGAGATCGCTTCACCTGCTACACACCCGACCTGATTGGGCTGGGACGATCGCACAGTACGCTCCCTGACGATTATTCCTCGCAAGGACAAGCCCGGGCTCTCCAGGAAACGCTAACGCAGCTCGGCGTCGAGTCCTATGCGCTCGTGGGAAACGACACGGGGGGCTGGATTGCTCGCGAGCTCGCTCTGATCGACAAACCAAGGGTTTCCGACCTAGTTTTAACGAACACCGAGATCCCGTTCCATCGGCCGCCTTGGATCCCGATGTATCAAAGTCTGGCGCATGTCCCCGGGTTCGGGGCCGTCATCCGACAGTTACTGAAGGCCCGAGTGTTTCGCAGATCGTCTCTCGTGTTCGGCGGTTGCTTTTATGATCTGACTCACCTGGAAGGTGAGTTTCTCACACGATTCGTCGAACCCTTGATTGACACTGACGCACAGATGGAAGGTGCTCTGCAATTCTTGAGACGTATGAAGTTCTCGAGGCTCGACGAATTCCATCAGCTCCACCAGCAGTTGACGGTTCCGACGCTCTTCGTTTGGGGAGCGGACGACCCGACGTTTCCAGAGCCGAGGGCTCGCGAGATGGCGCGTCAATTCCCGAACGTGGCCGGGTTTTTCCAGGTGAAAAATGCGAAACTTTTCGTCTATGAGGAGCACCCGAAGGAGGTGGCTCAGCACATCGAGCGATTCCTAACGCGAGGCGAACGCTAACTCTGGTGCGAGGAACAGGACTCGAACCTGCACGTCCTAAGGACACTGGAACCTAAACGTACGCAAGAGCCCCTGCTTTCCGCGAATCTATTGATGGAAAGATCACGAGATGGCGAGGCTGATGGTAACGACAAACGCCCTTTCGGAGCTCTAGGAAGTCGACATAGCGCGTAGTTCTGCGCAATTGACTGCCCGCCACGGGCTAAGAGAGGGCTGATTGAGCGATTACGCGCACTTTTTGGTCTGAGGGGGGGGCAAGCGCTACTGTGTTGGGCCGCGATGACGTCGACTACATACCCGGCAACGACAGGGCTGGAAGAGCTCGGCCGAGGTCGCTCGGGCGTCGTTTACGTTGGAGTAGACGCGGAAGGGCAGCCCGTTGCGCGTAAAGTGTTCGGTTCCAGCGGGCTGACCAAGCTGGTGCAATTGGTGTTCCTCGGAGCGCCCAACCCATACATGTGGAACGAGCACGCGATTCGATGCGCACACCTTCGCCGGGAAATCCTTGCGAAGCTCGTCGATCAGTGGTTCGGGGCTCGCCTGTACGTCGCGCGGACTCAAGGGTGGGCTTGGAATCAAGGTGAACGCGCGTTCGAGCTTCGCACCCAGCTCGTCGACGGCCGGCCAGCCGACCTGCACCATCCGCTGCGGGCTCCGCACCATGATCAGGCCAGCGAGCTGGCCAACGACTTGCTTCCAAAGCTTCAGAAACTGCTCATCGAGTCGGGATTTGACGGCATGGTCTGGCAAGCCGGGAAGGGAAACCCTGTCGCCCTCAACAATTTTCTCTTCGATTGCGGCGAGAACCCGGACACTTCGGCGCGATGGGCGTGGATCGACCTCGAATCCGGTGTTCCGGCGCTTGCTGCGCTGAACCCACTTGCATTGTTTGGCTTCTACGTGCCCAGGTCGTTTCGGTTTGGCCGGCCCCTCTTCGACGATATCGATGCCGAACGTCTGCGCGCGTACATCTTGTCAGACGACCGGTTTATCAGCTTGATCGACAAAGTCGACGAGCTCGCTCACCACCAGCGCGAGTGGAAGACACAGCCACGCGTGGCCCGAAGCATCGGCTATCGGCTGGCCCGCGGCGACATCACCGGGGAGCAAGCGCGGTGGTTCCGAGCGCGGCCCGTTCGTTGGTACTCGCGTGAGCTCGGGCGCGCGGTTCGACGCGCCCCTAGGACGATCATCACTCGCATGCGGGAAGAACTCCGCCGATTGGCTCTTCTACCGTGGCGCCGGTTGCCAACAGGCGTGGTGCGTTTTCTATTCTCCCAGAAGTATCGCGCTGCCTTGGCTCGAGACTACGGCACAGATAGGATTCAGGCTTGGACCGACCGCCGCCAAATGTCGGTCCCAGATGCCGAGTTCCTGCGAATGCATTTGGACCGGGAAGAATCGGCATCGTTTGCGACCGACTTCGGCGTTCATCTAGCCATCAAACCATTCGTGAAGGGCTTCGAATACTGGATTTGCCCTCTTCTCTACGCGTTTGGCTTCATCGGTGAGGCCGGGCTTGCACTGCTCGTGCTGACGGCAGGGCCTGCCGCCCGTTCGCTTTATACGAGTGGACGAATCGTTCAGAACCTCTTCAACGGGCGGGAACGCCCCTGGACGGCTCTAACGGTTGGTGCTCTACCGGTTGTTGGAAACTTTGCGTTTCCCATCCAGATTCTATGGTCGTCGCAAACGGAGGAGGACGTGCTCGCACGCTTCATGCTATACGACGGATTCGCTCAAGTGGGCGCGCATGTCCCGATTTGGGGTGGGAAAGATACGCTCACTGAGCACAGATTGAACCGCATGGCAGATCACATCGTGCGGCTCGGTCGCTCGCGCTGAACCCAAGCCGTCCCCCCGCACTCGATCATCAGCAACGCGCAGCACAGCGCCGTGAGAAACTCCCGCAGCTCCGCGGCTCGCACCCCAGCCCCGCTTGGGAGCACCGCGTAGAGGGTCCAATCGTGGACCCCTGACGCCAAGGCGAAGCCGATCGCGAGGCCGAGCGAGGCGAGAGGAAGACCGAACCAGTAGAGTGACCTCCGCCAGAACTCGTATCGACGTGCCAGGAAGGGCAGCACGGAGCCATAAACGAACATGCCCATAATAAACAAATGGTCCGCGAAGTAGCCCATCAGGTTGTGCAGGTTCGTCTCATCCTGGACGTTGATTTCCTTGATGCTCTCAGGCGTCTCGAACCCAAGAATCCGCTGGCCCCAGGAGATCTCTTCGCCGAAACAGAGAAAGAAGAAAAGCCCAATTAGCAAGTGCCATACAGCCCGTCGGAGCGCGGTCGGATCGGTCGGGCGCGGCTTTCGGAAGAGCCTCCAAGCGATGATCATCGATATGACGCTGGAGGCCAGGAACAGGAACGCCGTAGCCTGCTCGAGGATCCCATCTTCCCGGGCGACCAAGTGGCGCTGTGCCTCCGAGAGTAGGGTTGGCGCCAGCGCCACGTAGGCCAGCGATGCTGTGAGGGCACCAACGGAGATTCGAAACGAGCGATTGAATATGGGACCGTCGTTTGAGACGCCCGCAGCGGGAGCGTGCCGACACACGTTGGCGACCCAGCTGCTCCCGGCGATGGGGCGCCACATGGCGATAAGCAACAAGGTGCCTACGGCACCAAGTGCAAGCAGGACGCGGCCGAGGCGCACGGTGGCAAGCGCCGTCTGGCGTGTGAGTTCGTCGTTGGCGGTGAGGCTCCTGCGCATCGGCCCAAGTGCAACGAGGGTTTCCGGATTGAAGCCGATCGCGAGGACGCCGAGCAATATCGCCACGATCCAGACCCCAACAGGAGCGCGCCCTGGGGGCTGATAGACGCTGCCTTGCGCCGTACTTTCCTCAATGCGGTTCGTTTCTTCAGGCATCCAGCGTCTTCATCTACTTATAGAGCTTGACTGACAGGCTGTCGCACGAGAAATCTCGCCGCCGGTGGTCAAGAAAGGCGACCGCATGCGCGCTAACCCCCCGACATCATTCCAGTGCGAGGAACAGGACTCGAACCTGCACGTCCTAAGGACACTGGAACCTAAATCCAGCGCGTCTGCCAATTCCGCCATCCTCGCGTTGCGCATGATTTGCGAGCGTTAGCACCTCCGTCGGACCTCGCCAGTCGCCAGAATCGGCGTTGGTAGGATCTCCCAGTAGAAGAGAATCAGATCGCGCACACCGATCGCGTCGACCCACAGCTATCAAGTCATATGTGGACGCGACGCGGCGCGCGCATATAGCTTGTGGGATCCTCTCGAACCGACGAGAAGTCGTCATTCTTGACGACGATCGTCGCCAATTTTCGCCGCAAACGCGGCAAGAAGTCCAAATCCACAAGCTTTTGCATTGGCACATGAAGTGCACCGCTGAAAAGCACGAACCTAGCAACGACCACGGGCACCATGCTGAAGGTTCGGAGCTAGGAGGTGCATCATGAGGAACTCACGACATTCCGTTTCGCTGGCGACCGTCGGCTTGGCCTTTGCGGTCGTGCTGTCCCCGGCGCTTTTTCAAACAGGTGACGCTAGTTGTGAGGGAGGTGACACCACACTGTCGATGCTTGAGTTCGAAGTGGCAGGCGAGAACCTAATCATCTTCGATTCTCAAGAGCGACTGTATGATGTGCTCATTCCTGAGGGCGTCGACACCGCAACCGTCCGGGCGGAATCAAGGGATCCAGCTGCGCTGGTTAATTTCCATTCCGATTTCGGAGATGAGACCCCCCAAGAAGGCTTGAGACAAGAAGCCCTGACAGGGGTGGGGGTAGGTGGCGGTGAAGTCGTCTACAACATGCCTCCCGGCGAGAGCACCCTGATCGTTAGCGTCGAAGCACCACAGGGCGCGGAGGCCGCTTACATGATTCACGTCATCCGGTCTACCATGTGCCCATGAGCTGGCATTCATGAGGCTCTAAAACGACCCGACCGCAATCAACGCGGTCGGGTCGTCGCTTATGATGACAGCGACAAGCTATGCTCGTGGGTCACTTCGGGTGGTAGCCGAACTTCCGTGGGTCGATCCCGAGCGTAGCCATTCGACTGATCAAGCTCGTACGAGGAACCGAAAGCACGCGGGCGGTCCTCGAGACGATGCCTCCACAAGCCGTTAGTGTCTCTTCGATGATCTCCTTTTCGAGCGCTTCGAGGCTTTCTTTTTGATCGACCAGCTGCTCCCATTTGTTGTGAGCCCCGTCCGGAAGGAAGTCATCCCTCGATTGGGCCGTCGGGCCTGGCTTGGACACGCCGGTTGGCGAGTCACCGTCGAGGTCGAGGTGGGCTGCTTCGATCATCGAGTCTTCGAAACCACTCGCGCGTGCATGGTTCCGAGCTCGCTCCATCACCGCTTCGAGCTGGCGAATGTTTCCCGTCCAGTCGAGATGAGGGGCGCGGAGCAGCTCAGCGACGTCGGAGGCTAGCTCCCAGTCCGTTTGCACGTCGGTTCTGTTCAGATAGCGGACCGCGATCTTGGGGATGTCGTGTCGTCTCTCGCGGAGCGGTGGCAATGCGACGGGCACCGTTGCCAGCCTGTAGTAGAGGTCTTGGCGGAAGCGGCCGTCAGCGATGGCCTGCGAGATGTCCCCGTTAGTGACGGAGATGAGGCGAACATCCGCGCGCTTGGGCTCGCGCCCCTGATAGCCGAGGGGTCGATACTCGCCAAACTGGGTGAAATCGAGGAGTAGCTGCTGCGCGTGGGAGGACAAGTTGAGCACCTCGTCGAAGATCAAGGTGCCGCCATTCGCGTACTCGACCAAACCCTTCCTTTTTGACACAGCGCCTGAAAAAGCCCCGCGCTCGTGTCCGAAAAGCTCCGACGTGATCGTATTTAAGTCGTCGCTCTGTCCGAGCGTTGTGCGCACGATGGGGTCCCGCTGGCTTGCCCGCGCGAACGCAATGGCAAGCTGGGTCTTGCCCGTGCCCGACTCACCCAAGATCATGATCGAAGCCGCGCCAGCGATTGCAGCGAGGAGCTCTTCACGAATCGCGGCCATGCTGTCGGAAGCCAGAAGCTCATCGAGCCCCAGGTCGTGTTCGTTCTGGTCTTTGGTTTCCTCTACGCAAAGGCTTTCCCGAGGCGCCTCGATCAGGGTTCGCTGAGCGATCACGTCTCCACGCTGTTCTAGCTCCCTCAATTTGCCTGAACGCATCATCGGTCTGCTTTTCAGACTTCGTAAAGAGGGCGTTTGACATCTTCCCCCTTGCGGCCTGAGGAGCACGCCCTCTCCGTCAGTCAGGCCTTGTTTCGTGCAGGCGGCGTGCCAGCGTGTTTTGGCCAATAATGCAGGCACTTCCCGTAAACAGTGTACGCATGTTCTGCGTTTCTCACCCACGCGCGCAGTTGCTGCGCATGTCAGCGGCTAAATAGCGCCGTGCCAAACGCTGATAATGGATTTTCTCGCGCTCAACGCCGCAGGACGAACAAATCTTGTGCCAACTTCACGTCGGAGGCGGGGCCGACGAAAACCACCTCATCTCCGGTCTCGATGGTCGTGTCGCCGCGGGGCACGACAAACTTCTTGCCGCGGATCACCGCTGCGACCACGCACTCGGCTGGCACCTTGATCTCCCGGATCTGCTTTCCTGATACCGAGGCATTTTCGGGCACAACGACGCCGACCAGACTTGCCACGCCCGCCCCGATCTCGAAGAGCTCTGCCACCCCGGGCCGGTCGAGGAAGTTCTCCACCATCGCCGCGGTGGCCCAAGGTGTGCTGATCGCCACGACACCTTCCTTCTCCAAAAGAGGAAGATAGTCGGGGTCTTGGACGATGGCGATGACGCGCTTCATGCCGAGTTGCTTGGCCTGAAGCGCCGCGATCACGTTGCTTCCATCGTTGTCGGCAGCGGCGATCGCCACGTCGATGTTGTTTAGCCCGACCTGTTGGAGCACCTCTTTCTTGGTGCCGTCTCCTTGGAAGATCGGAAGGTTGTAGCGTGCTTCGAGCTCTTTGCAGACGCCCTCGTCGACTTCGACGAATGTGATCTGATGTTCGTGTGACCGGAAGACCAAGCGATACTCGTCTTTCGTCAGGAGACGATTCGCGATATTTTGTCCTTTCTGTCCACCGCCAATGATGAGTACTCGCATGCGTTTCCTCTTTCTTCGTATCCAGTATCGCTTGACCCTTTCGACTACACGAAGCTCTTCGAAGAGTTCGGCACGATTGAGCGGACGGATCAAGTAGACCGCGCTGCCCGCCAGGGTAAGCCCGACGCCAAGCAAGATGGTCCGGAGCTCCAATGCTGGGACGAACACCCAGCAGGTGCCAATGCCGATCCATGGAATCCAAGGATAAAAGCCGGCATGGAAGGGTCGCCTGAGATTGGGCATTCGTTTGCGGAGCGCAATGACTGAGTAGTTCACGAAGCCAAGCCCCATCAAAAAGCCAAAGTCCGCCATGGAGGCGACGAACTTCACAATCCCCACCGCTGCAAAGGCAAACACGAACAAAGCACAGACGGCGAGCGCGATGTACGGAGTGCGAAAGCGTTTGTGCAGCTTGGAAAGCCACCGGGGGAAGTGACCATCGCGGCTTAGGGCATACAAGACCCGCGAGCTTGCGCCGAGGGTCACGCTAAACGCCGATAGGCTGGCCATGATCGTAGCGGTGATGGCGGCCCAGCGGCCCCATTCTCCCCAGACCCTTTCAGCGACGAAGATGAAAGGCACATCGGTCGCGGCGAGCTCGGTGTAATGCACGGTGCCCATCATCACGAACACGACGCCCACGTAGATCATGACGCCGACGACCAATGTGATCAGAATGGCTCGCGGGATGGTCTTGCTCGGGGCAATGATTTCTTCGGCGGCCACTGTGATCAGGTCAAAGCCTACGTAGGAGATGTATACCAACGCCATACCGCCGGCGAAGCCACCGAACCCAAGCGGCGCAAACGGCTCTAGGTTGGGTGCTTCGATCTGGAAGGCGCCGATGATCGCAATGCCGATCAGCACAGCCAACTCGATCAGGTTCATGACGGTGATGACCATCAGCGCCTCGGACATGCCCCGTAAATTGACCGCAGCAAAAACTCCCGTGGCCACCAGTGCGATTAGTGCGACGTTCGCTTCCGGCCAAAAGTAGGCGCGGACGGTGAGCGCAAAGATGACCACATACATCGCGCACGCTGCGACATTGCCGATCCAAAAGAACCACCCGGTCAGGAAGGCAATCGGCTTGGGAAGCGTGCGGCTCACGAACGAGTAACCGCCGCCGGCGATCGGGAGAGCGGCTCCGAGCTCGGCGTAGTTGAGGGCGGTGAAGATGACCACCGCACCCATCGCCAGATACACGACGACGCCGAGCGGGCCCACCATCTTGGCCAGCTCCCCGGGCAGCGCGAAGATCCCCGGCCCCATCATCGCGCCGATGCCGATCATCACGGCCATGAAGAGGCCGATTTCGCGCTTGAACTCGACTCGATCCGACATCCCGGTGCGCGCACTATAGAGGCGCTCGGCCGGAGCATAAAGCTTCTTAGTGTCGTCCCGGGCGCTCTATTCGAGAACCTCTTCGTCTTCGTTCTCAAGGTCGTCTGGGATGAGGCCCAGGTGAGGGCAGGAATCGCTAACCTCGAACGACGTAGTGATATCGTTGAAACGCCCCGGTGCCGTCGAGTTGTCGGAACGAAGCAGCATCAAACGGATCGTGTGCTCGCCCTGTGAAAGATCTCGGATCTGATAAGGAGCCCATGAGAACAGGGTGCCCGCATGCACTCCGTCGATCACGTATTGGACCCTGTATCCCTTTCGAGACAACCCGTTGATATTGGCGACGACGAAATCGAGCAGCCTATCTGGATCAGAAGCACAGCCCTGGGGTCGGCTATAGGTCAGGATCGGCTGATTGCGGTCGAAAGACGCACCCGCAGTTCGGGAGCGATAGTGAAAGACGACGCTGTCGAACGCCGAGGGAAGTTTTACCGACTCGTGGTTCGGCCTGCTCAAGAAAACCCGTAGGACATGAGTCCCCTCGCCCAGAGGCTCACCCGTCTCCTGCTCGTAGCGCTCGTCGAGGGCGAACGGTTTAGAGACATCGCGCACCGCGAACTCCTTGCCGTCGTCGATCTTTACGTGGACGTGGTTGCCAGGAGCCGGAGCGAGTTTCCATCGGGTGACCTCCAGTCTCATCATGACGGGTCCACGGGCAACGAGCGCCTGATTCTTCGGACGAACGATTCTAATGCGCGGCGGGGCACCGACGATCGGACTCTTGTCGAAGACTCGAAGACTGGGCGCGGAAAACTCCTTCGTGTCGGGTTCTCGGGAGCTCACCTCTGTACCATCGTGCAATGAGGTACCCGGCACCTGCGGTTCGTCATCGAGCGCCGGTTGGGGCGTGCTGGGCGCCCCCCCACGATGGCAGCCGAGCGTGAGCAAGAGCGCAAATGCGGCGTGATATCGAGTCATGGTCTGCCTTGTTCCCACACACTCGGCCAACCTGGCCACTTTTGAACAAGTCAATAGGTGCGGTACGGTCATCGCCATGCGAGCCATGGTTCTCGATCGACCGTCCCCCATCGACACGGGCCCCTTACGCCTCGGCGAGGTTCCCGTGCCCGAGCCCGCCGACGACGAGGTGAGAATCGAGGTACGTGCGTGTGGCGTTTGCCGGACCGATCTACACGTCTGCGAAGGCGATCTCGAGTTGCGTCGATCGCCGGTGGTCCCAGGGCATCAAGTGGTCGGCATCGTCGACGCGATCGGCGCGAACGTCATCGACCGTACCATCGGTCAGCGGGTGGGTGTCGCGTGGTTGCACCGGACGTGCGGCTCTTGCGCGTTTTGCCACTCCGGGCGCGAGAACCTCTGCGACGCTCCCGATTTTACCGGTTGGACCGTCGATGGTGGCTTCGCGGAATACGTAGTCGCTCCCGCGAGCTTCACTTATCCGCTTCCGGAAGGGTTTTCTGATCTCCAGGCTGCACCACTTCTTTGCGCGGGAATCATCGGTTACCGATGTCTGCGAATGACCGGTATCGAGGACTGGTCGGGCGCGCGTCTCGGCCTCTACGGTTTTGGCGCAGCAGGCCATGTCGCCATCCAGATCGCTCGGGCGCGGGGCGCCGACGTCTACGTATGCACGCGCGATCGAGACAAGCACCGTGCGTTGGCTGAGGAGCTCGGTGCGACCTGGACTGGGGGGACCATGGAGAAGCCACCCGTTTTTCTCGACGCTGGGATCATTTTCGCCCCCGCCGGGGAGGTCATTCCTCCGGCGCTCTCTCATCTAAGCAAAGGTGGCACCTTGGTTCTTGGGGGCATCCAGATGAGCCCGATCCCGTCGTTTCTTTACGAGTTACTCTACGGGGAGCGTGTCGTGCGCAGCGTCGCCAACAACACCCGCGAGGACGGGCTCGCCTTTCTCGAGGAAGCGGCCGCAGTGCCGGTCCGGAGCCATACGGAGGTCTTTCCGCTCGAAGAGGCGAACGAAGCTTTACGCCGACTTGCCCACGACGGGATCCGTGGTGCGGCGGTTCTCACGGTTTAACGAAAAACACCGCGCTCCGAGGAACGCGGTGCCGTTCTGCATTCGGCGACGTCAGGCCGCAGCCTCGACGAGAAGACGTGCCACCGTGTACGGATCGATGTTCGCACAGGGACGACGATCTTCGAGGTAGCCTTTGCCATCGAGGTCGGTGGCCATCGGGATACGGATCGAAGCACCGCGGTCCGACACGCCGTACTTGAACTCTTGCCACGAGGCCGTCTCGTGGGCGCCAGTGAGGCGGTCCTTGAGCCCGGCGCCATAGTGTTCGAGGTGAAGCGCGATGCGCTCCGGCTGACCGAGTCGCTCGCAGTACTCGTGGATGACCTTCAAACCCCCATCTTCGCGCATGGCCTTGGTGCTGAAGTTGGTGTGGCAACCCGCGCCGTTCCAGTCGCCCTTCGCGGGCTTGGCGTCGTACGAGATGTCCACGCCGTACGTCTCGGCGATCCGACCGAGGAGGTAGCGCGCCATGTACATGTGGTCACCGGATTCGACTACACCAGCCGGCCCGATCTGGAACTCCCATTGGCCCGGCATGACCTCGGCGTTGATCCCCGAGATCTTCAGCCCCGCTTTGATGCAGGCGACCATGTGCTCTTCGACGATCTCGCGTCCGAAGACGTACTGGGCGCCAACGCCGCAATAGTACGGGCCTTGGGGGCCGGGATAACCGCCCTCGGGAAAACCGAGCGGATAGCCATCCTTCATCATCGTGTACTCCTGCTCGAAGCCATACCAAGCATCGAGGTTTTTGTGCTTGTCCGCAGCTTCCACAGTCGCACGACGCGTGTTCGTCTCGTGCGGGCTGCCGTCGTGCTTGTACACTTCGCAAAGCACGAGAAGATTGTCGCCGCCTCGAAGGGGATCGCGCACCGCGAATACGGGGTACAACTGGCAGTCTGAGTCGTCGCCCGTCGCCTGGTTCGTGCTCGATCCATCGAAGCCCCACTTCGGAAGCTCGGCAACTCCCGCGATCGTGCCGAGGACCTTATCCAACAGTCCCGCCGCGAGCATTTTGGTCTTCGAGCGAAGAAGCGGCGTCGGCTCCGTGCCGTCGATCCAGATGTATTCAGCCTGTATAATGCTCATCGTTACTCCTATGTTGTTGTCGCAAACGCTTCAGCAAACTCGCTCGGCGGTCTACCTGAGCGCCGTGAAACCCTCGGTTGCCGACTTCCTTCGCTGAAGGACTATTCTCGGTCGACGCCGCTCAGAGATCGAAATAGAGTTCGAATTCGTGTGGGTGGGGTCGCAATGCGACCGGCGCGATCTCGTTTTCGCGCTTGTAGTCGATCCAGGTCTGCACCGCATCTTCGGTCATCACGTCGCCCTTGAGCAAGAAGCCCTTGTCGGCTTCCAAGGCGTCGAGCGCTTCCCCGAGGCTGGCGGGCATGACCTTGAGCTCGGACTGCTCGGCACCGCTCAATGCGTAGGTGTTCTTCTCGAGCGGCTCACCCGGGTCGATCTTGTTCTCGATCCCGTCGATGCCCGCCATCGTCATTGCCGTGAAGGCCAAGTAGGGGTTGCACGAAGGATCGGGGAAACGGACTTCGACTCGCTTTGCCCTCGGGTCATCCGAGTATGTCGGGATGCGACACGCCGCGGAGCGATTTCGCGCTGAGTAAGCGACGTACACGGGGGCCTCGAAGCCCGGAACGAGCCGTCGGTACGAGTTGGTCGTCGGGTTGGTAAAGGCGGCGATGGCTTTGGAGTGCTGGATGATGCCCCCGATGTAATGGAGCGCGGTATCTGACAGGCCGGCATAGCCGTCACCCGCGAAGGTCGGTTTCTCTCCCTTCCAGATCGATTGATGACAGTGCATGCCGGAGCCATTGTCGTTGAAGAGCGGCTTAGGCATGAAGGTGACCGTCAAGCCATGACGACGGGCCACATTCTTGATGACGTACTTATAGAGCATCAGCTGGTCCGCCATCTTCACGATCGGCGCGAATCGCATGTCGATCTCCGCTTGGCCGGCGGTCGCTACCTCGTGGTGTTGCGCCTCGACCCTAATTCCCAGCTTTTCCATTTCGAGGACCATTTCTGTCCGGATGTCTTGCTGGCTGTCGCTCGGCGGAACCGGGAAGTAGCCTTCCTTGTATCGTGGCTTGTAAGCGAGGTTCGGACTTCCGTCGATGTTTGTTTCGGCGCCCGAGTTCCACTTGGCCTCATCTGAATCGACGTAATAGTAGCCACAGTTCTCCCGCGTATCGAAGCGCGCGGAGTTGAAGATGAAAAACTCCGCCTCCGGGCCGAAGTAAATCGTGTCGCCAACGCCCGAGCTCTTCACGTAATTGGCGGCCTTCGTGGCTATCCACCGAGGGTCCCGGCTGTAGCGCTCCCGCGTAAGTGGATCGACGATGTCGCAGATCATTGAGAGCGTCGGCGCTTCACAGAACGGGTCGATGAGTGCGGTGTCCGCGTCCGGAACTACTAGCATGTCGCTCACCTCGATCGACTGCCATCCGCGGATCGATGATCCGTCGAAACCGAAGCCTTGTTGCAGGGCCTTCTCGTCAAGCTCCGAGATCGGAACGGAGAAGTGCTGCCACATCCCCGGCCAGTCGGTGAACCGGAGGTCCACCATGACGACGTTGTTCTTGTTGGCTAGATCCAGAACATCTTTGGCGTCCATGAGACGATTCCTTTGCGAGGCGAGACGGGAGCAGGTGCGCGTTGTATCATGTGGCCTCGTCGCTCGCCCGGCTGCGGTGCGCGGGCTGGGCAAATGGCCAGATACCATCTCTGGCCTGCGGTTGTTTCCGGAAGGTTTCGGACCGCTTTCCTCATTGCAAAAAGACTCCGACTACTGGTCGGCAAGTCGCCGTCGGCGCTAGGCGGCAAGATCTCGTGAGTTTTTTCCCGTTTCCGGTCCGTCGCGAGACCATAGGGCTATGGGGAGTCGAGCGTAATTTTGTAAACACACGAAAGCAAAAGCTAATTCGTCAGGAAAGCCGAGCATGTTGATTTGCGGACTGTACACACTGGGTGTAGAATGTTGACATAGTTGGCTTTTTTGAATCCTCTGGGGAGTTTGTAATGCATCGTTGGCTTTCGATTGTGCTCGTTGCGGTGGGGGCGTTTGGGATCAGCGCTTGTGGAGGTGGTGGTACTGGGAACCCGTTCAATGGCGGGAAGCCCCTTGCGTGCGAGGACTTCGTAACACCGCCGCCCGGCTGCGATTCGCCCTGCCCGAGTGGAAGCGACTCCGAGTGTGAGCTCGGAACGTATTGTTTCAACGGCGTCTGCAGTGCTCAATGCACAGCGGAACAAGGTTGCGGTCAGGATTACGACTGCAACTCCCGGGGGCGTTGCATCCCTGTCTTCACGGGAACGGGCGGCAGCGGCGGCACCGGCGGAAGCACCGGTTGTCAGTCCGTGCAGGTCACTCCTACCCGAAGCATTCCGAACGTCATGTTCCTCGTCGACCAGAGCGGTTCCATGACCGCGGGTTTCGGCGGCCAGAACCGCTGGGAGGCGGCACACGGCGCGATTACCGGCATTGTCAGCTCACTCGATTCGATCGTTCGGTTCGGTTTGACCACATACACTTCCGATGATGGAAACGCCAATCCTCCCTGTCCTCGGCTGCCGACGCAGGTCGACTTCGCGTTGAACAACTCGAGCACGATCGGCGATTCAATGGTCTACAGCCCAACGTACCCGACTGCTGATGGCGGCGAAACGCCGACCGGCGAGAGTCTGGATGCGCTGGTGAGCAGCATTCAAGCTAGTCCGCCGCCCGCGGAGGGACCGACGATCGTTGTGTTGGCCACGGATGGTGAGCCGGACACTTGCGCAGTTCCGAACCCGCAAAACGGTCAGTCGGAGTCGGTGGCGGCCGCTACGGCAGCGCATGCCGCCGGCATCGATGTTTTCATCTTGAGCGTAGGTGACCAGGTTGGCGCGCCGCACCTTCAAGACATGGCGAACGTCGGCATCGGGCTCGCGGAAGACGGCTCGGAGGGCAATGCGCCGTTCTGGGTCGGCAACAACCCTCAAGAACTGGAAGACGCTTTCAACCAGATCATCGGCGACAGCATCTCGTGTGAGGTGCAGATCGACAAGCCGTTCGACGACAAAGAGAAGGCCTGCAATGATCCCGCAAGCGATGTTCGGCTCAACGGCACTCCTCTGAGCTGCCCGAGCGATTGGCGCGTCAAGCCGGGAGCCGACGACATCATCGAGCTGGTTGGCAGCGCGTGCGACACGTTTAAGAGCGGTGCCGCTACGTTTACCGCCGTGTTCCCCTGCGGCGCGATCGTCGTCGAATAGCGATCAATCGGAGAGGCTGATCTCGAGCTCTTTTCGCGCACCAGCCTCGACTTTGACTACCTGCTTCTTGGACGGAAGATCGCGTCCCACTTCGACGGTGTGGCGGCCTTTGGCCACTCGCGCCTTCACGGGAGCGCGCCCCATCCAGACACCATCGATCCAAACATTGCCCCACGGTTGCACGACTACGTGAATCCAACCACGGCTCGGGACGGCGACAGGCGGCACGGGATCAACAGTATCTTCGTCTTTCGAAGTTGTGGGTGCGCTGTCTTCGATCCGTATCGCAGCGCGCGCGGCGACCTCAACGGGGTCCGTCGGAGTGGTGGGTGCGACCGTGTCGGGAGCGTTCGCGGCCGGTTGATGGATTCCTGAAGAGCCAAATAGACCGAACGACTCGGTGGCGGCGATGCCGGCGGCCAAGGCGATCACAGTCAGTAGAGCAAGCGCGGCTCGAAGCCCGCGGCGGGTCCCCTTGTTCGGATTTTCGTCGAAACCGGCCGGGGACGGAAGCTCTTGAGCACGGCTCAGCTCCGTGTCCGGATCTTCACCCCGTGCCCGCACGTGCATCCTCGTGCTCGGGCCACCGCGTTGCGTCTCGACCATCGATGCGAGCTCTCGTCGAACCTGCGGGGTCGGCGCTAGAACGGCGAGCTCCTCGACGAGTCGCGACGCGCTCGGTGTGCGGTCCTCGGGGTCGGTCGCGATCAGACCGTCGATGACTGCCTGCAACTCGATGGGCAGGTCCGGTGCGGTCTCGCTAAGAGATCTCCGCTGCCCTTCGACGATGCGTTGCATGGTCTCGACATCGTGAGCTCCGTCGAACGGGCGAACACCGGCGACGGCTTCGAACAGCACCACGCCAAGCGAAAACAGATCCGAGCGTGCATCGACCGCCTCGCCGCGCATCTGTTCAGGAGACATGTAGGGGATCTTGCCTTGCACGATCTTACTCGCGGTAGCGGCGGCGCTCTCGATCGCTTTGGCGATCCCGAAGTCCGCGAGCTTGGTCTCGCCGGCCCGGCTGATCAACACGTTCGCAGGCGAAACATCACGGTGGATGATGCTTTGGTGGGCGTGCTCCAGCGCATAGGCGAGGTCGAGGCCGATTAACACTACCATTTCCGGGGGCAGCTTCTCGTCTGCCAACGACCTCAAGAGCGACCTGAGATCCACACCATCGACGAGCTCGAGCGCCATGTAGCTGACGCCTTCGACTTCACCAAAGTCCGTGACGCCCACGATGTTGCCATGCCGAAGTTGAGCGGCAAGCTTTGCTTCTCTGTGGAAGCGACCGATGAACTCTGGATCATGGCTGTACGCCGGCAGCACGCGTTTCAGGCAAACCCTCTGCTCGAACCCGCCGGTGCCTGCACGCGCCGCCTCGAACGTTTCTGCCATGCCGCCGACGCCGAGACGGCGGACGAGGCGGTAGGATCCGAACTCTCGAGGCTCACCCGACATCTCTGCGCAGCCTACCATTTCGTCCGACGGTAGGGGACTCGCACGACTGCAACCTTAAAGCACTGGCGCGCTCACCTCTCGCGATACACCCTCCACCGCCATAAATGAAGGCGCATGCCGGTCCACCGTTCGGCGTCGATCGCACCATCTTCCGACGTCTTTTCGATCTGGCGATGCCCATCGTCGGATTGAACGTGCTGAGCGTGATCACGCTCGCGGTCGACACCGCCATGTGCGGTCGCTTGGTCGATGCCGAGGAGGCGCTCACCGCCCTTGGTTTTGCGAGTCAGCTGATCTTCTTGCTGATGGTGGCGATGTTGGGGCTCACCGTCGGAACGGTCGCCTTCGTTGCACGCGCGCACGGCGCGGGCGAAACGGATCGCATCAACCACGTGCTCCACCAGAGCATCTTGCTTACGTACTTGGTGTCGATCGTAGTGGCAGTGGTCGGCAATCTCGGCGCGAGCGTGGCGATGGAGTGGCTCGGTGCCGACACCGAGGTGCGGGATTTGGGCGTTGGCTACCTTCGACCGCTCTTCACATTCACCGTCTTCTACTATCTGAACATGCTCTTTGCGGCGGCTCTACGTGCCGTCGGAAACACGATGGTGCCGTTGGCTATCGCTGTCGTGAGCAACCTGCTCAACATCGTTCTCAACTATGGATTGATTCTGGGGCGCCTCGGCCTCCCCGCCTTGGGGGTCAAAGGCGCAGCGTGGGGAACGGTCATCGCCCAAGCCGCGGCCGTCGCGATGATGGTTCTGATTCTTCGGCGCGACGTCGTGCCGGGCATGCGTGCATTCCTCGGGCCCGCTCGAATCGACCGCCCGCTCGCAAACGACTTGTTCCGCGTGGGCGCGCCTGCCGCATTGGACATGGTGATCCTGAACGTGGCTTTCTTGTCGATTGTGGGAATGTTGGCGCGGGTCGCACAGGTCACCGTGGCCGCGCACGGGATCGGTCTGCGCATCCAATCGTTGGCATTCGTTCCTGGGCTTGGCGTGTCGCAGGCTACGGGCGCGATGGTCGGCAATGCGCTCGGAGCGAGCAACATCCCAGAGGCTCGCCATGTCGTTCGGGCCGGGGTGATCCTTTCGACGATCATCATGACGACCATCGGGCTCACAATCATCGTCGGTGCCGAGCCGATCATTGCAATCTTCGATGTCGACCCCACCACCGAGCTCGGTCGTTACGCGGTGACCTGGATGCGGATCCTCGGGTGGGGGATGCCTATCGTCGGAGTGCACATCGCGCTCGTCGGGATGCTCCGCGGCGCTGGAGCCACCAACACGAGCCTCCTGATCAACGTCGTCGGGACCCTAGTGGTCCAGGTGCCCCTCAGTTGGTTCCTCGGCTTCGTCGTGGGGTGGGGCGCCTTCGGGATCTGGGTCGCCCTCCCAATCTCCTTTTTTGTGAGGATGTGCTTAGGAATCTGGGCCTATCGGCTCGGGGGCTGGGCCAAGGCCGGCGCCTCGGTTTGAGGTCGTCGAACGTTGGGGTTTCTCTGTCCCCGACGATTTTGGTAAACTCGGGGCATGATCAACGCCTTGATACGGGCGGTGTATCGGGTTGCGCACTGGGGGTTACGTCTTCTTTGGTTCATTCGTAGACCAGAGACGACAGGCGCGTTGGTTGCGGTCTGGTACGAGGGGCGGGTTCTTCTGGTGCAGAACTCGTATCGGGCACAGATGACGCTGCCCGGCGGCTACGTCAGGCCCCGCGAAGATCGCCGCACCACGGCGGCGCGCGAGCTTCGCGAGGAAGTCGGCATCAATGTCCAACCCAAGCGCCTCGTACACGCTTACCACGGGACTCACTTGTTCGAGAATCGACAGGACACACTCGATATCTACGAGCTCGAAGTCGATGCTGCACCGAACGTTCGGGTAGACGAACGCGAGGTAGTGCGCGCAGAGTTTCTGCCGCCGGCCAAAGCGCTCGAAATGTCCATCGTACCGCACCTCCAAGAGTACTTGGCGCAGCGCGGGGCCCGAGAGGCCGCTTGAGTCCGGTGAGCCCACGCGAGCGCCTGGCTCGCGAAGCCATTCGTCTTCACGATCGCTATCAGATCGAGATCATCGAACGGTTTGCGCTTTGTCCTTGGGCTAGGCAAGCCCGCGACGGGAATCGTACACGCACGCACGTGGTGCTGGACACGCCCTGTCTTCCAAACGCGCTCGCGCCCGTGCTCGAACACTGGGACACCGACGAATCCGTCGACGTCTGCTTCGTCATCGCACCGAGGTTCGAGGACGGGCCCGAAGCCTTGGCACGATGGGCGTCGTCGCTGGCTGCGCTCGTCGAGGACCGCTTCCTTTCCGCTCCCTTTCACCCGGGCGTGAACGAAGTCGCAGGTTCCGTTCGTTTTTTCCGTCAGACTCCCGACCCTACCGTGCAGCTGATCCGACGCTGCCGGCTCGAAGAAGTCAGAGCCCAAGACCCGCCCCACTACAAGGACATTTTCACGGTGAGCCTAAGGGATCTCCAGGCGGAGCGCCCCGTCAAGACGGTGGCAGCCTCGGTGATCGAACACAACGAGCGTGTGCTCGAGAGTCAAGGACGTCAGACGCTACAGGCGATCCTCGACGACATCTACGCGGACCGAGACCGCACGTACGCCAAGCTGATGCCGTTGCTGCCGGCACAGTAGGCGCTGGCATTGGCACTGATGCTAGCGTCCGAGTTTGCGTTGTAGGTAGCCCGAGGAGATCACGCCCCACGCTGCGCCTACGATCAATCCGCCCGAGTGGACCCAGTTCGCGATGGGGCCGACCCAGCCCGTGAATCCGAGCGCGAGCCAGATCAGCATGAACGTGACCAATTGTTGCGGGATGCGGTACGGAAAGCTGAGGTCGAGGCGGCCGCGAATCCAGATAAACGCGAAGAGCCCGTACACCACGCCGGACATGCCGCCGAATACACGCGGACCTGATATCGCGTACTCGAGCATGTGCGAGAACAGCGCGATGCAAAGAACGAGCGTCAGCAGGTAGCGCGACGAAAACACGCGCTCGATCGCCGTGCCGAGATCTTTGAGCCACCAGAGGTTGAACAAGATGTGTAGGAACCCGAAGTGCAGAAACATCGGCGTGAGAAGCCGCCACGGCTGCCCCTGCCAAATCGCGCTGACATCACCGGGATACACTCGCCCCTTCACGAACTCCAAAGGTGTGAACGTAAAAAGCGCGACCGCCTGCGTTTTCTCGCCCATGCCCGTGTAGATGAACACGAGCACGCAAATCGCCATCAAGACTGCCGTCACCGGACCGATGCGCATGTTCTGGCGTGCCTCGATCTGACTTCGGATCTTGTTGGTTCGCGCTCTGAGCTTCTCGTCGGCCTTGGTTGCGTGGCGGCGTTGTGCACGCGCTTGCTTTGCCATCTCCTCGAAGTGTGCCGATTCGGGATCAAAGCCGCTCAGGAATGCGCGCGCCTGTTCCATCCGGTCTTCGTCCTGTACCCAGATCGCGTACTGTCCGTCGCGCGTCTCTTTAACCGTCGTGGGTACGCCGTCCGCGTAGAGTGCATCGGCAAGCGTCTTGGCTTCCTCGCCTTTCGTTACGGTGGTCAAGAGGCGCATGGGACGGGCGAGTGTAGCGGCTTCGATCCTCGATTCAATCGCCGCGAATCCTGGCGTACATCAAACAATCGCGCGGGGTATCCGACCGGTTCGGATGGGAGCCATACCCTTTCAGTGTTCCCTCGAGCTCCATCCCGACTTTCTCCATCACCCGCGAAGAACGCCGATTTTCTTCGTCGCACAGTGCCTGGACCCGATAGATTCGAGGGTCCTCGAACGCCGCCTCGCAGACCCGCTGAAGCGCTTCGGGCATGTACCCGAGACCCCAAAAACGACTGCCAAGGGCAAAGCCGACTTCGACACGATGGAAGTGCACCGTGCAGCCGATCGTGCCAGTCAACACGCGATCGTGTTTTCGCTCGATAAGCCAGACCCGATGCCCCATTCGAAGGTCCCAAGCGTCGATGGTCTGCTGAAAATACTCGCGCGTTTGTGCCACGGTGGTGTGGGCGGACCACGTGAGATAGCGCGTGATGTTTTCGTCGCTGGTGTACGAGTCGAATGCGGCTTCTGAGTCCTCGATCCTGGGGCGTCGAAGCCGAAGTCTCGCGGTCTCCAACTCCTCGGGCGGAAACTCCACGGGGCTCGTATAGCACGGCACCGGGCCGATGATGGCTTCACGACCCGGCAGCTGGTACCGTTTCCAGGATGTCCCACCAGGAACAGCTGCTCGATCCGGCGGCGTTGGAGCTCTGTGATGCGCTTGGCTACGAGTTCGCGGATCAAAGCTTGCTACGCGACGCGCTGACGCACCGTTCCTTTAAGAACGAACGACCTGATCTCGCGCCCAACGACAACGAGCGTCTGGAGTTTCTTGGTGATGCGGTGGTGGGGCTCGTGGTTGCCTCCCTTCTGAGCGAGCAGTTTCCGGAAGTAGCCGAAGGAGAGCTCACCCAGCGGCGGGCAGACTTGGTCAGCGAAAAAGGGCTTGCTGCGATCGCCGACAGCGTCAGATTGGGGCCCGCCATGCGCCTGGGGAAGGGCGAGGAAAAGTCAGGGGGCCGCGAAAAGCCAAGGCTTTTATCGAGCGCTCTCGAAGCGTGCATCGGGGCGATATACAAGGACGCAGGGGTCGATGCCGCAGTCGAAGTGACCCGCCGGATCTTCGAGCCGTGGCTTCATGTGGGTGAGCCGGGGCACCGCGATTTCAAGTCGCGTGCACAGGAATGGGCGCAAGCGCGGCTTGGCGATACGCCGAGCTACGAGTTGGTTCGAAGCGAAGGCCCCGACCACGCGCGAGAATTCGTGATCGCACTTGAGCTCAAGGGTAGCCGCGTCGCGCTCGGAGAGGGCCGCTCGAAGCTCGATGCAGAGCAGGCCGCGGCGAAAGCCGCGCTCGAAGCGTGGTCGGCGGAAGACTAGACCGCACGCGCAGCGGAGTACGCGTCGAGCCGGGCGATCGCCCAATCGACATCGCGTTGAAGCTCGGTGTATTCTGGGCCTTCGTAAAGCTCGTCGAATTGTCGGAGCGCCTCTTCGGCTTTCGCGAGCTCTTGGCGCACCCTCTCAGGTTTGATCTCTTCGGGGCTGGCGTAAAGGTCGGTTAGCAAAAGCACTTTGTCGGGTCCGCCCTCCACGAAGCCTGGGCCGATGGCCGCAACTTTGCGCTTGCCGTCGACTTCCCAAACGAGCAGGCCGCATTTCAAAGCTGCCAACAGGGGAAGATGGTTTGGGAGCACGCCAAACTCGCCCTCGACGCTCGGCGCCTGAACCGAGTCGACCTTCACCGAAAGCACCGAACCCGTCGGGGTGACCACGTCGAGTTGGAGCTGTTCGGTGCTCACCATGAATCAGCCCTTGGAGCGCTTCGCGAACGCTTCCTTGACCTCTTCGATGTTGCCCTTGAGGTAAAAGTCCTGCTCGGGCACGTCGTCGAGCTTGCCGTCGAGGATCTCCTCGAAGCCCGCAACGCTGTCCTCGAGCGGAACGTAGGCTCCCTTGAGGCCTGTGAACTGTTCGGCGACGAAGAACGGCTGCGAAAGGAAGCGCTGAATCTTACGCGCGCGGTCGACCACGACGCGGTCGTCTTCGCTGAGCTCGTCCATGCCGAGAATCGCGATGATGTCTTGGAGGTCCTTGTACTTCTGCAAAGTCTCCTGCACGCCGCGCGCGACCAGATAATGGCGCTCGCCGAGGACGCCCGGATCGAGCATCGTCGAGGTCGAGTCGAGCGGGTCCACGGCGGGGTAGATACCGAGCTCTGCGATCGAGCGCGACAACACGGTCGTCGCATCCAAGTGGGCGAAGGTCGTTGCCGGCGCGGGGTCGGTCAAGTCGTCGGCAGGAACGTAAATCGCTTGCACCGAGGTGATCGAGCCCTTGGTGGTCGATGTGATGCGTTCCTGAAGCTCACCCATCTCCGTGGCGAGGGTCGGCTGATAACCGACGGCCGAGGGAATGCGACCGAGGAGCGCCGAAACCTCGGAACCCGCTTGCGTGAAGCGGAAGATGTTGTCGATGAAGAGAAGAACGTCTTGGCCTTCTTCGTCCCGGAAGTGCTCGGCCACGGTCAGCGCACTCAACGCGACTCGCGCGCGCGCCCCGGGCGGCTCGTTCATCTGGCCATACACGAGCGCGGTCTTCGAAAGAACCGTCTCGCCCGTCTCGAGCTTCGACTCGCTCATCTCGAGAAGTAGGTCGTTGCCCTCGCGGGTACGCTCGCCGACGCCCGCGAAGCAGGAGACACCACCGTGTGCCTTCGCGACGTTGTTGATGAGCTCCATGATGAGAACCGTCTTGCCGACACCCGCGCCGCCGAAAAGGCCGATTTTGCCGCCCTTCCGGTACGGAGCGAGAAGGTCGATGACCTTGATGCCGGTTTCGAAAATCTCAACCTCGGTGCTCTGATCGACGAAGGCCGGGGCTTCTTTGTGGATCGGCGAAAACTTGGTTGCGTTGACGGGGCCGAGCTCGTCCACCGGTGCGCCAATAACGTTTAGGATGCGGCCCAGGCATTCCTTGCCGACCGGCATCGAGATCGGTGCGGCGGTGTTCTTGACCTTCATGCCGCGGACCAGGCCGTCGGTCGAGTCCATTGCGACGGCGCGCACGGTGCTCTCACCGAGGTGTTGGGCAACCTCGAGGGTGAGGTTCCACTGCTTGTCGTCGATGGCGGGGTTGCTGACCTGAAGTGCGGTGAGAATCGCCGGGAGGCTCCCCCGAGGGAACGAAACGTCCACGACTGGACCAATAACTTGAGTGACTTGCCCGTTCTGAAGCTCTGCCATGTTCTTTCCGGTTTTCTGAAAGTGTGTCGGCCGGCGGGTTGTCCCGCCCAAAGCGGGCGCGACGTAGCACGGGCCCTCGGGGCGGTCAACGATGCCGCGTAGCTAGGGTCACAATCATGTCAGGCAAGTACTTGCGGCGACGACGATTGACCCCTTCGGCCGCGCTTTCTACGCTCCGAGCCTCGATGCAACACGACGACACCGTCATTCACGCACTTCTCGGGGCAGGAACCCGCTACGAGGGCAAGCTGTTCTTCGATGGGCGAGTACGGATCGACGGCGATTTCGAAGGCCAGGTCTTGAGCGAGGGCGTTCTGGTGGTCGGGGAGGGCGCCAGGGTCCGCGGGACCGTTCGCGTCAGCACCCTGATCGTACTCGGAGGCACGGTGCAGGCCGAGATCTACGCTTCGGAGCTCGTCGAGCTTCACGCCCCCGGACGAGTGCAAGGCGATATCCACACGCCCGCCCTTTTCATCGACAAAGGTGCGGTCTTCGACGGCTCATGTGTCATGGGTGAGGTCCACCCCCTAGACAGCGGCGCGGACCCTGCTTACAGGGACCAGCCGACCAAGAACTGATAGGTCATCGCACTGTCGGTACCGCTGCCGGGACCACCGCTGAAAGAGGGCTGCTGTGGGTCGGTCGCCCCGCTGAAGTCCAGCTTGTAGTACTCCCAGATGAAGCGGAAGCCGTAGGTGAATCCGATGTCGAGCTTCCCTCCCACCATGGCGGTCGCGTCAAAGCCGATCGCCGAGCTGTTGTTGCCGAAGGCTGCTTCGAGATCCCCGAATGAAAAGGGCTTCCGAAAGCCTCCATCCACTCGAAACCCGAGAAAGTCTTTGAAGACCATATAAGAGAGGGCCGCTCCTACTCGAACGTAGATGTACTGGATCGACGGCAACACGGAGTTCACATCGATATCGAAGGTATCCACGCCGGCGCCCACCAGCCCGCCGACCTGCAGGCCCTTGATGAGCGGGTAGAGGTAGCCCACCTGACCGAGAGCCCTCCAGGTGGTGACGTTGTTGGTGATTCCGGTGCCTTGCGGCTGCGCATTGAGACCGAAGCCGACGCCACCATCGCCCTGAATGACGATGCCTTGAAGGGCCGGGTTGTCGGATCTTCCGAGGGGACGCACGAGAAAATAGCCGCCCACGTCCGCGTACGCGCCTGAGTCGAAGTTTCTGTTTTCGGTTCCGCCCGACCCGTCGCCGACGTTGAAGTCGATGTTGCGGAGCCGCGGACCACCCCCGACGAAAATCTCGAAGACCGGTAGCTTCGTTGCCCCATCGGTCTCCTTGTTCTTCTTCTTTTTGGATTGCTTCTTGGCGTCCGCCTTGCTGTCTTGGCGCGGCTTGGTCTTCGGTGGCGCGGGGGCGGTCGAGGTGGTTGCTGCCGCCGCCCCTGTCGGCACCGAAGCTTCAGCCGTCACAACTACGGCGGTCTCTTTGCGTTTCCGCTTCCCTGGCGGCGCGAGCTCCAACACTTCGGCAAGAGCCGTACGAGCCGCTTCTTGAATCAACCGATTGCCTTTGGAGGTGCCCGGAGCTCCTGCCTCGTAACCAGTGAGTGTCTCGCCCGATCGGCCTGCCACCCGAATCTCGGTGCGGGCGCTGCTGCCTTTGCCTTTCACGCGGCCCCAGAAGATATAGTCGACGTCGAGAGCGTCGGTCAGCTCTGCACGGCCCCCTGCCGTTTCGAGGCGCAACCCGCGATCGTCGATGACGCGGTCGGCATCGCTTTTCGTTGCAAAGTCGGCTTGCCCCTTGAGCGCCCGGACCACCTGCACGCGTGCAGTCGAGCCCCC
This sequence comes from Myxococcales bacterium, assembly GCA_029863605.1. Lineage (GTDB taxonomy): Bacteria > Myxococcota_A > Polyangia > Polyangiales > Houyiibacteriaceae > SG8-38. The sequence goes on along the minus strand of JAOTVB010000008.1, from coordinate 50,870 downwards.
GGCTCCGGTGAAGCTCAGCACCACGACTTTCGGTTGTTGGGCCTGCGCGCCGTTGGCGATCGCGGTTACCGTTAGAATCGCTGCGAAAAAATAGGCTTGGTCCATCTGGAACATCCGCGTTCAATCTAGCAACTGTTCCGCCTGAGACGCATTTTTCTACGCCAATATGTCGGTAAAGGTATCCATGAATGCTACCTTTCTTTTTGAGGGGTCTCGCCTGGGTGACGTAACGTCACCCGGGTCGTCCCGTACTGCTGGGGCAAGAGAGACAATAGGCATGAGCAAGACATTCTTCATTGGAGCTTTGACAATCGGTTGGATCGCGAGCACCACCGCGACCGATGTCCGCGCCGAGGAGGCGGACGCGGTTCTCACCGCGCAGATCGCCGAGGAGGGGTCGAGCATCGCTTGGGGTCAGGCGGTCGTCGAGCTGGATCAGCCGATCGATGAGGTCCTCCCGATCGTCCTCGATTATGCAAACTACGTTCAATTCATGCCGAATTTCACTAGGTCTAGGGTTCTCGCTCAGCGCGGAACCCGAGCGCGGGTCTACATGGAGGTCAGCATCGCCAAGGGTGCCTTCACGCTCTGGGGCCAGCTCAACATCGCCGAACGGGCCGAGTCGGACCCGGGACGCGTCATCGAGGCGAGTTTGCTGGAGGGCAATATCGACGCATTCAACGCGCGGTGGGAGCTGACGCCGATCGATGGCGGTGCCCGAACCCGGGTGGGGTTCAAGATCTATGTCGATCCGGACATCCCCCTGCCGTCCTCGATCTTCAGTCGAGAGAACGAGCGAGCCGCCGGACGCACGCTTCGGGCCCTCCGTTCCCGGGTCGCGCAGGCGCCCCAAGGTTCCACCTGAGCTCGCAGCTCAAGCCCGACTTCGACGTCCTTGACTGGGTTCGGGCCCGTGCTACCAAAGCGCGCCGCTAGGGATTTCTCCTTGTCGGACGTGCGATTCGGCCCCAGGCGCCTAATGGGACGCCGCTTCGGCCGCTCAGGGATACCGCTGCGATGACCGTGCTTTTCACAGCCCTACTCTCCGAGGGCTCCATCATCGACCTCGACGGTACGATCTGGATTCAACTCGGGATCTTCGCCGTGGCGTTTCTCGTGTTTCGTCCGCTGATCTTCCGACCGATGATCGCTCTGTTCGAGGCACGCGAGAACGCCATCGAGGGCGCCAAGCTCGAGGCGCTTCGTCTTCAAGACGAGGCTGCCGCCGAGAGCGAGGAATTCGAAGAGGAAATGCGCCGCATTCGACTTCAGGCCGGCGAGGAACGGGACCGGCTTCGTGCCGAGGGCAAGAGGCTCGAGCGTACCTTGCTCGACCGGGTCCGCGACGAAACGAATAAGCAGCTCGCCGACGCCGACGCGAAGCTCGCAACGGAGTCTGCGCGCCTTCGCAGCCAACTCGATCAAGGCATCTCTGTGCTCGCGAAGCAGATCGCCTCGAAGATGCTCGATCGGGAGGTCGCCTGATGCGCGCGATCTCGATACTTCTGCTCGGTCTTTGGTTCGTATCGCCTACGGTTACGTTCGCGGAGAGCGCCCACGAGGTCGCCGCTGAGCAGGAAGGCCACGACGCACATGGCGAGCTTCACTTTTCCGATGTTCTCAACACCGAGTTCCTAGGAACCCTCGTCAACTTCGGCGTCCTGCTTCTGATCATCGGGTGGGCGATTCGAACCAAAGGCAATCCTGCTTTGGCCGCGCGTCGGGCGGAGGTCGAAAAGGAGCTCGCCGAAGCCCAACGGCTTCGCGCAGAAGCCGAAGCGAGTCACATGGCAACCGCTACTCGCTTGGAAAAGCTCGACCAAGAGATGATCCAGATCCGCGCCGACATGGTCAAGGCGGGGGAGGCCGAGCGCGATCGAATCGTCGCTCAGGCCGAAGAGAAGGCGGCCCGGATGCGCAAGGACACCAACTTTCTCATCGAGCAACAGATGAAGCAGCTTCGCAAAGAGCTGACCGAGCAAGCAGCCACCGCCGCAGTCGCGGCAGCCCAGGACCTCTTGCGCGAGCGCACGACGGATGCCGACCAGGAGCAGCTTGCCGAGGCGTATCTCGCCAGGCTCGACGATGTGGTTAAGGAGCGTGACGCATGAGCGCGGTCGGACGTCGCTATGCAAAGGCTCTTCTGGAGCTTGCTCGCGAGCAGAATCTAACCGACCAAGTCGTGCGTGACGTCGGGGCTATGTCCGATGCTTGGAAGGAGAGCTCCGAGCTTCGAGAGCTCATACGCAATCCCGTAGTGCCGAAGCCAGCACTTCGGGCGACCATCGACGCGATCATGGAAGAGCTCGGGACCTCCAAGCTCGTCCGCAACACCATCGCCCTGCTCGCCGACCGCAGAAGGCTACCGTACCTCCCCGATATCTTGAGCGCTTTCGAAGAGCTCTCCGAGGCCGAGACCGGTCGGGTTCGCGCTGAAGTGATCAGCGCCAAGCCGCTCGACGATGAGTACTACAACCGGCTTCGAGACAAACTCCAACGAGCAACCGGTCAACGGGTCGTGCTCGTAAGGAAAGAAGATCCCTCACTGATCGGTGGCGTGGTCACACGCATCGGTGACCTCGTATTCGATGGGAGCATAAGCAACCGGCTGAGCGAGTTGAGGGAGACATTGCTTGCGAACGGCGAAACGCCGTAACCGCGTAATTAGGAGCATTCCAAATGCAGCTTCGCGCCGAAGAGATTTCCAGCATCATCAAGCAGCAGATCGCGTCCTACGAAAAGTCGGTCGACGTGGTCGAGACGGGCACCGTATTGACTGTCGGCGACGGTATCGCCCGGATTTACGGTCTCGAGAGCGCCATGGCGGGAGAGCTCCTGGAGTTCCCCGGCGGCGTCTTCGGGATGGTGCTCAACCTCGAGGAGGACAACGTCGGCTGCGCGATTTTCGGCTCCGATGTCGGCATCAAGGAGGGGGATACGGTAAAGCGTACTGGCCGCATCGTCGAGGTCTCAGTCGGCCCGGCCCTCGTCGGCCGTGTCGTGAACGCCCTCGGGCAACCCGTCGACGGGAAGGGTCCCATCGAGAGCAAGCTCACGCGGCGCGTCGAGGTCAAGGCCCCGGGCATCGTGGCTCGCCAGCCGGTGAGCGAACCGCTTCAGACCGGCCTCAAAGCGATCGACTCGATGATCCCCATCGGTCGTGGTCAGCGAGAGCTGATCATCGGGGATCGTCAGACCGGTAAGACCGCTGTCGCACTCGACACGATCATCAACCAGAAGGGCAAAGACGTCTTCTGCGTATACGTCGCGATTGGTCAGAAACAATCCACGGTCGCTCAAGTCGTGGACAAGCTCTCGTCCTTCGGAGCGATGGAGTACACGACCGTCGTCATGGCGGGTGCCTCGGAGCCGGCCCCACTGCAGTTCATCGCGCCTTATACCGGCGTCACGATGGGCGAATACTTCCGCGACAACGGGCAGCATGCGCTCCTCATCTACGACGACCTTTCAAAGCAGGCCGTCGCTTATCGTCAGCTTTCCCTTCTTCTTCGTCGTCCTCCCGGTCGTGAGGCCTATCCGGGCGACGTCTTCTACCTTCACAGCCGCCTTCTCGAACGCGCCGCAAAGATGGCCGAGGACTGGGTCGTGGTGAAGTCCGATCAGGCACCGAGCCGACTTGGCAATCAGGTCTTTTCGGGTCCAGGGTCGCGCCACGAGGCCGAAGCTGCCGCCAAAGACAAGGGCGATGGTTTCGTCGCGAAGAAGCTCCCTGATTCTGGGGGCTCTCTCACTGCGCTTCCCATCATCGAAACACAGGCCGGCGACGTTTCAGCATACATTCCGACCAACGTCATTTCGATCACCGATGGGCAGATCTTTCTCGAGTCCGATTTGTTCTACTCAGGTGTTCGGCCTGCGATCAACGTCGGCATCTCGGTTTCGCGAGTCGGCGGCAACGCGCAGATCAAGGCGATGAAGCAAGTCGCGGGCACGCTTCGTCTCGAGCTTGCACAGTTCCGCGAGATGGCCGCGTTTGCACAGTTTGCATCAGACCTAGACGAGGCCACCCAGCAACAGCTCTCTCGCGGTGAGCGACTGGTCGAGGTGCTCAAACAGGGCCAGTACGTGCCGTGGCCGGTCGAGGAGCAGGTCATTTCGATTTTTGCCGGCACGCACGGCTATTTGGATCCACTGCCAACCGACTCGATTGGCCGCTACCAGCAGGAGCTCATCTCCTGGCTCAAGGCCGAGCGCCCTTCGATCCTCGAGGATATCGCGACGAAGGGCAAAATCGACGACGCTCTCGAGAAGCAAATCGACGATGCGCTGCAGGTCTTCGGCGGCATCTTCGAGCCCACACAGGAAGACTAGCGTCAGGTGGCCAACCTCAAGGACATTCGAAAGCGCATCGGAAGCGTCAAGAGCACGCAGAAGATCACTCGCGCGATGAAATTGGTCGCCGGGGCTCGGTTGCGTAAGGCACAGGAGAACATCGAGCGCCTTCGCCCGTATGCGCTCAAGACTCACGAAGTCTTGAGTGGAGTGGCCGCGCGCGTGGGTGCCGACGAGGATGTGCATCCCCTGCTTGCGCGGCGTGATCCGAAGAATGTGATGTTGGTGGTTCTCACCAGCGACCGTGGCCTAGCCGGGGCATTCAACTCGAACATCAACAAGGTGGCGTACAAGCGCTGGGAAGAGCTGGAGGCGCAAGGCAGCAACGTTAGCTTCGGCATCATCGGTCGCAAGGGTCGCGACTACTTCACGCGCCGCAACGCGAATATCCGCCACGATTTCCTAGGGGTCTTCGAAGAGCTCAGCGTCGAGAAGGCTGGTGAGATCGGCCGCTACATCGTCGACGATTACACCGCTCTGCACCTCGATGCGTGCTACCTCGTTTACAACGAGTTCAAAAGCGCGATCAGTCAACAAGTGGTGGTGGAGCCGTTCCTGCCCATCACGCCATTGCATCTAGCGGACGACCGACTCGGCGATTTCATCTACGAGCCGAGCCAGGAGGCGCTCCTCGACAGGCTTCTCCCGATGTACGTCGAGATCGAAATCTACCGCTCGCTCCTCGAGTCGGTTGCATCGGAGCACGGCGCTCGAATGACGGCCATGGACGCCGCCACCAACAACGCGAGCGACATGATCGACCGGTTGACCCTGCAGTACAACCGCGCTCGCCAGGCTGCCATCACCAAGGAATTGATGGAAATCATCGGTGGCGCGGAAGCTCTCAAGGCCTAGGCGCGCCCGCGTGTTACTTTAGGGAAATGCGGGGGGTCGACATGAGGCCGGTGGAGCGGGTCACTGGCCCGCAGCCCTTACTTTGGCTGGCGTGGGTTTGTGCAGCCGCGGCCATCGTGTACGTAGTTGGTTTTCCGTTCTGGATCGCAGACTACCCGATGATGACCGACTTTCCGTTTCACGCGGCGTCGGCTTCCGCCTTTAGACACTACGCCGACGCGGGCTGGCACTTCGAAGAGCAGTTCGTGCTTCAGCCGTTCGCGGTTCCCTATGTGAGCCTGTACGCCTTGTCCGCGCTCTTTATGCTCGTGCTTTCGCCGGTCGCGGCGACCAAGCTCGCGGCGGCTCTCTTGTTGGCGTTGATGCCCATCGGGCTGATGGTGCTGTGCTGGGGGATGCGAAAATCCCCTTTTCTCGGCTTATGGGGGCTCGTTCCGGTTTGGGGCGTGCTCTCGCACTGGGGTTTCGTCGGCTTCTTGGGTGCGATCGGCCTTTTCGCGATGAGCATCGGCCTGGCATTGCGCCTAGTCGATCGCCCGTCCCCGACGCTTCAGGTCTGGCTCGTCGCTTGTTTGCTGTGCTTGTTCTTCACCCACGTGTTTAGGTTCCCTTTTGCACTCGGAGCTTTGTTGATTGTCGCGCTCGTCATGTACAATCAGGCCGACAGCCTCAAAGGGCTGATCATCCCTTTTTCCATCGGCACGGTTCTATTCGTCTTTTGGTGGTTCGGGCGCGCAGGCGAAATCTCCTTGGACATTCAATGGGTCTGGCCGCCTGCCTGGTGGCGGTTCTCCGAGGCCGGGACGTATCTCTTCGACGTCTTCGTCAGCGACGACGATGCGAGGGCGTTTCGCCGTACGGGTATTTTCTTTTTGCTCACGGCCGCCGTGCTCTTCGCGATCGCCGTTGCTCGCCTTCGAGGTTGGCCCAACAACAGCTGGGTCCTCGGGGCCCACGGGGTGGTCCTCGCCGTCATTTTGATATCGTTGGCTCTTTACGTGACCATGCCCATGGAAATCGGATCCTGGTGGTACGTCTACCCACGCGAGCTCACGGTGGCTGTCTTCTTTGTACCTGCGCTGCTTCCGAATCTTCCCCGAAAGACCTGGGCCCATCTCGGATTCGTCATCTGGACCGCAATCGCGATTGCGCCGATCAGCGAGGTGACCGCCGAGGCTCACCGCGAGTTTGGGACCACCACGACGCACTTCCGCGAGATTGTCAGCGAGCTTCCGCGCAGCCCAAAGCTCCTCTACCTCATCTACGACCACCATGGGTCCCGGGCGAAGAGTAGCCCCTATGTTCATCTGCCCGCCTACGTGCAGGCGGAGCGCGGGGGCTGGATCAGCTTCCACTTTGCCGAGTTCGGCTATTCGCCCCTCCGCTATCGCTCGCGCGAAGATCCCAACGCGGTCGTGCCGCCCCGTGTGCCGGTCCGATGGGAATGGAGCCCGCAGTTGTTCCAGCTCGAGCAGCACGGGAGCTTTTTCGATTGGTTTCTCGTCAGGCGGATGTCTTCGCCTGATAGCCTCTTTGCAGCGGACCCGTCGATCCAGAGGGTGGCCCACTTCGAAGATTGGTGGCTTTACCATCGACGGGGCACTCGGCTGGACCCTGAGGTGAAACCCCCTAAATTGGATCTCGATGAGTCTCGAAAGTGACGAGGAACGCTGGGGCGTCTGGATGGTGCAGGCGCGCCATTTCGCCAAACGAGAGAACTACACCGATGCGGTGGCTAGGATGCGACTCGTGAGAGAGTCGATCCAAAAGTCGCTTGCAAGCCAGACGGACCCCGCGCGTCGCGCGCGCACCGAGCGTCAACTCGCGCGTGCGGAAGAGCTCTTGGCCGACCTCCAGTCGCAATTGGCCGCCTGGCGATCGGCGATCGCAGCGCGCCGGCAGCAGACGATCGATCAGGCCGGGGAGGAAATGGCGAGACCGCTTCCTCTGGCAGCGGACCAGCGGTGACTCTGCCCCACTGCTCGGTGGCGTCGGAGGAAGTGGGAGAGTCTCTCGCGGGTACCGCAGTCGAGTCGGTCGATCGCTGGTTGTTGCTCGAGGTGACCGATCCGTGGGCGCCTGACGCTATCGAGACCGAGGCACTCTCCGGGCAAGTCCACGCACGGCTCGGCCGGTGGCTCAAAGAAATCCCTCGCTCCCGACTGCAGCTGATCCGCAGACCGGGGCATACAGGTCGAAAATCGAAATTCATCGTGGTGTCGTGCGATCGAGGCGTGGTTTCCGAAGTCGAGGTGGATCGCTACGAAGACCTCCTTGGCTTGAGTATCGAGGGCATGTTCGAGCAGTCGACGCCTGCCACCAAGCCCATCTGTCTAGTGTGCGTTCATGGGCGCAGGGACCGCTGCTGTGGGCAACACGGCAGCGCATTCTTCAGGGCACTACAGGGTCGAGGACTAGACGTATGGCAAACGAGCCATCTCGGGGGCCATCGCTTCGCCGCTTGCGCGCTCTGGCTTCCTGAAGGCTTGATGTACGGGAGGCTTCGACCAGAGCATGCCGATGCATGGGTTTCCGCGCGAGCGAATGGTGCGCTGGGCGACTTGACCAGATTCCGCGGTCGGTGTTCGTACGATCGACCAACCCAGGCCGCAGAGATCCTCCTACGGAGTCGTTTCAACGAACCGTCGGACGATGCGGTCGCATGGGTCTCGACCACCGCCTCGGCCGCTGATACGTGGGAGGTGCAGTTTCGCGTCTCGCAACGTACCGAAAGCGTGCGTGTTCATCTTGAGCAGACCGGCGTCTCACGCCCGGCGAGTTGTGGCAAAGACCCCGAGCCCGTGACTTCTTTCGTCGAGTTTTAGGCGCTAGTGTGGGGGCGGTGGGTCAGCTCGCTTTGATTCGCAAACCCTTCGAGACGAATCGCCTTTCGGCAATCTCGAATGCGGCTTGGCACAATAGCGCCAACCCCGCGGCGGGTACGGCTCCTTGCATGATGAGTCCGAGGTCATCGAGTCGAATCCCAGTCAGAATTGGCTGGCCGTAGCCTCCGGTGCCTATCAGGGCGCCAAGCGTAGCGGTGCCTACGTTGATCACCGCAGATGTCTTGATCCCCGCGAGGATCGATCGCGCCGCAAGTGGGAGCTCGACGAGTCGCAACCTCCGTGACGGCGACAATCCCAAAGCGATGGCGGATTCGACGATCGGCCGCGGGATGTCGTGAAGCCCCGCATAAGTGTTCCTGACGATCGGCAGCAGGCTGTATAGAAACAAGGCTACGATCGCAGGGGCAGCCCCGATGCCGAGCAGTGGAATCATGAAGACGAGAAGCGCAAGGGCCGGGATCGTCTGAATGATCCCCACCGTTCCCAAGATCGCCTGACCGACTCGGCTGAAACGCGCCGCAATCACGCCGAGCGGGATCGAGACCAGGATTGCGCCTGCGAGCGACACCGCCACGAGAAACAAGTGCTCGGCCGTGTTGACCCAAAATCTCTCCCACGCGCCGACATCGCGCCGGTTGCTCTGCACGCCCAAGTGTCGTTCCAAGAACTCGGACGCGATCCGCGCCTCGGAGACGCTCTCGATCTTGGCCGCTGCGTTCATCGCAGTCATGTCGGCCGCCGTGATCGCGTGCTCGAGTGCGGAAAATGCCGCCACTACTTCGGGTGCGCGCCCCTCGAGATCATCCCGATACACGATCACCGAGTCGTATCGCGGGAAATGTGCTCGGTCGTCTTCGAGCGCGCGCAGTCCGTAATACTCGATCTCGGCGTCTGTCGAGTAGAAATCCACGACATCGATCGACCCCGCTGCCAGCCCCCGGTATGCCAGGTCATGGTCCATGCCGCGGATATCGCGCTGCGGAAGATCGTAGTCGCGGCGCAGACCAGGCCAGCCGTCCTCCCGATCCATGAACTCACTGGAAAACCCAAAGCGGAGATCGGGGTGTCGCGCTAGATCGGAGATCGTTCGAATCCCGCGTTCGTCGGCCAGGTCTTTCTTCATCCCGAGGATATACGTGTTGTTGAAGCCTAGGGGCTCACTCACGACCATCCCTCGAGCCTTCAAAGCGTCCCGTATTTCGTCGATCGTCGCCGCTTCGCCTGTCGTCAGGATCTCTTTCGATATCGTTCCCGTGTACTCTGGGTAGGCGTCGATTTCACCGCGCTTCAACGCACTCCATAGGATGCGCGTTCCTCCGAGCTCCGAACGATGCTCCACCTGAGCCCCCGTCGAGGCCGCTAATTGCGTTAGGAGCTCACCCAGGATCACTGATTCGGTGAACTTCTTCGAGCCTACCGTGACAATCGGCTCTTGTGCGAGCGCAGTCTGTGCAAAGAGCACGAGCGCCAGCGCGCGGAGCGAATGACGGGTGATGCCGTTCATCACCGTGACTTTTCTCGCAGCGGCGCTAGCGCGCTGCGTTGAGCGTTGACAAAGGCGCGTACGAACTCGTTTCGAGGGTCATGCACGAGCTCTTCGAGCGTTCCTCGTTGCTCGATCCGCCCTTTCCGAAGCAATACGATGACATCCCCAAAGAAGCCTGCCTCGTCGAGATCATGCGTCACGAGCAGGACCGTCTTGCCGAGTCTTCGAAAGATGGCGCGAAGCTCGACCTGGAGCTCGAAACGGATCATCGAGTCGAGCGCGCCGAGCGGCTCATCCATGAGGAGCACATCGGGGTCGAGCATCAGCGCCCGCATCAGGCTCACGCGTTGCCTTTGTCCCCCAGAGAGCTCCACCGGGTAGCGATCCAACGCGTCGGTCGGAAGTCGTGTCAGCTCGGCGAGCGCTCCGAGTCGGCTGCGCCATTTGGGCTCCGGCCACCCTAGCTCCCTAGCCATCAGTACGACGTTTTCCGTTGCGGTCAGGTGCGGGAACAAACCCCCCTCCTGGATCACGTACCCCATGCGTCGTCTAAGCGCATGAACGCTCCGAGGCGTGATTGCGCTCCCCTCGAAAGTCGCCGTTCCACCGTCGGGTTCGATCAGCCCCACCAGGACGCGCAAAAGGGTCGACTTTCCGCAACCGCTCGGCCCGATCAAGACCGTGGTTTGGCCGGGCTCTACGCGGAGGTCGACTCGTTCGAGCGCCCGTGTGGTTTCGAACGCCTTGCTGATCTGCTCGAGCTCGATGACTGGGCTACAGGGCATATTCCCGGCCTGCAGACTGGGGCGGGACAAAAACCGAGGCCGCCGGAGGCCGTCCTAGTTGACGGTCAGCGAGACCAGGCACTCTGGGCTGCCTGAGCTGTTGCCCGTGCCGCCTGTGCCGCTGCCGCCCGCACCGCCTGTGCCGTTACCACCGACGCCGCCTGTGCCGTTACCACCGACGCCGCCTGTGCCGTTGCCACCGACGCCGCCTGTGCCGTTGCCACCGACGCCGCCTGTGCCGTTGCCACCGACGCCGCCTGTGCCGTTACCACCGACGCCGCCCGAGCCGTTGCCACCAGAGCCACCAGCACCGCCACCTCCCGCAGCGCCGCCGGCTCCGTTGCCACCGGTACCACCGGTGCCGTCGTCGTCCACGCATTCGACCAGGACGCTCCAGCTGTCGGTGCAGTACTCGAAGCCGTCGTCAGACACCGTGATCGTAATCGTGTCGCTTCCCGTTTGCTCACATGTGTAGAAGGTCGCCTTTGCGGAGGCGTCCGAGAAGCTGCCGCTCAAGGCGGTCCAGCCGAACTCGATGCCGTGACCTTCGTGGTCTTCCGCCACGGCGCTGACGATGATCGCGTTCCCGACCGAGGTCTCGAGCGGTGCCACCACCGCCCAGGCCAGCTCAGTGCAGATGTTGGTCCAACCGTCGGCCCGAACAGCGCCGAGATGCTCTCCGGGAGAGCATCGCAGGAGGACCGCTACCTCGGTAGCTACGCCGACCGTCACATCAAAGCTCGCCGAGCCGCGACAAGTGGTTTCCCCGTCTTCGGAGGTGGCTTCGAGATCGACCGTGTAGTTACCCGGAAGAAGCCCGTACACTTCGACAGATGCGGTCGCGTTCGGATCGCTGGTGTCGATCGTCCCCGTCTTGGGCTCATGGAGCATTGGGCCGCTGATCTCCCAGATGACCTCGTTGATCACGACCTCCGGGGGTTCGACCTCCAGCACGATGTTGCTCACGATATCAAGGTCGATTCGGAGCGCAGAAGAGCACTCATCGATCTGGGATGAGCTGTCTCCGCACCCGGCCACGAGCAGGGCGACGCCAAGCATCCACGACAACGTCAGTCCACGGTTCAGCACGGTCGATCCTTCCGTCCAAGTCCAAAATACCCGGGCAGGGTAAGAACGGCGAGGTTACCCTGGACTCAAGTGCCCAGTAAACACAGAACGCCCAATTTGTTGGGGAAAGCACAAATGAGGAGCCCACTTAAGGCTGGAAAAAAGCGAACTATCGCCCTTTTTTTCAACCCAGGATGCGAAGGAGACGCGCGGACGCCAGCGTATTCGGGAGCGCATCGGCATGTTCGAGGGCCTCTCGGACCGTCCGTTCTTGAGCCTGGGGGGTGAGCGTCACGGCAGTGGCCGTACGGTGGTTCTCCCGGTCGACGTTTTGGAACATGTTTTCGATCGAGATCGTGAGTTCGCTGAGCTTGCCGGCGTTGAGCCGAAGCGCTTTTCAATCGTCTCCGCATGAGAACGCAAGATCTCCAACCCCGGTGCCAACGACGCCGCAGCCTACGAACCCGATACGAATTGTTTTCGACGACAACCGAACCTCCTTCGCCGAGGCTGGTAGCAGACTGACCATCCGATCCACGCCACTCCTGTCTAGCTGTTCCGTTGGGAGACTGGTGACAATGGGCTAGAAGTGGGGTGTGGAACTCTGGTTGCTTGCGCTTTGGTCCGTCTCGGGCGCCGCGCTTCTGTTTACGCACCTGCTGATGGCTTGGCGAGTGCTGACGGGTCCGCTCGCCCCGACTTGGCGTTACCTAGGCTTTCTGATTCCCTTTACGACCCCGCTGGTCGCTTGGCGAGGAGGGAACCGCCTTGGTCCCATCACTTGGGTGCTGTTCCTGGTCATCTATCTTTCCGCGCGCATGGTCGAGGTCTGATGTCGCGATCAAAACGCCATCCGTTCGTGAGCATGCGCGTCACACCAGAGGAGCTCGAGCTTGCACAGCTCCGACTCTGGGAGCTTGGTGCGACTGGTCTCGAAGAGCGCGACCGCACGACGCTCGGGCTTGGCTCCGATGACGAGCGCGTTACGCTCGTCGCGTCGTTCGCAAACGACGTGGTGGCAAAGCGAGCGCTCGACGAAGTAAAGGAGGATTTCGACGCGGAGCTCTCTCACCTTGCGGATGTCGATTGGGCAGTCGAGTGGCGGCGAGGCTTCGGACCACAGCGAATCGGGCGCCGACTTCTGCTGCAACCTTCTTGGGAGACCACCGATGGCGCTGTAGGCCGAGTCGTCGTGACAATCGATCCAGAGAACGCCTTTGGCAGCGGTGACCACGAAACGACACGACTCGTGCTCGGCGTTCTCGACCATCGGATCCGCGGCGGCGAACGACTCCTGGACGTGGGATGTGGGAGCGGTGTCCTCTCGATTGCCGCCCTCCGGCTAGGCGCGACCTCCGCTGTGGGCGTCGACATCGACGAGGACGCCGTGAAGGTCGCATCCCGCAACGCCAGGCTAAACGGTGTGGACGTTGGTTTCGAGGCGTCGACGACGCCACTGGCACAGATGGAGGGTGTGTATGACGTTGTGCTTGCCAACATCGAGACCCGCGTCCTGGTCGACGAGGTAGACGAGCTCTGCTCGTGTATCGCGCCTGGCGGCTTTCTCGTCTTGAGCGGCATTTTGCGAGAGGAATACGGAGCCATCGCCGCTGCGTATGCGTCGATGCATCTCGTCGAATGGCTCGAAGAAAACGCTTGGTGTGCCTGCGTGATGGAGCCCGAAGCCCCATGACCGCACGGAGGCTCTACGCACCCTTGCTTCCCGATGCCGGCGGTATGGTCTCGCTCTCTGAAGCACCAAGTCGACACGTGCACGTCCTACGATTGAAGGTCGGCGACCAAGTGGTGCTTTTCGACGGTCGAGGCAGGGAAGCATCGGCGCGCATTCGAACGATCGGCGAGGACGAGGTCGTTTGCCAAGCCGAGCCGCCGAGCAAGGCTGAGCCCGGAGGGACGCGTCTCGTCTTGATGCTCGCCGTCCCGAAAGGATCGAAAGTCGACGACTGCGTTCGCATGGCCACCGAGCTCGGAGTCCACGAAGTGGCTCTCATGCAAACGGAACGCACGGTTGCTCGTTGGGATCCGGAGCGCGCCAAGTCGAGGGTCGATCGCCTCACCCGAATCGCGAGCGAAGCCGCCGCACAGTCCGAGCGAAGGGACGTGCCCGTCATTCACCCTCCCAAGCCGTGTCGCGCTTGGCTCGACCAGGTTCCTCATAGCGCGCTCGGCGTCGCCTTTGCTGCGCGGGCCAGGGCACGTCTCGATGCGCTGACCGAGCTGCCTGAACAGATATGGTGTGCGATCGGGCCCGAAGGGGGGTTCACCGTCCCTGAGCTCGAGGCGTTTCGAGGCGCCGGGTTCGCCATCGTCGGCCTCGGGGACCTGGTACTACGCGTCGAAACAGCAGTTCCGGCCGCCATGGCATTGGTGCGAGATCGCGTGGCACATCTCGTACAAGCTCGTTGACACGTAGAGCGCCACGACGCCAACATAGGCGCCTGGGATGTCCGTGCTCGCCTCGCTCTTGGTCCGCGATCAGCTCCTCGCGGTCGATCGCGTCCAGGAGGCGATTCAGGAGCAGGTCATTCGGGGCGGCAACTTGGACACGGTGTTGCTCGAGCTCGGGTGCGTCAGCGAGAATCAGATGAGCGCCTATTGCGCCGCAGTTTATGGGCTCATGCCCGCGACACGGGCAGAGGTCATGCAGGTCAGGCTGGCGACGATTCGCATGCTACCCCGCGAGTTTGCGGTTCGACACCGTCTAGTCCCCCTCGCCCGCACCGAAGATGCCATCGTACTTGCGGTCGACCGACCACTGCCCGATGCCATCTTGCGCGAGATCGCATTCGAGCTGGGCGTCGATCCGGTGCAACGCGTGGTGTGCTCCGTCCGCGTCGAGGCCGGCTTGGCAAAGCACTACGACATCGAAATGACCGCCCGCATGCGCAAGCTCGCAGCGGAGCTGGATCGTGCCGAAGAGGGCGCCGTTCCCTATGTCGCACCGTTTGAAGGCGCGGGAAAGCGTAGCTCACTGCCACCGCGCAAAAAGGTCTCCGGCTCGTATCCACGAGTCGACTCCTCCATTCCCGCTCCAGCAGCCATCGCGGACACGGAGCCTCCACCGGCGACCCCCCCTCAACTCGGATCGTCGGTGCCTGCGGGGACCTTCCGAGATTCGGATCCCGCCTCGCCTCGGCGCAAACGCGCGAAGGCCACGTCCGGTTTCATCGACGCGACTCGTTACAGCTTGCCGCCTCGTCCAGCGGAGGTCCTCGGGCAACCGACTCCAGTTCCTCGCGCTTCGCGGCGGGCCCCCCCAGAAACAGCGCGATCTTCAGACCCGCACGCCGAGCCACCCTCGGGCTGGAAGCCGGCGCCCCAGCCGACCGCTCAGGATTCCAAACCTCGCGGAGCGCGGCGGCGGTCGGTGCCTTCGGATGACCGACGTGACAACGATGGAAGCGCGGTCACCCACGATGTGGTCACCCTCGGCCCGACGGTGCCGAGCTCCGCGCCTCCAAGCGAGCCGGCCGAGCGCGTTGGCAAGGTGCGATGGGCGCCCGCACCCCCGCCAAACACTTCGGAAGGATCACTCCCGAGCGTCATCGTCGACGTCGGCGAAGACGTGGAGCAGCTCATCGCGGCATTGCGAGTCGCCGGACCTGAGGACGAAATGCTGATCCTGCCGCTGCTCGCGGCAGGAGAGGGAGCTCTGCCGGCCCTTGCGCGCGAGTTCCCTGGGAGGCTGTGGTTCGATCGCAACGAGCCGCATGCGCGGATTCCTGCCGGCCGAGATGTCTCGTCGGTCGCTCGGACCTTTGTCGCGTTCGGACAGCGCTCCGTAGCCTACCTGATTCCTCTACTCGACCACGCGGATCCAGACGTTCGCTACTACGCCACCCTAGTTGCATCGGAGTTCGTCGATCCGCGCCTGGTTGAGCCGATTGGACAGCGGCTTTACGATTCGGATCCTGGGGTACGGAGCGGGGCATACCGAGCGCTGAGCGTGCTCTATGCTTGCGAAGCAGAATTCACGGAGTTGATCGACCGTCTCCGGGCCGGCGCGCGCGACGGACGTAAGCTTCGATCCCAGATCACCTCGATCGAAGCGCTGGGTCGCTTGCGGGATGCGGAATCGTTTGAGTTCTTGGTGTCGCTCCTCGATAGTCCCCAAGTCGAGGTCGCTCGAGCAGCACACGCGAGCTTGGTGCGACTGAGCTGCCAAGACTTCGGAACTTCGAAGAAGAAGTGGCTCGCTTGGCTCGATAAGAACGATTCCCTCCACCGCGTGGAATGGTTGATCGACGCGCTCATGCACTCGGACGAGCGCCTTCGTCGCCGAGCGAGCGACGAGCTCAAGCACCTGACACAAGAGTATTTCGGATATCACCCGGGCCTTCCGAAACGTGAACGGGAAGTAGCGAGGCAGAAGTATCGTCGTTGGTGGCAACAGGTGGGGAGTCGCATGTTCATCCCACCGGAACACAATGGTTCTGGTCAAGCCCGCGGCCAGTGATAGACTGCCGAATCCCGAGACTCTTCACCATTTTGGGTCCGGCGGCCGTCCTTTACGTTCTGGCGGCCCGGGCATCGTTGCACGTCACGCCATCGTATGGAGGTGTGATCGCAGTTCTTTCGATGGCCCTATCTCTCACGCCTGTTCTGCTGCTGACGGCCCCCCCAATGCGCGGCACTGCGCGTTTGGCGTGGATGGGCGCATCGCTCGCGCTCGCAGTTGCGACCGCCGATGCGCCTTCGGGCGCGCTCATGTGGACCCATGGGCTCGCCTGGCTGAGCGCCGCCATGGTCATGCTCGATCTCGTGCTGCCGAGATCGCTCAGGGCTGGCGTTCGGTACGCGATTCTGGCCGCCTTCGCCACCGCTGCTCTGGCGGCCGCGACCTTCGCTGAGGCGGGCCTCTTGCCCGATGCGACCCTCGGCTTCGTCGTCGTGGCCGGGATGATCGCAACAGGAGCACTTCACCAAGTCTTCCTGGTGGAGCGCGGCCATGCCCTCGAAGGGGCGCTCTCCGGCATTGCGTTGGCCGGGCTCGGGGTCGCGTTAGCGTACGCTTGGTTCGGACCGTTCGTCGGTCTATTGGGGGTTTGCGTCGAGTTTTCCGTAGCCGCGTTGCTGTGGCTAGGCCACTTGGCGTGGATCGATCCGCAATGGAGGTCATTGCGGCGCATCGGCGTTCCGTTTCTCGCGGCGTGTTCGGTTTCCTTTGGTGCGGGATTCTTTTTCGCGCCAAGACTTTCCGATGCAGCCTGGACAGTCGGGGTTGCGGCTGCGGGCATCGGTGCACTTTGGTGGATCACGTTCGCCGGTACGAGGAGACTCGGAAACCGTCTCGTGTGGACGAGCTCGGGCCGACTCGTAGAGGGGGCGCACGCCGCGCGGAAGGAGCTCGCTGCGGGTGCGACCCTCGAGGAGATCGCGACTGAGTCGCTCGCTCCCTTGATGAGAGTGTTTCGGCAGGACAAGGGATATCCGGCGCTTTTTACCATTCAGCCGCCGCTTCGAATCCGACTCGAGGTCGGCAACCGCGCTTCGATTCGGTCTGGAAATGCACCCCCCGCCATCGTTCATGCCGTATTTAGCGGCCCCGGGACGGGAGTGCTCGACCTCGCGAGCCTGCGGAGCGAGGTGGTGCGCGAGCCCGAGATTCGCGCGCTGGTCGACACGATGGAGAGCGGTGGGATCGGGGTAGTCGTTCCGTGCACGCACCTCGACGAGGTCGAGGCCGTGCTCCTCCTGCCGATTGGAGACCGCATGGAGCCTTTGTCGCGAATCGAGCTCGCGGCGCTGTCACGTTTGGGCGGCTCACTAGGAGGGGCACTCTCGTCAGCGCTCGCACAGCGTCGCGCCCAGACCCACATCCACGAGCTTTCGGCGCTTCGACGCGACGCCGAAGACCGGGTCATGGCACTCGAGGGCGAGCTCGAGGAACTTCGTGGACAATTTGCCGTCCTAGGTCGCGGCCTCGCTGAAGACCAAACGCTGCACGTAGCTTACAGCCCTTCGATGCGGCGCATACAAACGCATGCAATCGAGCTCGCGCCGAGCAACCGACCGATCTTGCTGATCGCTACGGCGGGTGCCCCCGTCCTTCCGATATCGCGCTTCATTCATGATCGAGGGCCGCGATGGGAGGCGCCGTTCGTGGTGGCCGACTGTTCGTCTGCGACGCCGGACCTCGTCATGAGCCTGTTGTTCGGCTCAGAAGAGAGCCACCGCAAAGGCTGGCTCCAGTCAGCAACCGGCGGAACCCTGCTGCTCCGAGACTTGCCCGCGCTCCCGTTCGCTGCGCAGGCACGCCTCGCAACGGTGTTCGTCGAGCACAGCGCAGACTCTGCAGACGTGCGCATCATCGCGACCGCGCGCACGCCGTTGAAAGAGCTCGAGAGACGCGGCGCCCTCGACCCCACCCTGGTCGATGTGTTTGCGGGATCCAACCTCGCGATCCCATCCCTGCGAGAGAGACGTGAGGACGTGCCCTCCTTGGTGCTTCTCGCGATCGATCGGGCTTGCCGGGTGTTGGCCTCAGAGCCCGTCGGGATCGAGCAAGCGGCCATGGCCGAGCTGGTGGCGCATGACTGGCCCGGTGATGTCGCGGAGTTGGAGTTCATGGTCGAGTTGGCTGTTTCTCGCGTGCAGGGCAAGTCGATCCGCCTCGTGGATCTTCCGCCGCTCGGTTGGCCCGCGGGGGGAGCGGACGACTCACTCAGCGGCACGTACGTGGAAGTCGAGCGCCGACTGCTCGAGCGCGCACTCTTCCGTGCAGGAGGTAACAAGAGCGAGGCAGCCCGGATGCTCGGCCTCAAGCGAACGACCTTCCTCGACAAGCTGCGGCGTCACGATCTCGAAAAACAGGCGTCGGATAGCGTGGGCGGCTCTGCGGTGGGGTGAGGCGATGGTTCTGCTTTGGGATGTCATGGGGACCCTGGTCCACGACCCCTTCTTTTCGGAGATGCCTGAGTTTTTCGGGATGAGTTTCGACGCGATGTACGCCGCGAAGCATCCGACCGCCTGGGTCGAGTTCGAGGTGGGTCGGCGCACCGAGAGCGAGTTTCTGCACGATTTTTTCGCGGACCGTCGCGACTTCGACCATCGGGGTTTCGTCGATGCGGTGCGTACGGCGTATCGGTGGCTGCCGGGCATGGAGGAGCTCCTAGCGGATCTACGGGGAGCCGACGTAACGATGCACGCGTTCTCGAACTATCCCGTATGGTACGAGCTGATCGAACAGCGCCTCGGGCTATCCCGCTTCCTCGACTGGACGTTCGTCTCGTGCCGCACGGGGTTACGGAAACCGGATCCGGCTGCGTACGCGCGTGTGCTCAATGAGCTCGCTATTCCCGCCGAGCAAATCGTGCTGGTCGACGATCGGCAGACGAACTGCCTCGTGGCCAGACAGAGCGGTATCGATGCAGTGAGGTTCGAAGGCTTTGATTCCGTGCGCCGATATCTCACGGAGAGCGGGATGATTTGAGTCAATCCTGATGTGGGTTCCGCTTCGACCACCACCGCTCATAGTTGCGCCGTGCGGTTAGAAACTCATCGCGATGCGCAGTTTCTGGTAGCGGCTGAAGGAAGCGGGTGAAGCGCCAGAGCTCCCGCGACGCCAGAAGGCGAATGTTCGTACGCGCATCGCCGAGCCCTTCGATCAGCCATTCGATGCGAGACTCCTGCCCCCGCTCGGCCAGCCATCGAAGCCATTGCTCCCGCGAAAAACCAAAGTCGTGAGCGGTTAGAACGCGTAGGCCGACGCGACACGCAGTGGCGATGCCCCTGTCGGGATCTCCGAGCAAATCCACGAAAAGCGATGCAGATGCTTCGTCCCTCAGCTGCGTAAGTGCCGAGATCGCATGCCGCCGCACCACTAGGGCTCCAGCCTCGTTGGATGCGGATCGTCGAAGGCCGGCAAGCGCATCACGATATGTGGGTTCGTGCTGGTAGGTGCTCAGGATGTGGAGTGCGACCCGTCGACAATCCCGGTCTTCGTCGAGTGCGGCCCTGGCCAGGGGCCCGATGAGATCGGTCTCCGCGAACGCGCCGGACATGACGATAGCGTAGTAACGTACCTGCCCACTCGGGTGTCGCATGAGGCGGGCCACGTACGGAACCGCCTCACTTGCGAAGGCTGCAATCGCGGCGGCTGACGCAGAGATTTCGTTCGGACGAAGCAACCGGGAGTCCGTCGCGAGTGAAGGGCGCCACAGGGGGCCAGGGAAGCTCTTGACCAACTCCTCGAGGGCGAAGTTGCCGAGAGGAAGCAGTCGTCTCACCACCGACGTTATCTCGTGCGGACCCAACGCGATGAGCTCGTCGACGAGTAGTCGGGCGCGACGCGCAGGTGGCGGGGGGCCCACGCTATTCGTGAGCCTGGACTCGGCCGGCGGAGCTTTGGCTCGAACGCGTGAGCCCCCGTCCTCAGTGCCGCCCTGGGTTTCGGTAGGGAGTACCCCGGCGGGGAGTGAGTGCCGTCGCTTGAGCCCATCCACCCCCCGCTTATACCAGGCAGCTGTGCGTTTTGGGCGTTTGCCTAGTCGACGAGCGTTTTCACGTGCAAACTCACGGATCATGTATCGGATGGTCGTTCGTGAGCTAGGTGGCCCCGATGCTCTCGAAGTCGAAGAGCTGGAGAGTCTCAAGGTCGGACCAGATGAAGTCGGCATCGACGTAAAGGCCGTCGGCTGCAACTTCTTCGACATCCTGATCACGCAGGGGAAGTATCAGGTTCGCCCCGAGCTACCATTTGCCCCCGGCGCGGAAGTGGCAGGAGTCGTGACCGATGTCGGAGAAAACGTCGAGCAGTTTTCTCGGGGGGACCGGGTCAGTGCCCTCTTGACGTACGGAGGCTACGCGTCTGCGGTCTCGGCACCTGCCGAACGCGTGTTTTCAATGCCAACCGAGATGTCGTTCCAAGATGCGGCGGCGGCGGGTCTCGTGTACCAGACTTCCCACGTTGCGCTCGTCCATCGAGCCAATCTTCGCGCAGGCGAGACACTGTTGGTGCATGCGGCCGCGGGAGGGGTCGGTCTTGCGGCCGTTCAGATCGGTGCTGCGCTAGGCGCGCGCGTCATCGGTACCGCCGGGACGAAAGACAAACTCAAGCTTGCTCTGCAGAACGGTGCAGATTTCGTCGTGAACTATCGCGAGGAAGACTGGGTTGCCCGCGTCAACGAGCTCACCGATCAACACGGCGCGGACGTGATCTATGACCCTGTCGGGGGGGACACTTTCGATGCCTCCACCAAATGCATCGCCTTCGAAGGCAGGATCCTCATCGTGGGCTTCGCGAGCGGCCGGATCCCGACAGTCGCGATGAACCGTGTCCTCCTCAAGAACTTTTCACTCGTGGGTATCCACTGGGGTCTGTACTTCGACGAAAATCCAGATGTGCTCCGTCGGTCGCAGCTGGCACTTTCGACGATGTTTGCGGAGGGCAAGATCCGGCCCGTCGTTTCCCGGACGTTCCCGCTCGAGGAGGCCCAAGCGGCACTCGCTGCGCTCGGTTCACGCAAAACGAGCGGCAAGATCGTGTTGATCCCCTAAGAGCCTTCCGGGGTGCGATCGGAAAGCGCGCTGGCGCAGCGATCGACGACGGCTTCGGCGATGCCGCGGTGCACACCCAAGGGCTCCGCAATGACGTACCTGGTGCCTGGGTGAGACTCCGCAGCAGCCGCGATCAAACGCGGCAGGTCCTCCACGACATGTCTACCGGGTGCCAGCATGAAGGGATGGGCGACCACGATCGTTGCGCCCTGTTCGACGCATCGACTGAACCCATGCCCAATCGTCGGTTCAGCTAGCTCCATGTGGGCTACCTCGACGATGCGATGGTCGTCCATTTGAGCCCGCACCAAATCGGCAACGCGCTCGATCAATTGATTCGCCTCGGCGCGTCGGCTGCCATGGTCGATCAAAAGAACCGCGTACGTCTCGCTCACAAACCGTGATCTGGGACTCCAATGCTCGCGTGTCAAGAACGGCCAGGCTCTGGTTGGACCTATACGCACTTTGATAGGGCGCGTTTGACCGAGGCGACATAGGCACCGCCAAATAGGTTTACGTGCACGAGAAGCGGATAGAGTTGATAGAGTGGAATGCGCTCCTCGGCCCCAGGCGAGAGCGGCCATGCCTCTTCGTAGGCAGCGAATACACGCGGCCCGAAGCCACCGAAGAGTCTCATCATCGCGAGATCGACTTCTCGGTGTCCGCCGTACGCTGCCGGATCGATGAGGCATGGGCGTCCACCATCATCCACGTGCAGGTTCCCGCCCCAGAGATCGCCATGCAACCGGGAGGGTGGCTCGGCGGGTCCTACGCGGTCCGCAAGCACTCGCTCCAGCGCCGTAAATTCGCGCCCCGTTCCAGAGTCGATCAATCCGCGGTTGATCGCCAGCCGTAGCTGGGCCTCGAGGCGTCGTCGCCAATAGAAGGACGGCCAATCGCCCGCGGCTGCGTTGCTTTGGGGAAGCCGTCCGATGAAGTTATCGCGATCGAGTCCGAACGACGGAGCTCCGTGGGCATGCAAGGCCGCGAGCCCGCGTCCGAGCTCCTCGTCGAAGCCATCTACTCGCTTGCCCGGAGTGAGCAGCTCGAGAGCGAGATAGGCAGGACCCTCGTCGGAGAGCGCGAGCACCTGAGGCACCCGAACGGCCCCGGCTTCGTCCAACCAGCGAAGCCCGCACGCCTCCGCTTCGAACATGCCACGCGGAGGGTTCGGATGCGTCTTCACGAAGATTCGCTCGCCGCTCTCCAATGAGACTTCGAACGCGTCGTTGATGTCGCCGCCACTCAGCGCCCGTGCTGCCTGGACCGTCGTGCCGAGGCGTCGCTCAAGGGCCGCACGTAAGTTGGGGATCATAGACCGTGGTGTTTCCGGATGTGGTCGAGCAAGCCTCGACACGCGGCGTCACAGATGTCGAGCACCGTCTCGAAGCCGTCTCCCTGCCCGTAGTATGGGTCAGGCACGTCTGCGTTGCGTGGTCCGTCGGGGTCGAAGTCTCGAATGAGAAAGACCTTTCGTTGACCAGTGTCGTCAGGCGCGAGGCGCAACAGGTCCTTTCGGTTTTGCCGATCCATGGCGACGACATATTCGAAGCGTAGGAAGTCTTTCGAAGTGAAACGACGGGCGCGGCCGTCGATCTCGAGGCCTCTGCGCTTTCCGGCCCCTCTTGCGCGCCGGTCTGGTGGCTCGCCGACATGCCAATCACCAATCCCGGCGCTTTCGATCTCGATCGTATGGGACAACCTCGCGGTTGCGACTAGCTGACGCATCGTGGCCTCCGCCGTTGGAGAGCGGCAAATGTTTCCGAGACAAACGAAGCAAACGCGGACCGGCATGGCTATGGCGTGAGCAAGACCTTGCCGACGTTCTTGCCCGCTTCGATGTAGGCATGTGCGTCGCCGGCTTGCTCGAAGGTGAAGGTTCGATCGACGCGAGGCGTGATAGACCCCTGCTCGTAAAGGTGCAGAAGCGCAACAAGTTCTTCGGTGAGCATCTCGACGTTGCCCCACAACTGCCCCATGTTCACCCCCGCGATTCCCTTGTTCTCGTTCATCAGTTTCAAAGGGGCCCACCATGGCATGCGCGCCACTTGGCCGAGCACGCGAGTGATCTTGCGTTTTCCGTCTCTGACCATATTGGCCCAGCCGAACATGATCAGCATTCCAGCCGGGCGTAGCAGCGAGTACCCCTTCTTCCAATCCGCGCCCCCGAGAGGATCCAAAACCACGTCGACGCCGCGACCATTCGTGAGTTCACGAATGACGTTTTCGTAGTCGACCGAGTGGTAATCGATCGGGTGTTTGCATCCGTTTTCACGCACGTGGTCGTGTTTGCGCGCCGATGCCGTTCCATAGCTCACGACGCCTTTGACGGACGCGCAAAGCTGGCTCGCCGCGGTGCCGACCCCTCCGGCCGCCTGATGAATCAACACGTGGTCTCCGTCCCTCAGACGAAACACCCGAAAAAGGATGTGATACGCCGTGAGGTAGCTGACGGGAAGTGCCGCGCCTTCCTCGAATGTCATTTTCTCGGGCATGGGAAACGCTTGAATCGCTGGGACGCAAACCGTGTCCGAGTATCCGCCGAACCGCGTCACCGCCAGCACGCGCTCTCCCTCGGTTCGTTCACTCACCCCTGGGCCGACGGCGTCGATCACGCCTGAGATCTCGTAGCCGACGACCATCGGGGGTTTCGGCGCGTCTTTGTACAGCCCCTGCCTCGCCATGATCTCCGCGAAATTGATCCCGGACCCTCGGACGCGGATCCTCACCTCCCCCCGCGCAGGGGTAGGATCTGGTGCCTCGCGCACCTCCAACACGTCGGGCCTCCCGTACCTCGGAATCCATACCGCCCTCATAGTCGAGCAGTACCGCCGCGCCATTCGATGTCAAGGGCCGCATCGACGTGTTAGAATCATCTCATGGACGTCGTTCTGGCCCCTGACATCTACGTCAACGCTTCGGTCTCTCTCGGCTCTGCGCCCGAGCATGTCGTTCGTCGCGCGCTCGGAGGGCCCGCCCGCACCAAGGCCTCCAAATGGGTCTTGGAACGAGTCGAATCGATGCTCCGTGCGCTTCCCGACTTCAAAGACGATGCGGTTGCGCAACAGATGACCACGATTCGAGGTTTGGTGGATCTCGTCGAAACGGACGAGTTCTTCATCGAGGATTGGAACCAGGCGCTCGTCGCGCTGGCCAAGGCCGCAGGGGTCAACCGCGTGCTGACCGACCATCCTGATCTTTTGGCGGCGGGGCTCCATCACGGGGTGGAGTTCGTCTCCTCGGACAAATGGCTGGTGGAACAGGCGACCCCGCCACCACCGCCCCGCATCTGAAAACTACAGCTTGAGCAAATCGGCTGTCGGCTGCTACAGCTTGCTCGATGTCGGACTCGTTTCTTCCCCAGAAGGATGAAATCAAACGACGCTTGGAGGGGCGCTACGTGGGCGCCGTCCCGCACAACCGCGCGCTCGACTTGCGCGTGGTGGACTACCGACCGGAGCACTTGTCGCTATCTCTACCCTACCGGGACGACTTAGTCGGCAATCCGGAGACGGGGGTGCTTCATGGCGGCTGCATCACGAGCCTGATCGATGCGACCTGTGGCGGAGCGGTGATCCTGTCGTTGACGGCCCCTCGGCGGATCGCGACTCTCGACCTCCGAATCGACTACGTGCGGCCTGCGCTTCCCGAGCAGGAGGTGATTTGCGACGCCCACTGTTACAAGATCACGCGACATGTAGCGTTCGTTCGGGCGATCGCCCATCACGGCGACCAAGTGAGCCCGATCGCTTCCGCTTCGGGTACGTTCGTCGTGTTCCGCGACCCCGACAAGGGAGAGTCATGACGAAGATGCGTGACGCGGTTGACGAGCTGCGCTCCACCGGAGACTGCACCGCGTTACAGAAAGCGATTCCGTACGCGCGCTTCATGGGCATCACCGCGAAGATCGTCGATGACGACGTCCTCGGGACCATGCGTTACTCAGAACACTTGATCGGTAACGCCTTGGCACAAAAGCTTCACGGCGGCACGTTGGGCGCACTCCTGGAGTCTACCGCGATCTTCAAGCTGTTGTGGCACGGGGAGACGAACGCCGTGCCTAAGACGATCAACATTACGGTAGAGTACCTGCGCGGAGCCGATCCTGAGGATGTCCTTGCGCGCGCCGAGTTCACGAGGCACGGCCGCCGCGTGGCCAACGTGCGGGTGTTTGCATGGCAGAGGGATCCAGCGCGACCAGTCGCTGTGGCTTCCGCCCACTTCTTACTCGTGCCAGACTGAGCGACTCCGATGTCCAAGCGCGCGATACACGGCCTCACCAACGACGAGTTGATGGAGCATGCCCGTCGAAGTCTGGCACGTGGCCATGGGTTTGCTCGCCGCGTTCACCGAATGGTCATGCTCGAGGGGCGTTTCGAGCCAGAGTCTTTGGGGTTGGGTGCCGCTGCGTGTGAAGCCTGGCGGTCGGAGTTTTCGTTCGAGCTTCCCGAAGTCGTTGCGCTCGAAACCGACGAGGGACCTCAAGGCACCACCTCGAAGGTCAGCCTTCGGTTGCACGACGGCCTCGAAGCCGAGTCGGTATGCATTCCGATGGGTCGCGGGCGCTACACCCTCTGCGTTTCGAGTCAGGTCGGCTGCAAGATGGGCTGCGGTTTTTGCGAGACCGGTCGCATGGGTTTGCTACGCCACCTCAGCACCTCCGAGATCATCGGGCAGCTGCTGGCAGCCAAGCACCGTCTCGGATGGCCGATTCGCAACATCGTTTTCATGGGAATGGGCGAGGCATTCGACAACGCGGACAACGTTTTTCGAGCACTCCGTGTGCTCAACGACCCTGGTGGACTCGCGATCGCGCAAGAACGCATCACGATTTGCACGGTCGGGCACGTGCCAGGGATCGAGCGCCTTCACCAAGAAGGAATGAAGAGGCTCAACCTCTCAATCAGCCTCAACTCAGCGGTGGATTCGCTTCGCAGTGAGCTGATGCCGATCAACAGACGCACTGATCTGCCAACGCTCCAACGCACATTGGCCTCTTATCGGCCCCGGAGGAACTTCGCGTTGGGGGTCAACTACTGCCTCCTGCCCGGACTGAACGATGCCCGCACCGATGCGCGTGCGATCGCCGACTTCTGTGAACCGCTCGGTCGCGTATTGGTGAATGTCATTGGCTACAATCCGGGTTCGATCCCCATTGCGAGGGCGCCCAGTGAGCATGAAGTGGAGCAGTTCATCGGTTGGCTACGCGAAGAGGGGCTGCCGGTTCGTCAACGCGTGACCAAGGGCCGCAGCGTGATGGCCGCGTGTGGTCAGCTCGGCAACCCTTCAGCGCGTCTGGACCGTCGTTCGCTACGTACGCTCCGTGTTTAGTCATTTCGTGCGTTTCTTCTTTCCGCGATAACGAACGCGGATCGGGGTTCCTCGAAAGCCAAAACGTTTCCGGATCTGGTTGACTACATAACGCTGGTAGCTGAAGTGCACGTCCTTGGGCTCGTTGGTCATGATGACGAATGTCGGGGGGGCCGCGGCCACCTGGGTGATGTAGTAGAGTCGAACCGCCCGATGGTGCATCGTCGGTGGCGGGTGACGCTCGAGCACCTGCTCGAAAAAGCGATTGAGCTCCGCAGTGGTGACTCGTTTGCGGTGCTCCGTGACGGCGTCCTCGATTCGGCCGAGTAGTGCGCTCACACCGGTCCCCTTAAGGGCGCTCACAGTCACGAGCGGTGCCCACGGGACGAAAGCCAGGATCTCGCGTGTGCGGTCGATGACCTTCCTCTGCGCCTCTCGCGAAAGGAGGTCGACCTTGTTCAACGCGAGGATCAAAGCTCGCCCTCGATCGTTCGCCAGGCCTGCGATCTTGGCGTCTTGCTCGCCGACACCAGCTTGTGCATCGATCATCAACACCACGACGTCACTCCGCTCGATCGATCGAATCGCCTGCAAGACGCTCAAAGCCTCGACTCCTCGCTTTTGCACACTGCGCTTGCGGCGGATGCCGGCGGTGTCGATCAAGATCAACCGCTGGCCGTCGCGTTCGATGAGCGTGTCAATACTGTCCACCGTGGTTCCGGGGCGATTGTCGACGAGTTGACGTTCCTCTCCGCAGAGTTGATTGACCAGAGATGACTTGCCCGCGTTCGGCCGACCGATGATCGCCACGCGTGGGACGTCGAGATCTGGGCCCGACTCTTCGAGTGCTTCGGGAAGCTGATCGGCGATTGCATCTTCGAGGTCTCCGATACCTCGTCCGTGCAACGCCGAGATTGGCATGATCGCGCTCAGTCCCAGCTCGTAGTACGAGACGGACGCATGCGACTTTTGCTCGGAGTCGGCCTTGTTGGCGACGAAGATCACGGGCTTCCCCGCCCCTCGGAGCAGCGCGACCGCCTCTCGATCCGCCGCCAACGGTTCGGCAGTCGCGTCCACGACGCAAATCACCAGGTCACATTCCTCTAGGGCCAAACGAACTTGGGACGTGATCCCGACCTTCATTGGGTCGTCGCTATCGGGATCAAACCCGCCCGTATCGATCAATACGAACTCTCGCCCGAGCACGAAGGCGTCGGCATAGTGGCGGTCTCTCGTCACACCGGGAATGTCCTCGACAATCGCGATGCGTTGGCCCGCGAGACGGTTGAAGAGCGTGCTCTTGCCGACGTTGGGTCGTCCCACGATGGCCACCAGAGGCTTGCCACGGACCGAACCAGCCGGTCGACGCGCTTGATTTCGACGGTCGGTCACGCGTCGCCCTCCTTGATAGCGAGCTCACGCGCTTTGACCGGATCGCGGGTCCACCCCGGGACGGCCTTTACCCATAGTCGAAGGTACACCTTGCGACCTAGAAGCGCTTCGATCCGTTCCCTAGCTTCGGTGCTGATCCGCTTGATCGTCTCCCCCTGGTTTCCGATGACGATCGCCTTGTGGCTCGCCTTCTCGACGATGAGCGTGCCTTCGATTCGCACGATCTCCGGCTCCTCCTGATAGCTCTCCAGCTCGCACGCGATTCCGTGGGGAACTTCCTGCCTCGTGTTGAGCATGGCGGCCTCCCGAATGAGCTCGCTGACGAAGAACCGCTCCGGACGGTCCGTCAGAAAGTCGGCGTCATAGAGCAGTCCCTCGGGAAGGTTGTTCCGGATTTCGCTCACCAGCGCATCGAGATTGATTCCACGTGTCGCCGAAATTGGAATCACCGCCTCGAACGCCCGAGCTTTTCGATAGGCGTCGATGAAGGGCAGCAACTTGTCTTTGTCTTTCAGCAGGTCGACTTTGTTGATCGCGAGGATCACCGGTATCTCGAAGGCCTCGAGCGTCTGCAACACGGTGCGGTCCTGGTCGTTGACCTCGGCGGTGCCCGTCGCCTTCGGGGCCTCCGTCACGAGCACCGTCACATCCGAGTCGGTCAAGCCCCGTTTAGCGCTGTCGCTGAGCACTCGACCAAGTGCGCCCCTCGGTCGTTCCAACCCCGGAGTGTCGACGAAGGCGATCTGGGTGGGCGGATTGTCGGACGCATACACGCCCAGCACGCATGAGCGGGTTGTGCCCGGTCGCGGCGTCGTGATCACCAACTTCTGACCGAGGAGTGCGTTCAAAAGAGTGGACTTTCCGACGTTCGGACGCCCGATGATCGCGCATCGACCTGCGCGGGACTGCTGATCCTGATTTCCGCCTTCCGACATGCGGGCCGGAGTGTAGCGGGGGCGGCCTTTCGATCGAGCCGGAACCATGGCCCTCCGAACACCTCTGAGCTATGCTCGCCGCGCTCATGCGCCACATTGTTTCATCTCGCCTTGGTTTTCCCTGGATTTGTCTCTTGCTGTTCGTCGGCTTGTCGTTCGCGGGCTCGTCGCTTGTCGGCTGCGTGGGGGGCATCGGCACTACCTGCTTTCAAACCGACGAGTGCGACGGTGAGTTGATCTGCTGCCATGTTGGGAGCCAGTTCACCCAAGGCACGTGCGAGACCCAGCCGGTCTGCGACGAGCTCCGACAGGGCCCAGGTGGGATGGGCGGCGCCGGCGGTACGAGCGGTATCGGGGGCACCGGCGGTGCAGGCGGTGTCGGGGGCACCGGCGGAGCTGGCGGCGGAGGCGGCATGAGCGGTGCGGGCGGCACCGCCGGAGTTGGCGGCACGGGCGGCGGAGGCGGATCCGCCATATGAAGCCGATCGGGCTGGCTCTGTCGATGCTTTGTCTTGCTGGAGGGGCGCACGCACAACCGCCGGCACCCGCTGAAACCAACGCACTCCCATCAGACGAGGAACTGACCATCCTCCTCGAAAGCCCGACGATGACGCCGCAAGACGCTTACGAGCTTGGCGTACGCTTGTTCGGCGCAGAACGCTATGAGGGCGCCGAGCGCGCTTGGACGCGCTCCCATGCGTTGAGCCCCAACCCGACGCTTCTGATCGCCATCGCCGACATCCGCCAACGCCGTGGGGACGAACCGGGCACCGTCGCCATCCTCGAACGGTACCTCAGGGAACGTCCCGACGCGCCGGACAAGCTTGCGGTAGAGGCACGGATCGCTACCCTCCTCGAGACTCCAGCGACGGTCGTCATACGCGCCGACGAAGCGGGCCAGGCGATCCTCGTCGACGGCAAGCCCATCGACGAAAAGACTCCGGCTGAGATCGAGCTCGAACCGGGCATGCACACGCTAATCGTCGTTGGGGATGGGCAGCGGGTCGGCGAAAAGAGCGTTCAACTCGGCTTCGGCGAACGAAAAGAGCTCGACTTCAACGCGGCTCCGGAGAGCGAGGTGGTGGAAGAGGCCAAAGCAGAGGATGACTTCGCACGAGAAGAGCGCACGGCGAGACGAGCCGTGTGGGCACTGTCCGGTGTAGCTGCGGCAGCTCTTTTGACGGGAACCGTGCTCGGGTTTACCGCCTTCAAGCAAGAACAGGATTACCGTAACGACCCGACGCTCGAGATCGCCGACAAAGGCGAGAGGCTGGCATTGTTCGCAGACGTGTCCTTCGGCATCGCCGCACTTTCTGCAGTCACCGCACTGACGGTGTTTCTCACGACCAAGAATAAGAAGAAGCGACGAGAACGAGCGACCGCACGCCTGCGCTTCGAAACACGAGGTCCGGGTGCGTCGGCGACGTTGCGGTTCTGAGCTGTCACTCCGACGGAGCTTGCGTTCGTTTGGCCTTGTCGTCTGCGTTGCGTTGGCGGGCTGTCAGCTGGCCGTCGAGTTCGATCGCTCGCTGTTATCCGACGCCGGCGCCGACGGTGGAACCGGAGGCGTCAATGGCACCGGCGGCGTCGGTGGTTCCGCGGCGACTGATGGGGGCAGTGGCTCGGGCGGTGGCGCCGGAGGTATGGCCGGCGGGAGCGGCGGTTAGCGTCGCAGTCGGTGTACCCGCGATCTCAAAGACCGCATCACCGCCAGCTGCGTTGCCGCAACGAATCCGTGTGAGAACTGAGTATTGCCGGCGATCAGCTTTCGAATGAGCTTTGGCGAATCCGCCGGGTCGAAGGTCGCCCAACCGATGACGCCTGCCTCGCCGCCTGGGTAACGGTGAGTGTCGAAGCGCCAGCGGCCCTTCGACAGAGTGCCTGAGATACCGTCGACTGCGATGATGGTCGGACTTGGCCGCAGGATCATTTCGCCGCCGACGTGAAGTAACGGCATTGGAATCTCCCACTCGAATCGGAGCCCCTTATCGCTGCGCTCGACGACCTCGGCGCAGCTTCCGTGGAGTATCGACTGGCCAAACTCTTCTGGATCGAGCATCACCCGCCGAACGCGACTGATACTCGCACCTGCCCGCCCCACGACGGCGACTTGCTGGAGGGTGTCGCCGTCGAGGTCCATCAACACCAGGTCGCCTCTACGAAGCATTCCGGATAGGGCCTGCATGTTGACGTCGGGTCGCGTGAGCGTCTTCCTTTTTGCCTTTTTCGTGCTGCTTCCTCCGGCGCGTCGTTCGGCCTCGGCCTTGACTTCGAGCAGGGTTACCGCTGCGACTGCGACGTTGATCGTTCGATTCACCGCATTGCCTTCCGATGCTAACTGACGGGTGATGTAGTTCGCATTGCGCATGTCGAGGCGCGAGGAAAACACAACCAATGATCGCTCAGGGCCATCTGGATAGATGCGCCAAACCACCCGACCAATGCCTAGCTCGCCGCCGGTGGTTCGGATGTCGTAACGGTATCCTCGCTCTGGGTCAGCCGGGAAGGCCGTCAACACGTTGTGACCTGTCAGTGAGAACAAGGTCACCCCCCAGGTCCAATCGAACGCCATCATCTGACCGCGTACCGACTTGACGTTCACTGATTCCAACGCCTGCATGAAGCTCGGGTACTCTTGCGGGTGCGCGATAACGCCGGCGACCGTCCGAGCTGGCGCCTCGACGCGCGCGGCGTAGATGACCGCCGGTAGGTCGGTCTGACGGTTTTGAAACTCAGTGAGAACCACAGGGCCCCTGTCGAGGTAGGGGGCAAGCAACTCTCTTTCGCGCTCGCTGAACGTGCCTAGTCGGGCCCGCGAAGCGTCGACTCGTTCAGTTCGGGTCTCGGCGAGCGCTGTGGCGTTCCACGCCGTGAAAAGGACGAAAACCAGCAGAAATCTAGGCATGTCCGTTGGACGCTCTCGGTTGCCCGATCTTCAATCCAGATTCAAGAGGTTCGGAGCGAGCTGAATCATGCGCGTGCACACCAAGTGGACCCCTTCGGGCATCATATTATGGCTCATCGCGGCGGTCGTCGCGACCCTCGTGGTCTGTAATCGGACTCGGCCGCCCGACGCGCGGCCGAAGGGGCCGGCAGAGATCGAGTTCGAGGTCGAAACCGTCGAGTGATCGGGCGCTTTGTCCGCCAGCCGACACTCTGCTTGACCCCGCCGCCCCACCGCCCTTTACTTGGAGTCATGCAGATTTTCATCGACTCCGCAGACATCGAGGAGATTCGTGATGCCGCGGCCATGGGGGTCGTCGATGGGGTGACGACGAATCCATCGCTCGTGGCGAAGACGGGGCGGCCTTTCAAGGACGTCCTCGTCGATATCTGCGAGGTAGTCGATGGTCCGATAAGCGCGGAAGTGGTCTCGACCGACTATGATGGAATCCTCGGCGAAGCGCGAGAGCTCGCGAAGATGCACGAGAACATCGTGGTCAAGGTTCCCCTGATCGCCGAGGGCCTCAAAGCGGTGCGTACTCTCACCGACGAAGGCATCCGCACGAACGTCACACTTTGCTTCAGTCCGACCCAAGGGCTGTTGGCCGCCAAGGCTGGCGCGACGTACATCAGCCCCTTCATCGGTCGGATCGACGACATCAGTGGGAACGGGATGGAGCTGGTCGAGCAGCTCGTCACCATCTATCGAAACTATGGGCTCGAAACACGAGTCTTAGTGGCGAGCATCCGTCACCCCGTACATGTCGTTCAAGCTTCGCTCATCGGCGCCGACGTCGCGACGGTTCCGCACAAAGTGATCCACCAGCTGGTAAGACATCCACTCACGGATATTGGGCTCGAGCGGTTCCTGGCGGACGCCAAGAAGATTCCCTCGAGCTAGGCGCCAGCACCCGCGGACGCGGCTGAAAGCAACGAATGCGCCCACGAGTCCTCGTCGTATACAAGAAAAGCACGTACCAGAGGTACGCCGGACGCGACCAAGAGCGGCTCCAGGAGCTCATCGACAACCGCGATGTCTCCGTGGAAGGTCTTCTCGAAGAGCACCAGATTCATCAGGAGACACTCCGGCGCGCCAAGAAAGCACTGCGCGAGCTCGGTGCGCGTGCAGTCCTTCGATACCGCCCAGAGCCGATGCCCGAAGAGCCGTGGGATCTGATCGTCACCCTCGGGGGAGATGGGACACTGCTCTGGGCGTCTCACCTCGCCGGAGCCGGGACACCGATGCTTGCGATCAACAGCGCGCCAGATACCAGCGTAGGGTACTTCTGCGCCGGCGACGGCCATGACGTCGGCGAGGTGCTTGCGGCGGCCTTGGCGGGGCGTTTGAAGACACATCGCCTCTGCCGGATGCGGGTAGAGATGGGAGAGCAGGTAGTTTCGACGCGCGTTCTCAACGACGCGCTCTATTGTCACCAGAGCCCCGCTGCGACTTCACGATACGTGCTCGAGCATGGCGGCGAGAAGGAGCGGCAGATGTCGAGCGGCGTTTGGGTAAGCCCAGCAGCTGGCTCGACGGCCGCCATTCGATCGGCCGGTGGAAAAGTGCTTCCGATCGGGTCGCAAAAGATTCAGTTTGTGGTCCGCGAGCCGTATCGCGGCACCGCCAACAAGTATCTTCTTGTCAAAGGACTAGTGGGTCCGGGCGACGATCTCCGAATTACCAGTCGGATGACCAGAGGGCAGATCTTTCTGGATGGGACCCAGAAGGTGCATTCGGTTTCCATCGGCCAGCAGATTCGCCTCACCCTGTCGGAGGAGCCACTCACTCTTCTCGGCCTCAGGCGGCATCCAAATGGTGGCAGCGGCGTGACCGAGCTCAGGAAGTAGATTGACCACGCGAAGATCGCAACGGTAGGTAGTACCCGTGCCTCGGCATCGAACTCATCTCGCATTGACCGTGTGGCCGATCACGGCGCTTTTCGCGTACGAGCTTGCACACCTCTGGCCCGCACTCGAGGGGGCACGCGCATTCGCCGCAGCATCGCCTGTGAGCTGGCTTTCCCAAGCCGCCTGCACGGCCGTGGTCATCGCCTTTGTGTTGGCCTACGCCCGGGGCTGGGCCACGCTCCGTCGGGAGGCGCCCGACGGGCCGGGGCCGTACCGGTCGGAAGGATGTAGAGGGCTTCAGCGATGGGCCGGCGCCCTGGCGTGGGGTCTCGTGCTCGGCCATCTCGGTCTCGAATGGTTCATGTTCATCTCGGCCGGCCCAGTGGCGCTCAGCCACTATGAGATCTTGCGCGGTGTTCTCTCCACGCCGGTTGCTCTCGGCCTTTACGTCGTGGGGCTTGGCGCCCTAGGGCTCTACTTGTCGCAGGGGATCGCTGCCTCGGTCCGGGCGTGGGGCTTTGCGGAAGGGCCCGAAAGTTCACGGTGGCTCGAAGTCGGTTGTACCTTACTGTCCGCAATGATGTTGCTGATGGCGATCAACGTCCTGAGCCATTTCGCTACGGGACGAGCCTATTGGTCGAGCTCACCGCCTCCGGTGAGCAGTGCCGACGGAAGCCCGACAAAATGAGCATCCCACGAATTTACGCAATTGCCCTCAACACCTATCGCGAAGCCGTAAGAGACCGAATCCTCTTCGGCGTGATCCTCCTCGCGGCTGGTCTCCTCGCACTGACACTTGCTCTAGCAGAGCTTTCTCTAGACCAGCAGATGCGGGTAGTTACTGATCTTGGACTAGCATCGATCTCACTGTTTTCCGTGGTGGTTGCGATCTTTCTCGGATCGTCACTTCTCTACAAGGAGATCGAGCGGAAAACACTCTACGTCATCCTTCCAAAGCCGATCGCCCGCTACGAGTTTCTGTTGGGAAAGTACTTTGGGATCGTCATGACATGCGCGGTGTTCATCGCCATCATGGGAGCGCTCCAATTGTTGGTCACCGCGATCCAAGCAGGGGCGTCCACCGTGCTCGTCGTGACGGTGCCGGCTGCCCTTCTGCTGATTTTGGGTGTTGCGCTACTCGTTGCGACGGACCGAACGACCGTAGTGCCGATTTGGTCGGTGGTCGCTCTTGCTGCGTGTGCTTGGATCTGCTCGACCGTGGACGTCGAGTTGTTTCGACTGCTGGCTTCGCTGGTTCTGAACTTCGGAGAAGTGACGATCCTCACGGCCGTGGCGCTCCTCTTTTCGTCGTTTTCGACACCCTTCTTGACCGGAGCATTCACTTTCGGCGTCTGGTTGGTTGGCCGCGCGGCGCATGACATGGTCGCCATGAAGACCCGCGTGTTGAGTCCCGGTGTCAAGACTGTTCTCAGTTGGCTGGCGGAAGTCGTACCAAACTTCAATCTATTCGTTCCCGGGCGCACCACGCTGGTGACCTACGGCACCGAGTACGGCACACCGCTCGCCTACGTGGCGACTTCGATGGGATACGCGGTCCTCTACGCAATGGTCACGCTTTTCATCGCAGCGCTAGTCTTTCGCCGAAGAGACTTTTTGTGACGAGGCTTCGAAAGCACCCTTGGCTGTTCGGCACGCTGGTTGCCCTGATTCTCTTAGTGCTGGTGGCCGCGCGAACGGTTTCCGAATCGCGGTCGGAGCTAATGACCGCCGACGCCTACGATCAAAGCGGTGAGGTGACGCGGGCGATCGAGCATTACCGGCGCGCTGTACGTTGGTCGTTCCCCCTAAACCCATACCCAGCGCGCGCTGCCGCTGCCCTTCGAGACTTAGCTACGGCTCTCGAGGGTCAGGGGCGGATCGATGATGCGCTTCTGGCTTGGCGGTCGATCGCCGGCAGCTCGGCCGCGACACGTTTTCTCTACAGCACGACGAATCCCGCGCGCGAGGAAGCACAGGACGAGATCGCTCGTCTCATGGCCGCCCACCAGGGCACGGGGTTCGACGTTGGAGCTGACGTGGAGCAGCTTGCCGCTGAGCATCGGGCGCTCTTTGCCAAGGACGCTTCGCCCGATCCATTCTGGGGAACCGTTCTGCTCGTCGGCTTCGCTGCGTGGATCGGTGGCCTCGTGCTCACCGCGTCGCGGGGTTTCGACGCGACCGGACGCCTCCGATGGGCAACCGCTCGGGCACCACTTTCAGGCGCCTTGGTCGGGTTCGCTGCGTTCGTCTTGGGAATGCTCTTGGCCTGAGCGTCGTTTCATTGATCGAACTTGCTCGCAGGGCGGGCGCGGGGTAACAGGGGCGGCGTGGACAACATCCGAATCGTGGGCGGGGCGACTCTCGCTGGAAACGTGCAGATCAGCGGCGCAAAGAATGCCGCGCTGCCGATCCTGACCGCAGCTCTGCTGGCCGACGGCGAGCACGTGTTCCGCAACGTTCCGAACCTTCGTGACGTGCACACGATGACGAAACTGCTCGAGCGCCTGGGCGCGAATCCGATCTACAAAGAAGGCAGGGTCGAGGTGAATCTCTCGGGGCCGCTCGATCCCACCGCGCCGTACGATTTGGTAAAAGAGATGCGGGCGTCGGTGCTCGTGCTGGGACCGTTGGTTGCCCGCTGCGGACGGGCGATCGTTTCGCTTCCCGGTGGCTGCGCGATCGGCGCTCGTCCAATCGATCAGCACCTCAAAGGTCTCGCCGCGATGGGAGCGGAGATCGAACTGAAGCACGGTTACGTCGAGGTTACAGTCCCCGGAGGGCGGCTTCGCGGCTCCGACATCGCGCTCGATTTCCCGACTCATACCGGTACAGAAAACCTGATGTGTGCGGCCGTTCTGGCTAATGGGCGTACGACGATCACCAACGTCGCGCGCGAGCCCGAGGTCCAGGAGCTCGCCCATGTACTGAACAAGATGGGGGCGCGCATCGAAGGTGCGGGCACGTCGGTGATTGTGATCGAAGGCGTCGAGACGCTTCATCCGATCGACCACGCCATCATTCCCGATCGAATCGAAGCGGGAACCTTCATGGTGGCCGCTGCCGCAACCGCGGGAAACCTGCTCCTCGAGGGCATCGGGTTCGAGCCCCTCGAGGCTCTGATAGCCAAGCTCCGCGAGGTTGGCACCACGGTCGAGCGCGAGGGAAGTGGAATTCGAGTCGTTGGCGCGCGTCCGGTCTACCCTGCGGACGTCATCACTCAGCCGCACCCAGGTTTCCCGACTGACATGCAGGCGCAGTTCATGGTTCTCATGGCCTTGGCCGATGGTACCAGTCGCATCACCGAAACGGTGTTCGAGAACCGGTTCATGCACGTCTCCGAGCTGAACCGAATGGGCGCCGACATTCAGGTCAATGGGCGCACCGCGACCGTCCACGGAGTCAAGCGGCTCGAGGGCGCCGAAGTCATGGCGACTGACCTTCGCGCGAGCGCTTCGCTGGTCATCGCCGGACTGGTTGCCGATGGGACGACCGATGTTCGGCGGGTGTACCATCTCGATCGCGGCTATGAGCAAATTGAAAAGAAGCTGGCACCCCTGGGCGCCACCATCGAGCGAGTCCCTGGCAATGCGTAAACAAAACCGAGATTCCGTCGTAATCGCGGTCCCCAAGGGCCGCGTTCTCGAGCAGCTGAGCGCGCGTTTCGCAAAAGCCGGGATTCCCACCGGCGCGCTCACTGCCAAAAGCCGCAAGCTAGTCCGCGAAGACAAGGCCGCCGGGCTCAGCTTCCTGCTTCTCAAACCCGACGACGTTCCGACTTATGTGGAATATGGGGCTGCCGATCTCGGCATCGTCGGCCGCGATGTCTTGATGGAGCGCGACTATGACGTGTTCGCACCGGTGGATCTCGACATCGGTCGATGTCGCATGATGGTCTGTGGGTTACCGGACGAGCCGATCACCGGACGGGGCGAGCGTCCGCTGCGCGTCGCCACCAAGTACCCCCACATCGCTGAGCAGCACTTTCGTTCTCGCGGAATTCCCGTTGAGCTCATCTTTTGTCAAGGTTCGGTTGAGCTTGCAGCGATCACTGGCCTTGCTGACGTGATCGTCGACCTCGTTGAAACAGGTGAGACGCTGCGACAAAATGGTTTGGTGACCCTCGAACCAATCGCAGACATCAGCTCGGTGGTGATCGCGAATCGAGTTGGGCTCAAGCTCCGCCGAGGTGCGATCGAGCCAATCCTGGACGCGCTTCGCGAGTGATATGTTGCGGCTTCGCAGAAAAACCGACCCAAACTGGATCGACCTGGTGCGCGCCGACTTCGATGCATTTCTGCTCGATCACGCGGCTTGCGAGCGGAAGGCTTCTGCGACTGCATTGAAGCTCGTGTCGCACTATTCCGACCGTGCCGTGTTGGTTCGAGAGCTCATTCCGTTTGCGCAAGAAGAGCTCGACCATTTCGCCCGCGTGATGACGATCATCTTGGACCGAGGGCTTGCGACCCGGCCGGACGAGAAAGACCCCTACGTCGGTTCGCTCATGCGGCTGATCAAGCGTGGCCCCGAACAGTACTTCCTCGATCGGCTGTTGGTGCTGGGGATCGTCGAAGCACGCGGATGCGAGCGTTTCGGCTTGGTCGCCGAGGCCCTTGAGCCGGGGCCGCTCAAGGACTTCTATCTCGACATCACCCGCTCCGAAGCCCGCCACCACGGGGTCTTCGTCCGCCTCGCCCGCGAGTACTTCCCGGCCAAGACCGTCGAAGCTCGCCTAAACGAGCTGCTCGAAGCGGAAGCAAGGATCATAGACACACTCCCCCTCCGCCCCGCTGTTCACTAATAGTCCTCGCATGCGGACGTTTACACTCGCTTGCGGTAGACGACTCGGATCTCTTCAAAGCCCATTGCGTCATGTGCTCTTCGGGCCTCTTGGTTCGAGGACCAGGTCCCGGACTCGATCACCTCACACCCCAACGAACGAAATCGCTCTTCGATCTTCCTCAAAAGCGCCGCGCCGATCCCTTGGCCCCTGTGTCCCCTGTCTACGTACCAGTCCTCCACCACACCCCGCCGTGGCAGGACTCGGCGTGGCTCGGCTACCGCTCGGCCCGTGATGTAGCCGACCGCCACTCCCTCCGACTCGGCGATCAGGATATGGGTGTTCCGATCGGAGAGAAGCGCTTTGACGTCGTCCTCGACCACTTGCTCGTAGTCGCGGTACTCGATTAGCGGCAGTACGTAGGCAGGGACCACCTCATCACGGTGTGACTGGTAAAGACTTTGGTGAAACCTCAGGAGGGTCTCTCGGTCGGCTTCCGCGGCTTCGCGAACCTCGATCGGCGCGCTCATGCACCCATCCTAGCACTGCTCCGGTACGAGCCGTTCGGTAGCGCTTTCTCTACCGCACGCGGATCGAGTTGCGTATCCGGCCGAAGGTCTTTCGGCCGATGCCAGGGACCCGCAGAATGTCTTCGATCCGCCGAAAGCGTCGTTTCTCGCGTGCCGTGACGATGGCCTGGGCCCGCGTGGGGCCGATCCCCGGAAGCCGCACGAGCTCCTTGGGATCGGCCGTGTTGATGTTGATCCGCGTATTTTCGGAAGCGACCGGGGCCTGTTCGGGTGGGGGACCGGCCTCGGCGCCGGCCGCGAGGGCATGGGCCGTGTGCAGGATACCCAGCAGGATCGCGAGGGCTAGGACCGCTCGCATCATGCGGCTTGCCCCTTCTGAACGCCGTCGCGATTCTCCGGCGGTTGGTAGTCGCGGATGTGCAGCTGGCCGTTGACCGGCATTGCATCGAGCCTGACGTTCAAGCTGCCGTCTCGATTGACGAAAGCGGCGCCCACGCGCACCCAAAACTTCCGTCCGTCCTTCTCGCGCTCCACGACGGTGTAGGCGAGTTTCACTCCACGTTGGCTGTTGTCTTCGAGCATGGATCCTCCTCTTGGATGTGTGCGGGACTTCAGTGCACGAGTGATGCCAACGTCCGAGGGCCTGATCTCGCGTACCTACCATAGCGACCTTGGCGGTCTTGCCGTCATCCGCCGGCGTCCGCCGACGGAACAGGTCCCTCTTCCGTTTGTTGCGTCTCGATCTTCCTGTCAGTATCCGCCAGCCAACCCCGCGAAAACGACGTTCGCCTTGGCCACGGGGCTTCACCCCATAAGGAGACAGATGAAGATTTCACTTTCCGCCGCCACCTTGGACAAATCCATCGCGGACATCGTTGCCGTGGCCGTCCCTTCTGCGAAGACGAAGTTCAACAAGGCGATTGGCCGGATCGAGGCCGTCACTGGTAAGGGGAGCATCAAACCTCTTGCCGTCGATGAGCGCTTCGAAGGAAAGGCCTCCCAGACGCTCAAAGTCGCCGCCGGGGGCCGCACCAAGGCACGATGGCTGCTACTCGTCGGGATCGGCGACGAAACCGACACCGAGAAAGTTGCGTGGAGCTTGGGACACGCGCTCGCTTCGGCCGCCCGTGCGCAGAAGACCGCTGCAGTCGAGCTGCCGAAAGTCACGGTAAAGTCCGTTCGGGCCGTGTCGCAAGGGTTGATCGCGGGTGCCTATCGCTACACCGAATACAAGAGCGACAAGAAATCTTCCGCTGGATTGACGAGCGCCCTCATCCTCGAGGCTCCGAAGGCGGGACGCGGGCTCGCCGCGGCGATCAAGACCGGGCGCTCGCTCGCGGAGAGCGTCAACTTCGCCCGCGACTTGGTCAACCGACCTCCAAACGACCTGAACCCGATCACTTTGGCGCGCGCCGCCTCCTCCGAATCGCGCAAGCTCGGCCTGACCTGTAGCGTCTGGAACAAATCGCGCATCAAGAAGGAAGGGATGAACCTGCTGCTCGCCGTCAATGCAGGAAGCGCGATCGAGCCGCGCGTGATCCACGTCACGTACAAGCCCCGAGGCGCCAAGAAAAAGGTGGCCTTCGTCGGCAAAGGCCTCACTTTCGATGCGGGCGGTCTATGCATCAAGCCCGCGGCATCCATGATCGACATGAAGTGCGATATGGCCGGAGCCGCGGCGACGCTCGGGATCGTCTTTGCCGCCGCTCGGCTCAAGCTTCCAGTCGAGGTCCATGCGGTCGTTGGATCGACTGAGAACATGACCGGTTCACAGGCCTACCGGCCCGGCGACATCTACAAGTCTCTTCAGGGCAAGACGGTCGAGGTCATCAACACCGACGCGGAGGGCAGGTTGGTGCTCGCGGACGTGCTGACATGGACGGCCCGCAAGCTGAAGCCTGACGTGATGATCGATCATGCCACGCTGACGGGTGCATGCATGGTGGCACTCGGCCCGTGGCGTGCTGCGCTCTACACCGACGATGACAGCCTAGCGAAGAGCTATCTTGCTGCCGCCGACACCGAAGGCGAAGCGTTTTGGCGGATGCCCCTCGACGAAGACCTCAAGTCAAAGCTCAAAAGCCCCATCGCCGACCTCAAGCACATCGGCGGGCGCTACGGTGGCTCGATCACGGCCGCGCTATTCCTCGAAGAGTTCATCGAAGAGGTGAAATGGATGCATCTCGACATCGCGGGTCCCGCATTCCTCGAAAGCGCTCACGGACGGCTGCCGAAGGGTGGCACTGGATTCGGAGTGGCGACCGGCGTGAGATTCCTAGAGAATCTGAAGTAAATAGGGCCGGCGCGCCGCATGCCTAGAGGCGGTACGGGAACTTCACTTTGAACGATGACTGCTTGAAGCGCGGTACTCTTGCCCGCTTCACCGCCCTTTCGACGCATTGACCGACGGGCGTTCCCTTGAATGGCCCGCTCGTGACCTTGGCTCGGCTGACGCGACCCGTGCTGCCACTGAACGTGACGTCGACGGCCGCCGTGCCTCCCGAATCTTGTCTGCAAGTCTTTACGCCGCCGCTGACGCCTTGAAGCGCTGTCTTGACGTCGTTCCGCGAGGGCGCGTCGGGGAGGCTCGAGTCAGGGGAGCTCGACTTCGAGGTCGTCGTTGCAGTCTTCTTCGGGCCGGACGATGAGCCGCCGACGACTTCGTCCATGAGGGCGTCTAGGTTGTTGCCGCCGCGCTTCTTGGTTGGCGCGGGCGTGGTGGTTGGGGCAGCGGTCGCTTTCTTGAGTCGTGTGCGCCTCTGCGTCGTGGTCGCGCTCTGCCGGGTCGAGGTGGTGGGCTTCTCCACGGCCGGTTCTTCGAGCTCGGGTGCCTCGAGCGGTTCCTCCGGGGGTTCTTCGAACTGAGCCGCTTCCTCGGGCTCGGGCGCCGCGATTGCGGCCGCCGTGTCGGAGCTCGGAGTCGGTGCCTGCGTTGCCGTGGCGGCAGCGTTCGAACCGGGAACCGCCTCTACCGGGGCTTGGCCGGCCACCTCGAGCCCGTCGTCTTCCGAGCCGCCGAAAGCCATCCCGACCGCGAAGCCTGTGCCCACGATCGCGATCATGGCAATGAGCGCACCGGCGATCCAAAGCCAACGGTTGCCGTCTGCGCTTTCCATCGGCGCCGGTCCGAGAAGCGGTCCTCCGAGCGCGCCGGCACCCGGGCTGGCCCCAATCGCGAGAAGATCGTCAACCGCCTGCGAAGGCGCCGTCTTGGTTCCCGGCGTCGTGGACCTCGCGAGGGCACGAATGTCGATCAATCCCGAGCCCTCACCGCCGGCCGCGGGTTGTGCAGGCGCCGGCTCGGGCGACGCGTTGCCCGGTGAGCCTCCGCGAGTCGCGAGCTGTTGAAGATTGCTCAAGGAAAAGAGCACGGAGTTTTCGTTGCGTTGGCCCGTCATGCGAGCGGGCGCGCCCCCCATGGCTCCGCCGCCAGGTCCACCGCTCACGCCACCGAGGGCCCCCGGGTCGCTTTCGTGCGACGCCGCAAGGGATGCTTCTGCAGGGCTGTCGACACCCGCTGGGCTTTCGTCGAATCCGGTGAACGCATTGCCGTGAGTTTCGATCTCACCGGTCGGTTCGCGGCCATTGGTGTCGCCGAAGAGATCACCGCCCCCCCCGATCGATGTGGTCGAGTCGGTCGCGAGCTCGTCCGTCTGGCTTGGCCGGGTCGATCCCACGCCGCCGAGGATCTGCACCAACTCGGGTATATCGCCAGCAACTCTCCAATCATCGAACCCCTCTTTCCAAACGTAGGAGTCGAGGGCCACACTGCCTTTGGCAAACAGCTGGCTGAGCTCTATCGGAGGTAACGGCCCGCGCTGCTCCCCCTCGACGACGATATACCAGCCGCCATCGGGGATTGGCTCCTGCGCATGACTGGCGCCCTCCAGAGCCTGGGCAGCGGTTTGGTCGCCTCGCACTTCGAGAACCGATGAGCATTTTTTGCACCGGATCTTGAAGATCTTCCCCGCCACCTTCTCGTCGGCGATGGAGTATTTGGCCCCGCAACTATCGCAAACGATCTTCATCTGTCGCCCCCGTCTCCTCCCGAAGCCTCGGCCGATGCCCCTCGGATCGAAGATTCCCCTTTAGGACCGGGATCATAGCCGTCCCGTCGGTTCTCGAGCAAGAAGTCCACGAATCATCTCCCCGCATCCTTGGACCCATACCCCCTCGGATCATTGGGTGGTTTCTGGGCCCCCAGCCCCCCGATCTGGCCACGGTTCTCAGTTGACGACCACCAGCTCGGTCCCATCCCGGCTGCAGAAGGTGTGCGCAGAGGTGTGTCGTTCGCCGCATTCTGGGCAGATTTTCCTCGAATCGAGCTTGGCGAGAGGGCGCGTGGAGCTCGCAGCGCCGTACAATCCGTATGGCACCAGCTCGTCCGAGTCTTCGGGACAGAAGCCAGCATCGTGCGGGTAGGCCCGGCGACAGGTAGGGCAAATCATCCCATGCGAAAACGGGCCTGATGGCGGTCCATCGATCAGCTCAGCGCCGTCCCTCACGCAGAAGTGGTTTCGTGGGGAATACTCCGTCAGGCACACAGGGCAGCTCCTCGCGGCGATGGGCGTCTCCCCGGTTGCTTCCTCTGGCATCGGTGGCGGGGGGCGGCTCTCGACGCCATCGACAGCGTGAGCAGCCCTCAGCACCCGGGCGCTTCGTCGCCGTCGTGCGAAAACCCACAAGCTCCCGACCAAGACGCCAGCGCCCAAAAGGGCGACCAACCCTGAAACCATCTGGGAATTGTGCACGACTCGGCCTACGGAGCCCACAAAAAAGCCCGGGCGGCAACCGCGTCCGGGCTCCTCTTGTTCAGCGTGATCAACCCCTCAGAGCTTCTTTACCTCTTCGGTGAGGGCGGGCACCGCATCGAATAGGTCAGCGACCAGGAAGTAGTCCGCGACCTGCGCAATCGGCGCTTCCTTGTCCTTGTTGATCGCGACGATCGTCTTGCTGCCCTTCATGCCCGCCAAGTGCTGGATCGCCCCCGAGATGCCGATCGCCACGTAGAGCTTAGGCGCGACGACCTTACCGGTTTGACCGACCTGGAGCTCCGGCGATACGTAACCCGCGTCACAAGCCGCACGGGAGGCGCCCATGGCGGCTCCCAAAGCATCCACCAGCGGCTCGATGACGTTGGTGAAGTTTTCTGCGCTCTTGAGGGCTCTTCCCCCAGATACGACGATGTCGGCATCCGTGAGCTCGGGGCGCTCGCTCTTCATGACCTCGACGCCGATGAACTCG
Source organism: Myxococcales bacterium (assembly GCA_029863605.1). Taxonomy (GTDB): domain Bacteria; phylum Myxococcota_A; class Polyangia; order Polyangiales; family Houyiibacteriaceae; genus SG8-38. The sequence continues at coordinate 6,979 of JAOTVB010000008.1, read as the reverse complement.
ACCTTGTCAGCGGCAGGGTCGGTCGCGATCGCCACCTCTTCGACCGGGCTCGAACCGCCACCCGCCGTGGCCGCTTCGAACTCCGACTGCCGAACTGTGATGACGTGTTTCTCGGTGAGGATTTCCACGTTGCCTGAAACGTTGCCGGCGTACATCGGCCGCGTGTACCTGAGCTTTCCGCCATCGGTATGGACTGCCGCGATTTCGGACGCCATGCCCGCATCGAGCTTGGCTGCCACCCATGGCAGGAGATCCTTTCCGAAAGCGCTCGCGCACGCGACGATCACATCGTAGCCCTTGCCGACCTCGACAACCGTCGGTCCGTACTTCTCGCAGACGTAGCCGCCGGGAATCTCGGCTTTGAGCACTTTGCCCGCCCCGTAGCCGACAAGCTCTTCGGCGGCTGCGCCGGCACCTTCTCCAATCGAGAGAATGTCGAACGAACCAGCGGTACCATCGGCGATCTGTTTTGCGGCGGTTACGGCACAAAGAGTGGTTTTGCGTGTCTTGCCCTCGAGCAGCTCCGCAACGACGAGAACATTAGCCATGTCTGATGTTTCCTTTCCGTCTCTCGAGAGGCATTAGATGACCTTGGCCGTGTTGTGTAACTTGTCGACCAACTCTTCGACCGATTCGACGAATGTGGTGTCGCCCGAGCGCGCCGGCGGTAACTCGAACTTCGTGTACTTGAGTGCCGTCTTTGCCTCGACGCCAAGATCTCCGATCGAGGTCTGATCGATGGGCTTCTTCTTGGCTTGCATGATGCCCTTGAGTGAAGCGTAGCGGCCCCCGACCTCGAGCTTCGCGTACTGATGGTCTGCGGGAGTCACACCGTTTTTCACGGAGTCCGGCTGGAGGATTCGGTCCGAGGTGGTGATGACGGCCGGCCCTGTGACCTTCACGGTCGCGACGCCTGTGTCGAGCTCGCGCTTCACCTCGAGCGTCTTGCCATCGTCGTTGGTGCTGATCTTCATCGCGTAGTTGATGATCGGCCAGCCGAGACGCGCTGCCAATTTGGTCCCTGCCACGTTGGAATCGCCGTCGGCGGCCTGCTTGCCCATGACGACGAGGTCCGGGTTTTCCTTGTCGACGACCGCCTTCAGAATCAGCGAGACGACGGAAGCGTCGAGGTTGGCGTCGTCCGCTTCGACGAGGAGGCCGCGCTCAGCCCCCTTCGCGAGCCCCTCGCGGATGATTCGCTGCGTGTGCTCGTCGTTGGGACCGATTGAAACCAGCACGACCTCGCCGACGCGTGCGTTCTTCTCGGCGGCGTTTTCGGTCAGCCGAAGTGCGGCTTCGAGGCTCCAGTCGTCGAAGGGGTTCATCTTCCATTCGAGCCCTTCCGATGTGACAGCCGTGCCGTCGCCACTCACCTTGAGCTTGCTTGCATTATCCGGGTCGGCCACCCGCTTGATGGTTACGAGGATCTTCACGCTTCCTCCTCAGATTGACGAGCCCCTCAGGCTCACAACAGGCTGCAAAACGCAGGCTTTCTAGGCGCGTTTCGTACGACTGTCAAGGACTGCGGCCGAGAGCGCGACGGACGAAGGCGATAATGTCTTCGAGGTGCGCAGCAACCGTGACCGAGTCGGGGAGCTGAGGAATTTCAGCGCGGTCCTGCAGATACGCGACGATCGGTACTCTGTAGCGAAGGGCCAGCTCGACCTCGCTGCGGGTGCCGAGTGCTCCCGGCAACGCGACGATGACATCGGAGCTCAGCACGTTGATGTGATTGCGAGACGCGACGTTCGTTCCCTCGTTTCCGCTGAGATGCAAGTGCGTCTGAATCGATAGCTCCACCCATGGGTTTGGATAGCCGGCCGGGGGATTCGCCTCGCCGGGACCGGCTGCGGGTAGAACGCCGATCACCAAGCCTTGGCGGCCCTCGACGCCATGGAACGCGCGGCTCACCGCGTCCATGACGCCCCGCCCGCCTCCGGTGAGCAAGTGAACGCGCTCTGCGGCCAGTGATCGACCGAGCTCCGCGCAACGGCTGACGTCAGCCGATGTGCCGGAGCCCATCACGCCGACGATAGGGAGCGACTTCTGGCTTTCGGGCGCCACGTGTGAAATAGAAGCGCGCGATGAGCACAGACGCAAGAGCCGACCGATATGCGCTGGTAACCGGCGGCAGCAGTGGCATCGGGCTCGAAACCGCTCGCGGCTTGGCGTCTCATTTCGACGTCGTCGGGATCGCGGCTCGCAGTCCGGAGCGCCTCGAAAAAGCAGCCGAGGACTTGGCGGCGACAGGCGCGCGGATCGAAACCTTTCAAGCCGATTTTTCTTCGCTCGCCGAGGTGCGGCGACTCGCGCGCGACATCAAAGAGAAGTTTCCCTCGCTCAGCGTCCTGATCAACAACGCCGGCGTTTGGCACAAGGATCGAACTCTCAGCAAAGATGGCTACGAGGACACTTTCGCGGTCAATCATCTCGCGCATTTCCTTCTCACCACCGAGCTCGAGGATCTGCTCGCTGGGGGCGCGCCGTCACGTGTCGTCAACGTGTCGTCATCGATGCACCGCCGGCCAGAGTCGATCAATTGGGACGACCTGATGTTCGAGAAAGACTGGCGTGGCTTCAAAGCGTATTCGCATTCCAAGCTCGCTAACGTGCTCTTCTCGAACGAGCTCGCGCGACGCTGGAGACGTCTCGGCGTCACTTCGAACGCGGTCCATCCTGGGAACGTGCGAAGCCGAATCACGCGAAACAACGCATTTCTGAATTTCTTGCATCGGTCACCCGTCGCGCGTGTCTTCATCCTGCCCGAGGCGGCTGGCGCGAAGACGCCTGTCTACGTCGCAACGGCTTCGGAGCTCGAGGGGGTGACCGGGAGATACTTCAACAAGTTCAAAGAAGTGACCCCGAGCCCGGTGTGCCAAGACGAAGCCGCGGCGCAGCGCCTATGGGAAGTCAGCCAGCAGTTGGTCGACGCCGTGTCCTGAACATCTGCGACGATGCCACGCGTCACCGCTCTCTGAGGCCTTCGAGGAACAAGCTGGCGCAATGACCTGCCGCTTTTCGCAAAGCCTGTGGATCGGCCTCCCCGAGCGCCCAGGTCAGCAAGATTCCATCGAGCGCTCCGAACAGAGCACGAGCGACGACGCGTGCGTTGAGGTCTCTTCGAAAGACGCCCTGCTTCTGACCCTCGTCGACCACCCCGGCGAGGACTTCGATGTACTCCATGAACAAAGGCGCGGCGTACTGCTTGAGCAGCCGCGAAGACTGCCGCAGGTTGACCGTGATGACTTCTGCGAGGTCTCGTTGGTCCTCGAGCAGGCCGAGCTGAAGCGCGATGATGCGCGTGATCCGCTGTTCGACTGGGTCATCGGAGGCGGCCACCTCACGAAGAATCGCGAGCAGTCGCTGGATGCCGTCTTCGAAGATCGAGGTCAGCACGTCGTCTTTGTTCTTGAAGTAGAGGTAGATGGTTCCGTCGGCGACACCGGCCGTCTTCGCGATCTCACTCACTCGCGTCGCATAAAAGCCGTTTCTGGCGAAGACCTTGATCGCGGCCTTGAGGATGCGGTCGCGCTTGTCTGGAGCCGAGCTTTTTCGCTTGTTGGCGGCTGAATGAATCGCCATTCATTTTTGGTATCACACCCCGGTGGCCGCAGTCAAACAGCGTTAGCCGGCCCGTTCCTCACCACGAAGCAGTCGAATGATGTTTTCCCAGTGGCGCAGAACCACGAGGAACCACAAACCCGTCGCCAAGAGCACCGGCCATTGTCGGCCGTCGATCGCCAAAGTCATCACCGCGCCCACCGTGGCAGCGGACAGCGAGCCAACGCTTGCCAGGCGCGTCCACTTCTTCGCGACGATGAAGGTGAGCAGCGTGAGGGCTCCGATCGGGGGCAGGGCCCCCAATAAAACGCCGCCGGAGGTCGCCGCCCCTTTTCCACCGCGAAAGCCGTACCAAATCGGAAAGACGTGCCCGACGACAGCGGCGAGGCCGACGCCGGTGATCCAGGGCCACGGCAGGTCGAGCACCCATCGTGCGAGCGCAACGGGCGCGAATCCCTTGAGCATGTCGAGGACGAGGACGACCCGGCCAGTCCGCTTGCCCAAGGCTCGACCGACATTGGTGGCACCAATATTGCCGCTGCCGATGCTCCTCAAATCGACGCCGCGTCGTTTGGCGAGGATCAGCCCGAACGATATGGAGCCCAGCAGATACGTGGCGATCGTGAGGGTCGGGCCGACCATCCGCGAATCATACAGCGCTCGCGCCCGCGATAGATACCGCAACTTTCTTGCGTCTGCGGAAGCGCCCCCGTAGCTTCGACACTACCATGTTGTTCAGTGCTCACCGTGAAACGTATGTTCCGGTGGCGCTCTACGCCCAGCTCGTAGCAGACGACGAAGTGTTGCCGGCCTTCGTGACCAGTATCAGCGAGCATGGCCTGCACCTCGATTCGCTCGCGATCCTCGGCAATCGTCGAACCGATCGGCTGCAAGTCCAGCTCGCCCTCCCAGGTGAACCAGACCCGCTGTGGATCGACGCTGAAATCATACGCGACCAACCCGGGCTGCTGTTCAATGACACCGCCCTCCGATTTCTGTGCATGGCAAACGCGCATTGGCGCGCGCTCCGTCGCTGGGTGCGCGTGCGCGAGCTCATGATCACCGCGCGGCCGTTTGGTGCCCACGACGCGGCGTAGCTAGGGCCCAACCGGAGCAAACCACGCCGCCGCCCAGCGCGCTATACTGAGCGGAGGAATGCGATTGCTGTCGGTCATAGCGCTTACCGTGTTTCTCGGAATGGGATGCGCGTCTCGTCCGCAGCAGACGACCGTGCCGAGGCGCGCACGGGCCCAGACTGCCGAAGCCCGTGTCGCTTTCGCGGATGCGCTCCAACAGATGAAAACAGGCGAGTGCGATCGAGCCGTGACTTCGTTCGATCGAGTCGTTGAAATCTTTCCCGACAGTCGCTACGTCTCCGCGTCGCTTTACAACGCTGGCCTCTGCTTGCAGCGTTTGGAACGTTGGCGTGAATCGACCGAACGATACGAACGCCTTCTTCGATTACGGCCGGGTTCTCGCGACACGAAGCACACCCGCTTCCAGCTCGCCTTTTTGTACGTTGAAACCCGGCGTTTCGACGAAGCGTTAGAGACGACCGACCTTCTTCTCGGGCACACCGGTTTGACGAGCGACGAGCGGTCTGAAGTCATGGCCCGTCGCGCAGAGGCATGGCTCGGCCGAGGAGAGTTGGATGCCGCTGCTGCCGAGGCGCGCGAGGCACTCCTCTACCACCGCACACGCTCGGAGGAGGAGCGCATCCGCGATCCATTCTTCGTGGCGTCCGCGAGCTATACGCTGGCCGAGACGGTTCGACTGAGATCGGAGAGCATCGTGATTCCCCCCGCGGCAGTCGAAGCGCAACGTGCAGTGCTCGAGCGCCGTGCTGGCTTGCTTCTCGAGGCGCAACGGACCTACTTCGACACCATTCGACTCACCGACGCGTACTGGGCCTCGGCCGCCGGCTACCGAATCGGTTCCATGTACGACCGCTTTTGGGATGCGATCATGACGGCGCCGGTGCCCCCGGCCGGGCGAGCGATGACCTCCGCCGAGCTTGCGATCTACAGGCAGGAGTATCGACTTCGGCTGGCCGAGCTTGCACAGCCCCTGATTCGTCACGCGATTCGCTATTGGGAGCTCACGCTGGCGATGGTTCAGCGCACCGGGGTCCGCTCGGAGTGGACCGGCCGGATCGAGGCCGATCTCGAGGCGGCCCGAGCGCGCCTTCGGAAGTTTGCGGATCGAGCGGACCACCGGAAGGTGATCATGGCGCGAGCCCCCCAAAAGTTGCCGCCGCCCGACTAATATGTAATTTTCTAGTCATGATGAGCACCAAGGTGGGTTGGGTGGTTGGCATGAGTCTCTTCGTGCTCGGATGTGGGGACGGCACCGAGGCCGACCGGATCGGGGTCGGGGCGCAATGCACAGCCAGCGCGGAATGCGAGTCGCCGGAGGGCTTCGAGCTCGAATGCCTCCCGGATTTCACGGGGGGCTACTGCGGCCTCGAGGGGTGCAGCGGCGATGTCGATTGCCCAGAGGGCTCGGCCTGCGTGACGCACGACGATGGCGCGAACTACTGTTTTCGGGTCTGTGTGAACAAGTATCCCGACTGCAATTACAATCGATCTCCGGCAAACGAAGCCAACTGCAACGGCAGCGGCACCGTTGACTTCGTCGACCTACCGAACGACGAGCGGAAGGTCTGCGTGCCCCCGTCGGGGTCCTGAGGGCCGATTCCCTTGACTTTCAGGGGGTCCGACCGTAGTACAGCCGCCCCGTGGCGGTGGGTGGTACCCCAAAAGTGGGTCTGTGTGTCGGCGCGGGACATGATGGCGGAAACGACCATCATGCTGGCGTAGCTCAACTGGTAGAGCACCGGTTTTGTAAACCGGCGGTTATGAGTTCAAGTCTCATCGCCAGCTCTACTGAAAACGGAACGACTATGGAGGGTTGCCCGAGCGGTCAAAGGGAGCAGACTGTAAATCTGCCGGCTTATGCCTACGGTGGTTCGAACCCACCACCCTCCACCCTAAGGGAAAGTACGTAAGGATTTTGCGGGTGTAGCTCAGTTGGTAGAGCGTCAGCCTTCCAAGCTGAATGTCGCCGGTTCGACCCCGGTCGCCCGCTCCAAAGACTAGCCTCGAGGGCTCCGACTCAAGACAGGTGAAAAGAGACGCGATTCAGACTATGCCCAGGTAGCTCAGTGGTAGAGCACCCCCTTGGTAAGGGGGAGGCCGTGAGTTCAAGTCTCATCCTGGGCTCCGTGAGTCCACCAACTCAGAAGAACGACCAAGTAGGAAACGAACGATGGCTAAAGAAAAGTTTGTCCGGGACAAACCACACATCAACGTAGGCACGATCGGTCACATCGATCACGGCAAGACGACGCTGACGGCCGCGATCATGAAGGTGATGGCGGACAAGCACGGCGGCGAAGTCAAGAGCTACAAAGACATCG